>CAJOMN010000010.1 GCA_905235745.1 uncultured Lachnospiraceae bacterium
GCAAGAGAAGATAGAGGCTTTTGAAGAGCAGGGAATAATAATAGATGATCAACTCGAAAGCGGGGTGAGCGATATGTGTAATTATGGAAGTTATGTAGCGCAATCAAGCAGAAGAGAAGGACGTATTGAAGGTGCTATTGAAAGCTTACGGGACTTGGGAATAGCTGAAAGGGAAATCGCCGAGAAGATTAAGGTAAAGTATAACCTTACAGATGAAGAGGTGGATGAGTACCTGTGTGTTAATGCCTAAAATACGAAAAAAAGTGGTACGATTTAAATGTGCGGCCCTCAAAGGGCGGTTCTTTTTGACACCCCATGAATTGCATATTAATCTCCACCGTATCCAATCTCTCCGGCTCACAATTCCACATCAAAGTGTTCTTCCAGATCTTCCGGAACATATTTGCCGTTTTTCTTCCGTTGTATTACGCACTCGGTAAGAAGGAATTCAATCTGTCCGTTGACAGACCTGAAATCTTCCTCGGCCCATGCTGCAATGGCACTATATAGTTTTTCGTTCAGCCTCAGCGGGATTTGTTTTTTTCAGCCATATGTCCTCCGGTCAGTACAGACTTCCGGCATTTACAATCGGCTGTGTATCATGATTGTCTGATTATATTGATATCATTATGATATCATAATAAATCATTCGTCAATAACAATCCATTAACCTTTGAGATGCAATTTTCATTTATGTATTATTTGTTATAATACTTATGACGATATACAGTTAGATACGTAATTTGCACTAAAGGGATTTTTCTTCACATAAGGATATGGGCAGCATAAACGTAGTTACCCACAATCTTCAAGGGATGTTTTCAAACCGCCAGCTTGGGATTGTACATACAAACAAGAAGAAATCAACCGAGAAATTATCCTCCGGATATAAGATCAATCGTGCGGCAGATGATGCTGCAGGTCTTACCATATCCGAAAATATGCGCCGTATGATCAGAGGTCTTACCCAGGCCTCCGCTAATGTTCAGGACGGCGTTTCTCTATGTCAGGTCGCAGACGGATATCTCGACGAAGTCCATGATATGCTTCACCGCACAACGGAACTTACGGTAAAAGGTGCCAACGGAACACTGACTGATGATGACCGCAGGGCTATCAACGAGGAAGTGGGCGCACTCAAATCCGAGATGAAGCGGATCTTTAAAGTTGCAAACTTCAATGAGATCCCACTATTCCACGTTCCCTATACTCCCGAAATTATACCTCCGGCAAACGATATGGAACTGTTTCACTCGGGAGCGGGAGATATCGGTGGCCTTGAATTCAATAATGTAAGATATAACATTTCCGAATTGCAGGCAGAAGGGTTCAAGATTGACTCTGCCGGAACAGCAACGGAGGATTTTGATCTGAGCTTTTCTTTGTGGGATGGCGAGACCGTTGATATTTCCATGAAAGAAGGCGATACTCTCGCCCAGGCAAAACGCAATTACAAGTGGACTGCCGATGAGGAAGGTATATCAATCAACAACAAAAAAGCAGCAGACTGGTCGGATGTTACAGGTCCTGACGGCAACCCTGTAACGGATACTTCCAAATTTGCGACCGGGACGTACTCTTTCACATATCATGGCATGGAAATATCGTTTGAAATAGACGAGGAAGCGGATATAGACGATGTTATGGCCGGAATAAACGGGGATGAGATAACCAAGCCTGCATCGTGGGATGTAAGCGTGGGAGGCGCAACATCAAAAAGCGCAGCTGCCATCTTTTCCGGTACACAATCCATAAACGTAACAAACGCCAATAAGGATATAATAGATCACACATATTCCGTTGTGGCAGACGAAAACGGTATCGCGATAAAGCGCACCAATCCGGCGGACGCAACCGATACTTATACCTCCGGATATACTGCATGGAATGAATTCACAGATAGCAGTAAATCAAGCATTACCGACGAAAACGGAAACCCGGTTGCTACAAACGGAGGTTATCCCATTATCGACTGGGGTATCGACAATGATTCAAACGGCGAATCCGATATAACTTTTGATGATAGCGCACGATACACATATACCGCATCCGACAGTAGCATTCCCTCTTTTACTTTTGGCTTCAGGCTGGCTGAGTCTGCAAGTCTTGATGAAGTATCAAATTCAATGAGCGCAGAAATGTCCGCATCAAATGTTTATGCCCCCGGACAGCTTACAGCTTCAGGAGCCGGTAATTACGGAACTATCTCCGTTATTAACGGTTCGAGTCTGGTAGGTAATTTTGCGCTTCAGCGGGCCTACGGAAGAGATTTTGATGACGTGAGCAAGAATCTTACAGCTTCCATTAATATAACTAGGGCCGTGACAGGCCGAAATCTTGCCGATGATGCGCCTGATCCCGATGGTACATACAGTGTGGACGGACATACGCTCGGAAGCGAGGGATTGATTGGTAACGAAATAATAAGCACGTCGTCTCCATACGATTCAAAGGATACATACTATGTTGTAGGCGATGAATACTACAAGGTCACAAGTTATTATGAAGATGATGTATATTCTCGTATATACTCTGTAAAGGACAGCTGGTCACAGGAAATTGAATATACGTTTACCGGGATACTCAACGGTACCGACATGAATCCCTTGGCCGGAACCCAGACAGAATATTACGAAAGATACATTTACAAAACCGGAACCGAAACAGAAAAAATGCTTGTAACACGTGCAGCCGAAATAGTGTCTGCAGATGATCTTACTGACGGGCAAAAGGCAGATGCAATTGCACTGGACGGAACATGGAGTCTCCCATCTTCAAATCTACGGCAATACCAGAGCACAACCCGCGGAGATGATTTTACAATCAGCGTAGATAGTACGGCTACTCTTAAGGGTCTCGAAACTCAAAGCTACGACCTGGAGTTTAATTCAGAAAAAGGCAGGGCATTTTCGTTTAATTACAGTATCGACGTAAATCAGGCAAAAAGGTTCACGACAGAGCCGCAAGTTGGTGTAGGCACTGTTACATTCAACCCAAGCGGCAATGCATACAGGTATTTTTCACCCACCACAAAAGGCTCCATCAGCGAAGCGGAGTTCTCCAATATCAAGCTCAACGTTCCCGAAAAGCAGCTGGATATCCAGGCAGGTGCTAATGCCGGAGATATAATACGCATGACTTGGAGCCCGCTTAACCTTACGATAATCGGAATGTCAGGCGTCAACACGACCACGGAGGAGTCCTCGCGCGCATCGATCGCCATGGTGCAAAATGCCCTTGATATAATATCGGAAACACGTTCAAGATTCGGAGCATATCAGAACAGATTTGAACATACGATAAGAAACCTTGATAATGTGGTTGAAAATACACAGGCCGCCGAGTCGCTCATTCGCGATACGGATATGTCCCAGGAAATGGTTAAATATGCCAAGGAGAACATACTTGAGCAGGTCAACTCTTCTATTCTCGCCCAGGCGAACCAGTCAACCCAGGGCGTGTTGGCACTGTTTAATTAACCGTCCCTCATCTCGCCCGGCGGTCATGATTTTTGGTCAAAAGGGACGGAACCTATCATAATTGATTCACAATTGTCTCCTGCTATCTTTAGGTCAGTTTTGATAAGTGATTTATAAAGCTATTCATATTTAAACCCTTTGTAACGCTTGCTTGATTCAAATTTCGTAGTTGTCATGTTAATATCTTTGCAAATAATGATGATATGGCACTATGGGCAGTAGACGCGCCAGAAGCGATCAGAACAATGAAGCCTGACGGAAGTGTATACAACGACTCAAAGGGACAGGGGGAAGTAATAATGGAAATGGCTTATGCGCTTGGGCAGGACAAGCCGATTCCGAATACGTTCAAACTGACATTTGATAAATATGTCTATACCCCTTATAGTATTATTACTTAGGATAGTGTGCAGGAATTTTAAAGGAAAAAAGCAGGAAGGGGATATAAACCATATGAAGAAATTCGAAGGATATCAAAAGGATAAAATCATTCGGCCTCGATCATGTGAGAGTGCCGGTTGATTACGATGTATTTATGAAAGAGCAGGCCGGACAGGATGTAGTCAATGCCGAGGGTATGTCACAAATAGACGATTGCGTAAACTGGTGCCGTAAGCACGGTCTGAACATGATCCTGGATCTTCACAAAGCCAAGGGATACATGTTTGATGCCGGAGCGATATCTGATGCGGATGCTTTCTTTGAGGATGAGATGCTTCAGGAGACATTCTATGATACATGGGAGATGTTCGCTGCAAGATACGGGAAAGATAGCGTTATGCTTTACACACCAGAAGGCGTACTGGGTTGAAGGTATGACGGATGATTATGAAATGACGTATCCCGAGGATATCGATTACATAAGGCGAAGGAGTGAGGAGTTCTCCAAAAATCATATGGGTGCTGTGTTTAACGAGGCCCTTGACGGAGATGGCCCCTTCTTTGATAAGATGTTTAAGGTTGCGGTAGATTATGCAGCTGAGAAAAATGTCCCGTTATACTGCGGTGAGTACGGAGTAATAGACCGTGCACCGCTTCCCGATACCCTTAACTGGCTGAAGGATATTCATGCAAGCTTTGAGAAGTTTGGAATAGGAAGAGCATTGTGAAATTACAAGAACAAGGACTTCGGGCTTGTGGATGAGCATTATGCACCGATTATGGAAGAGATGATTAGGGAATTGTAGGAATAGAGATTCACCTGAGAAATTATGTCATATTTGACAAGCCTTCTATTTATCTATGTGATTTAATATTGTTGTAAAGGTAAGAGCATTATCTTATTATATGACGGACAGGTTATGCGGAGCGAAATTATATACATTTATTCAAAAAAGATGAACTGTTGCCTTAGTTGATTATCAAACGAGTGATAAAGCAACTATCAGTATATAAAGGGGCACAATAAAATTCTGAGATGAGTTAATTCCCTTATATATAAAGAATATGCTACCGAAGATAACATGTTAATTTGGTTTTTTACAACCGAAGATATGATTTTTAGTATTATATGGTCACTTCAAAATACTATAAAATGAGAGGACTAAGCATAATCTGAGATTCTACAAATTCGCGGAATCTTGGCAGACAGATGCTTATCATGCCGCGTGACTGTACATCTATTATACCTTTTTCGGACAGTCTTGAGCGTGGAACCGACCATTGGCTGTGATTGGCTTTTGCCAGACTGAGAAGTTCTTCTGCTGACATGGTGTCCTTACGAATTATAAACTGTAGGAACCACTTATCTTTAGGGGCAAGTTCATCCCAAATTTTCTTATAGACCTTATCTGACAGAACCTCATCCAGATTCTGTAACACTTCCGGGGTGAGGGTTTTCTTGCCGGAATCCCACATATACTTTCCGAGAACCTGATACGCATAAGCATACCCCTTTGTTATAAAGGCCATTTTCTCAGCTTCTTCAAATGACAACTTCATTGTATTTTTGTAGTCTTCCCGTATGTACGTAATATTAAGGGGAGTCATTTCATATTTGGCAGCTCTTAAAAAGAATGTGAGTCCGTCAGTATTTTCAAGGCATTCAATATCTTCATATAATCCGGCAACTATTATATAAACAGGCAGATTCTTGCGAATCATTATCTGAAACTCCTGAATCAGATCGATCAGTCCTTTTGTTTTATGAGCTTCATCAATGACAATCAGAAGCCTAACGTTTCTTTTTGCAATTTCCTTAAGAATGACTTCAAGAGCGTAATCTATGCTCGTGACTGGGCTTTTTGAGGATATATCAATACCAATACCGAATGCTGACAGGTTCAAAGAAGAGTCTATAAATTTGGTAATGAAGCCAACTGAACTGTAAAGCTGTGATACAAGACTGACAATCATATCTGAATCAGGACGCAGATCGGAAACGATCCAATCTTTTCTGTTATTGAACTTTTGCTCTATTGCAGTAAGAGTTACGGTTTTTCCGGTTCCCCTTATTCCGGTCAGTTTAAATGCCTGCTCGTCGGGGATGTCACTTTCAAGTTCTTCAACAATGCTGTCTATGATGCTGTTTCTCGAAAGATATTTAGAAGGTATTTTTCCGAAACTAATAGTATAGGGATTCTTATTATTCATTTGTTTTCTGTCACTTTCATTGAATCAGTTCCAATTACGATCAGTAAAGTATAGGTCATATACTTATATAATATAATATAATTTCTAAATGTCAATATAATATTATATAAAGTAATATAATCTAAGATGTACAATATAATTCTATATAATTCACGGTTATTAGAATGAAGATGTCATTTTTGACAAGATTTTGATTTAATCGTAGGCTTAATATGGTTGAAAAGGGTAACATTTATTCAGAACGGATGAAGGAGAGCCAACTATCGGGAGTATCTTTCATATATTTCACGGATTCTGGAGCGCACCTCTTCCACCAGGTCATGCGAACCTATGAGAGTCATGGAGTTCGAATGCTCAACGGCAAAGTCTACGGCGTTCTCCCATTGAACACCTTTTACGGTAGCGGTTATGAACTTTTTGGACTTCCGGTTGATATCAAGCTCCTCAAACGGATGCAATCCCGGGATCAGAAGCAGGATCAATTCAACGATTGTATTCGAATCATATGATGCTGATCAGATGTTGGAAATATTCAGGAAACAGGCCAGGATGAGTCAGTATCGCATTCCGAAGGCAGCGGATAAATACATTTCGGAGTTTTTCTCCGAAAGGTCAAAAGAGGGAGATTTCGGAAATGGTCGTGAAGCCAGGAGCCTTCTTGAAAATGCAACCGTTCAGGCAGCTAAAAGGATTTCGGAGGTGCCGGAGAAGAAGCTTAACGTGATCAAGGATTACCTGCATGCATTCAGGAACATCGAGTATGCGGTATATTGCTCGCCTAAAGATGACCGGAATTACAAGATATTTGAAAGAGTTTTGAAGTTGTATAAATCAAGTCTCTTGAACAGATAATCAAAATGATCTATAATCCGAATAGTAGAATCCGACATTTCGAATTGCTGAAAGGGATCTGATATGAGGATATGGGAGAAGATATTTGACCTGATCCGGGAGAGGGGAATGACCCAGAAAGAGTTCTCCAGAAGAACAGGTATTGCCGAGAGTACAATAAGTGATTGGAAGAGAAAAGGGCTTAATCCCTCCGCTGACAGATTGCCGGCTATTTGCAAAGCTCTTGGAGTAAGTGCGGATGAGCTGTTGGGTCGGGATGAATATGACTATAGTATTGACAGTGATATAGAAATACTTGTTGAAAAATACCGGAACCTTGATCCCGATATGAGAGCCCGACTTGTTGCTTATCTTGACGGATTGCAAAATGAAAGAAGAGAAGATCCGCCTATAGAAAAAATCTGTGATAATAAAGCAGTTTTCGTTCAGACGGATAAGGAATTTCAAATCAGGAAAGACCTTGCCAGAAGACTTCGCAGGCTTTCCAGACTCGACAGGCTGAAACTGGACGAGAGTGAGCATGCATCGGGGATTAATCTTCATCTTTTCGGATATCTGGTCTTTCTTGGGCTCGATAAACTTGATTTTATCAAGGATTATCTGTCTCACATTCAGCCATATATGATAAGTGAGATCAGGAGTCAGGAGAAATTTGACAACGCTATATGCGTATTGGATGAGTACTATAGGATATCGGTATATATCAAGGTTGACGCGACAAAAGGTGAGGAGATAATTGTATCCTTCCATGAGAATAATAAGGGAGGAATAGCAAAACGTAATCTGATGATCAGACATGATGATTACATATATGTTTTTGCCGATTCCATCGGATCTTATGTTGAGGGTACGGATAATTATTCGATCAATTTGTTTATAATGAGAGGCGTCAGAACCTTTCCGCTAAATATTGCAGCGGTTAAGTATGATAACGACGGATTCTTAGTCAGAGCTTCAAGTATCAATAATGCTCTTGTTGAAATCTCAAACAGATACCTTGAGGATCTGTACACATCGGATCTTGATTTTTCGGGGATTGATCTGTTTTCTTCCCTCCGGCAGCTCTCGTTCACTTCTTTTGGTAATGATGTGTTTTCAAATATATCTCTTCTGATAGACAGTCTTATTATCCAGAAAGATACAGTCGGCAGGCAGATTGCGGATGCTGCCTTGTGTATATATTGCGGAAACATCAGCCTAACGGAAAGCGGCGTAAATGAGCTGATTGATACTTTAAGACAGCGATTTTCCGTTAATTCTGTAAAGGTACTCCCACAGATACTTGAGCGGGTTGAAATGAATCTGAAAATATCAGGTTGAATATGAATAGTATACGGGCATAATAAAAAGCAGGTGATGGGAATCGAACCCACGTCACCAGCTTGGAAGGCTGGTGTTCTACCATTGAACCACACCTGCAAGGTGCCCAGAACCGGAATCGAACCAGTGACACGAGGATTTTCAGTCCTCTGCTCTACCAACTGAGCTATCTGGGCGAATAAATTTGAAATTGTAGGCAAACACGGAAGCTTTCGAGATGGTTGTTTGCCGTATTCCAACCGGCGATCAGTGTTTGTCGCATCCGCGTATCTTTTTTGCCGCGTCAGCAAATGCCATTATACACATATTTGAATGCTTTTGCAACATTTTTTTCTGCCCCACGATCAAAGCGTACCCTCATATAGCGGGGTCGCAATCCTAATGAAGTTATAATTTTTTTATTTCAGCTATAAACTTTTTTCGGAAGTGACCGATATAAAGATTAGAAATGTGTAGGTAGCGCATTTTTCCGAAACGGATTTCGGAGTTATTATCTCAACGGATTGAGAATTCATACACGGATGCGGATGTTGCATCTTCTTATCTGTTCGATAATTATTCCCTTATCCATTATCGTGATCATTCAATTTGATGTAGTTATAGTGAACGTTTTTAGTGAGTTTACTGTAATGTGCTTACTATAACAAATTGATAGTAACAATTTACCGTAAATGTGATATAATATTCAAAGGAGGAAGGTTACATGGGCGATATTAATGTAGGAAGCGTTTCAAGCGTTGTTAATTCTGTTAATACGAACCTCTCCGGCGGCGTAGATGCGGCTGCGGGAAGTACAGCAGCATCCGCGGCAGCGAATTCATCCGATGTGGCTGCCGTTTATGAGAAGAGTTCGGGCACGGAGCAGAAGGCTACATATTCGATCAACAAGATGAGTGCGGAAGACCGTGCGGCGCTTGTACAGCAGCTTAAACAGGATCAGGTTGACAGACAGAACCAGCTTGCACAGCTTGTTCAGAAGATGTTCTCGGATCAGGCAGGAGTATCAAAGCTTTCCGAGCTGTTCAGTCCCGAGAATCTCAAGGATGTTACACAGGCCGATATCGACAAGGCAAAAGAGGACATTTCCGAAGACGGATACTGGGGCATCAAGCAGACATCCCAGAGGCTGTTTGATTTTGCGTCGGCGCTTGCCGGTGACGATCCCGAGAAGATGAAAGAGATGCAGGCGGCTATGGAGAAGGGCTTCAAGGAAGCCACAGGCGCATGGGGAGACGAGCTTCCCGATATATGTAAGGATACGCTTGCTGCCGCCAACAAGATGTTTGACGAATATTACGCGTCAAAGAATTAGTGAGGTCTGATTATCAGGAGGCGATAAAATGTTTGACATTACCTCAATGCTCGGCAATTCCAATACGAATTCGAACAATTCCTTAGGTTCGTTCAGTTTTACGGATTATGCCGCGATCAAGAACGGGAGCTACGGAAAGCTCGTAAAATCATACTATGCCGGAACCGACAAGGCCAATAACGATGCGAAGGCCTCATCGGCAAAATCATCTGATTCCGTTAAGAGCAAAGCTGCGGCAGAAGTTGACAAGACCGGTCTTACCCAGATCAAGAAAGACGCCGATGAACTGAAGACATCTGCAGAAGCTCTTGCCGGCAATGATCTGTGGAATGCTGCCGACGGCAAGGTCGATACAGCCAAGATAACAAGTGCCGTTAAGAGTTTTGCGGACAACTATAACAAGGTGATCGATCAGGCATCCAAGGTCAGCTCAAAAGAGGTTAGCCAGGATGTGAAGTTTATGACGGGTATGACCGATACCTTTTCAAAAGTCCTCGGCAAGGTCGGGATCACGGTCGGTACCGATGGTAAGATGACGGTTGACGAAGATGCGCTCAAGAAAGCCGACACTTCAACACTTAAGTCTCTCTTTAACGGGAATGCGGCATACGGATCGCAGATCGCCGACAAGGCGGGAAGCATTTACCGTGATGCGGATATGAGTACTACGATATACGGAAGCAATGCAACTGCATCAAGTGCATTGTCAAGTGTGTACAACCAGTTTATATAAATCCTTTATCAGATTTATCCTTTACCTAAAGATACCCGGAGCATCTGCTCCGGGTATTCTTGGTCAAATAATTTGTACGATATCACAGGAGAATATATGAAGCAGTTTAATGTTACCGGAATGAGCTGTGCAGCATGCCAGGCAAGAATTGAAAAGGCAGTGTCGCAGGTTTCGGGAGTTGAATCGTGTTCGGTCAGTCTTCTTACCAATTCAATGGGTGTTGAAGGAAGCGCCGATGACAGCATGATAATAGAAGCGGTTAAAAACGCCGGTTACGGCGCGTCAGTAAGGGAAGAGAATACCTCTTCAGCAAGGTATTCGGAAAAGCTTCGCGCGATGGAGGATTCCTTACGCGACACAACGACACCGGTACTTGGAAAACGGCTGATCGCATCGGTGATCATATTGCTGGTGCTGATGTATTTTTCCATGGGCGTTCATATGCTGGGGCTTCCTGCGCCGGCGTTCATGAAGGGCAATCATGTATCCATGGGTCTGATGCAGCTTGTCCTGTCGGGACTGATACTTGTCATCAATCAGAGCTTTTTTGTAAGCGGATTTAAGAGTCTGTTCCATCTGGCGCCGAACATGGATACGCTGATCGCTCTCGGAAGTGCGGCATCTTTTATATATTCGACCGTAATGCTGTTTGCGGCAAGTTATGTCCAGACTGCCGAAGGAGTTGAAGCGGCAGCGCGCTACATGGATGAATACTATTTTGAATCGGCGGCGATGATACTTACACTCATCACCGTCGGCAAAATGCTGGAGTCATATTCAAAGGGCAGGACGACGGATGCGCTGAAGGGACTTATGAGGCTTGCCCCGAAAACAGCGAATGTAATAAGGGACGGCATTGAGAAGACAATAGATATTGATGATGTTGTGATAGGGGATATCTTTGCGGTAAGACCCGGCGAGAATATCCCGGTTGACGGAATAGTCATCGAAGGCGCTTCTGCCGTAGACGAGTCTGCACTTACCGGAGAATCGATACCGGTTGACAAAGAAGAAGGAAGCATTGTAAGTACGGCAACCCTCAATCAGTCGGGGTTCCTTAAATGCCGCGCAACGCGTGTCGGGGAAGATACAACCCTGTCTCAGATAATATCCATGGTAAGCGATGCGGCTGCAACAAAAGCACCTGTTGCAAAGATCGCCGACAGGATATCGGGAGTGTTCGTACCGGTTGTCATAGTTATAGCGGCTGTTGTGACGATTGTCTGGCTCATTTTGGGTCAAACCGCCGGATATGCTCTTGCCAGGGGGATATCGGTTCTTGTAGTATCGTGTCCATGTGCGCTCGGACTTGCCACCCCCGTGGCGATCATGGTAGGAAACGGGGTCGCTGCCCGAAGCGGTATTTTATTCAAGACGGCCGAGGCTCTGCAGGAAACAGCTTCCATAAAGATCGCGGCTCTTGACAAGACGGGCACGATCACAAAGGGAATGCCCGAAGTAACGGATATATGTGCGGCAGATAATACCACCGATAAGGAGCTGATCCAAAAGGCGTTCTCCTTAGAAACAAGATCCTCTCATCCGTTGGCGGGAGCCATTACCGAATATGCGGAAAATAACGGATATGAGGCATATGAAGTCGAAGGATTTTCTGCCCTGCCCGGTAACGGTCTTATGGCAACACTTGCAGGGAAACGGATTATAGGCGGAAGTGTCGGCTTTATATCATCGAAGGTCGAGGTTCCCGGCAAACTGCTGGATCTTGCCGACAAAATGGCCGGCGAAGGCAAGACACCGGTCATATTTACCGAGGATGACAGGGTACTCGGACTGATTGCGGTGGCGGATACGATAAAGGGCGATTCCCCGGAAGCGGTCAGAGAGCTTCGCAATATGGGTATCCGTGTAGTGATGCTGACAGGAGACAACAGCAGAACGGCGGAGGCGATAGGAAAGCTTGCCGGAGTCGATGAGGTCATAGCGGGAGTAATGCCGGATCAAAAGGAAGCGGTTATCCGGAAACTGCAGAAGTATGGAAAGACAGCAATGATAGGAGACGGGATAAATGATGCTCCCGCCCTTACACGGGCAGATACGGGTATAGCGATAGGAGCCGGAAGCGATGTTGCGATAGATGCCGCGGATGTCGTGCTGATGAAGTCAAACCTGACGGACGCGGCAGCAGCGGTCAGACTGTCAAGAAAGACCCTTGTGAATATCAAGGAGAACCTGTTCTGGGCGTTCATATACAATATACTTCTGATACCGCTTGCGTGCGGAGTATATGCACACTGGGGACTGACCATGAATCCCATGTGGGGCGCTGCAGCGATGAGCATTTCAAGCGTTTTTGTGGTAACAAATGCATTGAGGCTCAATCTGTTCAATGTATATGACGGGTCGCGCGACAGAATGATAAAAGATCCCGTTAATATAAACGTGATAAAGAATGAACAAGAAACAGAAGGAGGAACTACAATGAGTAAAACAGTTAATATCGAAGGTATGATGTGCGGGCATTGCGAGGCAACAGTCAGAGGTGCACTGGAAGAACTCGAAGGAGTGAGCAGTGCAGTTGTCAGCCACGAGAATGGTACGGCAGTTCTGGACATGTCTTGTGACGTAGAGGACGGCATCATCAGAAAAGCGATAGAAGATAAAGGTTACAAAGTAATTTCGATCGGATAAAACCCCTCTTGACATTGATTGCTGCCATGTGTTAGTTTTGCATAACAGACATGTTAGCAATAAAAAACAATGTCCAGTTAATTATCAGGGAGATGTTCAGCAAATGACGGATTCACAAGTCATCGAAGAAATGCGCAAGAAAGGATGCAGAATAACAAAGCAGAGAAGAATTATCTTAGATGTCATCTTGAATTATGAGTTTAATTCCTGCAAAGAAATTTATTACAGGGTTATAAGAGATGATCCTACGATCGGAATGGCGACAGTATACAGAATGATTAACCTGCTTGAAGAGATGAATATAATACGCAGGATTGAAAAAATAGAAGTAATTAGATAAAAATAAGCAAAAACATACTTGACAACATTTTTCAATAGGACTATAAAAAAACAAAAAGTAACAATGTAACAGCATGAAGAATGATGTGGCTCTGATAAAATATCGAGGTGACAGGTATGGCAATGCTTGAATCGGGCGAGGATTATATTGAAACTATATACAGACTGAAGAAGAGGAACGGCGTTGTTTATTCCATTGATATAGCAAGAGAACTGGGATTTTCAAGACCGAGCGTGTCCCGCGCCATGGGTATACTCCGTGATGAGGGATATATTACAATGGATGAGGTCACGAAAGAGATCAATCTGACCGATATGGGCCGCAAGAAGGCTGTTGAGATATATGATAAGCACAAGACCCTGACCGCTTTCCTGCAAAAGACCGCCGGCGTGTCTGAGAAGATAGCCGAGACGGATGCCTGCCGTATAGAACACATCATCAGCCCGTCTACTTTCAGAGGCATCAAAACCTATATGAAAAACAACCCGTAGTATGATATAATCTGTCTGTAGTAAACACGTTCACTATAGTATAAGACAGAAGGAGAATATGGCTATGAAATGGGTGTGTCAGGTATGCGGTTATGTTTATGAAGGAAATGAGCCCCCCGAGGCCTGTCCGCAGTGTAAGGCGCCTGCTTCGAAGTTCACAAAGCAGGAAGGCGAAATGACATGGGCGGCCGAGCATGTTGTCGGAGTTGCGAAAGGTGTTCCGGAAGATATCATTGCCGACCTTCGTGCCAACTTTAACGGCGAGTGTTCGGAAGTGGGCATGTATCTTGCAATGGCAAGAGTGGCATTCAGGGAAGGATATCCCGAGATTGGCATGTACTATGAGAAGGCTGCCTATGAGGAGGCAGAACATGCGGCCAAGTTCGCAGAGCTTCTCGGCGAGGTTGTTACCGATTCGACCAGGAAGAATCTTGAGCTTCGTATAGAGGCGGAGAACGGAGCAACATCAGGTAAGACCGATCTTGCAAAGCGTGCCAAGGAAGCAAACCTTGATGCGATCCATGATACCGTTCATGAAATGGCAAGGGACGAGGCAAGACACGGCAAGGCGTTCAAGGGACTCCATGACAGATACTTCGGTAAATGATCGGACACAGCTGATATTAATCTATTAAGAGGGCGGGATATACCTGCCCTCTTTGTTATAGTGAATGATTTTAATCCGTTACCTTGCGCCGATTGCGGGCAGCGAAGGTGCATGTAACGATCATGGTGTATAATTGGTATTATGAAGAATGAAAGATCAAAGAACAAAGAAACGGTACTTCTCTACGAAACCGACGGAATGCTTTCGGAGTTTGATGCCGTTGTCATACGGTCAGGAACAGACGAGGAAAGCGGCAGAAGCTATGTGATCCTCGACCGTACAGCCTTCTTCCCCGAAGGGGGTGGGCAGCAGGCGGATACAGGAATACTTGCCGCGCCGGACGGCAGACAGACAGCGGTTACGGATGTGCGGACCGAAGACGGTTCTGTCAGGCATTACATAGACGGAGCGATCGCCGAAGGGGTTAAGGTTACCGGCAGGACTGATGCAAAGCAAAGGTTTGCGCGGATGCAAAATCATGGAGCTGAGCATCTCCTGAGCGGCTTGATACATGACCGGTTCGGGTATAATAATGTCGGTTTTCATATGTCGGATGAAGGAGCGGTATTTGACGTTGACGGACCGCTGGACGATGATGATATAAATGATATCGAGAGCAGAGCCAACGACATCATATATGAGAATGTCCCGATAACGATCAGCTTTCCGACGCCCGAAGAGGCGCGGAAGATGAACTACAGAAGCAAGCTTGACATATACGACGACATAAGGCTTGTCACGATAGAAGGTTATGATGTATGCGCATGCTGTGCGCCGCATTTATCCTCCACCGGACAGATCGGAATTGTCAAGATAACGGATCATATGCCGTGGCGCGGCGGAACAAGGCTCACCATGATCGCCGGACGCAGTGCGTACATGGATTATGCGGCACTTTGCGCATCCAATCATGAGATAATGGAGTTGTTGTCGGCAAAGCGCTATAAGACTGCGGAATTTGTCCGTCTCGACATAGAACGCAGGAATGCTCTCAAAGAGGAGAACACGATTCTCCGTAAGGATCTTACCGATGCTATAGCGGCCAATATCCTTGATTCGATCAGAAACAGCGGTAATGACTGTCACGGCGCGCGGATCATATGGGAAAACCGGCTGGATAATGTGGGACTGCGCAATCTTGTTAATGAATGCACGAAGGAATACGGCGGAATCGTGTGCGCATTTGACGGAAACGACAGGGAAGGTTATAAATACATATTCGCGGTATGTCCTGACAATGCCGAAACGGCCGACCTGAAGGGCTTTGCGGATGATTTTAACAAAGCGTGCGGCGCAAAAGGCGGAGGAAGCAATATAATGATACAGGGGAGCACCCGGTCAAAAGCGGCGGCTATTAATGAGTATTTTAACGAAAGAGCATGGCAAAATGATTAAAATCATGTGGATAAGTCGCGTAAAATAGCGTAAAATATAAGAGTTAATTTGAAATCATGAAATATCTATGAGGAGTATTGGTTATGCAGGACAAAAAAATGGTTGAGCAGATCACTTCGATGGAAGAAGATTTTGCCCAGTGGTACACCGATATAGTCAAAAAGGCGGATCTGATAGATTATACGTCCGTTAAAGGCTGCATGGTTTTCAAGCCCGCAGGATACGCTATATGGGAGCTTATCCAGAAAGAGATGGACAGGAGATTTAAAGCGGCGAGCGTCGAGAACGTGTATCTTCCCATGTTTATTCCCGAGAGTCTTCTGGAGAAGGAAAAGGATCACGTTGAGGGCTTTGCTCCCGAGGTAGCGTGGGTAACACACGGAGGTCTGCAGCCGCTTCAGGAGAGAATATGTGTACGCCCGACGTCGGAAACGCTGTTCTGCGATTTTTACAAGAACGAGGTTCATTCATACAGAGATCTTCCGAAGGTGTATAACCAGTGGTGCTCGGTCGTGCGCTGGGAGAAGGAAACGCGACCATTTCTTAGGTCGAGGGAATTCCTGTGGCAGGAAGGTCATACGATACATGCCACGTTTGAGGAGGCCGAGGAGAGAACTATACAGATGCTGAACCTGTATGCGGATTTCTGCGAAGAGGTTCTTGCCATCCCGGTGATCAAAGGACGCAAGACGGATAAGGAGAAGTTCGCCGGCGCCGAATCGACCTATACGATCGAAGCGCTTATGCATGACGGCAAAGCACTGCAGTCCGGCACGAGCCACAACTTCGGTGACGGATTTGCGAGAGCGTTTGACATTCAGTTCACGGACAAGGACAACAAGCTTAAATATCCGTTCCAGACCTCGTGGGGAGCATCAACGAGACTTATCGGTGCGATCATCATGGCGCACGGCGATGACAGAGGGCTTGTCCTCCCGCCTGCCGTAGCACCGCATCAGGTCGTTATCGTACCTGTCCGGCAGCAGCAGGAAGGAGTGCTTGACAAGGCTTTTGCGATAAGAGATGCACTTGCCCGAAGGGATATAAGGGTCAGGGTCGATGATACGGATAAGAGTCCCGGATGGAAATTTGCAGAGGCAGAGATGCGCGGCATACCGGTAAGAGTCGAGATAGGACCCAAGGATATAGAAGCCGGAAAGGCAGTTATAGTACGCCGTGATACGGGAGAAAAATCAGAGTGTGCCATCGATGAACTGCCCGATACGATAGAAAAGCTTTTTGATGTTATCAGGAAGGATATGTATGATCGCGCCAGGGCGCGCCGTGATTCGCAGACATATACCGCTGCCGGCAAAGAGGAATTCAATAGGATCTTTTCCGAAAAATCGGGATTTGTCAAAGCGATGTGGTGCGGTGACGTTGAATGCGAGAATAAGATAAAGGACGAGCTTGCCGTAACAAGCCGCTGCATACCTTTTGAACAGGAGAAGATTGCGGATACGTGCGTATGCTGCGGCCGTCCCGCAAAGAAACTGGTATATTGGGGGAGGGCGTATTAAATGAATGTTCTGGTCATCAACTGTGGCAGCAGTTCTCTTAAATACCAGCTTATCAACGCGGATACGGAAGAGGTTCTTGCGAAGGGACTGTGCGAGCGTATCGGCATTGACGGCGGCATGCACACATACCAGCCCAAGGGCAGCGATAAGGTCGCAAGTATGATCGACATGCCCGATCACACCAAGGCGGTGGGTCTTGTACTCGACGCGCTTTGCGATCCCGTCTCGGGCGTGATAAAGGATCTGTCGGAAATAGACGCGGTAGGACACCGTATAGTGCACGGCGGAGAGAAGTTCTCACAATCGGTTCTGATTGATGATGATGTAATTGCCGCGATCAAAGAATGCAACGATCTTGCGCCGCTTCATAATCCCACAAACCTGATCGGGGTTAATTCGTGCAGGAAGCTGATGCCGGATGTGCCGATGGTTGCCGTGTTTGATACGGCATTTCACCAGACAATGCCGGAGAAGGCATATCTGTACGGAATACCTTATGAATATTACGGGAAGTACAAGGTGCGCCGTTACGGTTTTCACGGAACGAGTCACGAGTATGTGGCAAACAGGACTGCAGAATTCCTGAACCGGGACATCAAAGATATGAAGATCATAGTATGCCATCTCGGAAACGGGGCATCGGTGAGCGCGGTGAGCGGCGGAAAGTGCGTTGACACATCAATGGGTCTTACTCCTCTTGAAGGTCTGATCATGGGAACGAGAAGCGGAGACATCGATCCGGCTATCATGGAATATATAGCGGGCAAAGAAAATCTGTCGATAAGCGAAGTGCTGAATGTCCTGAACAAGAAGTCGGGCGTTCTGGGACTGTCGGGCGGAGTGTCGAGCGATTTTCGTGATCTCGGCGAAGCTGCCGCCTCGGGAAATGAACGTGCCCAGACGGCGCTTGAAACATATGCGTACCGTGTTGCCAAATATATAGGCGCATACGCGGCGGCAATGAACGGTGTGGACGCGATAACTTTTACCGCCGGCGTCGGCGAAAATAATATTGCCGTAAGGGCAATGATCGGCAGCTATCTGAATTATCTCGGAACCGCGGTCGATCCCGACAGGAACAATACAAGGGGCGAGGAGAAGATAATCTCCGCGGAGGGATCAAAAGTGACGATCCTCGTTATCCCTACCGATGAGGAAATGTCCATCGCCAGACAGACAGTTGCGTTATGTTGATCAAGCCTCCGGATAATGTCAGAAAAGTGATCGCAAAGCTGCAGGATAACGGCTATGAAGCTTATGTGGTCGGAGGCTGCGTAAGAGACTCTTATCTTGGTCTGTGTCCGAATGACTGGGACATAACCACGAACGCCCGTCCCGAACAGGTAAAATCATTATTCAGGAGAACCGTGGACATCGGTATGCAGCACGGCACCGTCAAGGTAATGACGGGATCCGACGGAGTGGAGGTAACGACATACCGTATAGACGGTAAATATGACGACGGAAGGCATCCGAACGATGTAACATTTACCTCGGATCTTGGAGAAGATCTGCGGCGGCGTGATTTTACGATCAACGCGATGGCATACAGCGATAAGACCGGACTCGTGGATCTGTTCGGAGGAATAGACGACCTTAAGAGCGGAGTGATCCGCGCGGTCGGAGATCCCGAAGAGAGATTTTCCGAAGATGCGCTCCGGATACTGAGAGCGCTTCGGTTTTCTGCAAGATTCGGCTATGATATAGAGGAGAAGACCGGGCAGGCAATTTACAAGCTTGCGCCCACGCTGTCCGTTATCAGTGCGGAAAGGATAAGGGACGAGCTCGAAAAGCTGGTGTGCTCCGACCATCCGGACAGGCTGCGCCGGGCTTATGAGCTTGGAATAACGAAGGTATTTTTCCCCGAGTGGGACCGGATGATGGAGTGTGAGCAGTTAACGCCCCATCATTACACCGATGTCGGAGATCATACCATAGCAGCCATAGAATATGCCGTACATAACTTTGGTGATCTGTGTGAATCCGATAACAGGGTATTAAGGCTGGCGATCCTGCTCCATGATATTGCAAAGCCGGTGAAGAAGTTTCGCGGCGATGACGGTGCGGATCATTTTGCCGGACACCCCGAAGAAGGGGTGACAATGGCAGAGGATGTCCTTCGCCGGCTGAAATATGACAACAATACGATATCCGTTGTCAAAAGGCTCGTAAGATACCACGATGATACTCCGGAACTTACATACCCGCAGGTGCGCCGGTTCATAGCGGATGTCGGCTTATCCGGTATGGACAACCTCATCAGGCTCAAATACGCCGACCTGTATGCGCACAGTGATTACAAGCGGGAAGAGAAGCTGCAGCGGCTCGAAGGACTTGACGCGATGTACCGCAGAATTGTTGAGGACAGAGACTGTCTGTCGGTCAAGGATCTTGCCGTTAACGGAAACGATCTGATAGAGCGCGGTATTAAGCCGGGACCGGATATCGGACGGGTGCTTGATGCTTTATTTGAGATAGTGCTCGATGATCCCGGTATGAATGATCGCCATATACTTCTGGATGCATTAAACGGTATTATCTGATGAAAAACTTCGATAAAGTGGTCATTCCCGTGATCTTCATTATCTTTGTTACAATACTCGGGATATACTGCATCTCAAGAGAATACGAAAAGCAGCAGACGCAGAAGCAGGCCGAAGCGGCATCGGAAGCGGCGGCGGGAGCGGACGGGGAAGAGATCGTTAAAAGCGAGGATCTTGTATATGAGTCCGTCGCGGTGCTTGTCGGAAAGAATGAGGAAGAACATAAGCTTAAGCTGATCTCCGTTGATAATGACAAGCTGTTCGAACTTGAATATGAAAGTAAGACCCCTATCGTCGGGAAATACGGCAATTCCCTCACACTTGCCGAGATCCCTCTCGGAGAGATACTGGATGTCAGCTACAGCATCCACAGCGGACGGCTGTATGAGATCCGCGTGAGCAGCGAGGCGTGGACATTCACGGATGTAACAAAGTTTGAGATCATTCCCGAAGAGGGAAGGATGGATATTGCCGGAAGTACGTACAGACTTCCTAAGACGGCGATCGTATCATACAAGGACGAGCTGGCGGCATTTATGGACGTGACGAATGTCGATACGCTTACCGTAAAGGGATACGGACGCAAGGTCTGTTCCATTATAGTGGACAGGGGTCACGGATATCTGCGTCTTCTTAATGATTCGTATTTTGAAGGCGGTTGGATAGAGATCGGGCAGGAGATCATCAAAACGGTAACGGAGGATATGCTGATCCCGGTTCCGGAAGGTAATTACCATGTCAGACTCACCAACAAGGGATATGCCGCGGAAGAAGATGTTGTCATAGAGCGCGACAGGGAGTCGGAGATCGATCTGTCCAAGGTCGATATCAGGGAAGTGGCAATAGGTCATGTATCCTTTACTATAGTTCCCGATTACGCCCAGTTATTTGTAGACGGGCAGATGACGGATTTTGAGGAAAGGGTGCCGCTTGAATACGGCATACACCGCATCCATGTGGAACTTGCCGGATATAACAGTGTGGATACCAACATCAGGATATCCGATAATTACGCAAATGTGGATATAACGCTTGAAGCCGCGGAGAGCGCAACAACCGCAAAGACCACGACCGCGACGGCACCCGCGGCAAATACACAAACCGCCGGAGGAATTACCGCTGCAACAACGGCTGCCAATACGGCCAATGCCATAACACCGCTGTCGGGAACGGTTACACCGCCGGCAACATATGGCAGCACAGGCACCACCGCATCCACCACCGGTACTTCATCAACGGCATCCACAACCGCTGCGGATGTTGTAAGCAGCACCAGAAAAATGTACATTGAGTCTCCGGAGGGGGCAGAGGTCTATATTGACGGGATATACACCGGCATAGTTCCGGCTTCGTTTGTCAAACCGGAAAGGGGAACGCACGTAGTAACGCTTTCCCAAAACGGACGTGTTACAAGGAGTTACACGATCTCGGTTTCGGATGACGACAGGGATGTTACCCTTTCGTTTTCGGAACTGGCGGTCGAATAGGTTATTGTCTGTAATGAAGAAATATCTGCATAAACGTGAAAACAGGATAGTACTGGTCTTTTTTATCATCACAATGGCGGTTGCGTGCAGTCCGCTCATATCAAGATACTGCATCAACGGTCATGATCTTGATTATCATCTTCTCCGTATCGAAAGCCTAAAGGAGGGAATCCTCATCGGACGTCCCTTTATGAAGGTTAATACGCTGTTTTTCGGCGGTGCGGGATATGCGAGCTCGATGTTCTATTCGGATCTGTTCATGCATATTCCGGCGCTTCTGCGGGTATTTCATGTCAGCATAGGGAAGAGTTTTCACATCTATACGGCGATCATCTTCGCCCTTTGTTATATCTCGGCGTTTTACTGTGTCTGGAAAATGAGCCGTTCCAAGTTTGCCGGATGTGTTGCCGCGATGCTTCTGACACTGTGCCCGTATCATATGGACGATATGGTCGTCAGAACGGCGTGCGGTGAAAACGGAGCGTTTATATTCCTCCCGCTCGCTATATACGGTATCTACAATATCCTGTATGAGGAAATGGATAAGCCGTGGGTGTTCGGACTCGGGTTCGCGGGACTGATCGTGACGCATCCCGCCACATTTGTTCTAATGTTCTTTACGGGGATTGTGCTGCTTCTTGTAAACATCAGGAAGCTTATCAGCAGACCGGTGCTTGCAGTCAGGATATGTATAGTCTCTATTATGGCTCTTCTTGTTACGGCATATCAGTGGGTTCCGATGCTAGAACAGTTTAGCTCCGCGCGTTTTTATGTTTCCGACAACTGGACGGATCTTCTTGATTCTGCGGTAGGGTTTGCTCAGATTGCGGGATCGCGGTTTCCGACTGTGGGGTTTCTGCTGTTCGGACTTCTGGTTCCGCGCATGTTCTTATCCAGAAAGGATCATCCGATACTGGAGTATGTGGATCTTATGATAGCGGCTGCTTTTGTATTTGCGGCAGGTTCAACGAATATCATGCCATGGGAAAAGGTTGCGGATCTGTTCGGGTTCCTGCAGTTCCCGTGGAGACTGTTCATAATGACATCGGTATTGCTTGCGATGGCCGATGCCATAATACTGAAGCTTTATATCGACAAGCTCGGGGACGACAGAAAAGCCTTTGCTTCGCAGATCGTCATGATAGTGGTCTTTGCTGTTGCAGCGCGATCCGCGATCCTGCACTATAACAGTGAATCAATGGGGTATTACGATTACAGTAACGATTATTACAACTTCAAACCTTTTACGGTAAATGTCGTTGCCGGAGAATGGCTGCCGGTAACGGTGACCGAAAGCGACAGGATCATCGACCAGAGTGAGGAGATGGTATTTGATGACGGGACTCGGGGTGATTTTGCAAGAAGCCGCGGAAACGTGGTCGCAAGTATTGATGGCGGGCACCAATACGTTGATGTACCTTTTATATATTATAAAGGATATGCCGCGACGATCACCGGCAGTGACGGGAACACGACAAAGCTTGGGGTCTCGGGCGAAGGGGATAACGGCCTTTGCCGGGTGTATCTTGAAGGAGCCTCGGGAGAGCTTACCGTAGGCTACAGGGGAACGTTATTACAGAATCTGTCGGCTGCCGTATCTGCCGTATGCGGGCTCTTCATACTGTATCTTCTGTATGTCCGTAACCGTTACAAGAAGAAGCTCAGGTTACGCGCAGCGGCAGCGGGCGCCAGTCTTGGCAGTATCGCATGCGTCCTGGTAATGACTGCGGCTGCCCTAAGTCTAAGTGCATGCAGCCTGTCGGATGTGGAAAATGCGGCACAGTCAGCAGGATATAACGATCCGGATGCAGTGATAGATTATCTTCGGGATAAGAACGAACCGGCTGCGCCGGAAGATGAAATAGACAGCGACAGCCTTGTTAATGTTAATTACAGTCACAAAGGATATGACAGGGATGGCAGGAGCTACGCGGTACTTGTCGATGAATCGTCGGGAGAGCAGGTGATCCGTGTCATATCAGTCGGTGAAGCGGCACTTATCACGGGGGATATACCGGTTACCGAAGATCTGTATGAGACTCTTCTGAAGGACGAGGTCGAAAAGATTCTTACCGGTTACAGAACCGACAGTTTCAGGGAACGTATAATATGTGAAACGGACGCCCTGCTGTGCGCGGAGGTTTTTCCCGATAGGGCGGAAAGATACAATGTTACTGACCTTGCCAAAGAGCTCGGTGCAAACATACTGAACATACCGGATGCAAATGTCTCCGATATTCTTGACAAATATGATTACGCCGCCGTGCTTGCCAAGGCATCATATGTCCTTGATGACTGGGAGTACAAAGAAGATGCCGGTAAGCGTGCTGAGATGTTCTTCAGGGATGCCGAGACTGTCACGAACGATGAAAGCGAACCGGTCGCGGCAAGGTTGTGGGCTGCTGCCGAACTGTACAGACTGACCGGGCAGAAGACATACAGATCGGTAGTGGATGCAATTGCCATGGATGTAATGCCCGAAGGATTTACATATGAAGAGCCGGGGTACTACGGATTGTTTGCATATCTCATGGCTCCGTATCCGACAAACTATAGCATATGCGGCAACATGATGAACCGCATATTCCTTGAATCCAATGAGCTGATCAAACAGGCGATAGAGGAAGAGTTCAACGATACGCGTCTCGATGATATGACCGTACAGAATGATGAGAAGACTGCCATGCGCATGCTTGAAGAGGCTTTTCTGGTCACCATGACCGATTATGTGAGCGTAAGTGTCGAGTATAAGGGCTTTGTTCAGAACAGGTTAAATTATATATACGGCGCCAATCTGTCGGGAACTGATTTTACGGAAGAGGACATGGCTCTTTGCGAGTCACCGAAAATGTTTGTACTGACCGGACTGGTCAAGGATATCTGATAAGGGTGGTGTAAAGTTTTCTATGAAAACTTTGCAGCACATAGGCCACGCCCGAGCGAAGCGAGCTTTTAATGGCGTGGCTCTCAAGAAGGCAGAAGGGGAAGAATATGAAAATAGTGGTTTTGGCCGGAGGCATTAGTACCGAAAGGGATGTATCGCTTGTTACCGGGCGCGATGTATATAAAGCGCTCCGGGAAAACGGTCATCAGGTTGTACTGCTTGATGTGTATCTCGGATGCGACATGGACGCGGATATGGTATTTGATTCCGATACGGATTGGGCGGCAAAGGTTGCGCCGGTATCGGAGACGACACCGGATATCGGGGAGATCATGGCGCTTCGTGCCGGTGAGCGGGAATTCTTCGGTTCTAATGTGATCACTATATGCCAGGCAGCGGACATAGTGTTCATGGCGCTTCACGGAGACTGCGGCGAGAACGGCAAGATACAGGCCGCGTTTGATCTGATGGGCATCAGATATACAGGCACGGATTCTCTCTCATCCGCGATCGCGATGGACAAGGATATATCCAAACAGTTGTTTAGGATGAACAACGTACCGACACCGGACAGTCATATGCTATGTGGTGCCGATGATGATTATCAGCCGAAATATCCGTGCGTTGTCAAGATATGCAACGGAGGCTCTTCCGTCGGAGTGTATATCGCCAATAACGAAAGCGAGTATAAGAGCGCCGTAGAGGATGCCTTCCGATATGAGTCAAAAGTCATCGTGGAAGAATATATCAGCGGACGCGAGTTCACATGCGGCGTTATTGAAGGCGTTGCCCTTCCCGTTGTGGAGATCGCTCCCAAATCGGGATTTTATGATTACAGAAGCAAATATCAGGCAGGTGCCACCGTTGAAACATGTCCTGCACAGATTGATGATGCAATAACCGCAAGGATACAGGAAGAAGCGGTCAGGGCTTGCGATGCGCTCGGGATCAGGACATATGCAAGGATTGATTTTATGATGAATGACAGGCAGGATATATACTGCCTTGAAGCCAATACTCTTCCGGGAATGACGCCGACCAGTCTGATCCCGCAGGAGGCGGCCGCGATCGGAAAATCATACAATGAACTGTGCGAGTGGATCATTGAGATATCGATGAGAAAATGGGCTTAGAAAATGCGTAATATGACTCTTGAGGCGATAGCGGAAGCTGTCGGTGGAAAACTTGAAAATACCGGTAAATGCGATCTTACCAGAGAAGCGGCATGTGTAGTCATAGATTCCAGACTGATTGAAGAGGGCGGGATCTTTGTCGCGGTAAAGGGAGACCGTGTCGACGGTCATTCGTTCATAGACCAGGTGTTTGAAAAGGGAGCCCTGGGCGTAATATGCGAGAGACTTCCGGCAAATGCCGCGGGGCCGTGTATAGTTGTTGACGACAGTCTGGCGGCGCTTAGGAAACTTGCCGGCTACTACCGCAGACAGCTGTCCGTCAGAATAGTCGGAATAGTGGGAAGTGTCGGCAAGACAAGCACGAAAGAGATAGTTGCGTCCGTATTGGCGGCGCATTACAACGTGCTTCGGACAGAAGGAAACCTTAACAACGAGATCGGCGTTCCGCTTACCATATTCAGGATAAGGGATGCGCACGAGATCGCCGTTGTGGAGATGGGGATCAGCAATTTCGGTGAAATGGACAGATTAGGTGCGATCGTTCGTCCGGATATCGTCCTGTTTACGAATATAGGACCGAGCCATCTGGAGAACCTGAACGATCTTGACGGAGTATTTCGTGCCAAGACGGAAATAATCCCGTATATTGCCGAATCGGGAACGCTCGTACTGAACGGACAGGATGAAAAGCTTGCCGCGATAGACGCTGATATGGTCAATGGGCGCGGGATCATCAGGTACGGGAAGGAATCAAAGAGGGATGACGTATACGCATCGAATATCGAAAACCTCGGACTGGACGGATCACGGTTTACGGCCAACTTTCCCGACGGCAGCCACTATGAGATGACGATACCGCTGCCGGGATATCATATGGTCGACAATGCTGTCGCCGCCGCGGCGGTAGGTTATATTACCGGTCTTAATCTTGAAGAGATAAGGCGTGGTCTGGCAGGGGCCCAGCCGCTTTCGGGAAGAGGGCATGTCATTCATTCGGACAGATATACGATCGTCGACGACTGCTATAATGCCAATCCGAGATCGATGTGCGCCGCGATTGATACGCTCGGATATGCGCTTGGCAGAAAAGTGGCAATACTGGGAGATATGTTTGAGCTCGGGGAAGATTCCGACAGGCTGCACAAAGAGGTAGGGGATTACGCCGCGCGAAGCGGGGTTGATTCGCTTATATTTGTCGGAGCATCGGCAAAGTTCATGTATGAAAGCGCGATACAGCACAAAGATGTTGAGATACGTTATTATCCGAACAAGGAGCTGCTTGTCGCCGCCCTCGAAGACCCCGGCAGGGAAATATTAAAACAGGGCGACACGATCCTTGTGAAAGCATCACACGGGATGGGATTTTCGGAAATAGTAGAATATTTAAATAAATAAAGGAGACATTATGGCATTTACTATTTTTACCGACAGCGGAGCTAATATCACTGACAAGGTAAGGGATCATTACGGGATCATCATCATCCCCCTTACGCTTGTTATGGATGGCGAGGAAATGCAGCTTACAAGTTCCGAGAACTATGACTACGATGAGTATTATCAGAAACTGAGGGACGGACTTAAGGTATCCACTTCACAGGTCAACCCCGATCAGTTTACCAAGGCTTTCCGCCCGGTGCTTGAGGGCGGCGGGGATATACTGTATATCGGACTGTCCGGAGGCGTTACCGGAACGCTGAATTCCGCCAGGATTGCAGCCGCGGATCTGCTGGAGGAATATCCCGACCGCAGGATAATTGTGATAGATTCACTCGGGGCATCGCTCGGAGAGGGAATCCTTGTCGTGGAAGCCGCGCAGTGCCGCAAGAATGGTATGTCGCTCGAAGAGACGGCAGAACGGATAGAGTTCCAGAGATATTGTATGTATCAGGTCTTTGTTGTTGATGATCTGAAGCATCTGAAGAGAACCGGCAGGATAAGCGGAACGCTTGCCTCTCTTGGATCCATGATGGATCTCAAGCCGATATTAAAGGGAGATACCGAAGGCAGGATCGTGGTGGAGTGCAAGGCGAGAGGCCGTAAACAGGCAATTAAGGCTCTTGCGGAAAAATACAGGGAGCTTGTTGTCAATCCCGAAGATCAGATTGTCGGCATATCATATGGCGGACTGCGCGAGGATGCTGTGCATCTTGCGAATCTGATCAGCAGGATCGCTGCGCCGAAGAAGATATGGATCGTGCCTCATGAACCCGTGACCGGATCACACGTCGGGCCGGGAATGCTCGCGCTGTATTTTAAAGGTAAAGATGACGTCAGGGTGTTTTAACGGTGAACGGGTAAAAGGGGAGAAGTCATGATAAGGTCTGTTCTGCTTGCAATAGTGATAATAATCTTTTTTATCGTTGTAATACCGTTTGAGCTGATCGGATATGTGATCGGATTGTTTTCGATGAAAGCAAGAAACTCATACATGAAAGTCGTGATGATGGTTGTTTTGTCGACGCTTGGTTTCCTGTCCGGCGCGAAGGTTACGTTTATCGGTATGGAAAAGATCCCGAAGGACCGGGCGGTTCTCTACGTTGCGAATCACCAGAGCTATTTTGATGTCATACTGACTATCACAAAGCTTCCGGGACCGTTATGCTTCGTCGCCAAGGATTCATTTAAAAGGATACCGATATTTGCGCAGGGTCTCGCTCTGTACAATACGCTGTTTATTGACAGGGATAACGTAAAGAATGCGCTCGGAACGATACTTGAAGCGATAGAGCGTGTCAGATCGGGGATGTCGGTATTTATCTTCCCGGAAGGGAGAAGAACGCGTGACGGCAAAATGGAAGAATTCAAGGAAGGCAGCATGAAGATTGCAACGAAAAGCGGCTGCCCGATAATTCCCGTGGCGATCACCAATACATCGGAATTGTTTGAAAATCATATGCCGTGGGTTCACGCAGCCCCTGTTGTCGTTGAGATACTCGATCCGGTGTATCCGGAGGATTATGACAAGACCGAGATGAAACACCTCGGAAAGCTCTGCAAGGAGCGTATTGAAGCGGCAAGAGATGCCAACTATGAGAAATACTGTAAATCTCTGTAAATGACCTTTCCGCCGGCGATAGTGTATTTGATCCTTCCGTCAAATGTTTTCCCCAGAAACGGTGAATTGCACGATCTGGATCTTGATGAGGAATAAACGGTTGTCTCATTAGGGGAGAAGATCATTATATCCGCGGGAGCGCCGGGAGAGAGTGTTCCGGCGTCCAGTCCGTACAGTCTTGCGGGATTCAGGCTCATCAGTTCGAACAGTTTTGCAAGGTCTATGATATCCCTTTTGACAAGAATCTCATATGCAAGCAAAAATGATGTTTCCAGACCGATTATGCCGCTCGGTGCCGATGCAAAATCAAGGGATTTTTCTTCGGGAGAGTGAGGGGCGTGATCGGTCGCTATCATATCTATCGTTCCGTCGGCAAGACCTTCCCGGATCGCTTCACGGTCGTCGAGCGAACGAAGAGGGGGATTCATCTTGGCATTAGTTCCGTATACGGATACTGCCGAATCCGTAAGAGTAAAGTGATGAGGGGTTGCCTCGGCATGGATGTTCGGATTGTCCTTCCTGGCCAGCCGGACGGCTTCTACTCCTTCGGCAGTACTGATATGCTGGATATCAAGTATGACGCCCGTATCGGCTGCTATATCAAGATCCCGCTTTATCATTGAGATCTCCGCCATTGGGTCGGAACCGGT
This sequence comes from uncultured Lachnospiraceae bacterium, assembly GCA_905235745.1. Taxonomy (GTDB): domain Bacteria; phylum Bacillota; class Clostridia; order Lachnospirales; family Lachnospiraceae; genus UBA2868. The sequence goes on from CAJOMN010000010.1 coordinate 29,043, forward strand.
AAGACCGAGCGCGGCTGCTGCGGCACCGGAATTGACACCGTTTTCGGTAATATAGGCGGGATCTTCTTCATGGAGCGATACGGGAACACCGAGCTTTGATATTCTGTCGAACGCTTCTCTTAGCAATACCGCATCCACTACCGGCCTGCCGTCGTCGGTAAACCCGACGGCACCTGCATCCCTTAGGGCTGCATAGTCGCACAGCTCTTTTCCGCACATTCCCTTTGTAACCGTAGCACATGTATAGATATGAATATCTTCATTTAAACCGCGGGAAATGACGTCGCGGACGATTTCGGGATCATCTATCGGCGGAGTCGTGTTTGCCATCATAACTACAGATGTAACACCGCCGGAAGCGGCGGCACATGCCCCTGTATGAATGTCTTCTTTGCGGGTCTGTCCGGGATCGCGGAAATGAACATGTACATCAACCAGTCCGGGACCGGCGATAAGACCTGTGCCGTCTATTATCTCTTCTTCGGGATCACATGAAGAAGGATCACCGCAGCTGTCCGGGGATATGATCTTTCCGTCTCTTACATATATATCCGTCACTTCGTCCGTGCCGTTTGCCGGGTCTATGACTCTTATGTTCCGAATCCTCATGTCCGTTTGTCCTTCCTATACGGGTAATGCCCCATAATTATACACTATCGTAAACGAAATAAATATGGTGAACGAATCTAACGCATTTACTATAGATACTATACATTATTATATCCATTTGATAAAATGAATATACCCATAAACATTGATTTTCGGTAAAGGAGATAACATATGGAACCTCTGTTTTCCCCCGATATCCACGTATTGTATGAACACAGCAAGATCCCGCTCGCAATCTTCTATGCTGATGGCGACAGGTTCCATGCGTATCTGGTTTCGGAAGGCTTCTGCAGGATGCATGAGGCGACTGCCGAGGAAATGCTGGATTTGCTTAACCGGGATGAGCCGTTTGATAATATTGTGGAAAAAGAAGAGATGCAAAAGGCAATATATGATTTTTCCCGTAACGAAACGGTATATAATGTTGTCTTTCATGAGAAGATCGACCGCAATGGTAAGATCATGACAATACACGCGATAGGTGAACACGAATATACAAGAGACGGAAGAAGATACAGCATAATCAGATATGATGAAATATCGGATACTTCACGGCATTTTCTGTTCAGGGACGAGGAGAGGGAAATAGCCGAGCGCAACAGGCTTTACGCAGAGATAGACGACGCAATTGCCAGAAGCTACACATCTGTTGTATATGTGAACACGGATGATCTGACGGTTGAACCGGTCCGTCTGAACCGGTACGGCAAGCCGCTTGAAGAGGTGACCAAGAATGACCGGTCTTTGCGTAATGTTATCGATACCTATGTAAAGGCTCTTGTATATTGTGATGACATGCAGGGAGTGCTCCGCTTTGGCGATTATGATTATGTAATAAAGGCTCTTGAGGAGAACAATCCGCTTTATCACACATATCGCACGGTTCGCGACGGCAGGATAGTATACTACAGACTCAAGATAGTTCCTTTTGATGACGGCAGGAAGCTAATATACGGGTTTGAATATTTTGACGATCAGATGCGCGAAAGGCTTGCGCGCAAGACGGAATACGAAACGCAGATGACGCTGCTTGCCGGGCTGTCATGTGAATATGATTCCGTCTGGCTTGTGGATGCCGGGCTGCATCATGCCAAATTTATCAGAAGCAATATGGATCCCGGGATCTCGGAGATCATGCATGCTGAGAAAGAGGGTAATTATGAAACGCTGTTTGGCAATTACATAGAAAAGTACGTTGTTGACGAAGATCGCGAAAGGCTGTATTCCCAGATAAACCTGAGCAATCTGATGCGGGTTACAAATGAGGACGAGATCTATCACATTAATTATTACAGGATAAATCCCGAGAACGAGAAAAATCATATGCAGTTTTGCGTTGCAAAGGTTACCGATGAAAGCGGTGTTGTCAGGTTTGTGATGGGATTCAGAAATATCGATACCATAACCGACAACGAAGGGAGAGGGCATACAAAAAATACCGGGCGATACGATCCTCCAAAGGCCGCAGATCCTCAGGACAGCAGTTATTATATGCAGGAAGGACATGACCGCAGAAGAGACTGGAAAAAGGGACCGGTAAGCTGACTGCTATCATTACGATATGCAAACAGGAAAGTCCGAAATATTTGAAAAATCCGCAACAATCGGCTATACTAAAGACAAAGTGGGAAAGTGTATCTATCGGTTAGTCGGATTATGAAGATCAAGGAAACAGCAACCATTATCTCGCAGGAGTGCCTGTGCAGAAATGTCTATTCAATGTGGATCGCAGCAAATGCTGCGGAACATGCGCTTGCGGGGCAGTTCATATCGGTATATTCAAACAGTGACGCAAGGCTGCTGCCGAGACCGATAAGTATATGCGAGATTGATAATACCAATAAGCCCGGAAAGATACGTCTCGTATACAGGGTTGCGGGAGCGGGAACGGAAGAGTTCTCGCATATGACAGCAGGAGACAGGCTTGATATATTGGGACCGCTCGGAAACGGATTCCTTGCCCCGGTTCCGGATAAGATAACCCCGGGGGTTGTCGCGCTTCTTATCGGGGGAGGTATCGGGATACCTCCGATGCTTGAGCTGGCAAAGAGTCTGCCGTGCAGCGTTGTAACGGTTGCCGGATACAGAAGCGGCAAGGAAATGTTCCTTACGGATGACCTTGAGCGTGCAGGAAAGCTCATCATAGCAACAGATGACGGAAGCGTTGGGACGGGCGGAACCGTCATTGATGCAGTAGGAGAAGCGAAGATTGCGGCGGATATGATCTTCGCCTGCGGTCCGAAGCCTATGTTAAAAGGCGTAAAAGATCTGGCATATAACATGGGGATTCCCGCATATATCTCGATGGAGGAGCGGATGGCATGCGGAGTAGGTGCGTGCCTCGGATGTGTATGTGAATCCACACTTGTCGATGACCATTCAAAGGTCAACAACAAGCGGGTTTGCGCAGACGGTCCCGTATTTGATGCATCGGAGGTGGTACTGTGAATACCTCGGTAAGCATTGCGGGAGTTGAGTTCAGGAATCCGGTCATGACGGCATCGGGAACGTTCGGTTCGGGAATGGAGTACGGAGAGTTCGTTGACCTTAACAGGCTGGGAGCGGTCGTAACCAAGGGAGTGAGCCTTGAACCGTGGAGTGGCAATCCTGTGCCGAGGGTGGCGGAGACCTATGGCGGAATGCTTAACGCGATAGGGCTTCAGAATCCGGGAATAGATACCTTTATCAAGAGAGATCTTGCTTTTCTGTCAGAGTATGATACGAAGATAATAGTAAACGTTTGCGGCAGGACGATAGAGGAGTACGTTGGCGTTGTTGAACGGCTCTCGGATACAAATGCCGACATGCTTGAGATAAATGTAAGCTGTCCGAACGTCAAGGAAGGAGCAATCGCTTTCGGGCAGGATCCCGATGCTCTTGCGGACATAACGAGGCAGATCAAGAAGAAGGCAAAGCAGCCGGTGATCATGAAGCTTTCGCCGAATGTTACCGATATAGCACTTATGGCGAAGGTTTGCGAAGATGCCGGGGCTGATGCCGTTTCGATGATAAATACGATAACGGGAATGAAGATCGATATAAACAGACGTCGATTCGTTCTTGCAAATAAGACAGGAGGTCTTTCCGGTCCCGCGATCAAACCGGTTGCTGTCCGTATGGTATATCAGGCGGCGCAGGCGGTCAAGATCCCGATAATCGGAATGGGAGGAATAGCATCCGCAGAGGATGCGTTGGAATTCATTATGGCAGGGGCTACGGCGGTCGCCGTGGGAGCCGCAAATTTTACAGACCCGTATACGACTGTAAAGGTCATCGAAGGTATCGGGCAATATATGGCAGACAACGGTGTTGACGACATTAATGAACTGACAGGATGCGTAACGGATAGTGTACCAATATAATTTGTTTGGTTCGCAATAGCATATGAGGGGATCGAAAGGAGGAACAGATCATGATGCAGATAGGCGGAGTTGATAATCTTGTATTGAAACAGGTTAAGCTTCCTTCGGAATTTGAAGAGGAAGACAGGAAGGTACGGCTGCAGGAAGATCAGAATAAGGCTTCCGAGGATACAAAGGCACAACGTGAGGCAGATTCCGCACGGGACGAGGAGGTTGAAAAGTCTACGTACGGAGATGTTGTCGGCCGCTCTTCGGACGGTGACACGACCCGCGTGAAACAGGATGCTGTCGAGGCGCTTGATACCGGGATGGTATTCAGGAAGGAAGATCAGGGCGAAAGCCTTATGGAATATAACCGGGATCAGCTTACCGCTATGCTTGACCGGGGAGATATAACCGATAACCAGTACGATCACGAAATAACCAGACGTGACGAGATCATGGAAAAGGACGAAGAGTCCGCTTTTGCCAAATCCAATGCGGAAATGATCGAAAAGCAGAAGGAAGAGGCCGAGAAGAAGGCACAGGAGAAGGCAAAGGAACGGCTCGATGAACTCCAGGGCAAGAACGATAAAGAGAACGGTAACAATAACGCCGTTACGAACGTTAACGAGGAAAAGGAAAAAGACGAAAACAACAATATCCGGAGACTTGAGAACGGAATGAATATGCTCGCAGCAGGCGAGAAGAGTCTTGAGATCGAGGAAGATGCCGTAAATACCGCCGCCCAGAACGGCAGGAGCGAGATAATAGACCAGATACTCAACCCTGAGGAAGGTTCTCTTAAGGTTATCATCCAGTAAGCGCACTAAGCATTGATATATGAGAATAAATGCATATGCAAAAATCAATATCGGGCTGGACGTCATCGGATGCCGGCCCGATGGATATCATGAAGTCCGTATGATAATGCAGTCCATAGGACTTCATGATGTTTTGTATGTGGAAAGGACAGATACTCCGGGAGTCAGAATAGCTACAGAGCGGGACGATCTGCCGGCCGGAGAAGATAATCTCATATATAAGGCGGCAAAGCTTATCATGGATGAGTATGATCTTCCGGGCGGTATAGACGTAAGACTTGACAAGAACATACCTGTTGCCGCCGGACTTGCCGGAGGAAGCACTGATGCCGCCGCGACTATCATTGCGGTAAACGAGCTGTATGGTCTGGGTCTGTCCAGGGAAGAGCTTATGAATATGGCAGTACGTATAGGAGCGGACGTTCCGTTCTGTATTATCGGAGGCTGCGCGATCGCGGAAGGAATCGGAGAGGTACTCACTCCGGTCGATTCAAAGCTCAACTGCCGTGTACTTCTTGCCAAGCCTGCTGACAGCGTATCCACCAGGTACGTATATGAACACCTTGACAGCGCATGCATATGTCATCCCGATACGGATGCCATTGCCGAAGGACTCCGGGAAGGAGATATCGAAAAGGTTGCGCGCAATATGGGAAATGTTCTTGAGAATGTAACCGCGCCATTAGTTCCGGCAATAGGCCGTATAGAGGATATATTGGAGGACTGTGACGGCTGCGTCAGAACGATGATGAGCGGAAGCGGTTCGACTGTATTCGGACTGTTTTATCCCGAAGCACCCGAAGAAGCGATAAAAACAGCTTATGAAAGAGTCAGGGAATCGGGATATGCTGCCGAATTGTACATTACCGGTCTGTATAACGGTAAGGAGACTTCATGGATGAACTGAAACTTCAGATGGACATGGATGAATATCTGCCTCTTCGTGACGTTGTATTCAATACTCTCCGGCAGGGAATACTCACGGGAGTACTGAAGCCCGGAGAGAGGTTGATGGAGATCCATCTTGCGGAAAGGCTCGGTGTTTCAAGGACTCCGATAAGGGAAGCTATCAGGATGCTGGAGCTGGAGGGCCTTGTTACAATGGTTCCCAGACGCGGCGCCGAGGTAGCAAGGATCAGCAAACAGGATATAAGAGACGTCCTGGAGGTAAGGCTGGCACTTGATTCTCTTGCCACGAAGCTTGCGTGCAAGAGGATAACCGCGGAACAGAAGGAAGAACTCCTTGTCACACAAAAAGCATTCGAGGATGCGGTTGCTTCCGGTGATTTTACACAGATTGCGCAGGCAGACGTCAGATTTCATGATGTGATACTTGCGGCATCACATAACAAGCGGCTCGTGCAGATGGTTAATAACCTTGCAGAGAGAATATACAGATACAGGCTTGAATATATCAAGGATTCCGCCAATCATACAAGGCTTATCGAGGAGCATGCCAAGATTACGGATTGCGTGATCAAGGGAGACGAGGGAAGCGCGTGTATTGCTGCCGAGATTCATATAGTGAATCAGGAAAACGATATGCTCAAATCTCTTGAACTATAGTCGGTGCGGGTCTGAGCAGACAGAAGGATAATGATGGACAAAGATGTATGGGTATCGGTCGCCGGACTGCAGTTCGGCGATAATCCCGATGGCGAGAAGATAGAGATATTTACTCCGGGAAGCTATTACAAGAAGAATAATCACCACTATGTTCTATATGATGAGATAGGAGAAGGTGCCGACGAGGTTACGAAGAATGTCGTAAGATTTGACGGGGATATGCTTTCGATCAGCAAATCCGGATTTACGAACGTCGAGATGGTCTTCGAGAAGAACAAACGGAGTATGACCAATTATGTCACTCCGTACGGAACGCTTCTTGTTGGGATCGATACAGACAATATAGATATCAGGGAAAACGATGATTCGATCGATATTGATATTGATTATGCGCTTGATATCAATTACGAGCATCTTGCAAACTGCAGGATAAAGATGGAGATCAAGAATTCGGTTTCAATAGATGACGGTATGTGATACAATCATCTGTATTGTTCGGTGGTTATATAAACGCATTTATTTGATGCGTTTACCATAGTAAGGAGAATTGTATAAATGAGCGGTATTTTACTGGTTTCGAAAGGATTGATTGTAACGCTGGTGATACTGGCGGTACTGATCGCAATTATCGCCGTGCTGTATTTTCTCGGCAAGAAGGCACAGAAGAGGGAGGCCGAGCAGCAGGAACAGATCGATGCAATGAAGCAGACTGTTTCCATGCTGATAATAGACAAGAAGCGAATGAAGATTAAGGATTCCGGTCTGCCGCAGGCCGTGATAGATCAGACGCCGAAAGTCATGAGACGGGCAAAGCTCCCGATCGTAAAGGCCAAGGTTGGCCCGCAGGTGATGTCGCTCGTATGTGATGAAAAGATATTTGATTCCGTTCCGGTCAAAAAAGAAGTCAAGGCAACTATCAGCGGTATATATATCACGAGCGTTAAGGGCCTGCACGGCTCTGTCAGCCAGAATACCGAGGTTAAGAAAAAGGGCAGATTCAAGAGATTTGTTGACAAAATGCAGGAAAAAGCAGGTGCAAAGCCTCTCAAATAATCCGAATAGGAAGGCAGTATCCTGGGCGGTGATCATTGCCTGTATATTACAGGTTCTGGTGCTTGCCGGATGCGGTAAGTATGATGAACCCGACCCGGATGATTATATCAGGCTCGGACAATACAAAGGGCTGTATGTTGACAGGGGATCATATGAGGTTACGGATGAAGAGGTTTCCGATGAGCTTGATATGCTTGCCAATGCATATGTCAATCCTGATGGTACGATACCCGAACTTACGGATGATTTTATAAGGGAAATATCCGGCGGGCAGTATAACGATATGGCTGCATACACCGCGGCGCTTGAAGATGAGATAGTATCCGAATACGAGGAGTTCTATGAGCTTCAGTATTATGAGGATCTGCTGAACCTTGCGATCGACAACGCGGAGGTTCTCAGGGATTTTCCTTCCGACTATCTTCAGAAGAAGACGGAAAGGTCCATGATCTCCGCACTTAAATATGCGCAGAGCCTTAACATGACGTTTGAGGATTTTGTAAATGAGAAGATGGGTCTGACTGTAGAGGAATTTAACAGGGAGGCTATCGAATATGCCGGGGTTGCTGCCAAAAAGAGCATGGTGATCGCTGCGATCGCAAAGGCCGAAGATATCAGCGTATCCGATGAGGAGATCCAGAAGGCAATAGATGAATATGTCGAAATAGGAGCATTTGAATCCGAGGAGGCATTCAGACGGGAAGGCGAGGAAAGCATGGAGGATCTTAAGGAGTACATCCTTACCTCAAAAGTTCAGGACTTTCTTGCCGCAAACGCAGCGGTCGACGCAGACTCTGCAGAAAACTGATAAAGGTGGTGTAAAGTTTTCTATGAAAACTTTGCAGCACGTAGGCCACGCCCGAGCGAAGCGAGCTTTTAATGGCGTGGCTCTCAAGAAGAACAGGAAGATGAGAAAATGGAACAGTTAGTGACAGTAAGGGAAATATTCAGGGAGCGCGACAAATATTATGACACTACGGTCAAGATCGGCGGATGGGTCAGGAGCATACGCGATTCCAAGACATTCGGTTTTATAGTACTTAATGACGGGACTTTTTTTGAGCCGATACAGATCGTGTATTCAGACGCTCTTCCCAATTTTGACGAGATATGCAGAACCAATGTGGGTGCTGCGCTTATAGTCACGGGAACGCTTGTTGCGACTCCGCAGGCAAAGCAGCCGTTTGAGATACAGGCAACCGATATATATGTGGAGGGCGCATCGACACCCGATTATCCGCTGCAGAAGAAGAGACATACAATGGAATATCTGCGGACCATGACACATCTTCGCGCGAGGACCAACACCTTTTCGGCGGTATTCCGTGTACGTTCGCTTATAGCTTACGCGATTCACAAGTTCTTCCAGGAGCGTGATTATGTGTATGTTCATACTCCGCTTATCACCGGTTCCGATTGCGAGGGAGCGGGAGAGATGTTCAGGGTTACGACACTTGATCCGTCCGACCCGCCGAGACATCCGGACGGAAGCGTTGATTTCTCAAAGGATTTTTTCGGAAAAGAGACGAATCTTACTGTAAGCGGACAGCTTAACGGGGAAACATACGCGATGGCGTTCAAAAACATATATACGTTCGGGCCGACATTCCGGGCGGAGAATTCCAACACCACGAGACATGCGGCCGAGTTCTGGATGATAGAGCCGGAAATGGCGTTCGCTGATCTTGAGGATGATATGGCTCTTGCGGAGAGCATGATCAAATATATAATCAATTATGTTCTTGAAAACGCACCGGAGGAGATGCAGTTCTTTAACAGCTTTGTCGATAAAGGTCTGATCGAAAGGCTGAGGCATGTCGCATCGTCCGACTTCGGGCGTGTGACATACACGGATGCCGTCAGGATCCTCGAAAAGCACAATAATGAATTTGAATACAAGGTCAGCTGGGGATGTGACCTGCAGACGGAGCATGAGCGGTATCTTACAGAGAAGGAATTCAAAAAGCCTGTATTCGTAACGGATTATCCGAAGGAAATAAAAGCATTCTACATGAAACTTAACGAAGACGGCAGGACTGTCGCGGCAATGGATTGTCTCGTACCGGGGATAGGAGAGATAATCGGGGGAAGCCAGAGGGAAGATGACTATGATAAGCTTCTTGCCAGAATGAATGAACTCGGACTCAAACAGGAAGACTATGATTTTTACCTTGATCTTCGTAAGTACGGATCGGCAAGGCATGCCGGATTCGGACTCGGATTTGAAAGGTGCGTTATGTACCTGACGGGAATGGGCAACATAAGGGACGTGCTTCCGTTCCCGAGAACAGTAGGGACGGCGGACCTGTAACCGGTTCACCGTAAATTGATAAGGGGATGTTAATATGGGGAAATCAGCATTAAAGGGGAATGCGGTTTTTCTTGCTGCGTGTCTGTTTATTACTGTAGGCGCAACCGGGACCAATGCCGCGACGCTTCAGGAGATCAGGGACGAAAAGCAGGAAGCGCAGAGTAAAAAGAGCGAAGCAGAGAGCAATCTCAAGAGCGTTAACAAAGACATTGAAAGCATTTCGGAAGAGCAGGAAGCAATAGAGGCCGAACTGGAAGAACTGGACGCCGAGCTTGTTGATCTTCTCCTGTCTGTCGATCTTCTTGAATCTGATATCCGGGACAAAGAACAGACAATCGAAACGACCAAAGACGAGCTTGAAGAGGCCAAGGACAGAGTTGCCGAGCAGGAAGCCGCAATGGCACGACGCATCAAGTTCATGTACGAGCGCGGCAATACAACCTATCTTGAGCTTCTGCTTGAGTCCAGGAGTACGGCAGAAGCGGTTAACAAAACCGAATATTCCGAGAAACTGTACAAATATGACAGGCTGATGCTCGAGAAGTATCAGATGGCCAGGCAGGAGGTTGAGGACAAGGAGACGCAGCTCGAAGTCGAATTGTCGGAACTTGAGGAGATCAGGGAAGACCTTAATGCGCAAACGGATGAGCTTAACGCACTGATCGCCGAGAAGCAGGAGACGGCGGATAATTTTGCCGCACAGTTATCAAAGGCAAGATCAAGAGCCAACGAATACAAAAATCAGATCTCACAGCAGTCGGACAACCTGAAGAAACTGAACCAGGCCGAAGCGGAAAAGATAGCCGAGGAAGCCAGGAAGAAGGCCGAGGAAGAAGCAAGGAAAAAGGCCGAGGAGGCCGCTGCAAGGCAGAAGGCAGAGGAAGAACGGCAGTCGGAAGACGGCGTGATCGTATATAAGGAAGATTCCGGAAGTTCAAATGACGAAAACGGCGGCAGCGAAAGCAGATCTTCCGGTACAAGTACGAGAGCGAGCGGTTCCGGGACAGGTGCGGATATTGCGAACTATGCGCTGCAATTTGTAGGCTGTCCGTATGTTGCGGGCGGTACTTCACTTACGAACGGGTGTGACTGTTCGGGATTTACGCAGGGTGTATATTCTCATTTCGGGATCAGTATTCCGAGAAGTTCATATGCCCAGTCCGCCGGAGGACGCGGTGTCTCGTTTGATGAGGCGCAGGCGGGAGATATCATTTATTACGGCGGACATGTCGGAATATACATAGGGAACAACCAGATAGTCCACGCGAGCACGGCTGCTACCGGGATCAAGATAAGCAGCGCATTCTACCGCTCCATAATTACGATCAGAAGGTATTATTAACGTCACTCATGATATGAAAAAAACGATTATAGTTATGCCCGTTGCCAATGAAGAGGCAACCATGGGGCAGGTAATAGATAAAATACTGTCGCTTCCTTATGATAACCTCTTCCTATATCCGGTAGTGGATTTGTATTCGAAGGATAGGACCGAGGAGATCATCAGAAGCTACGAACCGACAGGAAGAGTCAGGTGCGTATTCTACAAGGAGTCGAAGGGTGTGATATCCTGTTATCTTGAGGGGTACCGGCAGGCTCTTGCGGACGGGGCGGAATGTGTTCTTGAGATGGATGGAGGCGGCAGCCATCAGCCGGAGGAAATACCGCAGTTTATCGAGAAGCTTGAGGAAGGATATGACTGTGTATGGGGGTCGAGGTTCACTTACGGCGGACAGATGAGTCATCAGCCGCTCTACAGAAAGATCCTAAGCTCCGGGGGAACTATCCTTGCAAACATAGTGCTCGGAACGCGGCTTAAGGATATGACGAGCGGATTCGAGGGATTTCAGGCAGATGTGCTTCGCAGAATGAATCTGGATAAGTTCCTGTCGACCGGACATATGTATCAGACGGAAATGAGGTATTACTGCAGAAAGCTTAACACTGTGGAAGTTCCGATCCATTACATCGGAGGAGATTCCTCTCTCAAGCTCAGATCAGTGACCGAAGCATTATCTATACTGTTCAAATTAAAGAAACATGAAGCTGTTATATGGAAAGACTGACGGATGATCATCCGTCAGTCTTCTTCGTCTTCCACTTCTCCGGCTACTGCCGAGATAACGCTCGTGACGGCGGATACAACAACCGCTACTATTATCACGATCCCGACTATACCGGCAAATATAAGCATACCTTCGTCCATTATTATTCTCCGATCCGAAAATCATTCTGCAACTGTCATAGTACCAAGAAACGGTCTTCTTGTCAAAGGCATTATTCCTGTTGTTTTTGACACTGTAGTTTTATTGCTGTATAATCGCACCTATGAAGATCATGATTAATACTGTTTTGGGTAGTCTGATCATCGGTTATTTTTTCGGATGTATTAACCCGTCCTATATATTTTCAAAGATAAAAGGGTTTGATATCAGAAAATACGGCTCGGGAAATGCCGGTGCATCAAACGTTGTTATTCTTATAGGGAAAAAGATGGGGCTTTTCGTTGCCCTGTTTGACATATCAAAGGCGTTTGTGGCGTTCCGTCTGGCAGAGTGTGCCTTTCCGGACGCGGTGAGCGGTAATCTCAACTATGCGGGCGTTATAGCGGGAGTAGGTGCGGTTATCGGTCATATATTCCCTTTCTATATGGGATTTAAGGGCGGGAAAGGTCTGGCGTGCTTCGGCGGAACTGTTCTTGCCATTAATTATATGCTTTTTGCTGTTTTGTTTGTGGCAGCGCTTATTATCGCGATAGTTACCGACTATATCTGCTTCGCCCCCATAACCATGGCTTTTATTGTTCCGATAACTGTCGGAGTTATATACGATACATGGATACCTTCCGTGATAATTGCAATAGCTTCTGTTGCGTTGCTGTATAAGCACAGACAGAATCTTGCAAGGATCAGGACGGGCGAGGAATTGAAGTTTCACTTTCTGTGGAGACGTCAGGATGAATCCGAGAGATTCGGAGTGATCGATGACGGAAGCGATATTTTCAACAGAGAGGTCAAATAAAATACCCGGGAAACGATATACAAGGAGATGTACTGTTATGGAAGAAAACACGGTCAGCAAGAGCAAACAGAAGAGAGATGAACGCGCTCATAATGCCGCCACGAAGAAGAGGAATGAGCGTATAGCCCGGATAGTGGGGATAGTCATCGTTGTTGCCCTTATAGCACTGGTTGTATTTGCGATTGTAAGGACTATCATCAAAGAGGTCAATACTATCAGCGTAAGCGGAGATTATTCGGCTCAGCTTGAAGACAACGGTTACATACGCGGTGTAAAGGCACTGGACTATGTTACGTTGTGCGATTACAAGAACATAGAGGTTCCTTCAGGCGAAGTAACGTATACCGATGAAGAGTTCAGGGAAGTTATCGAGCAAAACCTCGCCGCGCATCAGGTTCTTAAGGAAGAAGGAGAGGTTGCGGACGGCGATAAGGTTAACATCGATTATGTGGGAACTATAGCAGGCGTTGAGTTCGAAGGCGGCAATTCGGGCGGAAGCGGATATGATCTGACTATCGGAAGCGGCCAGTTTATAGAAGGGTTTGAGAGCCAGCTCATAGGACATAAGGCAGGAGAGGATGTTACTGTAAGCGTAACGTTCCCCGATGATTACGGTCAGGAAGATCTTGCAGGCAAGCCGGCGGAGTTTGCCGTAACGATCCATGGTATATATGCCGATCCGGAATATGATGATGACTTTGTATGCGCATACTACCCTGATATGGGCTCGACCGTGGAGGAATATGAGCAGGCACTGAAGGATGAGTACTATAAGAGCTCGCTTGAGGATTATGTCACGACATATCTTACGGATAATTCCACCGTGGATAAGTTCCCGAATAAATATCTCAGGAATGTCGAGTCAACAACAAAGTTTTCGGATGTCCAGTCCTATGAATACATGAGCCAGATGTACCAGCAGTACGGAATGGAAATGGGAAGCTTTGATGATTTTATCGGGATGACGGATGAAGAATATGATGCCGATGTCATCGACAGGGCACAGCAGGATGTCAAGGCAGATCTTGTATATCAGGCGATCCTTGAGAGCGAAGGAATAACGCTTGCCGAGACAGATGCCGAGACCGAGGTTAAAGAAAAGTATGGCAGCGACGATTATTACAACAGCTCCGTGGAAAGCTACGGCAAGGGCTATACCAACAAGAACGCCGTCAGGGATAAAGCGGTCGGGATCGCTGTTGAGTCGGCAACGGTTAAATAAAGTTTAGGTTTATAATATATATTTTTTGCGGTAAAATAGTACAGAGTATTCTGTACTATTTTATTATACGCAAGCAGAACTTGAACGGGCATCGGAGGCGGATATGCCGGATTATATTAAACTTAAGGAATTAGCGGGTCATCTTGGCATCAAAAAAGGTGACAGGATATATGTTACAAGTGATGTAAAATCATTGCTTTACGACTGTATGCATCATGATGATGATACGGATCTTAACATCCTGATAGACGGGATCATTGACATTATCGGCAGGGAAGGGTCTCTTGTATTTCCGACGTTTAACTGGAGCTTTTGCGGCGGGGAGCCTTTTGATTATTACAAGACTCCGGCAAAGACAGGATCATTATGTAAGATAGCTATGCAGAGGGATGATTTTCGCCGCACAAGACACCCTATATATTCGTTTGCATGCTGGGGAGCGGATACCGATGACCTGTGCGCACTTGATAACAAGAGCTCATTTGGTGAGGATTCCCCGTTTGCGTACATGGTGTCGCATGGTTACCGCAATCTGTTCATAGATAAGGATCTTGAGCACTCGTTCGTGTTTGTTCATTATGCGGAGCAGTCGGTAGGGCATCTTCATGCCAACTACAGATATCTGAAGGATTTTACCGGGGATTATACCGACGAGAACGGTGTTACGACAAGGCGCACCTACGACATGAATGTAAGAGCTCTTGATAGGGATGTGACGAACGTAATATATGCCTTTGAGGATGAATTCATCGAAAAGGGCATTATGAAACGCTTCTATATCAATGACATTGAATACAAGATGATCGAGCTTGCCGGGTCCCACCCGATATTGCAGGAAGATGTCAGACATAACAGGAGCCGCAGGATATGCTCATACATCGGTCAGGACAATCCGTACCTTGAGGACGGCAGGGAAATGTTCCGCCTTGCCGAAGAACTGTTCCCGATATGCAGGAGCATAATGGGGCAGGGAGTACGCGATACTTTTGATATCCTGCTGAAGTATATGCCCGATATGAAGCTGTATGAGGTTCCGACCGGTACACAGGTATTTGACTGGACCATTCCGAATGAATGGAACATAAGAGATGCTTATATCGAAGATGAAGCAGGAAACCGGATCGTCGATATGAAGGTCAACAATCTTCATGTAATGGGTTACTCGACTCCGGTTGACGAGTGGATGAGTCTTGATGAACTGAAAGAACACATCTATACGTTACCGGATCAGAAGGCTCTCATACCTTACTGCACTTCTTACTACAAGGAGCGCTGGGGCTTCTGTATGAGTGAAGACCAGCTCTGCTGCCTTTCCGAAGGGAAGTATCATGCATATATAGATTCAACTCTCGCCCCCGGATCGCTTACATACGGAGAGCTTCTGATACCGGGCAGGAGCAGTGAGGAGATATTCTTCAGTTCCTACATATGCCATCCTTCAATGGCGAACAACGAGTGCTCCGGTCCTGTCGTGATGACGAAGCTTGCACAGTACATCAGGAACATGCCGGATCGAAGATATTCATACAGACTGGTGCTTCTGCCGGAGACGATCGGTGCGATAACCTATATATCGCGTAATCTTGATGCGATGAAGAAGAACATAATCGCGGGATTTAATATTACCTGTGTCGGGGACGACAGGGCGTATTCGATAGTTCATTCCAAATATGCCAACACTCTCGCGGACAGGGTTCTGATGAATGTCCTTAAAGGACATGATAAGGATTTTAACGAGTATTCATACCTTGAAAGAGGAAGCGACGAGAGACAGTATCAGGCTCCGGGAGTGGATATTCCTCTTGTGTGCTTTTGCAGATCGAAATATCATATATTTCCGGAGTATCATACAAGCGCGGACAATCTGGATATAATATCGCCCGACGGTCTGGCGGGCAGTCTTGATGTTCTGCTCAAGTGTATCGATGCTCTTGAAAATAACCGCAAGTACAAGATCAAATGTCTGTGCGAGCCGCAGTTCGGAAGAAGAGGACTGATGCCGACGACAAGCAACAAGAACAGTTATAAGGATACGCTTATCCTCAAGGATATAGCCGCTTACGCCGACGGGACAAACGATATATTCGAGCTGAGCGATCATATCGGGCACAGCGTTGCCGATATGCTCCCTACGATACGCAAAATGGTTGATGCGGGTCTGTTGGAGGCTGTAAAGTAGTAAGCAGGAAGGAAGGATTCCCATAATGACACATGAAGAGATAATGGATAAGATCAGGAGGATATTCTGGGATGTATTTGACGACGATACGCTTGTCATTGAAGATTCAACCAATTCATCGGATATAGAGGACTGGGACTCTCTCGAACATATTACCCTTGTTGTGTCAATGGAGAAGGAATTCGATCTGAAATTTGATCTTAAGGAAGTGAACGCGCTTGCAAATGTCGGAGAAATGGCAGACCTTATCGCTTCGAAGCTGTAAAGCCTTTGGAGGATGCGGGCGATCGTATGGTGTGATCAATGAATGAATATACATATGAAGAAATAGAGACCGGTCAGAAAGAGAGCTTTGAAGTTACGGTAACGGAAGAGATGATGTCGTCGTTTTGCGCCATTACCGGTGATGTCAATCCTCTCCATAATGATGAGGATTACGCCGTATCAAAAGGCCACCCTGGAAAGGTTGTATACGGAATGCTCACGGCTTCGCTTTTGTCAACGCTTGCAGGCGTATATCTTCCGGGGAAGAACAGCCTCATACAGGAGGTTAAGCTCAAATTCTCCAGACCGGTATATATAGGCGATACGCTGACGGTAGAAGGTGTTGTGGACGAGAAGCATGACATATATTCGCTTATAATACTGAAAGCGGTAATTCGAAATCAGAACAATAACATAGTCTGCAAGGCGACAATGCAGGTCGGGGTCGAAGAAGGAGGTATGGCATGACAGCGCAGGAAACATTACAGCAGTGGATCAGTGACAGCGACAATATTGTATTTTTCGGTGGAGCCGGGGTATCAACGGAGAGCGGGATACCCGATTTCAGAAGTGTTGACGGACTGTATAATCAGAAATACGATTATCCTCCCGAAACGATACTGAGTCATACATTTTACCGCAGCAAGCCTGAGGAATTCTACAGATTCTACAGGGACAAGATGCTCTGTACGACCGCACAGCCGAACAAGGCTCATCTGAAGCTTGCCGAACTGGAGCAGGCCGGAAAGCTCAAGGCGGTCGTCACACAGAATATCGACGGTCTTCATCAGGCAGCCGGCAGCCGTGAAGTACTGGAGCTTCACGGAAGCGTACTTCGCAATTACTGCGAATCATGCGGAAAATCATTTGACGTGGATTACATCATAAACAGCGAGGGGGTTCCCAAGTGTGATAAATGCGGCGGACCCGTAAAACCGGATGTCGTGCTGTATGAGGAAGGTCTTGATAACAGCACAATGAACAAGGCCGTAAGATATATTTCCGATGCTGATGTGCTTATTGTAGGCGGGACGTCGCTTGCGGTATATCCGGCAGCGGGTCTCATTGATTATTACAGGGGTCATAAGCTTGTTTTGATCAATAAGTCCAAAACGCCGATGGACGGAAGAGCGGATCTTGTGATAAATGACAGTATCGGGGCTGTTTTGGGTGCGATTTCGGTCTGATTTTTGTCATCAAAACCCCTTGAAATGCCCGACGTCATATGTTATCATAGCAAACCGTGATACAATTTATCCTTGCTCTTACAATACAGTAAGGGCCAGAGTCCAAAAGGAGGTACCAGCATGAGCAAATATGAATTATGCGTTGTTCTTAATGCTAAGATCGAAGACGATGAGAGAGCTGCCATAATCGAAAGGATCAAGGGTTATATTGATCGTTTCGGCGGTACTGTTACGGATGTGGACGAATGGGGCAAAAAGAGACTTGCCTATGAGATTCAGAAGATGAGAGAAGGCTTCTACTATTTCGTTCACTTTGATGCAGAACCGACGGCGCCTGTCGAGATCGAGAATCGTGTCCGCATTATGGATAATGTTCTTCGTTATCTCTGCGTTAAGGCAGAAGCGTAATAGAAAGAGAGTCTATATGAATAAAGTAATATTAGTCGGAAGATTAACCCGTGATCCCGAAGTAAGATATTCATCCGGTGATCAGGCAATGGCCATTGCAAGGTACTCGCTTGCAGTTGACAGAAGAGGCAGAAGAGATTCCGGAGGCTCGGATCAGCCGACGGCTGATTTCATTAACATCGTTGCATTCGGCAGGGATGGAGAGTTTGCCGAGAAGTATCTTCGCAAAGGGATGAGGATTCTCGTAGAGGGACATATTCAGACGGGAAGCTATACCAACAAGGACGGTCAGAAGGTATACACAACGGATGTTGTTGTCGAGCGTCATGAGTTCGTTGAGAATAAGGGATCTTCACAAGGTTCCGGAATGTCTGATGCTTTTGTTCCCGCTTCAGACGCACAGCCTGATGGCGGCGACGGTTTTATGAATATTCCTGACGGTATAGACGAGGAACTTCCGTTTAATTGATCTTTCAATGATTAGGAGGAACGTACTATGGCATACAGCAAACCACAGGGTGACGGCGACAGAGCGGATGCACCCGTAAGAAGAAGAAATACAATGCACAGACGTAAAAAGGTATGTGTATTCTGCGGCAAGGAGAAGGCTTTGGATTACAAAGACGTTGCCACACTCAGAAAATATGTTTCGGAGAGAGGCAAGATACTTCCCAGAAGGATCACCGGCAACTGTGCAAAGCATCAGAGAGAGCTTACGGTTGCGGTAAAGCGTGCGCGCCACGTCGCATTAATGCCATACACTGCAGATTAATGCAGATAGGGAACCGCGAAGCCCATATAAGGAAAAGAGACCATGCAAATGGTCTCTTTTGCGTTTGACAATTATATGGCAAACAGATAAACTGATACTTGTTGCTTTGGAACTGTTCGTTATTCGAAAGCTCCCTGGATTCATTATGTTTGGCAGCACAATGATCAAAGATTACCGGAGGATAGATAATGCCTATTACAGAACTGCTTGAAAGAAATGCTTCCCAGTATCCGAATGATGTGGCGCTTGTGGAGATTAATCCCAAGATCACGGAAAACAGACGGGTTACATGGAAGGAATATGAACTTATAGAAAATACCAACAAAGAACCATACCGCCGTGAGATAACATGGGGAGTGTTTGACGAGAAGGCAAACCGGTTCGCCAATTATCTTATGTCCATGGGAATCAAGGCGGGGCATAAGGTCGGCATTATAATGATGAACTGCCTTGAATGGCTTCCGGTCTATTTCGGAGTGCTCAAAACGGGAGCTACGGTAGTGCCGTTCAATTTCAGGTATTCGTCCGACGAGATAATGTATTGTGCGAAGCTGTCGCAGATAGATATTCTTGTATTCGGACCTGAGTTCATAGGCCGTATAGAGGAGATATGCGATGAATTGTCCCAAAAAAGACTTCTCATATATGTCGGGTACAATTGTCCGACATTTGCGGAGGATTACAAGGAGGCTGTCGCGAATTTCCCAAGCACCAGGCCGAATGTAACGATAACCGATGATGATGACGCGGCAATCTATTTTTCGTCCGGAACAACCGGATTTCCCAAGGCCATACTGCACAAGCACAGGGCTCTTATGCACTCGGCCGCATGCGAGCAGAACCATCACGGACAGCAAAGAGATGATGTATTCCTGCTGATACCTCCGTTATATCATACCGGTGCCAAGATGCACTGGTTCGGAAGCCTTCTGTCGGCATCAAAAGCCGTTCTGCTCCAGGGCACGGCACCCGAGATAATACTTGATGCCGTATCAAAGGAGAAGTGCACCATTGTATGGCTTCTCGTACCGTGGGCACAGGATATCGTGGAAGCGATAGAAAGCGGCAGGGTCAGCCTGTCAGATTATGAGCTTTCGCAATGGAGGCTTATGCATATAGGGGCGCAGCCGGTTCCGAGAAGTCTGATCAAGAAATGGAAGGAGCTGTTCCCGAACCATCAGTACGATACTAACTACGGACTGTCGGAATCCATAGGACCTGGATGTGTGCATCTGGGCGTTGAGAATATTGACAAGGTAGGATGTATAGGAAAGGCCGGATACGGATGGGAGACGAAGATAGTCGGAGAAGATCATGTGCCGGTACAGCCGGGAGATGTCGGAGAACTTGCGGTCAAAGGTCCCGGAGTAATGGAGTGCTATTACAATGATCCGAAGGCAACCGAAGAGGTTCTTATCGACGGCTGGCTCTATACGGGCGATATGGCAATGGAGGATGAGGATGGCTTTATCATGCTCGTCGACCGCAAGAAGGATGTGATCATAAGCGGGGGAGAAAATATCTACCCTGTCCAGATAGAGGATTTCATACGCACAAACGAAGCTGTTCATGATGTTGCGGTCATCGGTATACCCGACAAGAGGCTCGGCGAGGTAAGCTGTGCGATAATCGAGCTTAAACAGGATCACACAATAACGGAAGAAGAGATGAATGAGTTCTGTATGACGCTTCCGAGATATAAGAGGCCGCATAAGATAATATTTGCCGACATTCCGCGCAATCCGACCGGAAAGATCGAGAAACCGAAGCTGCGTGAAATATACGGCGGCAAAGGACTGGTGGAAGCACAGAATCTGGGATAAATGCTTCGGAATGGGAGAAATACTAACGGGAGATAGATAATGGGATATAACGGGTCAAAAGCGGCAAGACGGAAAAGGAGACGAAGGAGGAGAATACTTCAGTCCGTGCTGCCTGTAGCAGTTGCGATTGTGCTCATAGGCATAATCCTGCTCGTGGCAAAGCAGACAGGTCTGTTTGACGACTGGGGATATTCGACCAAAATGGCTGATCTCTATGCTTATTTCCGATTAGAGGCCGGGGACAACGATAACGCTTCGGTCATAGAAGACGGAGAGGTAACGGATGATAAGATAACCATTAGAGACGGAAAACTGTATGTTCCGATTGAAACCGTTCTGGAGAAATATAACGAGAATTTCTATTGGGAACAGACGGATGAGAGGCTCTTATATACTACCGGGGAAGGTGTATACGCGGCTGCTCTTACGGACAATTACTATACATTCGACGGAAGCGGCGTGCAGACCGGATATCAGATATGTTACAGGGACGGCGATGTCATAATGGTATGTCTTGACTATGTAAGGCTGTTTACAAACTTCGAGTACAGATTGTACGGAGGCGGCAAAGAGCCGTACCGCGTCTGTATCAGAACCGATTGGGACAGCGAAGTCGTATCGGATGTTATCAATGATGATGCCGCGGTAAGGCTCGATGCCGATAAAGAGGCGGATATACTGAAGAAACTGCGAAAAGGCAGTGCCGTTGTTATCGTATCTTCGGAAAACGAAAAATGGATGAAGGTAACGACGGAGGACCTGATAACGGGATATATCAGGATCGAAGATATTGGAGATAAATATGAACGCGACGCAACTCCGGTAACCGATGCCCTGCAGGTGAGCGTGACACCTGTTGCGGACTATTCGCAGCCGGTTGTTCTGGCATGGCATAACGTTACAAATGAGAACTCGTCTTCATACCTTAATGATTATGAACGGTTCCTTACATATATTAATACGATCTCTCCCACATGGTTCGCACTGTCGGATAATGAAGGAACGGTTGCTTCCATTGCTTCATCATCATATGTTGAGACATGTCACGCCAGGGGAATCAAGGTATGGGGACTTGTCAGCAACCTGACATATCCGGATGTGAACTTATCGGAGATACTTCCATATCCTCAAAAGAGAGAATATATCACTGACCAGCTTCTTGGTTATGCCGCTCAGTATGATCTTGACGGTATTAATATTGATTTCGAATCCGTTCCTTCGGATATCGGATCGGATTATACCCAGTTCATAAGGGAATTTGCATTAAAAGCACATGAAAAAAATCTCGTGGTGTCCGTGGACAACTATGTTCCCAGGGAATACTCCATGCACTATAACCGGCAGGAGCAGGGGGTATTTGCCGATTATGTGATAATCATGGGATATGACGAGTATACATCGGCATCGGAAGAGGCCGGTCCGGTCGCTTCCATTAACTTTGTTCTTGAGGGAATAGAAGATACTCTTATGGAAGTACCGAAAGAGAAGGTTGTAAACGGACTTCCGTTTTATGTAAGGTACTGGGTAGTGGACGACAACGGGGGTATACTGGATATGCAGACCCTTCCGATGTCGAAAGGTCTGGAAACGGTTGAGGCAGCCGGAGCTGTGCCGCAATGGGATGATATAAGCGGACTGAACTATGCCGAGTGGAAGACTGCCGACGGGACAAACAGGATATGGCTTGAAGACATCCAGTCGATCCAGGCAAAGCTTGAAGTGATGAAAGCCCATGATATAGGCGGAGCTGCGGTCTGGCAGCTTGCGTTCGGAACAGAAGAAGCGTTTGCGGTCATAGACCAATATTATTAAGTGACAACCGGACCCGTGCATACGGTATCGAAAAACTCATTTTATTTTCTGTTGCACCGGCCCGGCATCGCTTAAAGGTACCGCATACCTACGGGTTAGTGATACAATTCATTTTCGGATCGCGCTTCGCGTGTGGGATATACTTTTGCTTTAGGTTGCGCAAGTAAATATGAATCTGATTACGGACAACCAATTTACATTATAAAACGGGGAGTTATCGAAAGATCGTTAAATTGTTCGATTAATTCGGGGATTACCCGATAAGAAACTCCTGATATGTGCAAATCCCCTGTGTTCACAGGAAATTCACTGGAAATTAACAGACATATATCTTAAAATATATATAAGAAATATGAAAGCCACTGCCCTCCTTCCGCCACAGATTGCGAAGGAGCGATCCATGTATATGATTGTACATGATGGTATACGGCAAAGCAAGTACTACATATTGGGGCAGTGGATCACAAACTGCATATTTTGCCGGAAAATATTATTTGACATTTCATATGTGCCGATATATATAATAGATGCAGCTTTCAAGAGGAGGTGACAACATGAAACTGGAACGCGTTAACGACCACCAGATCAGATGCACTCTTACAAAAGCAGACCTTGCAGACCGACAACTGAAGATTTCGGAGCTTGCGTACGGAACGGAAAAGGCGAAGACCCTGTTCCGCGATATGATGATGCAGGCCTCCTACGAACTTGGATTTGAAGTTGATGATATTCCGCTTATGATCGAGGCGATCCCTCTGTCTTCGGAATCTATAATACTTATCATTACGAAGGTGGAAGATCCTGACGAACTGGATACGAGATTTGCCAATTTCGCTCCGGATATCAGGGATGAAGAAGACGATGTGATCACGGAATTGTTCCGGTCTGTTTCGGATGAGATGCCGGAAGTGCTCGACCTGTTCAAGCGGATTTCCCAGGAAGTGACCAGGAATCCGGAAATGCTGGAAGAGGCCAAGGAGAAGCTTATAGAACAGGCAAATGCTTCCGTGGAATTGTCAAGGGCGTTTGCATTTGATTCCCTTTCGGACGTTATCAAGGCTGCCGGAGTGGTATCACAATTCTATTATGGCAGGAATTCCCTTTATCATGATGAGAACGACGGCTGTTATGTGCTCGCTCTTTCCAAAGGGGATCATACGACCGAAGAATTTAACAGGGTATGTAATGTCCTGTCGGAATACGGAACAATGGAAAGCTCAACACCCGCAACGGAGGCGTTCTTTGCCGAACATAACAACTGCATAGTTGCCGATAATGCGATCGAGACTCTTTTGTCTTAGTGTTTACGGTGTTCATAGAAAAAGAGTTACCGGATCCGGTAACTCTTTTCTCTTTGTACCACTATGCAAGCTGCGCTATGTTGTTCATAAGATCATCAATATCTATCCCGTGCACAAATGCCGCTTCTTCAAGGGATTCTCCCCTGGCGGAGGGGCATCCGATACAGTGCATTCCGGCTTCCATAAGCACCGGAGCAAGCTCGGGTTTATTAACAAGTATATCGCCGATGGTCATATCTTTTGTGATCTCCATAGTATTACCTCCCACGAATTCAAATCTGACCGAATGATTTCAAAACATTGACAGAGTAGCATGTATACAATTGTTAGTCAAGGCTGTTTCTTATCGGTCGGTGTTATTGATTTTATCCCAAAAATAAGGCGGAATGTACGAAAAAAAATACAGACATCCACCTTGACGTGTATACAATCCGCAAACTATAATAACAATTACCAAAAGAAACTGTCCGCACAGCGGATTTTATGAAACATTTTTACAAATATTAGGAGGCGTTACAATGAGATCAGAATGGAATGGTTTCGTAGGCGGCAAGTGGGAGACGGAAGTCAATGTTCGTGACTTCATCCAGAAGAATTATACTCCGTATGACGGGGATGACTCTTTCCTTGCAGGACCTACACAGAACACAAAGGATCTGTGGCAGATGGTGCTGGATCTTCAGAAGAAGGAAAGAGAGAACGGCGGCGTTCTTGATATGGATACAAAGGTTGTTTCCACTATCACATCACACGGTCCCGGATATCTGGACAAGAGCAAGGAAACTATCGTAGGTTTCCAGACAGACAAGCCTTTCAAGCGTTCACTCCAGCCTTACGGCGGGATCAGAATGGCAGAGAAGGCGTGCTCCGATAACGGATACGAAGTTGATCCCGAGATCAGCGAGTTCTTCTCAACACACCGCAAGACACACAACGCAGGGTGCTTTGATGCATACAATCAGGAGATGAGAGCCTGCCGTACATCACATATCATCACAGGTCTTCCGGATGCATACGGAAGAGGCCGTATCATTGGCGATTACAGAAGAGTTGCTCTGTACGGTATCGATTATCTTATCGAGGACAAGCAGGCCCAGAAGGATTCGACAGGACGTGTTATGACAGATGATGTTATCCGTCTTCGTGAAGAATTATCCGAGCAGATGGTTGCTCTCAAGATGATGAAGGAAATGGCCGCTTCTTACGGATGCGATATTTCCAAGCCCGCCACAAACGTTCAGGAAGCTATCCAGGCTACATATTTCGGATACCTTTGCTCGGTTAAGGAGCAGAACGGTGCCGCGATGAGTCTCGGACGTACATCCACATTCATTGACTGCTATGCTGAGCGTGACCTTAAGAACGGAACATTTACCGAAGAGCAGATACAGGAATTTGTTGATCACTTTATCATGAAGCTGCGCTGTGTCAAGTTTGCACGTACACCCGAGTACAACCAGATCTTCGCAGGCGATCCCGTATGGGTAACGGAGTCTATCGGAGGTATCGGTGTTGACGGTCGTCATATGGTAACAAAGATGAGCTTCCGTTATCTGCATACTCTTGAGAATCTCGGACCGGCTCCCGAGCCGAACCTTACGGTTCTCTGGTCAACAAGACTTCCCCAGAACTTCAAGAAGTTCTGTGCCAAGACATCGATCAACACATCATCGATCCAGTATGAGAACGATGATCTTATGAGACCTGTTCACGGTGATGACTATGGTATTGCATGCTGTGTATCGTCTATGGTAATCGGTAAAGAAATGCAGTTCTTCGGTGCCCGTGCCAACCTTGCAAAATGTCTTCTGTATGCTCTTAACGGCGGTGTCGATGAGAAGACCAAGAAGCAGGTAGGTCCCAAGTATCGTCCTTATGAAGGAGATGTTCTTGACTATGATAAGGTTATGGAACTGTTCGTGGATATGATGGAGTGGCAGGCTGATGTTTATGTTAATACTCTTAACATCATCCACTACATGCATGATAAGTACTGCTATGAGAGAGCTGAGATGGCTCTTCACGACAGAGATGTCAAGAGATACTTTGCAACAGGTATCGCGGGTCTGTCTATCGTAGCCGATTCGTTCTCTGCAATGAAGTATGCGAAGGTTGAATGCATCAGGGATGAGGACGGAATCATCACAGACTTCAAGATCACAGGTGACTTCCCTAAATACGGTAATGATGATGACCGCGTGGATCTTATTGCCAAGGAAGTTGTCCATAAGTTCATGACAGCCGTAAGACGTCACCATACATACAGGAACGGTGTACCTACAACCTCGATCCTTACGATCACATCGAATGTTACATACGGTAAGGCAACAGGTAATACACCTGACGGACGCCGCGCAGGACAGCCGTTCGCACCCGGTGCCAACCCGATGCACGGTCGTGATACTCACGGTGCGATCGCTTCACTTTCATCTGTATCGAAGCTTCCGTTCAATGATGCACAGGATGGTATCTCGAATACATTCACTATCATCCCCGGAGCTCTCGGTAAGGAAGATCAGGTATTTGCAGGCGATATAGAACTGGATCTGAACAAATAATCCGGAAGGAAATCCCGGGTGCTTTATCCCGGATAAGGAAAGGAGGCTTGACAACTATGGATCAGGTTGATGATCTGGTAGCTTATCTTGACGGTTCTGTTGAAAGCGGGGTCGGACATTTGAACGTAGATGTTAACGATGCGCAGGAAGAGAGCAGAAGCACGGAAACAATGGGCTGTACCGACTGTTCCAGAACACCGCTTGCATGCAGTGTCCCCACGCTTCATCAGGGCCTCGATGATTACAGATAGGAAAAATTTAAGGAGGAAAAAATTATGGCAGCAAACAGTGCACAGGTTGATAATCTTGTTAATCTTTTAGACGGATATGCAACAAAAGGAGGACATCATCTTAATGTTAATGTACTTAACAGAGATACCCTTCTTGATGCCCAGGCGCATCCCGAGAACTATCCCCAGCTCACGATCCGTGTCAGCGGATATGCGGTAAACTTTATCAAGCTTACGCCGGAGCAGCAGGCAGACGTTATCTCGCGTACATTCCATGAAGCAATCTAAGAGATAATCATTTTTACAGCAACAAGCTCGAAGTATTATGCTTCGAGCTTGTTTGGGTTATAGTGAACGAATTATATTCGTTCACTATAGTTTAATACATTCAGGAAAACGGAGGAAACAAAATGACCAAGGGTCGTATTCATTCTCTTGAGAGCTTCGGCACCGTTGACGGACCGGGAACGAGATATGTTGTGTTTGTGCAGGGATGTCCGATGAGATGCCTGTACTGTCATAATCCGGATACGTGGGCAATGACGGGCGGTGACATGATCGATCCGGAATACATAATCGAACAGTATCTCCATAACGAGCCTTTCTACGTAAACGGCGGAGGCCTGACCGTTACGGGAGGAGAACCGCTCATGCAGATTGATTTTCTGATAGATCTGTTTACACTGTGCAAGGAGCATAATATTCATACGTGTATTGATTCATCGGGTATCGCATATCGTCCCGAAAATGCCGGTCTTATTGCAAAGCTGGATACACTCATGCCGCTTACGGATCTTGTAATGCTTGACATCAAGCATATCGATCCCGAAATGCACAAGAAGATAACCGGACAGCCCAATGACGGAATACTTGCGTTTGCGCAGTACCTGTCCGATAAGGGTGTGGATACATGGATCAGTCGTCCCGAACCTGACTGATGATGATAAATATCTGTATGATCTCGGATGGTTTATCGGAGGGCTTAGGATGCTGAAGGCGCTTGATGCATTGCCGTATCATACCATGGGCAAGGCAAAGTACGAAAAGCTCGGATTTGATTATCCTCTTGGCGACACCCCTCCCATGGATAAGAACGAACTGATCGCCAAGAAGGAAGTTATCCTTAACGGGATCAGGGACAGAAGAAGATCAGATGGTAAGAGCGAATGAAATTCATAAACGAAATTAACAAAGATTACAGGATCGTTCTTGCCTCGGCATCACCGAGACGCAGGCAGATACTGGAGCTTGTGGGGATCGATTTCGAGGTCTGGCCGTCAGACAAAGAGGAAAAGGTAACGGCGACGGAGCCTTCCGGTGTATGTACGGAGCTGTCAAGGCAAAAAGCTGTTGATGTTGCATCTCAGATAAGAATATACAATGACACTCATCGTGAACTTACGACGGATACGGACATACTCATTATCGGAGCGGATACGATCGTTGCCAGGGACGGGGAGATACTCGGAAAACCGAAAGATGAGGCGGATGCGGTCAGAATGCTTAAGCTCCTGTCCGGAAGCACACACAGTGTATACACAGGAGTAACGTTCGTGTTCTCGGATAAGGGAGGAAGATCGGGCGAATACACTTTCTGCGAGGAAACGAAAGTGAGCTTTTATCCGGTCGACGAAGATGATCTGGCTGCTTATGCTGCAACGGGAGATGTTCTTGATAAGGCAGGGGCATACGGAATACAGACGGAAGCTGCTGCTTTTGTCAGATCAATAGAAGGTGATTTCTACAATGTGATGGGACTTCCGGTGGCAAGACTCCTGCATGAATTGAGAAATATTATCACGTACACATAAGGGAAATGTCGGCGTTTTGAATTGACATTAATATATAAGAGTAGTAAAAAAAAATAGGTTATTAGTAAACGCATTTAATTCGTTCACTATAGATCATTCGGAAGGAGAACAATACATAATGAAATTTATCGGCAACCTGAGTATCAGAACCAAGATGCTTATTCTTAACACACCTCTTTCAATTGCGCTTATTGTGGCATGCGTTGTAATGGGACTGGAAATGAACAGTGTGGAGAGTGAAGTAACAACCATTTACTATGACACGCTCTTTAAGGTATCGGATAATCTGATCAACGGTGACCGTGACTTTTATCGGGCAAGAGTTGCCTCGGTTTCCCTTGGAGAAGAGATGTCGGAAGCTGATTATCAGACTGCTATTCAGGAGTTTGAGGAGAACATGCAGCAGACATATGACAGAATTCATGAAGGCGCAGACGTGGCTGCCATCAATGATACTCTTTACCATGAGGTTCTCCCCGGAACGAATGCAAGTATATCAACCCTTGTGGGCGTGTTTGATGAGCATTATTCGGCTGCACTTGAAGCCGCCAAGGCCGCTGATTTGGAAAAATTTACTGCCGAGTTTGAACTGGCGAGGGAAGCGATCAGCGAGATGACCGATATTACGGAGCAGTGGGCGGTTGAAGAGCATTCGCTGATACAACAGGATATTGCGTCTAAGATCACGACACTTGCCATAATCTTCGGGATATTGATCATTATTTTTATCATTATCGCATTTATAGTCATACGCCAGATACGTTCAGGCCTTGAGCAGGCAACGAACAACCTTAAGGAACTGGCGGATGGCAAGCTTGATGTGGAGATTATTGATGATGACAGGATAACCAAAGATGAGATAGGCCAGACGCAGGAGGCAACGAATAAGCTTGCATTAAAGCTGCAGGAGATCATGAGCCGAAGCAACGAAATGGCCAAGTCATTGTCAAATGCCGGTTCCGAACTTGCAATTTCCTCAGATCAGGCTTCCCAGGCATCGGGTCAGGTTACGCTTGCGGTCGATGAGATCAGTCAGGGAGCTGTATCCCAGGCGACGAGTGTTGAGAATGCCGCCGGAAATACCAACGATATCGGAAATGATATTGATGTGATCGCTACCAATGTTGAACAGCTTGATAAATTTGCGGAAGAGATGAAGGTTACATGTAATGAGACCATGGAATCACTCGGCAAGCTTGTTGAGCAGACCCGTGAACTGAGGGAATCCGTACATAATATTGATGATACGATCAAATCAACCAATGAGTCGGCGAACGGTATCCATGAGTTTGTAAATGCAATAACCTCGATTGCCAGCCAGACCAACCTGTTATCGCTTAACGCTTCAATAGAAGCCGCAAGAGCAGGTGAGGCAGGCCGTGGATTCGCGGTAGTTGCCGGAGAGATAGCTGCACTTGCCGAACAGTCCAACCAGAGTGCCCAGGAGATCGGACGTATCGTTGAGAAGCTCTTAAGCGATGCATCTGCATCAGTTGATGTTATGGCAAAGCTTAACGACAGTTTCGAGAATCAGACTGAGCAGGTAAGAACAACAAGAACCAATATGCAGACAATGGCACAGGGCGTTGAAAGTGTTGCCGAGAGCGCCCGGAATATTGCGGCCAAGATCGAGGGACTTAACGGTGCCAAGAATACGCTTGTCGGAATAGTCAGCGATCTGTCTGCTATTTCGGAAGAAAATGCCGCATCAACGGAGGAAACGAACGCATCAATGGAGGAACTTAATGCAACGTTCAGCCTTATAACGGATTCGGCCAATAATCTTCAGGATCTTGCCAGGGAGCTTGAGGAGATTATCAGCTACTTCGGGTGATCGTATTGAGTTTTTATAATACTTGTTGTAGAATATAGAGAACGGGTTTTATTTGTCACTATATCAAACATTATTCATGTGAACGGCTGTTATTCGTTCACGAGACCGGTTAAAGGAGGTATCACAATGGCATTTGTTATCAAAGACGGCTGTATTTCATGCGGAGCCTGCGCAGGTCAGTGTCCTGTAGGAGCTATTTCCGAGGGTGACGGAAAGTATGAGATCGATGAGAATACATGCGTTAGCTGCGGAGCTTGTGCAGCCCAGTGTCCCGTGGGAGCTATTGAAGAAGGCTGACAGGATATACCGTATAACCAAACACAATAAAATGCCGGCAATTCATGTCGGCATTTTCTTTTTTTGATATATAGGTTATAATATCTTTCAATGGATATTTGTAGGGCAGGAATCTTATGAGCAGCAACAATATCAGATTTAAAGGTCAGATGCGCACATATTTACTGTGGCCCGTGTGGATGACAGTAATTGTCGCTGTATTTGCCGTCGCGTTGTATTTCGTGGACATCAGGGCAGGTGTCGCGGCAACGGTTTTTTTTGTAATATATTCTTCTGTTGCGTATTTCCTGTATTTTCGTAACAGACACCGTGTGGTACGTGATCTGATCTCGTTTGCGACACAATACGGACAGGTTCAGAAACAGCTTCTCCGCGACCTTGAGATTCCGTACGCGCTGCTCGATGAGACGGGTAAAGTCATCTGGACCAATGATGCTTTCGAGCAGATGCTTAATATCACGACCAAATACAGTAAGAACATTTCAAATCTGATCCCTGAGATCACAAGGGAAAAGCTACCCACAATGGAACATGAGACCGAGAGCGTTGTTACGGTTGACGGACATGATTTTCGCGCAAGCATGAACAAGGTGTCGATGCAAGCGCTCATGGACGCGTCGGATGCCGTTGAGACTGTTGACTACGACAGTTATCTGATCGCTCTGTATATGTTTGACGTTACGGAAATTAACGCGCTTGCCAGACAGGTTGAAGAGCAGAAAATGGTATGC
Source organism: uncultured Lachnospiraceae bacterium (assembly GCA_905235745.1). Taxonomy (GTDB): domain Bacteria; phylum Bacillota; class Clostridia; order Lachnospirales; family Lachnospiraceae; genus UBA2868. Next base: position 60,197 of record CAJOMN010000010.1, read on the forward strand.
GGTCTTGTATATATGGACAATTACGACGAGGCGCTCGAAAGTGTTGATGAGGCGAGGCGCTCGCTTGTCGTTGCGCTTATAGAGAGACAGATCAACAAATATTTTTCAAAGTTCGACGGAATCACCAAAAAGCTTGAAAAAGACAAGTTCCTGTTCGTAATGAAGAAAAAAGAGCTCGACAATATGATAGACAACAGGTTCGGCATATTGGAAGAGGTCAAGAACGCCAATATAGGCAACGAGGTATCGTTTACGCTGTCGATAGGGGTAGGAGCGGGGAGTGACCTTCTTAACCAGAATTATGAATATGCGAGGACTGCGATAGATCTGGCGCTCGGAAGAGGGGGCGACCAGGCGATCATCAAGACGAATGACGAGATCAGTTACTACGGAGGCAGACGGGAGGTAACCGCGAAGAATACGAGAGTAAAGGCAAGAGTCAAGGCTCATGCGCTTCGCGAGATAATAGAAAGCAGCGATAACATCATAATAATGGGGCACAAGATACTTGATGTCGATGCATTCGGATCTTCGATAGGTATCTATCGTGTTGCCAGGACCTTTAACAAGAAAGTCAATATCGTTGTGGACGAGGTAACGACGTCCATCCGGCCGATGCTCGATATGATGATACATGACGGAGCGCATGACGAAAGTATTTTTGTCTCCAGGGAAGCGGCCATGGAGATTGCGTCCGAAACAGAGTGTACGCTTGTTGTGGTCGATGTCAACAGACCCGGTTTTACAGGCTGCCCGGAACTGCTGGAAATGTGCCGGCCTATAGTCGTGCTCGATCATCACAGGCAGGGCGCGGAGAAGATTGAAAACGCAACCCTGTCATATATAGAGCCTTATGCGTCGAGCGCATCCGAAATGGTATCGGAGATACTGCAGTACATAAGCGACGGCGTGAAGCTCATGGCTGACGAGGCGGACTGCCTCTATGCCGGAATGGTTGTGGATACGAATAATTTCGTGATCAAGACGGGTGTTAGAACATTTGAAGCCGCGGCATATCTTCGCAGGAACGGTGCGGATGTCACAAGAGTCCGTAAGATGTTCAGGGACGATGTCGGAACATACAAGGCAAGAGCGGGGATCGTCAGCAACGCCGAGATATACGACAATGCGTTTGCGATAGCCGTGACACCGGATACGGTTGTGGACAGTCCCACGATAATCGGCGCCGAGGCTGCAAACGAACTGCTCAACATTAACGGGATCAGGGCATCCTTTGTCCTGACGCTTCATGAGGGCGAGGTATTCATCAGCGCCCGTTCGATAGACGATATCAACGTCCAGGTCATCATGGAGAAGCTCGGAGGAGGCGGCCACATGAATGTGGCGGGCACCCAGATAAAGGATGTTACGGTCGAAGAGGCCAAGAAGTCTCTTATAGCTGTGCTTGGGGAAATGAAAGAAAAAGGAGAACTTCAATGAAAGTCATATTATCAGAGGATGTAAAATCAGTCGGCAAAAAGGGTGACGTAGTCGATGTATCGGACGGATATGCGAAGAACTATATATTCAAGAAGAAGCTTGGGATACCGGCCGATTCCAAAAATCTGAATGACCTTAAGCTCAAAAAAGCAAACGACGAGAAGGTTGCCGCACAGAATCTGGCAGCCGCACAGGATTTTGCGAAGGAGCTCGAAGATAAGACCATTGTCGTCAGGCTCAAAGGAGGAGAAGGCGGCAGGACATTCGGAAGCGTTACAGGCAAGGAGATCGCCCAGGCTGCAAAGGAGCAGTTTGATGCAGACATAGATAAAAAGAAAATAGTTCTTGCGGAAGCTATCAAGTCTTTCGGTACATATGATGTGCCGCTCAAGATCCATCCGCAGGTAACAGCCACATTGAAAGTACGGGTTGAGGAATGCTGAAATGGATGAGGCAAGTCTGAAAAAAATGCCTCCCCACCACAAGGAATCCGAAAGGGGCGTGGTGGGAGCCATGATGCTCGACACGGATGCCGCGATAATAGCAATGGGCGCCCTGACATCGGATGATTTTTACCTGAAGGAATGCGCGTATGTATTTGATGCGGTCAAATCCGTTGTTGATGAAGGTTCGCCTGTCGACCCCACGATCATTTCCAACAGACTGCTGGAAATGAACGCTCCGGCAGAGATCGCGTCAGTGGAGTTTTTGCGGAATCTGTGCATGTGGGCATCGACATCGGCGGTCATCGGGAAGCACATTGAGATAGTCAGGGAAAAATCACTGCTTCGCAAAATGATCAGGGTATGCCAGACGATCGAGAATAACTGTTATTCCGATTCGGGGGATGCCGAAGATGTCCTTGAGGAAGCGGAAAAGAATGTCTTTGAGATCACCAACAGCCAGATCTCGGGCGAATATGTTCCGATAAGGCAGATAGTAAAGGATGCCGTAGAAAGAATAGGCATCGCATCAAGGACTGACGGGGTTGTTACCGGCGTTGCAACCGGATTTACCGATCTTGATTATAAGATGGCGGGGCTCCAGCCGTCGGATCTCATACTGATAGCGGCAAGACCTTCGATGGGCAAGACGGCGTTTGTCCTGAATATCGCACAGCATATATGCTTCAAAGAGAAAAAAGGAGCCGTGATCTTCTCATTGGAAATGTCGAGAGACCAGCTTGCCAACAGGCTCCTGTCACTTGAATCGCATGTTGATTCACAGGCGATCAGAAGCGGTAATGTATCCGCCAGGGACTGGGAGCAGATAATAGAGGCAGCAAGTGTTATCGGAGAATCAAAGCTTATCATAGATGATACTCCCGGCATCAGCATCGCGGAGCTGCGATCCAAATGCCGCAAATACAAAGCGGAGAACAAAGATCTGTCGGTTGTTATCATAGACTATCTTCAACTGATGTCGGGATCAGGAAGAACCGATTCAAGGCAGCAGGAGATATCCGATATATCAAGAGCACTGAAGTCCCTTGCAAGAGAATTAAATGTTCCGGTCGTAGCGCTTTCCCAGTTGTCGCGTGCGGTCGAAAAGCGTGACGATCACAGGCCGATGCTTTCGGATCTGCGTGAATCCGGTGCGATAGAACAGGATGCGGATGTTGTAATGTTCCTCTACAGAGATGATTATTACAATCCGGATACAGACAAAAAAGGAATAGCGGAGATAATAATCGCCAAGCAAAGAAACGGTCCGATCGGCACCACGGAGCTGGTATGGCTTCCTGACCTGACCAAGTTCGCCAACAAGGCAAAAAGCTGATGTAAGGAGATTTGCATGGACAAGCCGAAATTGTATCGCAAGCGCATTATTCCCGAAGAGATTGTTTTGCTTGACAAGGATAAGATACTGTATTCCGACAAGACGCATATAGTCACTAAATGGAATACGATCAAGCCGAAAAAAATCCTTCATCACGGCTGTTCATGTTATTTTCTAGAAGAAGGCTTCAAGGTGAGCAAATTCTATCGCGAAGACGGCACTTTGATGTACTGGTACTGCGATATAATCAGCTATACATATGATCCGGACGAAGATTCTTATGTGTTTACCGATCTTCTGGCTGACGTGCTTATCTATCCGGACGGCAGGGTTGAAGTAGTTGATGTGGGAGAGATCGCCGATGCGCTTACTGACGGTACGCTTACGACAGAAGAGATGATCCCGGCGCTCAGAAGCCTTGATAAGCTTCTGGGGATTATATATTCGGGAGAGTTTAGGACCATTCAGGACAGGATTAACAGGATCGAGGAAGGAAACATCCCTTCGCAATGAATACGATATATGAAACAGTCGATCCGGCCGATATTGATATGACGGTGATCCGAAAGGCGGGAGATATAGTATCAGACGGAGGGCTTGTTGCGTTTCCCACCGAAACGGTCTACGGACTCGGGGGAGATGCGCTGAATCCGGAATCCTCCCGGAAAATATACGAGGCAAAAGGAAGACCTTCGGACAATCCCCTTATTGTTCATATCGCGGAGTTTGACAGTATATATGATATAGCGGCGGATGTTCCTTTGGAAGCAAAGCTTCTGGCAGATAAGTTCTGGCCCGGACCGCTTACGATGATATTCGGCAGGAAACCGTCAGTTCCCTTGGAAACAACGGGGGGACTTGATACCGTTGCGGTAAGATTTCCATCGCATCCCGTCGCGAGAGAATTCATAAAGGCATCGGGAGGATTTGTAGCGGCTCCGTCTGCCAATATTTCGGGAAGACCGTCTCCGACGTCCGGCAGGCATGTTATGGAGGACATGGACGGCAGGATTGAGATGATAATAGATTCCGGAGAATGCAGTATAGGTCTGGAGTCGACGATAATCGATCTTACATCCGGAGTCCCGATGATACTCAGACCCGGTTACGTCAGCGAAAGAATGCTTAAAAGCGTACTGGGGGAAGTGGCAAAGGATCCGGCAGTATTCGGCACTGCGGTATCCGGACAGCCTCCGAGGGCACCGGGAATGAAATACCGCCATTATGCGCCCAGGGGAGTCATGACTATAGTATCCGGAGATGCGGACGATGTCATTTCCTATATCAGGGGAAAGATCGACAGCCGAACGGGCGGGGAGAGGATAGGTGTGCTGGCCTGTTCGCAGGATGTCCCCGGATACGAAGGAGCAGATATTGTCGTTGATATGGGACGGACGGACAATGAGATTGAAACAGCCTCCCGTCTGTATGATGCATTAAGAAGATGTGACGGGGAAAACATAGATGTGATCTATTCGGAGGAATTCGACACGCCGGAACTCGGAATGGCCATAATGAACAGGTTGATCAGGGCAGCAGGCCACAATATAATAAAAGTATAGGAGTATGGAATGAAGGTAGCTATAGGAGCCGACCACGGCGGATTTGAGAGAAAAGGAGAAGTGATCGGACAGTTAAGGGCGGCAGGTCATGAGGTTAAGGATTTCGGAACATATACACCGGACAGCTGCGATTATCCCGAAATAGGCAGAAGTGTGGCGAAAGCCGTTGCCTCGGGAGAATATGACAGGGGGATCGTGATCTGTACGACTGGAATAGGTATGTCGATAGTTGCCAATAAGGTCAGCGGCGTCAGATGCGCCCTGTGCGGCGATGTTACGAGCGCGAGGCTTACAAGGCTGCATAATGATGCAAATGTTCTGGCTATGGGTGCCGCCGTCACGGGTCCGATCATTACAAGGGATATAGTGGACGTGTTTATGAATACGGAGTTTTCCAACGAGGAGAAGCATGTTCGCAGGATATCACAGATAGAGGAATAAAATCATATAATTAACGGAGGGTTAGCAATGAAACAGTATCCCGGTATCGACAACGTTTATGTAATGGATCATCCGCTTATACAGCACAAGATCGGTTATATCAGAAGGATTGAAACTGGAACAAAGGATTTTCGCCAGACTATCGGTGAGATAGCAATGCTGATATGTTATGAGGCAACCAGAAATCTGGAAGTGGAAGATGTGGAGATAGAGACTCCCATATGCAAAACGACTGCCAAAACATTAAAGGGCAAAAAGATGGCGATAGTCCCGATCCTTCGCGCGGGACTGGGTATGGTTGACGGCATGCTGAGTCTTATCCCTACCGCAAAAATAGGACACATAGGTCTGTATCGCGATCCGAGAACATTAAAGCCGGTTGAGTATTACTGCAAGCTTCCGGAAGACTGTGCTAACCGTGAGGTATTCGTGGTCGATCCGATGCTTGCCACAGGCGGATCATCAAGCGCGGCGATAACGATGCTCAAGAACAAGGGATGTACGCATATTCATTTTATGTGCATAATCGGCGCCCCCGAAGGTGTTGCGGTCATGCATGAGAATCATCCGGATGTGGATGTGTATATAGGAGCTCTTGATGAAAAGCTTAACGAGCACGGTTATATTGTTCCGGGACTCGGCGACGCCGGTGATCGGATATTCGGTACGAAGTAATGAGTGACAAGAGACAGGATTATATTTCATGGGATGAATACTTTATGGCGGTCGCAAAGCTTGCCGGGATGCGCTCCAAAGATCCCAACACGCAGGTCGGCGCATGTATCGTGAGCAGTGACAACAAGATACTCTCGATGGGATATAACGGCTTTCCGCGGGGCTGCTCGGACGATGAATTTCCGTGGGCGCGCGAGGGCGATGAACTGCAGACCAAATATGTATACACCGTTCACAGCGAGCTGAACGCGATTCTCAATTTCAGAGGCGGGAGCCTTGAAGGGGCAAAGCTGTATGTATCCCTGTTCCCGTGTAATGAGTGCGCCAAAGCGATCATTCAGAGCGGTATCAAAACGGTAATCTATGATTGCGACAAATATTCCGCAACGAACGGTGTCATCGCTTCCAAGAAGATGTTCGATGCCGCGGGGATACGGTATTACAAATACGAGCCGACAAACAGGCAGATAGTTATTACGGTATAGTACATGCAGCACAGGCGCAGGGGCATAAAAAACCTAATAATCATTGTGTTATGTGCCGCGCTTACGGCCTCGGGCGCTGCCTTGGGAACAGGCATACAGGCGCAGGCTTCGGTTGAGAGCACATCCCAAAAGATCAAGGATGCCGAACAGCTCAAGAAGGAAACCGAAGAAATGAAAGAGGCAACGGAGCAGAAGAAAGAGGGCCTCAGGGATCAGAAGCAGGAACTCGTCTCATATCTTAGCGAGCTTAATGACAATCTGACACAGATCACCGAGAATATCAGCGAGATCGAGGATCAGATCGCAGCCAAGCAGGAAGAGATAGACGCGGCGGAGAATGAACTGGAGATCGCCCGCGCAGAAGAGATGGATCAGTATGAACTTATGAAGAAACGGATCAAGTTCATGTATGAGCGCGGGGACAAGACCTTGCTTACTACTTTCTTTTCTTCAAGAAGCTATGCCGATTTTCTGAACAAGGCGGATTACATCGACCGTATGGAAGATTATGATAAGAAGATGTATGACACCCTGATCCGGATAAGGAAGGATATAGAGACAAAAGAAAGCGGTCTCCGAGAGGAAGAAGAACAGCTGCAGAACCTCAAGAAACAGGCCGAGGCAGAGGAGACGAAGGTCAATAATCTCGTAACATCGACTAACGGTTCCATCGCGCAGACGGACGGTCAGCTGTCAGCCGCCGAGCTTGAGACCGCAGCTTACGAAGCGGAGCTTAAGGCACAGGAAGAGAATCTTGCGGCACTCAAAAAACAGCTTGCCGAAGAACAGGCCATGATCGCAAAGGCTGCCAAGATGTCATGGAGAGATATTTCCGAGATTCAGTTTCAGGAAGGCGACAGGGATCTTCTGGCATGTCTGATATATTGCGAAGCGGGCAATCAGCCTTATGTCGGACAGGTTGCCGTCGGAGCTGTCGTGATCAACCGTGTCAGATCGGCGGCGTATCCGAACACCGTTTCCACGGTCATATACCAGAACAGGCAGTTTTCACCCGTAGGCAGCGGAAGACTGGCAACAAGGCTTGCGCTCGGGGCTCCGTCGTCATGCTATCAGGCGGCAGACGAGGCAATGAGCGGAGCGACACCGGTAGGCAACTGTCTGTACTTCAGAACCGTCATTCCGGAAATAAACGGAACGATAATCGGAGATCACGTATTCTATTAAGCGTGATTTTTTGTATTAATATTATAGACTTTTTAAAAACTGACAGTTATAATTATGAATTGCGGCTGGGAACTGTTCACATATTATTATGTAACGGTTCTTTAGAGAGAGGAACATGATTGAAGTATCATAAAGAGGTATTTCACGGCATATCTATGATCCTGCAGTTCGGCATCAATATGATAGTTCCGATACTGCTGTGTACTTTTGTCGGGATATTACTGGACAGACTGTTTTCCACCTCGTTTATTGTTATCATATTGTTTTTCCTCGGAGCAGCAGCAGGGTTTCGTAATATTTTCATATTTGCCAGGAATATGAACAAACGGACCACTCATCTGGGAAGCGATGCCGACGAAGCATTATCGGGACACCGTAATGAGGATTTCGGCGAGCGTATGGACAGGGTATACAGGGATAACATGAATGAATAGGCTTAAGATCATTCTCAAAGAAAATCATACCCTCCATGATATGATGATCGGAATACTGGCAGTCAATATCGCTCTTGCAATTATCGCCCTGTTTGTCAGTAACCGTGAAAAGGCATTGTATGCCGTGCTTATAGGAACCGTGACGGCGATCATATATGTCATACATATGGCGGTTTCAATCGATGACGCGATGTGCCTTGACGAAGAGGGTGCAGTATCGCAGACTCGCATCAGGATGCTGGTCAGATATGCGTTTGTCGGTGTTGTTGCGGGAGTAAGCTTGTATTTTAATATAGCGGATCCGATATTTCTAACGATCTCGATAATTACGATAAAAGCGGGCTCATATCTGCAGCCCGTGGTACATAAACTGTTTAACAGGAGGTGGGATAAGTGAATAGCGTTATTTTGGCAGCCGATGTCGATTTCATGATCAAAGGCATATTCTCTTATCAGATATTCGGGCAGACAGTTTGGATCACGACCACGCATGTTTGTCTGTTGATAGTACTGTTGCTGTTTGTGGTATTCGGACTGTGCGCGCATCATGTCATAGTAAATGCCGATCCGTATGCCAAGCCGGGAACTTTCCAGAATATTGTGGAGCTTATTGTTGAAATGCTTGATAATATGATCAAGGGCTGCATGGGTAAGAGTGCGACCAAGTTCCTCAGCTATGTGTCGACGCTGTTCTGCTTCATCCTGGTATGCAATCTGTCGGGACTTCTGGGGCTTCGGCCTCCTACGGCGGATTACGGCGTTACGTTCCCGCTCGGGCTCATAACGTTCGGAATGATCTTCTATAATAAGATAAAGCATCAGGGTGTCGGCGGTTTCTTAAAAGGTCTGTGCGATCCGTGGCCGATCTGGGCGCCTATCAATATCATAGGAGATGTTGCGGTACCTGTTTCGATCTCCCTTCGTCTGTTTGCGAATATACTATCGGGAACGGTCATGATGGCTCTTGTATACGGACTTCTGTCCAGGATCGCATGGGGATGGCCGGGATTCCTGCATCTGTATTTTGACGTATTCTCCGGAGCGATACAGACATATGTATTCTGTATGCTCACAATGACATATGTTGCCGATGCTATTAATGCAGAGTAGGAGGGATCCACGAAGTCGCATTACAACGGGGCGACACTCCTTATTCCTTATTAATGTTGAATAGGAAATTTAAAATAGATAATATATTACAGGAGGATTTATTTATGAACATTTCAGGACAGGATTTTATTTTCGGATGCTCTGCGATCGGTGCGGGACTTGCGGTAATAGCCGGTATCGGTCCCGGTGTAGGACAGGGTATTGCAGCCGGTCATGCTGCTGCGGCAGTCGGACGTAATCCGGGCGCGAAGTCGGACGTTACATCCACCATGCTTCTGGGTCAGGCGGTTGCCGAGACAACGGGTCTGTACGGACTGCTCATCGCAATGCTGTTATTATTCGTTAAGCCTTTTACATGATAATGGCAAATCGGTAATCGAAAGGAGACAAAGAATTGGAACGTCTGTTTGACCTTGATTTCCAACTGTTACATGATGCGGTCATTACAGCGGTTGCCGTTTTTGTTTTGTTCCTATTCCTGTCATACATGCTGTTCAAACCTACGCGTGAGCTTCTGCGCAAGCGTCAGGAGAGGATCCAGACGGATCTGGACACCGCAAAAGAGGACAAGGATGAGGCGCTTAAGTTAAAGAGCGAATATGAAGCAAAGATGGCCGACGCCCGAAAGGATGCCGACGCGGTACTTGCCGAAGCAAGACAGAAGGCTGTCAAGAATGAAGATGCGATCATTTCCCAGGCCAAGGAAGAAGCAGCGGGCATCATCCGTCAGGCTCATAATGAGGCGGAACTTGAAAAACGCAAGGCTGCGGATGAAGTTAAGACACAGATAATTGATGTGGCTTCGCTCATGGCGGGAAAAGTGGTTGCGGCAGGTATAGATACAAACATTCAGGATTCTCTGATTGAAGAGACGCTCAAAGAAGTAGGTGAGAGCACATGGCAAAGCTAGTTACGACAACTTATGCGGATGCCCTGTTTCAGTTGGCCATAGAAGATAACAAGGTTGACGAACTCTTCTCGCAGGTTAATGCTCTTGTTACGATCCTTAATGACAATCCGGAACTTGCAAAGATAATGAAACATCCGGGAATCGACAAGAACGAGAAACTGGATGCTGTCAATAATATCTTTTCCGGCAGGGTATCGGGTGAACTGTGCGGACTGCTCAACCAGATAGTGGTCAATAACCGTTACGAGGAGCTGGACGGAATCCTTGCCGGTTTTATCAGTATGGTCAAGGAATATAAAAAGATCGGAGTGGCCTTTATACAGACTCCGACCGCGCTCACCGATGCGCAGAAAAAGCGCATTGAGCAGAAACTGCTTGATACGACCGGATATGAAAACATGGAAATGAACTATTCGGTCGACGCATCACTTATCGGAGGAATGAAGATAAGGATCGGAGACAGAGTCGTAGACAGCAGTATATCCACTAAACTTAATGAAATGGCGAAAGATCTTCGCCGTATTCAGTTAAATACAAATTGAGAAAGGTAAAAGATCCATGAATTTAAGACCAGAAGAGATCAGTTCGGTAATCAAGGATCAGATCAGAAGATACGCGGATAATCTTGAAGTATCGGAAGTCGGTACCGTTATTCAGGTGGCGGACGGTATTGCGCGTGTGCACGGACTTGAAAAAGCAATGCAGGGTGAACTTCTTGAGTTTCCCGGCGAAGTGTACGGAATGGTCATGAACCTTGAGGAAGATAACGTCGGTGCCGTTCTGCTCGGTGCAGGTTCGATCAATGAGGGAGATACCGTTAAGACTACCGGAAGGGTAGTTGAGGTTCCGGTAGGAGACGCGCTGCTCGGTCGTGTTGTTAATGCGCTGGGACAGCCTATCGACGGCAAGGGTCCCGTACAGACGGACAGGTATCGTAAGATAGAACGTGTTGCCAGCGGCGTTATCACGAGAAAATCAGTTGATACGCCTCTTCAGACGGGTATCAAGGCAATTGATTCGATGATCCCGATCGGACGCGGTCAGAGAGAACTTATCATAGGCGACAGACAAACCGGAAAGACCGCGATCGCCATTGATACGATCATCAATCAAAAGGGACAGAACGTAAAGTGTATATATGTAGCCATCGGCCAGAAAGCATCGACGGTTGCTTCAATAGTAAAGACACTCGAAGAATTCGGCGCCATGGAATACACGACCGTGGTCGCATCCACAGCCAGTGAGATGGCTCCCCTTCAGTACATAGCGCCCTACAGCGGATGTGCGATAGGTGAAGAGTGGATGGAGAACGGAGAGGATGTTCTCGTAATATATGACGATCTGAGTAAGCATGCTACCGCATACAGAACACTTTCACTTCTCCTTCGTCGTCCGCCCGGACGTGAGGCTTATCCCGGAGATGTATTCTATCTTCATTCAAGGCTTCTCGAGCGTGCTGCAAGAATGAACGAGGAGTACGGCGGAGGATCGCTTACCGCGCTTCCGATAATCGAGACCCAGGCCGGTGACGTTTCGGCTTACATACCTACAAACGTTATTTCTATTACGGACGGTCAGATATATCTTGAAACGGAAATGTTCAACTCGGGCTTTAGGCCGGCTATCAATGCGGGACTGTCGGTATCCCGTGTCGGCGGTGCCGCGCAGATCAAGGCAATGAAAAAGATCTCGGCCCCGATACGTACGGAGCTTGCCCAGTACAGAGAACTTGCATCGTTTGCACAGTTCGGTTCGGAACTGGATGCCGATACAAGAGAAAAGCTCGCACAGGGCGAGAGGATCAGGGAGGTTCTCAAGCAGGGACAGTACAAGCCCATGCCGGTTGAGTACCAGGTTCTGATCATCTATGTCGTAACGAGAAAATTCCTGCTTGATGTTCCGATCGAGAGAATATCGGAATTCGAGACTTCGTTCTTTGAATATATCAAGACAAGTTATCCCGAGATTCCCGAGTCTGTCAAGAACACAAGGGAACTTTCGGAAGACATGGAAGAAAAGCTCAAGAAAGCCATAAATGATTTCAAGGCTGATTTTCTACAGTAAACGAAGGTGTTTATTTCGTTTACGATACAATGATTCCCTACAGGGAGGATGTAGATTATGGCGTCGATGCGCGACATCAAAAGACGTAAAACAGGTATACAGTCTACCCAGCAGATAACCAAGGCCATGAAGCTCGTTTCCACGGTCAAGTTACAGAGGGCAAAGACACGTGCGGAGCAGAGCAAGAATTATACGATGCAGATGTATGACACCATCGTATCGATAATGAACAGGTCGGGGTATATGGATCATCCTTATACGAAACCGAACGGCTGCAGCAGGAAGGCAGTCATCCTCATTACTTCAAACAGGGGACTGGCCGGAGGATATAACAGCAACATTACGAAGCTTGTCACCGAGAGCGGCTGGAGCCGGGATGAACTGGTGATATATGCTGTAGGCAAAAAGGGACGTGATACGGTAAAGAGAAGAGGGTATAACGTTGTGTACGAGAATTCGGACATGATAGAGGAGCCTCTGTATTCCGATGCCGCCGAACTTGCGGAAGATCTGCTCGGAAAATATACCGCGGGTGAGATCGGAGAGATATATATCGCATACACGATCTTCAAGAATACGGTAGTTCATATACCGAGACTACAAAAGCTTCTGCCGCTTGGCGAAGAGAGTACGCCGACGGAATCGGTTGCCGGGCATGAAGGTGAAGAGACGATCAAGCCCGATGCAGCCGCAGAGACTGCAAAGAGAGCTCTCATGACCTATGAACCCGATTCGGATGAGGCGCTTAATGCGATCATCCCGAAGTATATTACAAGCCTTATTTACGGTGCTCTGATAGAGGCCGTTGCCAGTGAAAACGGAGCCAGAATGCAGGCAATGGATTCTGCGACGGATAATGCGGACAAGATGATAATGGGTCTTGAACTACAGTACAACCGTGCAAGACAGGGTGCGATCACCCAGGAGCTGACAGAGATCATCGGAGGTGCCGAAGCCCTTGGCTAGGCAGATAGGGAATAGTAACGAATATTAACAAAAGGAGAATACAAAAGTGGCAGATAATAACACAGGTAAGATTACCCAGATTATCGGAGCGGTGCTTGACGTTAAGTTTCCGGACGGAGATTTACCCGAGATCAACGAGGCTTTACGTGTGGAACGAAGCGACGGAACCACTCTTGTCGTTGAGGTTGCCCAGCATCTCGGGGACGATACGGTACGCTGCATAGCTATGGGTCCTACTGACGGACTTGTCAGGGGAATGAAGGCCGTGGCAACCGGGGCGCCGATCTCGGTGCCTGTCGGCGAAAATACCCTCGGAAGGATATTCAATGTACTGGGAGATCCGATCGACAACAAGCCGGCTCCTGAAGTTGAAAAACGCTTTCCTATACACCGCAAGGCACCAAGCTTTGAGGAACAGTCAACTTCGGCGGAAATGCTTGAGACGGGTATCAAGGTAGTTGACCTGCTGTGTCCTTACCAGAAGGGCGGTAAGATCGGATTGTTCGGCGGCGCCGGCGTTGGCAAGACGGTGCTGATACAGGAGCTTATCAGAAATATCGCAACAGAGCATGGCGGATATTCGGTATTTACCGGTGTCGGAGAACGTACACGTGAGGGTAATGACCTTTACAACGAAATGACCGAGTCCGGAGTAATAGATAAGACAACAATGGTATTCGGTCAGATGAACGAGCCCCCCGGAGCGAGAATGAGGGTAGGGCTTGCCGGACTTACGATGGCCGAGTATTTCAGGGATGAGGGTGGTAAGGATGTACTGCTGTTCATCGATAACATATTCAGATTTACGCAGGCCGGTTCCGAGGTTTCCGCGCTTCTCGGACGTATGCCTTCGGCGGTTGGATATCAGCCGACTCTGCAGACGGAGATGGGTGCGCTTCAGGAGAGGATCACCTCGACCAAGAACGGTTCAATAACGTCGGTACAGGCTGTTTACGTTCCCGCCGATGACCTTACCGATCCCGCTCCCGCGACAACGTTTGCACATCTTGACGCGACAACGGTTCTGTCGCGTTCAATAGTTGAGCTTGGAATATATCCTGCGGTGGATCCTCTCGAGTCAACATCGAGGATACTTGATCCGAGAATAGTCGGCGAGGATCATTACAGGGTTGCCAGAGGAGTTCAGGAGATCCTCCAGAGATATAAGGAACTCCAGGATATCATAGCGATCCTCGGTATGGACGAGCTGTCAGAAGATGACAAGGTAACCGTTTCCAGAGCCAGGAAGGTACAGCGTTTCCTGTCACAGCCTTTCTTCGTGGCAGGCCAGTTCACGGGTCTTCCCGGCAGATATGTATCCGTAGCGGATACGATAAGAGGATTTGATGAGATCCTTTCAGGCAAATATGACGATATTCCCGAGAGCTTCTTCCTGAACGCAGGCGCGATCGAGGATGTTGTGGACAAATACAACCAGAGTCAGAAATAAGGAGTTAATATGGCCGATACTTTTCATCTCCGTATCACAAGCCCCGACAGGCTGTTTTACGAGGGCGAAGTGACAATGGTGGAGATCAATACGACAGAAGGTCAGATCGGGGTTCTTCCGAACCATATTCCGCTGACGAGCGTTCTGTCTCCGGGAACCTGTTACATATATATTCCGGATGGCGACCCGAAGATATGCGCGATCCACGGAGGATTTATTGAAATCCTGCAGGATTCGATGACAATACTTGCGGAAGTATGTGAGTGGCCGGACGAGATCGATCTGAAACGGGCCGAGGAGGCACGTATTCGTGCCGAAAGGCGCCTTACGGAAAAAGATGCCCTTACGGATATAGGACGTGCAACGCTTGCCCTTAAGAGAAGTGTGGCGCGGATAGAGGCAGCTAAGAAATGATTGTATGTGACGGCGAAGAGTGATTTCGTCGTCACGATTTGTTTATATGGATCATAACAAATTCAGAAGACGGACAATTAAACTCGGCGTTACGTTTGTGCTGTTCCTTATCTCCCTGTTCGTGTTCAATATCATCCTGAACAAGGGAAAAACAGACATGACGGCAGAGATGTCAAAAGCGTCGCTTCCTGTCGTATATATGAACGTCAATGACGAATATATCAATCCTCTCCACGGTTATACGACCGAAATGGAGGGGAATTATCTTCGCGGTCCGATTACCCCTCTTATGGCAAACAGATCCGTAACATTCCGTGCCGACCTGTACGATGCGGTTATAGCGAAAGTCTCCTATGAAGTAAGGCCGCTCGATATGTCGAGGCTCATTGAAGAAACGGAAGTGTCCGATTTCAGCTATGAAGGCGATGTTATATATGCTACTGCCACGCTCAAGGATCTGATCGAAGATGACACCGAATATATGCTTATCATAAAGCTTACGACATCGGGCGGGGATATAATAAGATATTATGCGAGAGTCATAAACAGAGCCGAACTCTATCTGTCCGAAAAGATGGAATTCGTAAGGGATTTTTCCGACAGGACATTTGATAAGGAGCAGGCGGAATCCATCAGAAAAAACATGGAGACAAACGCGGACGGCGACAATTCAAGCTACGCTTATGTCAACATCCACTCTAATTTCAACCAGCTTACATGGGGAGAACTTGAACCTGTCGTCATCACCGATAAGGACATGGAAATACTGGAGATCGATGAGACAACGGCATCGATCATGCTGAAATATCAGGTCGAGATCATGTCCGAGACGCACAATGTTTCCGAATTCTTCCGTTTGCAGCGCGGAAAGAGAATGTATCTGATGGAATATGAGAGGATCATGGATCAGGTATTTGATCCCGAAAAGAATGTTGTTGTCAACGGGAAGATACTTCACGGCATGATCCATGAGAAACCTGCGGGAATAGAGAACGACGCGGGAACAATATATGCTTTTGTCCAGCAGAATGCGCTCTATTCGTATAATACGGCAACAAATACAATGGCGAGGATCTTTGCCTTTTCCGATAAAGACAACAATGATGCCAGGACACGATACAATGCACATTCGATCAAGCCGATGATTATCGACGGAGTGGGCAACATATGGTTCATCGTATACGGGTATATGAACAGAGGCATCAACGAGGGAAAGGTCGGAGTTGCACTGTATTATTATGACTGCACTCTTAACACGGTCGAGGAAGAGCTCTTTATCCCTTATACCAAGTCGTATGAAATGCTTTCGGTCGAAGTCGAGAAGCTTGCGTATTTAAGCACGAGAAACCGTATGTATATATTTATAGACGGTGGAGTGTATACGATCAATATATCAGCCGTTGAATCGGATATCATGCAGGGCAACATAAGCGAGACCGGATTCTTTTCGTCAGGTGATGAGAGTATTATCGCATGGCAGACGGAAAGTCCTGTTATAGAACGAACGCTTATACAAATGTTCAGGCTTGACAGCATGACACCTTATACGATCCCTGCCGGAAGCGGCGAAGTAGTGGTCCCGCTCGGATTTATTGATAATGACATGATCTACGGGTGTGCCCGGGTATCCGATATTACGACCGATTATACCGGAAGAACCATCATTCCGATGTATTCGGTCAGGATACAGGACCGGAATGGAAACGTACTGAAGGATTACCGTCAGGAGGGAGTGTATGTTCTCGGCGTTGAAAGATCAGAGAATATGCTCATACTGTCCAGGGCGGCAAAGGATCCGGAAAGCGGGCAGATCGTTCCGATAGAAGACGATCAGATCGTTAACAACAAGACACAGACCACTCTCAGGAACAAGCTGTCGTCGGTTGTTACGGATCTGACAGAGACAACTTATCAGACCGTGCTCTTCAAGGGCGGGAATGAGGAACATCCGTCCGTTAAAGTCACAAGCCCCAGGGAGGTCGTATTTGAAGGCAGCAGGGAAGTTCCGATCAGAGATGAAGATACTCTTAAAAGATATTATGTATATGCAAAGGGCAGGATAGCCGGAATATACACATCGGCATCGGAAGCCGTCGAAGAGGCGGAAAGGCTGTACGGTGTCGTTACCGACAAGCAGATGGCATACATATGGGAAAGCAGCAACAGAAGGTCAAGTGCAGGCATTGCCGGTCTTGATCTTGAAGCAGCGTCGCCCGAAAACGCCGTACAGGAGACAGACGATGCAACCGCTTATATCAAATGCATAGATGTAATGCTCCAGTCCGGAGGAGTGTATAAGAGCAGCGAGGATGAGATCGGCAGAAAATCGCTTGTCAGTGTTCTGCAAGACAACCTTGAAGCGGATGTTCTGGACTTGTCGGGGGTATCTCTTACGGATGTTCTCTACTATGTTTCGAGAGGATATCCGGTAATGGCTATGACGGGACAGGACACTGCCGTTATCATCACGGGATACGACAGCAGGAATACGGTCATATATGACCCGAAGCTGGGCGGAACATACAAGCTCGGACAGAATGATTCGAAAGAATTGTTCGAGAGGGCGGGAAACAGATTTATAACATATATAAGATAAAGGAGAACTACCGATGGATCAGAGAATACTGAAACTGGCCTATAATCTTGTTAATTATTCCGTAAGAGTCGGGAAGGGCGATAAGGTCTGGATCAATTATATAGGTGAGAATACCACGGATCTTGTATGCGCTCTTGTAAGGGAAGTGTACGCTGCAGGCGGCCTGCCGTTTCCCGTTTGCGAAAATCAGCGGATACACAGGGAAGTTCTTCTCGGATGCAGTGAGGAGCAGCTTCGCATAATGAGCGAAACTGACAGCGGGCTGATGAGCCGGATGGACTGCTTTATCGGTGTAAGGGCGGCGGATAATGCTTCGGAACTGTCCGATGTTCCGAACGGGAAGATATCGCTCTACAACAGGATGTATTATTCTCCGGTACATCACGATATCAGGATCCCGAAGACGAGGTGGGTTGTTCTTCGCTATCCGACAGATGCGATGGCTCAGCTCATGGATTCAAGCTTCGAGCAGTTCGAGAATTTCTATTTTGATGTATGTAACCTTGACTACGCAAAAATGGGAAAGGCTATGCAGAACCTTGTGGATCTAATGAACCAAACGGACCGGGTACACCTTGTCGCAAAGGACACGGATCTGACGTTTTCAATAAAAGGGATCCCGGCAATTGCATGCGACGGACATATGAATATTCCGGACGGGGAAGTGTATACGGCGCCCGTCAGGGATTCGGTAAACGGGGTGATCACATATAATGCCCCTTCAAGGTATGAGGGCTTTACATACGAAAATGTATCTCTTACATTCCGTGACGGGAAGATAGTTAAAGCATCTGCCAATGACAATGAAAGGATAGAGCGCCTGTTTGACACGGATGAGGGCGCGAGATACGTCGGCGAGTTTGCGATCGGTGTCAATCCGTATATTACAAAGCCGATGAAGGAAATACTGTTCGACGAGAAGATAAGCGGAAGTATACATTTTACACCGGGCATGTGCTACGATGACGCGCCGAACGGAAACAAATCCGCGATCCATTGGGATCTCGTGCTCATCATGACACCGGAATACGGCGGCGGACAGATATGGTTTGATGATGTCCTTATCAGAAATGACGGACGTTTTGTCATCCCGGAACTTGAGTGCCTTAATCCGGAGAATCTGATTCCACCCGGTTGTTGATTATGATAAAGCTCCTGAACGACTGCGCTCCGACCTTTACTATCTTGGCGATATTGATGGAATTGGTGCCGCCCTGCCTGGGTCTGAACGATATGGGGATGAAATGAACCTTCTGCCTGCGCTTTTTGTAGATCGCCGCAAGAGCCGCATTTGCAAGGAAAAAATCATCCGGTATGTATCGGAGGTTTTCCCGCAGGGATTGTGCGCTCATCAGTCTGTAAGGAGCGTTTGCATCAAGCACATAGACTTTGAAGCACACATGGATGACAGTACGAAGCACCTTTGTGACAAGAATCCTCATAAGACCGTCTCTTCGCTTGTTCCTGTATCCGATGGAAACGTCGTATTTGTCCCGTGCACTCCAAAAAGGCTCGAACTCCGACGGAAGCGTCTGACCGTCGGAATCCGTCTGAAACACATAGTCCGCTCCGTTATCGAGCGCATATCTATAGCCGTAGAGTAAAGTTGCCCCATGGCCTTCGTTCGGCTTGGTAAGAGCGGTAAGCTTTGGTCTGTCAGCCGCAAGTTCCTGAAGTATTCTGTATGTTGCATCGCGGCTTCCGTCGTCGATGATTACAAGACGCGAGTCTGTACCGTGCTCTTCGACCACAGGATACCAGTCCGCTACGACCTGTCTGATATTAGCTTCCTCATTATATGCGGGAATTATGATGAATAACCTGTCTGCCATATTCATACTCCTTGCTGTCAGATATTATTTTGGACGAATTTAATGTTTTTACTATACATTCACATTTTACAACAAATCACTCCTTAGTCAAGATTTACCGCCTATTTTCGCCGCCTTGTTGCTTGCCCTATCACGGTATGAGTGATATACTAACTCATAGTATGCAGATATAGTGCCGTTGACTATAGCATAGATGCTTGTATAGGATATTGTTGTTCGGAATATGAGGAGACTGATTATGAAAAGGATACATTTGCGTGCAGTGGCATTGGCTGCGATCCTGACGGTGCTGTTTCTTTCTATGCCGGTTCAGGTGCGTGCCGAATCAGTAACGAGCGTTGTGATGACATATCAGGACAAGGTGTATACCAAGCAGATATACGATCTTGAAACGAGTCAGATCAAAGCGGGCGCAGATACCGATTCACTGCGTGACATTGAGGGACTGCTTAATAACCTGACATTTCAGACAAACGGAGAAGTTAAGATCAATAAGCCGGCGGTCGTAAATGCCGTCAAGTCTGCGATCGTTGCAGGCCGGACCGATATCCGTATTGATCTTACAGGGTATGTTGAGGGTGCAGCGTCAGCGGCACAAACGGCAGCACCGCTTCAAACGGGTGCAGCAACTGCAGCGGTACCGGCTGTCAGTTCGAATCTGGATTCCCTCGGAATAGACTGTAAGCTGTCGGAAGCGTCCACAAGATTCAGAGCCAATGAAGACAGGGCGCAGAACATCAGAAACGCCGCATCCAAGATAAACGGAATGGTGATAATGCCCGGACAGCTGTTTTCATGTAATGTGGCGTTTGGTCCGCGAACGACAGCGAACGGATACGGACTCGGAAATGTTATTTCCGGAGACACGTATGTCAAGGGAATAGGCGGAGGGATATGCCAGGTAAGCTCCACGCTTAATCTTGCGATGCTGCGTGCAGGAGTGGCTCCGGCGGAAAGGCACAATCACAGCCACAGATCGAGCTATATCGCATCGGGGCTTGATGCTACGATATCGGGAAACACTATCGATTATAAGTTCATTAACCCTTATGAATACCCTTTATATATTATGGCGGTTACAGACGGTGGAGTCATTACGATATCCGTATACAGCAATCACGATGCGACAAAAGGTATAGTATATGAGCCTGTTGTTTCCGGAGGGAATATGTCAAATACGACTCATCTGATAGGAAAGCTTGCGGGCATACAGGTTTCGGACAGGATATGCTACAGCAGCAGGTACAAACAGTAGGTGGTAAAAATGGGGAAAAAGACAGGCGTTTTTCTGATACAGACTGTAGTCATCGCAGCGTTGTATTTTGTTCTTACATATATTGCCAATGCAGTTCAGCTTGCCAACGGTCTTAATTTTCAGCTCAGGATCTCCGAAGCGCTCACGGTACTGCCGTATTATACACCGGCAGCGATCCCGGGACTGTTTATCGGGTGTCTGAGCGTCAATTCCGCAATGAACCTGCCCATGAATGATGTCATATTCGGCAGCCTTGCCACACTTGTCGCGGCGATCGTAAGCTATATCATACGGAAGAAGAAATATCTGGTTCCGCTGCCGCCCATTATCATCAATGCAATTTCAGTGCCGGCTATATATACGTTCATGCTCGGATATGATGAACCGCCTTTCTGGAGGAGTGTTATCATGGTCGGATTAGGTGAGGTGGTAACGTGCGGTGTACTCGGAATAGCCGTAATGCTCGGTCTGGAAGATTACAGGGATAAGCTTTTCCCGCACAGCGCTCCGAAGGATGACACCGGGGAATAACCGGAGAAGACGGTTAGATACGCCGGACAGAATATAACAAATACAGGAGATATTACATGTATAACAAGGTACCAACGGATCTTGAATTTGTCGAAAGGGAAAAGGAAGTCGAAAAGTTCTGGTCCGATAACAAAATATTTGAAAAAAGCATGAAAAACCGTGAGGGATGCGACACCTATATGTTTTATGACGGACCCCCCACTGCGAACGGCAAACCGCATATCGGACATGTTCTGACAAGGGTCATCAAGGATATGATCCCGAGATACCGTACAATGAAGGGATATTATGTTCCGCGTAAGGCCGGATGGGACACACACGGCCTTCCGGTTGAGCTTGAAGTGGAAAAAATGCTCGGGCTCGACGGCAAGGAGCAGATAGAGGAGTACGGACTTGCCCCCTTTATCGATAAATGCAAGGAGAGTGTCTGGAAATACAAGGGAATGTGGGAGGATTTTTCAGGAACGGTCGGATTCTGGGCCGATATGGACGATCCGTATGTCACATACCATGATGATTATATCGAATCCGAATGGTGGGCGCTCAAGACCATTTGGGACAAGGGTCTCCTGTACAAAGGGTTCAAGATAGTTCCATACTGTCCGCGGTGCGGAACCCCGCTTTCGTCTCATGAAGTGGCACTTGGTTACAAGACATTAAAGGAGCGGACCGCGATCGTAAGATTCAAGCTCAGGGACGAGGATACGTATTTTCTTGCGTGGACGACAACGCCCTGGACTCTCGCAAGCAATATAGCTCTTTGCGTTAATCCCGAGGATACATACGTCAAGGTCAGGGCAGCGGACGGATATACATATATCCTTGCCGAAGCTCTTGCCGATCAGGTTCTTGGTACGATAGACAGACCGGAAGGCGAGGCTGCATATGAGGTTATCGAGACTTATAAAGGCCGGGATCTTGAGTACAGGGAATATGAGCCGCTCTACAAATGCGCCGCAGACTGCGCTGCCGCACAGAACAAGAAAGCGTTCTTCGTATACTGCGATGACTATGTAACGATGGCCGACGGTACCGGGATAGTCCATATAGCTCCGGCGTTCGGTGAAGATGATGCCAGAGTCGGAAGAAGATATGATGCGCCGTTTGTCCAGATGGTGGACGATAAAGGATTGATGAAACCGGAGACACCTTTTGGCGGAATGCGGGCAAAGCCCACCCAAAAGGAAATAGATGAGGGCGCGGTAAGCGCCGATCCGGAAGTGCTGAAGGAACTTGATTCAAGAGGTCTGCTCTTTGGCGCACCGAAGGTCGAACATGACTATCCACACTGCTGGAGATGCTCTACGCCTCTTATATATTATGCACGCGAGTCGTGGTATATAGAGATGACCAAGGTCAGGGAAGACCTTATCAGGAACAACAATACGATCAACTGGATCCCGGAGTCGATCGGAACGGGGCGTTTCGGAAACTGGCTTGAGAACATTCAGGACTGGGCAGTATCCCGTAACAGATACTGGGGAACACCGCTCAACGTATGGGAATGTGAATGCGGCAAGAGGCTGTCGGTAGGAAGCCGCCGTGAACTGCGCGATCTGTCGGGCCGCGAGGATGCCCTTACCGTGGAACTGCACAGACCTTATATAGATGATTACACAATCCCGTGTCCCGAATGCGGCAAACAGATGCATCGAGTTCCCGAGGTAATAGACTGCTGGTTCGATTCGGGAGCAATGCCGTTTGCCCAGTACCATTATCCGTTTGAGAACAAGGAACTGTTCGAATCGAGATTCCCCGCCCAGTTTATCTCGGAAGCAGTGGATCAGACGAGGGGATGGTTCTATTCGCTTCTTGCGGAAAGCACGCTTTTGTTCAACAAGGCGGCTTATGAGAATGTCATAGTCCTGGGACTGGTGCTTGACGAGAACGGCGAAAAGATGAGCAAGTCAAAGGGCAATGCCGTCGATCCTTTTGATGCTCTTTCTTCAATGGGCGCCGACGCCATACGGTGGTATTTCTACATCAATTCCGCCCCGTGGCTTCCAAACAGATTTCATGAGAAGGCCGTTATGGAAGGCCAGAGAAAGTTTATGGGAACGCTCTGGAACACATATGCTTTCTTTGTGCTGTACGCCAATATAGATGATTTTGATGCGACAAAGTATTCTCTTGAATATGACAGGCTACCGGTCATGGATAAGTGGATACTCAGTAAACTGTATTCCACGATCGAAAGCGTGGATTCGAATCTTGACAAGTATCAGATCCCGGAAGCGGCAAGAGCGCTTCAGGATTTTGTGGACGATTTGTCCAACTGGTATGTAAGGCGGTGCCGTGAGCGTTTCTGGGCGAAGGGCATGGAGCAGGATAAGATAAACGCGTATATGACGTTGTATACAGCGCTCGTCGAGACGGCAAAAGCAGCTGCCCCGATGATACCGTTCATGACAGAACAGATATACCGCAACCTTGTCTGTTCAATAGACAGGGAAGCGCCCGAGAGCGTGCATCTGTGTGATTTTCCGTCCGTTAAGAGCGAATGGATCGATAAGGAACTTGAGGATAACATGGATCATGTGCTTAAGAGCGTCGTGATGGGAAGAGCGTGCAGAAATGCCGCGAACATCAAGAACAGGCAGCCTCTTGCAAAGATGTTTGTGAAAGCGGACTTTGATCTTGATGAGTTCTATACGGATATAATCAAGGACGAACTAAACGTCAAGGAAGTTGTACTCACCGATGATGTCAGCGGGTTTACCACATATACGATGAAGCCCCAGCTTCGGACAGTAGGCCCCAAATACGGCAAACAGCTTGCGGGCATTAAGGCATACCTTGAAGGAGTCGACGGCAATGCGGCGATGAACGAGCTTAAGAGTACCGGACTAATCAGGTTTGATGTTAACGGTACGCAGGTGGAGCTGTCGGAGGAAGATCTTCTGATAGAGATGACGCAGCAGGAAGGATATGAGTCTCTTACCGAGGGCAGCGTTACCGTCGTGATCGATACGGAACTGACACCGGAGCTTATCGAGGAAGGATTCGTGCGTGAGATCGTCTCAAAGGTTCAGACGATGCGCAAGGAAGCCGGTTTTGAGGTGATGGACAGGATAATCGTATACTCGCAGGGAAACGACCGGATAGCAGGGGTATTGTCCGCCAACAAAGACGAGATATCGCATGAAGTTCTGGCGGATGATATCGTAACAGGTGAGCCTTCGGGATACGTCAGGGAATGGAACATAAACGGAGAGACAGTTACTCTCGGAGTAAGGAAACAGTGAACGCAGTATCGGGAATCAATATTCAGGAGGATTATTAATGGCAGCACGCAAAACAGGATTCAACAAGGAAACGTTTAAAAAGCAGATCAAGGAGAACGTCAAAGCCCTGTTCCGCAAGACTCTTGACGAGGCAAGCGAGCAGCAGATATATCAGGCCGTTGCCTATACGGTAAAGGATACGATAATCGATAACTGGCTTGAGACCCAGAAGGCATATGAAAAACAGGATCCCAAAACGGTGTACTACCTGTCGATGGAATTCCTTATGGGAAGGGCATTGGGAAATGCCATGATCAATCTTAAGGAGTACAAGGAAGTTGCCGAAGCGCTTGATGAGATGGGTATTAATATCAACCTTGTTGAGGATGAGGAGAGAGATCCGGCACTCGGAAACGGAGGCCTGGGACGGCTTGCGGCGTGCTTCCTCGATTCACTCGCAACTCTCGGATACAACGCTTACGGCTGCGGTATCCGCTATCGTTACGGCATGTTCCGTCAGCAGATCAAGGACGGCTATCAGGTTGAAGCTCCCGATAACTGGTTAAAGGACGGTTATCCATTTGAGCTTCGCCGCCCCGAATATGCCAAGATCGTCAAGTTCGGCGGGAATGTTGCGGTTCATGTGGATGAGAAGGGAGAAAATCATTTCAGTCAGGAGAATTACCAGTCGGTACAGGCTATTCCTTACGACCTTCCTATTCCGGGATACGGAAACGGCGTTGTCAATACGCTCAGGATCTGGGACGCGCAGCCTGTTGAATGCTTCCAGCTTGATTCGTTTGACAAGGGAGATTACCGTCTGGCGGTCGAGCAGGAAAATCTTGCGAGAAACATATGTGAAGTATTATATCCCAACGATAATCATTATGCCGGCAAGGAGCTGCGCCTGAAGCAGCAGTATTTCTTCGTATCGGCAAGTATACAGGAAGCAGTCGATAAATATATGCGCAAGCATGATGATATCCATAAGCTGTATGAGAAGGTGACGTTCCAGATGAACGACACACACCCGACGCTTACTGTTCCCGAGCTTATGCGCGTTCTTATGGATGAATACGGACTCGGATGGGAGGATGCATGGTCGATCACTACCAAGACGGTCGCATATACCAACCATACTATTATGTCGGAAGCGCTTGAAAAATGGCCCATCGAGCTGTTCTCGAACCTGCTTCCGAGGATATATCAGATAGTTGAGGAGATCAACAGAAGGTTCTGTCTTCTGATCGAAGCCTCATACCCGGGCAATACCGAAAAGATCCGCAAGATGGCCATCATATATGACGGACAGGTCAGGATGGCTCATATGGCTATATGCGCTTCATACTCGGTAAACGGTGTCGCAAGACTTCATACCGAGATACTCAAGAATCAGGAGCTTCGTGACTTCTATGAGATGATGCCCGACAAGTTCAACAACAAGACCAACGGCATCACTCAGAGAAGGTTCCTGCTGCACGCCAACCCTCTTCTTGCCGACTGGGTGACCGAGCATGTCGGTGATGAATGGATAACGGATCTTACCGTACTGCGGCATCTTAAGGTATATGCCGATGACAAGAAGGCTCAGCACGAATTCATGAACATCAAGTATCAGAATAAGGTAAGACTGGCAAAATATATTCTGGAGCATAACGGGATAGAGGTTGATCCCAGATCGATATTTGACGTTCAGGTAAAGAGGCTTCATGAATATAAGCGTCAGCTGCTGAACATACTGCATATCATGTATCTGTACAATGAATTGAAGGAGCATCCCGATATGGACTTCATACCGCGTACGTTCATATTCGGAGCGAAAGCGGCAGCGGGCTACAAGAACGCGAAGCTGACCATAAAGCTTATCAATTCGGTTGCCGATGTCATCAATAATGATGCTTCGATCGACGGCAAGATCAAGGTCGTGTTCATAGAAGATTACTGTGTATCAAACGCCGAGCTTATTGTTGCGGCAGCAGACGTTTCCGAGCAGATCTCAACAGCGTCCAAGGAAGCTTCCGGAACCGGTAACATGAAGTTCATGCTGAACGGAGCGGTAACTATAGGAACAATGGACGGAGCAAACGTGGAAATGTATGAGGAAGTCGGAGAGGAGAATATTTTCATCTTCGGTCTGTCATCTGATGAGGTTATTAATTACGAGCAGAACGGCGGCTATGACCCGAACGAGATATTCAACAGCAATGCCAATGTCCGCAAGGTTCTCATGCAGCTTGTCAACGGAACATACAGCCCTGAAGATCCGGAACTGTTCAGGGATCTGTACAATTCGCTGCTCAATACCCAGTCCACTGCCAAGGCCGACACCTATTTTATTCTGAAGGATTTTGACTCATATGCCGAGACACAGAAGAAGATACAGGAAGCCTACAAGGATACCAAGAAATGGAACAAGATGGCAATCCTCAATGTTGCAAGCTCTGGCAAGTTCTCATCAGACAGGACTATCCAGGAATACGTTGATGATATATGGCATCTTGATAAAGTAACAGTCAGAAAATGATATATGAACGTAGCGCGTGCAAGACAACTGCAGATACAGGGTCCTGACCGTACAATAAGCTACGGGGGCGATCAGAGATGGTTTTCGTCGAACACGAAAGCCATGGGAGGCTGCGGTTCCGTGGCGGGAGCAAATGCTCTGCGTGCTCTTGCACGATGCGATGCCGGGTTCGGATCGCTTGTGCGCTCGTCGCCCACTATTCCGGCACAGATAAAGGATGCCCTTTGTTCAGACAATCCCGGTCATGATAGCTTCCCGCTTCTTATGACCGGGGTGTATGAGACAATGGGGTCATTTGAGATATTTCCGCTGAATCATATCTATGACCGTGTTGACCGGTCTTCCAAAACATTTACCAGACTAAAGAGTACATGGGGACTTTCAAATGTCGGATTTATCATAGGGATAATCCGCTTTGTGAGAAAAATGGGGCTTGATATTACGGTACAATACGCCCCGTGTGCGTTTATGTCCAAAGAGGACGCGGGGCAGTTCATCAGGAAAGGGCTAAGAAACAGCGGCGCGGTCGTACTGCTGACATGCAAAAATACCCATAACGCAAGGCTGTACAGAGCGGATTCGGATCTTGCCGCAAGGCTCTCGGGTGGCGCTGATTCATCGATAAAGAGTCATTTTACAACGATCACGGATATTGATACGGACAGGCTCCTTATCACGACATGGGGAAGGCCCGGAGTGATCGATCTTAATGAGCTTGCGGGCAGCTGGCAAAGTATCAGGGCATATGAGGCATCCCTTATGTATATCCGGCCCGGAACGAGAAAAGAAGCAACGGCCTGCATGGCGGGCGCCGTAAAACTGTTTTTGTCCGGGATCGGACATACCGTCATAAGAAGATAATCGGAAATTATTAAAAAATTTAGCAAAAGCTATTAAGTTTATCCGGGATTGACCGATAAATAATATGAAACTTGTAATTTGTTTTATTGCGGAACCAGGGATGGTATCGCGAGGGGAGTAACTCCGGACAGGGAAGGAGGAGACGTTATGCGTATAGAAGCATACAATGCCGTAAGTCAGGTATATTCGGCACAGAAGCCGGGCAAAGTCAGCAAAGCTACGGCTGCATACGGAAGGGATCAGGTTCAGATCTCCAGTATCGGCAAGGATATTCAGACAGCTAAACAGGCTGTTGCCAATTCTTCCGATATAAGATCTGAGATCACGGAACCCATCAAGGCAGCTATTGCCAATGGAACTTATAATGTGAGCAATGATGATTTTGCATCAAAATTACTTGCAAAGTATGAAGAAAAGCTGAGCTTTTAAAGAGGACATCCGGTGGCAAGCCTTATTGAAGAACTTATTGACACATTGAATAAGGAAAATACAGAATATGGCAAGCTTCTGGAATTGTCCAAGCGTAAAGCGTCGGTCATTGTCTCAAGAGACATAGCGGCGCTTGAGAAGATCACGGATGATGAACAAACCGTTGTGACGACGATCGGAAATCTGGATAACAAGCGTGCCCAGGTAACCCGTGACATCGCCGACGTAATCAACAAGGATGTTGAAACATTAAAACTGTCTGTACTGATCGAATTGCTTTCCAAGCAGCCGGACGAGCAGAGGGCTCTGTCCGAGATCCACGACAAACTAAAGACTACGGTCGAAAGTGTTCGTATGATCAATGAAAGCAACAGGCAACTGATAGACCAGTCGCTTGAGATGGTTGAATTTGATCTGAATATGTTAAGAGCGATGAGGCAGGCTCCGGAGACAAACAATTACGGACGGAGCGCCGTAAGCACAGGAGATACATTAGGATCGGTCAGAGGTTTTGATGCGAAGCAGTAGATAACAGGTGCGAAGCAAGAGGTGATTACATGTCGTTGATGAGCGGTCTTTTTGTGGGCGCAACGGGACTTCAGACCAGTCAGAATTCGCTGCATACAACAGCGCACAACCTTTCAAATATAGAAACACCGGGTTATGTCCGCCAGCAGACGCTGCACGCGGACATGTCTTATAATCAGATAAGCACTTCACCGGCTGTTTCAAGCATGCAGATAGGCCTCGGTGTCGAATACGATATAGTACGTCAGGTCAGGGACAGCTTTCTTGACAAATCTTATCGCAGAGAAACCGGAAGGTCTGAGTTCTACGAAGTATGCCAGGAAACAACCCAGGAGATAGAAACACTTCTCGGAGAATTTGACGGTGTCGCGTTCCAGGACTCGATCGCAGGACTGTGGACAGCCGTTCAGGAACTCCAAAAAGATCCTTCCAGTTCGGTTACAAAAGGTTCATTCGTTAACACTGCCGCGCAGTTTCTGGAACGCGCACAGGCGGTCTATAACGGACTGACAGATTATCAGGACAATCTTAACGCAAGAGTTAAGGAATATGTTGACAGGATCAACGATCTCGGAGATCAGATATTTGCCCTTAATGACAGGATACATACGGAAGAGCTCGGCGAGCAGGAAGCAAATGATCTGAGGGATCAGAGGAACAAGGCTCTTGATGAGCTGTCATCTCTTGCGAATATATCATACAGCACAAATGCAGACGGAGCCACGGAAGTTCTTGTTGAAGGCGTATCACTCGTAGCCAGGGACAGAACGTTCCATATGGATATCGTGACGGATGAGGGCACGGGATTTTACGTCCCCGTATGGCCCCAGAACATGAATGCGGAAGTATTCATCAGAAACGAAGAGATAGCAACGGCATACAATACCGATATAGGAAAGCTCAAGTCGGTCATTCTGGCAAGAGGTGACAGAAGAGCCAATTATACCGACATGGACTACGATACCTATATGAACGGTATATATACATACTATGATCCCGTTACAGATACCGACGTGACTCAGAATCTGATCCCCACGTCTTCTTCGATCGTAATGAAGGTTCAGGCACAGCTTGATCAGATGGTGCATTCGCTCATGACTGAGGTCAACAATATACTGACGGGCGAGAAGAGCACGATAGACGGCGGCAATACGCCGACATACGGAGCGGATGAAGATCTGCCCAAGGAACTGTTTGTCAGGCTCGGAACAAGCAGGTATGAGCTTGACGGAACTGATTACAAATATGTTGCAGAGGACGGGAAACCATCACACGCGAATATAGACAAGCTCTATACGATAGCGAACATGAAGATCAATCCGGATCTTCTCAAGACACCGTCATTGCTCGGTAATGAATTTATGACTGAAGACAAACAGGTCGACCATGCCAAGGCAGA
Organism: uncultured Lachnospiraceae bacterium; assembly: GCA_905235745.1. Taxonomy (GTDB): domain Bacteria; phylum Bacillota; class Clostridia; order Lachnospirales; family Lachnospiraceae; genus UBA2868. The sequence continues at coordinate 90,291 of CAJOMN010000010.1, forward strand.
TGCCCTTGCAGATGCGTTCACCGCAAAGTTCTCCAGCATATCACCCGACCTTACTCAGAAGTATGACTACAGGGACTATTACGCGGCGCTTGTCGGACAGGTGGCTACGGAAGGATCGGTATATTCCAGTATTGTTGAGGCGCAGCAGGTGGCAACACACCAGCTTTCTGACAGCCGCGACGCGATCATGGGAGTATCCTCGAACGAGGAGCTTACCAATATGATTAAATATCAGAATGCATACAACGCAGCTTCAAGATATATCACGGCATGCAACGACATGCTGGAGAGACTGCTGGATTCGGTTTAATGAGATCAGATAGGAGGAGCCTATGAGTACTTCACAATTTTTCGGACTGAATATAGGCTATACCGGACTGCAGGCTGCAAATGCGGCTCTTAACGTCACGGGCAATAATATCTCGAACGTAGAGACAAAAGGCTATTCAAGGCAGGAGGCAATTCAGGCCGCTGCAGATGCGCTCCGCACCAATACATCATACGGCATGGCGGGCGCCGGAGTGGATACCAAGTCCATAGACCAGATCAGAAACGCATATTATGATCTGAAATACTGGCAGAACAACGCCAGCAAGGGAATATATGAGATCAAGCAGCAGTACTACCGCCAGATTGAGGATTATTTTACCGATACCGACGATGTGCAGGGATTCAATGTTGTGTATTCCGATATGTTTGATGCGCTTGATGAAGTGTACAAGAGCGCCGGAGATGATACGAAGAAGGCGGAATTCCTGTCAAGATGCAATGCGCTGACGGAATATTTCAACAATATGCATACCTCTTTGCAGAGACTTCAGACGGATGCCAATAACGAGATCATGAACAAAGTCAATGAGATCAACTCCATCGCATCCGAGATAGCTACGCTCAACAAACAGATCAATACGATTGAAGTCAACCATGTCAAGGCCAATGAGCTTCGCGACAAGAGAAATCTTCTGATAGACCAGTTGTCGGAGATCGTCGACGTACAGGTTACGGAAGTCCCGATATACACAACCGAGGGCGGAGACGAGGAATCGGGGATATACAGATATATCGTCGATATCGCGGGAGGACAGAATCTTGTCAACTCTTACGACTACTCTACGCTTGAGTGTGTTGCAAGGACGGGTGACGAGAAGGTCAACCAGTCGGATGCGGACGGACTATACGACATATATTTGGGCGGTCTTCCACTTAATCTGTACGGCGGGAGTCTCGGGGGACAGCTCAAGGGCTTAATTGAGGTTAGAGACGGTAATAACGGAGAAAACTGCTCGGCAAAGGGTGCGTTTGTTAAGACTACAAACAACACGGTTACTCTTGAGATTGACAAATCGAATCCAAACTATGATTTTCTGACCGACATGAATAAGGTCACGATGAACAGCAAGGGAACGATAGTTGTCGGAAATGTCAGGCTCGTCTATGATTCATGGACTTATGATGATACTAATAAGTCGTATACGTTTAATCTGGCATCTGGGGAACCCGATGCATCGAGTCTTAACGGTAAGGATGCGTTTGTCGGCGTATCGATAGACTATCAGGGAATTCCCTATTATATGGCGCAGATGAACGAGTGGGTAAGATCATTTGCGCAGGCCATGAATAAGATAGAAAAGACCGCGCAGGATTCAAACGGAAACCTTGCGGAGGCTATGTTTACAAGCGGAAGCGATGAACTCAAGTTTGATGATTACGATTACGATACCGGATATGACAAAGCTTTAGGTAAAACGGTAAGTACTACCAAAAATAATTATCTGCAGCTTACGGCAGGAAACTTCAATATAAACAGCGATATGCTGAAGGATGTCAATCTGTTCGGAACCACGATAGATATCACACAGGGACAGGATGCGCAGGATATAACGCTTGAACTAATGAAGGTCCGGACCGACAAGTCCAAGATGACATACAGGGGATGTTCGTCGGAGGAATTCCTGCAGTGCCTTACAAGTGATGTTGCGCTCGGAGCCTCATCAGCCAATAATTTCTACTCGAACTTTGACAAGATAAGCAAGTCCATAGTAGCCCAGAGAACTTCAATCTCGGGCGTTGATAACGATGAGGAAGCGCTCAACCTTGTGAAGTTCCAGGAAGCGTACAATCTCTCGTCGAAGATGATCCAGGTCATGACGGAGATATATGACAGATTGATACTTCAGACGGGAGTATAAGGTGTCAAAGGGGACGGTTCTTTTTGACACCCCTGACACCTTAAGATATGAGCAATAATTGACGATATATAATTATATACATCAGGCAAAAGGGAGTTTGCCATAACTATTTACAGAAGGCCAAAATGGATTTTAGCCGCCTGTAGCAGTACTTATTGCGGATTATACGGAGGGTACGGTTATGATGCGAATTACCAACGGCATGATGACATCTAACACCAAGAACAATATCAATATCAACAAGCTCAACGAAGACCGGCTTAATACACAGATTGCAACGGGTCAGGTTATCTCCAGACCATCAGAGGATCCGGTTGTGGCTATCCGTGCGCTTCGTCTTAACACCAATCTTTCACAGCTCAACCAGTATTACAAGAAGAATATTCCCGATGCGGAGGCGTGGATGAATGTTACCGAGACCGCGCTCAAGCAGACGGATATGATATTTACCAATATCAAGGAGAATCTTACGACCGGTGCAAGTGATGACAATACCGCAAACGACCGCCAGAAGATACTCGAGAGCCTTAAGGGACTGCGTGCGGAGCTATATTCTTCGGGTAACGCCGATTATGCAGAACGTACCGTATTTACGGGCTACAGAACAGGCGAATCGCTCACATTCCTGGCAACAGATACGGATCTTAACAGCGAATACATGATCCATGAAACATTTGATGCCAAGTCGCTTGAGACGATCAATTATATTACATCGGATGTAAACGATGAGACAGGGGTCACGCAGAATGATGTTGCGAGGATCAGATTGGCCTATGATAACTTAAAGGGCGTGGGTACTCCGGCAGAGATTAAGCTTGCCATTGGAGGACCTATACCTGTTTCCGTGGAACCACTTGCAGGCAAGACACAGCCTGAGATTGATAATTTATATACTAGTAGTGTTCCGCCTAACGGTGCTTTACTTATTCCGGAGACCGGTGAACTGATACTCGGCAAAACTGCAGCTGCAAACTATGCTGCTGCGGCAGAAATCGGCAAGGCCTCATTTGAATACACCAAAAATCAATGGAATTCAGGCGATCTTCGCCCGGAGCACTATTTTGCATGTACGCAGACTACGGTTGACCCTGCCAAGACAACGCTTTTCAACTATGATCTGATAAAGGACCCCGTAACAGGCAAGATGGTACCCGATCCCAATAAGCCGAACTTCCAGAACCAGAACATAGAGATCGAGATCAGCTTCAATCAAAAAATTACTATTAACACACACGCAAATGAAGTGTATACTCATGATATAGGACGTGATATCGATGATCTGCTTCGTGTAACGCAGGATGTGGTCGATGCGGACGAGAAGGTTTCCGCAGCCGAGAAAGAGCTTGCTGCGGCAGTAACGGAAACAGAAAAGACAAATGCGCAGGCGAAGCTGGACGCCGCCAACAAAGAGTACGCCCTTAAAAAGAACAAGATGCAGAAGATGTTCTCAGAAGGACTGGACAGGTTTGATGCATATGCGGACAGGAACAACGTGGCGATCGCCAATATCGGAAGCATGCAGTCAAGACTTAAGATCACGAAGGAAAGGGTTGCCGACCAGCTTCAGAGCTTCAAGGAGCTTGCCGATGACAACATCAATGCCGAGCTTACCGAATCATCAATAGATTTTTCAAACGCCAAGCTTGCACTTGAGGCCGCACAGCTTGCAGCAGGCAAGATATCACAGCAGACACTTTTAAATTATTTATAAGGATTGCTACGCATTCCCGACAAAGGAGGTTACAAAAGGCATGAAGATTACAACTAAACTATTCGGGGAAATAGAAGTGGATGATGATAAGCTGATCAATTTCCCACAGGGGATCATAGGTTTTCCCGAGCTTAAGGATTTTCTCCTTGTCCATGACAGTGAATCCGAGGGAGGAATCAGATGGATGCAGTCAATACAGGAGCCTGCATTTGCGATGCCCGTTATCGATCCGCTGATCGTAATGCCGGATTACAATCCGAATATTGAGGATGATCTGCTGACTCCTCTTGGAAATGTAAACGAGGATAACACTCTTGTACTCGTAACGATCACGGTTCCGCATGAGATCGAGAATATGACAGTCAATCTCAAGGCTCCGATAATCATCAACGGAGAAAATCGCAAGGCTAACCAGATCATTACCGAGGATGAGAAATATGTCGTTAAGTTCCCGATCTATAAGATACTCAAGGATAACATGGAAAGGGCGGGTGAATAATTATGCTGGCATTATCGAGAAAGAAAAATGAAGCCCTTGTCATTGACAATAAGATAGAAGTAACCATTCTGGATATAAAGGGAGATCAGGTAAAGGTCGGGATATCGGCACCCAAGGAGGTTCCGATCTATCGTAAAGAAGTATATCTGCAGATTCAGGAAGCAAATAAACAGGCGCTTGAGACCGAAGGACTGGAGGCTCTCAAAAAAATTTTTTAAAAACTGTTAAGTTTTTAATATGTTGTGCCGATATAAACCACAAGAAACCATCTTTATCGGTTTTTGTAGTTGTATGTTTTTTCTTTATTGTCACATGGAGGTGATAAAAATGGCAATAGAACCAATTAACAGTGCAATGACGTTCAACGCACAGCCGCTTGCGCAGCAGATGAGTGCGCCGAAGCCGGTTGAAAAGAGCGCGGAGGAATTCACGGAAGGGTCTATGCAAAATGCCGCACAGCCTGTAGATAATGCTACTCTGGAAGTTAATGCGGCACAGGCCAAGGATGGCGAATCAGGTAATCAACAGCAGGGTCAATCGGATCAGCAGGGCAGTGCAAGCGCCGAGGCTATCAAAAAGGCTGTTGAAGAGATGAACAAGAAGATGTCCAATTCGGTTGCTCAGTTTGGTATTCATGAGAAAACGAATCATTTGACCATCAAGATTGTTGATAAGGAAACCAGAAAAGTCATCAAGGAACTACCCCCGGAGAAAACCCTGGATATGATAGCCAAGGTTTGGGAAATGGCCGGACTCCTCGTGGATGAGAAGAGGTAAGGAGGGCATAGAATGGGCAGAATCAGAATAACAGGTATGAACTCGGGTCTCGATACCGATTCAATGGTAAAAGAGCTCGTTAATGCATACGAAAAACAGGGTGAGAAATACACCAAAGCCAAGACCAAGACAGAGTGGAAACAGGAAGCATGGACTAACCTGAACAACAAGATCAAGAGCTTCTTTACCAAGCAGGCAAGCAATATGAGGTTTTCTTCGGCATACAGCAAGAAGAAGACTACAGTTTCCGATTCATCAAAGGCAACGGTCATAGCAGGAAGCAATGCTGTTAACGGTACACAGACTCTTGAAGTAAAGGGACTGGCCAAGGCTGCTTATCTGACAAGCGGCGAGATTACGACTACGGACGGGAGCGGCAAAACGGTCAAGGCTTCCAAGACGACGACCCTTGGAGAACTGGGGCTTGATATTGATGGAGAGGTGGAGCTTAAGATTGGAAAAGGTGTCAAGGATGCCGGCGGACAGTATAGCGATTATGTGCAGCCGCCTATCAGAGTCACAAAGGACACAACCCTTGCAGAGTTCCAGAACCAGCTTAGCGCAGCAGGTCTTAATGCCAACTATGATGAATCGAACGGAAGATTCTTTATAAGCAGCAAGGAATCGGGAGAAGCGAACAACTTTGATTTTGTAAGTGATTCAGACGGCGGCAGAAAAGTTCAGGAGATCCTCAAGCTTAATGTGGATGAGGATAGTAGTGACAGTGCATCCAAGATCGATGGTGAGGACGCGGAGATTGTGCTTAACGGTGCAACGTTTAAGTCCTCAACGAACAACTTCTCAATAAACGGTCTTACTATAACTGCGAAGGATAAGACTAACGGAGCAATCTCTCTTGTTACCGATACGGATTATGATGAGATCTACGATAATGTGAAGAACTTCTTCAAAGAGTACAACAGTCTCATGAATGAGATGGATAAGCTCTATAATGCCGCTTCTTCAAAGGGTTATGAACCGCTTACTTCAGAAGAGAAAGATGCGATGACTGATGATGAGATTGAGAAGTGGGAGACCAAGATCAAGGATTCGCTTCTCAGAAATGATTCCGAACTTGATACAATCTCATCAGCAATGCGGCAGGCGATGCTCTCAACATTTGATATTGACGGCAAGACATATTCGCTTTCGAGTTTCGGTATCAATACACTCGGGTATTTTGAAGCGGGCGATAATGAGAAAAATATGTATCATATTGATGGTGATAAGGATGATTCAAACACGTCCGGTAACGAGGACAAGCTTCGTGCCATGATAGCATCCAATCCCTCGGCAACCGCCAGCTTCTTCCAGCAGTTGTCCGGTAAGCTGTATGATGCGATGAACAAGATCCAGTCGAATTCTGACAGTTATACATCATACGGGAACTTCTTCTCCGACAAGAAATTACAGAATGATTATGTGGATCAGGACAAGCAGGTCAAGAAGTGGGAAGAATATGTAGCCAAGCAGGAAGATAAGTATTACAAGCAGTTTACGGCAATGGAGTCTGCAATGTCTTCGCTTAATTCGCAACAGTCCTATATATCGCAGCTGTTTGCGGGATGAGGCAAAATAGTATATAATCTGTTTGTGAATATGTCAGCGCATCCCATACGGATGTGCTGACAGTTTGTAAAATAGGAATACAGTTTCAACAAGGAGGTTTCTCATATGGCAGTGACGACCGGCAATCCGTATGCACAGTACAATCAGAACAAAATACTTACGGCGTCGCCAGCAGAACTGACCCTGATGCTCTATGACGGCGCCATCAAATTCTGTAACATAGCGATAATGGGAATAGAGCAGGGCGATGTTCAGAAGGCTCATAATAATATTATGAAGGTTCAGAAGATAATAGAGGAGTTCCAGCTCACACTGAACTTCAAGTATGAGATTGCCAATGATTTCAATAATGTCTATAACTACCTTATGAGAAGGCTTCGCGAAGCCAACATGACCAAGGACAAGGAGATTCTTGAAGAAGTTGACACGCATCTTCATACGATGCGTGATACATGGAAAGAGGTCATGAGACTGAATCACAAGGCCTAGGTATTTGTACATACTTCGCGAGGACAGATATATGCCGGTAGATGATTATATTCAGATTATGATAGAGAGCCTGAACAAGAAGTCAGAGCTTCTGGATCGGATCATACGTAACAATGAAGAACAGCATGAATGTGTTGCCGATAAGACATTCGATGATATCAACTGGGATTCATTCAATCTTATCGTGGCACAGAAGCAGGCATCGATAGATCGTATAGTCAAGATGGATGAAGGCTTTCAGAGCCTGTATGACAGGGTAAAGGAGCAACTTAATACCGACAGGGACAGGTATGCCGACAAGATCAAAGAAATGCAGCGTCTGATAAGTGTTATTACCGAGCAGGGTGTTAAGATCAGTACGGGCGAGGAACGAAACCGTAAGATAATTGATAAGGTATTCGGTGACAGAAAGAGCGAGATAAAGCGGACGAGGAGCAGTCTTCAGGTCGCAAGCAGTTATGCCCAGACTATGAGTGCTTCATTCGGTTCCGATTTTTCATCGCAGGATATCAAGAAATAGAGATAGGAAGATAAACGGCAGGCATTGGAAGTTCAAATGCCTGCCGTTTTATCTTGGGAAAGCATCTGATTATACCAAACCTTCCCCAAATAAAGAGCAAATTATTGTATATATCCGGTGGGAAATAGTATAATACTGCTGAAAACCACCCTTTAATCCGAGCTTATCTGTGTTTATGGAAGAAGAGCCGGAAAAGAATTTCCGACGAAGAGGTCAATATTCGAGAACCGGGGGAAGATGATATGAATATAGTAATGGCATTTAATACAGGGTTTCTTCTTCCTGCAATAACAGCTATATATTCGCTGTTTACCAATAATGACAATATACACTTGCGGATACTCTATGTTCATCTGTCCGACAGCGGTAAGATCATATTGGACAGGCTGACGGGGATAGGCAGGAACAACAGTATTGATTATATACGGGTCGAGGGAGAACTGCTTGAGAAGATCAAGGTGCAGACAGGCAGATGGAGGCAGGAAGCTTTCTTTCGGTATTATGTAACGGAGATTCTGCCTGAACTTGACAGGGTTCTGTGGCTTGATGCCGATATACTCGTCAGGGGCAGCATAGAAGATCTATATAACATTGATTTTGAGGGAAAATCATTTGCCGGAGTATATGATATTACTAGCAATCCAGTGGAAAGATTAGGATTATCCGATTATATTAATTCCGGAGTATTATTGTTCAACAATGATAAAATTAAACAGACAAAGAAATTGAATGAATTCTGGGATATGGTGGCATCTCCCGATTATGCAGCAGACCTTCCGGATCAGGACGCGCTTAATATTGTATTTAATGGAGATATTAAGATAATCGACATCATATGGAATACATTTTTATTTGTTCCCGAAGAGCATGCCGATTATCTTATCGACCGGAGTGTTATCATCCATTATATCTCACAGTATAAACCGTGGAACGTGGAAGATACGGAGTATTTTATCAAAGTATTCGAGCACTATCGTGCAGCGGAGGTATTTGTCAGGGAATACTGGGATGTATGCGATAAGGCGGTAAGATATATTGAGCAAAAGTAAGGAAATATGAAGACACTATACCTGATCAATTCTAAGAATAATAATTATCATTGCCGGTTGGCGGAAGAGTTTCGTCCGATCGTACCGGGTGAAGTGATTGATATGTCAGACGGAACATCGCTTGGAGATCGGTATTATGAGATCAGAGATATGAATCCGGATGTTATCATTACATTTGATCTTGCGGGTCATGCACTGCGGACGGGAAGTGATACACTTTCTCTTAATAATATCTATGCAAGAATTGCCCACATACTGTTTCACGGATCGGATTATTACGGAAACGATTTAAGACCCAGACAGAATCTGTCGATGTTTACATACATTACAGACGATGAAGATATCAGTGCGTTTCGGGAGCGTTTTCCGGATATTCCGAATGTGGCCGGAATCGCGCCGATATACTACAAAGCGAACAATAATGACGAAAGAGCACATAATCACGAGATCATCGGGCGTTGGTGGGAAGAATTCAAGAAGGAAGCCATGTTATGAAATTTCTGATATTTGAATGGGCAGCGGGAACCTTTACATATATGGACATGGTCGATGCGTTTGATAAGATGTGTATCTCCTATCGAACCGTCTCTTATCAGTTTGCTGACAAGAACAATGATGAATTCTTTACAGACAGATTTATGAAGGTATTGAAGGATGATTCATATGATGCGGTATTTTCGGTAAACTACTTCCCGCTCGTATCTAAATGCTGTCATGAGCTGTCCGTCAAATATATATCATGGAGTTATGATAATCCTCTTGATGTGCCTGATATAGAGCTTACTTTGGGATTGCCTGAAAACTATGTATTTCTGTTTGACAGGATCCAGACGGAGGGATACAGAAGAAAAGGCTACAATAATGTATATCATATGCCTCTTGCGGTCAACTGCAACAGACTGGATCGGATAAAACCCACAAAGAGGGAGTCGGAACTGTATTCGGCCGATGTTTCTTTCGTGGGAAAACTGTATGAATCAATGTTCGACAGTTACCGCGATCTCATGAACGATTACTGCAAAGGCTATGTAGATGCGCTTGTCAACGCACAGTCCAAGGTCTACGGGTATTATTTCGTGGATGAGATGCTGACCGGTTCGCTGGTCGATGAGATAAACAATCATTTCATTGAACTTGAGCCGACAACCAGCTTCAGTCTTTCCAAAGAAGCGTTGTCTTATGCGATCGCCTCCCGGATAACCAGGAATGAGAGGCTGATCCTCTTAAATCTCCTTGCTAAGAGAATGAAGGTCAATATTTATTCATGGGAAAAACATGACCTTCTACAGAATGTCAATTATATGGGTTCTGCCGACTATTATGATCAAATGCCGAAGATCTTTAAAACAAGCAGGATCAATCTGAACATCACGCTCAAGATAAGCCAGTCAGGCATTCCTCTGCGAGTAATGGATATCCTGGGATCGGGAGGATTCCTGCTGTCCAATTTCCAACCGGAACTGGCTGAGTATTTTACAGACGGAGAAGATGTTGTTTTGTATGAGAGCATCGAGGATGCATATGAAAAGGCAATGTTCTATATTAATAATGATGATTTAAGAGAGCATATTGCCCGAAGCGGACATGACAAAGTAAGAGAATTGTTCTCATATGAGAGACAGCTTGGAAAGATATTGGAGATATCGGGAATAGAGTAGATACTATAAGAGAGTAATTAGATAATTATGAAAACAGCCGACAATAATATATCTGTCATAATTCCGACAATTACAAAAGACTATATCAGAATGAGGCATCTCGTGCCCGAAAGGGTTATTGAATTACTTCCTGTAAGAGAAGTTATCTTTATAGGAAATAATGAACTGTGCGATACCGTTAATGAAGATGTAAACGGTATGTTCAAGGGAATGCCTGTAAGTACGATGAATGAGGAGAAACTGGCGGAAAGGCAGCCGGTGATCGACTACATAAAGGATCGTGTAAGAACCATCGACGAGGAACTGTTGCCGCGTGTAAGGTGCGGATGGTATTACCAGCAGTTTCTGAAAATGGCATATTGCGATGTGTGCGAGGATGATTATTACATGTCGTGGGATATGGATACCGTACCTTTAAGATCTATTAGCTTGTTTGACGCTGAAGGCAGGCCGTATTTTGATACCAAGAAGGAGTATAATCCGGGCTACTTCAAGACTATAGATAATCTTCTGCATCTTGAGAAGAATATTGACGGATCGTTTATCTCGGAGCATATGGTCTTTAACCGGGAATATATGAAGGAAATGACAGATGTGATCAGATCGTCTTCGGAGGAAGGGAATCCATGGAAACAGATCATAGATTCTGTAGAGGATGATTATATAGCGTTGGGATTTTCGGAGTTTGAGACATATGGAACTTTTGTGACGGCGAATCACCCTGATACATACAGGCAAAGGGAATTCAGATCGTTTCGCAGAGGAAGCTGGTTTGTGAGTGAGAACGATCTGACTGACGATGATATCAGGTGGCTTGCCGGAGACTTCGACGCAATAACGTTTGAAAATGCGCAGCAGATCCCCGATATGGTGCAGCTGTTTCGTAACCCGAAATACAGAAACAATATGTCTGCCGGAAAATTCTACGAAACGATATTGGAGAGCGGATATTTCGGTGACTATTCCGACGGAAGGATCAATGCCGGAGACTGGTATGCGCCGGTATGAGGTACAGTAGGCTATGAAGAACAAAACTGCATGCTGTTATCTGACCCATGAGCATCCGGAAGTGATGGAGGAAGTATTGGGGAATATATGCGGATCCTATGGCGAAAAAGGCATAGATATATATGTGTATGATTCCAGTACGGGGGATGACACCAAACGGATTGTTGACAAATATGCCGCCATGGAATCGTGCAGTCTCACCTATGTTCCCATGCAGTTCATAAAGGGGAAAGAGGGAGGAGATGAAAAGTACCTGTATGTTCTGAAAGGATACGGACTGGAAGGCGAATATGACTATATATGGCCGACCAAGGACAGATGCTGGTTCGAGGGTGAGACGCTTAATGAAATATGTAATGCGATAGATGAGGATCACGATATTGTATTTGCCGTTGATGAGAGGGACAGGTATGAAATAATAACAAAGCCCGCGAAAGGATTGTACAATGATCCTGTTGAGTTCTTCGAGGAGTATGGTGCGCTCACAACGAACTGGGAATGCCTCATCAGACGGCGCAGTACGATGACAGACCCGATCGATTGGGATGAATATGAACGTAAATTCAGTATCGGCAGAAGCAATAACTTTAATCAGACCGTTACAACATTTGCAAGACTAAGTGAAATGGAATCCTGCAGCATACGCGTCATTTCATGCAATATCGATGACAAAAGATACAGTGACAAGGCAAGACCCTTATGGACGGAATCACTGCTTGAAGTATGGATCGACAAGTGGATCCCGGCAGTATTCTCTCTCCCGGAAATATATGACGGATACAAACTAAGTGTTATTAAAACACAACTGGGTCATATCTCGCTGTTTGGCTCCAATGATTCAATTGTTGCAATGAGGAATATGGGACTTTTTGCCGGTAAGAGGCTGGAGCAGCTGTCATCAATGTGGGATATGATATCAAGGATTCCTTATTCTAATCTTGATAGAATATTAAAACATGATGAGGACAGCCTCTTTGACGAGAATTTCAATGAATTCACAACCTCATTTGAAGAGAAGAATTACAGCAAAGGTTATTATCTGTTCATCCAAAACAGTAATTTCATAGATAAACTGGGATATGACACGTATAGGATCCTGTCGCTTTCGTATTATATTTATCTGTGCGAGATGAGGCGCGTGGGGCGTTCTCTACTGTTCGAAGGAGTAGACAGCATAGAAGGATTATGCGATAATTTTATAAAATTATCAAAAAAATAGAAAAAAGGGGTTAAGAATCCGGGATCATCTCCGATATATAGTACAGGTAAAGGAAATCACCGGTGATATGATCACCGACATTCAAGGAGGAAAAGGTTATGGTAGTACAACACAACATGCAGGCGATGAACGCCAACAGAACATTAGGCATTACAACAGATTCTCAGAAGAAGGTTACAGAGAAGCTTTCATCCGGTTATAAGGTTAACCGTGCAGCAGATGATGCAGCAGGCCTTACAATCAGCGAGAAGATGAGAAGCCAGATCCGTGGACTTACACAGGCTTCCGCAAACGCTCAGGACGGTATCTCCTGTGTACAGACAGCAGAAGGTGCTCTTACAGAAGTTCACTCAATGCTTCAGAGAATGAACGAGCTGGCAGTTAAGGCAGCCAACGGAACCAATACTTCCGCAGACCGTATGGCTATCCAGAAAGAGGTTTCAGCTCTTACATCTGAAATCTCACGTGTAGCACAGTCGACACAGTTCAACACACTGAACCTTCTTAACGGTTCGTTCT
>CAJOMN010000011.1:0-365 GCA_905235745.1 uncultured Lachnospiraceae bacterium
GTAGCAGGTCCCAAGGGTTGGGCTGTTCGCCCATTAAAGCGGTACGCGAGCTGGGTTCAGAACGTCGTGAGACAGTTCGGTCCCTATCCGGCGTAGGCGTAGGATATTTGAGAGGAGCTGTCCTTAGTACGAGAGGACCGGGATGGACGGACCACTGGTGTATCTGTTGGAGACCAACTCCATGGCAGAGTAGCCAAGTCCGGAAGGGATAAACGCTGAAGGCATCTAAGCGTGAAGCCCCCCTCAAGATGAGATATCCCTCGTTGATAAGACCCCTTGAAGACGACGAGGTAGATAGGGCATAGGTGTAAGTACAGTGATGTACTCAGCTGAATGCTACTAATCGGTCGAAGGCTTTTTTAATG
>CAJOMN010000011.1:408-114080 GCA_905235745.1 uncultured Lachnospiraceae bacterium
TCGCCTGCGGCGACAGGGCGCTCCACGTGCAGACAGGGTCCCACCGCTAAAGCGGTACCCCCTATCAGCATTCATTATCAGTATTTGGTCGTTAAGGTGCAGCTAAGGGGTGTTGTTGGTATGGTTTTCCGTACCCGCTGAAACGGCTTTGCCGATCGAAGGTCGGTATATTGGCTCCGTGGTCAAGCGGTTAAGACATCGCCCTTTCACGGCGGTAACACGGGTTCAATTCCCGTCGGAGTCACTAAGGGCGTGTGTAAGGACGCTCAAATAGGAGTGTCGCGCCTAGTCAGTAGTATATTTGCTTCGCGGGTCGTCTAAGGACGCTCGCCCATTAGAATCCTGCTACGCAGGATAGGGGGCTCGCGGTGCAGAAAGGAATCCTCCCAATTCGCTATGCGAATCGGGTCCCTCCTTTCAACATTCCTCGATAGCTCAATGGTAGAGCATTCGGCTGTTAACCGAAGGGTTGTTGGTTCGAGCCCAACTCGGGGAGTTAATGCACGGATCTGAAAGATCCGCGCAAGGTGACATCGCGATGCGATGTTGGGAAGAATACTTTTTATTATGCCGGAGTCCGCTCAAGCGGCGCTCGGTCTGTCATGATTGCTTCGCAATCCTGACATCTGGCGACATAGCCAAGTGGTAAGGCATGGGTCTGCAACACCCTGATCACCAGTTCAAATCTGGTTGTCGCCTCTTAAAGTCTGATGTTGTTGTTATTGCAATGATGTCGGACTTTTTTTTGAATATTTCGTGTGGACAGGCGTTTATGAAAAAGAGATATGACCTTATTGATTCATTAAGAGGATTGGCGATCATCAGCATGATAGGATTTCATGCGTGCTTTATCATGAATTATTTTGGAATCCTTATTTCCGATGAAACCCTTTTCGGCCCGTTGTTTTCAGTGTGGGAAAGGAGTATATGCATTTCCTTTATTACAATAGCCGGTTTCTCGTTTTCGCTCGGGCATGATCATATCAGATCCGGTCTTATCGTTTTCGGATGGGGGCTTATCATTACAATCGTCACGTGTCTGTTTTTGAGCGACCTTAGGATCATTTTCGGTGTCTTAACATTGATCGGGTCATCTATTCTCTTGACGATCCCGATCGATAAGCTGCTTGCCGGAAAGCTTTTTGGGACAAAGCGGCCGGGAGTGGTGCTTTTTATCGTTTCGTTACTGCTGTTTTTGTTTACTTATAATATCAACAAGGGGTATTTGGGATTTTCTTCCATGCTTCGGATCGATCTTCCCGGCTCATTGTACAGCGGTTATGCGGCGACTTTTTTCGGATTTATGGCTCCGGGATTTTATTCGGCGGATTATTTTTCGCTGTTCCCATGGTTTTTCCTGTATTTGTCAGGCTATTTCCTTCATAAGATCATAACCGGATATTCTCTGGATCGTTTTCTGACAAAGGGCATCCCCTTTGTAAAAGTCATGGGACGCCATTCTCTTCCTATATATATAATTCACCCTATAGTGCTGTTTATTATATTCTATTGTATCAGTACTGTTCTTTGATCGCGTAAATAACGGGAAAATGGTGTTATGTAAAGTGCAAATTGCCTAAAAATCAATGTTTTCCGCTGTTTTTGACAAAAATTTCTTGACTTTTAGCGGGGTAGAGATTATAACTTGTATAGGCGCTGTAAGTGGCGTCAGTACTCATGATTCTAAGGAGGAGTTCAAAATGAACAAAACAGAGTTAGTAGCAGCTATGGCAGCAAGTGCTGGATTATCAAAGAAGGATGCAGAAAAGGCTCTTAAGGCTTTCACAGACACAGTTTCAAAGGAACTTAAGAAGGGTGGAAAGGTTCAGTTAGTTGGTTTTGGTACATTTGAAGTTACCAAGAGAGCTGCTAGAACAGGCAGAAATCCTCAGACAGGTAAGGAAATGAAGATCGCAGCTTCCAAGGCTCCTAAGTTCAAAGCTGGTAAGGCTCTTAAGGATCTTGTAAACAAGAGATAATTACTAACCCTAATGAATAAAGAACTCCGGAAGTACCGGAGTTCTTTTTTCTATAGTAACAAATCATAGTGAACGGGTTTAATTCGCTGCTATGATATTACCCGGATAACAAAGATAGGATCGATATGCGTTTAGATAAGTATTTGAAGGTTTCAAGAATAATCAAGAGACGTACTGTCGCAAATGAGGCGTGTGATGCGGAAAGAGTGACGGTCAACGGAAGGGCGGCCAAAGCATCAACGCAGGTCAAAGAAGGAGATGTTCTCGAGATCATGTTCGGAACCAGTCCTCTCAAAGTGGAGGTGCTCTCCGTGAAGGAGACGGTAAAGAAAGACGAAGCAAAGGAGATGTACAGGGTCATATAATGTTATGTAACCTGACAACCACCATATATAGTATTTGACATGGATATCATACTTATATATAATATATTATGTTAACAAATGACGTTTGAGCCGGTCTGGGGGCGACCGGTTTAGACGGGGGAAACCGAAAAGGGGAGTATGATATGGCCAGAAGAGTTGCGTTTCGCAAGCGAAGGCAGAACCGGCTGGGTATGGCTCTTGTTAGTTTTGTTGTTCTGATACTTATGGCGGTTATGCTGTTTAAGGGTCGGGAGCTTAAGCTTAAACAGGAGGAATATCAGCAAAGGGAAACGGTTTTGCAGGCTCAGATCGAGGAAGAGCATGAGCGCACCCGTAAGCTTACGGACTACGAAAAGTATACCAAGACCGACAAATTTGTTGAGGAGATTGCAAAAGAGAAGCTCGGACTGCTGTATGAAAATGAGATCCTGTTCAGATCTGATATCAATAAATAAGCACGGGGAAAATAGTTCCTGTGCTTTTATTTATCATAAATGACAGCAAACTTGTTACCATAGTGTCTGCTGCGCCGGATTATGGATGCATTAGCGGCATAATTCCTTGCAAGATCCGGGCGCATCTGCCGTATGTGAGGTTATATCGGACAAAATGACCCAGGAAAACATATATGAGAAAGTAATTACCTATATAAAAGAGAACAGTCTGATCAATCCGGGAGATACTGTCGTAGAGGGTATATCGGGCGGCGCCGATTCGGTGTGTATGTTCCTGATACTGGAACAATACAAGAAAGAGCTCGGATTTAATACCGTTGCGGTTCATGTCAATCATGGCATCCGTAAGAAGAGCGCGGATAAGGATCAGAAATTCGTTGAGGAGCTTTGCAGATCAAAAGGCGTTGATCTGAAAACATACAAAAAAGACATTCCTTTGATATGTAAGGTAACGAAGGAGTCCGAAGAAGAATGCGGACGCCGGGTCAGATATGAGATATTTGACGAGGTATGCAGGCAGTATGACAACGCCAGGATAGCAGTTGCGCATCACATGAACGATCAGGCGGAAACGGTTATATTCCGCATCATAAGAGGAAGCGGTATCAAGGGTCTCGGAGGCATGGAACCCAAAAGGGACAATATCATTCGACCGCTGCTGTGCTTAAAGCGAGATGAGATCGAACAGTATCTTGAGGAATCAGACCAGAGCTACCGGACAGATGAAACAAATAATGCTGTCAAGTACAGCAGGAATTATATCCGTAAGAAGATAATCCCCAAATTTGAAAATGTACGTACCAACTCCGTCGAGCATATCAATTCTCTCTCAATTGAAGCAGCGCAGATTAATGATTTTATGGAGAAGAAGGCTGCCGAGCTTCTTGAGGAAGCATCAAAGGAAGCCGACAGGAACTATATTACCAGGGGAGTATCACAGAAATACAAATCGGATGTCCTGTCGGATGCCGAGCCGATACTTCTGAAATTCGCCGTAAGAGCTATCATTACAGAAGCGGGCATCTCCGTCAAGGATGTATCGAGGAGCCATGTGGATTCGCTCTGCGAGCTTGTCATGAAGCCCAAAAGCGGCGAGATCCATCTTCCCGGGGGCGTAACCGTTGTCAAGGAGTCGGGGATAGTCTACATCAGGTCAAAGGAAGATGTTGCCCCGCAGATACAGGAAGTATCTCGTGATCCCAAGACCGGCAGTCCGGAGGAGAGCTTATATAAGTACTATTTTCCGGTTACCGGAGAGGGTGATTATGTGCTTCCCGACGGGAGCGAGGTATCATGCAGGATATTAAACAGGTTTAGTCTGAACGATATTCCGGAAGATACTTGTACGAAATGGATGGATTATGCTAAAATGTCGGAAGATTTGTGCATCAGGACGCGCAAATCGGGAGATTACCTTGTTATCAACAAAAACGGCAATGAGGGCAATCTGAAAAACTATATGATAAATGAGAAGATCCCGAAAAGCGAAAGGGACATTGTTCCGCTGCTTGCAAGCGGATCGAGGATCTACTGGGTGCTCGGTTACAGAATATCGGAAGATATCAAGGTAACAAATGACACAACCACTGTGATCGAGTTCAGATACCGGAAGAAAGATACTGAACCAGATATGACGGCACAACCGGAACGTTCGGAAGGAGTAGGAAATGGATGACAAGATATCGGTGCTGTATAGCGAAGAGACAATAAACGCCCGGATTAAAGAGATAGGCGAGCAGATAAGCAGGGATTACGCCGGAAAGAGCGTTCATCTTGTGGGAATCCTCAAGGGAGCGACTTTTTTCACATGTGAGCTCGCAAAGCGGATCACGGTACCTGTAACCATGGATTTTATGAGTGTATCAAGCTATGGAGATTCAACGGAATCATCGGGCATCGTGAGGATTACAAAAGACCTTGATGATCCCCTGGAAGGAAAAAATGTGATCGTCGTCGAAGACATCGTGGATACGGGAAACACGCTCAGCTATCTGCTTGATAATCTGCAAAAGCGCGGCGTGGATTCGCTCAGATTATGCGCTTTGCTCAACAAACCGGAAAGAAGAGAAAAAGATGTTGTTGTTGATTATACAGGATTTGAGATCCCGGATGCTTTTGTTGTGGGCTACGGACTTGACTATGCGCAAAAATACAGAAATCTGCCTTATATCGGCATAATAGAACCTTAACAGGCATAAGAGAGGATACGTTTGACAGTTGATTAATCACGGAAAAAAAGGAATCAGTTTTTATATAACGATACTGCTGATATTTGTCGTTCTTGCAATGGTCTGGTCGAGAATGCAGAGCGGTGTGGTACAGCAGATCGATCACGAAAAATATGAATCGTGTCTGGAGTCCGGAGACGTTCTTGCGATCAATCTCGTACAGAACGCGGAAGTTCCTACCGGAAAAGTCGAGATCACGTTAGAATCCGGCGTGGTGATGTATATGAACACCCCGGATATCAGCGAAGTGGCACATGAACTCGACTCAAAATTCCCCGCATATACCATTGAAGATGTTAAGAGAGAAGGCTGGTTTGCCGCATATGTGCTTCCGGCTCTTATTATCGGTCTGATGATGATCGTGTTCATTACATATATGAACGGATCGGCAGGCGGCGGAAACAAAATGATGAATTTCGGCAAGAGCCACGCCAAGCTTTCCAACAGCGATAACAAGATCAAATTTAAGGATGTTGCGGGTCTCGACGAGGAAAAGGACGACCTCGAAGAGATAGTCGATTTTCTGAGGAACGCGAAAAAATATGTCGATGTCGGAGCCAGGATCCCGAAGGGAGTAATACTGGTGGGCCCTCCCGGAACAGGTAAAACGCTGCTTGCAAAGGCAATTGCCGGAGAAGCCGGAGTGCCGTTTTTCTCGATATCGGGATCGGATTTTGTGGAAATGTTCGTCGGCGTCGGTGCCAGCCGTGTAAGGGATCTGTTTGAGGAAGCCAAGAAGAATGCTCCGTGTATAGTATTTATCGATGAGATAGACGCTGTTGCAAGACGGCGCGGAACAGGAATGGGCGGCGGACACGACGAGAGAGAGCAGACGCTCAACCAGCTGCTTGTAGAGATGGACGGTTTCGGAGAAAATCAAGGGATAATCGTTCTTGCGGCGACCAACCGCGTAGATATCCTCGACCCTGCAATAATGCGTCCGGGCAGATTTGACAGAAAGATCGCGGTAGGCACGCCTGATATCAAAGGCCGCCGTGAGATACTTGACGTACACAGCAAGAACAAACCGCTCGCCGATGATGTTGATCTTGATGAGGTGTCCAAATCAACTGCGGGATTTACCGGAGCGGATCTGGAGAACCTCATGAATGAAGCTGCAATTAGAGCGGCCAAGTCCGACCGCAAGTTTATTATGATGACCGACATAAGGGAATCTTTCCTGAAGGTCGGCGTTGGTGCCGAAAAAAAGAGCAAGGTCGTATCGGACAAGGAAAAGCGTATCACTGCTTTTCATGAAAGCGGACATGCGATACTGCATTATATCCTGCCGGATATAGATCCGGTCAATACGGTTTCGATCATTCCGACGGGTCTCGGAGCAGGAGGCTACACGATGGCAATGCCCGAAGAGGATGTAATGTTTGAAACCCGCGGCAGAATGCTCAATGAGATAGTAGCTATCCTTGGGGGAAGAGCCGCAGAGGCGATCGTACTCGACGACATAACAACGGGTGCATCATCCGATATCAAGAGAGCCACCCAGATGGCCAAAAATATGGTCACGAGATACGGTATGAGCGATAATATCGGAGCGATCTGCTATGATGATGAAGGCGACGAAGTATTCATCGGAAGGGATCTTGCACATGCCAGGGCACACAGCGAGCTGATGGCTTCCAAGATAGATGAAGAGGTTAAGTATATAATCGACACATGCTACGAAAAGGCGGTCAAGCTTATCAACGAGAACAGAGACAAGCTTGACGCATGTGCCTCGCTCCTGCTTGAAAAGGAGAAGATCAATCGCGCCGAATTTGAGTCGATATTCGGGGCACCCGATCCCGATAATGAAACGTCGGAGGGTGTCGATATCTATTGAATTATAGATAGTTGGTGATAATGCACAAACATACACGGTCGAAATTGTAATATTTGTGAATTTAATGAATAGATTTTATACCAAGCGGGGACTATAATCTGTTTGTAACCCCCCAATAAGAGGATGGTTTATAGAATCATCCCCCATAAGAAAGAAATACCTTCTCCAAAAACGGCTCCTTTTCAGGGAGCTGTTTTGTTATGTCATGATTTTCATCGGGGGCAGCACTTGTGCCGAGTATATGATATAATACTACATGTTGATTACATGTAAGGGGTATTGTATGGATTTTGAAAAAAACAATGATTCTATCCGTAAGAGCAAATTCATAACAGGCTACAGACCTGTTCTTAACCGGAGGGCTATCTTTTCCGACTATTCGGAGGATTATATCATCCCGTTGGAACCAAATGCATACGGAAATGTTACGATCAGGCTCAGGAGCATCAAGAACAATATTGATACAGCCATGCTTGTATGTAACGGCGAGAATATACTTATGGATCTTTCCGAAACAACGGATGAGTTTGATTATTACTCCGTTGATTACAGGCTGAGCAGTGAGATGATCAGATATCATTTTGAGGTCTCGTCGGCAGGCGCAAAATGCTTCTATGATACAAGAGGTGTTGTAAAGGAAACGAATGAATATTATGATTTTCGGATAAGACCGGGATTCAAGACGCCGGACTGGGCGAAGGGCGCCGTAATGTATCAGATATATACGGACAGGTTCTATAACGGTGATCCTTCGAATGACGTGCTTACGGACGAATACAGATATATAGGCGAAAATGTCAGTAAGGTGGATGACTGGAGCAAATATCCCGCGTTCATGGGAGTAAGGGAGTTCTACGGCGGCGATCTTGAGGGCGTCATTAAAAAGCTCGACTACCTGCAGGATCTCGGAATTGATGCAATATACTTCAATCCGCTGTTCGTATCACCTTCCAATCATAAATATGATATTCAGGATTATGATTATATCGACCCTCACTTTGGCAGGATCGTGGATGATGCGGGAGAGCTGCTTGATGCCAAGAGCACCGATAACAAAAATGCTACCCGGTACATAAACAGGGTTACCAACAAGGCTAATCTTGAGGCGTCCAACAGGTATTTTGCGTCCTTTGTCGAAGAAGCCCATAAAAGAGGCATAAGGGTCATCATTGACGGCGTGTTCAACCATTGCGGTTCATTTAACAAATGGATGGACAGGGAAAGGATATATGAAGATCAGGAGGGATACGAAAAGGGTGCCTATGTGGACAGGAACAGTCCCTATCATGATTTTTTCAGATTCTTTGAAGATCGCTGGCCGTATAACGGGACATACGACGGCTGGTGGGGACATGATACGCTCCCCAAGCTCAATTACGAAGGATCAAGAGAACTGAAGGATTATGTGCTTCGCATTGCGAAGAAATGGGTATCCCCGCCATACAATGTCGACGGATGGAGGCTTGATGTTGCTGCGGATCTGGGACACAGTCCCGAGTTCAACCATCAGTTCTGGAAGGAGTTCAGAAGGGCTGTCAAGGAGGCAAATCCCAATGCGATAATAATCGCCGAGCATTACGGTGATCCTTCGGGCTGGCTTGCCGGGGACGAGTGGGACACGATAATGAATTACGATGCTTTTATGGAACCGGTCACATGGTTCCTTACCGGAATGGAGAAGCACAGTGATGATTTCCGGCAGGATCTTCTCGGAAATGCGGATGCGTTTGATAATATGATGCGCGAAGGCACTAACAAGTTTATGGCACCCACGCTGTATACGACGATGAACGAACTGTCCAACCACGACCACTCAAGATTCCTGACGAGGACCAATCATGTCGTGGGAAGGGTTGCCGACAAAGGATACGAAGCGGCAAGCACGGGAGTAAACAAGGCAGTCATGAGGGAAGCTGTCGTCATGCAGATGACGTGGGTCGGTGCGCCGACGATATATTATGGCGACGAGGCCGGTGTATGCGGATTTACCGATCCGGATAACAGAAGAACCTATCCGTGGGGCAGCGAAGATAAGGAACTTATCAGGTTCCACAAGGAAATGATCCGTATACACAAGGATAATCGCGAGCTGATAGCCGGTTCCGGGATCATACTATATAAGGAATACAATGTTATCGCTTACGGGCGTTTCCTCAGAAATAATGAGATCATTGTCATAGTCAACAACAATGACTGCGACAAAGAGATCGAAATGAGAGTATGGCAGACGGGAATACCGAGAAAATCAAAGCTCACAAGACTGATGCTGACAGATGCAGACGGATTTGCGACAGAGCCGGAGGAATATGAGGTCGAAAACGGACAGCTTAAGATCACACTCGGCAAGACATCGGCCATAGTATTAAAGGGCAGACAGGATGGAACCCAAAAGGCAGAGACAAAGGAAGATACCGGTAAGGTTAGTCCTTTACAGAAGCTTGAATATCTGCTACATTAAATGATGTTTTGGAGAGATCTGTATGCGTGAAATGGAGTTCAAGATGGAGCGCCCGGGACTGCTTGAGGCAGGAAAAAGCGTCACGGTTACCGAGGGAGTGCTCCCAAACAGTTATTATTATACGATAGAT
Source organism: uncultured Lachnospiraceae bacterium (assembly GCA_905235745.1). Taxonomy (GTDB): domain Bacteria; phylum Bacillota; class Clostridia; order Lachnospirales; family Lachnospiraceae; genus UBA2868. The sequence continues at coordinate 9,864 of CAJOMN010000011.1, forward strand.
CCTTCACTTGCGATGAGCGCAAACTACGAATTCAGGCAGAGGCTTAAGAGCAGTGAAGGCATAGTGAAAAGCGTTGAAGAAAGACCTGCGGGTTTCTATGTTACCGTAGAATTTGCCGAGGATTGAAGCATGTTCGGAATCGGAAAGAAAAAGGATGCGAATAGCAGTGATAAGATAGAACAGGAAAGGCGTTTTGTTTCTGATCTGTCATATAATGTGCGTAATCCCTTAAATACAATATGCGGGATAACCGAGATTACCAGAAAGGCCATAGAGAATGAAAGCGATAAGGATACGGTTCTTTCCTATGTGGATATTCTGGGAGATGCGGCAACGGAGCTGCAACAGACGATAGATCATTTCTTCGAATGCTTTGAATCCGGTAATTACGCGTCTCTTCACGGTAATGACGCGGTAGAGATTGACAGCAATGTATTGAACAATCTTCGGGTGATGGTCGTTGAGGACAGCAACGTCAGTCAGCTGATCGCAAAGGAGCTGCTGGAGTCACAGGGCGCGATCGTAACGACGTGTGACAGCGGTAAAGAGGCAGTGGAGCTGTTCTGCGGATCAGTTACCGGAACATATGATGTTATCCTGATGGACATTAATATGCCCGGAATGGATGGGTATGAGGCAACGGATGCGATCCGCAGCAGCAGTCATGCCCAGGGTAAGACGATACCGATAATAGCAATGACCGCGGAAGCGCTTCCGGAGGATATACAGACAGCACTCAAGAACGGAATGAACGGTCATATAAGCAAACCTATCAATATAGAGAAGATCGTATCGGCGATCAAGGGAGTAATATAGAAACGCTGGTATTTGTAAATACGGTGTGGTATAATATCAAAAGGAATGCGCACAGTTCCTGTCGTTAACAAGGATGTTTATTGGTTTTATTATTATGCACGGAAGCATGGGGGTACAGAATGGATACTATCAGAGAACAGAAGTTAGAGGCGCTGAAGACGGCGGAAGAATATCTTGAGAAATTGATTCCCACTATGGAGGAGGTTATATCCGAGATTAAGGGGGACATGAAAGAGGATACGGTCGATTATCTCCTTCAGGTTATTGACGGATTCAATTTCATGATAGAGACGTATAATGTTACAAGAGATATAGTCAATGATCCGGAACCGCTTATTAATGATGACGAGCTGGAGAAAACGGTCGGAAATCTAAGCGACGGATTTTCACGGAAAGATTACCCGTATATTGCGGATGAACTTGCAAATGATATAATCCCGTTCCTGAAGGTATTCAAGGAAGCGGCAGCCAAGAAGACCGTATAAGAGATATGAAGAAAAGCCCTGCGAATGCAGGGCTTGTTTTTTGAAGGAGTGTCGTAAGGACGCTCGCCAACTGAGATCGCTTCGCGATTAGGCTCGCGGTGTAGAGGTTGTTATCTGGATAGAGTCCGCTCAAGCGCCGCTCGGGAACAAGGAGTGTCGTAAGGACGCTCGCCAACTGAGATCGCTTCGCGATTAGGCTCGCGGTGCAGGCAGGGTCCCACCACTTCGTGGTTCCCCCTACCAACATTTAACAATAACTTGAGAACATCATGCCGCTGTAGTTGCTTGTTACATACGGGGTAGCATATCCGTGACCGGGATTCTTGTATGCTACGACGGTCTTCTGCGTGTATTCCATCGGGTCAAGAGCTACCTTGTTGGCACGGGACAGGACGTTTTCGGTAAATTTCTTAATAGGAAGAAACTGTTCCATTGCATCATCTTCGCGCGCGGTCTGCGTCAGAAGATTGTTGTCCACCGAAATGGTACCGTCCGAATTGAAGCTAAGACCAATTGATTCAAGCTCCGAAGAATACAGCCTTGCGACCTTGTTCATCTCGCCGATCAGCTTTTTCGAATAGGGCTGTGACTCGGAGTATGAATTGATATTGTCGATAAAACCGTTATATCCGTTAACGAGATTATTGATATTCTCGGTGACGGATTCAACGTCAGTTTTCAATCCCACGCTGACGGAAGAACCTTCTTCGCTGATGCCCTTAAGGTTGATATCATACATTCTCTCGATGGAGAAATGATTGGAGAAGGTGCTTCGCTCTTCACCGTTCAATGTAAAGAGGGAGTTCTGCGGATATACCGTAACGTCCCCGATCCCGAAATAATCTACCGTTCCGGATGTCTTGTGTGTATTGTTATCGGAAATCTCAAAATTGGTGTTCCCTCTGCCCCTTACTCCGGTATCGTCGGACTTGATGGACAGAGCCACTCTTCCGGCATCATCGGTCAGAACAGTTGCATTAACTCCGATGTTGGAGCGTGTTATAAGTCTGGAAAGCTTTTCCTCGATGAGCTTGTTGGTGTCGCCTTCACTTATATTAAACTGGAATTCGTAATCCATATCCCTTGAATGGATATCAAACGAATACGTTCCGGGTTCAAGACCCATTGTATCGGGTTCAAGGAATTTACCTCTGTTTTCCTGTTCGCCGGCAAGCTGTTCGACGGAAATCTCAAGAGTCGGGATCGAATCGGGGTCAACATCGGCCTTGCCGATAAATGACGCTTCAATTACATTCCCGTCACTGGATGAGACTGCTTTCTGATCGAGCATGTTCTCGGAATTCTCCATTGACAGGGATGATATGACGTTTTTGAGTGAACGCGCACTCTCCTTGAGGCCGACCGCAAATTCCTGGGTTGCCGGTGAAGTATCAAGCAGGAACAGGGGCGCTTCTTTATTCATTTTAACAATGGAATTATAAAGACCGCGAAGCTCGCTCTTCTTATGGGTATCATACTTGCTGTTGGTACCCTGCGGCGCGTACGTGGTCAGGAAATGATTATATACTGTAGATATAGCGGTATTATCTGCCATTGCTGCCCCTCCTTTCCTCCTTGAATGGTAAGACTTCCACGGAATCAGTTCCGAGTTCTGTTTGTAAGGAATCAAACAGACGTCTGGGCATAAGATGCTACTTTTATGTCTCTATACTACTACGGGAATTGTGTAAAATCAAGCGATTTTAAGCGAAATAGCGACAAAAAAATAACAATAATTATTTAATAAAATTGGGCAATATTACAATAAAATCCGCCGATTATCTATATGTTGTGTCACATATACGCTCTGACATCATAATATGCACCCTCCGATGATGTTCTGGAATTTAATATCAAAATTAAGGAAAATCATTGCAAAAACTGATTGACGGCGCTGCTTTGCTGTGTTATATTTATCCGGCGAGACGAATTCAGGTCTTTTTTTTGTGCTGTAAATGATCTTGCGAAACGGTACAACGTTATTATAGAGAGGTGAAAATATGCGTACCAGAATAACACTTGCCTGCACGGAGTGCAAGAACAGAAATTACGATACAACGAAGGATAAGAAGACTCATCCCGATCGTATGGAGACAAAGAAATACTGCAGATTCTGTAAAAAGCACACATTACACAAGGAGACGAAGTAATGGCGGATTCAAAGGCTCAGAAAGAGACGATCACCAAAAAGAGCAAGGGATGGTTCAAAGGTCTTAAAGCGGAATTTCATAAGATCAACTGGACATCAAAGGAAGATATTACAAAGCAGACCATAGCGGTTCTTGTCGTATCGGTCATCCTTGGTCTTTTGATCGCGTTGGTGGATTTTGTTCTTCAGGCGGGAATCAATTTCCTTGTTAGTCTGTAAGGAGGGACAACATGTCAGATACAAATAACATGGAACTTTCCGAAGAGATAAAGGAAGAAGTGACGGAGGAATTTGCCGAAGACGAAGCCAAAGAGAGCGGACCTAAGGCAAACTGGTACGTTGTTCATACATATTCCGGATATGAGAATAAGGTAAAGGCAAACATCGAGAAGACGATAGAGAACAGACATCTTGAAGACGAGATACTCGAAGTGCGTGTTCCGATGCAGGATGTTACCGAGGTTAAGAACGGCGTCCGCAAAACGAGCGCCAAAAAGATGTTCCCCGGTTATGTTCTTATCAATATGATAATGAACGATGTTACGTGGTACGTTGTCAGAAATACAAGAGGCGTTACCGGATTCGTCGGACCCGGGAGCAAACCGGTTCCTCTTTCGGACGGCGAGATGAAGCCGCTCGGCATCAAGACGGAGAACGTATTCATCAACTTTACAGAGGGAGACACCGTCAACGTCATCGCGGGCGTATGGAAAGATACGGTCGGCGTTGTACAGCGTATGGATATGGGTAAACAGACCGCGACCATCATGGTTGAACTGTTCGGTCGAGAGACACCCGTAGAGATCAGCTTTGATGAGATAAACAAAGCAAATTATTAATGAGTTCATGGGGAAACCCTTTATATATGAACTGTGGGAGGGAAATCGTTCCCGCCACTACCACATTTATATTTTAGGAGGCTATTATGGCTAAGAAAGTAGAAGGTTACATCAAACTTCAGATTCCTGCCGGCAAAGCTACACCGGCACCCCCTGTCGGACCGGCTCTCGGTCAGCACGGTGTGAACATCGTGGAGTTCACCAAGCAGTTTAACGCAAGAACAGCAGATAAAGGCGATGTTCTTATCCCTGTTGTTATTACTGTTTACGCAGACAGAAGTTTTTCATTCATCACGAAGACACCCCCTGCGGCAGTTCTTATCAAGAAGGCATGCAACATCAAGTCAGGCTCGGGCGTTCCGAACAAGACAAAGGTTGCCACGCTTTCAAAAGAAAAATGCCGTGAGATAGCTGAGATGAAGATGCCGGATCTTAACGCCGCATCTATCGAGGCAGCTATGAGCATGATCGCCGGTACCGCCAGAAGCATGGGCGTTACGGTTGAAGAATAGGAGGGGGCTATATGAAACACGGAAAGAAATATACTGAAGCAGCAAAGCTTGTTAATCGCGCAACTTCCTATGAGCCTGCAGAGGCGATAGCGCTTGTCAAGAAGACCGCTACCGCAAAGTTTGACGAGACCGTTGAGGTTCATATACGTACAGGCTGTGACGGAAGACATGCCGAGCAGCAGATAAGGGGAGCGGTCGTTCTTCCCAACGGAACAGGTAAGACGGTAAGAGTGCTTGTGTTTGCCAAGGGCGATAAGATATCCGAGGCAGAGGCAGCAGGCGCGGATTATGTCGGAGGCGAAGAGCTTATTCCGAAGATCCAGAATGAAGGATGGCTTGATTTTGACGTAGTTGTTGCTACACCCGATATGATGGGTGTTGTAGGTCGTCTCGGTAAGGTGCTCGGTCCCAAGGGACTCATGCCCAACCCGAAGGCAGGTACGGTTACGATGGACGTTGCCAAGGCAATCGCCGATATCAAGGCAGGTAAGATCGAGTACAGGCTTGACAAGACAAACATCATTCACTGCCCTGTAGGAAAGGCAAGCTTCTCCGAGGAAAAGCTTACGGAGAACTTCAACGCTCTTATGGAGGCTATTGTCAAGGCTAAGCCCTCGGCTCTTAAGGGTCAGTATCTGCGCAGCATCAGCCTGTCCACGACAATGGGTCCCGGCGTAAAAGTATCTACTGCTAAATATTGATTTATGATATGATGTACCCGGCAGGATTCTGCCGGGTATTTTTTTGCCGCGAAACTTGAAATCATATTAATTGCTGCACCGGGGAGCCGTGTCTGACAAATGTTCATGAACCGCAATACGAAGAAAATCATAAGGATCTGCAGTATCGCTTTGATATCGGCATTATGCCTTGCAGGGTGCGATCTGTCGTTTGTCCTGCCATCGGATAATGCAAATGATGACGGGAAGGTTGAGGCGCCGCCTGCTGTCACCCCGCAGCCTGTAATATCCTTAACTGACAGTGCTTCGCCTGTTATCACGCAGGCCGATATAGAACCTGAGGTCGAGGAGATCGAATACGAAGAGATATTTGATCCTGTCGAAAAAGAGTATTCTGTCCGCGCATCCGATCCGGGAGAGATCACACTCGGATTTGCCGGAGATGTGGGATTTGCGGCAGGGTATGCAACGATCAGGGTATACCGGGAGAACGGAAGCGATATCCGTAACTGCATTGACGACGGAGTCCTGACTCTTATGCAGTCGGTTGATATCATGATGGCCAACAATGAGTTCCCGTACAGCGACAGAGGAACTCCGACACCGGACAAAACATACACGTTCAGAGCAGATCCGAAGGACGTGCATATCATGCAGGATATGGGCGTGGATATAGTCGGTATCGCGAACAATCACGCGTACGATTACGGTCCGGAAGCCCTGTCGGATACTATTGATACTTTGAATGATGCAAGACTTCCGTTTGTCGGTGCCGGTAAGAATATTGATGAGGCTATGCATCCGGCGTATTTCCATGTAAACAGGCATGTGATCTCGTTCGTTGCCGCAACGCAGATAGAGCGATACGGGAATCCCGATACAAAAGAAGCAACTGCCGATTCTCCGGGCGTATTGCGCACGCTTGATCCCGGCAAGGCTGTCGCGGCGATTGAAGAAGCAGCCGCAAACAGTGATTTTACGGTAATGTTTGTTCACTGGGGATCCGAAAGCACTGATCTTGTAGAACAGAGCCAGCGCGATCTGGCAAGAGCATACGTTGATGCCGGAGCGGATCTTGTGATCGGGGCGCATTCCCACTGCCTGCAGGGCATAGATTATGTGGATGATGTTCCGGTATTCTACAGTCTCGGAAACTTCTGGTTTAATTCCAAAACTCTTGATACATGCATAGTCCGCGTGACCATTGATAAAAACTGCGCACTTAAGAGCGTGGAATTCATTCCGTGCATTCAGAGGGGTTCGGGTGTTATGACCGCCACGCCTTCCGAAAAGCGCAGGATAATTGAGTACATGCGCGGCATTTCCAATTATGCCGAGATAGACGATGACGGAATAGTGACCAGGTCGGAAACGGATCACAATACACAGAACGGGCAGAATACTTCTCCCACGAGAAGACCGGCCACGGAAGCTCCGGCGGAGAACGAGGCGGGAACAGATCCTGTCTTGCAGCCGGCGGATGAGCCTGCACAGGCACAGACTGCTCCTGCACCACAGTCTGAAGCGGCCGAAGCCCTGCCTGACTGGGCGGTAACAACGGAGTGATTATTTGACGAAATATCGTCGTACCGATATAATAATATCGGTGGGGCGATATTTTTTGCGAGGAAATATATGTTAAAAGATGAATTAAAAAGAAGAAATCTTTCTATAAAAGATATACAAAAAGAGAGTAATATACCTTATACAACATTGAATGATCTTGTAAATGGACGTACAGATATTGATAACGTGGGAACAAGGGTTTTGGTTGCTGTTTCCAATTCTCTGGGAATATCAATGGATGATGCATACAGATTATGCAAGGAAAATCAACCGGTAAAAGAAGGAAGGATTGAAGTTAAGGGGAAGAAGTATCTTCTCATATATAATAATAGACAATACGAGTTATGCAGTGTTAATAAGGATAATACCGAATACATCAAAGAAATAGCAATGACTGCAATCAAAAACCTTCAGGAAGAAGAAAGGATAACATCATGGCATTAGGTTATTATATAATGCGAAAAAATGACATAATAACTTATGCTGAGTTTACCGAAGACGGAATAATGACTTCGTATTCCTCTAATTTCAGGGACATGGAAATAGCCCCGCTCGCGCATAGATGTTTAAAGGAACAGTGGCTAAGAAAATGGTGGAGAGAACGTGCGGTTCCGGTTACGAGAGATCAGATAAATGATTTCCTGAAAAAAAGCGGGTATTCCGGACCCGAGGAATACCTGATTAATAACCTTGGATTAAGCTTGACTGATTATTATTGGATAAAACCTATTGATTCGGATCTTACATGGGAGAAGGTTAATCTTTTCGATAATGATTTTCACGCGGATATATTTCTTCCGGAACGTGAATGCGAAGAAGATGATATACCTCGATATTCTCCAAACAGCTCCCTTCAGGGGGATATTGAAAAGACCTGGACTATAATAAACAACGAACGCTCTCTTATAAAAGGTAATCATACAAAGTATTCAAGTGAAAGCATCAATGAAGTAATTGCCAGCAGGATTCATAAAGATCAAAAATATGATAATTACTTAAACTATGAACTTCTTAAGATTAAGGGAAAGAGTTATGACTATGGCTGTGTCTCAAAGATGTTTACGTCTCAAGAGCTTGAGCTTGTACCCGCATGGGCTGTGTGCACTTCGGAAAAAAGGGAAAATGATGTATCATATTTCGAACATTTTCTTAATGTATGTGTCAAACATGGAATGGACTTGGACAGACTGAAAGCGGATTTGGACTATCTTATACTGACGGACTTCATTTTAAGTGGATATGACCGACACCTTAATAATATAGCGGTTCTCAGAAACGCTGAAACATTAAGGTTCGAACGACTGGCACCGATATTTGATAGCGGAGGCTCGATGTTTGTTAACAGATCCTATCCGAAATCCATAAGAGAATTGGAGAATTTCGCGACAACGGGGTTTGCGAGCAGAGAATCAAAGATGCTTAAACTGGTTACGGATCCTTCTGTTATTGATTTATCACTATTGCCTGCAGGAGACTATATTCGGGAAATGTATCATAAAGACTCGCAGATAGATGATAATACTGTTGAGAAGACGGTTATATGGTACGAGAAGAAAATTGAATTATGCAGGCGGTTCCAGATGGGTAAAAACGTTTATCATACATAACCTATGTCAAAAGGTATATTGGAACCGTCCCTTTTGTCATCTGGTATAAACCAGATTTAATCGCTCTTTCGATATAACCAACGGGGCGATTTTTGTTATTGCGCTTTAGAACAAAATATTCTATAATCCATTATATCAATTTGAAAGGAGATACAAAACCAATGAAAAAAAGAAAAATTTTTGTAGTTACGGTATTGTGTTGCATCATGGCATTTGCTGAATGTGTGACAGTCTTTGCTGCTCCGAAATACATGTCGGATGGTTCCGTATTTGACCCGGAGTACTATGCAATATCCAATCCGGATGTCGTTAATGTTTTTGGATTGTCTGAGGAGGGATTGTGGAAGCATTACAGAAACTGGGGAAGAAAAGAGAAAAGATGGGCTTATGATGAGGTGGCCTATCAGGTTCTGCTTGCTCAATTAAGTAACGCACAGGCAGTAGCGGCTGCGGCAAATGAAGGTATTGCAGATCAGCAGACTGCCACAAGCGAAACACCGGCACAGTCTGTACCGCAGCAGACCAATAGTGTTGCTGCAGGAATAAACATTAATGATGTAGATGCAGTTATAACTGCAATTGGTGCTGCCGCCACACAGAAAGGGTTTTCGCCGTATGACGTAATGGTCGTTCCTGAAAATGCGGCAACTATTGATGCGGCAGAATTTATAATGATTAAGTTTGCTACAAGCGATATGCAGAACGGATTTTATATTGCATATGGACCGAAGGGTAATGTTTCGGGTCTGGTATCAGACGGAAATACTCTGCCTCCGTTCAGATTGGCAGTGTTGAAACAAGGATTCTATATTACTTGCAATTCTGTTGAGGAAGTTATAGCTCAAATGAAATAAATAGAATGAACAGTTGGGTTCTGAAGGCAGATTGCCCTCAGAACCCGTTTTTGGTATAGGGTTCTTTTAAATCAGTTCGATTAAGAAGATAATCAGTACTTGTGTCATATAGGTCTGCCAGTTTTGATAATATTTCAAGTGGCATATCGTGTTCTCCGTTTTCATAGTACGAATATGTTCTTTGAGAAATGTTTAAATATTCACCTACTTTTGTCTGGGTATAGTCATTATCTTCCCTTAAATCTCTTATTCTTGTATATTTCATTACTATAAAACCTCCATGAGTAAATAGTAATAAAATAAAGAAATTTTATTGATTTTAGAATATATTAGGCTAAACAGGCAAGGATTTGATCTATACTATGTTTATCTTATGGGAGGAATAGATGAGAATAATACAATTATTATTAACAGCAATTATGGTATTAATACTCTCAGGGTGTGGTCATGTGCATACTTGGGAAGATGCAACCTGTACAGAACCCCAAAAGTGTATTGAATGTGGAGCTACGGAAGGAGAGGCACTTGGGCATGACTGGGCAGAGGCGACTTGTGACTCGCCAAAAATATGTAACCGTTGCGGTATAACCGAGGGAGAGGCGTTAGGACATGATTGGGTGGATGCAACTTGTGAGACTCCCAAAACGTGTAGTCGCTGTGGAATCACGGAAGGAGAAGCGTTGGGACATGAGTGGATGTCAGCAACAACTGAGGCGCCCAAAACATGTAAAGTGTGTGGAAAGACAGAAGGTGATCCTATTTCTGTAAAGATATATGACTTTTCAGAATACTATAAGGGATACAGAAGGGGCGCATTTAACTCGGATCTTGGTGTATTTGTTAGGTATAAACAGGAAGATTATGGTCAGGATATTGTTGAAATACTTGATGCATCTGATGGAGAGGTCGTTTCGTCTCAGATTATTACTTATGGCGAGTATGATGGTAGATATGCATTTTGGGGGAATAATTTCCCTTATAGTTATAGGCTAACTGCATGTGACAAGGATCCAAACCATCAGAATTCTCGAGTTATTCTTCTTGGCTGGGATGGAGAAATACTGATAGATGACACGGTTCCGATCAATCTATATCTGGAAAACAATAAGTGGAATGTTGTATTTACAAGTGATGATAATATAATCTCAATTGTTGTAGGTGATGACAGTAAACCGATAAGGTACTATAACCTTCAAACTTCTGAAATACTTGACCCCGGAGAAATTGATGTAGAACTCCTGGGAGATGTTAATACTCACAGGTTTAGTGAAAAAATTGATGAGCCGTATGATGAAACAGTATGGAGCTATTGCGATTATCAGCCGATCATAGACGGATTTTTAGTAAAACGTGCAAGTGATGAAAAATGGGGATATGTTGATAAAGATTTCAACGAGATTGTTATATACGATGATGCTACAGCCTTCTGTGAATTGGGATATGCGTTAGTATCAGAAGATAGGAATCATTATTACCTTATTGACAGCGATTTTAACAAGATATGTGACCTCGAAGGAGACTATAAGAGTGCAGGAATGTGCGGTGGAAATTTGTTTAGCGTCTGTAAACCGGATGATAGTTATATAGAGGTCGTTTTAAAGTAATACTCATAAATTGTATATTTATATCAGATATATTTGTTTATAAGAGTTAATAGTATTATTTGACGAAATACCGTCCTACCGATATTATTAAAGTGGTAAGGCGGTATTTTTGTGAGATCAAACACTATTTATAGAAGAATGAGCAGATTGACCGAAGTAATAAAAGAATACAGATCAGTTGGTATACCGGATCAGATAGACTTTGAAAAACTCTATTTGTATTCGATAATTACGCATTCCACAGCGGTAGAAGGCTCTACTGTTACAGAGATCGAGAACAGGCTCCTGTTTGATGAGGGAATTAGCCCCAACAAGCCACTTGCCATGCAACTTATGAACCTTGATTTGAAGCGTGCTTATGAAGAAGCAATAGCGTTAGCTAAGAGACATAAGGATTATGATGTGGATCTACTTTGTCATTTGTCGGGAATGGTAATGAAAAATACCGGCTCGGATTATAGCACTTTTGCTGGAAAGTTCAGCAGTTCGGAAGGTGAATTACGACTTCTGAATGTGACTGCGGGAAGAGGTGGTAAGAGTTATATGTCTTATCGGAAGGTTCCGCAGAGAGTTAAGGATTATTGCGATTGGTTGAATCATCAGAGGAGGACAGTTAATCCTGAGGATATAGAATCGGTGTATGAGCTTAGTTTTATGGCTCATTACAATCTTGTCTATATCCATCCTTGGGCAGATGGAAACGGGCGTATGTCCAGATTAGTGATGAATATGATCCAAATAGAATATGGACTTATTCCGTCTATCGTAAAAAACGAAAGCAGAAATGAGTATATCAGTAGCCTTGCTAAAGCTCAGGATGAGGAAAAACCGAAAATATTCATTGACTTTATGATTGATCATCATATAAGTAATATTGAAAAATCCATCGCGGAATACAAAGCATCCATTGAGAATGATACTTTAAACCTTGAAAATGATACTTTAAATGATACTTTAAAGTTATCGGACAAAGAGAGAACGGTGCTGGAGATTATAAAGGATAATCCGGGCATTGTCATAATGGAGATCGTGGAAAAGACCGGATTCAGTCGACCTACTGTTATGAGAACAGTCAAAAGTCTAAAAGAAAAGCAGATACTTGAACGAATCGGAGCAAAGAAAAACGGCCATTGGATGATAAATAGATATGATTAAAATGTCAAAAGGTGACAAAAGGGACGGTTCTTTTTGACACGTTAATATTCCGAATAAAGAGTAAAAATCAATCATAAACTGTTGACAGCACCTGTTAAGGTGTGATAATTTAGACAAGGTCGCGTAAGCGGCCGGCCGAAGACAGTTGGTGAGGCTCCTTCTCGTAAGTAACATTAGTTCGCCAGCCGAGGAGAATACGAGTAGTTTGTAATTGTTTATTGTGATTATGATACCCGTTCCGTCTTCGGAGCGGGTTTTTAATTAGGTCTCTCGGACCGGAAAACCTCGTTCTCTAGATACAGTCTTCAGAAAGAAAATCTATAAGGAGGTAAAAAATGGCTAAGGTAGAACTTAAGAAACCTGTTATTGATGAGATTTCGGAAGTTGTCAGGGATGCCCAGGGAGTTGTGCTTGTTGATTACCGCGGACTGACGGTAGAAGAGGACACCAATCTGCGCAGACAGCTTCGTGAAGCCGGCGTCACCTACAAGGTTTACAAGAATTCGATGATGAATTTCGCATTCAAGGGTACCGATTTTGAACAGCTCGCGCCCCATCTTGAGGGTCCTTCCGCCATTGCGGTATCGAAGGACGATGCAACGGCACCCGCAAGGATCATCGTCAAGTTTGCCAAGGAAGCACCTGCGCTTGAACTTAAGGCAGGCGTTGTAGAAGGAGTGCTTTACGACGCAAAGGGTATCGCGGAAGTTGCCAAGATCCCGGGAAGAGAAGAGCTTCTCTCAAGACTGCTTGGTTCACTGCAGTCGCCTGTTGCTAACTTTGCCCGTGTTCTTAATCAGATCGCCGAGAAGGGCGGAGCACCTGCAGAAGCAGCGGCACCCGTAGAAGAAGCGACACCTGCGGAAGAAGCAGCAGCACCCGCAGAAGAAGCGGCAGCACCTGCGGAAGAAGCAGCAGCGCCCGCAGAAGAGGCAGCAGCACCTGCAGAAGAATAGGAAGACAGGAGAAACCCTGTCGCCGCACATGATCATAATGGCGAGTCACCATTGTTATAACTATCAGATATAGGAGGAATATTAAAATGGCAAAACTGTCAACCCAGGAATTTATTGATGCTATCAAAGAGTTAACTGTTATAGAACTTAACGATCTCGTTAAGGCATGTGAAGAAGAGTTCGGTGTTTCCGCAGCAGCAGGTGTTGTTGTGGCAGCAGCAGGCGGCGCGGCTGAGGGCGCAGCAGCAGGCGAAGAGAAGTCCGAATATGATATCGAACTTACAGAGGTTGGTCCCAACAAGGTTAAGGTTATCAAGGTTGTTCGTGAAGCAACAGGTCTTGGCCTCAAGGAAGCAAAGGATCTCGTTGATTCCGCTCCCAAGGTGCTCAAAGAGGGTGCATCCAAGGAAGAAGCAGACGATATCAAGGCTAAGCTTGAAGCTGAAGGCGCAAAGGTTACTCTTAAGTAATTAAGTAAGAAAAATCATCAGAAATAAAAATATTTCTTGACTCTAAAAAGAGCTTGTGATACCATGGATAACGCACTATTGTGGTTTCATAGGCTCTTTTTGCGTGCCTTTTTTCCGGAAAACCGCTAAATATGGGGGTTTTCGGGAACATGTCCACAAGTGTATGCACTGAATGAAATCTAAATAGAAAAACGGGGTGAAAACGTCAATGGAAAAGAACAGGATACGTCCGGTTACAGTTGGCAAGAGCACGCGAATGAGCTTCTCGCGTCAGAAAGAAGTTCTTGAGATGCCTAATCTCATAGAAGTTCAGAAAGACTCTTATCAATGGTTTCTGGATGAAGGTCTGAAGGAAGTCTTTGCGGACATCTCACCGATCACCGACTACAGCGGGCAGTTAAGTCTGGAGTTTGTTGATTTTAAGTTATGCGAAGAAGATGTCAAGTATTCTATTGAAGAGTGTAAGGAAAGAGACGCTACATACGCTGCCCCCCTTAAGGTTCGTGTTCGTCTGTACAACAGGACGGATGACAAGATCATAGAGCACGAGATCTTCATGGGCGACCTTCCTCTTATGACAGCGACCGGTACATTTGTCATCAATGGCGCAGAACGTGTAATCGTCAGCCAGCTGGTTCGTTCCCCGGGAATCTATTACGGAATCACACATGATAAATTCGGTAAGAAACTGTATTCCTGTACAGTGATCCCCAACAGAGGCGCATGGTTGGAGTATGAGACTGACTCCAATGATGTCTTTTTTGTGCGCGTGGATCGTACGAGAAAAGTTCCCGTTACCGTTCTTCTTCGTTCCCTTGGACTCGGAACCAATCAGGAGATACTGGATCTGTTCGGCGATGAGCCGAAGATCCTCGCGTCATTCGGCAAGGATGTTGCGACCAATTATCAGGAAGGTCTTCTTGAATTATATAAGAAGATCCGTCCCGGTGAGCCTCTGGCGGTTGAAAGCGCAGAGAGCCTCATTAATTCGATGTTCTTTGATCCGAGAAGATACGATCTTGCCAAAGTTGGCCGCTACAAATTCAACAAAAAGCTCAGACTGCGCAACCGTATTAAGAACAGGACTCTTGCAGAGGAAGTTATCGATCCGAATACCGGAGAGATACTTGCCGAAGCCGGAACCGTTGCAACCGCGGAGCTTGCCGACAGGATACAGAATGCGGCTGTTCCTTATGTTGTCGTTCAATGTGAGGATCGCAACGTAAGAGTTCTTTCCAATATGATGGTGGATATTACAAGCTTTATCGATTGCAATCCCAAGGATCTCGGGATCAATGAGCTTGTATATTATCCTGCGCTGCAGGCGCTTCTTTCCGAATATCAGGACGATTCGGAAGCGCTTGTTGATGCCATCAGGGAATCGGTTCATGCGCTTATACCCAAGCACATTACTCCGGAAGATATATTTGCTTCCATTAACTATAATATGCATCTCGAATACGGGATCGGTCATGATGATGATATCGACCATCTCGGCAACCGTCGTATCCGTGCGGTCGGCGAGCTGCTTCAGAACCAGTACAGGATTGGTCTTTCAAGACTTGAAAGAGTAGTCAGGGAGAGAATGACGACTCAGGATCTTGAGGGTATATCACCGCAGCAGCTTATCAATATCAAGCCGGTTACGGCGGCGGTCAAGGAGTTCTTCGGATCTTCCCAGTTGTCGCAGTTCATGGATCAGAACAATCCTCTCGGAGAACTGACGCATAAGAGAAGGCTCTCCGCACTCGGCCCCGGCGGTCTGTCAAGAGACCGTGCCGGATTTGAGGTCAGGGACGTTCATTATTCGCATTACGGAAGAATGTGTCCCATTGAGACACCCGAAGGTCCCAACATCGGTCTTATCAACTCGCTTGCGTGCTATGCGAGGATCAATGAATACGGATTTGTTGAGGCACCCTACAGAAAGATAGATCATTCGGATCCCGATAATCCGGTCGTTACGGATGATGTTGTATACATGACAGCTGATGAAGAGGATGAATACCATGTAGCACAGGCTAACGAGCCTCTTGATCAGGACGGACATTTTGTCAGGAACAATGTATCGGGACGTTTCCGCGAGGAGACACAGGAATATGACAAGTCCATGTTCGATTTCATGGACGTATCGCCCAAGATGGTGTTCTCGGTTGCTACGGCCCTTATACCGTTCCTTGAGAACGACGACGCAAACCGTGCCCTTATGGGATCTAACATGCAGCGTCAGGCTGTTCCGCTTCTGTGCACCGAAGCTCCCGTGATCGGTACGGGAATGGAGCCCAAGGCGGCGGTCGATTCCGGCGTGTGCGTAGTTGCGAAGAAGTCCGGAACTGTAGTGAGCGTTGTGTCGGATGAGATAGTGATCAAGAACGATGACAAGACAACGGAAACGTATCATCTTACCAAGTTCCTTCGTTCCAACCAGTCGAACTGCTACAACCAGAAGCCTATTGTCGATAAGGGCGAGCATGTTGAAGAAGGGCAGGTGATCGCCGACGGTCCTTCAACATCAAACGGTGAGATGGCGCTCGGTAAGAATCCTCTTATAGCATTTATGACATGGGAAGGCTATAACTACGAAGATGCCGTACTTATCTCGGAAAGACTCGTACAGGAGGATGTATACACTTCCGTTCATATCGAGGAACATGAGGCCGAATCGAGGGATACCAAGCTCGGACCCGAAGAGATAACAAGAGATGTTCCGGGTGTCGGCGAGGATGCGCTTAAGGATCTGGATGAGAACGGTATCATCAGGATCGGTGCCGAAGTAAGAGCCGGTGACATACTTGTCGGAAAGGTAACTCCCAAGGGAGAGACCGAACTTACCGCCGAGGAGAGACTGCTTCGTGCGATTTTCGGCGAAAAGGCAAGAGAGGTAAGGGATACTTCCCTCAAGGTTCCTCACGGAGAATACGGTATCGTTGTTGACGCCAAGGTATTTACAAGGGAGAACGGAGACGAGCTTCCGCCCGGAGTCAACAAATCAGTCAGAATATATATTGCGCAGAAGAGAAAGATCTCCGTCGGAGACAAGATGGCAGGCCGGCACGGTAACAAAGGTGTTGTTTCCCGTGTGCTTCCTATAGAAGATATGCCTTATCTTCCCAACGGACGTCCGGTGGATATAGTCCTTAACCCTCTTGGCGTTCCTTCGCGTATGAATATCGGACAGGTTCTGGAGATCCATCTGTCTCTTGCGGCCAAAGCGCTTGGCTTTAATATTTCGACGCCTGTATTTGACGGTGCCGATGAGGATGACATCATGGATATCCTCGATCTTGCGAACGACTATGTCAATCTTCCGTTCGATGCCAAGGAGGCAAAGAGCTTGAAGGATGCGTCGGGCGTAACATTCGAGAGTCTTCATAAGGACGAGCTTCTGCCCGAGGTATATGAATATCTGTCGGAAAACCGGGATCACAGATCTGTCTGGAAGGGTGTTCCGATTTCAAGAGACGGTAAGGTAAGACTTCGTGACGGACGAACCGGTGAATATTTTGACAGTCCGGTTACGATTGGACATATGCATTATCTGAAGCTTCACCATCTGGTAGACGATAAGATACATGCACGTTCGACAGGACCGTATTCACTTGTAACTCAGCAGCCTCTCGGAGGAAAGGCGCAGTTTGGCGGACAGCGTTTCGGAGAGATGGAAGTATGGGCACTGGAAGCATACGGTGCATCCTATACACTGCAGGAGATCCTGACCGTCAAGTCCGATGATGTTATAGGACGTGTCAAGACATATGAGGCGATAATAAAGGGAGACAATATCCCCGAAGGCGGCATCCCCGAATCGTTCAAGGTTCTGCTCAAGGAACTGCAGTCGCTCGGTCTTGATGTACGTGTACTCAAAGATGACAATACGGAAGTAGAAATAAAAGAAACCGTTGATTACGGGGAAACGGATATGCGTTCCGTTCTCGAAGGGGATTTCAAGGATTTTCGCAAGGAAGAAAACTTCTCAAAGAGCGGCTATTCCACACGGGAATTCGATGAATCCAGCGGTGATCTTGTTGACGTCGAGGAGGACTTGGAAGATGAATATGACGAGTCCGAAGAGGATTTTGAAGAAAGCTACGACGATACAGAAGAATAATCTTTATCAATACTTTTCGTAAAGGAGCAGAAAATGGCAGAACAAAATAAAGAAGCTTATGAGCCTTTAACTTTTGATGCGATCCGTATCGGGCTCGCATCACCCGAAAAGATAAGAGAATGGTCAAGGGGAGAGGTCAAGAAGCCGGAGACGATCAACTACAGAACGCTGAAGCCCGAAAAGGACGGACTATTCTGCGAAAGGATCTTCGGACCCTCCAAGGACTGGGAGTGCCACTGCGGCAAATACAAGAAGATACGTTACAAAGGCGTTATATGCGACCGGTGCGGCGTTGAAGTCACGAAAGCAAACGTTCGCCGTGAGCGTATGGGTCACATTGAACTTGCGGCACCTGTTTCACATATCTGGTACTTCAAGGGTATACCGAGCCGTATGGGTCTGATCCTCGATCTGTCGCCAAGAACACTTGAAAAGGTTCTGTATTTCGCGAATTATATCGTACTCGATCCTATGGACACGGATCTCAAATACAAGCAGGTTCTGACCGAGGCCGAGTATCAGAAGGAATATGAGCAGTACGGATACGGAAAATTCCGTGTGGGAATGGGCGCAGAGGCGATCAAGGAACTTCTCATGGCTATCGATCTTGATGCCGAGGCCGAGCAACTCAAAGCCGAACTTCTCGAGTCAACGGGTCAGAAGAAGGCAAAGGTTATCAAGAGACTCGAGGTTGTAGAGGCATTCCGTGAATCCGGCAACAAGCCCGAATGGATGATACTGGATGTGATCCCGGTCATTCCGCCCGATCTTCGTCCTATGGTCCAGCTTGACGGCGGCAGATTTGCCACGTCCGATCTTAACGATCTGTACAGAAGGATAATAAACCGTAATAACCGTCTGAAGAGACTTCTCGAGCTCGGAGCTCCCGATATCATTGTACGTAACGAGAAGAGGATGCTTCAGGAGGCTGTTGACGCGCTTATAGATAACGGCCGCCGCGGACGTCCGGTAACGGGTCCGGGCAACAGACCGCTGAAATCGCTTTCGGATATGCTCAAGGGAAAATCAGGACGTTTCCGTCAGAATCTTCTCGGAAAGCGTGTTGACTATTCGGGACGTTCGGTTATTGTCGTAGGTCCCGAGCTTAAGATCTATCAGTGCGGTCTGCCCAAGGAGATGGCGATCGAGCTTTTCAAGCCTTTTGTCATGAAAGAGCTTGTAGCTAATAAATCGGCTCATAATATCAAGAATGCCAAGAAGATGGTTGAGCGTCTTCGTCCCGAAGTATGGGATGTTCTCGAGGACGTTATCAAGGAACACCCTGTAATGCTTAACCGTGCACCAACTCTTCACAGACTCGGTATTCAGGCGTTTGAGCCCATTCTTGTTGAAGGTAAGGCGATCAAGCTTCATCCGCTTGTATGTACGGCGTTTAATGCCGACTTCGACGGCGACCAGATGGCAGTGCATCTTCCTCTTTCGGTAGAGGCACAGGCAGAGTGCAGATTCCTGCTGCTGTCGCCCAACAACCTGCTCAAGCCTTCCGACGGCGGACCGGTTGCGGTTCCTTCGCAGGATATGGTTCTCGGGATATACTACCTTACAATGGAGAAGCAGAGAGACCTTTCCAAGGATCCCGATTTTGAGGGCGAGGCAGCGGTTAGCTTCCCGGCAACCGATGAAGAGGCGCAGAAAGCAAAAGCAAAGATCAAGGCTCTCGATAAGAGCAAGGACAGGGAAGCGGTGGAAGATATCCGCAATTCATTCATCGAGGCCGCAAAAGATGCTTACAATTCATACCAGAACGCAAAAGCAGCGGCTGTCAAGGCCGGTAAGAGTGTTGACGGCATCAAGCAGACCGCCATTGAGCGCGACACGATCATAAGAGTTAATATCGATCCGGAGCGTGACCGGTGGATCGTGTGCGAGATGGTTGATATACTCGGAAGATATTTCACTACGATGAACCAGGCGCTCCTTGCGTATGAAAATCATGAGATAACGCTTCATCAGCCGATAAATGTCCGTCGCGAGAAAGTGCTTGCCGACGGAACAAAGGTTTCGGGCATGATAGCTACAACGCTCGGACGTCTCATATTCAATGAGATACTTCCGCAGGATCTCGGATTTGTCAAGAGAGAGAAGCCGGAAGACGCGCTCAAGCTTGAGATCGCTTTCCATGTGGGAAAATCAGACCTCAAGAAGATACTTGAACAGGTCATCAATAATCATGGCGCTACAAAGACGGCAGAAGTTCTTGATGATATAAAGGCAATGGGATACAAGTATTCGACCCAGGCAGCCATGACGGTTTCGATCTCGGATATGACGGTTCCGGCTCAGAAGCAGCAGATGCTCGATGAAGCACAGCAGACCGTTGAGGTGATCACCCGCAACTATAAGAGGGGTCTTATTACCGAAGAAGAGAGACATGACGGCGTTATCAATACATGGAAAGAGACCGACGAGAAGATCACAAACGAACTGATCGACGGACTTGACAAGTACAACAATATTTACATGATGGCCGATTCGGGCGCCCGTGGTTCGAACAAGCAGATCAAACAGCTTGCCGGTATGCGTGGTCTTATGGCGGATACGACAGGTAAGACGATAGAGCTTCCCATCAAGTCGAATTTCCGTGAAGGACTGGACGTTCTGGAGTACTTCATGTCGGCACACGGAGCACGTAAGGGTCTGTCTGATACGGCTCTTCGAACGGCTGACTCAGGATATCTTACAAGACGTCTTGTAGACATCTCGCAGGAGCTTATCATCCGTGAACAGGATTGCTCCGAAAAGCGCGCCGAGATTCCCGGAATGTACGTCAAGGCATTTGCGGACGGCAAGGAGGTCATAGAGACGCTCCGTGACCGTATACTCGGAAGATATGCCGCCGATGACATTCTTGATAAGGACGGAAATGTGCTCGTTGCGAAAAATCATATGATCACACCGAGACGTGTTGAGCTTGTATTAAACAGCGCGGTCGATTCGGAAGGCGTTCCTGTTCTTGAGTCTAAGATCGGGATCAAGATCCGTACGATACTGACATGTAAGTGCCATAACGGCATATGCAGTAAATGTTACGGTGCGAACATGGCATCGGGAGAAATGGTTCAGGTAGGTGAGGCAGTCGGTATAATAGCCGCACAGTCGATCGGTGAGCCCGGTACACAGCTTACGATGAGAACCTTCCATACCGGCGGTGTTGCCGGAGATGATATCACACAGGGTCTTCCCCGTGTAGAGGAGCTGTTCGAAGCGCGTAAGCCCAAGGGTCTTGCGATCATTTCCGAGATCGCGGGTCACGCGGTACTGCAGGATACAAAGAAGAAACGTGAAGTAGTAGTTACCAATGACGAGACCGGTGAGAGCAAGACATATCTGATCCCTTACGGTTCGCGTTCCAAGATAACCGAAGAGGGTACGGATATAGAAGCCGGTGACGAATTAACGGACGGTTCCGTCAATCCTCACGATATACTGAAGATCAAGGGCGTTCGTGCGGCACAGGATTATATGCTTCGCGAAGTTCAGAGAGTATACAGGCTGCAGGGTGTTGAGATCAACGATAAGCATATCGAGGTTATCGTTCGTCAGATGCTCAAGAAGGTTCGTGTAGAGGATGACGGTGATTCCGATCTGTTACCCGGATCGCTTGTGGATGCACTCGAGCTTGAGGATATCAACGAAGCTCTCGAGGCAGAAGGCAAGAAGCCTGTTGAGGCCAAGCAGGTCATGCTTGGTATCACGAAGGCAAGTCTGGCAACAAGCTCGTTCCTGTCGGCTGCTTCGTTCCAGGAAACTACAAGGGTACTCACGGAAGCCGCTATCAAGGGTAAGGTCGATCCGCTTATCGGACTGAAGGAAAATGTCATCATCGGTAAGCTGATTCCCGCAGGAACGGGAATGAAGCAGTACAGAAAAGTAATGCTTGATACATCGGTTCCCGACAGCCTTGAGGTTGTGAAGGAACAAGAGTATGTTACAGCTGCTGAGGACGACGAAGATGAGGATTCCCTGGACATCATCGGGGATGCGGACGAGTCTTTTGAGGAAGACGCGGAAGAATCCTTTGAAGAAGAGATTGTAGAGGAATTTGATGAAGAGCTGGTAGCCGAAGATACGGAAGAATAATATCAGCGTTCACTATAAAAGGCAGAGGAGCACGGCTCCTCTGCCTTTTGCTTGTATGACGGGCGCATATAACTTTTCTTTTTATGACGCAGGGTATATAATAAATCCTGATAATCTGTTATATTCCTGATATGGAGGGTGGATTTGTTCAGGCGGTTTTGTCCAAACAAGATAATAGCTCTGATCATCGTATCGGTACTTGCGGCATCACTTGCCGCATGTTCTGATTCCGAAGAGGAGACCGAGGTTGAGATCTCCAAAGTAGGATCTACCCAGAACAGGAGTAACGAGCCCAAATGTCTGACACCGCTTGCCGGGGGCAGAACGATATTTGGCAGCGGTGAGCTCACGGTTGATGTTACAAACAGCGGAGACGGTTATCTGTATGTCAGGAGCACGGGAGAGATCGACGATATCAAGATACAGCTGACATGCAATGACAGTGTCACTTACACATATATCATACCGTCCGGTGATTCGGTGATCCCTTTGTCGCTTGGAGACGGAACGTATTCCGTCATTGCGTATGAAGGAATGGGCGAGCCGGGAATGTACGCGACCAAATTTGCGGAGCAGCTTGATGTTGTCCTGTCCGACCCTTATCTGCCGTACCTGTATCCGAACTGTTACGTCCAGTTTGATATCAACTCTGCCGTAGTTGCGCTTGGTAAGGATCTGGCGGAGGGGAAGGCAACCGATATAGAGGTTGTCGCTGCGGTATACGATTATGTTGTCAAGAATATAACATACGATCATGAAAGAGCCGCGAGTGTTAAGCCCGACTATGTTCCTAACGTTGATCAGGTGCTTCGGGAGAAAAAGGGCATATGCTTTGATTATGCCGCGCTGATGGCCGCAATGCTCAGAAGCCAGAGGATCCCGACCAGGCTGGAATTCGGATATGCCGGAGACGCATACCATGCATGGGTTACGGCATATATAGAAGATGAAGGTTGGATCAACGGGATAATAGAGTTTGACGGCGTGGACTGGACGCTTATGGATCCGACGTTTGCGGCAAATGCCGGATCGAAGAAGATCAAGAGCTTTATCGGAGACGGAAACAACTATACAACAAAGTATATTTATTAAATGCTGCCGGGAGGAATAGCAATGAGCAACAAGAACAAGCTTCTCAATAATCAGGAACTTTCGATGTTCTGCGATCAGATCGCGATGATATTGAATGCGGGAATAACCCCTATGGAGGGGATCTCCATCATGCTTGAGGATGCTACGACGGAAGAGGGACGCCGGATATTGCAGACGATCCTTGATAAATGCAATGAGGGAGACACGTTCCATCATTCACTTGAAGCATCGCAGGTATTTCCCAAGTATGCGCTCGATATGATCGAGATCGGGGAACAGTCCGGTAAGCTTGAAGAGGTCATGAGATCCCTGGCGTTTCATTATAACCGCGAGGAAAGCGTCGCAAAGGGAATCAAGAGCGCCGTAACATACCCGATGATGATAGTGGGTATGATGCTGATCGTTATCCTTGTACTTGTTATCAAGGTCCTTCCTATATTCAATGACGTATTCAAGGAACTCGGAACCGAAATGACCGGTTTTTCCAAGGGAATGCTTGACTTCGGCAATGCTGTCAGCAAATATGCGCTTGTCATAGTAATAGTGGCAGCGGTGCTCGTTGCCGGATTATTCATACTTACCAAGACCGAAGGCGGACGGGCGAAACTTAAGGGATTCCTGTCCAGATTTATCGCCACGAGGAGCCTGTATGACAAGATCGCCGCCGGAAGGTTTGCCTCCGGTATGGCGCTTACAATGAGCGCCGGCCTTGATACGGACGAGAGCCTGGCGATGGTTTCCAATCTTGTGGATAACAGCGATATGATCGAGAAGATCAATAAGAGCAAGGAACTAATGGCGGAAGGCAAATCTTTTGCGGATGCACTCAGCCTGTCCGGAATATTCTCCAATATGTATTCGAGGATGATATCGGTAGGTTTCAGGACGGGATCGGTGGATAAGGTTCTTGAGAAGATCGCCGTCGGGTACGATGAGGAGGTCGATGAGAAGATGTCCAATCTCATCTCGGTACTTGAGCCTACGCTTGTTATCATTTTGTCGGTTGTCGTCAGCCTTATCCTTCTGTCGGTAATGCTGCCTCTTATGGGAGTCATGGGTAGTATCGGATGAACAGATTCAACAGACCGGGATTGAAAAAACGCATACTGGACTCAATGAATTTCTCCGTTATCTTTTTTGTGGTCATTATAGCGATCTTTCTGATGGGGATATCTTTCATTGCGTCTACGTCGTCCAAAGACCAGAAGCAGATACTGACCGAAGCGGTCAACAAAGACGTGATCCACTGCTATGCCGTTGAGGGCTATTATCCGCCGAGTCTGGCATATATCGAGGAGCACTACGGTCTGACATATGACAAATCAAAATATCTGGTCGATTATGTTCCTATAGGCGACAATATCATGCCGACGGTTACCATTGTGGAGATACGCGGGGAATGAATTTTGCCAAGAGAAAAAAATCAATAGTTGATTTTCTGTTTATCCTTGCACTGTTTGGCGCATTTGCCATAACGGCTCTGTTTGTTGTGCTTTTCGGCGCCAGGATATACGAGACGACCGTTACCAATATGAACACCAACTTCGAGAAGCGTACCGCCATGTCGTATATTACCGAGAAGATAAGGTCTCATGACTATACGGGCGGCGCCAAAGTTTCCGAAATGAACATGTCGGATGCAGCGGATCAGGGCTCGGTCCTCAGGCTGTATCAGGATGTGGGTGATAAGAGATATGTAACTTATCTGTTTGTCGACGACGGGTATCTGAAGGAGTTTACGGCAGATGAGGATTATGATTTTGACTTCGCAAGCGGCACCACGATACTTGCGATAAATGATTTTTCGGTAAGGAAGGAAAATGACTCGCTGTACCGGTTCAATATTACCGATTCAAACGGTGAGAAGACGGAATTCTTTGTAGCACTGTACAGCGGAACCGACGGGGAAGACAGTGAATAAGTATCTGAAATCCAAAACATCATTGTTCCTGATGGAAATGATCATAACGATACTCCTGTTCGCGGCATGCAGCGCGGTCTGCGTGAAGCTGTTTGTTAATTCCTACGTCATGACGAAGGAGACGGTCGAGCTCAATGAAGCGGTATCGATAGCTCAGGGATTTGCGGAAGTGATGCGGGGAACGGACGGAGACATCGATTCGGTCATAGCGCACTATCCGGATGCCGTGTACGGAGGAGACGGATTCTTCGAAGTGTTCTACGACGGGAATTTTGATATATGCGGATTCAATGATGCCGTTTATGTTTCGGACGTGACCATGACGCCGAACGGGGCAATCCAGAACATGGAAGTACGCATCGTAAGACTCAGTGATTACAAGGATATATACACGCTTAACGCCACAAAATACATGAACACCACGAGAGGTTAACGGATGGACAGGAAACAGTCCGGAGGGATCAATATAGGAACAAGCTCAATACTTGTAACATTTGTGCTGCTGGCACTTGTTACGTTTGCCGCCCTGTCATACATGTCGGCAAGGTCGGACTATGTCCTTTCCAAAGAGGCGGCTGACAGGACTGCGAGCTATTATGATGCCAACAGGATGGCAGAGATATATCTTGCAAATATTGAAGGGCTTCTTGCCAAGCATAACAGCACATGCGCCGGCGAAGAAGAATATATGGCAGGCATTGACAGGGTATTTGAAGACAACGAGAACATCGAAGTAAGCGAAGGTGCGGACGGCTCTAAGATACTGTCGTATTCGGTCGCGGTGACGAGCGGGCAGAACCTTAATGTTTCGCTGACAGTGCATTATCCGGATATAAATGATGACAGTCTGTTCAAAATAGACAAATGGACGACAAACGTCAACAGGGAATGGCTCGAAGGCGTCAAGGAAGAATCCGAAAGGGATTCCGGAACAAAACTATTATTCTAGGAGAAATGACATGACGGTTGAAGAAACGCTGGCAAAGATCACCCAGGAAGGGGCATCCGATATATTTATAGTAGCGGGGCTTCCGCTTTCGTACAAGAAAAAAGGCGTATTTGTGGAAGAGAGCAGTGAAAAGCTCATGCCCGGAGACACACTGGTGCTCATAACCGGAATATACGAGCTTGCGGGAGGGCGCGATATGTCGCGTCTGCAGAAGACCGGCGATGATGATTTTTCGTTTGCGATCAAGGGTGTTGCCAGATTCCGTATTAATGCGTACAAGCAGAGGGGCTCGCTTTCCGCTGTTATCCGTGTCATCACGTTCATGATCCCGGATCCGAAGGAGAGGAATATCCCGGATAATATCATTGAATTTGCCGATAAAAAGAAGGGCATGGTTCTTGTCACGGGACCTGCCGGGAGCGGAAAATCAACAACGCTCGCATGCATGATAGACCATATCAATACAACAAGACATGCCCATATCATCACGCTGGAGGATCCGCTTGAGTATCTTCATATGCATAAGATGAGCATTGTCAGCCAGAGAGAGGTCGTCACGGATACGGAGAGCTACCTCACGGCTCTTCGCGCATCGCTCCGCCAGAGCCCTGACGTTATACTTCTCGGCGAGATGCGTGACTATGAAACGATGAACGTCGCAATGACGGCCGCAGAGACCGGTCATTTGATCCTCTCCACGCTTCATACGATCGGGGCTTCCAATACGATCGATCGTATAATAGATGCGTTTCCGCCCAACCAGCAGCATCAGATCGCACTCCAGCTGTCGATGGTACTGCAGGCGGTAGTATCCCAGCAGCTTGTTCCGTCCGTGGACGGCGGGCTCATTCCCGCGTTCGAGATCATGACGCTTACTCCCGCGATCAGAAACATGATAAGGGAATCCAAGGTTCACCAGATAGACGGAATGATCTATGCGTCCGCAGCGGATGATATGATCGCAATGGACACAAGTCTTCTTAATCTATATAAGGAAGGAAAGATCACGGATACGGTCGCTCTTGCCCACGCAACGAATCCGGAACTGCTGCAGAAGAAGCTCAATCTTCTGTAATAAGTGATAAAATCCTTGACATCCCAATAATTAATACTTATAATCGTGTAGCGAATGCCTTGATTGTATGATCAGGGCATTTAATCGGCGCTTTGGCATATACTGTATGCCATGCAGCCGGCATAATAAGATAATCAGACAGGAGGTGAAAAGAATGCCAACATTTAACCAGTTAGTCAGAAAGGGTAGACAGACTTCGGTCAAAAAGTCAACCGCACCCGCTCTCGGCAAGGGATTCAACTCTCTTCACAAGAGACCCATCGATACTGCTTCTCCGCAGAAACGTGGCGTGTGCACTGCTGTTAAGACAGCTACCCCCAAAAAGCCTAACTCGGCTCTTCGTAAGATCGCCAGAGTACGTCTTTCGAACGGGATCGAAGTAACAAGCTACATTCCCGGCGAAGGTCACAATCTTCAGGAGCACAGCGTTGTTCTTGTAAGAGGCGGAAGAGTAAAGGACTTACCCGGAACACGTTATCATGTTATCCGCGGTACGCTCGATACGGCCGGCGTTGCCAACAGAAACCAGGCACGTTCAAAGTACGGCGCTAAGCGTCCCAAGAAGTAAGGTTGTTACCACAGGAACTGTTGAGTGTTGGAGTTTGGATCACCAGCGCGAAACACAGAAGTTTCTATTGTGAGTACCTAAGATCTAACATTTATAGTTAAGGAGGGAAGAATCGTGCCACGTAAAGGACATATTCAGAAAAGAGACGTACTGGCTGATCCCGTATACAACAGCAAGGTCGTTACAAAGCTGATCAATAACATCATGCTTGACGGCAAAAAGGGCGTTGCCCAGAAGATCGTATACGGTGCATTCGAGTCGGTAGAGGAGAAGACCGGGAAGCCTGCCCTTGAAGTATTCGAAGAGGCAATGAATAATATCATGCCCGCTCTCGAAGTTAAGGCAAGGCGTATCGGTGGCGCAACCTATCAGGTGCCTATCGAAGTTCGTCCCGATCGTCGTCAGGCTCTTGCTCTTCGCTGGATGACAATGTTTTCTCGTAAGAGAGGCGAGAAGACAATGGAGGAGCGTCTTGCGGGAGAGATAATGGATGCGGCCAACAATACGGGAGCGTCCGTTAAGAGAAAAGAAGATATGCACAAAATGGCGGAAGCAAACAGAGCTTTTGCCCATTACAGATTCTAACAGGAGGAAAAATACTTGGCTGGAAGAGATTATCCATTGGAGAGAACCAGGAATATCGGTATCATGGCTCATATCGATGCGGGTAAGACCACAACGACAGAGCGTATACTGTATTACACCGGTATCAATCATAAGATAGGTGAGACTCATGACGGAACCGCCACCATGGACTGGATGGAGCAGGAACAGGAAAGAGGTATCACCATCACTTCTGCAGCTACAACATGCCATTGGACATTGCAGGATCAATGCAAGCCCAAGGCAGGCGCACTTGAGCATCGTATCAATATTATCGATACTCCGGGTCACGTGGACTTTACAGTTGAAGTTGAGAGATCGCTTCGCGTCCTTGATGGAGCTGTAGGGGTATTCTGTGCTAAGGGCGGTGTTGAACCCCAGTCCGAGAACGTCTGGCGTCAGGCGGATACATACAATGTTCCCCGTATGGCGTTTATCAACAAGATGGACATTCTCGGTGCTGATTTCTACGCAGCCGTAGATCAGATCAGAAATCGTCTGGGTAAGAACGCCATTGTTATCCAGCTTCCTATAGGTAAGGAGGATGAATTCAAGGGGATCATCGATCTCTTTGAAATGAAGGCGTATATCTACAACGACGATAAAGGCGAGGATATTTCGGTTACGGATATCCCCGAGAATATGAAGGAAGAAGCCGAAATGTATCATGAGGAGCTCGTCGAGAAATGCGCAGAGCTGGATGATGATACCATGATGGCTTACCTTGAGGATGCAGACAGCGTAACGGTAGACGACCTGAAGAAGGCGCTTCGTAAAGGTACATGCGAATGTACGGCAGTTCCGGTATGCTGCGGAACGGCATACAGGAACAAAGGTATACAGAAGCTTCTTGATGCGGTCATCGAGTATATGCCCTCTCCTCTTGACATTCCCGCTATCAAGGGAGTCGATCTTGAGGGTAATGAAACCGAGAGACATTCCTCGGATGAGGAACCGTTCTCTGCGCTCGCATTCAAGATCATGTCAGACCCGTTCGTGGGAAAGCTGGCGTTTTTCAGAGTTTATTCGGGTACGATGAACTCGGGTTCATATGTACTCAATGCAACAAAAGGTAAAAAGGAACGTGTGGGACGTATCCTTCAGATGCACGCAAACAAGCGGGAAGAGCTTGAAAAAGTATACTCGGGCGATATTGCCGCGGCAGTAGGCTTTAAGCTTACAACAACCGGTGATACGATCTGCGATGAGCAGCACCCTGTTATTCTCGAGTCAATGGAGTTCCCCGAGCCCGTTATCGAGCTTGCGATCGAACCCAAGACAAAGGCAGGACAGGGAAAGCTCGGAGAATCACTTGCAAAGCTTGCGGAAGAAGATCCCACATTCCGTGCCCATACCGATCCGGAAACGGGTCAGACGATCATCGCAGGTATGGGTGAGCTTCACCTTGAGATCATCGTAGACAGGCTTCTTCGTGAGTTCAAGGTTGAGGCAAATGTCGGAGCACCTCAGGTTGCGTACAAGGAAGCGATCACCAAGGCTGTGGATATCGAGAGCAAATATGCCAAGCAGTCAGGCGGACGCGGACAGTACGGTCACTGTAAAGTACGTTTCGAGCCCATGGATGCCAACGGAGAAGAACTGTTCAAGTTTGATTCCGAAGTTGTCGGCGGAGCTATTCCCAAGGAATATATTCCCGCAGTCGGCGAAGGCATCGAAGAGGCAACAAAAGCAGGACTTCTCGGTGGATTCCCGGTTGTCGGGGTTCACGCGACCGTATACGACGGATCATACCATGAGGTCGATTCATCCGAAATGGCATTCCATATTGCAGGATCTCTTGCGTTCAAGGATGCCATGCAGAAGGCGGGAGAGATACTTCTTGAGCCCATTATGAAGGTTGAAGTAACAATGCCCGAGGAATATATGGGCGATGTTATAGGCGATATCAACGCACGTCGGGGACGTATAGAGGGAATGGACGATGTCGGAAACGGCAAGATCGTTCGCGGATATGTACCTCTGTCCGAGATGTTCGGATATGCAACGGATCTTCGTTCCAAGACACAGGGGCGCGGTAATTACTCGATGTTCTTTGAAAAGTATGAGCCGGTTCCCAAGTCGGTTCAGGAAAAAGTTCTTGCCGCCAAGAAAGCATAAATCCAAAAATTCCTTGATAATAGAGGAAAAATGAAATATAATCTTTGTTATCGAGCGTAAAGCTCATAAGAAGAGAAGAGAGTTTTAATCTTAAGGAGGATTAATTAAAATGGCAAAAGAGAAATTTGACAGAAGTAAACCCCATTGTAATATCGGTACCATCGGTCACGTTGACCATGGTAAGACAACTCTTACTGCAGCTATCACAAAGGTTCTTGCAGAGAGAGTTCCCGGTAACCAGAAGGTAGATTTTGAAAATATCGATAAGGCACCCGAAGAGAGAGAGCGTGGTATCACTATCTCAACAGCTCACGTTGAGTATTCTACAGAGAAGAGACACTATGCACACGTTGACTGCCCGGGTCATGCCGATTACGTTAAGAACATGATCACAGGTGCTGCACAGATGGATGGTGCTATCCTCGTTGTTGCTGCTACAGACGGTGTTATGGCTCAGACCAAGGAGCACATCCTCCTGTCACGTCAGGTTGGTGTTCCTTACATCGTTGTATTCCTTAACAAGTGTGATATGGTAGACGATCCCGAGCTTATCGAGCTCGTTGAGATGGAAGTTACCGAGCAGCTTGAAGAGTATGGATTCAAGGATTGCCCGATCATCAAGGGTTCCGCTCTTAAGGCTCTTGAAGATCCTTCAGGAGAGTGGGGCGACAAGATCATGGAGCTTATGGATACGGTTGATTCATATATCCCCGATCCTCAGCGTGATACAGATAAGCCTTTCCTTATGCCTGTCGAGGACGTATTTACGATCACAGGACGTGGTACTGTTGCTACAGGTAGAGTTGAGCGTGGTACTCTTCATATGTCTGATGAAGTTGAGATCATCGGTATCAAGGAAGAGACACAGAAGTCTGTTGTAACCGGTATCGAGATGTTCAGAAAGCTTCTTGACGAGGCAGTTGCAGGTGATAACATCGGTATCCTTCTTCGTGGTATCAACAGAACAGATATCGAGCGTGGTCAGGTTGTAGCTAAGCCCGGTTCGGTTACATGCCACAAGAAGTTCACGGCTCAGGTATACGTACTTACCAAGGATGAGGGTGGACGTCATACACCTTTCTTCAACAACTATCGTCCCCAGTTCTATTTCAGAACAACAGACGTTACAGGTGTTTGCATGCTTCCTGCAGGTACAGAGATGTGCATGCCCGGCGATAACATCGAGATGACGATCGAGCTGATCCATCCCGTAGCCTGCGAGCAGGGTCTTACATTCGCTATCAGAGAAGGCGGACGTACAGTAGGTTCAGGAAGAGTTGCTTCCATTATCGAATAATCGGAAGATAATTCACAGTAAACAAATAAAAGTCCGGTGCGGTAAGCACCGGACTTTTGCAATTGGAAAAACACCTTACAATCTAAAAACCGCTGAGCCTTGCGATAATGGGTTCAAGAGCCGCTTCAAGATCCTCTTTGTCCACCCCGATCAGTTCACTGAGTTCAGGGCTTATAGTGATCGTTCCTTCACTGATGCTTATGATAGGAATATTAGCGGGATTGTTTCCGTCAATGAGAATGCTCTTGGCCATGTTGGCAGCACCGATCCCGAGAGCGGTCAGATCATTTTGATAATCCTCGATCGTTCCCGTAAGAACAAACGGTGTCGTATCGTTGACAAGGTCGATAACGGCATTATAGTCAATATAATTGAGAACACTTATAATGTCCGTATCGGCTGCGCCTTCCTTGACAAGCCCCGAGCCTTCGGGATTTGATAACGCCGCAAAGATCACGGGAGTGTTTACGCTTTCTGCCATTATCTCGAACGATTTGGCAACAGGAGTGGCAATTCCTATCATCAGATCGACCTCATCCGTAATATATTTTGCCACAACCTGATCAAGCACTTCGGGATCTGCATTGCAGTATTCGTATACAACCTCAAAGTTGACATTGTATTGCTCGCCTATGCTTTCAAGCTGTTTTCTGAGGCTTTCAACTATCGAATCAAGTGAATTGTCGCCGAAATAATTGTATATACCTATTGTGTACGTTACGATCTCTTCACCTGTCTGTTGCGCCTGTTTCTGCACCTCATTGACTGTGGGAACGGCAGCAGCGCATCCGCACAGTCCCGTAATCAATGCTGTTGTTAGAAATAATGCGAGAGTTTTTTTAATTGTTTTACCCATTGTCCTTCTCCTTATACCCTTTAGTAAAAAAACTCATTAAGTGATAGGACAATAATATCATATTTTTGAAATTGTTGCCTTATTTTTTCAAAACTGCTATAAAGTTTCCGTTACTTTTGTCCGATAAATATAAGGAACGAATTTATTCGTTTGCTTATAGATGGTGTCTCAAACGGATTTGAGACTTGATTACTTCAGGGAAGAAGGTGTTAATCGTGACAAATTCCATTTATGGTACAGCCGGCGTTT
This sequence comes from uncultured Lachnospiraceae bacterium, assembly GCA_905235745.1. Taxonomy (GTDB): domain Bacteria; phylum Bacillota; class Clostridia; order Lachnospirales; family Lachnospiraceae; genus UBA2868. The sequence goes on from CAJOMN010000011.1 coordinate 42,494, forward strand.
CATCGCCGGTATCCGCGTATTCTGCGCAATCAAAGCCCGTCAGAAAAGACCAGCCGAATAAAGCTGCCGAAACCGTTAGTAAAAGCGACTGGAAGCCGGTTTCGGGGAACAGTTCGCTCATTCCGACCGAAAAGGCCGGATACGGGACTGTTGTTGGCGACGTACAACTGTCTGACAAGGCAAAGGAGTATTATTCCAAGCTCAAGGAGAAGTTTGGAGGAGTTGATTTTATACTCGTAAGCCGTGATATGAAGGAGCAGGTTGAGGCAAATGCCAGCCGTTACGGCAATGCCAGCCGTCCGATAGTCCTCATTGATGACGAGAAGATCGAGAAGATGGCAAACGATCCGGCATATGCGAAGAAATACGAGGGAATAATCGAATCCTCACTCGGAAAGCTTGAGGCTGCAAGGAATTCTCTTGCCGCAAGCGGCGCTTCGATCAAGAATTTCGGCATGTCAGTCGGCGAGGACGGCAAGACGTCATTCTTTGCGGTTCTGGAAAAGGCAAGCGATGCTGCCAACAGGATCAGAGAGAAGAACCTTGCAAAGCACAGAGCCGAGAAGGCAGACGAGAAGAAGAAGGCCGAGAAAGAGGCAAACGCAAAACGGCTTGAGAAGAAACCGGACGAAGAAAAAGACTATGTGGAATTTCGTTCCGATTCGCTCGAGGATCTTCTCGACAAGGTATCCAAATATGCATACGAGAACTCCGAAAATGCGCTGTTTGCAAGCGAAGGAATAGGAAACTCCATAGACTTTAAGGGGTGATGCGTTATGGCAGGAATGATAAACCTGTCTCCGAAACCTGTCGGCGCGTTTGCCGCCATGCTCACCCAAAAAGACAACGGCAGCAGTACCGCCGGAGCAGATGTATCCAAGATACGCCGGGCACTTCGGAGCGGAGCCGCCAACTGCACCGCTGCCACGCCGGTTTCAGTTATCGACGGCATGAAGATGTATTCGGAAACTCTCAGGAAGCAGAGGAAGACGAACAAAGACACCTCACTTGCCAAAATGAAGCTCAAATACAGCTTCAATAAGATCTCTTCCAAGATCATCAGCAGTAAGACATCAGCATCGGCGCGAGAAGTCGTCTCTTCTGCCAGGAGAGAGATCCAGAAGCTGAAAGCCGCCAGGAGAACGGGCAAATATGACGAGGAAGAGCTTGAAGCCGCTCTCGACCACGCAAAGGCAATGGAAAGGGTTGCCCGCAAGAAAGTAAGGCATCTCGAGGAAGAGGAAATGGCAAAGCGGTGCCGGAAGGAAGACGGCAGAACAGATACTCCTGCGGTCGATGCTGCTGACTGCGGACAGGAAGAGGATCCGGAAGAACAGGAATTGCGGGAGCTTCGCGGGCAGCTGGGTGAGATAGAAGAGACAGCGGAAAATGAACAATACATCGAGTCCGCCGAGGTTACCAATGAGATGATAAGCGAAATATGCGACGGCATGGAAGAAATGCTTGATGCTATGGAAGACCTCAATGATCTGCTGGATGAGATGGCAGAAAACCCTGTAAACATGGACCCCGAAGATATCGATGCTCTCGTGATAAAGCACCGGAACAATGAAATGAAGGAAATTACAAAGGCTGATGCCGATTACCTAAAAGCGCTGTTTGATCATTACGAGAAGATCAAAGCAGGCGGCGGATGTTTGTATGGCGGCGGTACGGGGAGTACAGCGATCCCTGATATCGCGCCTGTGTCCGCAGAGGCATGCCCCGCAATAGATGTTGCGTTGTAATGTTTTATTCCCCGTCCAGGGCCCGAAGGTTTAACCTCCGGGCCTTATTCGTTCATTATAAAATATATGGAGCGGATTTGATGCGTTTACTGTATAATGTATACAGTAAACGTTTTATTATTTCGTTATACTCGGAGGATCGGTATGTCAAGATCATATGATTATCTCATAGTGGGAGCGGGGCTCTACGGCGCGGTCTTTGCACACGAAATGACAGCAGCGGGCAGAAAATGCCTTGTAATAGATAAAAGGGATCACATAGGCGGTAACGTATATACCGAGAAAATTGAAGGAATCAATGTCCACAGGTACGGGGCACACATATTCCATACGAGCAACAAAAGAGTATGGGACTATATGAATTCCTTTGCGGAGTTTAACAGGTATACGAATTCACCGGTTGCAAGGTACAGGGATGAACTGTATAACCTTCCGTTCAACATGAATACATTTCATGAGCTCTGGGGCGTCACAACACCTGATGAGGCAAGAGCCGAGATAGAGAGGCAGAAGAGGGAAGCACAGCTTCCCGACGGAAGGGAGCCCGCCAACATGGCCGAGGCTGCCGTCAGTCTGGTCGGAAGGGATATTTTTGAAAAGCTTGTCAGCGGATATACCGCCAAGCAGTGGGGAAGACCGGCAGAAGAGCTGCCTGCCTTTATAATAAAGCGTCTTCCGGTCAGATTTACATATGATAATAACTATTTCAATGACAGCTATCAGGGGATACCGGTCGGCGGATATACTGCTATAATAGAGAAGATGCTTGACGGAGCCGAGGTAAGGCTTGTAAGTGATTACTTCGCGGATCGCGGCGGATATTCAAGCGCGGCGGATACTGTTGTGTTTACCGGAATGATAGACGAGTATTACGATTACTGCTACGGACCGCTTGAATACAGGAGTCTCAGATTCGAGGACAGGATAATGGACACGGATAACTTCCAGGGCAATGCTGTCGTCAACTATACCGAATACGAGGTTCCGTACACGAGGATAATAGAGCACAAACATTTTGAATTCGGAACGCAGGAGAAGACCGTGATCACATATGAATACCCTGCTGAGTGGAAAATCGGAGGAGAGCCTTATTATCCGCTTAATGACGATAAGAATAATGCGTTGTATGCGAAGTACAGGGCTCTTGCGGACGAAGAGGATAACGTCATCTTCGGCGGCAGGCTTGGAGAATACAGATACTATGACATGCATCAGGTGGTCGCGGCGGCCCTTGATGCCACGAGAAGAGAGCTTGAAGGATAATATATGTCTTTTGTTCATTTGCACACCCATACGGAGTATTCGCTCCTTGACGGGTCCAACAAGATAAAAGAATACGTTAAATATGTCAAAGAGCTTGGCATGAATGCGGCGGCGATAACCGATCACGGAGTAATGTACGGCGTTATTGATTTTTACCGTGCCGCGATCGCCGAAGGGATCAAGCCGATAATAGGCTGTGAAGTGTATGTGGCGCCGGGCTCCAGACTTGACAGGGAGCTTACGGGCGGTGATGACAGATACTACCACCTGATATTGCTCGCGGAGAACAATACGGGATATCATAACCTGATGAAGATAGTCAGTATCGGGTTTACGGAAGGCTATTATTACAAGCCCCGTGTTGATATGGAGACTCTAAGGCAATATCACGAGGGTATAATCGCGACATCGGCGTGCCTTGCGGGTGAGGTGGCAAGATACATTCAGAAGAATATGTACGACGAGGCAAAAGAGGCGGCTTCAAGATACCTTGAATGCTTCGGAAGGGGCAATTATTATCTGGAGCTTCAGGATCACGGGATCCCGGAACAGAAAATGGTAAATCAGGCGCTTCTGCGTATTTCAGGGGAACTTGACATACCGCTTGTTGCCACGAATGACGTACACTATACATATAAGAACGACGCAGAGGCTCATGACCTTCTTCTGTGCATCCAGACCGGCAAGAAGGTTACCGATGAGGACAGGATGCGTTATGAGGGCGGCCAGTTCTACATTAAGAGCGAAGAGGAGATGAGGGAACTCTTTCCATACGCTCCGGAAGCAATAGACAATACACAGAAGATAGCCGACAGGTGCAATGTTGAGATCGAGTTCGGAAAATCAAGGCTCCCTCATTTTGAGGTTCCGGCCGGGTACGACTCGTGGACATATCTGAACAAGCTCTGCTATGACGGTCTGGAGAAAAGATACCCCGGCTACGGGGAGGATATCGAAAACAGGCTGAAGTATGAGCTTGATACGATCAGAACGATGGGATTCGTCGATTATTTCCTGATCGTATGGGATTTCATCCACTTTGCGAAGTCAAGCGGGTATGCGGTGGGACCGGGCCGCGGAAGCGCGGCGGGCTCCATAGTGTCATACTGTCTTGAGATAACCAATATCGATCCGATCAGGTATCAGCTTCTGTTCGAGAGATTCCTCAATCCGGAGAGGGTCACGATGCCTGATATAGACGTGGACTTTGACGAGCACCGTCCGGATGTCATCGATTATGTTGTCAACAAGTACGGCAAGGACAAGGTTGTCCAGATAGTGACTTTTGGAACGCTGAAGGCAAAGGGCGTTGTAAGGGACGTGGGAAGGGTAATGGATCTTAGCTACTCGTACTGCGACAATATTGCCAAGTCCATACCGAACGTGATGAATATCACCCTGCAGGAAGCGCTTGATATGGGCGGGGATTTTAAGAACATCTACGATACGGATCCCCAGGCCAAAAAGCTTGTGGATATGGCCATGAGGCTTGAGGGACTGCCGAGGCATTCTTCAATGCATGCAGCCGGAGTCGTCATATGCCCCGATTCCGCAGATGAGCTCGTGCCTCTTGCGAGGGGAGCGGACGGTACGATCGTCACGCAGTACGTCGCAACCACTCTTGAGGAACTGGGTCTTCTGAAAATGGATTTTCTCGGCCTTGTCACTCTTACGGTGATCAAGGAGGCGGCGCGGTTCGCATATGAGAACAAAGGCGTGAAGGTCGATCCGAATGAACTGGATTACGATGACATCAATGTATACAATTACATCGGAACCGGTAAGACGGACGGTATATTCCAGCTTGAAAGTTCGGGCATGAAAAGCTTCATGAAGGAACTTAGACCCAAGAATCTTGAAGACGTCATTGCGGGGATATCACTGTACCGTCCGGGACCAATGGATTTCATACCCGTATATATAAAGGGCAAGAATTCACGATCTGATATAACGTATGACTGCCCGCAGCTTGAACCGATCCTCAAACCGACATACGGATGTATCGTCTATCAGGAACAGGTAATGCAGATAGTGAGGGATCTGGGCGGGTATACGCTCGGCCGATCCGATCTTGTGCGCCGCGCCATGAGCAAGAAGAAGAAGGACGTCATGGAGAAGGAGCGCCGGAACTTTGTATACGGGAACGAGGAGGAGAACGTCCCGGGGTGTCTGTCAAAGGGCATCCCCGAGTCGGTGGCGAACAAGATATATGACGAGATGATGGATTTTGCCAGCTATGCGTTCAACAAATCACACGCTGCCGCATATGCGGTCGTTGCATACCAGACGGCTTATCTGAAATACTATTATCCCGTTGAGTTCATGGCAGCGCTCCTTACGAGCGTAATAGACAATTCGGGCAAGGTAAGCGAATATATCTATTCGTGCAGAACTATGGGTATTGCTATACTTCCGCCCGACATCAATCACGGCGTGGCAGGATTTTCCGTAAACGGCGATTCCATCGTGTACGGTCTTGCTTCTATCAAGGGCGTCGGGTGGCCGGTCATAGAGGCGATCGTCGGCGAGCGTAATGCAAACGGCGAATTCTCGGATATATATGATTTTCTGAACAGGATGGACGGTAAAGACGTCAACAAGCGGGTGGTTGAGAACCTGATCAAAGCGGGAGCGTTTGATTCCCTGCCCGGAAACCGCAAACAGCTTATGAACGTATATGCCCGGTACATGGATGGTATACTGAAGGACAGGAAGCAGAATATGGCGGGACAGCTCTCGCTGTTTGATATTGCCGGTCAGGATGAAAAGAGTGCTCTTGCGGTCGAATTGCCGGATATTGAAGAATATTCGAAGGAAGAACTTCTGTCTCTTGAGAAGGAGGTTCTCGGCGTATATGTATCGGGACATCCGCTCGAAGAGAGCGAGGCAATGTGGCGCAGGAATATCACAAACATGACTACGGATTTCATATATGATGAGGATATCCGGCGTGCAAAGGTCGAAGATAACGCCAGGGTAACGATCGGCGGGATCATTGATTCGAAGACCGTCAAGTACACCAAGACCAACAGGATAATGGCATTTCTGACGATAGAGGATCTCGTGGGAAACGTTGAGGTAATAGTATGGCCCGATGACTACGAGAAATATTCACGATATCTTAACGAAGATTCCAGAGTCTTTGTAGAAGGAAGGGTTTCAGCGGAGGAAGAAAAGGATGCAAAGGTCAAATGCAGCCGCATCATTCCGTTCGAAAGTATCCCGAAGAAGGTCTGGATCAAGTTCGCAACGAAGGAAGATTATAAAAAAAATGAGGAGAGATTGAATTTTTTAATTGCGGATTCCGACGGTAAGGATATAATTGTTATATATATTGAAGAGACAAGAGAAAAGAAGATGCTGCCGCAAAGCAGCAGTGTAAATGCCGACGGGGAGCTGATGACGAAACTGTCGGAAGCATTCGGAAGTGAAAACGTCAGACTAACATAAGGAGACCAAAGATGGGCAAAGAAGTTCATACTATAGGCGTACTTACAAGCGGAGGAGATGCTCCGGGAATGAATGCGGCGATACGTGCCGTTGTCAGGAAAGCGATCGCACAGGGCAAGAAGGTCATGGGTATCGAGAAGGGATACAGAGGGCTTCTTGACGAGGAGATATACGAGATGACGCCGAGAGACGTTTCCGATTCCATTCAAAGAGGAGGAACGATCCTTCGTACGGCAAGGTGCGAGGAGTTCCTTTCCGAAGAGGGGCAGAAGGCCGGAGCCAAGGTGTGCATGAAGCACGGTATTGACGGGCTTGTTGCGATCGGAGGCGACGGAACATACCGCGGAGCCCAGAAGCTTGCCGCGCTCGGTATCAATACGATAGGTGTTCCCGCTACAATAGATCTGGATATCTCATCAACGGATTATACGATCGGTTTCGATACCGCGGTCAATACTGCAATGCAGGCGATCGATAAGATAAGGGATACGTCATCATCTCACGAGAGATGCTCTATCATTGAGGTTATGGGAAGGAATGCCGGATATATCGCGCTGTGGTGCGGCGTCGCAAACGGTGCCGAGGATATCCTGTTGCCGGAGAAGTACGGATATGATGAGCAGGAGCTGATAGACAACATTATCAACAACCGCAAGAAGGGCAAGACACATCATATAATTATCAATGCCGAGGGAATAGGACATTCCACCTCCATGGCCAGGAGAATAGAAGCGGCAACAGGACTCGAGACGAGAGCTTCGATACTCGGACATATGCAGCGCGGCGGATCTCCCACATGCCGTGACAGGTATTACGCGTCGATGATGGGCGCTTACGCGGTTGATCTGTTGTGCGAAGGCGCCAGTAACCGTGTTGTTTCGTACAGAAACGGTGAATGGATCGATTATGACATAGACGAAGCGCTTGCGATGGAAAAGCATATCTCCGAATACGAATATGATGTCAGCAAGGCACTGGCTATCTGAGTCGTGACCTGCCATGAAGATGATCACAAGCACCTCTAACGAGACGATCAAACATGTGACAACGATCGTCAATGATGCAAAAGCCCGCCGCAAGGAGGGTCTTTTTGCAGTAGAGGGTATGAGGATTGCAAGAGAGATCCCAAGGGAGCTTCTGGAAGAGTGTTACGTTTCGGAAGGCTTTGCCGCGGAACATGATCTGTCGGATATATTCGGTTATGATCCCGATCCCGTTGTTGTATCATCTGCCGTATTTAACAAGATCTCCGATACCAGAAGTCCCCAGGGCATACTGTGCGTGTGCAGGCAGATAAAGGATACGGCGGAGGATTTTCTCGCAAGGAATGCTCACGGTGATCTGAAGTTGCTGGTTCTGGAGAAGATACAGGATCCGGGAAATCTGGGGACCATGATCAGGACTGCCGAGGGAGCAGGCTTTGATGCGGTCATTGCCGATGAGAATACAGTGGATGTATATAATCCGAAGGTCACAAGATCGACGATGGGTTCGCTGTTCAGGGTGCCTGTGCTTTACACGGATGATCTTGCCGCGACGGTTGATTCCCTCAAACGATCGTACGTTACGGTCTATGCCGCGCATTTAAACGGCAGCAGATCCTACAGGGATGCGGACTATGGAAGAAGGGTCGCTTTTCTGATCGGAAATGAAGGCTCGGGGCTGTCGGATGAGATCACGGCGAAGGCGGATGAGCTTGTTACGATCCCCATGCACGGCAGGCTGGAATCATTAAATGCAGCAGTCGCAGCGGCGCTGTTGATGTATAATATCTTGGAACTATAGACATATGATCCGGTTCGGGCATAATTGGCGATGCAGCCTGTTGAGCCGGTGGTTGGGATGATATAGGAGGCGTATATGAAACTTGGAGTTATCGGATTGGGAAACATGGCTACCGCAATGACGGGAGGCATTATCAAGGCAGGATTGTTTGCTCCGGCGGATATTACGGGGTCGGATGCAAGCGCCGCCCAGAGAAAAACAGCTGCTGACAAGCTCGGGATCGGCACATGTGAGGATAATGAGGAAACGGTAAGAAACAGTGACTATGTGATAATTGCCGTCAAACCTCAGGTGTATGCGGACGTACTCCCTCAGATAAAGTCCTCAATGAACGGGCAGGTTATTATCTCAATAGCTCCGGGTAAGACTATCTCATATCTGCAGGACAGTCTTGCAGAAGGGGCGAAGATAGTCCGCCTGATGCCCAACACCCCTGCTCTTGTGGGCGAGGGATGTACCGGAGTGTGCGGGAACGACAGAGTATCAGACGAGGAGTTTGATTTTGTGTTAAAAATGCTGTCCGGATTCGGGAAAGCATATGAAGTAAAGGAGAGCCAGATGGATGCGGTCGTGGCAGTATCCGGAAGCTCGCCGGCATATGTATTCATGCTGATAGACGCGATGGCAGACGGAGCCGTGGCCGAGGGACTCGACAGGGCGACTGCGATCAAAATGGCATCCCAGGCAGTTCTCGGAAGCGCGAAAATGGTTCTTGAGACCGGAGAGCATCCCGCGAAGCTTAAAGATATGGTCTGTTCGCCCCAAGGTACAACTATCGATGCCGTTGCGGTTCTCGAAGAAGCCGGTTTTCGTGGAGCCGTGATAGATGCGATGAGGGCATGTGCCGAAAAATCGCGCAAAATTTGACATTCACACGAGTCTTTGATATAATGCGAAAGCCAAGTATGTAATAAATTTGTAACATTTTTGGAGGAATGTATGAAGAAACTTACATGGCCGGCTCTGGTGGCTGCGATAGCACTCATCGTTGCCGGAACATGGGGGAGTAGCATTACGGTGTCGGCGGCAGAGGCGCAGATGCGCATTGTGACTGCGGGGGCAGCCAGGGCAGCCGGGATCGAAAGATCAAAAGTTGTTGCATCGGGCAACACGATCAACATCGAAATAGTGGAAGATGAGTCAAAATCATCGGCAACGACCGCAACAAAGAAGGGAGAGGTTGCGGGAATACCATATGACAAGCTTGTCATGGCAAATGTCGATGAGGCTGTTAATGTAAGGGATTCCGCTTCCGAAGACGGAAAGCTTATCGGTAAGTTTTTCAAGGAATGCGGCGGTGAGATAATAGAAAAAGGAAACGGATGGACAAAGGTCAAAACAGGGGATCTTACGGGCTGGATCAAGAATGACTATCTCCTGTTTGGGGATGATGCGGTAAAGCTTGCCGAAAAGGTTGTTGAGAAGACGGCGACCTGTACTACGGACTGCCTGAGAGTGCGTAAAAGCGCGGATCCCGACGGTACCGTACTTGATCTTCTTGCCAAGGGCGACAAGATCGGAGTCCTCGGAGAAGAGGGAGACTGGACTAAGGTCGAGTTCTCGGACGGTCAGGAAGGCTATGTGTCATCCGAATATGTGACGATTGCGGATTCTCTCGGAAGCGGCAAGTCGATGGAAGTTATCAGTGCCGAGGAGGAAGCCGTCAGGAAGGAAAAAGAAAAGGCAGCGGAAGCCGCTAGAAAGGCAGAAGTTGAAGCAGGGCGCACTACGGAAACAACCAAGACCAATACAGGCGCGGTTGCTGCCGATGTATCCGATCAGGTTCTGCTCGCAGCACTTATTCAGGCAGAGGGCGGCAACCAGCCGTATGAAGGACAGGTCTCCATCGGCACGGTAGTAATGAACCGGCTGAAGAGCGGCAGATACGGAAGCAGTATCTCGTCCGTTATATATGCAAAGGGTCAGTTCGGACCGGCCGGAAGCGGACAGGTTGCGCAGATCGCTGCAGCAGGACCCAAGGCATCATGTCTTCAGGCTGCGCAGGATGCGCTTAGCGGAGTCAGTTATATCGGTGGGGCAACCCATTTTAGAAATATCAGATCCGGATACACGGGAATCGTGATCGGGTCACATGTTTTCTGGTAAATGCAACGGTCTTTGCCGGCGCAGAAAGAGTGGCGCCTGAGCGGATCAGATAAGGAGATTATTGTGAAACTATTTAGAAGGATTACAGCGCTTGCGTGCATAATGGCGTGCCTTGTTGTCACACCGGTGTTTGCAACGGAAGCAGACTATTATGACATAGGATTCATGAATTTTAATGGGGTATATGTTAACCGTCTGGGACAGCCGTTATCGAACGTTACGGCAAGAGGTATAGACGTATCCTCATATCAGGGCGTGATCAACTGGGCGGAGGTTGCAACGGATGATGTAAGCTTTGCATTTATCAGGTGCGGCACGACCAATACGGGCGTTGACAAGATGTTTGAAGCAAACGCAACGGGTGCGGCCGCAAACGGGATTCCCTTCGGTCTGTACTACAGGACATATGCGCCCAATGAAGAGATAGCAAGACTCGAGGCACAATATACTGTCATGTGTGCTCAGAACTACGGCGCAACGCTTCCGCTTGTAATTGATGTAGAGGGCAGCACTCTTGCGGCACTGGGGACGGCACAGCTTCAGAAGAATATCGAGGCGTTCAGTGACGTTGTAAGGGCAGCGGGCTACACCCCGATGGTATATTCGTCCAAGAGCTTTATGAGCACGTATATCAAATCATGCTCATGTGATAAGTGGATTGCGCAGTACGGAGACAATTTCACATATGCAGGCGGCGCAAAGTACTGGCAGTGTTCCAGCCACGGATGGGTTAAGGGAATCGAAGGACGTGTCGATATAGATTTCAGACTGAATTAGTCAGCTGGCAAGAGCAGAACAAGAGACATTTTACTTGCAATAGCAAGAGCGTTCGTGTATAATAATTTCCGTTGCGACAGCAACGGATATAGGGCTATCGCCAAACGGTAAGGCAACGGACTCTGACTCCGTCATGTGAAGGTTCGAATCCTTCTAGCCCTGCGAAGAGGAACCGGTCATCCGGTTCCTTTTTTGATGCCACAAAGCCAGTGTTTATGCGATTTTCGGAGATTGGTAAAAAACAACCTCCTGACTTTTACTGATTGATTCTGACAGTAAAAATCAGGAAGTTTTTTCTGAAATAAAGGTCAAAATAGGTAACTTTTCTGATCGATAGGTAACTTTACAGGTAACTTTTCGATTCCGGATTACCATCCCTTTATCTGTTTGATCTGTTCAGCGCGTTCGGGGTCCTTGTGGTACTGAAGCTTGAATTTGATCGTTTCCACTATCTCTTTTCGGGATTCATCATCAAGCTGATAGAATGAGGTGAGAAGATTGTCCACGTCAGGCATGCTGTTCTTGCCATATAGGTGCATTAAGGGATAGAGAGAGTACTTTATATAGGTCTTTACCCTTGAGGCATCCAGGCTGCCTTTAAGGCCGTCAGGGAGGGTAGGATATATCTCTTCTTCCTTGATCTCCCCGGAAAACGGCATAGCTGAACATATCTCATTAACATCGATCTCCAGTTCGTTTGCAAGTCTCAAGGCATAATCAAACCGGATATTTGAATCCTTCTGAATAATGGAATAAAGCGTTGTAGCGCTTATTCCGGTCGCTTTTGCTATTCTGCGGACATTTGTACCCTTGGCATCCAGATACTCTTTTAATTTGATCCCATCGCCCATAATTCACTCCTTTAGTAAACAACTCATATACGAAAATTGTAAATCTGTAACAAATCATAGCACACAAATTACAATAAAACAAGGCATTTCTAACAAATATACGAAAATCGTAAAATATCCACCTACGAAGTATTGACAAGTATAAAACAGGCTGTTATATTAAAAGTACGAAAATCGTAAATGTGATAATTACGAAACAGAAATACCAAGAGGTTTTCGGAATAAAAAAGAAAGGAGGTAAACAGGATGGAAACGATCAATATTCCGGAAAGCGAGATCAGGATGCTGACAGTAAAGGAACTGTGCAGAGTTCTCCGTATCGGAAGGGACAAGGGATACGCGCTGATGAAGTCTACCGGATTTCCGTCGGTAGTCATCGGCAAAAGATACTTCGTCTCAACCAGAGCACTCGATGACTGGCTCAAGAGATATGAGTACAAGAGATATGCAGTCTGATAGAGCAAAGTAAAAAAAGGGCAGTAAAGAAATGCAAAAGGTATCAAATCAAAAAAGAAAGGGGGTGAGGAAATGGAGAAAACTTCAAAAAGGAACGCCAAAGGACAGGGCTGCTTCATAAAGTGCGAAGATGGCGGAATCAAGTACAGGAAGGGTGTAGGAAGTGCACCTAACGGAAAGAGAAAGGTACTGGTTGTCAAAGCGGCTACCAAGGCTGCCTGCATAAAGAAAATGAAGGAAAAGGAAGAAGAGTGGAACCGTAGGAGACAGGCACTCAGCATCAGCAAGGCAAATACCGTTGAGGAACTGTGCTCAAGACATCTGCAGTTTCAGATGCAGAACAACGAACTCAAGCCCAAATCCGTGGACCGAAGAGAAGGTACTATCGTAAACCAGATCGGTAAATACGGACTTGGGCACATGCAGGTTGCATCGGTCACACCGGCTGACATAGAGAATCATATTGCCGGACTGATCAAAAAAGACCTGTCAACATCGTCCATAGAAAAAGCACTGGATGTCCTGAATGCGGCCTATGAATGGGCGGTGGCCCGGGGAGAACTTGAGACCAATCCGGTCCTGCAGATAAAAAGAACAATAAAGCGACGACTGGCAAAACTTGAGCAGAAGAATGAGTATGACGCGGATGTGATCATACTGTCGGAAGAGGAAGAACAAAAGTTTCTGACAGAGTGTCTCAGGAAGAATGTTAATAACGGGGAATACAAGTATTCGGGAGGACTCTATGGAAGACTTCTGCTCCACACCGGGATGAGAGTCGGAGAACTGATAAGCCTCAAATGGAAAGATTACGATGAAAACAGCGGAACACTTACGATCAACAAAAGTACATCCGTGATAAAGAATCGTAACAAAAAAACCGGTGAGAACAATTATATCTCGGTTCAGGGTTCCACCAAAAATCAGAAGGCAAGGGTCATAGGACTGTCGGATGAAGCGATACTTGATCTCAAACTGATAAGAGGATACAGACCGGGAAGGGATGACGAACTTATCTGCCGGACCAGGACGGGAGAGGCTTATACCGGAACCAAAATGGCACACTGTATGGAAACAATATACAGCAAGCTCGGATCGGAAACAAAGATAAGCGGACTGCACATTCTCCGCAGGACATTTGCGACAAGAATGTATGAGAACGGTGCCGGTGTCAAAGAAATCGCGGCTTATATCGGGGATCTTGAATCAACCACGATGCAGTACTATATCGCGGCAAGAAAGAAGATAAAGATCAAGGATAAGCTGAACCAGTACGTGCCATTGCCGGGGAAGAAAAGAGAAAACGTCCCTGATGCGAACAAGGACGTTTCTCTAAGATAAGAAGGACAACGCCTTTCCTATCTGCGTATATCAAGAGTATAGCAAAGGCGTTTCCCTTACTAAATGAAAGGAGGTGAGAAAGACGGTTATTAAGAACAAAACAAAGGGAAACTTCGTTATGGTCTCAAAAGAAATACTGAAGGACAGTCGCCTTAAGCTGCGCGAAAGGGGACTCCTGATCACGCTGTTATCGTTGAAGGATGATTGGGATTTTTCAATAAGGGGACTGGCAGCAATACTTCCTGATGGTCGCGATGCTATAGACAAGAGTTTTAAGAAGCTGATCGAGCTGGGATACGTGTCGATAAAACCGGTTAGAGGAGAAAACGGGACTTTTGCAGGGAATGATGTCGAAATATTTGAAATACTGGCATCCGCACCGATTACTGAAAATCCGGACACGGTTATTCCATATACGGGAAGACCGGATGCGGGAAAAACGTCCCAATATAAGAATAAGAAATATAAAGATATTAAAGAATATAAAAATAAAAAAAGGCAGTGTGTCAACAGCTTCAGTCAGTTCAATCAGAGGACTTATGACTATGATGCTTTGCAAAGGGAAGCGTTGGGATTTTCATAGTTTCCTGATCTTTCCTTTTTCAAGAAGAGCAAGCATCGCCAAATGGTACCATTTTGCTGAAAAACTGCCCTTGGGGATAACCCCAAACCCTATTTTTTTACCAGAGGAGAAAATCATAATATGGAAAATCTATCCAGATCAATACAGGTTAAGTTCCGCGTAAATGCCCTTGAACGAGAAAAGATCAGGGACAGAATGAAGGAATGTAATATCAGAAACCTGGGACGATATTTAAGGAATATGGCTATCAACGGATGCATTATCAAACCCGATTATACCGAGATCAAGAGGATGAATTGTGAACTTCATAAGATAGGAGTGAACATCAATCAGGTTGCCAAGAAGGCGAATGAGACCGGCAGCATCTATGCCGAGGATTTGAGATTGTTACAGGAGATGATGGATACAATATGGCAATTGCAGAGATATATTCTATCCGAAGAACCTATACCGGGAGCATAGTTTTGGCATAAGTTATAATTCGGATTTGGATAAAAATAGGTAACGCCGATAAATGAAAAATCGAAAAACAGCTGTAATTCAGCTCCGAGCAAAAGCGAGGTTCAGGGGAATTGGGGAGTTCCCCAACAAGCAGCAAACAGGTGTCGCGATATCGCGATGCACTGCTTGCGAATATGCATTCGGTGGCCACCGATGCCCTGCTTGCGAATATGCATTCGGTGGCCACCGATGCCCTGCTTGCGAAGAATATGCAATTCACGTCGAAAAAAGTGCGTTTCATGTAATGTGTATTATTTTTCGCCTGCATAATCCGATAGATCAGGTGGTATACTGAGGCCATAGGAGTTAATCTATGCCATGGATCAAGATATTAAGATAGCCATATGCGATGATGAAAAACCTATAAGGGACTATATCGAGAAGTGTGTACGGGAAGTTGATCCGGACGCTTTGGTGTCACAATACTCTGATGCATCGGATATGGTATCGGCTAGTTTTGATGCGGATATCCTGTTTCTCGATATTCAAATGCCAGGGATGGACGGGATGAAGGCCGCACGGATACTCCGTACGATGGGCAATAAAACTATCCTTGTATTTGTAACTGCGGTGGAGGAATATGTTTTTCAGGCATTCGACGTCGGTGCCGTTCAGTATATAGTAAAACCGTTTGACAGAAACAAACTCGTTGAGACAATAAAAAGATCGATCGACCTTGCCGGTGAGCGGAGGAGTATTGAGGATGCTATGTCCGAAACAAAAGACAGCACAGATAATGAGTCCTTTTTGATCAAATCTGGTGGTGTTAATCGGAAGATTATTCTTGCGGATATTTCATATGCAGAGGTACTTGAACACCGTATCATCCTTCATATGAAAGACCGTGAGCAGATAGAGTACTATGGAAAAATGTCTGATCTCGAAAAGGTAGCGGGCGATGACTTTTTCAGAGTTCACAGAGCATATCTTATAAACCTGTCTTGTGTGAAGTCCTATGATGCAAAGACAGTGACTGTTCAAGGTGAGGAAATACCTGTTGCCCGGGGTAAGTATCAGGAACTGGTTAAATCATATCTGTCTTACTTTACGGGTAAGGAGCATCTGTGATGGACTATATCGTGTCAAACTTTGAATCATTTGCAGATATCTATATAAGGTGTCTGGTGATAGCATACATCATCAGCATGGCCGTTCTGTTCGAGTTTTGGATGAAACCATTCGTTCAGGAGCTGAAGGCGGCGTATCTTGCGGCGATTATCTACTTTGTTTTCAGATTCATTTATTATCTGATCCCGATAGACAGTGAGTTACTAGAGGGGATTTCGCTAATAATAGTATTAATAGCCTTCGTTGCTGCATGGCTGGCGGATAAGAAACGTAATCCAATCCAGAAGCTGTTCCTGTGCATATTGTTTTATGTAATGAGTTTTCTGACATATGAGATATCTGTTGAGATCGGTCTTTTTGAGAGCGAGTATATATCGCGGTTTGACTGGTATCATTCTGACGCCAAAGCCATTGCGATCGAGTTTATCATATGGAATCTTATCGATTATGCACTAGCTGCTGTGATAATGTTTGTCTCCATGCGGATCATACATAAGACATACAAAAGAAAACACGAAGAACTGTCATGGAAGGAATTGTTGATTCTGCTTACTCCTTCATGGGCAATTCTTATAGTAAAGCCGATCATGCTTGCATATTTCAGGCTTTGGATGGATGGGATCGGGAACGGGAGTATTAAGGAGAATATCCCGGCAAGTATTTTCCGTCTTGGCTTCTGCGTATTATCCGTGCTGTCGCTGGTCGTGATCATCATGCTCTATCAGAACATAAAGGAATCGAAGGAAAATGAGTTCGCCATGCAGGCGCTTGAAAGCCAAAAAGAAGATACTGTCCGTCACGCAGAGCAGATTGAGGATATGTATGAGAAAATAAGGGCCATGCGGCATGATATGGGCAATCATATGGCTGTTATAGAAGGCCTGATCGATAGAGGCGAACGGGAAGCACTGGATGAATACATCGGACAATGGAAAAAGAATTACGAAGAGTCAGGAATGTCCGTAAAAACAGGCAATCCGATCATTGACGTTGCGATATCAGAGTTCGCCGGAAGATTTGAAAA
The DNA here is from genome assembly GCA_905235745.1 of uncultured Lachnospiraceae bacterium. Taxonomy (GTDB): domain Bacteria; phylum Bacillota; class Clostridia; order Lachnospirales; family Lachnospiraceae; genus UBA2868. The sequence continues at coordinate 59,447 of CAJOMN010000011.1, forward strand.
GGAAAATATACCGTTTGAGCATTCGTTCCGCTACCCGGAACAGTTACAGATAAACCCGTTTGATATGAGTGTTGTCATCACAAATGCCCTCCAGAACGCCTATGAGGCATCTGTGTCCGCACAGGATCCATCTGTAAAGCTTACATCCGTCATCCATGACAATACATTTATCATAAGTCTTAAAAATCATATCGATAGCAAAGCATATATCGATCCAGAAGAGGAACTCCCGGTCTCGTCCAAGAAGGAGGACGGCCATGGGTACGGACTCAAGAATATAAGAACGATCGCCCAAAAGTATAAGGGGGATATCGAAATACGTCAGGAATCTGATAAATACGGCTACATTTTTGTCCTGAACGTCATGTTCATCGGCTGATCTACTATTCACGTTATAAAAAGTGCACTTCACGTCAAATCTATTGATTATTCCCGTTAATTCCCGATACTGAAATCAAACGATCAATACATTTTCCGGCCAAATGCATTTTACGTCGGAAAAAGTGCGTTTCACGTAATGTGGGTTTATTTGATGCTGTCCTATTACGATAGAACGATTAGATACAGCATCTTATGTTGCAAGGAAACGGATTTCATAAGAAGAACAGGAGGTTCAGGAAGATGTCAACAATAAGACAAACAGCAGGCAGTAATTATTTTGATGAAACATATGGTGGAGGCAGTTCGGGTTATTCCAACGATTTTCTGTCAGGATTGAGCGTCAATACCAACAGTAATGGTGGCGGTTCATTAGATCTGGCGGATTATGCCATGATCAAGAACGGATCATACGGCAAGCTTATGAAGGCGTACTACGGACAGGAAAAGGCACAGAAGGCCGCAGAGTCCAAGGAAAGTACTTCCAAGCTTACACAGATGGCCGGTAACGCCGGAGGAATGGCGAATGCAGCAAAAACTTTGATGGATGATTCATTATGGCAGAAGAAGACCATTACGGAGAAAGACGATAAGACCGGAGAGGAAACGACCAAAGAGGATTACGACTGGAAGGCTATCACAAAGGCTGTTAAAGGCTTTATCGAGAACTATAACAACACAGTATCCGGTGCGGGTGAATCCGATACAAAGGGTGTGCTGAGAAATGCATCCTTCATGGTCAAGACAACCGCGGCATATAAGAAAACACTTGAAAAGGCCGGTATCACGATCACAAGCGGTAATAGGCTCGAACTTAACGAGGAAGACCTTAAGAATGCTGACATTTCAACGCTTAAGACACTGTTTACGGGTTACAACTCTTTTGCCGACAAGATTGCAACAAAGGGTAATACGATAGCAAACGAAGCCGCAAGTGCCGGCGGAACATATACGAGCAATGGAACGTATTCTAAAGCACTGTCACAGATAGTATCGACCAAGATCGATACCAAAGAATAACAAGGATGTTAATGAAAATCACGGAAGATTAAGGAGGATGAAAATCATGTCAATGAACGTAGGAACAGATTATACGAATTACAAAACCGGATACACTAACGCAGATAATCAGAAAAAGGATGTCGATATTTCCGAAAAGACTGCAGAGCAGGGCAAGACTGCGTATGTTAAGGAAGGCGTTGTTTATGACAAGTCCGGGGAAAAAGTAGACAACTCAACATATTCGATCAATAAAATGAGCGTGTCAGACAGGGCTGCAATCGTCGATCAGCTGAAAGAAGATGCAAGGCAGAGGGAACAGCAGCTTGTAAGCATCGTACACAGAACAATAGCGGATCAGGCCGGAGCATATGGAAAAGCCACCGGAAATGATATCTGGACACTCCTTTCCGGCGGGAAGGTAACTGTAACAGCAGCTGAAAAGGCGCAGGCACAGAGGGATATCAGCGAAGACGGGTATTACGGCGTTAAGCAGACATCCCAGAGACTGTTTGACTTTGCATGCGCACTTGCTGGGGATGATGTTGATAAGATGAAGGAAATGCAAAAAGCCATGGAGAAGGGCTTCAAGCTTGCTACAAAATCATGGGGCAAGGAACTTCCGGGCATATGCGGAGAGACTTTTGATGTGGCTAACAAGTTGTTCGAGGAGTATTACAGGTCAAAAGATCCCGGGGCTGTACTGTCAGAGTAGGAAAGGACTCGTGTTATGAACATAGCTATGAAAGGCACCGGCCTTCTCGGAATGGGTAATCCCGGTCTTAAGAGTACACAGGACCGTTTGGACAGAATGGCCAAAAGAGATAATAAAATAGCGTTCTTTGAGCAGCAGAAAGAGAATCTGAAGACCATGAAGACGGATTCGCTTGAAGATATCTCAAGAAAACTGGAAATGCTTCATGGTTATGATGATCAGATCGCGCTTGCCAAGGTTGAGTTCAACAACAGTCAGGTCTTCCATATGCTTGATGAAGCAAGGGAACTTGGCGAGAAGATCGCTGAGGCAGCCGAGAAGAATGCTCCGAAGACTCCTGAAGAGAGACGAGAGGATATGATCGAAGAGGCTACAGGAGTAGATATGGACGGTGGAATCCTCGGAGAAGTGATGGACGAACTCGAGGATATCACGGAAGAGATGACGGAGAAAGCTGCGGAAGAACTTGAGGAAATGGCAGAGGAGACTCTTTCGGAGCAGGATCTGAAACAGGCGTTGTATCAGGAACCTATAAAAACAGAAGATCCGGTGGAAGATGATCTGTTGCCGGATAAGTATAAACGGATCGATTACCGGGTATAGGAAACGGATTTCCTATCACGATAGTCAAAGGAGGACGAAACATGGCATTATCAGGTATCATGACAACATCGCTGTTGTCGGCAAATAATTCAATGAAGATCGCAAGAGTACAGCAGGGTGCCAAGAACCAGATGGATGGACACGCCGGTGTGCTTGATGCAGAGATAAAGCTGGATAGCGCCCGGGGCGGAGATGTTAAGAAAAAACAGGAAGAGCTTGAGGAGACAAAGAAAAAGGCTTCCGAACTTGAAGAATCCACTATGAACACGCTTTCGGCTGCATCCGATGATCTGAAGAAGGCGGCTAAAGACGATCTTGAAGCCAGAAGGGCAGAGAAGGCTGAAGAAAAGAAGAAAGCCGAAAAAGCAGCAGAGAAAAAGAGGGCGGAGAAGAAGGCTACCGAAGAGAGGATTGAGAAGATCGGCGAAGCAGCTACTTCTGAAACCGGAGAGGTATCTGATGGTGATCATAGTGTATCGGTAGAGGGAACAACGCTTGAAGGTGCCACGATCAATGTCGTTGTAGACGGTGTAACTCCGAGCACGGGCGTAACCGGAACAATAGGTGTATCGGTGGACGAAAAAGCATAACAGCTGAAAGATGAAGGCAGGTGGTGGTATGTCTATGAATATTGTTTCTGCATTAGGATCCAATTCAATCAACAGCATTCGAAATACAGTCAAGAATGCTTCAAAGCCGACATGGAATGGCTTGAAGGCCTATAAATATCTTGAGGATATGAACAGTGCTGCTTTGGACTATGGTGCGCAGGCAACAAAATACTATTCATCTCAGACATCTAAAGATGGTGAGATGTCTGTAGATGATTTAAGAAAACAGATCAAAGAACTCTTTCCTGAATACACGCTTTCAAGTTCTGAACCACAAAAAGTGGTAAATGGAAAACATTATCTTTATATAGATGAGAGCCAGTTAAAAAAGATGGCTGCTGATTCAGGATATCGAGCAAAAGTATACGGCCTTATGGATCGCGAATATGCTTGTGGTAAAGAGTATACGCTAACATACAGTGACGGGCAGAATAAAACCCTTCATTGTACGGGGAGTATATTCTCTCTGAGTGAAAAGAACAGAAAATATGCAGGGGCAGATGGTGTACCATATCTTGGCAGTTGTACAACAGATGGTGGGTTTTCATCTACACAATCTCATCCTCAGGTTCGTAGTCAAAGTTTCTTATATAACAACATAGATCCTGCAAAATCGGCAAAGAAAAGCAGGACAATGGCTACAAAATCAATAACTGAAAAGTTGGCTAAAAAGCGGGCAGATAATAAGAAAATAGAAGCTAAGAAGGTAAAAAAGGCGGAGCAAAAGAAACTAGAAGAAAAGCGTGAGGAAAGAAAAGCCGAGGAAGAGGAACGCATGGAAAAATTCTTCTCAGAAGGGTCATTATTTGACGCAATGGCATAAAGAGCATTCTTGGGTAAATTAACTAAATTCATAATTATGCCGATATATATTACAGATAAGCAATAATATCGCCTGATCAGAAAAGGAATTCGGATCAGTATTGTCAAGGAGGATGACACATGAGCGGGATAAATGCGGTTAATAACGGTAAATCCGGTGGATTTCTACAGGGAATTCAGACGACGATAAAAGAAAAACTGAATAATGCTATTGAGGAAGGAGCTGTCTCCAACGCATTTGATGAAGGAGCAGCTGCAACCCTTTCAATATCGTCATCCGGGATCGCTCAGGCCAGTCGAGCAGAAAGAGAGACTATACTTCAGCAATCTATAGTCCAGTTGGATGGCGGATACAGAAAGTTTAATCTTACTGATGAAGAGGCCTGTATTCTCAAGAGTTTCAGACTGGAAGAATACTATGATATCCGAAATAGAATGAAAAATGAGGATATCAACGCATATAATGATCTGTTAAAGTCTGAAGAGATTGCCGACAAGAATTCCGATCCGAGCGAAAAGTTTAAAGTATATGCAAAAGCATATAACTGGGCTTACGGGGACGTTTTTGACAGAATCCATAAGGAAAATCCGGAAGTTGATATTTATGTAAGATCACCGGGAACGGAGGAAAATCATAACTATCAAATTAGAAATAACAGAACCTCACTTATTATTTCCACGGATGAAATAAAACTCCTTCAGTCAAAAAATGATGATGATAAGAAAGCACAGGAAGAACTGTGGAAAAGGATTCTGGATAAGATTAGGTCATGAGTTTGGTGAAATGACATTTCGGGCATTATTGTATGGTGCTATTGTTCAATATAAATCAGTCGGGTCACGGGATAGCCGTGGCCCGCTACTTTTGAACGAGGGAAAAAAAGTAATTATATACAAGATTGTTACAAAGATGTTGGGATTAGATGGCATAACGGAGAAATAATATGATATAATAACTAATCATTGAGTTTAGTATTTTGTTAGTAGCATTTATCAGAAGGCATTATGTGCTTGGAGGATAATACAATGCAAATTAAGCGAACAAACGTTAATTGGATATATGCGCCCATAAAAGACTGTCGAAAAAAGTACATAATGTCAGAAGATATGCTTAAGGAGTTCTTTTCTCCAGCGACGATGTTACCTATTCCAGATCAGGTACAAGGTGAAGTGCCGAGAATTATTGCTAACACATTAAATGGGCATTCAATATTAAATATTGCATCAACAGTATCTTCGTTTGTAACTAATTATGATGAGGAATACACACATGATTGGGAATTATGTAGCGAATACTTGATTAGTAGATGCAATTGTGTTGGTGGATTAATAGATAATTTGACAGAAAAAAAGACAAAATTTGTTGGATTAATTACATGTCTTGAAATAAATGATATTGATGATGAAGGATTAATTGTCCTTAAGAATAGTATTCTGGCAAACAAAGGTGAAAAATTAGGCGATCTATATGATATTTCGTGCAAAATAACATATGTGTACAAGGAGAAATATTATATTAATATTGCGCTTGAAAATGGGAAAAGATTTGATTCTCAAATTGAAATATCCAATAAAGAACAAATCCGACATCCTATATCGGTCACAATAGATATAAATGATAGATATGCTTGTCAGAAGGATGAAAAATACAATTCCATGAAGGATACTTTGATTGAGATTATAAGAATTTCTTCGGATATCATTAATGAGAAAATAATGAAGCTTATTAAAGAGGGTGAGTTTGTTTATGAGTAGACTAAATGAGACATCTAGTATTAAAACTGTTGCCGCCGCGTTTGCAATTTCGGCGGTTGGTTTATCGTCAATAGGGACATTATCGCAGGATAATATTTTTGACCAGGCTCCCCAAATAGTTTATGAAGGGAATCTTTGGTTAACAGATACGGTTTCTACAATAAACTATTATAGTAAGAGCATTCCAGTTGTTGATGTGGCTGAAAGATTGTTTGGGAGTGACATGAGGGAGTTTACTGTCGAGGAGGCCGAAAAGTATCAGCAAGCATTAAGCCGGATATATAAACCTATCGGAGTAAGTGTGTTTGATTTATGCTAGACGAGTTTATTAAGTTTGTTCAACAATTATTTCCTTCGATAGATCCGTATATATCTGATCAACTTGAGATTGCCTTGGATCAGTTTAAGAGAGAAGGGAAAAAACTGAATTTATTTCAGCATGTACCATTTGATTATTTGTCTCAAGGAGACATTCTGAATGGTATTCCTTTTATACGGGTAAATACTACAGGTGACATTGAGAGCAAAACAAGCAGAGGAATGATTATTTCAAATACCTGCAGTTGTGATCATGATGAGGATATTATTATTGCGCCAATTTTTGATGGAAAAGAGTTGGATGTTGATTTAAGTATGTTGAAGTGCAACAAATACTACAGGCTCATGTATTTACCTGATTATAATGTCGATGATTATGCGGTTGATTTTAGTTTGATGAATACATTCAGTACAAAAACATTAAATAGACTGATAGAATTGGGAAAAGTTAAACGAGAAAAATCACTAAATCAATTTGGGTTTTATCTTTTGATTACTAAACTTACAGTTTGTTTTTTGCGTCCAGAAGATCTTGAGGTGCAAGAGAATAGAAGAAATGATTATCTGGGACAGTATATTTGAATAGAATAACTTCTTTTATCGATAGGTAACTTTACAGGTAACCTCGAATACATATCATATGTAATTAATGTGTAAACTCAACGGTTAACGGGGCTTTTGGAAAAGGACTCTGACTCCGTCATGTGAAGGTTCGAATCCTTCTAGCCCTGGAATGAGGAACCGATTATCCGGTTCCTTTTTTATGTGACAAAAGGGACTGTCCCTTTTGTCACCTTTTGTCACCCAGCGCTTTATCCGCCAATATAACGGATATGATCCGGATGATGTTCTGGGAAGAACGATCAGCTCGGCTATACAGGCGGCGCAGGTACAATACAGTATGTAGATTTGTCCATGAAACAAAATGGTCTGGGTACAAAAGTCAGCGGTGATGATGTAGTTATGGATGTAAGTACATCCTACAACCGAATTCAGAGCAATGCCACCAGGCGACAGGAAGAAAGACGGCGACAGAAAGCTGATTTGTTATTAGATGTGTTGTAATACGGTATTTTATGATAAAATGAACTCGTAACAAACATCGTTGGGAACTAATAAATGGAAGACCGTGTTTACAACTATTTGGGAGAGGATATTACTGATACTCGGATTCAATTACTTGATGATAAGTATGGGTATGTTGATGAAGCCAATATTCCTCATATAGACTGGGGAAAAGAAACCCAAAAGTGTGATAAGGACGGATTTGACAAGGAGTATCGTCCTTTAGAAGGATCTGAAGACTATATAATAAGAGATTATATTATTCCAAAGGGGACTATAATCTGCAGATATGGGTTTCTTGGGGGCTTGTTCACTACGATAAAAGGGTCCGAATATGATAATCTTGCATTACCGTATGTGAAGGAAACTATAGAGTATCATGAGTTTAAGGTTACCGAAGACCTTATTGTTGAATGCTTAGTTACAAAGGGAATGGTTGCTCCCAAGTTCTTAAGTGAAGGCGGAGCGGTACAGTTTATGCACAAACAACCTATCCGACTTGAATGTGAAGACGGATATTTGATGGAGGATGCATCATGGAGACAACAAACTATTTAGAAGCATTGGAAAAGGTGATGTCAAAGAGATTCCCTTCGAAAATGTACCATGTTGGAGGATACCAGGAAGGTGCGGTATGCATTCAATCCGATTCTACCGGGTGGACGGTGTATAACGGAGAGCGCGGAAACAGATATGGTGAGGTGAAATGTGATACTATTCTTAAGGCATGTCTGGAATTCATCCGGAAGATGACGCATAGGGTAGAAGATATTTCCGCAATGGAAAAGGAATTGCTGATACTGATCACAAAAGCAGCGTGACATGACAAAAGGGGAGGTGACAAAAGGGACTGTCCCTTTTGTCATAGGTCATTCAGTCAATGATAGAGGTTGGTTATAGTTGATATTGCAACGGGCTGGGGGTATGGACGGACTTTGACTCCGTCATGTGAAGGATCGAATCCTCCTATCCCTGTGAAAAGGGACCGGAATTCCGGTCCCTTTTTTGATATCTCAAAGCTAGTGTTTATGCGTATCTTCGTACTTTAAAAAATCATTTTCCCGCTTTGCTCCGGTTGCTCCCGACAGGAAAATCAGGAAGAAAATCCCTCAAAAAACGTCAAAATCAGGTGCTGTTCCGAAAGATAGTCAATTCAGGGGTCAATTATGAAATCTTTTTTTTCACCTATTTAATGTAAAGAAAGAATAACATCTTCACAAATATGACCGGCAAAATACAGCAAATATTACCGGCAAAATATGACGAATGCATTATATGTGCAATTGTATAATGGCCTAAAAGTGCATACAGATATAATAATGCATAAATCTATAAGAATTAAGTTGTTCTTGTCCGATAAAAAATATGTGGCACTATCCTGGAAGCTTGAGTATAGAAAAAAGGGAACAACGAGATATAAAGGAGAATCAAAGAGGGTTAAACAGTCTATTCACGTCGTATTAGCGCCTATTCACGTAGTCAGGGTTATTCTTCAGTATTATGTATTCGATACAAATTATATGAGGACATCGTAATGGATAAATGGATTTTGATTTAAGGCAAAGGAGGGCCAAAGCATGTCGATCACTTTTACTAGGTACAAATCATTATCAATTATTCTCCCGAAGTGTAAATTATGAATACAAACACTAACAGAGTCTTGTTTGAGTGCGTTGAGGGCACAGTTACGATTCGATCGTCAGAAATAATATATATCGAAGCATATGATCATAAGAACGTCATTCACACAAGAAGCCAACAATATCATACTTATGAAAGCATCAACAGCATGGAGATGCGTTTAAAAGAAAATGGACTGATAAGAGTTCATCGTAGTTATATAGTCAATATTGACCATGTACAAAAGATCAATAATTATGTATTGACTTTAGATTGTAATACGAAAATTCCAGTTTCAAAAGTAAGGTATAAACACGTAAAAGAGTTAGTTCTACAAGGAGGGCAATGATTATGGCAGGTATCACAACTAATTATTCATATTCGAATGGGAACTGCTTCAATGCGGTTGACAAGCTGAAAGGAACAATACTCGAAGGCGTTGGACAGAGTTCCGAAGGGAACGGATTACACGGCGGGGAGATGGTAGCGCATATGAACAGATACCACCCCGAAAAGTATGAGGAGTATTCCAGACTGAAAAAACAATGTGAAGAGGAATTTTGGGCAAAGACACCAGAGGAGCGTCTGAACGATGCACAAAACGGAGTAAGATCGGCAGCAGCCGAGTTCCTGGAAGCATATAGTGACGAACAATGGCATAGCAATGTGAACTACATATCGGAGGCCAGACAGGCTTATCAGGATGAAGTGGGCGCATGGACAGAAGAAGACGTCGACTACATGATAAAGCATGCAGAGGAAGCAGAGAGGAAACTCAGATCGACGGATGCTGCAAGCGTGTCTGTTTCCAAGGATAATCTTGATTATCTTTGCAGCGAAGATGGATTTGCAAAGATGAAGAAAGATGCAGAGGATCTGTATGCTGCAAATAGGAGACAACAGCAAAAATTGGCGGAAGGAAGGGATCCGTCTGATAAGTTTTGGCAAAATACCGGCGATCAGTGGATCACGTTTAGTCTCGCGCTGGAAATGAACGGATTTTACGACAGCATGGACTCCGAACAGGCAAAGGAATTCCAGGGAATGCTTGAAATGGTAACTTCAAGCATGGATAACCTAAGCAAGAGCATGTACAACACAGGTATTGATTTTGGATCATATAATGCAGGCGGGAAGTATTTTATGAGTTCTGCAGAGGCAGCTACTGCGCTTGAAGCATCGACAGCGGCATTGCAGTATATCTCGGACAAGCTTATACCTGATGAGTACAAGGAAGAATTCAACGGACTCATCGATATGTACAAAAAGCATAACGAGGAAATACTGTCTGAGTACAAGAGCCCAATGGAGAGCTTCAATAAGGTTGTCGCAGGTATACAAAAAGCAGGTGCATCGTTTATATCAAAAAAGCCTGTAGCCGAGTACAGATACACGGGGATGCTTGGTGAAGCGGATAAAACCGAGAGCGATAAGAATGAATACCGAAGCAAGGTCGCGGATATATTTGCAAAATATGCCGGAAAGAGCGATCTGAAGACTATTATGGATATGCTGAAGGCTCAATATGAGGATTATGCCACGGACGACAGCGATGATAAAGGTTTCAGAAAGTATGTCAGCAAGGAAGCCGGCTATCTGTTTGATAATATCGAAAAATATTGGGGTGTACTTCTCGGGAAGTAATAGTTTGTTGAGTTGGTATTCATGGATTTAAAGAAACGGATTTCGTGATTATGCAAAGGAGGGCACAAACATGGCAATTAATCTATTTACACTTGACACACCGGAGATTCCGCTTCAAAAGGTCGAAAAGCTGGGAGATTCTTACAAAGTAGATCAATCAAGTATTAAGGATAACTGGGAGGAGATTAAAGCTTCTGCTAAAGGCGATCTGATAGAGGAATCCAAAAAGAACGGTTACTACAGAGAAAGCGGAGCCGTTTACGAAAACAGCAGCGAATATAAACCTGCACAATGTGCTAACGGAGGATTCGCTAATTATCAGTCGGATGCTTTTTTCAGGAAAGATATGCCGCTTAAATGTGGTGTTGACGGAAACTTCATGGTTGGTGGCGAAGTATTCTCGAGAGAGGAACTGGAAGAGTGCCGGGCAGTTATGAAGACCGCAGCTGAAGGCATAGGATGTGGTATAGGAAAGAATGTGGATATATCGTATGTCCACTATGCCGAAATGGAGATAGCAGCCAGCAGCGTCAGCACATATGCTTCGGGGAAACTGAACGAGAAACAGGCGGCTGTTGTGAATAAAGCAATGCAGGAATACAACGAAGCGTTGACCAAACTGGAGGAGGATACGCTGGCAAGAACGAATGCGATCAAAGAAAAAGAAAGACAGATTGCCGCAGGAAAACAGGAAGAAATCGCAGAAGAGTTTGGTACAAGGGGATATGATACGGTTTATAAAGATAGCGCAAGTCTAAACCGGTCAGAAGATAAGGGTGATGCTATAACTACACCATCAGGCAGGAATAAAGAGCTCATCGAAAAGATAAAAGAATTGTTTTCCGGTATTGATATATCTGATCCGAGTTCGTGGGATCCGATCATGGAAAAATACAAGGAGTTGGTTACACCGGCGTATTTAGCATTTGGATGGAATTCTTCTAATGGAACGTTAGCCAGAATACTTGATCAGGATGTGTCTGGATTTAAGAGTTTTATGAATAACATGATGAATGCGATGCATTATCGCGCAATTGATTATAAGGTATAAGTATTCCATCAATCATGTGAAGGTGTACTATTCATATTTATCAGGCGGTCAATCTGTGCGTTGACCGCCATTTTCATATTAACAATCAATTTGTGCTTTCTTATCGTCTGTTCCTACTGATAATACCGGTTTTCGGTTCCTTTTTTGTGCAGTTTTGTTTTATATGATACAATTCCGTTCTGATGGTGAGAATTAAGCTGGGTGACAAAAGATGACAAAAGGGACTGTCCCTTTTGTCATCTTTTGGTGAATAAGGGCAGGTTGTATTTTTTTCGGTTTGACTCCTTGTTTATAAAATCAGGATAATCTTCAAGTCCCACACTCTCCGGTGACGGAGCAGGCGCATCATAGTATTCGTCTTTATCCGGTTCTAACATAGTATCGGCAATCCGTTCGGATATAGGTGCACAACAGAACAGATTGGAGCATACTGTTGCAATAACTCTGAAATCGCTTATAATCATTGTATCGGCGCTATGATCATCATCTTCGTTGATAGAGCCGTTTTTTATGATGCCGGATTATGTAGAAACAGGAAAGGTTTTTTTCCTATGATTATAAGTATGATGTTATCTTTACTGTGCGGGGTGGCGCTGTTCCTGTTCGGTATGTCACTTATGGGTGACGGCCTCAAGAGCGCGGCAGGGGAGCGGCTGGAGACATTCCTGTACAATATGACCAATACCCCCGTAAAGGGGATTCTTCTGGGGACGGCAGTAACTGCCGTAATCCAGTCTTCAGCGGCGGCAACCGTAATGGTCATTGGTTTTGTTAATTCCGGAATGATGAGTCTGGAACAGGCCGCTGCTATCACACTCGGAGCCAATATCGGAACCAGCATTACCGGCTGGGTTCTTTGCCTGTCATATGTTGAAGGCACCGCCGGCATTGCTGCGATTTTATCCTCTTCAACTATAAGTGCAGTTGCCGCAATCTCCGGCACTCTGCTCAGAATGCTGGCGAAAAGAAGCCGCCACAAGAACATAGGAAATATTCTTCTGGGCTTTGCCATACTTATGACAGGTATGCATATGATGAGCGATGCTGTTATGCCGCTTAGCGAAAACGGTTCTTTTACAAAGGGCGTGACCATGTTCTCCAATCCGCTTCTTGGCATACTTCTCGGGATAGTAATGACTGCCATATTGCAGAGTGCTTCAGCATCCATAGGTATCCTGCAGGCTCTTTCCGTTACGGGATCCATCACGGCAGCAACCGCATTTCCGGTTATCCTTGGTATCGGTGTGGGTGCATCCTGCCCGGTTATTCTCTCGGCCATGGGTGCAAACAAAAACGGACTGCGCACTGCCCTGGCCTATCTGGTTGAGAACCTTGCCGGTATGATACTGTGGGCAATAGGCCTCTATACTGTAAACGCCATATACCCTGTTTCTTTCATGCAGAAGACGGTCGGACCCGTATCAATAGCTTTGATCAATTCGTGTGTACGCATAGTCACGGCAATCTGTCTCTTCCCTCTTATCAGGAAAATGACTGATTTTCTCCGGATCATCGTAAAAGATTCCGAAGAAGATATTGAAGATATAGCTGACAGCGCTGATTTTGACCTTTTAGAGGAACGTCTGCTCATGCTGCCGGCACTTGCCCTGTCGCAATCCGAAAAGGTCGTCCTCGGAATGTCCAAAAAGGTGAGAAAAAATGTTTTTCGTTCCCTGAATCTGATCCGTGAGTTTTCCGAGAAGAAATACAACAAGATCCAGCGCAAGGAAGATCTTATAGATAAATACGAATCGAAGATAGGTGACTATCTTATGAAGCTTTCAACTCATCCGATGGATTCGTCGCAGACAAGACAGCTGACAAGCTGTATGAGAGTCACGGGTGATCTGGAAAGGATGGGAGACTATGCCTCCAATATCGCAAGACTGGTATTCGAGGCAGTGGATGAAGGCCTGGTCTTCTCCGAGGATGCCCAGAGAGATCTGAACGTAATGATCATGGCGGAGAAAGAACTGATAAACGATACCGTAAAATCATATCAGGAACGTGATCCGGAGATGGCGCTGCTTACAAAACCGAGAGCAGCGGGTATTTCATTTCTTTGTGAGATTCTAAAGGCGCGTCATATCGGAAGAATGTCAAGGGGAGAATGCGGTATGGAGCAGGGAGCCGTATTTACGGAGCTGTTAAACAGCATTGACCATATCGCTTCCCACTGTGTGGCTGTCTCGGGAGCTGTACGCAGGCAGTTTCAGGAGAATCCGGATTATCACCTGCATTCACGAAGTTATATCGAGCTCACCGATGAACGGTATCAGGAAATATACAATCAGTTTGTTTCAAAATATGACGTCATTAAAAACGCCAGCAACCCAATCAGTTTTGATGACGAGGAAGAGTAACGGGCGTGTGCCTTATAGTGGCTTTTTCGGCCACATCGGCAAGACCGGTGGAAGCATCGCAGTATTGCATTGCAACGTTTGTTATTTGACTCAGGATCGCCGGAATACTGAGTACTATGATCGTATTCAGCACCTGCGGCGTTGATAGTTCTTCTCCGTTACGGAGCCATTCAAGATTATCTTTTGACATGTTGGTATAATAGCATGTGAAATAGATCTTATCAAAGGCGATTTGAAAAATATACTTTTCTTTTTGGCGCATCGCTGATATAATCAATGAAATTCAGAGAAAGACATATGTTATGAATACTTGGCAGTTACTTGTTGATTCATTTCCGAAAATAATATTACCGGGTCTTGTGATGACAGTTCCCCTGACCCTGATCTCTTTTTCCCTGGCGATAGTGATTGCCGTGATAGTAGCGCTGATACAGTACGCAAAGGTTCCGGTGCTGACACAGATCGCAAGAATATACATTTGGATCATCAGGGGAACACCGCTTCTTGTACAGCTGATGGTAGGATATTACGGCCCTTCGGCGTTCGGGATCAAGACTAACGGTTTCGCGGTAGCGATAGTGGTGTTTGCGATAAACGAGGGCGCGTACTGTGCCGAGACGATCCGCGGATGCATGGAAAGCGTTCCGAAGGGGCAGCTTGAAGCGGGCTACTGTGTAGGAATGAGCTATTGGGGGATCATGTGGCATGTGATACTTCCGCAGTCGTTTCGCGCGGCATTTCCGGCGCTCGGCAATTCGCTCATAAGCATGGTAAAGGATACATCACTTGCGTCCAATATTACGGTAACGGAAATGTTTCTGGCAACAAGGCAGATCGCCGGCAGAACGTATCAGTTCCTGCCGCTCTATCTGGAAGTTGCCTTTATATATCTGATGTTCTCTACAGTGCTGGAGGCGCTCCAGCGTCGCGGAGAAGTAGGGCTTGGAAGGTACGACAATGGCACTTCTGGAAGTTAGGAATCTTGTAAAATCATTTGACCGGGGAACTGTTCTTGACGGCATAGATCTTACCGTTGAAAAGGGCGATGTAACGGCTGTGCTCGGACCTTCCGGATCGGGCAAGACAACGATGCTCAGGTGCCTTAATTATCTTGAGAGAGCCGATGCCGGAACGATGGTATTTGATGGTGTAAGCTATGACCTGAGAGATGCCGGCAAAGGGGAAATATCCGCACTGCGCAAACAGACGGGATTTGTATTCCAAAGCTATAACCTGTTTTCGAATAAGACCGTTCTTGATAATGTCACTCTCGGTCTGACTTCGGGAAGAAGTATGGATAGAAAAGAAGCAAGGGATATAGGTATAACGGAGCTTGAAAGAGTCGGGATGCAGGATTATGCAGACCGGTATCCGGTTCAGCTGTCGGGAGGACAGCAGCAAAGAGTAGCGATAGCAAGGGCACTTGCTACGGATCCGAAGATCATATATTTTGACGAGCCCACATCCGCGCTGGATCCGGAGCTGACATCGGAGGTTCTGGATGTCATGATACAGCTTGCCGGATCGGGTATTACGATGGTGGTCGTCACGCATGAAATGACATTTGCACAAAACGTCAGTTCCAGGATCGTATTCATGGAGGGCGGTAATATAATCGAGCAGGGTTCGTCTTCGGAGATATTTGATTCGCCGAAGGAAGAACGTACAAGAGAATTTTTGAAACTAAACGGGTAGCTATCAGACAGGAGGTTAGAAGATCATGAAGAAATCATTTATTATCACAACCTTAATGATCGCGTTGTCGGTACTTGCCGGCTGCGGATCATCGGCTTCAAACGGGAACAAGGATCATCTTGACCGTATCAGGGAGGCCGGCAAGATCACGGTTGCCACGGAAGGAGCGTGGTCACCTTTTACGTATCATGATGAAACAACGAACGAGCTTATCGGATTTGACGTTGAGGTCGCTGCGGAGATCGCAAAACGTATCGGCGTTGAGGCGGAGTTTGCCGAGGGCGATTTTGACGGAGGTCTTACCGGAGTGTCGCAGGGTACTTTTGATATGATGGCAAACGGTGTTGACGTGACCGATGACAGACAGCAGACGTTTGATTTTTCCGATCCGTATGCATACGATCATGCGGTTGTCGTTGCCTTGGCGGACAATACGGACATAAGATCATTTGACGACCTTGAGGGCAGGACGACAGCCAATTCCGTCGGATCGACATATGCTCAGATGGGAGAAGAACACGGCGCAACGGTTGTCAATGTTCCCACGCTCGGAGAGACGATGGAGCTTGTTGAAAACGGAACAGCCGATGCAACTATCAACGCAAACACGTCGGTTCAGGATTACCTGAATACAACGGGTGATACCGCGGTCGCTGTTGTGGCAGTCGATGAGGAGACAACCAGTTACGCGATCCCTCTGAAAAAGGGAGAGGACAATGATACGCTGAGAGCCGAGATCAACAAAGCTATCGCCGATATGAAGGCAGACGGGACACTCTCTGCGATATCAGTCAAGTATTTCGGCTCTGATATCACACAGGAATGATCCGGAACAATACGGGGTCATACATATATGTACGAATACAGAAAGAGAATAGGATTCAGCGAATGTGACACCGACAGGAAACTGTCGGTCACTTCGCTTATAGACGCATTTCAGGATTGCTCGACATTTCAGTCCGAGGATCTCGGAGTGGGATTTGACGTATTGCAGGGTGAGCATCTTGTATGGGTGATCAATTACTGGGAACTTGAGATCGGAGAACTACCCCATCTGTGCGACTATGTTACGGTCGGTACATTTCCGTACGGCTTCAAGGCGTGCTTCGGACTCCGTAATTTCTACATGAAGGACGAGGAAGGCCATTTCCTCGTAAAAGCCAATTCGATGTGGACGCTTATCGACTCGGATGATATCAGACCCGTCAAGGCTCCTGATTTTCTCCGCGAGGCATATGTCGTGGAGGAGAAGCTGGATATGAGCTACAGTCCGAGAAAGGTACTGATTCCGGCAGATGACGGCATCACCGTGACCGAGAAGGATCCCGTTCATATACAGGTGCATCACCTTGACAGCAATCATCATGTCAATAACGGGCAGTATGTGAAGCTCGCGCTGTCGCAGACAGGGTACGAGCAGGTGTCGCACCTGCGTATCGATTACAGAAGACAGGCCAAGCTCGGAGATGTCATCTATCCGGTTGTATATTCAGGGGAAAATGATAGCTATGTTGCATTAAACGACGGAGAAGGGAATCCCTTTTCGGTCTCCCGGTTTGTCCCGGCAAACAGTTAAGACGGATCCCCTTCCTGATGTAACCACCGTTTATTAAGACAGAAGCACCTTCTCATATGCTTCCAGAATGGCTTTTTGCAGCGTCTCCCGTGCCTCGTGCGAGATCGGGTGCGCTATGTCGCGGTATTCCCCTTCGGGGGTCTTGCGGCTGGGCATAGCTATGAACAGCCCCTTATCTCCTTCGATTATCTTGATATCATGTATTGCAAATTCATTATCCAGGGTAATTGAGGCAACAGCCTTCATATTCCCTTCCTTCGTCATCTTACGAATACGAACATCTGTTATATTCATATTATCTATCCTTTCTTGCGGCCGCAGTTAGAATACATACCGGTCGCTCTTTTCAATCACTACCTTCGGCGCGCCTTCTCCCTTGTAATAGGAATTGGCGAGTATCGTACCTCCGCTTTCCACAATGCAGTTCTCGATGTAGGCGTTGTCGCCGATATAGACATCATTGAGTATTATGGAATTCCTGATCGTACAGTTGCTTCCGACAAATACTTTCTTGAACAGCACGGAACCTTCCACTGTGCCGTTTATGATCGTTCCGGACGCAACGAGGCTGTTGCGGACATTTGAGCCCACATTGTATTTTGCCGGAGGCAGATCATCTACCTTGGTATATATATCGGGATATTCCCTGAAGAAGTAATCCCGTACATCATTCCGGAGAAAATCCATGTTTGTACGATAGTAATCATCAACCGAAGCTATGTTGCTCCAGTATGTTTTGATCTTGTATCCGCATATCTTCTTGACGTTCATGTAGCGGATGAGGATATCCCTGACAAAATCAAACCGTTCCTCTTCCGCGCATTTCTCGATAAGCTCAATGAGCAGCCTTCTTCTGATAACGTATATACCGCATGATACAAGGTTCGACTTGGCGGCAATGGGCTTTTCCTCAAAGTCCACGACCTGCATCTCGTCATTGAGCTTTACCATTCCGAACCGCTCGCAATCTTTCGGATCGTGTATCTCGGAGCACACAAGTGATATATCGGCGCCTTTTTCCATGTGGAACTCAAGAAGCTCGTTGTAATCCATCTTGTATATGCCGTCCGCGGATGCTATTACAACGTAGGGCTCATGACTTTCCTTCAGGAATGCCAGATTCTGGTAGATCGAATCGGCCGTTCCTCTGTACCAGAAGCTGTTGTCGCTCGTTACCGTCGGCGTGAATATATGAAGACCGCCCTGTTTACGGCCGAAATCCCACCATTTCGACGAACTTAGATGTTCATGCAGGCTTCCTGCGTTGTACTGGGTAATGACCCCGACCTTTGTTATGCGCGAATTAGCCATATTACTGAGGGCAAAATCAATAGCCCTGTAGTTCCCGGCGACAGGCATTGCGGCGATGGCGCGCTTTTGTGAAAGTTCTTTCATTCTGTATGTGTTGCCACCTGCCAGTATTATTCCAATAGCTCTCACAGTTCGTCACCTGCCTTTATCAATGTTTTGCCGCTTCCCAAAGCGTTGTTCTCAAAGTCCTTTCCGGTAAGATTTCCGGAAACCACGCTGTTCTTGCCGATGCTGACGCCGTCGGGAACGATAGTGTCTTCTCCGATCGTAACGAGACCGTTCGTGTATATCGAAGGCTCGGTTTCGTTGGGAACCTCATCTCCGGTACCGAGTATTACGTTGTTGCCGATGACGACGTCTTCGGCGATTATCGCTTTAGTGATGTCGCATCCGTCTCCGATCCCGGTATTGTTCATTATAATGGAATCTTTGATTATCGTATCCTTGCCTATTGTAATATTGCAGCCGATAACCGAATTGTATACCTTACCGTATATGTATGATCCTTCTCCGACTATGGAGCGCTCTACAACGCCGTCCTCCGAGATATACTGCGGAGGAAGGGTTTCCGAATGGGTATAGATCTTCCAGTATTCCTCATACAGGTTGAAATCGGGAACGATATCGATAAGCTCCATATTGGCTTCCCAATATGAATTAAGCGTTCCGACATCCTTCCAGTAGCTGTTGAATTCGTACGCGTAGCATTTCGCGCCCTTGTCGAACAGATACGGGATTATATGCTTTCCGAAGTCCAGATTGGACTGCTCGGCCATTTCTATAAGCGATCTGCGAAGAGATTTCCAGTTGAAGATGTAGATACCCATTGATGCGAGATTGCTGCGGGGATTCTCGGGCTTTTCCTCAAACGCCGTAACCTGTCTGTTCTCGTCGGTAATAAGAATTCCGAAACGTTTGGCTTCTTCGATAGGAACCGGCATAGCCGCGATAGTTACGTCGGCATTGTTGCTCTTGTGGTAATCAAGCATTACCTCATAGTCCATCTTGTAGATGTGATCTCCCGATAGGATAAGCACATAGTCGGGATTAAAGGTTTCCATATATTCTATATTCTGGTAAATGGCATTTGCGGTTCCCGTGTACCATTCGCTGTTCGAACTCTTCTCGTAAGGGGGAAGAACCGTTACACCGCCGATGTTTCTGTCCAGATCCCACGGTATGCCTATACCGATGTGGGTATTAAGACGGAGCGGACGATACTGGGTAAGCACCCCTACGGTATCGACACCCGAATTAATACAGTTGCTCAGCGGAAAATCAATAATACGGTATTTTCCGCCGAATGAAACGGCCGGTTTGGCTACCTTTGATGTCAGTACGCCCAGGCGGCTTCCCTGCCCGCCCGCAAGCAGCATCGCAATCATTTCTTTCTTAATCACATTACCACCTCTGTCTTTCCAAGCTGTAGTCTGGTTGCAATAATCACAACACAGTTATTTTATCACAGTTTACCGAAAAAATAAACAAAAATCGGGCAGATTATTATCAGTATTTGTGTAAAATCACAAACGGTTGAGTTTTTTTCTCTTATGCACTATTATTAGACCCATGAATACTATAGATTTTACTAAACCGGTAACAGTTCACTTCATAGGGATAGGCGGGATAAGCATGAGCGGTCTTGCCGAAATACTCCTTAACGCCGGCTTTACCGTATCCGGTTCGGACAGGGCGGCTTCACCTCTTACCGGGAGGCTTGAGGAAGAAGGGGCGCAGATCTTCATCGGACAGCGTGCCGAAAACATTACGGGAGATGTTCAGCTTGTAATATATACCGCTGCCATCAAAGAGGACAATCCTGAATACAGACAGGCTCTGGCACTTGGTATACCGATGATGACAAGAGCGGAGCTTCTCGGACAGATAATGAAGAACTACAGGACGAGCATCGCGGTATCGGGAACCCACGGCAAGACGACCACGACGTCCATGATAACCTCCGTGCTGCTTGAAGCGGACACCGATCCTACCGTATCGGTCGGAGGGATGCTCCCGTCAATAGGAGGGAATATCAGGATAGGCAAATCCGACTGTTTTCTGACGGAGGCATGCGAGTATACGAACAGCTTCCTGAGCTTTTATCCGACGATATCCGTTATACTTAATATAGAAGAAGATCATCTTGATTTTTTCAAGGATATACATGATATTAGGAATTCCTTTGCGAAGTTTGCCGCGCTTCTTCCCGAAGACGGCCTTCTGGTCATCAATTCGGATATAGACGATACGGAAGAGATCACGGAGAATGTCAAATGCCCCGTAGTCACCGTGTCGGCGCACTCCGATGCCGGCTATACGGCGGATAATGTCGCGTATGATGACAAGGGCTGCGCACACTTTGACGTTATCAGGAACGGAAGCAGATTTATCAGTGTGAAGCTTGCGATCCCCGGAGAGCACAATATATCGAATGCACTTGCGGCGGTTGCTGTGTGCGACCACATAGGGATATCCGGCGACAGTATCGCGAAAGGTCTCGCAGATTACACCGGAGTTGACAGGAGGTTCCAGTACAAGGGTACGGTCGGTGGGGTGACGGTAATCGACGATTACGCGCATCATCCGACGGAGATAGCGGCAACATTGTCCGCCGCTGAGCATTATCCGCACGATAAGCTGTGGCTCGTATTCCAGCCGCATACATATTCAAGGACAAAAGCCCTGTTCGATGAGTTCGCAAAGGTACTAAGCAGGGCTGACAACGTCATACTCGCGGATATATATGCCGCAAGGGAGAAGGACAATCTCGGCATCTCGTCGGAGGATCTGTGTGAGGCTGTAAAAAGTTACGGAACTTTGGCACATTATTTTGGTTCATTTGACGAAATTGAAAATTTCCTGCTGCAAAATTGTTCCCCCGGTGATTTGTTGATAACTATGGGTGCCGGAGACGTGGTAAAGATTGCGGACAGCCTTTTGGGAAACTGAGTTATTCACATTATCCACACCGGTGGCGGCATATATTGTCAACTACGGCTGTGGATTTTTAATTTACATAATGAACAGGATACGAAAGGGCGGTTATCTTGTTATTTACCGATCATCAAGCGCCGCCGGACAGTTTCCATAAATAGTTTGCATCCGGTTATCCACAATCTCCACAATCGCGCAAACCCTTGAAAACACGGGCCTTGCGGCAAAATCAACTGTTTCATTTTCATGGCGTCAGTGATATAATCCAACACATACTTGATTGCTTTGCAAATACATTATGAAACAGGTGAACTAATGGAAATGGTCACATTAAACAGTGATTTATGCTGTGATGCGCTCGTGATCCCGGCAAATGCCGTCGAGAAGTGTCTCCGGGAAGCAAACGAATCGCAGCTTAAGATATATCTGTATCTGCTCAAATACGGCACACAGAATTCCACGGTCAGTTCCATAGCGGACTATTTTAACTATTCGGAGCAGGATGTAAAACGCGCCTTGAGATTCTGGAACGGTAAGTGCGGTACGGGAAAGTCATCGGACGGAGGAAATGTAGTGGAGTTTTCCGCGAAACCCGTTTATTCAAAGGAAAAGATCGAACAGTTTACGGACAAGCCGGATGTGCGTCAGCTCCTGTTCGTTGCGGAGCAGTACATGGGGCGGCCTATCAAACCGGACGAGATATCGACCATATTGTATATATATGATGAGCTTGGATTCGGGGCGGATCTTGTCGAGTATCTTCTTGAATACTGCATCAGCAACAACAAGAAGAGCTTCAGGAGCATCGAGAGCGTGGCGGTCGAATGGAAGGATGCCGGCGTGGGCACGCTTGAGGATGCCAGAAAGCTCACAAGACATATCCCGAAGGAAATGAAAGCCGTTATGGAAGCTTTGGGTTTCCCGAAGGATCATCAGCCTGTCGAGGCCGAGGTGGCTTATGTCCGCAGATGGACGGAGAGATACGGCTACGGCATGGATATCATCGGGGAGGCATGCGCCAGAACCGTTCTTGCCACAGGCAAGCCGAGTCTTCGGTATGCAAACGGGATACTCAAGGGTTGGCATGACGCGAAGGTCGAAAAGCCCGAAGACATCATTGCGCTTGACGAGGAATTCCGCAGGAATAATGTAAAGGAAGCTTCTCCGGCTCCATCATCCGCAAAGGGCGATAAGAAGAAATCATCGGCGGGAAAGTTCCGCAATTTTAAAGAAAGAGAGTATGATTATGATGCTCTCATGAAGGATATGATGTAATATGGCGCTCACACAATCGCAGTACGATGAGATTATGCGCGAATACGAAAGAAGGCGGGAAAGATCACGCCTTGATGCGCAGCAGGCAAGAAGAACCGTCAGGGAGAAGATACCGGAATACCGTGAGATAGAAGAGAAGATTACGGATCTGGCATTAAAGAGCGCCGGACTTGCCTTGGACGGTGACAGGGATGCTGTTTTGCGGATGCGCTCCGAAATGAAGAGCCTTACCGACAGGCAGAAGGAACTGCTTGCCGCAAACGGTTTTTCGCAGGACTATCTTGAGGAGAAGTATGAGTGCAGTGACTGCAGGGATACCGGATATATTGACGGGACTGAAAAGTGCCACTGCCTGAAGCAGGCGATCCTCCGGTATACGTACCGCCAGTCCAACATAGAGGACGTTCTTCAAAGAGAAAATTTCGATACTCTGACATATGATTATTATACCGATGCCGAATGTGAGAGGATGAAGGAGATAATCGGACAGTGCCGGCATTTTGCCGACAGGTTCGGACATGAATATGAGAATATCCTTCTGCAGGGCAACGTCGGAGTCGGTAAGACATTTCTGACAAACTGTATGGCCAAGGCTGTTCTTGATAAAGGTTATTCGGTCATCTACTTTACATCCATGCGGTTGTTTGATACACTTTCCCGGGGGATCTTCCGATATGATGACGATGAATCATGGGATCTTCAAAAGGATATATATTCAGCCGACCTGCTTATAATTGACGATCTGGGGACCGAGAGCGTCAATTCTTTTGTCGCTTCGAGATTATTTGATATACTTAATGAAAGAGATCTCAGAAAAAAACCTACCATCATATCGACCAACCTGTCGTTCGAGGACATAAACGGCAGATACACGGAACGCAATTTTTCACGTATTTTCGGCAACTATAAGATTCTTCATCCGGATGTGGAGGATATCAGAATCAGAAAGAGGAGAAAATGAAATACCAGCATGAAGAAAAACGAAATCTTGAAACAATCCCCGTCGGCTCGCTTCGTATGATACCCCTTGAGGGCTGCAGGGAACTCGGCAATAAGATCGATTCGTATCTCGTAAAATGGAGGACCGAGCGGGAGAACGAACACAAGGATTCGCTTGCGTTCTCCGGATATCAGAGAGATTCATATATCCTTGATGCGAAGATAGCCAGATTCGGCTCCGGAGAAGCAAAGGGTGTCATCAACGAGTCTGTAAGGGGAACCGATCTGTATCTGATAGTTGATGTCAACAACTACAGTCTTACATATTCTTTGTGCGGTATACAAAACCACATGTCACCGGATGATCATTATCAGGATCTGAAGAGGATAATCGCTGCCGTTGGCGGCAAGGCGAGAAGGATAACGGTCATCATGCCTTTCCTGTATGAGAGCAGGCAGCACAAGAGAAGCACAAGGGAATCACTGGACTGTGCACTTGCGCTTCAGGAGCTTGTCAGGATGGGCGTTGATAACATAATCACTTTTGACGCGCATGATGCACGTGTTCAGAACGCGATACCGCTTAACGGGTTCGAAACGGTACAGCCCACATACCAGTTCATAAAAGGGCTTCTCAAGGAGGTCAAGGATCTGAATCTTGATTCGGAGCACATGATGGTAGTCAGCCCCGATGAGGGCGGCATGAGCCGTGCCATATACATGGCAAACGTTCTCGGACTTGATATGGGAATGTTCTATAAGAGAAGAGACTACACGAGAGTCGTGGAAGGACGCAATCCGATAGTCAGTCACGAGTTCCTCGGAACGAGCGTTGAGGGCAAGGATATCATAGTCGTCGATGATATGATATCGTCGGGAGAAAGCGTCATAGAAGTTGCCAAGCAGCTCAAGAAGCGGCACGCCGGCCGGATATTCATAGCCGCCACATTCGGATTGTTCACAAACGGTCTTGCATGCATGGATGAGGCGTATGAACAGGGACTGATAGACAAGCTGCTCACAACGAACCTGATATACCAGACGCCGGAGCTTCTCGAGCGTTCGTACTATATCAACTGTGACATGAGTAAATACATCGCGTATATCATAGATACACTGAATCATGATATTTCCATCAGCGATCTTCTCGATCCGAATGAAAGGATACAGGCTGCGATTGCGGCATACAGGGAAAATCGTGAAGATGAAGATGACGACTGATAACATATAACCGGGACTTATAAAAGGGAGAATCAAAATGGCAAGTGAGATCAAAGACATTAATCTGGCACCTTCAGGAGAGAAGAAGATCGAATGGGTAAAGAGGAACTGTGACCTGTTAAGAACGCTTGAAGAAGAGTTTACCGCAACAAAGCCGTTCGCGGGCAAGAAGATCGCTCTTTCGGTACATCTTGAAGCCAAGACCGCATACCTGTGCAAGGTTCTTGCGGCGGGCGGCGCCGAAATGTATGTAACAGGTTCCAATCCGCTCTCAACACAGGATGATGTTGCTGCAGCGCTTGTTAAGGCAGGACTCGAAGTGCATGCATGGCACGGAACGACTGCGGAGGAGTATGACAGCCATATCCGCGCGGTGCTGTCTGCGGGACCTAACATCATAATCGACGACGGCGGGGATCTTGTACATATGGTACATACGCAGATGCCCGAACTGATCCCCGGGATCATCGGTGGATGCGAAGAGACGACAACGGGAATATTAAGACTCCAGGCAATGGACCGGAACAAAGAGCTGCGGTTCCCCATGGTTCTTGTCAACAATGCGCAGTGCAAGCATTTCTTCGATAACAGATACGGCACGGGACAGTCCGTATGGGACGGCATCAACCGCACGACCAATCTTATAGTTGCCGGCAAGACCGTTGTGGTAGCCGGGTACGGATGGTGCGGCAAAGGTGTCTCCATGAGGGCAAAGGGACTCGGAGCAAAAGTCATCGTGACCGAGATAGATCCGGTCAAGGCAATTGAGGCCGTTATGGACGGTTTTGACGTTATGCCGATGAAGGAGGCCGCAAAGTACGGAGATTTCTTCGTAACCGTTACGGGATGCGAGAAGGTAATAGATGAAGATGATTTTGCCGGGATGAAGGACGGAGCGATACTGTGCAACGCAGGTCACTTCGACTGTGAGATCAATATGGCAAGACTTCGTGAGATCGCCGTAGAGGCGAAGGAAATGAGAAACAACATTATGGGATACAGACTTCCGACCGGACAGCTCATCAATGTTCTCGGGGAGGGAAGGCTTGTAAACCTTGCGTGCGGCGACGGACATCCTGCCGAGATAATGGATATGTCGTTTGCGATCCAGGCTCTTTCGGCAAAGTATCTTGTCGAGCATGAGGGAACATTCGACAGGATGATCATAGATGTTCCGGAAGAGGTCGACAGGGATGTCGCAACAAGAAAGCTTGCATTCCTCGGCAAGAAGATAGATGTTCTTACGCCGGAGCAGGAAGCATACCTTAACGGTTCTTCGGCGGGCTGACAATGTATATCATAGTCGGATTGGGAAATCCCGGCAGGGAATATGCCAAAACGAGACATAACGCCGGATTCGAGGTTATCGGAATACTTGCGGACAGATTCGGTATCGAAACCGATTATGTGAAGCACAAGGCGATCTGCGGAAGAGGTGTCATCGAGGGAAACAAAGTGATGCTCGCGATGCCGCAGACATATATGAACCTCTCCGGGGAGAGCGTTGGCGAGCTCGTCGGATATTACAAGCCGGATATTTCATCCGAACTGATCGTCATATATGATGATATCGATCTTGATCCTGGAAGGATCCGCATCAGACCGTCGGGAAGCGCGGGCGGACATAACGGGATGAAGAACATAATCGCCCGGCTCGGAACGAGTGATTTTATCCGTGTCCGTATAGGAGTGGGCGGTAAGCCCGGGGGATACGATCTGGCGGATTATGTACTCGGAACATACACACAGTCGCAGCAGGATGTCATGAACAGGACGTTCATTGATGCGGCGAATGCGGTCGTATCGATCATGAATGACGGAGTCGATGAGGCGATGACCAAATATAACAGATCAAAAAGGAATGACGATGAAAGCGTTTGATACTCCTTTTTCTTCTCTTGCGGAATATGAAACATTAAAGAAGCTTATCGGGCAGGGAAGCGGTATCGTTGCGGCAGACGGATGCGTGGATCCGCAGAAGCTTCATATGGTATACGGAATTGGCGATGATTTTGATTTCAAAATCATCGTTACTTTTAGTGAGGCAAAAGCAAGACAGATGTACGAGGATTACAAATTCTACGATCCCGATGTATATCTGTTCCCGTCCAAGGATCTGATATTCTATCAGGCCGATCTGTCGGGAAACGTTGTGACCGAACAGAGGATGGAGTGCATCAGGGCGCTGTGTGAACGCCAAAAGTGCACGATAGTAACGACTATCGATGCTTTTATGGCGCACATGGCGCCGCTGTCGTCAATAGAAGACAGCGTGATATATATTGACGAGGGCGGAACGGTAACCGAATCCGAACTTGCCGCGCAGCTGACGGATGCTGGCTATGTCCGCAATTACCAGATCGAGGGAAAGGGTCAGTTCAGTATACGCGGCGGTATCATCGATATCTATCCGCTCACAGACGATAACCCGGTCAGGATAGAACTGTGGGGAGATACGGTCGATTCAATAAGGACATTTGACGTACTCAGCCAGCGGTCGATAGAAACGCTCGGCACGGTTGCGATATTTCCCGCTTCGGAAATGGTCATCGACCGCAAGAGGATGGTTCGCGGACTGGAGAGGATAACAGAGGAGGCGGGACAGGTACGCGAAGCATTCCGCAGTAAGTTCATGACCGAAGAGGGTGCCAATGCATACAGGATAGCGGCGGATCTGAAGGAAGAGATAGAGATCACGGGGAGGTGCGCGGTCAATACGGACAGCTTTATAGAGTACTTCTATGATGATACGCAGAGCCTGTCCGATTATATGCCGTCCCAAAAGTGCCTGTATTTCCTTGATGAGCCGGGAAGGCTGGCGGATAAGGCATCTGCCGTTGAAGCGGAATTTACCGAAAGCATGAAGATGCGCCTTGAAAAGGGATATGCACTTCCGACCCAGACAAGACTGATATACTCGAAAGAAGAGGTCTTCGCGCGGCTGGAGAGGATGTGCGGTGTTGCAATGTCAACTCTTGCCATGCCTTCGGGTATACTGAAAACGACCGGAAGCGTGAACATGATCACAAAGGCCATGAACAGTTATAACAACAGCTTTGAGGCTCTTGTGTCCGACCTGAAGAGATTTGCGAAGAATGCTTACAGTGTCATCCTCCTGTCCGCTTCACGAACAAGAGCGCAGAGGATAGCCGAAGACCTGCGTGACGGCGGGATCAATGCTTTCTATTCGGAAAATACGGAAAGAGAAGTCGCTCCCCGGGAAGTGATGGTAACATACGGACATCTGAAGCAGGGATTTGAATATCCGCTTATCAAATATGCGGTCATTTCCGAAGCGGATGTATTTACCGAAAGGCACCGCGCCAGAAAGCGCAAGACAAAGTATGAAGGCAGCCATATATCGAGCTTTACGGAGTTAAAGCCCGGTGACTATGTCGTGCATTCAAGCCACGGTCTCGGGATATACCGTGGCATAGAGCAGGTTAACGTCGATAATGTTACGAAGGATTATATGAAGATCTCATACCGTGACGGCGGGAACCTGTATATACCGGCAACGGCGCTCGATTCAATACAGAAATACGCATCCAGGGATTCCCACGCTCCGAAGCTTAACAGGTTAGGCGGCACGGAGTGGACGAGGACAAGATCAAAGGTTCAGGAAGCAGTGGATGTTATCGCGCAGGATCTTGTCGAACTCTATGCGGCGCGTTCATCCCGTAAGGGGTATGTATACGGCCCCGACACGGTGTGGCAGAGGGAGTTTGAAGAACTGTTCCCGTTTGAGGAAACAGAAGACCAGGAAAGGGCGATAGAGGATACCAAACGGGATATGGAATCGGACAAGATCATGGACCGTCTGATATGCGGTGATGTCGGATACGGCAAGACAGAGATCGCCATCCGTGCCGCGTTCAAGGCTGTCCAGGAAGGAAAGCAGGTGGCGTATCTTGTCCCGACGACGGTTCTGGCACAGCAGCACTACACTACTTTTGTTCAGAGGATGAAGGATTATCCTATAAGGATAAGCCTGCTGTGCAGGTTCAGGAGCGAATCCGAGATCAGGAAAACGGTCAGGGAGCTTGCCAACGGAATGGTGGATATCGTTATAGGCACGCACAGGCTCCTGTCCAAGGATGTTGCCTTCAAGGATCTGGGACTGCTGATAATAGACGAGGA
Source organism: uncultured Lachnospiraceae bacterium (assembly GCA_905235745.1). GTDB lineage: Bacteria > Bacillota > Clostridia > Lachnospirales > Lachnospiraceae > UBA2868. The sequence continues at coordinate 88,482 of CAJOMN010000011.1, forward strand.
ACAGCGCTTCGGAGTCTCACACAAGGAGAAGATCAAGAAGCTCAAGGAAAGTGTTGACGTTCTGACGCTTACCGCGACACCTATCCCGAGGACGCTGCATATGAGCCTTATAGGCATAAGGGATATGAGCGTTCTGGAGGAAGCGCCGCAGGACCGTGTTCCAATACAGACGTTTGTTATGGAATACAATGAGGAACTTGTAAGGGAAGCGGTCAGCCGGGAACTGGCACGGGGCGGTCAGGTATTCTATGTGTACAACCAGATACAGTCGATCGCCGATATCACCGCCGGTCTATCCGCGCTCATTCCGGATGCGAGGATCGCGTATGCGCACGGCCGGATGAAAGAGGCGGAGCTCGAACGCATAATGTATGATTTTGTCTCGGGAGATATCGACGTACTTGTCTCGACGACGATAATAGAGACGGGACTGGATATTCCGAATGTCAACACGATGATAATACATGACGCGGACCGGATGGGGCTGTCGCAGCTGTATCAGCTTCGCGGAAGGGTAGGAAGGTCTAACAGGACAGCATACGCATTTCTGATGTACAGGCGGGACAAGGTTCTCCAGGAGGTTGCGGAGAAGCGGCTTCAGGCTATACGGGATTTTACCGAGCTTGGAAGCGGCTTCAAGATAGCCATGCAGGATCTTGAGATAAGAGGCGCGGGAAACATACTCGGAGAGCGCCAGTCCGGTCATATGAACGCTGTAGGCTACGATATGTACTGCAAACTGCTGAACGATGCGGTAAGGCGCCAAAAGGGCGAAGCGGTTACGGAAGAGGAGCCGGTCTCGGTCGATCTGGATATTGATGCGTATATCCCCGATTCGTACATTAACGGAGAAAATCAGAAGATAGACGTTTACAAGAGGATATCGTGCATTTCTTCCAAAGAGGAAATGGATGATATGCGGGACGAGCTTACCGACAGGTTCGGGCATATTCCGGCAAGCGTCGATAATCTCCTGTCGGTCGCGTATCTGCGGACAGTCGCGCAGAAGGTGTATGTGACCGACATAGCACAGAAGAATGCTGCGATAGAATTCAAAGTGAAAAGCGACGCATCATACGATCCGAACCTGATAGGATCTTTTGTCGCGGGATACAAGGGGAAGCTTAAGCTTGCGGCCGGAGCAAAGCCCTGTTTTATATACAGATTATCGACCGGAGAGATCACAGGCAGGAATACGAGTCTCGATATAAGTCTCGGTCTGTGTGAAGCGCTGAAAACTCTTGTAGTTGAGGATATTTAATGCTATAATTCTTGATGCTGACAGGGAGAGCCTGTCGAATAGATTACAGAAAGGATGAATTGTTATGTCATTAGTTACCACAACCGAAATGTTCAAAAAGGCATATGACGGCGGTTATGCAGTAGGTGCCTTCAACGTTAACAACATGGAAATAGTCCAGGGTATCACAGAGGCAGCAGGCGAGCTCAAGAGTCCTGTTATCCTCCAGGTATCAAAGGGAGCACGTGCTTATGCCAATCATACATATCTTGTAAAGCTGGTAGAGGCAGCCGTTGAGGAGAATCCGGAGATCCCCATAGCTCTCCACCTTGATCACGGTGATACTTTTGAACTGTGCAAATCATGTATCGACGGTGGATTTACATCAGTTATGATCGATGCTTCCTCCAAATCATTCGAGGACAACATCGCTCTTACCAAGCAGGTCGTTGAATATGCACATGCTAACGGTGTAGTTGTAGAGGCCGAGCTCGGAACACTTGCCGGTATCGAGGATGAAGTAGTTGTTGAGTCAGGTAAGGAAAGCTACACACGTCCCGAAGAGGTTGAAGAGTTCGTGGACAAGACAGGATGTGATTCACTTGCAATCGCGATCGGTACTTCACACGGAGCATACAAGTTCACTGCTGAGCAGTGTACGAGAAATGCCGATGGAATCCTTGTTCCCCCTCCGCTTCGTTTCGACGTTCTTGAAGAGTGTATCAAGAGACTTCCCGGATTCCCGATCGTTCTTCACGGATCATCTTCGGTTCCCCAGGAATTCGTCAAGATGGTCAACCAGTACGGCGGTAACATGCCCGATGCGGTAGGTATCCCCGAGGAACAGCTTCGTGAGGCTGCTAAGCTTGCGGTATGTAAGATCAATATCGACTCCGATATCCGTCTTGCAATGACAGGTAACATCAGAAAGTACTTTGCAGAGCATCCGGATCACTTCGATCCCCGTCAGTACTTAAAGCCCGCCCGTCAGGCAGTTAAGGATATGGTTGCACACAAGATCAAATACGTTCTCGGATCAGACGGCAAGGCCTGATCATTCGGGATCATAATCAGTAAGATATAAGGCTGTCGCTTATGCGACAGCCTTTTTCAATCTGAGCGTCCGGCTCTTTTCCGGTTTCTTCGCGCAACATATGCATCGATTACGGCATGGATATACGTTCTTGCGTAGAATACGATACGCTCCGGGACGGTGTAATGAAGATACTCGCCGCCCTGCCGGAATGCCCGGATCTTGGCGGAGACGATCTTCTTCTGGCTGACATCGCTCAGGCCGCCGCTCTTCTGACGGTATGCCGTACCGTATCCTCCGGAGAAATAGAAGGGACACCGGGACAGCAGCTTAAGGGACAGATCCCAGTCTTCATACAGCTTCATGTCGTGAACGAATCCCCCGACAGCTTTATATGCTTCGATAGGAAAGCATATATCCCTTGCAACGTATACCCCTATTGTCTGTGTGACTGTCCTGAAGCGGAAGTTATGCTGCAGATCGCGAAGCGTAATGTCGCAATATGTGTTGCCGTCCTCGTCGACCGGAACGGTCTGTGAAAAAGCGCATGCCGGTACGGGTGAATCGTTTATCCTGGCCATTTCGCGCGAGAGCTTACCGCTGTCATAGTAGTAATCATCCGCATCAAGTGTTGTGGCGTATTCGGATGTACATGAGCGGATGGCGGTATCTCTCGCAACGGAAACGCCACGGTTGGTATCCGGCAGTATCAGTCTGATGACCGGATATCTGGCGGCATATTCCGCAAGTATCGTGCGTGAATCGTCAGTGGAACAGTCATCATATATGACGATCCCGCTCAGCGGATAATCCTGTGCGAGGACACTGTCTATGCAGCGGGAGAGATATTTGGAATTGTTGTAGTTGGGTATTACAACGGATAATGTTTTCATGCCATAATTCTATCAGAGCCGGATGATGCCTGCAACGTTTGATAAGAGAGTCGGATTATAGTATAATTTGTACGCTGTTTGAGTGTGTTTGGGATAACCGTAAATGGAACTTCTGAAGAAATTCAATTACATATTTGACACCAGGAGAAAGGTTTTGTCCGTGCTGCTGTGTATCGGACTGTTTATCGGTGCCCTTATGGAGCTTGTCGGAGTATCGCTCATCGCGCAGCTCGTGGAGGTCATAGGCAAGCCGGAAACGATACATACGACCGGGTGGATGCAGAGCCTCTATGATATAACGGGGGCGGAATCCGACCGGCAGTTTTTCCTGTATATGTCGCTTGTGCTGATAGCCGTATACCTGTTCAAGAACATATACCTGACGGTCATGGGATATGCAAAGTTCACGTTCATATACAATAACCAGTTAAGGCTCTCGGGACGCCTTATCGACTGTTATCTGAAGAAACCGTACACATACCATCTCGACAAGAATTCCGCGGAAATGATCAGATCGATAATGCTCGATTCGGAGCGGTTCTTCCAGATGCTGCTTACTATGTTCACGGTCTTTTCGGAAGTTATGGTATCGCTACTGCTGTGCATATATCTCTTCGTGGTCGACTGGATGATAACATTATCGGTAGTTGTCATCCTGCTGGTGTTCTCGTGCGTATATCTTCTGGTGTTTCATGGGAAGACCAAGGAAAACGGAAAGATATCGCAGTATAATGACGGCAAGATGCATCAGGCCATCAACGAAGCTCTTGGAGCGGTCAAGGATATCAAGATACTCCACAGGGAGAAGTACTTTGTTAATGATTTCACAAGGCATGGTGCGCGCAAATACAGGGCCGTCAGAAATAATGAGATACTCGGGATAATTCCGGCGTATCTGATCGAAACTGTATGTGTCGGAACAGTACTTGTAGTCCTTGCAGTCAAGATGTACAGCGGGCAGGATCTTAACGACATGATCCCGCAGCTTGCCGCATTTGCAATGGCTGCGTTCAAGCTACTGCCGTCTGTCGGCAAGGTTGTCAATTACCTGAACCTCATCGTATTCCTGAAACCTTCGGCCGACCTTATATACCGCGATATCAAGGATACCGAGGATATGCTGAACGTTATGATAAAGGATCCCGAGGGGGAAGCGGCGGCATCATCCGCAATTCGTGTCGAGAATGTATCCTACAGATATCCCAATACGACGGAAAACGTGCTGACGGATGTGAACTTTACCATTCCGGACGGTTCTTCGGTCGGACTGCTCGGGCCTTCCGGTTCGGGAAAATCAACTATTGCGGATATTATCCTCGGTATACTGACCCCGACGCAGGGTCGTGTTATGTATGGCGATATGAATGTACATGAACACCCGCTCAAATGGTCCCGGAAGCTTGCCTATATCCCGCAGGCGATATTCCTTGCGGACGAGTCGATAAGGAGCAATGTCGCATTCGGGATAGAGGAAGAGGATATAGAAGAGGACAAGGTCTGGAAAGCGCTTAGCGAGGCGCAGCTTGACGAGTACGTCAGGTCGCTTCCCGACGGTCTTGATACAATGGTGGGAGAGCGGGGCGTGAGACTTTCCGGAGGGCAAAGACAGAGGATAGGAATAGCGAGAGCCCTGTACGGCGATCCGGATATAATGGTGCTTGACGAAGCGACGTCCGCGCTCGATTCGGAGACCGAGGCTGCTGTAATGGAAGCTATAGACCGGTTCCTCGGAAAAAAGACTCTTATCATAATAGCACACAGACTGACGACAATAAGCAACTGTCAGGTCATATACAGGGTAAGCGACGGGAAGATAACGGATTATACGGAAGAGTTCAGGAAAGAGAACGGCTGATGGACTATAAATTAAGTGTTATATTTATAACGTATAATCACGCTGCCTATGTCGAAAAAGCGCTTCTGAGCGTCCTGGGGCAGAAAACCGGTTTTCCCTTTGAGGTGGTCGTGGGTGACGACTGCTCGACCGACGGGACACAGGATATATTAAAGAGGATTGCAGCAGACTATCCGGAGCATGAAGCGCAAGGACCTTGCGACAGGCAGGTCAGACTGTTCCTTCGAAGCGAAAATACCGGAGGACGGCCGACATTAAACGTATATGAAACGACAAAGAGATGCACGGGCGAGTATCTTGCCTATCTTGAGGGCGACGACTACTGGACGGATGAGGGAAAGCTCCGGAAGCAGGTGGAATATCTCGAAAGGCATCCCGAGTACATGGCATGCACACACTCGATGAAGATGGTCGATGAAAGAGGCGACGACATAACGGACCCGGACGTGCTGTCAATAGGGAGCCTGTACGACTGGAGCGGTGATTTTACATATGAGGATTACTGTTACAGCGGCAAGTGGCCCGGGCATTATGCGAGCGTTGTGAGCCGTAACATATACATTGATGAGAAGTATGACTATACGATACTGTACAGGGCAAGTGATTTTACGGATGACGCACTGATACTTCTGTTCCTGCTCATGCAGGGTAAGATATACCGTATGGACGACGTGATGAGCGTATGGAGATATGTGCAGAAAGAGGGCGCGGGAAACTGGAATTCGATCGCGATGAAGCGTAATATCGGAAGAGACGACTGTTATCTGTCGAAAACCGTGATGCAGTGGATAGAGCAGTACAGGACTCTCGGGGATTACTCCCGCAAACGCTGTCTTGATGATTTCGGACTGGCACTGAAGGAATATATCAGAAGACCGAATGCGGCTAACAGACAGTTCCTGAAGGATATGTACGACTACGGGATCACGCACGTAGTGCTGAAGGATGCGAAAAGCTCACTTCCGGGATTTTGCATCAGATATATTATGAGCAAGCTTCACCTTGCGGAGATCGGGTAATGAGGATAAATGTGATCAAATCATCGATGCCTCCTTTCGAGGAGTACGTCGAGGCAATCAGACCGTTATGGGATTCGGTATGGCTCACGAATATGGGAGCCAATCACGAAAAACTGGCCGAAAGATTATGCGGATACCTGAAGGTTCCGAATGTATCCCTGTTCGTAAACGGACATATGGCGCTTGAGCTCGTGCTGCAGGCAATGGATCTTGAGGGAGAGGTGATAACGACGCCTTTTACATTTGCGTCTACAACCCACGCTATAGTCAGGAACGGGCTGACGCCTGTGTTCTGTGATATCGATCCCGAAGACTATACGATGGATGTTAACAGGATAGAAGAGCTTATTACCGACAGAACGTGCGCTATAGTTCCGGTTCACGTGTACGGGAATCTGTGCGATGTTGAGGCTATAGAGAGGATCGCAAGAAAGCATGGCCTGAAGGTGATATACGACGCTGCCCATGCATTCGGTACGGAATATAAAGGCAGAGGAGTCGGAACATTCGGCGACGCGTCGATGTTCAGCTTTCACGCGACCAAGGTATTCCATACGATAGAGGGCGGAGCGATCACGACCGATGACGTGGAGCTTATGGATAAGCTTTGGAAGCTCAAGGATTTCGGGATAAAGGACGAAGAAGTGGTGGACGGCATAGGCGCAAACGCCAAGATGAATGAATTCTGCGCCGTGATGGGACTGTGCAACCTCGACCATATAGATGAGGAGATAGCTAAGAGACGCGTCGTTACCGAACGTTACAGACAGAACCTGTCGGATGTAAAGGGCATTTCGATCCAAAAGCCCCAGAAGGATGTGAAACCGAACTACGCGTATTTTCCGATCGTTGTCGACAAGGATGAGTTTGGTGCCGGAAGGGATACGATATATGCAAGGCTCAAAGAGAACGATATCTATACGAGAAAGTATTTCTATCCGCTTACAAGCGACATGGATTGTTATGAGGGCAGGTTTGACAGCGCACTTACGCCTGTCGCAAAGAGGACGGCTGAGCGTGTGCTGACGCTTCCGATGAGCGCTCATCTGACTACAGGTGATGTTGACAGGATATGCGAAATCATAAACAGCTGCGAAGGAGCCGATAATTGATCATCGTGAGATTTACATCGGGACTCGGCAACCAGATGTTCCAGTACAATCTGTACAGTTTCCTGAGGAAGAGATATCCGGATACGAAGGTCAGAGCCGACATCACATGGTTCTACACCGACGACGAACATCACGGGTTCGAGCTTCGCAGGATATTCGAAAACGTTCCGGGATCGGAGTTCCTGTTTGAAGAGGCGACGACCGGAGAGATATATTCGGTATCGGGTCAGATACCGACACCGGTAAAAGGGCCGCTGGCGCGTCCCGTCAGGTACCTGCTGGGGCCTGTGAACAGGAAGCTCAGGGAGTCCGGCAGATGCGAGAAGTGCGGAACGTCATTTGATGCGCTTTCCGAAAAGATAAGCTACGAACAGCTGCTGGATCTGGATCCCGCAAGGAATTACTATATATTCGGCTTCTTTATCGAAGAGGAATATTACAGGGACAGGATAGATACGCTCAGGAAGGAGCTTGTGTTCCCGCCGCTTACGGGAGACAACCGGAAGATCGCGGATAGGATGGAGTGCGAGAATTCCGTCTCGATACACGTAAGGCGCGGCGATTATCTGTCGCAGACATATGCGGGAAGATTCCTGTGCCTCGAAAGGGATTACTACGAAGCCGCTGTCGGTATAATAAGGGATAGGATCGATAACCCCGTATTCTATATATTCTCGGAGGATCCCGGATATGTCGAAAAAGAGTTTGCATGGCTTCCCGACAAGACTGTCATCAGCCACAACACGGGCTCCGAAAGCTTCAGGGACATGCAGCTTATGAGCAAATGCAAGGCGAACATCATTGCAAACTCGACGTTCAGCCAGCTTGCCGCGATCCTGAATGATAACCCGGAGCACATAACCATATACCCCGCAAAGTACATGGCGGATGAGGACACGGAAGTGCGCACTATGCCGGGCTGGATCCGGGTGTAGGGAAGTATAAACGCAAAGGGTAAAATCATATGACACCGATGATATGGCTTATCATACTGATCATATGTCTCGTGATAGAGTTTATCAGGATCGAGCTTATAGGCGCCTGCGGAGCGGGAGGTGCTGTTGTGGGGCTTATCCTGAACATACTCGGATTTAATCCTTTTTTGCAGATAGCAGCAGCTGTAGCCGTTGCGGTATTTATGCTCATAGTCGTAAGACCCGTCGGCATGAAATACGTTATCAGGGCCAGACATGAGAAAGAGCTTCTGGAGCTTGAAGGCAGAGATGCCATAGTAACGGTCAGGATTGATAATGCGAATAATTCCGGGATAGTCAGGATAGGGAATAAGAACTGGTCGGCAAGGAGTAACCGGCCGAACGGGATAATCGAAGAAGGAGAAGTCGTTACGGTAATTGCAATGCGCAAAAACGAGGCATATGTTGATCGTAAGAGATAGCAGCAGGCAATAAATACAACACATTTACAGATGAAGAAAGGCGGACGGTCATGAGTCTAAAAGGACGCGATTTTCTGACATTAAAGGATTTTACGAAGGAAGAGATAGAAGAGTTCCTGGATCTTGCGGCGGAGCTGAAGGACAAGAAGAAAAAGGGGATATTCGACAGGCAGTATCCTGGTAAGAATATTGCCCTTATATTCGAGAAGACCAGCACGAGGACGCGGTGTTCCTTTGAGGTTGCGGCGCATGACATGGGAATGGGTACGACATTCCTCGACCCGAGAGCGTCACAGATAGGCAGGAAGGAGAGCATTGCCGATACCGCGCGGGTGCTTGGCAGGATGTATGACGGCATTGAGTACCGCGGATTTGAGCAGTCGATCGTCGAGGAGCTCGCAAAGTATGCGGAGGTTCCCGTATGGAACGGGCTTACCAATGAATACCATCCGACCCAGATGCTTGCCGATCTTCTGACTATCAGGGAGCATCTTGGAACGATAGAAGGCAGAAAGCTCGTATACATGGGGGATGCGAGATACAATATGGGCAATTCCCTTATGATCGCCTGCGCCAAGATGGGAATGCACTTTGTTGCGGGAACGAGCAGGAAATATTTTCCGAATGCCGGGCTTACAAGGGAATGCGAGGAGTATGCAAAGATATCCGGCGGATCGATTGCTTTTGAGGAGGATGCTTACAAGGCGGTAAAGGATGCGGATATAGTCTACACGGATGTGTGGGTATCGATGGGTGAACCCGATGAAGTGTGGGAGGAGCGAATCCGCGACCTGACGCCGTACAAGGTTACGACGGAGCTGATGAGCCATGCACGGGAGGATGCGATATTCCTGCACTGCCTTCCGGCCTTTCATGACCGCAATACCGCGATCGGGCGTGAGATGGGAGAGAGATTCGGAATTGCCGATATGGAAGTTACCGACGAGGTATTCCAGAAATATGCCGATGTTGTATTTGATGAGGCAGAAAATCGTATGCACACGATAAAGGCTGTCATGGCGGCGACTTTGGGGTAGCATGATGAATACGGAGATACTCGATTACATCAAAGCTCTTTCAAAAACGGAATTCTTCTATATAGAAGCGGCGGATATGATCTTTTCCCTGACGATCGTAATATGCGGAGTGATATCATTAAAGACGGGAACGACAACGCTGCTGTATACGATAATGTTCGCGTGCGCGACCGCGCTGCTTGGCTGCAACGCCTACAAATGCTTCAGGCGCGGATCAAAGAACGGCTGGGTATTTGCCGTTTTGGGTGTCGTATTTGCGACCGTGACCGGAATGTGCATATATGCGCTGATCGGAGGATTCTGATGGACACTTCGAACGTGATACTCTGCGGTGCGAATTCCTATGAGCAGAAATTCTATTTTAACGAACGGTTCTCGAAGATTCCCGAATCGATCCGGGAGGAGCTTCAGATAATATGTGTGCTCTTTACCGAGGAGGTCGGAGGCGCTTTCATGATCGGCTTTGACGAGGATGGCTCCGTAATGCTGATAACCGACGCTAACGAGGACGACATTCTGTACGATGAGATAGGCGCGGGTCTTCTCGTCAAGGAAGTTCAAAAGAGAAAGAGCGAACTGTTCGAAAGCCTTGAAATGTTCTACAGGACATTTATTGATACGCAAAACGGAGGAAAATGATGTTACTGGTACTTGATGTCGGAAATACAAATATCACATGCGGGATATACGACGGGAACAGGCTTGCCCATACTTTCAGGATCATGAGCAAGACTCCGAGAACCTCGGATGAATTCGGAGCAGTGCTGTGCGATCTTGCCGCAAGGCAGGGAGTCGATCCGGAGAGGATAGACGGCGTGGCTATTGCCTCGGTCGTTCCCAACATAATGCATTCGCTCATCGCATGTGTCAGGAAATATTTTAACAAAGACCCGCTTGTCGTAGGTCCCGGAGTCAGGACCGGCATCAGGGTCGATACACCGAACCCGAAAGAGATAGGTCCCGACAGGATAGTTGATGCCGCAGCGGCATATGAGAAGCACGGAGGCCCCATTCTGGTACTGGATTTCGGTACTGCGACCACATATGACCTTGTTACCGCTGACGGACGGTTTACCGCGGGGATCACGGCACCCGGAGTCAGGATCAGCGCAGAGGCTCTCTGGATGGGCACAGCCAAGCTTCCGGAGATTGAGATCGTAATGCCCGGATCCATACTTGCAACCGATACGACATGGTCGATGCAGGCCGGACTCATGTACGGTCAGATCGGACAGACAGAATACATAATCAAACAGGTGAAGAAGGAAACAGGCTATGACGATATGAAGGTCGTCGCGACCGGAGGTCTCGGGAGGATCATCAGCAACGAGACCGATATGATCGATGAATACGATCCGGATCTGACGCTCGAAGGACTAAGACTAATATATGCTAAGAATAGGTGATGTAACACTTTCCAATAAATGGATACTGGCACCGATGGCAGGGGTAAGCGACCTGCCATTTCGTTTGCTCTGCCATGAAGCCGGCGCGGGACTTACATGCATGGAGATGATAAGCGCCAAGGCGATCTACTACCGCAACAGATCCACGGAGGAGATGATGGCGATCGATCCGGGGGAAGGCGCGGTCTCGCTCCAGCTCTTCGGATCCGATCCGGAGATAATGGGGCAGATGGCGGCGAAGATAGAAGAGAGGCCTTTTTCGATTCTGGACATCAACATGGGCTGTCCGGTGCCAAAGGTCGTCGATAACGGAGATGGTTCCGCGCTCATGAAGGATCCTGCGCTTGCGGGCAGGATCATCAGATCGGTATCTTCCTCGATCAGGAAGCCCGTGACTGTCAAGATAAGGAAAGGATTCGACGACGAACATATAAACGCGGTTGAGATCGCAAAGATCGCAGAGGATAACGGTGCAGCCGCAGTGGCCGTGCATGCGCGCACAAGGCAGCAGTATTATTACGGCGAGGCAGACCGGGATATTATCAGGCAGGTAAAAGAAGCCGTATCGATCCCTGTTATCGGAAACGGTGATGTCGACTCTTATGAGAGCGCCTGCCGGATGATAGACGAGACCGGCTGCGACGGCGTTATGATAGGAAGGGCTGCGCAGGGGAACCCGTGGATATTTACGGAGCTTGTCGCAAAGAGCGAAGGAAGGCAGTGGGTGCCGCCGACAAGAGAGGAAGTCTCAGCGATGATACTGCGCCACGCAGCCATGCTCATAGAGTGCAAGGGCGAGTATATTGGCTCACGGGAGATGCGTAAACATGCCGCATGGTATACAAAGGGATATACGGGATCATCCCGGTTTCGGGCCAAGCTGAACGAGACACAGTCGCTGGATGACCTGAAACGCCTGATGGATGATTTTCTTAATGATTAACAAAGAGAAAATACTTATTTCGCTGTCTGCGTTTTGTTTGTTGACGTTGGGTATTGCTTGCGATATAATGCGTTTATTATTCTGAATAGGGTATGTATTATCACTTATGAAATAATGAAGGGATGGGTTCTACCATGGAAGAAAAGAAGAATCTGATGTCTCATGAAAAGCTTCTTGAACTTGAAGCCGAACGCGATGAGAGAAAAGAAGTAATAAGGGCACAGATAGCTCAGAAGATCAAGGAAGCCCGCGAGCAGGGCGATCTGTCTGAAAATGCCGAATATGATGCGGCCAAGGAAGAGCAGAGAGACAACGAGCTGAGAATAGAAGAGATCGAAGCCATTCTCAAGAACGCCGAAGTGTACCTTGAGGAAGACATAGCAAAGGATGCAGTTGGCTTGGGAAGCACGGTCACGCTTCTCGATATGGAATACAACGAGGAAGTTGTGTATAAGATCGTAGGCTCGACGGAGGTTGACAGCCTGAACGGCAAGATATCGAACGAATCACCTGTCGGACGTGCGCTCATCGGTGCCAAGAAAGGTGCAACGGTCAGCGTTGAGACGCCGGCCGGAGTTCTCAAATACAAGGTTGTAAAGGTTGAAAAACCGGCAACCGCCAAGGCTGCAAAGAGCTCATCAAAGAAGGCTGCCGCAAAGCCCGAAGCCAAGGAAGCCAAAGAGCCGAAGAAGACAACGAAGAAGAAAGCAGCAAAGTAATGGGTAATGATAACCGCAACAAGGGCGGGCAGGAGCCTGACCTTAACCAGATATTAAAGAATAAGAGGGAAAAGCTCGCCGCGCTTCAGGCAGCGGGCAAGGATCCCTTTGTCATAACGAAGTACGATCAGACGGATCACACGGCTGATGCGAAGGCGGCGTATGAAGAGCTGGAGAAAAAGCTTTTGGCAGACCACAAGCCGGCCGTGATCGATGATAACCTTCCCGAAGAAGAGAAGAGGGCTCTTGCAAAGGAAGAATATGAGAAGCGCCGCGCCATAATGGACGCGTCCCCGATCAATGTGAGCATTGCCGGACGTATCATGTTAAAGCGTGTAATGGGCAAGGCTTCGTTTATCAATGTCAAGGACCTGAAGGGTGATTCCCAGGTGTATGTATCAAGGGATTCACTCGGGGAAGAAGCATATGCGGATTTCAAGAAGTTCGAGCCCGGAGATATAGTCGGAGTAAAGGGATATATGTTCAGAACGCAGATGGGTGAGGTATCTATTCATGCCTCAAGCGTTATTCTGCTGTCGAAGAACTTAGTTCCGCTTCCCGAGAAGTTCCACGGCCTGACAAACACGGATATGCGTTACCGCCAGAGATATGTCGACCTCATCATGAACGATGTATCGAAGGATACGTTTATCAAGAGGTCGAAAATCATTTCCACTATACGTAAGTATCTCGACGGGGAAGGCTTCATGGAGGTCGAGACCCCGATGCTCGTGGCAAATGCCGGCGGTGCTGCGGCCAGACCGTTCATGACGCATTTTAACGCGCTGGACGAAGATCTGAATCTTCGTATCTCGCTGGAGCTGTATCTGAAGCGGCTGATCGTGGGCGGAATGGAGCGTGTATATGAGATCGGCCGTGTATTCAGGAATGAAGGTCTTGATACAAGGCACAATCCGGAATTCACGCTGATGGAACTGTATCAGGCATATACCGATTACAACGGGATGATGGATCTTACGGAAAATATGTTCCGCTATGTTGCGCAGGAAGTACTCGGTACGACGAAGTTTACATACGGGGATATCGAGCTTGATTTCGGCAAACCGTTCGAGCGCATCACTATGATAGATGCGATCAAGAAATATGCCAACATTGATTTTGACGAGGTAGCGGATACGGAGGCAGCCAAAAAGCTTGCCGATGAAAGGGATATCCATTATGAGCCCTATCATACAAAGGGCGATATAATCAACCTGTTCTTCGAGGAATATGTTGAGGAAAATCTGATCCAGCCCACGTTTGTCATGGATCATCCGGTTGAGATATCACCGCTTACGAAGAGAAAACCCGACAGACCGGATCTTGTGGAGAGATTCGAGCTGTTCATCAACTCATGGGAGATGTGCAACGCATACTCAGAGCTAAACGACCCAATAGACCAGAGGGAGAGGTTCAAAGCCCAGGATGCCGCAGCGGCAGCGGGCGATGAGGAAGCAAACCATACCGATGAAGACTTTCTGAACGCTCTTGAGATAGGTATGCCGCCTACAGGCGGGATCGGATACGGCATTGACAGACTGACGATGCTGCTGACGGATAGCCCGGCGATAAGGGATGTGCTGCTGTTCCCGACACTTAAGAGCATCCAGTAAGAAAGTCCAGTATTTATGGGCTTTGCAGGGTGTCAAAACCTATGCCATATGCCAATCGATGCAGAAATGAACAAAAATTGATGCTTTGGGAAGAGGCAATATGATTAATCCCTACAATGAGATATATTCAAAATAAATCCCGTGGTCAAAAAAGAAGAGTTGGCTCCAAAGCCAACTCTTTATTAATTGACATATTGCGTTTAAACGACTAAACTTAAAATGAAAGTTTATATTTTTGCAAAGAGAGGTAACTATGTTAGAAGGCTATGTAACCGTTCAAGAGATTGCAAAAAAATGGGGCGTGTCGCCAAGGACGGTCCAACATATGTGTGCTCAGGGAAAGATAAAAGGAGTCGCAAAATTTGGAAGATCATGGGCTATTCCTCAAAATGCCTCCAAACCAACTGACAATCGGATGAAGTCCGGGAAATATGTAAATTGGAGAAAGAATGTAGGCGGTGAATCAAAAGAATAAACCGTAATGAAAACTATTCTTATAAGATCGAGGTGAGAAGACAGTGGTTATTGAATGGGCAAGGGCTGCAAATGCAGTGTACAGCTTTATAAGCCTTATGATGACTGATGAGATATCTGCAGGGAAAAGCAGTATTAAGAATGTTTTTTTTGAGAGAATACACAGATACAAAATAAAAAGATATTGTCGCGATTTTTTTCGCAGAAACTATGGTACTGTTATTTCTAATCCTGTCTTCTATCGGTGGATACAAAATGACGGAACAATAGATAGACTTTTTAAGCATACAGGCACAACTCACGCAGACGTTACAGATGCAGAATACATAGATGCAGAAATTAATAGAATAAAAAAAGATATTGAGCATCCGCTTGATGGAAGAGATATAACTGCAATTAGAGATTTTTTGGGTGGGCTAATAACGAAGCATCGAGAATATAGGGAAAAATCTCTTTCTAGTGATTCAAAGCAAATAATACAAAACAATGATAGAAATACCAAAGAACTCAGTAATGCAATTACAGGTATAAAAGATGTACAAGATAATATTTTGGAATTAGTTGCAAACAGTAAAGGAAGCTTATCTGTAGATCAAGAATATGATATTCATCAGAAATTAAACAATAGTTTTTGGGAAGGAGATTTTGATTTACTAAGAAGTATTATACCTGCTATTAGAGAAAAGAGTAATAGTCTTGATGAGTGGGTGAACTTTGTCCTTAGCAAGGCATTGGTTGATGGAAAAAAGTATCGTACAAATTATTCGTTAAAAGATATTGATAATATAAGTATTAGAGAAGACGCTGTTAGAAAGGCAATTATTTTTTCATATTTACAGGAAGAACCTTTGGACAGTTATGGTTTTTTGCTTGAAGGTGATTTAGGCGAACTTGTTTCTAAAATGCAAACAGGTGACGCGTGGCTTTTTGATGAAAAAAAGGAAGTAAGAAATAATGTTGATTGCTATACATTGACACCTTTTACTTCACTGAAAAGTGAAAGTGAAACAGTGAAAATTTTGCAAACTATAAAGGCTTTTAGAATGCAGGTGCCGGGGGCCGCAAATGTAATTGATGCTATTAATGGCAATCGATATAATTATTTGACCACCTTATTAAAAGAGGCACGTCATTATACAGAGGGTATAGCAAGATGTACGACGGATGCTGAAGCAGTTGAGTTATCTGTAAAAACAACGGATTCCTTATGGGGGAAAAAGGATTTATATAGTTTGACAGGGGTTAGCATACAAAAAATATATTGGAGAACAATTATTCAAGCCTTTTCTATTTCAGAGAAAAAAAGGCTGTCAGAAGTTATTCAGAACATCCCAAATAGTATACATGAAGAATTGTCTGAATGTATTTTGATTGCACGTATTAAATGTAGAGATATAGAGCGCGACGAGTTTTTGGAGTTATGGAGAAAAAACCGAAATTATGACATCCTAAATGCATATCTTATTAACTTCAAGGCTTCAGATGCTAAAAGCATAGTTGCTGATTTTATTCCAGAGGCAATGGAGTCACCAGAGGTAGTTCTGAATTTGGTTGATCTATTCTTTAGGGATGGTGATGATGAAGAAGCGGAGGCAATACTAAACTCATATAAGTCAACCTGTGATGACTATGCAGAGTATTATATTGATATTTATCGACTTTCAAAGGATAAAAAGGATGTTGACATATTAGAGGATAGGTGGATACACCAGAATCTAAAATATTTGAGCATACTATCCGACAGTACGATAGCGCATATTTTTTATGATTGTAAGAAATATGAGATGTGTCTTAATGTGCTGAAATCACTTGAGATAAAAGGTGTTGTGAATTATGATCTTCGCAAATTATATGCATTTGCACTAATTAATGCAAAAAAATCCATTGAAGGCTTATCTGCCTTAAATAATCTTATGCCTGAAGGTAAAGATGATCTCTCTGTTATTAGAAATATTTTATATTGTTCTTTGGGCCTTCAGCGAGAAGTGTCGGAGGAGGTTATAAATGCGGCCGATAAATTGAAGACACCAGAGTTAATGCTTTATCTTGGGGCAATTTATGAACAACGTAACGACATTCAAACTGCAAAAAAATATTATTGGAAGACGCTACTCGCCAATTCTGATGATAAATCCAGAATATATGGAGTTTATTGGGCGTTTTCAATAAAACATCTGTATGGAGACATAAAACCAGATTTCACAGATGAAGGAACCTGTATTATAGCTAAAAGAACTGATGGAGATGATACAGTTTCACTTGGCATTTTAGGAAAGGAGTATGTAGATTCAGAGTTAAATGTAGAGAATATCAACATTTTTTCTACCGATAACGCTATAAAAAATGGATGGCTTAATAAAATAGTTGGTACGAATATAGATTTTAAAGGAAAGACATACATAATAAAACAGATTATTACTATGGATGCATGTTTTTCTTCATTATGCTGTCAGAAGCTTGTTAAAACTGGAGCTGCAAAAGCTTTTACTCTTCCAACAGATGTTTCCCCTGAGCAGGCTAGAAATTCTTTTATTGATTTTTTCAAGTCTAATATGCCATCAGTGAATAAGTCAAATGAATTGATTAATGACTATAAAGACTTATCTAAGCTACCACTAACATTACATGGATTATTCATGCATGGCCGCTCTAATTATATTGTTGCTGTGTATAGTCTGCTAAAAGAATCATCTATCGTAACAAGAGAATGGATTACTTATGAGAAAAACGATGAAATAAAAGAAACAAAAGGGTATATGCTAACATTCTCGTCGTTAATTTTACTGTTTTTGCTGAAAGTACCGGCCGAGCTTTTAGAGAAGAATAAGGTATTTATTCCGAAGTCTATGTTAATAGAGATAAGAAATGAAAAGGACGAGGTTATCTCAGAAAAAAAACGTGGTGATGGAGGTTCTATTACAGTAATTGATGATCACATTCAAGTGTATATGGATTCCGAGGAAACAAAACAAGAATTGATGACGTATGCTATCGATTTATTGGATTATGCGGAGAAAATACCTGTTATAGACAGTAAAAAAGATTTTGTAACTGCGCTAAACCCGGAAGTAGATCTTCGAGATTTTTTGGGTACGCCAGATTTGGATGCACTTTCTATATGCGAAGAATATGGTTATTCCCTTGTTTCTTTTGAAGTATGGCTTTCAGATATAAATATGATTTCAAAAGGTAAAAGTGTAACAATTATTGAATTCTTAAATGAGATTGAAAAAGATGACCTGATATATATGAGGTACCTAGTATATTTACAAGACTTTCGTATGATGAACGTGCTTGATACAGCTAGCCTCAATAGGATCATGAACTCAGATAAGAAAGAAGTATATGATGAGTGGGGACGACTTTTAACAGCGCTTGAAAAGCAGGATGGATACTATAAAGATTGGCTTAGAGAACACCTCACTCATATCAATCAGAAATATCAAGAAATAAGAAAAAAAGATAAAGAGTTAAATGATGCGGAAAGAGA
Organism: uncultured Lachnospiraceae bacterium; assembly: GCA_905235745.1. GTDB lineage: Bacteria > Bacillota > Clostridia > Lachnospirales > Lachnospiraceae > UBA2868. The sequence goes on from CAJOMN010000011.1 coordinate 106,712, forward strand.
TTTTTACGCTTTATTAATGAAATTGCTTGAGAGAGAAATACATGTAAGCACAGGGACGTTGCATGATGATGAAGGAAATCCGGTTATTAGAACATATATGAGGGTGTTTGATAAGAGAAGTCAAAGTTATTTGGAGGATCTGGATCAGATATTTGATACTGTATTGAAGGTTGACTTCTCTGTAATGGAAGATGATGGGGAAAAGGATTAGAAAAATGGTGGCATAAGCAGATGGGGTCAGCAATTCGCTGGCCCTTATATTTACCTTGATATGTAGTCAATGACTACATATAATAATGACAGAAGTACACGCATTGACTACATGGAGAAAGTGCCTATGAAGAAGGAAATATATAACCTTGAAGGAATCGAGATTGAAGTAGAAAAGTACGACAAGAGCGATAAGGATGCAGAGAAACGTCGCATTGCTTATTGTTTTAAGATGATCAGGGAGAAGTCAGGAATGACTAGAACTGATTTTTGTGCGTGGTTGGGCGTGCCCTATCGTACCATGCAGGAATGGGAACTTGGCAGGAGAGCGATGCCGGAATATGTTTTGCGGTTGATCGCCTATAAAGTTGTGAATGAACTCCGAGAAGGGAGAATTGGTTGATATGTTTATAATCAGAAAACTGTTTAAGCTCATGCTGCTTCCGGTAGTCTTTGTTTTGTTCTTTATCAAATGGCTGTTGTCAACATCGCTGAAACTCACCGAGTCTATCGTGGGTCTTCTTACTATAATCGTGGGCGCTGGTATTGTTTATTATCTTGTTTGCAAAAGATGGTCAGATGTATTTCTCATGTCACTGATCTTTGCGGCAATCATGGTTGTTTTGCTGGCGGTTATTACAATACAGGACTGGTGCGATGTGTTGATCGAAAAGATTGGAGCGCTTTAATGATCGGAGGTTAGGCAGATGGTATACTTTACAGCTGATATGCATTTTGGTCACAGGGCCATTATTAATATGCAGAACCGTCCTTTTGAATCTGTTGAGGAAATGGACAGAGTACTAATTCAGAATTACAATTCGGTGGTTCGTAAAAATGATACAGTTTATATTTTGGGCGATATCTGTCATCACATGAAGGTTGAGGATGCGGATGCCCTTATCAAAAAACTGAACGGGAAGAAATATCTGATTGTTGGAAATCATGATAAGAACTATGACCCGAGATTGTTTGAGGATATCCGTGACTTTATGAAGGTATCTGTAGACGGATGCAACTTTGCGCTAATGCACTATCCGATGCTTTCATGGCCGAAGAAGAGTAGCGGGGGATATCAGTTGCATGGTCATATTCATGCGCGTATGGAATATAACGAAGCGAATCGTGCAGAAGGAATAAGACGATATGATGTTGGCGTAGATGCCAATAACTTCTTTCCGGTTTCAGTGAAGCAGATAATAGATTTCTTTGGAGAGCAGGTGAATGTAGATGATCACAACACTATATGAACCGTTTCGTCATTGGTCGGAAGGCGGCAGTGTATATATTCTTTCAGATCTGCATTTTGCGGACAGTGACTGTAGATTGATGGATCCAAACTGGCTTACACCGGAAGAACAGCTTGATATAATCAATGGTATGGTAGGCAAAGGCGATACCTTCGTTTGCCTTGGTGATGTTGGAGATCCGAAGTTTGTCCCGATGATTAAAGCGCGTAAAAAGATTTTGCTTTTGGGAAATCATGATGCGCGCGGAGCATATAAAGATTTGTTCAGCGAAGTGTATGCAGGGCCGTTGTTTATCTCGGATAAAATCCTTTTATCTCATGAGCCTGTGTACGGACTTCCCTGGTGTCTGAATATACACGGACATGATCATAATAATATCGAAGCATACAAAGATGGCTGCAAGCACATCAATCTTGCAGCGAATGTATGTGGCTATGCGCCCATCAATCTTGGGAAGATCATAAAGGATGGTATCCTATCAGACATTGAAAGCATTCATCGTGTGACAATAGATCGTGCGGTGGAAAGGAAGATGAAAGGTAATGAGTAAGGTTTTTGTTATACCGGATGTTCATCTGAAGCCTTGGATGTTCGACAAGGCCGAAGAGCTCCTTTCTCGAAGTGAATATGAGAAAATCGTCTGTCTGGGAGATCTCGTAGATGAATGGGATCAGGAAAAGAATCTGGGATTGTATTCGGAGACATTTGATGTGCTTGAGAGATTTATAAATCGACATCCAAATTTTCTGTTTTGCTACGGAAACCATGATGTGAGTTACATCTGGGAGGCACGGGAGTCAGGGTATTCTGATTATGCAAGAAAGGTAGTGCTTGAAGGAATATCAAAACTTGAAAAGCTTATACCGGTAGGGAATATCGCTTATATTCATCGAGTAGATAAGGTTCTTTTCAGCCATGCTGGCTTGACTGAGATATTTGTATCTCACTTTCTACCGAATTTTGGTGGTGATATCGATGAACTTCTTGAAAGAATCAACAGCTTCCGAAGAGATGAAATGTGGTGTGATGCCTCGCCGATTTGGGCAAGACCACAGGATGGCGGAATCGAAATGTATCCAGAGGGATATCTCCAGGTGGTAGGACATACTCCGGTTAGGAAAACAGATTACTTTGGTGGATTGGTCACTGTAGATAATTTCTCGACATACCGTAATGGAGATCCTATCGGAGACCAGCGCTTTATCTGGGTAGATACTGTTTCAAAACAATGGGGCTTTGCAGATGGCAACGGAAAGCCGGAAGATTTGCCGGATCCTAAACTTGATATCAGAAATTACAAAGTTGGTCATCATGTTAAGTTCAAGATCAGATATCATGGCCCTGACAAAGAAGAAATACATGATGGTACTGTTGAAATCATTGATCACTATTCTGGTGGTCATGTGTCAATAGATGTGATGAGCGGTGACACCTTGTATAAGCACCTGTCCTTGACGGATGTCATAGAGCATGTGGAATCACGTTCAAGTAGGGATCTGATAGGTAAGTGAAGTATTGACAGGTTGAGATATATCTCATATAATGATTACAGAAGAGGAGTCTTTATGGCATTTGAAATAGAGTTTTACTCAAGCGAAGACGGAAAGGAGCCGGTAGCGGAGTTTTTGGATTCCTTGGATTCCAAGATGTCTGCAAAGTTGGTAGGACTTATGGAAATACTGGAAGAGAAGGGGACAGAATTACGTATGCCCTACTCGGAACATCTTGAAGATGGTATTTTTGAACTTCGCTGTAAACAGGGAAGTAATATCACAAGAGTGATGTATTTCTTTTATGTAGGAAAGAAGATTATAGCGACAAACGGATTTGTAAAGAAAACGCAGAAAACTCCGGCTAAAGAACTTAAGCTGGCAAAAGAACGGCGTGCAGACTGGTTAAGTCGCCATAAGGAGGGCTAACATGAATCTTAAAGAGTATAAATCCAAAAAGATGAACGATCCGGAATTTGCCAAGGCATATGAGGAAATCCAACCGGAAATGAATGTGATCCGTGCTATTATAGACGCTCGCATCTCACAGAATATAACGCAGAAAGAACTTGCTGAGAGAACAGGTATCGCCCAGACAGAGATCAGCAAGCTGGAGAACGGAACAAGAAATCCTTCATTGCAGAGACTTGCAGATGGGATGGATATGGTTCTGAATATATCGTTCACACCTAAAGCGGGCGTGGGAAAATGACACGGACATCTATGTATCAATGTTATGACAGACAGCCGCCCATCCGATATAATGTGTGGGCAACCAAATATAATATGGAGGTAACAGTCATGAACAAGTATGTTTCGCTGGATAAGCGAAGTAAGAAGGCGCAGCGCGAGTATCACGCAAAGCAGAGACGCACCTGGGGTGAACTTAATCCCGTGACAAGGAGCGTACCAAGCGGAAAGACTTACAATCGAAAGAAGGAAAAGCAGAGGATCGGCAAAGAATTCAGAAATGGATTTGATGCCGATTTTTTTTATTATCCGAAAGTTCTTGACACTACTACGTATACGTATTACGGAACCTCTCTTATTATTTCCAACCAACAATAAGGGTAAAAGATACCGTAAAAGATACCCTTGTTGTCTAAATGTTGCATAAAATAAACTAAACGTTTATAATAAGCAATATGAACACTATAATTCAGAAACAGAATTCGGGTGTGCTTCGTCCGTCAGAACTACAGGACTGGCTTACTGCGCATGGTCTGTCAACGGTAACAACAGAGGAATGTGCATATCTTTTGGGAATTCCGATTAATGAAGTCCCTCAAAGACTGGTGAGGCTTCGCGCCAAGGGACAGCTTGTATCCGCCGCAAGGGGACTTTGGATAGCTGTTCCTGCTGAGTGTCGCGAGATGGGAGCACCGGAGCCGATACGGTATATTCACAATCTTATGGGATTCTATGAATGTGATTACTGTGTCGGATGGCTTTCTGCAGCTTCTTTACATGGAGCAAGTCATCACGCACCACAGGTTTTTCAGGTGGCAGTTACCAAGACTTTAAGAAAACGAACCATAGGAAGAGGCGAATTACAATTTTATTTCAGATCGTATGTGCCTCAGATTACAAAAAGGAAGATGTCGTTTACAAATGGATCGGCACTTGTGAGTTCACCTGGAGCAACGATGCTGATGGTAGCAGCTGATCCGCTATACTGTGGAGGGGTCGATAATGCAGCTACGATCATTTATGAGCTTGTCGACAATCATCCTGACTTCATGAAAGATGTGTTATCAGATGCAAGTTTTTTCCCGAAAGCAGCAGTTCGCCGATTGGGCTGGATACTTGATCATATTGCCGAAGTACCTGATTTAAGCGAACTGTTATTTATGTACGGGATCTTCTGAACCTGCTATGTTATCTCCCGGTGGGGGCAGAATCGGAAGTATTGACAAGAAGTGGAATATTATAGAAAACCGGAGGATTGAAGCAGATATATGATTCCGCGTGAAGATATTATTGCATGGGGTGTTGACCATCCATGGCCTGAACTTGATCAGATAGAACAGGATCTTCTTTTATCAGAAGCGATCTGTGAAATATCAAATGATGCCCTTCTTGGAAATGAGCTGGCACTCAGAGGAGGTACGGCATTTCATAAGCTGTTTATGAAAACTCCTTACAGATACAGTGAGGATCTGGACTATGTTCGATCTACCGATGGAGGAATAGGCGATGTAATAGACCGGCTAAGAACAGTAGGTGAAAGATTGGGCTTTGAAGTGACCAGAAAGATAGGGAAATATCCCAAAGTGTATTGGAAATATACCTCTTCAAACGGTATTCCATCGAAGATAAAAATTGAGATTAATACATTTGAAAGGTCGCCTGCTATGGGATATTTCTTCGTTGAACATGTTGTTGATGCTCCATATTACAGTGGATCTGCAAGGGTACGAACCTTTTATGAGGAGGAACTCGTGGCGACAAAAATACGAGCACTTTACCAACGGTCAAAAGGAAGAGATCTTTACGATATCTGGCTCGCTTTGTCGGAACGCGGTTTATCTCCGGAGAAGATATTGGAGGCTTTTCCGATATATCGTCCGGAACAGATGACAGCTAAGAGTAGTATCAATAACCTGCATGAAAAATTGGCAGACAGAGGTTTTACGACAGATATTGTCAATTTGATCCGCCGGGATGCACCCGAGTATGATATAAGGAATGCTGGGGAATACATAGAACAGGAATTGCTGTCAAAGCTATAATCTGTGGAAGAAGAGGTAAAGAAGAGGACTGATGCGGTTCTTTTAGCTTGCAAGCTAATGCTGCACCGAAAGAAGCGGATACGGACAGAATACTGTCTGAAATCAGGCGGATTCTTGTGCCGGGCGGTCATCAGATCTTCAGGGTTAATTCCGTAAATGATGTAAATCACGGAACCGGACAGGGCAGGTTGATCGAGCGCAATTTATATGGGACCGGATCGGGGACACTGAAGAGATTCTTTGATGAGTCGGATATCAACAGATTCTTCGGTAGGTTTAACAGAACCTCTCTTATTATTTCCAAACAACAATAAGGGTAAAAGATTTACGCTATCACGAGACCGGAACAAATTGACATATGTGCACTAAAAGTATATACTAACAGTATATAGGAGGGCACGCCATGAATGCAATTAAAGAACTAAGAAATACTACACAGATGAGTCAAAATAGATTTGCTACATATTTAGGAATTCCGGTAGCCAACATTCAGCACTGGGAGCAAGGGGTTACTACTCCTCCTAATTATCTCATAGCTCTTATTTCCCGTGTTATGAAGAATGATGGATACATTAGCAACGATTTATCGCCCGCTGAGATTGATGCAATTCGACAGACTAAAGCCACTCTGGCTATAGAAGAATTGCAGATTAACGAAGACGGCTTATCCGAACTTGAGAAACTTGTTAAGGGAGATATGTCTCGTGAGGAATTTCAGCAGAAACTGAAGGAGAAGTACCAAACCCATGCAGAGTGTTGATAAGTATGTCTATCCGGGAACAACTGTCCTGATAAACAAGTACAACTGCCAAGATGCTGAAAAACTGAAGGAGATAGAAGCACTATCTACCGGTGGTAACTTGGCATATCTGCAGCTTCATCCTATAAGTGATTTTTGAACTGAAAATGAATGATGAAGAGAGGAATTAATTATGTCGTATCAAACTCTGCTAAAAACAGCACAGGCAATACGGGATATAGACCGCTTGAATCATATGAGGAGTGTTTTGTGAGCAGATTAAAAGAACTTCGAAAATATGTAGATACCGAGATCAACAAGATGGAGGATCCGGACAAGCGTACTAGCGCGATAGCACACCTATATGGAGTATCGCTTGCAGCGACCATGATAGCAAAAAAGCGAGGTCTTGATCCGGAGATTGCAGCTATGGCGGCCATGCTTCATGACCTTCATGCATATAAGACCGGCTCATATGATGATCACGCTCATAAGGGCGCTGATCTTGCCAGGGAGATACTTGGTGAACTGGGACTGACGGACGAGACAGAGACGGACATGATCTGCTCAGCCATATATCACCATGACGATAAACTGGTGGTGGACAGCCCCATGGATGAGGTTTTGAAGGATGCGGATGTGATACATCATTGTATGAACGATCTGTCAAAACCTATTAAAGAAAAGGAACAGGAGCGTTTTGATAAGCTGTGCGCTGAATTTGGAATGTGAGGTGCATCCCGAGTGATGACAGATAATCAAAGGGAATGGATCTCCGGTATCCGCGATCCTAGAGGGATTACGAACAGCCTGAGTGCGGCGCCGAATAAGAAATAAGGTGGGGATTGAACGATGATAAATGATCATGTTTATGAATGGCTTAAGAGCAAGGGCTTTGAGGATCGGCTCACGGAGCATTCAGAGACGATAGATACAGTGGAACATGCT
>CAJOMN010000012.1 GCA_905235745.1 uncultured Lachnospiraceae bacterium
CATATTTGGCAACTTCGAGCCCCGTCCTATCATAAACCTTTTTATTATAAATTCTTTCGAAAAGATCATATAATGATGCGATTTTATCCCAGAACACAACAATCTCCTTTTTTATAGCAATCAACTTACCATCAACTTAAAAGCAGTGTAAAATAAGGATTCTGCTTTCAATACATGCCCTTCAATCAACTTACTATCAACTTAAACTTATGCCCAATAAGGAATATACCTATAGTAACGAGGAGCCGTAGTGTCATCATACAGCCGAATGAGCCCATTATCTACGGTATCTTTAATGATTCGAGATATAGTAGCCTTGTTCTTTTCAGAAACCCCAAATCGCTCTCTCAAAATCGTATTTGTTGCATCCATACCATTTACATAACAGTAGCAAACATAAATGTAGCAGGTTCTGATTTTATCTTCCTTTGACCATTTGCTCAGTGTCTCATGCCAATAAAGTTTTGTTCGGCAAAAGTCTTCCGTGGTCTCAACTTTAGGAGCTGGGATTTTCCAATCACGCATTCCCTCCTCAATTCGGTCAAAACCGCTTCCTCTAGCCTCACAGATATGAGCCATTCGCAGGAAATTCGCCATCTTTTCATTACGCGCATGCGGAGCTGTATCAATAATGCGGTCAACATCTACAAGAAGACAGCCCGGATTAGTTGCCTCAATCCGCTCATCAAATATCTCGACGATAAGACTTTGACCACGAGCGGTCAAATCTTGATGGATAATCATATTCCCCAATATTTCACGTATCGCTTTTTCAGGAAACATTATAAATTCTTGTCGTAATGCGGTTTCGATTGTTTCTTCCTGTGGGAGCATACTCATGATATATTCAACAATGTCATTAAATTCGATAGCGTAGCCTTTATTGAAGAACTTATCTCTTACGGCGTGTGTCTTGGCGCTGCCATTGTATTTAATCACCCGTATACGCTTATTATCAAGGTAATCAAATTTATGCATATCCTTTGCAAAGAGTAAAGCCCCCATATTTGTAATGGAATAATGTCCATTATCCATTCGTTTAATAAAACCATATTCTTGAAAATCATGGATAATTCCATCCCTAGTACTTGGCATCGGAAGATGCATCAGCGTATAAAACGCCCCTGTATCCAGGAGCTGAGTTAATGTTTCTGCATCAACATCAAGCTGCGCTGGTAGTGTCTCATATGGTCTGATTTCAAAAGAACGCCAAAGTTTACGTTCTTTTTCAGGGAATTCCTTTAACTTCTTCCTATATGAGCCGACACGAATAAGTTCTTCGCCTTTAAATGCAGTAGGCTGAACTCTCGCTGCAGGGATTACAATAAGGACGACAAATCCTTCAGCAGTGTCTACTTCCACAAACTTAAAATCAATTCTTGGTGTTGATTGCGTTATGAGCCAATTTTCAAGTTCTTCATTCCCAACTCTTGTTTCACGATAGTGAAACGATGTTCCAACAATCTCATGGTTTTCGTTATTGATTCCATAAAGAAGGTAGGCCGTTTCCTGCTCATGTAATGCGGCAGCATTAGATAAAGCAGATAGGTATTCTCCTATTACATTCGGGGCATCATTATTCTCCTTGAATTCAACCCATTCAATTTCGGTAGGAAGTTTTCGCAGTTCGTTTATCAAACTGATATAATACTCTTTTTCTTTCTTGGTCATCAGACAACCTCGTGTTTCTATAAAATTACAACTACGATTATACCACAACGTCTGTGACGTTTTGTGGTAAAAATGTGCCATTCATCGCTTTTTTACAGTATCTTCCCATCATTCATACCTGCTCTTAACTTGGCGAGGGAGCGTTCTTCAATCGCCCGCATATGCTTTTCCGTCAGATGAAAGAATGCTGCGTTCTCAGCAATCGTTTTATACTGCAGAGATTCCAGACCATAACGGTACATGCTTGGTCATTCGATCCAGACCAACCTGATGTTTTACAGCTTTGCACAGAAGGATTATCTCGAGAATGTAAGAGTTTTACTGGATTCGCAGTATGAACAGCATCTAGGGACCCCGGGAACCCCTGGGGAACCCCAAAATCTGATCTATTTTCCGCAAAAAGAAAACTCAGGAACACTGATTTCTCAACGTTCCTGAGCTCTCAACCCAGTGCGGAAGATGGGACTTGAACCCACACGAGCGCATTGCTCACAAGATCCTTAGTCTTGCTCGTCTGCCAATTCCGACACTTCCGCTTCCTTCATCTTTCGACGACCTCACTATAATATCAAAGTCGCTTTCCATAGTCAACTTATTTTTATTTGATCACGTCAAAATTCAGGATTTCCGCATCAAAATATTCATCCCACAGCCTCTCGTAGATCTGCTGCGCTTTATCCTGATCAGAGTCGTCGGTATTGCCGGCTTCCCCGGTTCCGCAATAGTAGGTGACATTACCGTCGGAGTCGAATACTTCCCCGGCGGTTTCCGCAAGCTCAAGCCTGCCGTCTGTTATCCCGTACTTATTGACGCTGTGGTGGCTGGCAGTGTACAGGTGTCCGTCTGCTGCAACAAGCGGGGTCGCAGTACCGGCTGACATTACATATCCGATATACGCGGGCACTCCATCAACGTAAATGTATACTTCGGCATCTATTGCAGCCATATGACCCTCAAGATCATCATATGCGCCGCTCGCCACAAGAAGCGCTCCGTCCGCTCCTATCGGGGCATTTGTGTACGCCATGCCTGCCGGAATCTTCTTATCAACTATATCGGTTAACGTATCGCAACCTGAGATGTCGATGACCTGCTCATATTCCGTATCATCTTCCCCGAGACCGATCACATTAAACTTTATAGCGGGTATTTCTTCTCTCCTGCTTATCAGCTCATCGAATTCCTCCTGCCCGCCGGTAAATTCACGATCATTATCGAAGTTGTTGTCATCACGCATAAAGCCGGTAAACTCGCCGCTTCCGTCATTCGTCCCGTCGTCTATGCAATCCTTCATCATCAGACCCCCATATGGGCCCATAAACCATGTCTCATATGTATGATTGTCGCCTGTGTATATGATCCCGTCCGCAAGCCGTATCGGATATGCGCTTCCGTTTCCGGTTACATTGGCGACCTGTACAGGCTTGCCGTCCTCCATCTTATACAGAGACATGTCAGCGGACGTATGATCCGCTTCAAAGACAAGCTCGGATACCGCAAGCATTTCATTGTCACAGCCGTATACGTTAATATATGCGTATCCCTGACCTTCCTCAAGATATGAGATTACATCGTCATAACTGTCAAAATCAGTGACACCGGACTGATACTGGAGAAAATCAGTGGGACCATCTCCGAAATCAACGTAATCATCAGGATACATACTCTCCGCAACGGCCTGAATGTCAAATCCGTCGAGATCAGGTGCCTTGACGGAAAGACAATAGGCAATGCCAATCTCGATATCGTACCATGTGATCAGATCAACGGTTTCATCATCGCCAATGTATCTGAATAATCTGACCGGCATCTGACCGCCGCCCCAGTTAGCCATTGTACCCTCATCGGTGACCGTCCAGTCATAATACAGTCCGGAAATATCGGTATCTTCAGACGCTCCGTACATATATCGCGCCTTAAAAGAGAGGGTTCTGTATTCGTCCGTTATGTCAAAATCAAGATCAACAAGTCCGTCATCAGCGCTCTTGAGGTCATCTGTCGGATCCAACATACTCCAACGGATATTTTCGGCATTATCGGGCGCCTTGAACATGCGGGGATATGATGATGCTTCCTCTTCGCTGATGCTAAGCCACGGGTTGGCCATTGATGGTTTGTTACCGCTCCCGGAACCGTTTGGGGTTATATTAACATTTACAGTCGCGCAGCCCGCCAGTACAGCCGATAGAGCCAGCGCCGTTGTAATTGCCTTGATCTTATTGTTCATGTCAGTTGCCTCCTAAACATCCGTTCATTATAATCCGTCTCGTGTTTACGTATTATATCATATATTGGACCGGATATGTTCGTCTGACGGCAAAAACAACGAAAAGGGATATTGACTTTTATACGCATGCGTCGTATATTTCTCTTTGGCAAAGGGGCCATAAAAGTGTTTATGGTACCCTTTTTATTTCGACTGTAGATTCAGGTGGAGGTAACAGACATGGTAAAAGCGGTTGTCGGCGCCAACTGGGGCGATGAAGGCAAGGGAAAGATCACTGACATGCTGGCGCAGAATGCCGATGTCGTTATAAGGTTCCAGGGCGGTGCCAATGCGGGGCATACGATTAAGAACAAATACGGCAAGTTTGCGCTGCATACTCTTCCGTCGGGCGTGTTCAACGAAAACACCGTCAACATCATCGGAAACGGAGTGGCTCTCAATATACCGATACTTGTAGATGAGATCAAAAGCATTACGTCCAAGGGAGTGCCGGAGCCTGTTGTGCTTATCTCGGAACGTGCTCAGATCATCATGCCCTATCACATTAAGTTTGATGAATACGAGGAAGAACGCCTTGCGGGAAAATCATTCGGATCGACCAAATCGGGGATCGCCCCTTTCTATTCGGACAAGTTCGCAAAGATCGGTTTTCAGGTAAGCGACCTTTGGGATACGGAAGAAAACATCAAGGATAAAATAGAAGGCGTATGCGTTCAGAAGAATATCCTTCTCGAGCATCTGTACCACAAGCCTCTTATCGATGTTGAAGAAACATATGACACGCTCATGCAGTACCGCGAGATGATCGCTCCTTATGTGTGCGACGTTTCCTCATACCTGCGCGAGGCAATCAAGAACAACAAGACCATACTTCTCGAGGGACAGCTTGGAACTCTCAAGGACTGCGACCACGGCATATATCCCATGGTAACATCGTCTAATACTCTCGCCGCATACGGCGCGGTAGGAGCCGGTATCCCTCCCTATGAGATCAAACAGGTAATAACGGTATGCAAAGCATATTCTTCGGCCGTTGGTGCCGGTGAATTTGTCAGTGAGATAACGGACGAGGCAGCAGCCGACGAGCTTCGCAGACGGGGCGGCGACGGTGGTGAATACGGTGCGACGACCGGACGTCCGAGGCGTATGGGATGGTTCGACTGTGTCGCTTCCAAATACGGATGTGCTCTTCAGGGAACTACCGACGTGGCGTTTACTGTTCTTGATGTATTGGGATATCTCGATGAGATACCCGTATGTGTCGGTTATGAGATAAACGGTGAGGTAACTACCCAGTTCCCGGTAACAAGGCTTCTTCGGATAGCCAAACCGGTATACGAAACACTTCCCGGATGGAAGTGCGATATCGCCGGCATACGCGAATATGACAAGCTTCCCGAAAACTGCCGCAATTATATAGAATTCATAGAAAGAAAGATCGGATATCCGATCACCATGATAAGCAACGGGCCTTCAAGAGATGATATAATATACAGAAAGAGCGCTGTCGCTCATAATCACTGACAGTCAGTACGCATGATGACACACGCAAGGCTGCCGCGGTTTCCCATCGTGCCCCTGTGTGAATAATACCTGTCGGGGTTGCATTTTGTGCATTCCCCGACAGTTTCTATGTTAGCATCCGATAATCCCAGCATGATAAGCCTGTGACGCACGACTCCCCTTAGATCAAGCATGAATCTGTCGCCCCTCGCCTTATAGAACCGGTCGATATCATCTCCTATCAGCCTGCCCGCTGCCTCAATAACCTCTTCTCCCACTTCAAAGCAGCATTTGTCGATCGCGGGACCTATTGCAGCGTGAATATCCCTGACATTTGAACCAAGACCTGTAAAGGCATCTATCGCATTCTTTTCGATATCCGCAACCGTGCTTCGCCATCCGCAGTGTATGGCGCCGACTATTCCCGCTTTTGTATCTTCAAGAAGAAGCGGTACGCAGTCGGCAGTAAAGATCACAAGCGGAACATTCGGCAAAGCGGTAACATATCCGTCACATTCGATCTCGCATCTTGCGTCGGGATACTGTCCGTATGCAGGGCGAAGATCCTCTTCCCCGGCTATATGGACATTGCCTCCGTGCACCTGCTTCCCATATACGAATTCCCTCCGGCCGATCCCGGCAGACGCAAGAAATCTGTTCCAGTTTTCTGTTACTCTTGCCCTGTCATCTCCTCCGTTCATTCCGAGATTGAGCGTGGCATACATTCCGTCGCTTACTCCTCCCGTCCTCGTCGAAAATCCGTGGCATGAAGTGATGACGGATGATCTAATCGTATCTACCGGCGTACTCAGATCCTCATGCCGGACGAGCCTGTCGCCTTCATATTCGACGATCATGTCTATACGTTCACGCCCCTCAAGAAGCGGCCCAAGGAAATACCTGTCGCCCTCCCACGTGGGAAGCGACAGCACCCTTTCGGCGGGAACCCACTCAAGTTCTCCCTCGTCACACTCTTTGATGAGCTCCCCCGTATATCCCGTTGCCGAGAACAGGTACATATCTTCGTTATCCCATGTATCGGATACAAACTTCACAAGCCCGTGAAGACGGTAATCGGTAAGCGTAAGGCCGGTTTCCTCGTAAACCTCCCGGCATACACACTCTTCCGCCGTCTCATCTGCCTCAAACTTTCCTCCGATGCCTATCCATTTGCCTTCGTTAAGATCGTTTTCCTTCTTGTTGCGGTGAAGCAGCAGATATTCGTTATTCGGGTTTCTGATGTAGCATAATGTCGTATTCATTGGTTCCGCCTGTTGTGATAACTGTCGAGTTAAATTCGTTCACTATAAAATGTATATTTGCTGTATAATATACCATTATGAACGAAAATAAACCTGTTGACAATCAATATATCCGGATGACGCAGACGCCCATCCACAAGCTTATCATCACCCTTTCGATCCCGACGGTCTTAAGCATGCTTGTTACGACGATCTACAATCTGGTGGATACGGCATTTGTAGGGACTCTCGGTACCTCGGCAAGCGGAGCGGTCGGAGTGGTCTTCGGATTCATGTCGATCCTGCAGGCATTCGGATTCATGTTCGGCCAGGGGTCGGGAAGCATGCTCTCAAGGCGGCTCGGCTCCAGGGATAATCAGACTGCCAGCATCATCGCATCTACCGGATTTTTTGCATCATTTGCAAGCGGGCTTGTCATCGCGATCCTCGGTTTCATCTTCGAAGAACCCCTTATCCGGATGCTCGGGAGTACGGAAACGATCGCTCCCTATGCAAGGGATTACCTTAACACCATCATGTTTGTTGCGCCGTTTTGTTCGGCAAGCTTTACCCTCAACAATATGCTTCGATACGAGGGCAAGGCAAATCTCGGGATGATAGGTCTTCTGACCGGAGGGATACTCAACATCGGCGGAGACGCGCTGTTCATATTCGGAATGGATATGGGGATAGCCGGAGCCGGTCTGTCCACTGCGATCTCACAGGTTATCAGCTTTACGATCCTGCTGTATATGTTCGTAACAGGCAGAACACAGACAAAACTGAAATTCTCCAATATCACCGTCAGGGACAGAACGCTTATAGATATAATCGAGACAGGATTCCCTTCCCTTCTGCGGCAGGGTCTCGGAAGTCTGACAACGATCGTGGTCAACTTCAAGGCCGCGGAGTTCGCGGGGGATGCCGGAGTATCGGCAATGACGATAGTTACAAGGCTGTCATTCTTCCTGTTTGCTATCGCACTCGGAATAGGCCAGGGATTTCAGCCCGTATGTGCATGGAGCTATGGCGCCGGCAAGTTCAGACGCCTTCGCGATGCCTACCGGTATACGATCATCCTGTCCGAGATCGTTCTGGCAGTGCTCACGGTGTTTGCAATGATATTCTCCAATGACCTTATCCGTTTGTTCAGGGACGATCCGGCAGTAATAGCTGTGGGAACACGGGCGCTTCGGCTGCAGTGCGTCGCGCAGCTTTTTATGCCGATAGCAACGGTCACTGAAATGCTGATGCAGTCAAGCGGCAAAAAAATCCCCGCGACAGTGTTATCATCACTTCGCGGGGGAGTTCTGCTGATCCCTCTTCTGCTGATACTGCCCGAGCTCCGGGGAATAGCCGGTGTTCAGGAAGCACAGCCGCTTTCATTTATACTGAGCGTGATCCCGGCCGTTCTGATGGCGAGATGGTTCTTTGCGATCACGCCCGGGGAAGATTCATCCGATTGATCATCTTCCGCTCGCAAGGAAGAACAGTGCAATGGTTCCGGGACCGGAATGCGACCCGATTATCATACCTATAGAGGTAAAGAGCGCACACTTGTTGCCGCCTGCTGCCACGATCATACTCTCAAGTTCCTTCGCATCATCAATACAGTCGCCGTGCGATATGTAGTATATTCCGTTCTTCGGATCATCGGCCGTTTCCATATACTTTTGGGCAATGGTCTTCAGTGACTGCTTTCTGCCCCTGACCTTCATCATGTTTATGAGCAGTCCCTCGTCGTCCACATGGAGCACCGGCTTAATCCCGAGAATGCCGCTGGCAAATGCGGCCGCGCTGCTTACCCTGCCCCCTCTCTTCAAATACACAAGATCTTCCACTGTAAACCAGTGTGCCAGCTTCGGAATAAGCTCTTCAACATATCTTGCGGTCTCTTCAATATCTGCGCCCGAATTCTTCTTTTCAACCGCAAAGTGAAGGATCAGACCCTCACCCGCCGACGCGCACAGAGTATCGATAGCTATTATCTTTCTGTCCGGGTACAGGTCCCTCAGTTCATTGGCTGCCATCTTGCCCGAATTCGATGTTGCCGATATTCCCGAAGAAAATCCTATATACAATACATCCTTTCCGAGCCTGAGTGCCCCCTCGAATAATTCCTTGAAGTTCTCCACATTGACAGCGCTTGTCCTGCTGACCTCTCCCGCACGCATCCGCGTGTAGAATTCGCTGTTGCTCATATCGCCCTCAAGGTGCTCGATCCCGTCCTCAAATTGAAACGTGAGCTTGGAAAATCCCACGCCCCATTTCTCCAGAGTATCAAATTCGATGTCACATCCGGTGTCAGTCATGATAACATATTCGCTCATATAACCTCCCGATCGTTAAAAAACCGTATTGGCGAACCAATACTTTGTACAACATTATCTAATCATCTATATTAGATTAGCAATTGAAGTACTTCATGTCAATACAAAAATAAATAGTGAAATCTTATTATCAACATGATATGATATCTTTGGTCACACGACATGCTTACATGGCTGTGGGCGTGCGTGGGAATGATTTTACAGAAAGGACATGCATCAGTCATGAATTTTGATAAAGATCTCGTTGCGGGAAAGCTCCGCCGCTGGGAAAAATACCTTGAGGAATTCAAGCTTCCTTCGTGGGATGAGATCCCCAATATCGGCCTGTATATGGAGCAGATCATTATTCTCCTCAAGGAATATCTTGATTACCTGCCGCCAGAGCTCAAGGACGAACAGATAATAACCGCTGCCACTATCAACAACTATGTGCGCACCAAGATAATGCCGGAGCCGGTCAAGAAGAAATACTACAGGACGCACATTGCCTATCTTGTCATGATATGCACAATGAAGCAGATACTTCCGATAGCGGTGATCTCAACGATAATTCCGATGGATATTTCCGAAGAAGATGTGAAGAAGATATACGACCGGTATTCGGACAGGCACAAATATACAATACAGTATTTTCTCAAGCAGATACGTCTTGTTGCCGGGCCGATACTCGACCACACGGAGAGGATCGAGGAAAGCGTCGAGAATACCGAAGACCTTATCACGATGTGTACAATATATGCGGGGCTATCCAAGCTGCTCGCCGAAAAGCTTCTGCTCCTTGACGGCAAAGATCTGGCAAACGGAGGCAGCATAGAATTAAGAAAGAGGTGAGAATTCTCACCTCTTATGTTTTTCTCTCTTTTCCTTGTACATTTCCTGATCGGCAAGCTCGATCAGCGCGCTCAGTGGCTTTTTGTTATCATAAGGCACCATATGGTAGCCTATACTTGCATCAAGCTTGAATTTGCGCTTTCCGGTTGCGTTCTGCTCTTCCATTACACGTCGTATCCGCGCTATATCCTCCTCTACCTCTGCCGGCGAGACACCCTTTCCGAATACGACAAACTCATCGCCGCCATACCGCATGAGCAGTTCTTCTTTATTTCTCGTCTTGCGCAGAACATCCGCCATATCGCATATCATCCGGTCTCCCGTTTCGTGACCGTATGCATCGTTGACATTTTTGAGTCCGTCAAGATCCAGGAATATGAAGAACATATCCTCCTGATCCTTGCGGGCTTTTTCCATGATCGCCTCGGAATACTTGAAAAATCCCGCGCGGTTGTACACATGCGTCATCGGATCGAACACCCACATCTCATCAAGCGTCTTGATCATCTTCTGCATCTTGCCAAGGTTATATACCTGTTCGAGTGCGCTTGATATCGTCATGATAAGAACCCGGTAGAACTCCGAATACAGAGGCATTACCGAATTGCGGATCGATACGAGACCGTAAAAGTTCTCTCCGTAATGCAGCGAGTATATAATATAAATGTTGCCGCCGCTTTCACTGTCATATCTGAGACGACGCTCCCTTGAGCTGTCGCCGCTTATCTTATTAAAACTGCCGTCACAATATTCAATTCCGGTATGTTTTACCCTTGATCCGGAATGACTGCCGAAATTCTCGGACATTTCGATCGTGAAGGAATCACCACCGAGATCGGGAATACGGCTCTTTAGCGACGTACATATATCATCCGCGGATTTCGCAACCGTAAGTTCAACGGTAAGCTCGTTCACCATCTCCGAATACCGCGCTTCCCTAAGCTTCATTCTCGAATACTGGTTAACCACGATACGGTGATTGATCTCCCGGTCGGCACTGCACCCACAGCTCTTGGCGAATATAACCTCCGAAGGCACAACCAGTGTCTTAT
Organism: uncultured Lachnospiraceae bacterium; assembly: GCA_905235745.1. Lineage (GTDB taxonomy): Bacteria > Bacillota > Clostridia > Lachnospirales > Lachnospiraceae > UBA2868. Next base: position 10,856 of record CAJOMN010000012.1, read on the forward strand.
CGTATTGCCGTCCCTCAATCGCATTTATAATGCTCCTGTAGGCGCTCTCGCCTATCTTGTTTTCATAACGGCTGACGGAAGTGATCCTGGGATAATTATTGGCTGCTTCAAATATGTTGTCGTAGCCGGACAGCAGTGTGTCCTCGGGAACTCTGATCCCACGGTCACTAAGTGCATAGAACGCTCCAAGCGCCATCTGGTCATTGGCACATACATAAGCATCCGCCTCAAGCAGTCCCTGGCTTTCAAAATACTTGACGGCCGCTCTTCCGCTCCTGGCATAGTAATCACCGGTAAAACATCTCTTCTCGTCAAATAAATGTCCCGCTTTTTCAAGCTCTTCGGCAAATACACGTTTTCTTGTTATTGCATCGATCGAGTCTTCGGGACCCCCGATAAAATTGACCGTACGGACATTATGATCCACTACCATGTGTCTTGCCAGGGTGCGCATTGCCGTCTCGTTATCGCTGTTGATATTGATCATTCCTTCTATCGTACAGTCTATTGAGGCGCACGGCTTGCCCTGATCCCTGATCTTATCGATCACGAGATCCCTGATCTTGGGCGAGTAAATGCTTTCTGCATAGATGATAAACCCGTCGTAGCCGGAAAAATCATCATATAGCATTACGGCAGATTCACCCAGATTATATTTTTCATCCTTGGACAGCGTAAGGCAGTATACTACAATGTTATTGCCGTCAGCTTTGGCGGCATCGGCAATACCTTCAACGACCTTACGCTGACTGTCCAGTTGTAATTCCCCAAGAAAAACCGCAATATTCCGCATTTTTCCTCCACTTACCAAAATGCCGGTACATAATGCGCGGCTGCAGCGGCGCACTGTGTTCCCGCAATATTAAGCGCTGACTGATCATAATGGCATCCGTCAACAAGATACGTCTCCGGAAGAGACGTAAGAACATCAGTCCCCAGTGTGAACCTCGGATCGGTCGCGCACAACTGACGTTCGGCAGCAATGACTGTATCATATGCTCCCGGAAGACCGGCGTATTTCCCTATCGTGATCACAAATACCTGATCCAGACCCTTGACAAACAGCCGTGTGAACACATTGGAAAGTCCCGTCTTGTATGTATTCATATCAATGTTGGCGATGGCGTCAGTCTCACCCTGAAGCCATACGACATATTTTCTGCGGACATTGATATGATTGGCATTACACCACGCGATTATTGTATCATATTTACTTGCCAGTTCCGCCTGAACCTGCGCGGACTGCCAGTATCCTATGCTTGTCCCTCCGCGTGCCGCCGAAAATCCCAGAACCGGGGTTCCCGTCGCCTTATAATATGAGTTCATAAACGCCGATACAAGAGAGCCTCCGCGAAGCGCCGGGAGATCGGACAGATATCCGTTCGAATATATCCCGAAAGGCTCCGTGACCGGATATATCCCGGTAGGACATGTTCCTATCCTGAACTCATATCCGGTATCTACGGGAACTGCGGGAGCCGCCATGGCATTCCCTCCGCGTCCCGACATATTACTCTGTCCGGCAAATATAACAAGATCAACGGTCTTAACATCCGCATGCACATCCGAAGAAAAGCACAGCGTCAAAACTGCTGTTGTCAGCAATACAGACCTGATAAAATGCTTGTTCATTCTCCCCTTTACTTCCCCTTTATATATTCAGGAATCTCTCCAGCGCAGGCATAAGTTCTTCCGCTTCACTCCTGCCGATATCATATGCCTCCCGCATCACAAGAGGATCGTGGCATATATGTCCGAGCGGCAGCGGCGATTTGGGACATATGACAAAATTATTCCTCGCCTTCTCCTGCCCGAATACATGATCGAGCTGCTCATTGTAGGCAATATGCCTGATATCCATTGCGTGGACAAGGTTCGGGTATTTCCTGTATCTGCGCTTTATAAGAGGCATGCTCTTCTCATGGCTCTTGCGGTATCCCCTCGGCTTGGTAAGTATCGTTACATTCCGGTCGCATCCGAGCGCCTCGGAAGCTTTGAGCGGTATCGCATCGGTCATGCCCCCGTCAAGGTACTTGCCCCCGTCTATCTCCACTATGTTCGATACGAGCGGCATTGACGAGCTTGCCCTCATCCATTCAAGTTCCGTGTATGATGCGTCGCACATCCTGTGATATCCGGCTTCACCCGTTTCAATGTCTGTCACGACCATATAGAATGGTATGCCGGACGCAATAAACGCGCCCTCGTCAAATCTGTCAAGCTCAGACGGCAACGTGTGATAGCAGAACTCGGCTCCGAATATATCTCCCGTCCTGATAAGGGATGAAACGCTGCAATATCTCTTATCCTTTGCATATTTCATGTTGTAGCGTATCGATCTGCCGTTCTGTCCGGATACATAGTTGCATCCGAAGCATGCGCCGGCGCTTACGCCTATAACATTGTCGAATCTGATTCCGTTTTCCAGAAAGACATCGAGCACTCCGGCTGTAAACAGCCCCCGCATCGCACCGCCTTCAAGAACAAGTCCGTTCATATCACAAATTCCATGGCCTCGCGCAGGTTTTCTATTTCCGTCCTGTCAGACATTCCTCCGAATTCACCGTCAAGATTCCACGGTATGGGCTCATCGGATTCAATGGTAATATTACGGCATTTAAACCGTATGACGTTCTCCGATCTGATCCTCCGGTCGAGAATCGCCGGCGCGATCAGGTTAAAATCACGGATATTGTCGGGAGACCTTACAAGCATAACCTCAAACAAACCGTCATTAAGCTCAACATCCGATCCCGGTAACGATTTCATCCCCGCAACGGACTCGGAATTGGTGATTATCCCGACCAGAAAATCATCCGTTATGACATCATCGTCATATTCAATGCGAAGAGGTATCGACCTGATCGTCGGCAGTCTCCTGACCGCCTCGGCAACGTATGCCGAATACCCGAAGATGTTCTTCATTCCCTGATCTGTCTCATACGGCACATCGGTAAACAGTCCGAACGCAGCCACATATACAAAATATCCGGAATTGAACCGGCCTATGTCACATTTGAAATAATTGTCGGATGCTGCTACCCGTGCAGCCTTCCTGACTGTTCTGGGCAGCCCTATGCTCCTTGCAAAATCATTGGTCGAGCCTGTCGGCAGATATCCGACAGGAACGCTGATCCCGTGTAAGAGCATCCCGGTAACAACCTCATCAAGCGTACCGTCGCCTCCGGCACACACTATCCTGTCATATTCTCCGCCCCATTGTCCGGCTATAATCTCACCGTCGCCCACGCATTTGGTAGGATAGATAGTGACCTTGTATCCGCCTTCGGAAAAAATCTCCACAATATCTCCGAGGTGGGTTCCGATGCTCCCTTTTCCCGCCTTGGGATTATATATAAAAAGCAGATTTTTCATGGAAAAATTATATCACTATCGTTTGTTGAAGACAACACCCGCGAGTAAATGCAGGACAGTATGAAATATAAGTGAAGAAACATACGCGCACAAAAAGCTTAGCGGCACTGTTACGAAAAACCACCAGAACGACTCCACGGGACCTGCCAGGAATCGTTTTGCATACATATAGATTATCGCATCGTATGCGCCCGCAAACAGGTATATCTCAAAAGAAACCGAGCTTATCGACGCAAGAATACGTCTGATGAACGCCCGGCTTATATCCACATCATAGAGAAGCAGGAAGATGGCGACCGTGCAGATGAGTATGAACAGTGTTCCGTATGTGCCGTCAGCAGTCGAGATAAGGTTCCAGTCGAACGTTCCGGTCGATGTAAACTTCACGCTTATAAAAGCCTCCGCAACAACGGTCAGCACAAGGATACATACGAGAAGTATCCGGTTCGGACGCCATTGTCTGTCATGTACCGCAATCCCGAGAAAATAGAACAGAACCGGATATATTCCGGTAAAATACGACGGTGCTATATAATTCCACACCGGATAGACCGAGCACAGGAACACAAGAGAAGCGATGAGAATGTTCTGCTCCCTCTTATCAAGGGCATACCACATCTTATTCAGAAAAGGGATCAGAAGGAACAGGCACAGATACAACCCCATATACCATGCGATCTGATAATTGCCGAGATTGACAAATATGTCCTTTACGCTGTATATCCGGCCGTACAGCCTGTTATACAGTATCATCTTGGCAACAGATATGACAACATACGATATCACAAGCGGGATAAGGGCAGCGTAGTGGCTCCTGTCAGCCTTCTTGTTCCTCTTGAAATACCCCGTCAGCATAAAAAACAGCGGTACCGCCGTCACAAACAGCCAGCGGAACGCCGTCTCGATAAACATCTTTGTCCCTGCAAGCGGGGCATCGTAATATCCCATATTAAGATAGAAATGTGCACCGACCACAAAGAAACACGCGATCGACCTTATAAGATCCGGACCGCTCTGTCTCGTTCTGTAATCCTGTATAACCTCACCCATCGAAGATACCCTATCCCTCGCCCTAAATCACTAATGTTTGTTCTGATCCCGCAAAGCGTATATCTCAGGCGGATACGGAAATCCTTGCCTCTGCGGCGGTCATGAGCTTTACGACGATCGGGCCGAACACATAGCATGATATGATCTCGCCCGCGGCTATGGAGAACATCATAAGGCCGATGACCGACCACTTTGCAGTTGCCGATCCCATACTGACGATACCGTAACCGTAATATAACACGAAAGGAATGACGATCGCATTTATAACGACAGTCGGAATCGGAATCAGCAGCATATGCTTCATGTCAGGATTCCTGCCGCATTTTTTTCTGACAGGTATGGCGATGGCTCTTGTAAGCAGTGCCGCGATCAGCGTTGCCGCGGAGCCGAACACTATGTCAATCCACGAACCCGAGAACAGATTGGTGATAAAGCACCCCACAAATACTCCCCATACACCGGCGGGTGTAAAATAGATCGCCATGCAAAGCGCTTCCGCAACCCTGCACTGGATCTCCAGATAGGAGAACTGATAAGTGACAAGTGACAGCACAACATACAATGCCGCGATTATCGCGCCCTGAGCCACGATCTTCGCCGTCATGGTTCCACTTTTGATACCATCCTTAACCATATATAACCTCTTTCCTTCCGAACCTTCTACCGTAAACGAAATTATTTCGTTTACGATAACACGTTCATTATAACTTTTAATAGAAATTACGTATAAACGCAGTTATTGACATCATTTCCAATCGAATGTATAAGTGTATAAAAGCAGGGAGGTGCTAACATATGTCCGATAAGAAAACTCTGTCACTTGTAAAAACAGCTTTGTTTGCCGCACTTATTCTCGTTGCCACCTTTATCATCAAGATACCCACTCCGGGGACAGGCGGCTACATACACCCGGGTGATGCATTTGTTATCCTTGCAGGTGTTATATTAGGACCGCTCTACGGAGGTGCTGCGGCGGCAATCGGTTCCGCGCTCGCAGACGCACTCGGAGGCTATTTTGTCTACTTTCCGGTCACTTTTATCGTCAAAGGACTGTGCGCGGCAGGAAGTGGTCTGATCTATCGCAAACTATCCGGCAAGATCAAAAATGACCACATACGCGTAATACTCTGCGGCATATTCTCTACTATCGTTGTTGCAGGCGGGTATCTCGCGTTTGAACTGATAATATACGGTAAAGGCGCCGTTGCGAGCGTTCCCGCAAACACCGTTCAGGGAGTATCCGGGATCGTTATATCCTCGCTATTGTTCCCGCTGTTGAATAAAAGCATAATAGACTGATCTACTGGTAGAGAGCAATACTTACAATATTCCCTCCGACCTCAAAGACGGAATTGATGTCGAGCATCGGTCTGTTGGTTACACCCGAGTAGCCCGAATAAATACCGTAGATATATGCGGCTTTCCCAAGCATTTCCGCTTTCAACAGGTCATATTTATCCTTGCTGCAGCTGCATCTCATATACCACTGATATCCGTCACAGTCGTTTACCAGTACGGCAAGGCTGTACACCGAACCGGACTGTTTGACCGGCTGGATATCCATTATTGTTCCCAGCAGATATACCGGAGTCCCGCCCAGTTTGTTCTCGGAGTTGTATGAATTGTACGTCGCAAAATCCGCATACCGGAATCCCGCGCTTGACGGGCGCGGTACGGTAACAGGCTTTTCTCCTCTTTTGGGATTCGTCTTGGAGTAAAATTTGTTCTTTCTCTGCCTCTCCGTCATCAATTCCCCGGATGAACTGCCCGAAGATGAAGATGAACTCTTGGATGTTGTGGTTTTGGATGTTGTGGTCTTGGACGTCGTACTTTTTGACGTTGTGCTCTTTGAGTCGCTTTCAACATCGTCGTTTGAGCTGTCCGATGCGGAACTGTTTGATTTTGTCGTCGAATTACTCTTGGTATCGAAGGGCAGGTCGCCTATAGTCAGCTTTGCCGCATCGTCCGGATCGAGACCCTCATTCTTCGCGCATACTTCGCACATCTTCCGGCCGTCTGACAGAGCGGTTTCCAAAGCGGTGCCCTTGGGTGAAGTTACCTCCTCACAATCATTGGTCAGGTGATAACGATCATCATTGGAAGAAATATATACAACGGTTTTCTCATCAATTGTCATTGCATCCGTATCCACGGAAAAGGCTGCTGACATAAACAGTACTGCTGTAAATACAAATAAGCTCTCATTTATTAACTTTCGAAGCATAATATGTCTACCTCCGCACTTCCAATCTCATTCACAGCATTATATCATACCATAAACGAAATATCTGCGGTAACTTTTTTGCCGCTCTCCCGTTTTACGGATATCGTCGCAGAACCGTCCCTTGTGGGAAGGCCGGTGATAACCGCTTCATTCATTCCCGCAGGAAGGTATGGAGCGGATGTTATTGCGCCGTCCGAATAGCTGATCCCGGCAATCCCGTACAGGATCATCGCAAGAAATGCCGTGGCGCTCCATGTCTGTTTGGAACATGAATCCCACAGTTTCATACTGCCGTGCTGTTCCTGAAGACCGCCGTAGATCTCTCCCGTATCCGGATGGTAGATCTCCGCAAAATGCATGTCGCGAGTGGCACGCTCGGCCATCTTCATTAACTCGAGGTCAAATCCCTTGCCGTAGCCGGCCTTTTTCATTGCCAGAGCCCAGAACCCCTCCGCGTGAGGCCATATTGTTCCGCAATGCCTCCCGTATGTTCTTCTGCTGCGCCCGTCCGGAAGCGTCTCCTCTCCCGCGTAGCGCGGAAATGCCGGCCATACAACAGGGATCCCTTCAGCGCTTACATATGTGTTCTCTATTATGCTCGCGGTCTTTTTCTCATCCGCAATGTCCGACAGGATGGCAAAGCTCAATCCGAGCGCTTCCGCGTAGTCACATTTTCCTGCATGATCGAAAAAATAATCATAGCGGCCGGTTCCGGTATTCCAGAAATACTTGTTGATATTCTCTTTGAGAGAAGCCGCGCGGGTGCGCCACGTGTCTGCCTTATCCGCCATGATACCGGCCTTGTCTGCCATACCGGCAGCGGCAAGATATGCCTCGTAATATGTGATATTGGTGGAAAGCGCCTTGATGGGAATGCCGTATCCCTTCCCGATGCGTTCATCCGGGTTATGATCCGGCCATTCGAGTATTCCCGAATAAAGCCTGCCCGGCTTCGCATATCTGTCCGGATAGGCGGCAACACCGTCCCCGTATACAGCCGGACCGCGGAACAGTCCGAATTCATCATCGAATTCCTCTGCCTCAAGCTGCCTGAAAGTATTGTCCGAAACGGTAACCGCAAATTCCCTGAATGAGGCATCTGCCGTTATATCACAGAACCTGTCGGCGGCGATCACCCAGATGATCTTGTCCCAGTACTGGCCTCCGACACGGACTATCCCGTCATGCTCTTCCAGAACCGACATCATGGTATTCCCGGCTGTCTCCGGTTCCAATACAGCAACCGCGTTAACAGTATTGATCGCGGTATCGCGCGTCCACGGAGTGTCATAGTCAATGCCGGCCATAACACAGACCTTCTCCTGCGTGAGAAGCCCGTCCTTAAAAGGAATACAGTTTGACCTTATATCGCCAAGAGCGATCCTTGCCGCCCTGTTGATCATTTCGTTGTCACAGTGAAAATTAACCATTTTTTATCCTCCGCTATCCCCTTCACCCTGCTTGGAGGCGGGCGTCTCATCTTATCCGGTCATCCGGCGATAGACTGCCTTGAAATCTCCTACGGTAAAATATTCCTTCCGGTCATATCAATAATCAATAATAATAAACGTAAAAAAGAGAATCCCGTTTCCGCAGATCCTCAGCACTTTGGGGTAGCCCTCGCCGGGAGCATCCGGCTTCAAAGAAGCAGGATACCCCAAAAAGGTAACCAAAAAACAGTATCAATCATTTGTAACCATCCCTAACCAAATCAGAATACCACTGATCTGCTTCCATATAGCATTTCTTTAATGTATCTATTCTCACCACCATGTGGTCTTCTCGCAAGCCTGTTGTAGATGATATCCGCATTGACCCTTTATGGGTTTTGACATCTTTGCAGATACTTTTTCTGACTGATCTATAGAATACTTTGCCAACATAAGATCAGCTTTAACCTGTTTCATCGAAAGCAAATCTTTTGTATTAACTACGGGCATATATTAACTCTCCATTTTCTATGTCATTCATGATCAAGCCCTTATACTGCTTACCGGACACAAAGTACAGAAGATCATATGACTGTCCGGAATCATCAAATGTATATATCTGTGTGGTAAATCTGTCATACTTTTTCGAGCGTAACGCTTTATATTCCGTCTCGCTTCCAAAAATGGCAAGATCAATATCCGACTCATTTTTACATTTGTTGCCGGTACACGAGCCAAATAGAACAATTTTATCGATCAAATCACATTGACCCGCGGCATCTATGACATTTCGTATGTATTTTTCTTTTATCTCAGCGACCTTAAAAGTCTTATTCTGAATAGTTGTTGTTTTCACTCGACACATATCTAATACCTATTCGCGCAAGTATTATGTTTCATTGACATTTTATCACATGTAATCCGTATTACAATATATGAATTAGGCATTTCAAGCTTACATCAGGCTTGACGAGAAACTTACCCCGCATAAGCTCAGACGTACATTTCGTTATATACTTTTTCGATATCCATCGGCTTCACCTCCTTCTGTATATATGACAACACAGTTTCAAAAACGTTACAATCATATCCAAAAAATATTTACAAATAATGCGACCGTCCGTAACATACAGACAGTCGCTCTAATATTGATACAATAATTGTATCCCTTATTGCATAACGATAGATCAGCGCCTACTGAAAGCGACGGCATCTGATCAAACAGTTCCCAAAGTAGGCTCCGGGTTTTCAGATTGGGATCTGGTTCCATCTGTTTCTTTTTATTCTTTGCCTCTTCAATAGTGGTGGGCAACTCATTATATATATATTTCAAAAATCGGCTATCATATGACATAAAATGACTATAAACAAATAATCGGGCCACGCTTTCCGTGACCCGACCAGTCTATATTGAATGGTAGTACCAATCAATATACATTATGAGTTTGATTCACTGTTACGCTTCTGGATTTGTAGCAGCTGCATTGTGTGTTGTAAGATAATCCAGTTTCGCTTTGGAAACATTAGTGAGAACACGCATATTATTCACATCCTCTAATAATATTATGATCTTTCATCAACCGTAGCACCCTTCATGTCTTCTTCTACGAGTGCCAGTTTGTTCATCATATCCTTAATATCTTTCTGGGCATCGTTTATGTTGGTTGCTGTAACATTAAGATCCCGGGCAGATTCCACGATGTCTTCGGTAAGTTCTTCTTCCTTACGTCTTTCCCTAGCAGCATCGATCTTCTCATGCAGTTCTTCTTCCTTCTCCTGTTTCTCCTTGGCCTTTTCTTCTGCTTCCTTGGCTTCTTCGTCGATATGCTCTTTTGCCTCATCAACAAGCATGCCCATGATCTCTTTCGATGCAGCTTCCTCAATAGCATCAGCTTTGTCCTGTGCTTTTAACATACCGGTATTCTTTTCAAGTTCTCTCTTTATCGCACTGATCGTAAGGTTTTCTTCTTCGATACCCTGTTTTGCTTCATATACCGCATCGAGATATGGTTTTTCATAATCAAGCATTTCCATGGATCTGCTCTGATACTCCGTAAGACCTTTTGCCTTGATCTTAGCGATCTCCTCCATATCCTCCTTAGTAAGTTGAACATCGGACCCCTTCTGATGTGCTCTGAACTCCTTCTCAAGAAGCTGAAGTTCTTTCTCTTCCCGACTGTTTGCGTCAATACCATACTCGTCCCGGAGGGCGGCACGATCTGATTCTATTTCGCTGATCGCCTTATTGGCATCATTCTGAACAGCTTTCAGACTTCTGATATGTTCGCTTCTTGCAGCAAGGTCTTCATCGATCTTCCGGTCATTAGCAAACGCATCCCCTATGATCTTCATTGCCTTTTTACGGGCTTCCTCCCGTTTGGCTGCAATTGGATCATTCTGCATGGCAAAAGAACTGCCGTTTATTGATATTCCGGATGATTTGGATGGATTATTGTTTGAACGTTCTGATGTATTCGATGTTCCAAATACGCCATCGTCCATAAAAAAGGATGTGTTATTGACCTTCATTTATTATCCTCCTTGATCATATGGACCCGAACTCCTTTTCGGATCAGACACTATTATTGCTTATCTTTAGTATATATCGACATGTCCTAATGAAATGTTTATAGACATGCTGCCTCTTCAAAATAATCAAGGACATCTTTATTCATGTCATCAAATCCGACAGGATCGTTTAATACTCCTATTCCGGCTCCAAATCGATTATTCTTATTTGAATAATTATTCGAGGTCACAGGGGATGACATCTTTTTCATCATTTCTATAATAAGCTGAACTGTGTCATCCGGCATGTTGTTTATCATATTGGCGGCTTCCTGTTGTAATGTCATCCAAATCACCTCCTACCGCCTTGATAGTACCATAAATACGGGCTTTGTTCAATCGCCAGCACATGTGCTATTTCAAGCAAGTATAATCATTATATTTCTGCATCCTTTGCAGATCTGTTTAGGAACCAGATAACTCCTGTTGTCCTTAAAAGATCACAAATTATACTAATTCTTCGGTTTCAGCCAGATGTCAAGATCAACTTCCCCTCTAACACCTGTAACATTCCCGGTATTGGAATATTGCCAGAAAACAAAGTTATAGGGCGTTTGAGGTACGTCTTCATAATCGGCATACCAGATATCAATATCAGATAATTCTTCTAAGTTAAGTTCAAAGGCTTCCCATAACATGTTGCTGTAAATCATCGGAGTATAGCCCGCTTCTTTAATTGTTCTGCAGAACTCTTTAGTATTCTTTGTGAATTGTTCAGCACTTACGTTGTCCGTTCTTGCCTCATCGTCCAGAATACTCTCCGGATCATATACAATCGGAAGCTCAAGTTCGCGGCCATTTAAGATTTTCAAAACAAACTCTGCCTCTTCTACAGCCTCTTCCTCGCTGATTGCCTGTGCAAAGAAGTATACTCCTACAGAAAGCCCCGCGGCTTTCGCCTTTTCATAATTCTGTTCAAATGTTCGATCCTGATTAAGTGAACCTTCCTTTCCATACCCCCTGTAGCCAATTCTCAGAATAGCAAAATCATATCCCTGATCTTTGACGCTTTTCCAGTCAATACTACTCTGGTGATGGGAAACATCTATACCAAGTTCGTAGTCATACCCATCATCATCGTACTGAAGTTTATCACCATCATGAATGAACTTATCATTACTAAAGGGATTGGACGGAATAGAAGGATTGATCGTCGTCTGATATTCCTCTCCAAAAACGTCTCTGAAAATCAGTATCTCAGGTTCATCGCTTGTTTGCTGATCCCGGTCATTGCTTTGAAGTGTATACTCATCGTGTGTCACAAGGATTTGAGGCTCTGTCTCTGTTGGTTTCGCATCCACCCTATCCTTGCCGCATCCGCAAAGCAGAACAGCAAACAAAATAGGAATCCATTTGTATCCGTATTTCCTTATCAATTATTTACCTCCAGGTATTCCGCAAAGTTGCGGGGCGGCTTCTTGGAATCCGGTAAGAATATCTACAGCATCATAGAACCGCACTCGTCGCATGTTATACAAATTCGGATTGTACATGAAGAATGTCGTTGAAATAGTTATTGGCTATCATGAACATCCCCATAGTCGTAAGAACGACAAGACCCTCTTCCCCGATCCTTTCTTTTATCCGGTCAAATAGTTCCTCCGGGATATTCTTTCTGTCCCTGACTATAGCCTGTGCGTATTCGATCACAAGCTCCTCTTCTTCTGTGTATTCGACATTGTTGATGTCGATCCCGATCGATTCCATGTATTTTTTATAATATGTCGTACATACAAGGCAGTCATTCTCAACAGAGATGGCGTATTCAAACAGGTTGGCGGCTCTTGGTGAGATAAATTTTTGCAGTTCTGCGCTCATCTCATAGCTCTTGCCCTCCAAGGCCAGAAATGCCGGAACATTATGAAGGAGCGTCCTCTTTTCATTTGTGATCGTATGTCCGTCCTCCAAATGTTTTTTCACAGCTTCTTTTACTTCATCAGATGCATTGTCTACATCTACAAGACTTACTATTCCCATAAAGCACCTCGTATTAAACAGTCATATCAATAATCAAAGATAATAAACGTAAAAACGAGGATCCCGGTCTCCGGAGTCCTCGTAAATACTGAATCGGAGTGACAAGATTCGAACTTGCGGCCTCTACCTCCCTAAGGTAGCGCTCTAGCCAAACTGAGCCACACCCCGATCATCGGCAGGAAAGAGTTCTCTCCTGCACAAGCAAAAGATATTTTATCGAAATCACGCTGTATTGTCAAGCAATTTTATGCATGAATCACGTTTTCCGGCGCTCCCCGGACGCCTCCTCAGATCGCAACATTTCCGCACAGCATTATATGTCCGTCGCGGCGGCATTGCGCGGTCAATACCCCGCCCGGCCCGGCGGCGGTAATGCATATGCCGGAGCCGCCGTACCTGTTTGCATAGTATGCGCCGACTGCCGTTGTACCGCTCGCGCATGACCGTTCCCAGAACAGACTTTCCTGTCCGCCAACATACACAAGCGGCCGGATGTTCAGACTGATAAACGTATCATAATCCGGATCCGATGAGGCGTGCTCCCTCACCGCTGATATATTCATAATACCGAGCGCATCGCATGAAAGTTCGCCGCACCATACCCTTATCGCTTCTTCCTCGTCGCTGTCGCACAGCCGCGTCTCGTCGTCGAACAGTATGATGTGCGTAATGCCGTCGGATTCCACGACGGGAAGCGTATATCGCGTCCCTTTATATGTAAAATCATATGTCGTAACACTACGCGGAAGCGGCATATCGACACGGCCGGAGTACATATGAGTGTTTCCGTCATCTATTCTTGTTATGTCAACCAGCACCGGGTGGTCTGCTCCGCTGCTCTCGACGCGGATAGTATCGGAAGAGCCGATACTCAGATCATGCCCATCGCACAGGAGCGCCGCGGCAGACATAGTGGCATTGCCGCAGAACTCACCGCCGGCCATCCGAAGCCTGATATCCGCCTTGTCCGAAATACCGACAAAGCCAACCTGCTCGCAGGTCGGCTCCGTTTTCATTATCATATCCGCGACCTCCGGCTGCGATATTATGTCAACCGGAGAAGTAACCAGTACCGTGATATTGCCGGTAGGGTCGATATAGTTGTATTCAATTCCGTTATATGATTTTCTCATATATCACCGGTTATAATTCTGCAGGAACTGTCTCGTCCGCTCCTGTTTCGGGTTGTCAAATAACTCCCCGGGATCACCCTGTTCAACAATACATCCCTTGTCAATGAATATCACGCGGTTGGATACCGCTTTCGCAAAGCTCATCTCGTGCGTGACGATCACCATTGTCATCTTTTCATCCGCAAGCCGGCGTATGATCTTGAGGACTTCTCCGGTAAGTTCAGGGTCGAGCGCTGATGTCGGCTCGTCAAAAAACAGTATATCGGGATTCATCGCAAGCGCACGAGCTATCGCAACACGCTGTTTCTGGCCTCCGGAAAGCTGACAGGGATACGCGCCGGCTTTGGAGGCAAGACCCATCTTGTCGAGCAGTTTTCTCGCCTCTTCCTCAACCTCGTCCTTTTCACGCTTCTGGACGGTTATGGGAGCGTCCATGACGTTTCTGAGTATCGAGTAGTGAGGAAAGAGATTGAAATTCTGAAATACAAGACCGAAATAATTCCTGATCCTTGCCATATCCTTCTTGGAGACATATTCCGCCGTCCCGCCCCCGGAAGTCTGAGCCACGGTCTCACCCTTATATATGATGCTTCCGCTGTCGATAGTCTCCAGGAAAGTCGCACAGCGCAGCAGCGTTGTCTTCCCGGATCCCGAAGGCCCGATAATGGATACGACCTCGCCGCTGTCCACGCAAAGTGACACGTCACAAAGCGCCATATCTGTGTGCGTCGTTCCAATAAAGTTCTTTTCTATATTGTTCATCTCAAGAATCATAATAATGCCTCAGTTATAATATGCCATGGATTTCTCTATCTTCTCCATGACAAATGCAACGACGTAGTTCATGACAAAATAGAACACTCCGGCTACAACAAACGGCGTAAAGCTCGTCTCTGACGCCGATATCTGTTTGGCAAGTGAGAATACCTCCTGATAGGCGAGCGTAAAAGCGAGGGACGTATCCTTGACAAGCGTTATCACCTCGTTCGTTACACTCGGAAGGATAGTCTTGATGACCTGCGGAAGAATGATCCTGAAGAAAGTCTGTGATCTGGTGTAACCGAGCACCTCCGCCGCCTCGTACTGCCCGGGATCCATTGATTCGATGCCGCCCCGGTAGATCTCGGCAAAATAGCACGCATAATTGACTATAAAGCCAATCAGTATCGCCGGATAACGGTATCCTTTTATCGACAGTCCGAACAGATAGTAAGGTCCGAAATACCATACGAGGAGCTGGAGCATGAGCGGAGTTCCCCTTATGATCGATATAAAGGCCTTAACTATCGACGACAGGACCTTATTCTTTGATTTTCTCCCGAACATGACGAGCATTCCGAGAGGCAGCGCCCCGATAAGGGTCAGAAAGAATATACCCATGGTGCGCAGCATCCCTGCGCCCATGGTTGACAGCATTGTTGAAAAACTCATTTACGGCTCCTTCGTCCGCCTATTTACCCAGGCAGAGATAATCCTTGATCTCGGGATATTTCTCGCCGATCGCAGCATATGTTCCGTCTGCAACAAGATCATCAAGCGCTTTGTTGATAGTGTCGCGAAGCTCGGTGTCGTCCTTGCGGAAACCTATGGCGTACTGCTCGCTTCCGAGCATTTCGTCAAGGAACTTGTATTCTCCGGAATCACCCATGAGATACTGTCCGCTCGTAACATCGATCGCGATCGCGTCAATGGCGCCCGCTTTAAGATCATTAAATGCGATCGTATATGTTTCGTATACTTCAAGAGATGCAAATGTACTGCACAGTTCTGCCTGCCCTTCCTCATCATTGAGAAGGTCATAAGCACTCGTCGCGGTCTGGACTCCGACTGCCTTGCCGGCAAGATCCGCAAGTGAAGAGATGCCCGAATCGGACTTTACCAATATCATCTGGGTGTTGTCGGAGTACGGTTTGGACCATGTATAATCATCCTCACGTCCGTTTATCGTAAAGCCCGACCAGATACAGTCGCAGCTTCCCGCATTAAGCTCGGCATCCTTGGCGTCCCAGTTAAACGGAACCGCCTCATACTCCCATCCGAGATGCTCGCAGACGGCCTGTGCCAGTTCGACGTCAAATCCGCCCATGGTGCCGTCATCGCTTATATATGAATACGGCGGATAATCAAGATCAAATCCGTGCTTGAATACCCTTTTGTCCGATGTGGTCTTACCGCAGGCGGTAAGCGATACAAGCATTGTTACTGCAAGAAATAATGTGATTAACCTTTTCATAGATTCACTCCTCATAATAATCTGAAAACAACACAAAACACTTTAGTATGTTAGCATATTAAATTCACACTGTAAAGCGTATTAAAGCGGGATCTGCCCATGTACGGGCAATGAAATGCGCGATTTTACTTGTGATACGGCTCGTTGTTCTTGATCTTGTATGCCCTGTAGATCTGCTCCAGAAGAATAACCCGCATGAGCTGATGCGGAAATGTCATTTGGGAAAATGAAAGCTGTACGTCGCCCGACCGTTTGATAGCCGCGTCCAGCCCGAGTGAGCCGCCGATAACGAACTGGATATGACTTTTCCCGGCATTCTCGTAAGAAGATATCATACCGGCAAACTCTTCGGAAGAAACCTGCCTGCCCTCTATGCAAAGCGGAATGAGGACGGCTCCGTCGGAAATATACCTGTTAAGACGCCCCGCCTCATTTGCTCTTACAATATCGTTTTCCCTGTCGCTTGCGCCTTCCGCAGTCTTCTCATCCTTGACTTCGATCACCGATATATTGGCATATCTTGTAAGGCGCTTGATATATTCGTCAGCGGCATCGCGAAGATACTGCTCCCTGATCTTCCCGACTGCCAGAATGTCTATCTTCATTCCTACGGTCTTCTCGCATCTGTCATATAGAACACAGCAAGAAGACCCGGACCGCAATGCGCGCCTATTACAACACCGAGTCCGGATATCGTAATCCCGGCATTCGGATAAGCTTCGTGGATCCTCTGTCTGACATAATCAGCGTCTTCAAGACAATCCGCGTGATTGATTGTGATCTGTGCGTTGTCCGGATCTGCCAGCTCATTGATAAGGGCGTCAACTATCGTATTAAGCGCGGCCTTTCTGCCTCTTACCTTGTTGGCGGCAACAAGCGTCCCTTCATCGGGAACGTAGAGAACCGGCTTGACGGAAAGTATAGTACCCACAACGGCGGACGCGTTTGATACTCTTCCCCCGCGCCGGAGCCACTTAAGATCGTCCACGGTAAAGCGGTGCGCTATCTTTAATTTGTTGTTCTCTATCCAGTCAAGAACGGTATCCATCGATTCTCCGTTCTCATAGAGGCTAACGACATTCTGTACGAGAAGCCCCAGACCTCCGCTGACACATCTTGTATCAACATTGATGATATTGCTGTCGGGATAATCATTCCTGAGGTCTTCTATTGCCTCCTCGCAGTACTTGTATGACGAAGACATCGGTCTTGCCATATCAAGAAATATGACCGGTCTGACCCCGTCCTTGTACAGGCTTTCAAAGAACTCCCTGTATGTATACATATTGATGGCCGAAGTCGACAGAAGCTTTCCTTCCCTCATCTTCCGGTAGACATCAAGCCTTGTCTCCTCACGGCAGTCGTCCTCGTAGCTCTTATCATCCATTATATATGAATAACTGATGAACGGTATCTTGTGTTCGTCAAGGTATTCGCGCGTCAAATCGCATGTCGATGCAGTCGCTATGATATAGTCCTGTGCCATGTCATTTACTCCTCTTTTTGTTTACCCTTCGTCTCTTTCTCTTATGCATACCGTTTTCCACGCGGTATTGGTTGATTTCTTCAAATATAGTATTATAATCCCGTTCAAAAAGCAACTCACATATTTCATCCTGAAGCTCATTCTCCGGTATCCTGCCGTCTTCAACGCGTGATGCGATCTTATCAACGACAAACGATCTGCTGCTGCTTTTATAGGCAGGCATATCGAATCTCTGCTGTATCCTGACAAGCTCGGGTCTCCACAGAAATTCCAGTTTTCTGCGAAAAGTCACCTCCGTGTTCGGCGCCGGTTCCCTGAGTACGTAAAAATCAAGATCTTCGCCTTCCGTCTCGACGGTTATGACTCCCCAGTGTCCGGGGACATGCTCGCGAATATGCTGCGCGTGCGTCGTGCCGACGACAACAATGTTCATATCATAGTATTTGTCGTAATCCTCCACCTGACGCGCAAGCCTTGCGTATGTGTCCGCATCGCTTTTGATCTCTATCCCGAAGATCGCACCCTCCGTCACCATTACAACATCAGCCCGTGATCTGCCTATGTTCTTCTCCTCGAGTATGCGGACCTTGCCGTACTTTTCTTCGAGAAAAAAGAAAAGCGGTTCCCTTATATCCTTGTCCTTTAACATTCTACCCTTATGTCTCCCTTTACATACAAGGGCTGTCACACTAAAGCGGTGCGACAGCCCCTGTTTAAGTATTGTCCAGGATCAGAATTTCAACTTAATCTCCGTGATCATCCGGCTAAAAAAGCCGCGATAGTCAATGTTCATTACACCGGCGGTGTACACATATGCGCTTACAAGTATTGCCAGTACGCCGAATACGATACCGGCTGTGATCTCGATCTTGCCGAGTGCTTTCAGATGTTTCTTCCTGTTCAGCAGCCGGAAGATACCGAGCAGAATGCCAAATGCCGCAGGTGCCGCTCCGACTATCAGAGGCGACATGATAAAACCCACAATTCCAAACACCAAAACAGCTATTTCCATCGTATAACCCGCATTCTATCGTACTTCAAAGCAACTACAGTATATCATCTTTTCACGGAAAAAGGCAACGTCCCACTCCTGTTACCTGACATAAAGCGGCGCTGCATATTTGTCATGTTCCTTTGCTTCCGGAAATCCTCCCTCGGGATATCCCAGGATCGCATGTGCCCTGATACTGTAATTATCCGGAATGCCCCAGTCCTTCAATATCTGCCTGGCGGAATCAACAAGAAAATAATCCGTCGGAACAGAGATTACGCATGATGCCACGTCGAAGCTCCTTGCGGCGAGGCAGAGATTATTGGACATGATATAGCAGTCTCCCTCCGCAAATTCAAAATCCTTTTCCGAGAACAGATATACTACACACGGAGCGTTATAGAATGAATTATCGACATCGCTTGCGTCCAGTTCTTCATCGGAAAAGGTGAACTCCTCGCCCTCCTTCGGCCACCAGAATTTCCTGGTTACGAGATTCCGCAGCCGTCCCAGTCTGTCATTGATCTTATGGTCTTCACATACGACCATCCTGAGAAGCTGCTTGTTGCCTGCATTAGGCGACAGATATCCCGCCTCTATTATGCTGTGCAGAATATCCTCCGGGATATCTTCCCCGGTATAGGCGCGGACGGACCGTCTGTCAGCCATGTTTTGAATAACTTCGTTCATACCTTCATCCTCCTTTATTCATTTATTGATGTCAAAAGTGTCAAAAGGGACGGTTCTTTTTGACATAAAAGTTGTCAAAAGGGACGGTTCTTTTTGACATATGTTTCAGATTACAAGACCGAGGATGATACCGGAAATTCAAAATATGTATCCGGGTACGGTTCAGCCTCGAGTGTGAAATGCCACCACTCACAGTCTATCGGTTTGAATCCGTTACGCAGCATAACCTTTTGCAGGAGCATGCGATTGTCATACTGTTCGTCGGTAATGCCCTTATAATCAGGATGCGATACGGGGCCAAACAGATCAAACGGGCTGCCCATATCAAGTTCCTTCCCGGTTTCCATATCAAGCAGTGTCAGATCAACCGTGCTTCCGCGACTGTGGCTTGACTGCTTCGCAATATAACCTTTTATAAACAGCTCCTGTTTCTCAAGGTCCGGATAAAAATAAGGTTTCATGCGTATATCCTGATCCTCTATTCCCCACAGCACAAAGTGCTTTACGGCACTTGCCGGACGGTATGCATCATATACTTTCAGTCTGTATCCCTGTACGATCATCTCGGCAGCTACTGATTTTAGCGCCCGCGCTGCCTCTTTTGTGAGAAGTGCGCACGGCTCCTCATAGCCGTCTATGCGGTCTCCGATGAAATTGTATGTCGAATAATAACGGATCTCCTGAATGATCTGCGGCACAAAATCCGCCAGCAGGACGAATCCGGATGCATCCGTTGTTTCGGTCCTATACTCAGCTCTCATGTATGATACCTCTTATCCATTATAATCATTTTCTCTAACATTTCCCAGTCATAACAGCGCAAATAATTTCCCTCGGGGAATACGCAGTCCCTGTTCCACGGACGGTCCCGCACACGTTCCTGGCGATAATCCAAAGAAAATCACTCTCCAAGCCTAAACACAGGATAATAGTATGCATTCTCATTGATCGGGGTTATCTTTTCGCAAGAGTCAATAACAAGCCCCGGTTTTAGAGTCATCTTATACTTTTTCAAAACCGAAAAATTCTTTGTTGACTTCTTTCCCGGAGAGATACCCTTTTTGATTTCGATTGGATAAATCTCGCCAGTCCTTACATACAATAAGTCAACTTCTTTTTGATCTTTATCCCTGTAATAGAACAGATATTCCTTGGGATCCATATTATATGCATAAAAATTCTTTATGAACTCACTGACTACATAGGTTTCGAAAAAAGCTCCACTCATTGCACCATTTTCAAGCATTTTTGCATCAGGCCATCTGCAAAGGTATGCGCACAAACCGGTATCCATGAAATAGAGTTTCGGTGCCTTGATTATTCTGTTTGATGTATTGGGCATATAAGGCTGCAGAAGAAAGATTATTCCCGCCGTCTCCAAAATAGATATCCATCTTTTGCATGTTCTTACATCTATTCCTATCTCGCCGGCAAGATTATCATAATGCAGTTCTGCAGAGGTCCTGAGGGCTACAAGGGATATAAAATTACGGAACGTTGTCTCGCTGTCCTCCGATATCAGTCTCTTAACGTCCTTTTCGATATACGTATCAATATATGACCTAAAATAAACATCTCTTCTTGACTTCTTTAATACAACATCAGGCATGCCTCCGATAAAGATATCCTCATAGACTTCGGCTCTTGTACGATAGGACATTTGACTGTCTTTTTCACGTTTTAACAGGATATTTACATCCGGCTCAAACTTATGCCCAGGCTGATCGTATTTTTCTACATTCGAAAAGGATGCCATTTCTATAACTCCGCATCTTCCGGCCAGCGAATCCGATATTCCCTGCTGCAACTCATATTTGTTCGACCCTGTAAGAATATACATGAGTTGCTGATCTTCATTATTGTCAATCCACCTTAGCCGCATATCGTCTATTCTTATCTTTATCTCATCAAGAAGTTTTGGTGCTTTCTGAATCTCATCAATTATAAGCGGCCATCCATATGTTTCAAGAAACAGTTTGGGATTTTCCCGGGCGAGGGATCGATCAGCTCCGTCGTCAAGTGTTATTTTCCGTATCCGGCTGCCGAAAATATGGTTCACAGTTGTCGACTTTCCAACCTGCCTGGAACCATATATAACTATACACGGAAATGACTCTGCCATCTCTTTAATTGCATTCTCAATCTTTCTGTCTCTATACAAGGTCGTACCTTCCTATCGTTAGTTTTGATATGATTATACTATATTGCGACCATTATTGCAATGCAATGCTGTTTTGGTCGCGTATGGATTCCGCCTTCGCTTCATCATTTGTTATTCATACGCCTTTCAGGTTCTTGGCTACATAATGTGGAACAAGACAAGAAAAGCCGCCAAAAGGCGGCTTTATATGTGTCACTTTGTTGTGGCAAGCAATGACTCTTCAACTTCTTTTACCTGTTCATATGGATACCCGCAGAAGTCCACTATCTCGTCCACGGTTTTACCCCGGCGAATCATGTCTTCAATTCTCTGAATATCTCTATGAACCTCTGCCTTTTTTACTGCTTCTCTGAAAATCTTTTGATAACATGGTATGCTTTGGATAGACTGGTCCCGCCTTTAAACACAAACATTCTGTTATATTTGCATGCATGAAATAGATGGCCGAGCATAAAGCATACCCAGAAATCCTTTTCTATTATTTCTGGCCTCAATCCCATTTCTGCCGATACAGCCTGAAAAACTTCTTTCCGATCATCGACCGATAGTTTGGCAAATCTATTCACTATTCTTTGCACACCTTTCTGATAATCTCATAAACCCATGACGTCACGTCAGCAGTTTCCGTAAAGATGGTTTCTTTTTCCCGTTGTGATAACTTGCCACGAAGGGTTGAAATAACGCGTTCATCCACATTATCCTTCCCTAAGGCCTTTATTGCCTCAACAACCATGCTGGAAATATCGGACATATGTGATATTTCTCTGTTTGTTCTGTGTTTGAACGAAACAGTTATATTCCCCCATTTAAAATCCCGATATGGTCCATCGCTCACATAAGTCCACACAACCGGGACCTGTGTTGAAAGGCCAAGCTTATTAAGTGCCACATCACCGCATGGCGAAATTGTCCAATGGTATTTCCTCGCGAGTGCATATGCCACTTTCTCAGGATCAACTGGGACAAAAGAATCAAGAACTCTGCTATACTTTGGCTTTTCGTAGATACCATCGATTACTCGACGTATTACACCCTCCTCTGCTTGTCGTCCCAAAAATTTACGTGTCGTTGCCAAGGATGCGACATCACTAAAATCTGAAGTGAAAACGATATCGCCATCTGAAAGACGATCTATTCTTTTTTTTATTTCATCATATATTGTTTTAGTCATAATCAGCTCCCATTTGTCACGATTATTATATATTTTTCGAGACAGATTTGCAATAAAAATAATTTTATCACATACAATTTCTTCGCTTTTCTTTTCCCGCATATGTAAAGTTTTATTCGGTTTGATCCGAGTCGGTTTTGTCCGAGTGAAATTCGTATTGCTTTAAATGAAAAAGTACATATTTGACGGCTGTTGATAAATACATACAAATGAAAGTGCAGAAAAAGGGGTGCTATGCTCCCAAATTGCTGATATCACTGCTTGATACAGCCACTTCGGACACTCCCGCAACCGATATTCCATCATCTCCAATTGCTATATCCACTGCTACGCGATGGAGGGTGTCATCCTGACCTTTGTCCCAATCATATTCTTTCGGCTCTTCGTCATCATCCAGAACGGATTTCTCTTTTTTATGTTCCTCTGCCATCAGTGCCCGCATCTTGGCAAGTTTATACAGATCGGGTTTCGTAGTCATAAGGAAGGCTTCATCTTTCGCCGGTACAACATCGCCTTTGCCTATACTTGTAGCTATCTTTATGGCTCTGGCTTCATCCTCCATCATTTTCCTTTGAGCATCACCTGTCTGCTCAGCCCAAACACTGTTATGCATTGCGGCATTCATTTCATTTACTTTTTCATTTTCCTTCATGGCTTTGTCAAAAGCTTCCTGCAAAGCCCCTTTGGCTTCATCAGACAGTTCCAGAACATCACCATCTACGCTGAGGCGCCCCTTCTGGATTGCCGTTAATGTATCCCCCATATTGGTCATGAGAATACGTTTATGCTGAACATCGGTATTATCCGAATCTATACCGGGGTTCTTGTATATTTCCACTGATGACTTGATTTTGATATCCACGGTCTTTACTCCTTTTAATATATGATCATATCGTTAAATCCACCGTTCCTCTTTCAAGTGTTTCTCCGTACTCTCCCCGGCTCTTGACCAAACAGCTGTCAATGCTCTCTCTGGTAATACCATCCAATGAGCCCGCCGGGATATCCTTGCCAAGTTCCCACTTTCATAACGGCTTTATACTGAGCGCTGTTTGTATTTATTCCATATTTCCTATATCTCTGATCATAAGCATAACAGTTTATCTCCTGGGAAAATGCCAAATACAAAAGGTGCAGACAGCGGTATAAAGATCCACTGCCTGCATCCTACACTGGTAGTACAATACACAACTCTCGCCCTCTAATAGCTGATATTCAGGCAGTTATGGTTTCCTTCGACTTATAATACTCATCGAATAACTTGTTTGCAGCGTCAATGGTTTCCTTGCATATTCCCGGAAGTTCATTGCCCCATGCCTTTGTGGCAAGTTTATATCCCTTCTCCATCGCTGCCTGCATTTCCTTCATCTTATCAACATCATCGCCTGCAAGTGCACTTGCAAAATCAAACAATCTCTGCGATGTCTGTTTGACTCCGAAGTAGCCGTCCTCGCTGATATCCTTCTGTGCCTGCGCTTTGTCTGCGGCACTCACACTAAAGTTTCCGCCGGATAGCTTCGCCCAAAGATCATCTCCTGTTGCTATATCAAAAGCTTGTGCCTGGTCAGAAATGGTCTTGTTTACAATACTAACAAGCTGCTGCTCGCGCTGTCTTGCATCTGCCTTCAGTTGATCAACTATAGCTGCCCTGTCGGTCGCATTCATCTTGTTGATGGAATATGTGGAATTATCGACCGGTTCTTCAGACTTGTCATAGACAACTCCCTTATTGTAGCCCGGCCGGCTGCTGCGAATTCTCTCGTTATTTGCTTTCCACTCATCCAATTCAGGCTTAATCGATTGTGACCATTTACGGTGTTCTTCAAAATCGCCTTTTTTCGCATCGGGAATATCAACACTCGTATGTCCCGCTCTGTAAGCCGAATAATCGGTTCCTATTGTCATTGACATTTTGATTCACCTCCTTGTGAATTGTCCAAATCCATTTGTTTCTTAAAAGAATCCATTGTAGTACAGCCCGCTGTAATAACTGTTGTATGAGCCATATGTTCCGTCACTTCCGTATACGCCGTTGCTGTATTTGTTTTCTGCAGTGCTTGCTGCCGAAGCAATACGCGAGGCCGAATTCGATATGATATCCGCGTATGAATTCTTGCCGGAGAATACGGATTTTACCTTGTCAAAATCTGCCTTCTTGAAAGTATCCTCGGAAATCGAGAGTTTCCCGTCATCTTCGATACTGATACCCGCCTTTGAAAGGCTGTTCTTCATAATATCGGTCATACGCTTCATACTGCTTGCGTTATTATGAACGGTTGTGTCACTTGTTCCCGCAAGTTTATCGATTGTGTCGTTATAATCTGTAACAAACTTGCTTACAGCTTCATACGCTTTATCCTTGTCGTAATCTTTTTCGCTTGTAAACAGGCTGTCTTTTCCGGTACTAACAAGTCTGCTCGCGGATTTTACAAGTTCATTCGCCTCTGTTTCTACGGCGTTCAAAGCTTTAACAGAATCTGTTACCTTTGATGTATATAACTTGTCTGTAACATCTGATTTTCCGGCAGTACTTTCTGTTTTCTTTGAGGTATCGGTATTCTTGCCATAATAAGCTTTTGTGAGTTCGGTGTAAGCGCCTGACTTTATGCTTGAATACTGAGACAGTTGGCTGTACAGTGAGCTTGTACTTCCTGTATTTCCCATTCCAAACAGTGATGCAATGTTGCTTAATCCGAAGTTCGTCATCTTCTTCACCTCCTTTCTGCCCTGATTATTTATCTCCTGCCATTTAGGTTTCCCGGCATTCGATCACTCAATTGTTTCGGTCACAAACTGCTGAGGATCATATATAAGTTCCGATCCGTCCGAATAAACATACCTTTCGATCTGATCTCTCGTGATCCCGGTTATCAAATCACTGTCAAAATCATCACCGGGCTGCCAGGCGGAATCCGCAGCCCTTACAGTATCCACAAAATACCCTAAATATATTTTCTCGTACTGTCCGAGCGTCCAGGTTCCTTTCAGTCTCTCATCCTTAGGAACCTGTTCCTGATATGTCCGATACACATCTGATCTTTGCGTGTCGCCGCCCATACCGTTCCACTTAATAAACTCTTCCTTGTTCAGGTCAAACATCATCTGCTTGGTTTCATCAGGTATCTGTATGATCGTCCTCCGGTCCTTATCATTCTCCTCAGTAACAAGCATCCCCGGAAAAGTTCCGAACGGCGCACTGTCGCCATCCTCATCAAACTGCTTCATGTTATACCTTATCTGCTCCTGCGCCTGTTCGTCGGACATCCCCCTTGGCGGATAATCACTCGAATCTCCCATTAGCGCTTCATATGCAGCCTTATACTGCCTGCTGTTGGTATCTATGTTGGCACCATAATCGATACCAAGCTTATCAAGTATTGGCTTCCACTCTTCAAAATCAGTATGATCGAAGCTGTTATCCATACTCTCTGACATCCACTTTTCAAGGCGCATATACTCTTCCGTAGTAAGTGCAAGTCTCCATCCGAATGCTTGAGGATCCTTCAGATCGATATACATCAGCGTCCCCGTCTGAAGGAACAGGAAACCATCCTCATGCCTTTCGGAAAGACCTTTCACCTCTTCGCCTGCATAAATGTATCCCGTTTCAGCATCCGGGATCACCTGTGTATACCTGTCAGAATAATACTGAGCCAGTGCATCGTACTTTTTTCTGTCACGGTCATTCCGCAGCAGCACGTGCCCTTCCCAAAGTGCATCACCGTTTTTTACTATATATTCAAGGTCCGTTGACTTATCCCTTTTTATCGTATAATCAGATATTGATCGTTCATACCAGTACTGATCCGATTTTTCTTTAACTTCATCTTCCAGCGTATCGTCAAGTTCAACCATCTCGTACGCAGCAGGATCCTTATAATATGGTATCAGCAGGTATCTTTCGCCGCCTTCCTCATCGATCATCGGAATTACAAGATCATAATCAATGATCACAGTGTTTTCCTGTCCGGCATTTACATGAACAGTTGCGAAAATCATTGTAACAGCCGCAATGACTATAATTGCCGATATCCTGATTCCCCACCCGGAACGCTTGTAGGATATAACCCTGCTTATTCTCGCCTTGATCGGCGCATTACCAAACTGCAATGAAAACATTCTCACATCATGATTTTTTCCTGCCGCTGATAAGAGTGCAAGTATATAGTCATTTCTGGTATCCGCATCATATCCGTCCACGACCGCCTCATCGCAGGCTATCTCCATATCCGTTGAAAACAGTTTAAAGGCCACCCATACCAGCGGGTTATACCAATGGATAGCGAGTACCACAAAAAACGCCGGCTTCAATACATGATCAAAGCGTTTGATATGAGCTATCTCGTGACGTATTACATGGATCCTGTCTTCTTCCATAAGATCATACGGAAGATATATCTTCGGGTTAATGAATCCAAAAAGGAACGGGACGCTGATATCTTCTGAGGTATATACTTTAACTTCTTCTTCCGTTCCGGAAGGATTTATATGTATCCGATATATATCAGGAACAGCAAAACTTAACTTTCTTCCCGTGCGTATCATGCCAACAATCATATACACCAGCATCAACACACATCCGAATAACCAGATATCGGCGAAAACTGATACGGCCGGATTCGTAATCGGCGTTTCCGTTATATACTCAGCATCATTCCGATCGTCTATTACTGTGCCCTCTGTGTTTATCTCATCGGCTGTGAGCGTTTGATCTTCGTCATATTCCGCTGCCGATAGATCCGGGGCATTACTGTAAGAATGCTGTACCGCATTTACCGGATTAAAACGTCCGAATGTAATCCGGGGAAGAATACCGTATGTGGATTCAACAGATACCGGAACGATAAGCCTAAGGGCTGCAATGATCCACAAAATACATATATAATTTCTTGGTACCCTGTCTTTTGCCGCCAGTCTGATCAATACGACTATGGCAATGAATGCGCCTCCGTATATTGAATTGATGAGATATCGTATCAGAATCCCGCCTATCATTTATCCTTCCTGCATCCGTCTATTATGGCCTGAATTTCGTCCAGTTCTTCTTCGGAAAGTTGTCTTCCTCCGACAAAAGTCGCTACAAAACCCGGAAGTGAACCTGCAAAGTTACGGTCAACAACAGAAATACTCTCTGCCTTTTGTGCTTCTTCCCTGCTTACAAGCGATGATACAGTCTTATCCTCAAACTTTACTACGCCACGATCCGAAAGACGCTTTATGATCGTATATGTTGTTGATTTACTCCACTCAAGCTTTTCCTTACACAGCTTGACAAGATCTGTACTGCTTACAGGCTCGTTTTCCCAAAGTATCTCGCAGAACCTGAATTCACTGTTATTTATTCTCGGTGTAGGCATATCTATCCTCCAAAACAATTCAGTCTACTATTGTCGTCCAATTGCAGTTTACAACAGTAGACCGGATTTGTCAACGCTTTCAATAACAATAAAAAAGCGCATAGAAACCTATGCGCAAAAATAAACTATCTTCCATCCTCATTACGTCTGACCGTTCTCCCTACATGAATGAACCCCTTGTGTCTGTCAATATCAGTCGGATTCAGTGCGCCGACCTCGCCGATATGCATACCAGTCTTTATTATGAACCGAAACATATGTCAAAATGGAGATAGGTATTACCTCACGAAGCATTGACATCATAATAATTATCAAATATAATTATTCCTATCAAAATCTAACGGTAACTAACACAGGGTCCAATTCCTAACATAACCTAACACAATTTTGAAGGAGGACTATATGTCGCAAAACAACCCTTTTTGCTTAAGTTTCGGGCGCGAACCCGACAGATATGTAGAACGTTTAGAGGCCTATTCGCAAATAACCGATACCTTCAACAGTCTTTCCCCCTCAAGCAACTGTTATCTTATTATGGGTATCCGCGGAATCGGAAAGACTGTATTGTTATCATCTATTTCAAATGAATACCGCGCCAACGAAGAGTGGGTTGTAGTATCTTTGAATCCGGGACGAGATCTGCTTGAAATGTTTGCTTCCGCTTTGTACGAAGATGCACGCCTAAAGCACTATTTTACAGACGCTTCTCTTAATCTGTCTAAATTCGGCATCGGCTTGAATATAAAAAAAAATCCGCCTATATCAGATATACAGATTGCATTGGAAAAAATGGTAAGAATTGTTAATGATAAGGGCAAACGCATTTTAATAACCATAGACGATATCACAAAAAACAGGGATATCATAAGCTTTGCCAGTGCCTTTCAGGATATGCTGTCAAAGCGAATGGAAGTATTCCTGTTAATGACCGGTCTGTACGAAAACATATACAGTCTTCAACGGGATAAACGCTGTACTTTCCTTCTTCGCGCTGAAAAAATCGTATTGAAACCGCTTAACATGATTGGTATGAAAAACCAGTATATGCAAACATTTCAGTGCTCCGATGATGAAGCTTTGAGTATGGCAGCATTCACAAAGGGATATTCATATGCCTTTCAGGTTCTTGGCTATATAATGTGGGACAAGGATTGCTCTCTTGAAGAAGCCATTCCCGCCTTTGACGAAAAAATGTCCGGTTACTGTTATGAAAAGGTATGGGAAGACCTCTCGGAAAAGGAAAAAGAGATAATCTGTCTTTTATCCCACTACGGAGAAATGAAGGCCAAAGAGATCATAGATAAAACCGGATCGTCTTCTAAAGCATATTCAGTTCACAGAGACCGCCTTGTAAAAAAAGGAGTTGTTGACGGCCGAGAGCACGGGACTCTACGCTTACTCTTGCCAAGATTTGATATATTTGTAAAATCAGTATCTCTTTAAGTTACTGTGTCATCCATATGACAAAAAGAACCGTCCCTTTTGTCATCCCGGACCCGATAGAATAAGGACAGAGGCTGCTTGCCTCTGTCCTTATTCCAAAGAGTGCAGAAAAAGGGACTTGAACCCTCATGGTATTGCTACCACACGGACCTGAACCGTGCGCGTCTGCCAATTCCGCCATTTCTGCATATGTTAATAGGGGGGACCGCTTTAGCGGTGGGACCCTATTTACACGTGGAGCCCCCTGTTCGACGAAGTCGAACTCTAATGGGCGACACTCCTTATCATATTTGTTAATAGGGGGGACCGCGGAGCGGTGGGACCCCGTCTACAGAATATACCCTACAATATCCTATTTGTCAATCCGCTTCACCACTCTGCCAATTTCACGCCAGGATGATCACCGGTTCTCCCTGGCAGGAAATGCCGCCGTGAAAGACTTCCACCGGCTCACCGCCAAGCTCGTTTTTGTAGATCCCGTCTTCAAGCGGCACGCGAACCGCTGCTTTCCGGCCCCGGAAGGAGAATACACCCACTGCCTTTTTGTCTCCCCTGACATGGCTGGCAACACAGATATCATTGCCGCCGTCCGTCACACTGTAGACGCTGTCCGTAAAGATCTCATTCTTTTTGATCGCACACAGTGAAGCGATAAGCGCGGACAGATCCAGTCCGCCCTGTGGTTCCATGGAAACGGTATCCTTATCAAAGAGACTTGGCGCATGAGATGCTCCGTATTCCTGTCCCGCATATACAAATGCCATTCCCTTCTGGAAGAAAGAAAACGCGGTGAAATTAATCAGTGATGTCTCATCCGGGATCATAAAATGTACCCGGGACTGGTCATGATTTTCCAAAAAACGAAGCTTGCAATAGTTGTCCGGATAGATCCATTCCTGCAATTCCACGGCATCCAGATAGGCGGCCAGCGACATGTTGCCATAGGCATATTCCGTGAAGTTCCGGTAGATGTCGTAATCGTAGCTGACATCAAAAGCCCGAAAGACTTCGCCGTCGCTGTGGGCGGTAAGCCCGCGGGAACGAAGCTCCCGTATAAAGTCCTTCTCCACAGACTCCGCCAGCCAGATGCAGCCGGGCCGAACCTCTTCCACCCGCTCTCTTGCCTGTTCCCAGAAAGCGATCGGAACAAGCGGTGCCACATCACATCGAAATCCGTCCACGATCTTTGCCCAATGTAAGAGCGTCTCGATCTGATATTCCCAGAGTCCTTCCTGCCCGTAATCCAGATCTATGATATCCGTCCAGTCTCCGACACGGTTTCCGAAGGAACCGTCCGGCTTGTGATAGAACCACTCCGGATGCTGCGCTGCCAGCACCGAGTCCGGAGCGGTATGATTGTAGACCACATCAATGATGCACTTCATCCCACGCTCATGGATGGCATCCACCAGATGCCGAAAATCATCCTCTGTACCATATTCGGGATTGATGGCGCGATAATCGCTGATCGCATACGGAGAGCCAAGCGTTCCCTTGCGGTTTTTCTTTCCGATGGGATGTATGGGCAGCAGATAGACAATGTCCGTTCCAAGCGCCCGTATCCGGTCAAGATCCTTTTCCACACCGGCAAAGGTACCTTCCCTGCTGTAGTTTCGGACAAAAACCTGGTACATCATGTAATTTCTTAGATTTTTGGGTGTATTATCTGCCATAATACCTCCTTATTCCTTTTATAGTGAACGAATATAATCCTTTTACTATAGGATGCCCTTACAGCATATGTGCCCTGAGTTCTTCACCGCTTAAGGGGCTTAGATATGCCGGCGCGATATCCAGAACGGTCTTGGCTCCGGATACGCCTTCACGATTCAGACGATAGGCGGCTCTTGCATAAGCGCACAGGACTGCTCCGGTAAATTCCGGATTGGAATCGAGGTCAAGCCTGTACTCGATCACATGCTTCGTCCCTTCACCTGTCGTGCCTGTATAGATCACGGAACCGCCATGCGGCAGACCGCTGTGCTTTTCTTTCATTTCTTCCGCACTGATAAAGGTTACGGTGGTGTCATAGTCGGCAAAGTAATTGGGCATGGACTTGATCTCATGCTCGATCCGTTCAAGATCAGCGCCTTCCGCGGCTACCACATAGCACTCCCGGGTATGTTTTTCCCTTGTGGACAGTTCGGGTTCATCTCCGCCTCTTACGGCTGCAATGGCCTTTTCCACCGGCACGGTATACTGTCTGGCATCCACCACTCCGTCAATTCGGCGGATGGCGTCGCTGTGTCCCTGGCTGACGCCCCTGCCCCAGAACGTATATGCATGTCCCCGGGGAAGAATGGATGCCGCCATTACACGGTTAAGAGAGAACATTCCCGGATCCCATCCCGTGGAGATGATCCCGACCTTACCTGCCGCCTTTGCCGCCTCATCCACCTTTGCAAAATGGATCGGGATATTGGCGTGTGTATCAAAACTGTCGACTACATTATAATCCGCTGCATATTTCGGAGTCATTTCCGGAAGATCCGTCGCGGAACCGCCGCAAAGGATCAAAACATCAATATCATCCTTTTTATCTGCAAGATCATCAGCGCTATACGTCTTTACATTTGCACTCATAATCTTTACCGTGGAAGGATCCCGACGGGTAAATACCCCGCAAAGTTCCATATCCTCCGCTGCATTGACGGCGGCTTCCACGCCCCGTCCCAGATTTCCATAACCCAATATTCCTATACGAATACTCATCATATACCTCCTGTTATTATGTTGTTCCAATAATCCTGCCACTACCTGTCAATCCGCTTACTCATCCACTCGTACAGATCCGCATACACCGTATCGCGGTCGAGCTCATTGAGTATCTCATGTCTGTCGCCCTCGTACAGCTTGATCGACAGGTCGCGAACGCCCGCTGCCTTAAACTGCTCATACGCCTTTGTAACGCCCTTGCCCATATCTCCGACGGGATCCTGGTCTCCCGATACGAAGATCACGGGTATATCAAGGTTCATGCGCCTGATATTCGCCATCTTGTTATCAAACAATGTCGATCTTAACAATACCATATATCCGTTAAGGGAAAAATCACCTCCGTCATATTCCATGAACCCCCTGACATTACCGGCATTCTTCGATAACCAGCTGTCGGCTATGGCATCGCCCGACTCCTCCGATCCTTTGTAGCTTTTTCCGAACATCATACCTTCTATGATACCGGACGGCACATCTCTCCCATTTACCGCAATAAGCGCTTTGCACAGCATGGTACCGAATGTTATCGCAACGTTTGATTCACTTCCGGTCCCCATGATTATGGCGCCGTTGACGTCATTTAAAGCGGATGATTTTACGGACAGGTACTTGCGGAGCAGATATGAACCCATGCTGTGTCCGAGGATGAAATACGGCTTGCCGGGATACTCTTTTCGGATGATCCTGTAGTTCGTATATATATCCCTGACCATGACATTGTCCGGTTTGTCGCAGAACATTTTGCCCCTCTCACTGACATCCTCCACGGAGCGTCCGTGCCCGATGTGATCGTGTCCGTATACGGCAAAGCCCTTCGTGGTAAGGTATTCGGCGAATTCGGAATACCTCTCGATATACTCCCTCATGCCGTGAACGATCTGCAATACGGCGATAACCCGTCCGTCCTCCGGCTCCCACTTTACCGCGTGTATCTTCGTATGTCTGTCATCCCTGGATGCAAATGAATATTCGGTGATCAATGCCATTCTATCCCTCCATTACGAGATCCCCTAAAACA
Organism: uncultured Lachnospiraceae bacterium; assembly: GCA_905235745.1. Classification (GTDB taxonomy): domain Bacteria; phylum Bacillota; class Clostridia; order Lachnospirales; family Lachnospiraceae; genus UBA2868. The sequence goes on from CAJOMN010000012.1 coordinate 43,881, forward strand.
ATCATGCGTTTGAAGTCGCGACCAGATCAATACCGGTTCCTGCGATATTCTCTATTATAACGTCGCCGCACCTGACGGGGGAAGCGATTACCGTATCTCTTATCAGGCGGACGCATTCATCTATGCTGCTCTTCGGGATGGCCTCCGCTGTCTTTACCGATACAATCTCCCTGTCCGATCCCGTGACCCTTACTGATGTGGTGAGCATTCTTACAGGCAAGGTCACTTCACTTCTTGCATAGGCATCACCCTTTTCGCAGCTGTTGCCCGTAACATTAACAACCTCACCGTCCCTGACCGTAACATCTATTATGCACCCTGCCGGGCAGACGATACAGGGTATCGTATGTGTCGTGCTGCCGTCCGGGTTGGTTACTGTGCCGCCCGGATTAACGCCGTTTCTGGTGGAATTTCTCTTTGCGAACTTCTGCATAAGAGCCGAATCGGGGTCGGGATCATTCTCAGCCGTGTCACTTCTCTCATCAAACGAACCGATATATTCGGCAGCGTATCTTCCGGCTTCTGCCGCTTCCTTTGATACGTTGTCGACAAGATCGTGGACATGGAGTACGTTACCGCAGGCAAACACGCCGGGACAGCTTGTTTCAAGGTTGTCCGATACGACCGCGCCCCGTGTTGCGCGTGACAATTGTATACCCATGTTCCTCGACAGTTCGTTCTCGGGTATGAGCCCTACCGACAACAGCAGTGTATCGCAGCTGACCTCTTCCTCCGTACCCGGAACAGGTCTCAGGTTCTCATCAACCTCCGATATGACGACCGACTCCACTCTCCTGCTGCCGTTGATCTTCGTTACGGTATGACTGAGCAGAAGCGGGATACCGTAATCATCAAGGCATTGCACAATGTTGCGCTTAAGGCCTCCGGAATACGGCATTATCTCCACGACCATCTTGACCCTGGCGCCTTCAAGCGTCATACGCCTTGCCATGATCAGTCCGATATCTCCGGAGCCGAGTATCACTACCTCACGCCCCGGCAGCCTGCCGTCCATATTGACAAGCTTCTGGGCAGTACCCGCAGAAAATATCCCGGCCGGTCTGTATCCGGGTATATTAAGGGCACCTCTTGCCTTCTCACGGCATCCCATTGCAAGGACTACCGCTTTGGCTCTTAATATCTGCAATCCGTTTTCGCTGCTGTAGGCCGTGATCTCCTTTAATACCTTTCCGTTTTCCCGTACCGGCTGTATGTCCATTACCATTGTATTAAGCTCATAGGAAACGGATGCTCCGGCCTCTTCCACCATCCTGATATACCGGAGAGCATACTCGGGGCCTGTCAGTTCCTCGTTAAAGGTATGAAGCCCGAAACCGTTATGTATGCACTGGTTAAGTATCCCGCCGAGTTCCCTGTCACGTTCGAGTATGAGTATGGATCTTACGCCGTTTTCCGAAAGCGACAGAGCTGCCGCCATACCCGCGGGGCCTCCGCCCACAACTACCGCATCATATATCATATCGATCCTCCCTGATCCTGCTTAAGCATCGTACTGCCGTCAAGTATTTCCGAGCCGCGTCCTTTTTTGGTTATCTTTTCCATCGGGATGCCAAGCTCCCTGCTTAATATTTCCATGATCTTCGGATAACAGAATCCGCCCTGGCATCTTCCCATGTTGGCTCCGGTCCTCCGCTTTACGGCATCCATTGTCCTTGCCCCGAGCGGCCTGTGGATCGTCTCAAGTATCTCTCCTTCCGAGACAGAAGCACATCTGCATATGATATTACCGTAGGCGGGATTCTTTTCGATTATCGCATACTGTTCCTCCTTGGGCAGCAGCTTCATGTATGTGAAAGGTTTCAGTTCTCCGACATAGTCTTCATTGATATCCGGATGCAATATATCCTCCACTATATCCGCAACCATCACGCCTATCGCGGGGGAAGCGGACAGTCCCGGCGACTCTATTGCCGCGACATCGATAAATCCCGGACAGTCGGGCAGCTCCCCTATGACAAAATCACCCCGGTCTCCGTGAGGGCGCAGTCCCGCAAAGCTTGTTATGACCTCATTCATCGGGATATTCCTGACTGCCGAAGCACCTGGGGCGTTTACCGCGGCAAGTCCTTCCGCCGTCGTAAACACGCCTTCCTTGTCGTCAAGATCGGTCGCGGTAGGACCGACGAGAAGATTTCCGTGTATCGTCGGGCTGACAAGTATCCCTTTGCCAAGTGCCGACGGCATCCGGAAAACAGTCCTTCCGACATGGTGTCCTGCCGTAACGTCAAGCAGACAGTACTCGCCTTTCCTCGGCGTGATCGTCAGCTTGTCATCCGTCATCATGTTATGAAATCTGTCGGCATACACTCCCGCAGCATTGATCACGATCCTGGCTTTATAGATAACACTGTTATCTTTCGCCGGATCGAACTCGTCAAAGTGTACAGCCTCAATGGTAAATCCGTCATCCGATCTGACGATATTGTTTACATCCGTCAGCAGATGAAAATCAACCCCGTTTATATTGGCACACTCGGCCATTGCGCTTGTCAGCCTGAACGGACATACTATGCCCCCTGTCGGCGCGAACAAGGCTCCCTTTGTATCATCCGACAGATTCGGCTCCATCCTGAGCGCCTCTTCTCCGGTCAGTATCCTGAGTCCCTCGACTCCGTTAGCGACGCCGCGCTCATACAGCTCATTCATATGCGCCACATCCTCATCGGAAAGCGCCACGACAAGAGAGCCGTTGCGCATGAAAGGGATTCCGAGCTGCCGGGCAAGCGCGGGCATCATCTTCGAGCCCTCTACATTAAGCTTTGCCTTGAGAGTACCCGGCATGGCGTCATAGCCCGCATGCACTATCCCGCTGTTTGCTTTGGAAGTGCCCTCTCCGATATCGGAATTCCGGTCGAGGACGCACACCCGAAGATCATACCGGGAAAGCTGCATCGCAACGGAAGATCCCGTCACGCCCGCTCCTATTATCACTACATCATATTCGTTCATTCTGTCTCCTAACTGTCCGCCCACGCTTTAGCTCTTTCAACCGCCTTCTTCCAGCCCGCGATACGCGCCCTTCTCTCCTCTTCGAATATCTGCGGTGTGAACACCCTGTCGGTCTTCCTGTTGGCGACCACTTCATCCTTATCCTTCCAGTAGCCTACAGCCAGTCCGGCAAGATACGCGGCGCCCATGGCCGTCGACTCTATACATGCGGGCCGCTCGATCGGCGCATTGACCAGATCCGCCTGGGTCTGCATGAGAAAATCATTTGCGCTTGCTCCGCCGTCAACCTTAAGGGTTGTAAGCCCGATCCCGGAATCTGCCTCCATCGCTCCTATTACTTCATATGCCGAGTATGCGATCGATTCAAGCGTCGCCCTTATTATGTGGTATTTATTAACTCCTCTCGTAAGCCCGACGATCGCGCCTCTTGCGTACTGATCCCAGTACGGTGCCCCAAGGCCCGTAAACGCCGGCACCACATAGCATCCGCCGGTATCCTTTACTTTGCGTGCCATGTAATCCGAATCCGCGGCCGAATCAATGAGCCGCATTTCGTCCCGCAGCCACTGGATAGCGGCTCCTGCAACGAATATCGAGCCTTCGAGCGCATATGTGACCTTGCCGTCCAGTCCCCACGCAATAGTCGTCACAAGACCGTTATCGGAAAATATCGGCCCGCTTCCCGTATTCATCAGCAGGAAACAGCCCGTACCGTATGTGTTCTTGGCATCGCCCCTGGCAAAACATGTCTGTCCGAACAGCGCCGCCTGCTGGTCGCCCGCGGCACCCGCTATCGGTATCGGTCCTCCGAAGAACGCCTCATCGGTCATGCCGTATATGCAGCTGTTCGGCATCGGTGTCGGAAGCATGCATTTCGGGATATCAAGCTCGGCAAGTATATCATCATCCCATTCGAGCGTATTGATATTAAAGAGCATTGTCCTGCTGGCGTTGGAATAGTCCGTGATATGCACCTTCCCCTTCGTCAGCTTCCATATCAGCCATGTTTCTACCGTTCCGAACAGAAGGTCTCCTCTTTCGGCACGCTCTCTCGCGCCCGGAACATTCTCAAGTATCCATCGAAGCTTCGTTGCCGAGAAATACGCGTCGATTATAAGACCCGTTTTCTGTCTGAATGTATCGGCCAGCCCCTTTTCGGTCAGCGTATCGCAGTATTCGCTCGTTCTCCTGCACTGCCATACGATCGCGTTGCAGACAGGCTCTCCGGTGTTCCTGTCCCATACTATCGTTGTCTCGCGCTGATTGGTTATCCCTATTGCGGCGATCTCTTCCGCCGAAGCTCCTGCCTTGCTGATCGCCTCCACGCATACTCCGAGCTGCGTAGACCAAATCTCATTGGCATCATGCTCGACCCAGCCCGGTTTCGGGAATATCTGCGTGAACTCTTTTTGTGCCACGGATACGATCTCGCCCTCCTTGTTGAAGAGTATCGCCCTGTTACTTGTAGTTCCGGCATCAATCGCCATTACATATTTATGCATATTCCGCTCCTTGATTCACATCATATGATATACAATCCCTCTATTATTTTACCTGCTTTAACGCTTCGTACTCAAGTACTTCTTAAGGATAATTTCTCCGGCGTGCCCATATCCGTCCTGACACCGGGTCAATAGGCAACAAAAAAGGACGCTTGATCCTTTGTTTCCAAAGAATGAAGCGTCCGTTTTCCCGGAATATTAGTTTACCAGCTGCATAAGATTGTCGGTGATCTCCGCCATATCATTTGAAATCTGCTTACTGTTATGGGCAATTTCGACATTCTCATCCACAACGGTTCCAATCCGGTCAATCTCCTGTACTGCCTCAGCTACAATATTAACGTTTTCGCGTACCATATCTGCGATACCGGATATTTCCGAATCCACCTTGTTGATCATATCAACCACCGTGCCAAACTTCTTGGTGGTATTATTAGCTATATCTATACCGCTTTGAACCGCTTGTACCGACGTCTGGATCAGCAGATTGGTCTCCTTTGCGGCCTCGGAAGAACGAGCGGCCAGCTCCCCTACCTCTGTAGCAACAACCGCAAAGCCTTTTCCGGACTCACCTGCTCTTGCAGCCTCTATCGAAGCGTTCAGCGCGAGGAGATTGGTCTGTCCGGCGATCGCGTCGATCTCCTTGATGATATCTTCGATCTGCCTTGATGTTTCGCTGATCCTGTTGATCGCATCCGTGAGCATCGTCATACTTTCTTCTGTTTGCCTGATCTCCTCGACCGTTGATTTTGTCGTATCGGTAACCTTGAGGGTCTCATCCGAGCTTGCATATAACTCTTTTTCCAGATTATGCATTACCTTCTCCAGATCTTCCACGGCGTTCTTTTGTTTCTCGGTTCCGCTTTCAATGGAATCGGCTCCGTTCTTGGTGTCATCCGCCGAACTCTCCAGATTCCTGCAGGCAGCCTTGATATTGTCGATCAGGGCAAGGTTGTTCTCCATGTCCTCCTTCTGCTTCTGCATCAGTTCCTCATTATGTCCCATGGTATCATTGATGCTCAGCACCATTTTATTGATACTGTCGGAAAGTTCGCTGAACTCATTGTTTCGTCTTTCATCGACTTCTACGGAGAAATCTCCGTCGGCGATCTGCTTCATGTCGCCGCTGATCCGATGGATACCGCTGATGATCTGGCTCTCCACGGTACGGTTGATCGCTATCAGAAGGACAATAAAGATCAGCAGCATGCTGATGGAAATCATCACCGTCTGATTGGTCCGGGCGCTGTAATATTCGCCTGAAGGAAGGAAGGTTCCGATCAGATAATCCCCATAGTCCTCTGTAACATAGTGGCCGCGTACACCATTGATCTTGGCGCTGCCGTGCCCGGCAGAAAGTCCGTCTTTAAAGCCCGCTGCCGACGCCGGCTGCCCGATCAGGTTCATATCCGCATGCGCTGCTATCGTTGAATCGGACTTATTGATCGCAAATATATAGCCTTTCTCACCGAAGTCGATGTCACCAAGCACTACATCGATCGCCGTATTTTCAAGCGTTTCTGCCAGGATCTCAGGCTGGATGCCGACCTGTACAAAACCCGGTGCATCTTTTCGCGCAACGCCGACATATTGTACGACAATACCCAGTGCAACGTTCTGCTGGGGCTCCTGAACGATCTCGATCGAGGGATCATCAATAATGACCAAAAACGCGGCCGACTGGTCCCCGCTTCCCATATCAAAACCGATATACTCCGGTACGGTACTTTGTGTGATAATGCCGTCCCCATCGATAACATTAAGCTCATTGACCATCAGACGATTCATGATGTCATTCAGTTTATTGGCGTTATTCAAAATAGAAGGATCCGCCGCCAGAATATCCGCAAAAGCCCTC
>CAJOMN010000013.1 GCA_905235745.1 uncultured Lachnospiraceae bacterium
GTAGATAGCATCCCGGATCCATTGCCCGGTGGCCGCCGGATAATGAATCTATACTAACTATCATATGGATTTCCCATCCGAAATGCAACATATAGTTAACCCACCCCTGATCTGTTGCATTTATTATAAGAAACACTGTGTTACAGGTCTTTTTGGCGTGTCTGAAACCAGAAAATCCCAAGCATAAAGCCTCAAAAAAAGGCAAAAAAAGAAAGCCAGAATGCCCGAAAACACAGGCTTTCGTTGCTTTTATCATGAGACAGGTCAAAATAAGTCAGGTGTTGCATTTACCTTGAAACGCAACCGGCCAATCAACCGGCCAATAATAAAATGAAGAATTTAGCGCGACTTTCGCTCTTCCGGAAACTGAAAAAGGTCGCGTTAACCTCTTCAATTGCTGTGGTATAGGTCTATTTCTTATAATAGACCTATGAACAGAGAACAGGATGATATCCGGACAATTGAAAAAGTAAATCAGATCGTAAAGGATGAGTTACCCGGATTTGCAAGTAGATATTTCAACCATAATATGTCTCTAAAGACTCCCAGAAGTCTCTATGGGTATACACTAGATCTTAAATACTTCTTTCAATACCTCGAAACCATAGGATTAAGCATTAAAGATATGCTTCTAAAGGATTTGGATCAAATTACTCCGCAGATCATAGAAGATTTTCTGGAATACAGCCGTACACATTCGAAAGGCAGAGCAGGGGTAGAGATGTCACTCTCCGGCCTTGCTCGAAGGCACGGCGCCCTCTCCTCTTTCTTTGACTATTATTACAAGCTTGATCTTATTGACAAAAATCCCGTTCACAAAGTACCGGCTCCAAGACCGGAAAGAAATACAACCCCAATCCCGACAAACAGCATTAACTTTGAGATGCTTGATTTCGTCATTAATGGGGATCTTGGCGGCCGAAGGAATGAATACAGAGTACATACAAAGGAACGTGATCTGGCCATAATATTGCTAATAATGGGCGCGGGTATAAAAGGGTCGGACGTTGTGAACCTTGACATAGATGATGTTCATCTAGAAGGAAATTACATTAACGTAAGAACACGAAAATCAGTCAGAATGGTCTATTTTTCAGATTATATTTCACGTGCAGTCGGACAGTATCTTGCTAAAAGGCTTGATCTAATAGCCCAATATGGCGATGATAATGCCCTGTTTCTAAGCCTTCAGGGCAAAAGGATATGCTTGAGGGCAGTTCAGAAGATGATCAAAAAGTACTCTTCTGCCATGTTCGATGACAGGGATCATCTAACAGGAGAGGCTCTTGCACTTTCATTCAGGAATAACATTTTTTATAGGACAAAGAACATCCCAATCACATCTGCTGCTTCAGGAAATGTTGAGGAACACTTGCTGAAGTATTATCGGGGTGCAGTCGATCTTTATGAATGCCATAAAGGAAAGGAATTTGCCATAAAACCATCTTCACAGGAAGGGAATATGTGATAGAATAATCCACATGGGAAAAGGAACTCTTAAACAAAACGGGGTCCACTTGCAGGATCACGAATATGCCACTGTAAAGCTCTTCTTGGAGAAGGGATTTGATATAGAGCTTATACCGCCCGTCCGTATTAAGGATGTACGTACTCCGGATTTTACGATGGGCGGGATATCATGGGAGATGAAATCACCGGAAGGTGGCAGTAAAACAACTATTCGTCATACAATAAAACATGCTGTTACACAGTCAGGGAACATTATTGTTGATCTTCGACGCTACAAGCTTGATGATAATTCTGCTATAAAAGAACTTGAACAGCATTTTAAGCTGTCCAAGCGTATCCGTCGTATGAAAATTGTAACAAAAGAGCTGGAAATCCTTGACTTTTCCAAGTGAAATGGTGTAATATACTAATACAGAGGTGCGAACCTGCGTTGAATATGTGCGGGGGTCGCACCAATTTTTTTAATCTGTGTATATCAGATCAAATGCGTATCCTTCGATATCAAGATTTACGGTTATAGTATCAGCCTTTGTATCGATGTCGTTGAACAGTCTGACTTTCCCATTCTTATCAAGCCCGAGTATGGCAAACTTCCGTCCTGCTTTGAGATACTGTGACGGTATCTTAAATGAAAGCGTACCCTTCTTCAGGGAGTAATCTGCCTTATCAACCGGCCAATCAACCGGCCAATCAACCGGCTAATCAACCAGCAAAGCCGGATAATTCAAGACTTAACGGAACCAATCGTAAGTCCCTTAATAAAATACTTCTGAAAAAAGGGATATGCAATCATAACGGGGAGAATGACAACCACAACGGTCGCCATTGTTGCGGAATTCTGCGGTACTCTTCCCTGCATGGCTGCAAGCGCGGCGGATGGAATATTCCTGTTTGATAAAAGTGTTTCTATACTTTTCTGTATATTGACCAATAGAAGCTGCAAAGGTTTCTTGTTATCACTATCAATAAACAGAAGAGCATTCTGCCAATCATTCCAGTACAGGGTTGCCATCATAAATCCAACAGCTGCCAGCGCAGGTTTCATAAGCGGAAATACAATTCTGAAAAAAACACTACACTCTCCTGCACCGTCAATTTTTGCAGAGTCCATTAGCTCCCCGGCACGCTGCTTGTGATATAGGTCCTTAGAATAATAACATAGATGGTCTGCATACATTGCGGCAATATCAATAACAGAATACTATCCTTCATATGGTAAAGGGATGTGTATATGATATACATTGATAATTGTCCGCCGCTAAAAAGCATGGGAATCATGAGAAATACCGTTAAAAACTTTCTTAACGGAAAATCCTTCCTGCTTAGGACATATCCATACAAGCTCATAACAAGTATTCCGAATAGTGTTCCTGTAACTGTGACAAATATGGTTACTCCGTAGGATACGAAGAGCTGCTTCTCATATCTTAAAACCACACGAAACCCATCCAATGACAGCTCGGAAGGAAAGAGCCTGTATCCCTCATTTAAAAGGACATTCTCATCGGTAAATGCAGCCATAAAGACAAACAAGACGGGAATCGCTGTGGCGATCGTCAGCGTATTGTCAATAGGGACAATCAAATTTTTTCAAAAAGTTTTTCAATCATATCTTCTACGACTGAAATTTGTTAGCCGGATGTTTTCATAAACTCATACAAGCGATATGTCTTCCTTGATATCTTTCCGGCATACAGTTTCTTAAAAATCACTTTCTCGATTCCATGTAATTCATCTATCAATGAATGCGGTGTAAACTCATGTTCCTTTACAAAAGAGATTCCTGTATGATCCTCTAATTCTGTAGGGTCATCCATTCCATAAACTATAGCACCGCCTACATCATTGATGGGGTTTTTGACAGCTGACATTTTTGCGGCAAAGACCGAATAGCAATCCATCAGTATATGAATATTGCTGAAATGATCACTTATACTCCTCATAATCATCTTTAGGTCTTCGGTGCTTATATACATACTTACACCTTCCATCACAATGATCGCATTGCTGTTTTCTGATATATTCCTAAGCCAATCAGGATTTCTCACATCTGCGGAAAGCATATGGTAATTCGAATTTTCAAGAAAGTAGCGTTTTCTTTCTTTAATGACCTCTGGGAAGTCTACGTCATACCAAATATGATATTTCTGCTCTATCCTATCAATCCTGCTATCCAGGCCACATCCGAGATGAATAACAACTGAATCATCCATAACAGACATCTGATCATTAACCCAGCTGTCAAAAACGGCTGAACGCATTCCCATATAGTAGGCAAGCCATTTTGACTTGGATTTTCCCTTAAGCGAGAATTTCTCTTTCTCCCAGATTTCTTCAGCCTTTTTATCCTTAAGGATAATGTTTTTCCTGCTAACAAAGGCTTTCCCATATAAAGGGATATACAAAGTCTTGTTTACATTGTCCATTCTATCAACCCCAAAAACTTCGATTTAGTGCTTCGTTACCCAGTCTTCTTTCGTCATCAGGCTCACATGCCCAGTTCTCTTTTCATGCATCAGAGGTACATCCACATCCTCTGACCGCCACTGATACTTGAATCCGCATTTTTCCTGGACGCGCTTTGACTTCATATTACCTTCATAATATCCGATCCAGACCTTCTGCATTCCACAGTCCTCAAAGGCATGGCGGAGCATTTCCACCACAGCCTCCGGCATAATTCCCTGACCCCAGAACGGCTTCCCAAGCCAATAGCCCATCTCGCACTCATCGTCCCGGTCAGTCATATCGGTATGACCGTTCAGCTTCAGTTCGATGGCTCCAATAGCTTTCCCGTCCTCTTTCAGACAGATAGCATAAGCTTCCTTCCCGTTCAGGACATTCTTTATTACATCACGACTTTCCTCGATGCTCTGGTGAGGTGGCCATCCGGCAATCGGACCCACATCCGGATCACTGGCATATTTGAACAAATCCTCTGCATCGCTGTCTTCCCAACGGCGCAGGATCAGTCGCTCCGTTCTAAGCATCTTTTCATTTTCCCCAAACAAACCAGATATGTGGGATTCGTAATCCGTATCAATCAGGATTATCTGCTCACCTGCCTTACTAAATCCCTCTATGATCTTCCCATTGTCTTCTTTTAACCAATCGGCAGTGCAATCAGAATCATCAAGTCTATTCTCAATATCAGATCCATGATCGCGTATATCATCGAAATGGGCATCGATATAAGCATCCGTCATAGCAAGGCAGATGAACCTGATTTCTGACAAATAATCATTGTCAAAGTCTTTTCGCCAATCGCAAGGGATATAACAACCCTCTACGATAAGATTCTGTCGATTCTCTATGGCAGTCTTAATCATTTCACGTACAATAGGCCAAAGATATCCAACAAGTTCGTCATCATCCTCCGGCGTAAGATTCGTATTACCGCTTCGTATCAACCCCATCTTCAGATGATCGATAGAAACATATGGATATTTATATTTTTCAAGCATCCTCTGAGCAAGAACCGTCTTGCCGGTATGTGATGCACCAGTAATAATAACAATCATAACTCACACACCATAATATATTCTTCGTCATTTTCGTCCACGGTCTTGAATCCAACCTTCTCATACATCCGAACAGCATAATTCGCTTTCTGCACTGCTAAAGATGCCTTCTCATACCCCTGCCACTTCAGCAGTTCAAGCATCTTCACCATCATCTGTGAGCCAATACCCTGCCTGCGATATTCCTTGTACAGAGAGATTGCAAAAGAAGGCGTGTCGTCATCCACATGACCATAATCGTTCATGATCCTTGTCCAGACCGCTCCGACCACCTTCCCACCGAAATCAGCCACCAAACAGTTATCGCCTTTTCTGGTCCCGAAGTCATCCGTGTAAACACGCAGTTCAGGCTTCTCAATGATATCCCTCTCAGGAGCTTCCGCCCCTTTGGGAATAAAGATCGCCTCATAAAGAAAATCCTTCAGCAACTCCATTTCATTCTTCCGGAGCAGCCGGATAACATAGCTCTTGTGTTTATCGGAAAGCCTGTGTGATACCTGCTCATTCCGAAGCTTGACCGCCATTCCCAGAACCTGCTTTCCTATCTGCTCTTGATCTCCATCGTTTCCATTGCAGATCAGTTCCAGCGTGTCTGGCGTCCAAATATAGCCATGCGCCTTATTGTAGAGGTATTGCTGAAATTCCTCATACTCTTTATCCTTGATCTGCTTCATTTCTTATCTTCCCTCTCCACATAATGCAGTTCCACATCAAATCCCAGATCCTCCATCATCGCCAAAAAAGTCTTATTCATGATCTGTTCTTTGCTTCGAACAATCTTATTCACATATGACGGTGAAGTACCAATATTCTCCGCGATCTTTGCCTGTGTGGTCCCTCCTCCCAAATAAGTTGTTAAGTTACTATTCTTTTCGGGCAAACTAATCATACGCCCTGACGCCGCCTTTGCCTGCCTGCTTGACACTGTATAGCGCCTTGTCCGCAAGTTCCACGACGCTGTCCATTTCCTTTTCGCCCGCCCGGGCATGTATGAAGACATATCCAATACTGACCGTGACCGGAATACCGGATTCTTCTGTCTTTATCTTTATCTGTGAAGACAGCTTCCTGAGCCTTGCATCCGCACTGTCGGCGGGACCGGGAATAACACCTACAAATTCGTCGCCGCCCCATCTGCAGACCTGGTTTTCATATCTGACAACGCTTTTGAGCTCATCGGCAACGATCTTCAGAACCTTGTCTCCGGCATTATGCCCCTGCTTATCATTCACCTGTTTAAAATCATCCACATCCATTATAAACAGGGCTGAATCCCTGTAATCCGCGGCATTATGGTTGCGACCCCACCATATTATAAAGTCTTCCCTGTTACACAGTCCGGTCAGTTTATCACGGGAAGCAAGCTGCAGGTCACGCCACATACGTATCCTTGCGGGTGTCGCAGCATATATGATAACAGCATTCTGACTGCTCTCCTGCGTTCCGGCAGCCGGTATTATAAACTCGTCGCCGTCAACTAACGTGATCACAGTACCGGGCTCGGCAAGCTCTCCGTTATACTTTATACCGTTTGTAGTCTTCTCGACATGATATACGGTATGTTCGCCCGATGTCTCAAATATCCCGTGATTCCTTGATACAAATTTCCCGTAAACCGGAATATCGGGGGCGGAGTCCTCTTCGGGTCTTCCCATCTTCTGCCTTCCCGAAAGCCTGTATTCGGCAATCCTCTTGTCCTGACATACGAATATTGTCGGCCTTTTGGGCTCGGGGCTCTCCACATCCGGTATTTCGTTTATTAGAAAATCAGTTTTTAAATCCATACTTCTCTCCCGCTATGTGAACTGTTTGTAATCATTATAATTCTAATCTGTCCTGATGCGAGTTGTCAAAGACTTTGGCTACTGATTCCTCCCATCCCGTCAGTGCCGATGGCGCAAAAAAAGACCGGGAACCACAATCAGGGGTTCCCGGATTATTACTCTTTTTTCCACATTTTGGGACTTTCTTTCAAGCCTTTTGCATTAGATAGGTTTATCCAATATGTTTTTGAAGGCTTCGGGGTGCTTTGCATACATATGAGAGAAAAGCATAAATTGTGCAAACTTTCCGGAAAATGATGCTCCACAGTATTCGCAATAATATCCTTTTTCTGCAGTCCACGCTCCGCCCGAGATATTCTCCAATTCCTCCGGAGACAATTCATCAATGGCTTTGCTTGCCATGTCCTTCAGCTCTTCTTTCATCTTTTTTTCATCAATCATAATGTCCCTCCTTCAAAAAAAGTTGTTAAGTTACTATTTTTTTCTGGCAAACCGGCATGGAACTTTGTGTGCCAATCTCACAAGACTACCATCTTTTTATATTGCAAATCTTGCGATAATTTCCGTAAAACTTGTCCCCTTGTTTCGTGTCTATATCAAAAATAAATTCTTTTCGATACACTTCACTTTGAGAACTCATACCATGATTCCCTCTTCCTTGTACCAGTCAAGGGTATCCGCTATACAATCATCAATAATTCCCCCAACATCCAATTCCCATTTATCCAAGAACTTAACATAGGAATGATCCTCGTCTGTAATATCCGCTACAAATCCACCCAAAAGAGCAAATGCATTGTTTCCATCAAGTTCAAACACACCGTTGTCTGTTTCCTGAATACCATGTTCCTGTGCAAATACTCTCATAGGATGTAAAAGATCGTTCTCTGTCTTGTTCTCTGCTTTTAGTCTATCCTGATTAAAAACAAATGTTAGTCTTCCCATTTATATTTCTCCTTTAGTGCCCTTGTCAGACCTCTTAGATGATATTATATCATAAAGAATTTCTCCGTGTTTTATTATCTCTCCATTGCCCAGGGGCCGCTGGATAATGAATCTATAAACCGACAAATCAGTTTTTGCTATATTTCCCGCGATTTGCTCTTTTGAATCTAATAGCCATTTCCGGAGTTACTGCCTAATTTATTACCTATCCAAATCTACATTTTTGTCATAGATTTGGATAGGTATTTATAAATGATCAACCGTAGTCCGCGCATTTTTTCAGTGTAAAAGCCGGGGAATCAACTCCCCGGCTTTTTATAGGAATGCCGGAAGATTCCATGCAAATCCTCCGGCACAATGAAAGGGGATATGATTCTAAACTGTTGACAGATCCCACTCTTCATAGATCTTCGGCACATCGGAGATCAGACGTTTGGTATAGTCTGCCTTCGGATGAATGATAACATCTTCGGCATCGCCCGATTCAACAAACTTGCCGTGTTCCATGATGTAGACCTTGTCTGATATTTTGTACGCAAGCCCTATGTCATGCGTAATAAAGATTACCGTCATGTTGATCTCGTCACGCAGCTTCGTCAGCATGTCGAGGATCGTCGATCTGGAGCATGCATCGATCATCGATGTCGGCTCGTCGGCGAGCAGTATCTTGGGCTTTAGCAGGAATATACGTGCGATCATCAGCCTCTGCTGCTGTCCGCCGGACAATTCGAACGGATACTTGTTGGTCAGCTCTGCAAACTTCAGATTAACAAAGCTGCACGCCTCCGTCATCATTTCCACCTTCTGCTCCATCGGAAGATTTCTGCACCCTCTCATGTCAAGACAATCCAGAAGAACATCATCAATCTTGTGGAACATATTATATGAAGCAAAAGGATCCTGGAAGATCGCCTGAATATTCTTCCAGTACTCTTTCTTCTTTTTGGCGCCCTTAATATCACGCGGAGCGCCCTGATAATAGATCTCGCCCTCAGTCACTGCAATAAGACCAAGCAGCATCTTGGAAAGCGTAGTCTTACCGGAACCCGATTCTCCGACGATAGTCACGATCTCGCCTTCCTTGAAGTCAAAATCAACGTGATCTACCGCAACGGTTCTTGTATTACCGTTACCGAATACCTTTGTAACACCGACACCCTTCAGGCAGGATCTTCTCTCTTCATTACTGTTGCTCACTCTCATACACCTCCCTGATCTTCCGGACCGACATCAGGCAGCGATAACTTCTGCCCTCACCAAAGTCCTTATTTTCAATGGTCATCGAGGAACATGTAGGTGTTGCATATTTGCATCTTGCGGCAAATCTGCATCCCTTAGGCGGATTCTTCAGGTTCGGCGGCGTTCCGGGTATCGCAGTCAGCTTACGCTCTCTCGTACCTTCCTCCGGAACGATGATGGAACCCATCAGGCCCTTTGAATAAGGATGTATGGGATCAAATACCATTTCCTTTGCCGTACCCTTTTCCACGATCTGACCGGCATACATAACCATGATGTCGTCAGTTACGTTGTAAAGCAGCGGAAGCTCATGTGTAATAAAGATCATTGACTTGATCATGCCGCTTGACATCATATCGCGAAGCATCTTGATAACCATCTTCTGGCTTGTTACATCAAGAGCAGAGCTTGGCTCATCCGCTATCAGAACCTTCGGAGACAATATCGTGGATATTGCTATAACAACACGCTGCTTCATACCGCCTGACAGCTCTACCGCATGCTTGGCAAGCGCTTCCTTGGGAAGCCCGAGCTTTTCAAAGCGTTCGTATGCCATATCATGTATATCGTTCTTCGCAGCCTTCGGATCATGTGCGTGTATAACATCTTCCACAAAGCTCATTATCTTCTGTGTCGGATTCAGGGCATTCATGGCTGCCTGCGGAATATAAGCGATCTCGGTTCCCAGTATGTTCTTACGGACATCGTCCGGCTTCATACCGGAAATATTGGTTCCGTCCACAATGATATCCCCGCTCGTGTAATGCAGCGGCGGAAAATAGTACCCCATCAGGGACAGCGCCAGTGTTGATTTGCCGCAGCCCGATTCACCCGCGATACCAAGGCTCTTGCCTTCTTCGATCGAAAGGGAAACGTGGTCAACAGCATACACGTCTTCATGAAAACGTGTAATATATTTTGTAGTCAGTTCTCTGACCTCAAGCATTTTCTTTGCCATCTTCGTTCCTCCTTAGTCTCTCAGGGTCGGGTTAAATACCTGATCCATACCCGTATTCATCAGGTTCAGGGAGAACGAGATGAGAGTGATCGTCAGGATAACCGGGAAGTATGCCCACCAGTACCCGTTTGTATGGGCTGCATAGAGCATTGCCCAGTTCATCATAAGGCCGAGTGTAGGCGTTGTAGTCGTCTTAGGTCCGAGACCCAGAAGCGATAACTGCGCTTCGGACAATATACCTGAGGATACCTGCAGGATAAATGCCATAACAACATAAGAAGCTATGTATGGCAGGATATCCGTTACCACGATCCTGAAAAGGCTGTGTCCGGACAGCTTCGACAGATTAACGTGGTCGCGGTTTCTAAGCGAGATTACCTGCGAACGGACGGAACGGGCTGTCCATGTCCATGAGGTCAGTCCGATTACGATAGCAACAACCGTAGCGCCCCTTTGCTCCTGCCCTATCGAATAGGAAATAAGGATTAGAAGGACAAAGCTCGGAATAACAGTAAATACGTTGGTAAGGAACATGATAAAATCATCAACCCAGCCACCGAGATATCCTGCGAGCAGTCCGAACAGCAGTCCGATAAATGTCGCGACCGCACCGGCAATAAGACCAATCAGTATAGAAGTTCCGCATGCCGATACAAGCTCCTTCAGTACGTCCCGGCCGAAGTTATCGGTACCGAGAACGAGTCTTTTCGTATTGGTGATGCGGCTGACATTGATATAATCCGTACCGTTTACGGTCATCAGGCGATTTTCTTCGCCGGTCTCGGGATCTACGTCATATACCTCTCGCTCTTCTTTTCCGATCTTGTGAAGCCTGTTGTTCAGAGTCTTGTAATTACGCCATGCCGCATTGGTAAGTCCTTTGGGCTTGTTGTTTTCATCAAAATTCTGATTCCACAGATCCAGTATTGTATCAACATCATCAAGAGTAACATCGGTTACATCAACACCGGTTTTTTCAAAATATGCGAGCATCTCAACCCTGTCGCTCTTGCTGATGATGGACTCCAGACGTTTGTCCTCGGCGTCGGAAAGCTTTAATGTCTCCTTTGGCACATCCATTGCATCATACAATGAGAAGTACAGACCCGGTCTTGCAAAAGTACCAACACCGATCATCTCCAGGGGATTACCCGGATTGATAAGGGGATAGATCAGCATTGTAAGCAATATTATTATAAATATTCCTGCTCCTGCCACAAACTTGGAGGAGTGCATTAATTGTTTTAAAGTGTTCTTCATTATTCTCCTCCTTAATTATCAAACTGTGCGGCCTTTACACGCGGATCGATGAAACCGTAGATGAGATCCAGCAGGAAAGTCACGATCAGAACCATAATGGTAATGATTAGTGTGGTAGCCGATATAAGCGGATAGTCCGCTGCCGTGATCGCAGCATACATCGTGCTTCCAAGTCCGGGATAAGAGAAAATTATCTCGGCGACCAGGGCACCACCTATCATTGTACCTATAGACAAAGCCAGACCCGTGATCTGCGGAAGCATCGCGTTACGGAATACGTATCCGACGATCTTACGATCCTTGACACCAAGGAAACGGGCATATTTCACATAGTCGGCATTGAGTTCATATATAGACATTGAGCGCATACCAATTGCCTGCCCGCCGATACTTACAAGCACTATCGACCAGAACGGCAGCTGATAATGAGATATTACAGATTTAATAAACGCCCAGGAGAAATTAGGAATCTGGTCGAAGGCGTAACCGCCCGCAACCGGAGCTATTTTCAATTTGATTGCAAATACAACGAGCAGTGTAACGGCCATACCGAATGCAGGTACATTGCTCAGGAAAATTGTGATGGGAAGCAGTACCTTATCCCATCCTTTTCTGATATAGGCTGCCAGCGCTCCGAGGATATTACCCAGCAGCCAGCCGACAATGATCGCAGGAAGCTGCAGGCAAACCGTCCACCATATAGCGCTTGATATAATGTCACTAACACTTCTTGGATATTGGGAAAAAGAAGTACCGAAGTCGCCCTTGAACATATTCTTCAAAAACAACAGATACTGCTGCAAAATGGGCTTGTTCGTCCCGAATTCTTCCGCATAGCGGTCATATATCTTCTGCACTGCTTTGGCATCGGCATTACCGGCTGCCAGTTTACCCGTGATCGCGGATACAGGGTCGGCAGGCATCAGTCTTGGCAGGAAGAAATTTAATGTAACCGCTACAAAGAAGGTGATCAAAAACCATACGATCTTTTTCGTAAAGTATTTACGATAACCTTGCATAATCCTTCTCCTTCAGTAATTTTTGTAAAAAAGGCGGCCATGCATCGACCAGGCGAAGCATGGCCACCTATAGGTGCACTACTGTTTCACAAAGCTAATTTGTGATTACTGTACCAGCTCAAGGCCGTACAGAGCAGCAATACCATAACCATCTGTACAATCAAGAGGAGGAATTCCACGACCGTCATCAGCTGACGGGAAGTTTGTCCATACGGACTCGTTTACAGCGTGGAATAATGAAGGTCTGTACATCAGCGAGAAGGAAGGAACCTCTGTGAGGTAGATCTTGGTCAATTCTGTGTACATATCCTTGATCTCGGCAGCATCTGTCGTAAGCGGGATCTTCTTGATGATCTCATCAGCATCCTTGTTTACGTACTGTCCCCAGTTACCTGACCAGTTGTTCTCAACTCCTACATATTCGGAACCAAGGAACTGATTTACACGGTGCCAAGGGTTAGACGGAGAAGCTGCTTCGGGAGACCACATAAAGATTGCATATTCTGTCTGTGCCGGATCTACGAATACTGTCTGGTAGATATCCCACTCAGGATATAATGTTGTGATCTCAACACCAATCTTTTCGCCTGCGGCTGCTACGATTTCCATAGCTGCCTGCCAGTCTGTCCAACCATTCGGGCAAACTGCGTTAAGGGAGATCTTCTCTCCTTTATATTCACGATATCCGTCTCCGTCGGAATCGGTAAGACCGGCTTCGTCAAGAAGAGCGATAGCGCCATCAATGTCATTACCTGCCCACTGAAGATCCTTAACCGCATCATGATCATAGAGAGCCTGCTCACCGTCTGTCGGGTTCATAAGTGAACGGGGAACATCCGAGAATGTAGGTGACTGATTGGTCATAGCGTTTGCAATAATGCTGTCATAATCAACTGCAAGGGCAATTGCCTTACGAAGAGCTGCATTATCAGCAAGAACAGGAAGGTTCATGTTGTACCATGCTGTAGGCATTGTCAGGCATACGCCGTAAGGAGCTTCTTCATAATATGTAGAGATCGGAAGTCCGTCCTTCTCCCACAGATCCTGAACGTTGGAGATGAACTGCTGGCATACGTCAACCTCGCCTGCCTGAAGAGCTGCCTGGCCTGCAGGGTTATCAGCATAGATAGTATGAGCGATATACTTCGGAACAGGGAGTGATCCCCACATGGAAGCATCCTGACCCCAATAGTTGTCATCACGGATAAGAACAACCTTCTGGTCATCTGCATAGTACTTTGTATAAGGGCCTGACCATACGAAGTCTTCACCGGGATCATTAAGAATAGATGTAGCATCACCGCCGTTACGATCCTTAACAGTCTCGATCCATGCCTTCTGGGCAATAGGTGTACCTGTTAAGAAGTCAACAACGAACAGAGGGTTAACCGGCTTGCCGTCATCTGTAAGAGCAGAGAAGATGGTAACATTGTTGCCGTCTGCTTCGATCTTGTCGATGTAAGCGCCGAATGTTGAACCACATGTGTTACCGATCTCAACGCCTATATCAAATGTAGCAACAACATCATCACCTGTTACGGCTGATCCATCGCTCCACTTTGCAGCGTCTTTGATCTTAAAGGAAAGTTCTGTCTGATCATCATTCCAGGAATAATCTCCGTCAGCAAGTAAAGGCTTGCAGCTTCCTGAAAGGGGATCATACATATACAATGTTTCAAATACAAGTGTACGATAACCTGAAGATCCACCGGCGATAGCCATGGAGTTGTTCTGGTTAGTACCGATCGGGTTCCAGCTTGCAACTGTTCCCCACTGCTGACCTGCAAAATACAGGGTCTCGTTTCTGGGAAGTTCACCTTCTGCTGTTTCAGCAGGAGCTTCTTCAACAGCCTCTTCAACAGGAGCTGCTTCTTCCTCAACCGGAGCTGCTTCGGGTTCGGGTGCCGGAGCTACTGCTTCGCTGGATCCGCATCCTGCGAGAAGAGCAGCCGTCATAGAACCGACAGCAACGATAGAAACAAGTTTTTTCACAACATTTTTCTTCATTCTTCTATTTCCTCCCTTGAAAATGATTTTTCTGTAATCCGGTTGCCGAATTACTGCCATTATGCTAACATACAGAAGGGGTCATTTATATCATATTTTCCCTTTTTATATTAAAATGTCCATTTCTTTTAAGGATTTTTGTGCTATTTTTGTATTTTGTTAACCATTTGACAATTTGTTTTGTGCATTTTTTAATTGATGCCAAGAAGGGTCACATATGAAGCTGAATAAAACAAACCGTTCGGAAGAATTACTGGTCAGTTACTATAAGAATTCCCATATGCCGGTCTGGATATACGATAATAATGAGGAACTTTATTTTACCAATTTTACGGATCCGATACTGCTTCATATAATGGACACGATCACTCCGATCGCCAGGAGGTTTCGTATGGAAGGCTCGTATACCGATTTCATGAAGCTGTACGGAACCGCCAATGAAATCTATCTGTGCTTTTTCATAGCCGGGGACCGCAAGAATCTCTTTACAGTTGTTATAGGTCCGGCATTCCTTGTATATCCTACCGACGAAGTATGGGATCAGCTGTCTTTTGGCAGGCACATATGGGAAAACCAGCGTGATAAGTGCGTGGAAGGTATTGCAGTACTCACTCTCGAATCATTCTTGTCCAATTCACGCTTTATAATGCAGCTTCTCGGTATATATCATCTTGATCCGACACAGCTTGCCGATACAATGCCTATATTCAATTACTTTACATCCGAAAGACAGCACCTTGAGGACATTAATGATGATATTACCAATGACTACTATATGATAAGACAGGCATATTCGCTTGAAGAAGAGGTTCTGTATAATATCAGGAAGGGATTTGCGGATAAGGTCGACGAGCTGGTGATAGAACGCGACAGGCTCAGATTACTGCTTCCATCCGACTCACTCAAGGAAAACGTGACAGCCGGCATCGCCCTTTTGGGTGCTGCCAGAAGAAGTGCCGTATCGGGAGGTATGAAAATGGAAGAATCGCAGGCGCTCTTCCGCTCATATTCCGGGCAGCTTCAGGTGTGCAGGGATAATATTGAGGCCTATCGTCTGATGCATGATGCGCTGTGCGCTTTTGCCGAAGGTGTCCAAAGCGTATCCGTACTGTTCCTGGATAATTACCCGGACACGATCAAAAACTGTATACAGGTCATCCATGACCATATGCCCGGTAAGATCACGCTCGAAGAGCTTTCCGAGGAAGTGCATCTGACTCCGAAGTATCTGTCTGCCCTGTTTTGCAAGGAAACAGGCACTTCCCTCTCCCAGTTCATAACCTCAATGCGGATAGACGAAGCCAAGCAGATGCTGACCAACACGGAAATGTCTTATCTGGAGATCAGCACCGCGCTTGACTATTGTTCCCAGAGCCACTTTACATCAACATTTAAGAAGATAGTGGGCATCACGCCGAAAGAATACAGACTGCACCATCAGAAGCCCGGCGTAGTTACCGAAATGCTATCGGATATCATATACGCTTCTGACTGACAATCCGGACGGCTCACCCTTTATGATCTTTACTCTCTTCTCTCCGCCGTTCAGATCGAAGAAATTATCGGACAGGATCAGATCGTCATTGTCGTTCCTGATCTCTATACCCTTGGCGTATCTTGCCGCGGACACTATCAACTCATCGCCGCCTCTTGTGACCGTAAGTTCGGGATCCGTGAACTTGAAATGCTTCGGCGGGCAGAACAGTACGGTTCCCTCGGAGACAACATTTCCGTTTTCCTCAAACTGATAGCTGACATAATCCTCGTAGAGTGAAGCCTCATCCAGTTCCACCCTGTCGAGCCATACTGCTGACAGCGCATCTATGCTGACATTTTCGCTGCTCTCCCTTAATACTGTCCCTTCATTATTCCGAAGCTGCCATGAAACCTTTCCGCTTCTCGGAGTCATAGATTCATTGGCAACATTCAGCCTGATGGATTTAATGACATCAAAAGGCTCGGCATTAACATTCATGCTCTGCGTCAATAGACCTTCTTCCTCACACGATACCATTAACGGGGCAAAGAATCTCCGCGCATAGTAGTGAAGCGCTTTCCAGCGGCCGTAGTAATCTATCGATGCCCAGGAGGCAACCGGCCAGCAGTCATTAAGCTGCCAGTATACCGTTCCCATGCAGCGTCCCCTGTTTCTCCTGAAGTGTTCGACGCCGTACTTTATCGCCTCCGCCTGAAGGAGCTGGGAAGCATATATGAGCGTATCGAGATCGTTCGGGTACAGGAATGTCTGCTCCATGTAGTTCATTATCTTGCCGTTGGCGGATGCGTTCCTCTGATGCTTCTCCATTACATAGGAAAACACATTCCGATCCTCGGGAAGCGTAAAGCTCTCAATCGTGCGGATCGACGGGAACGACTGGAATCCGAACTCCGACAGATACCTGAAATAATAATTTCTGTAATCCGTAAACGGCTTGTTGTCATGCCATACTTCCCAATAATGCACGTCTCCCCTGTCAGGGTCATTCGGATTATCAAAGCTTCCTCCCGATGACGGGGATGCCGGCCAGTAGAATCTGTCGGGATCCTCTTCCTCAAGAAGTCTCGGGAACAGATATTCATACATCTTGACATAATCGCTCTTAATAGCGTACTTTGCGCCCCATCCTCCCAGCGCGACGAACATTTCCATTTCATTGTTGCCGCACCACAGAGCAATGCACGGATGATGCGCAAGCCTTCTAACCTGGTCTTTCAGCTCGGCAAGTATATTATCTTCAAAATCACGTGTCAGCCTGTAATTGGCACATGCAAACATAAAATCCTGCCATACCGTGATACCGAGCTCATCACAGGCATCGAAGAAGCTGTCATCGGGATAGATTCCTCCGCCCCACACACGGATACAGTTAAAATTCGCCGCAACACATTGTTCGAGAAGATTGCGGGTCCGCTCCTTATTCATCCTCGGAAGTATGTTGTCCTCCGGAATATAATCGGCACCCATCGCAAAGAACTTGACGTTGTTGACAACATTCGCAAATTCCTCGCCGTATTCATCCTTTGCGGTGCTTATCTCAAGCTTTCGTATTCCGATACGCTTAACGCTCCGGTCACATGTAACCCCGTCCTTATCTTCAAGTTCTATAGTAACGGTATAGAGCGGATGGGCACCGAGCCCGTTAGGCCACCATAACTGTGGGGACTGTATATTAAGCCCGTCTTCCCGGCCCGTTATATCTTTCCTGTCATATAACACCCTGCCGTCGGGATCGCTGATGCTTACAAGCACTTTGAGTCCGGATTCTCCAATACTGTCGGATGTGTAACCATTCGCATATACAAGGTCATAGCTAATGTCCAGGGAAACATCGGTCAGAGCATCACCGAACTCCTGATGAATGTATATCCTGTCAAAGCGTGCCGACCTCACGCTCAAAAGCTCAACCTCTTTCCATATGCCGGCATCAGGGAGCCTCGGGCCCCAGTCCCAACCGAACATGCAGTGTCCTTTCCTGATCTTGGGGAATCCGCGCATTGCATCCTCGGTACCGAGTATCTCGGGATCCAGCTCATACTGTTCGGCTATATACTTAACAGGCGAGTGAAATACTATCCTCAGGTCATTTACCCCGTCCCGAAGCAGGCTCTTGACGGAATAATCCCATGTGCGGTGCATATTGCAGACGTTACCTATATTACTGCCGTTAAGCTCTATATCGGCAAGCGTATCAAGGCCGTTAAAGCGAAGCAGAACTTCGTCAGATGAGTAAATATCATCTGCTGATACAGTAAAATTCCCGAGATATTCAAAATCATTACGCATAAGATCAAGCGCGGCATTTTCATTATCCCGGTAATAGGGATCTTCCATACGCCCTGCGCTTAGCAGGTCGTTATATACCGAACCGGGAACAGACGCGGGTATATAATCATCAGTTCCGACCATCCTCATTTTCCAATTCTGCTGACTGTCAATTCTCTTCATAGTAAATAACCTCTCTTACATATTACCGGCTCATTTCTAATATCCGGATAATGATACGCAGCACGCACACTATGTGTGCAATGTGCTGCAAAAACACCTCAACCTCTCGTCATTTTTACAAAAATGACTACGGTTTCGGTGTTTTTCGGGTCATAAAGTCATAAATTTTCATGCAAGCATGAAAATTATGACCTTCTGACCCTTGTATCATAATAAATATAACAAAAGAATTGCAACATAAAAATCCTATACAAAAAAATAATTTATGTTTACATAACTGTACCGGATTGTGATATAATAGCCTGGAAGGGGATATTATATACGATAAATAAGTAATAAAGGGGATAAGGGGAACATGGATAATCTGAATTATCATGATAAAAAGAACGCGGAAAACATGGTAAAGCTAAGGGAGCTTATGACTACTCTTCCGCCGTTTTGCAGGGAATTCTTCCTCGGGATCAAGGACACCACTTCTACAAGGACGCGTCTTGCCTATGCGTATGATCTGCGGCTGTTCTTTGAATATCTGCATGACAATCATCCCAGATTCATGAATACCGATATTACAGAATATAAGGTCGAATGGCTCGACGAAGTCAAGGCTCTTGATATAACGGAGTATCTTGATTATCTGTCATATTATGAAAAAGATAATGAAGCAGTTACTAATGAAGAGCGCGGAAAGCAGCGCAAGCTTGCTTCATTGAGAAGCTTTTATAAGTTCTTCTTCAATTCCGAGATCATTCAAAAGAATCCCGCGGCTCTTGTATCAATGCCAAAGCTTCATAAAAAGGAGATCATCCGTCTCGATCCGGACGAAGTTGCGCTTCTTCTTGACCATGTGGAAAACGGCGACCAAATGAGCAAACAACAGGCGGCGTTTCACGAAAAAACAAAAGTCCGGGATCTGGCGATCATCACTCTTCTGCTCGGTACAGGTATCCGTGTGTCGGAATGCGTGGGACTTGATATCAATGACGTTGATTTCAAGAATAACGGAATACTTGTAAGACGCAAGGGCGGATACGAAGCAGTCGTATACTTCGGTGATGAAGTTGAATCCGCTCTGAAAGAGTATCTGAAAGAAAGACACTCAATAATACCGGAAAGCGGACATGAGAATGCGCTGTTTCTATCGCTGCAGAACAAACGGTTATCGGTTCGTGCAGTCGAGAACCTTGTGAAGAAATATGCATCAGCGGTAACTTCATTGAAAAAAATAACGCCTCATAAGCTTAGAAGTACCTACGGCACCAGCCTGTATCGCGAAACCGGGGATATCTACCTGGTAGCCGATGTTCTGGGCCATTCAGATGTCAACACAACCAAAAAACATTACGCAGCGCTTGAAGACGACAGAAGACGCATGGCTGCAACAGCCGTCAGACTCCGCGAGGATTGATCCTTAGAAGCCGGGGTTATCGATTTCTGAGATATAGTAAGGAACAACGATATAATTCCCGGGAATAAGCGCCTCATCCACTGATATATGATTAATGCTCCTGATCTCGGACGACAGTTGCTCAACAGATGTAAAACCAAATCCGTAATTATCTTCCGCGATCGACTCAACCGTATCCCGGCAATAGATCATCACACTCTTATACTGTTTCGTTCCGAAACTGTCATTGTCTCCCGAGGCGGTATCCGCAGATGCCCTGACCGAAAATATAACAATAAATGCTATAGTAATAAATGCACCGATGATTATAAGCAGTTTCTGACGCTTGACCTGTCTGGCTCTGGCAATTCTGCGGTATCTCTGCTCTTCAACTCTGTCCATGTAACGATAATTCCCATAATAAGTTGATCTCATATTCTCCCCGTTCCCTTCGAATCAGATCTCGATTATCAAATCTCAATTATCAAATATATGTTCGGAACATTTGTTCTGTATGTTTGCATTATATCGAACAGATTTTCGAATGTCAATAGGTATTTTGAAATTTTTCGAACATATTTTTCGAAAATATGTTTGCATATGCCGTTCCAATATGGTAATATATTTGCAGATCAATAATACAGTGAACGGATTTAATCCATTTCCTTAATTATTTAACTATGCAAGGGAGGTATTTATGGCGAAGGGTAATATTTCATCCAAACAGGAAGAGATTCTTGAATATCTCAAGGAGGTCATTCTGAAGAAAGGCTATCCGCCTTCGGTCAGGGAGATATGCACAGCCGTGGGGCTCAGTTCCACATCAAGCGTATTCAATCATCTGGAGAAGCTTGAGAAGAACGGTTACATCAGAAGAGATCCGGCCAAGCCGCGCTGCATTGAGATCGTCGATGACAGTTTCCAGCTTACGAGACGCGAAATGGCACAGATTCCGATTGTCGGACAGGTTGCTGCGGGACAGCCTATCCTTGCCCAGCAGAATATTACCGACTACTTTCCCATACCGGTCGAGTACGCTCCCAATGCAGAGAGCTTTATACTCAAGGTCAAGGGCGAGAGCATGATCAATGTTGGGATAATGGATGGAGACCAGATATTGGTCGAGAGATGCAATACCGCCAGAAACGGCGACATAGTCGTTGCACTGATCGACGATTCGGCAACCGTCAAGACATATTACAAGGAGAACGGTCATTACAGGCTTCAGCCCGAGAATGACACAATGGAACCCATTATCGTTGATAATGTTGAGATCCTCGGCAGGGTATACGGAGTTTTCCGCTTTTTCAACTGACATACTCCACTTTTTCGCCCCTCATATACTTTGGGACGGTTATCCCGTCCCAACCTGTACGAACTATCGTACACACAAAGGGAGTCCGCTGTAATCGGCGGACTCTTCTTTATTCATTGTTTGATTTCCCTGCCGTCACGGTACAGTCTTTCCAGATCATAGAAGCTTCGTGTTTCCTTGTCAAACAGATGAAATATCACATCTTCGTATGCGATAAGTATCCAGTTGGCATTGTCATATCCTTCGATGCAGTAATGATCGTATCCGGCAAGCGAAAGCTTTTCATCAGTCTCATCGCTCATGGCCTGTATCTGTTTGGTGTTGTTCCCGCTCGCGATCACAAGTGCATCCGCTATCACACTGATATCGGATATATCTATAACCTTAATATCTTCGGCCTTTTTGTCCGACAGCGCCTTTACGCCTGTCTCTATTATTACTCCGGCTTCATTTGAAATTGCCATTTATCAAGCTCTCCTATCACATTTATTTAATGTGTTTACAGTAATAATCGTATGTCTCCACAGTCATACGGTCTACGGTAGTCTTATTGCCGTCCAGGTAATCAAGCGTATTCCGGCATATCAGCGCCACCGCCTCATCAATATCGGAAAAAGCAGTTTGCCTTATCCGGTCAAGCTCAGGGATGGATGAACGGTTCGGCTCGATATAATCGGCGGTAAAGATGATCTCCTCCAGATCTGTCATTCCGGGTCTTCCCGTCGTATGGTACCTGACCGCGCTTAGTATCCCGCTGTCGGTAATACCGTATTTATCCCTTGCAACTATGCTTCCTGCCAACGCATGAAGCAGTTCGGGATTATCAAGCTGGATATCTGTCGGCTCATACCCTTCCCTTTTAACTGTTTCAAGCAGTTCGGATGGTTTCATCCCTTTTGCGCAGTCATGAACGAGACCGGCTATATACGCCTTCCTAATGTCGCAGCCGTAACGCATTGCAAGACAGGCAGCGGTATTGCTGACGGATATGGAGTGGGCATACCTTTTCGCGCTTATGTCCGTCTTTAATATATGCCGGTATCTATCATACTCTTCATCAATAACAATCGTTCCCATAATTGACAATCATACGTTCTGTTTGCGATACAGCCCATTATCTTTAATGTACCGCACAACCTTGTTATCAAGATAATATCTGCAGCTTCTTCCGTCTGCTATCATTTCACGGATGAAGGTGGAAGATATCGGGATCTCATCATCATCCATAATAATAACATCCGCATTGTAATTATCCCTTAAATATCCTGCCTGCGCTTTTATCATCTTATCCGGCACATTGTCTCTTCGGGCGCATACTATCGTACATGACGAGAATATATCAAATGGCCTTTTCCATCTTTCCATTGAAAACAGCGTATCCGCACCGATTATATAATAATAACGGGTATCAGGATTCCGGCTTGTTAAAATATCAAGTGTTTCGCATGTATAGCTGTTGCCTTCCCTGTCCGCCTCTATGGTGGAAAGCTCGAATCTGTCATTATCCTCAATGGCAAGTCTTGTCATCTCAACCCTGTCGGATACATCGGCAACATCATCCGGATCTTTCAAATACGAACATCCCGACGGCATTATCAGCACCTTATCGAGTCCGCACCGCTCCAACGCATTTTGCGCAATAATCAGATGTCCTACATGAATAGGATTAAAAGTGCCTCCGAGTATTCCGACTTTTTTAGAATAACTACTGTTATTCATACTCGACCTCTCGGAAGAGTTATCTTCCTGTCTTCTGTGTTCTTGTTCTGACGAAACAGTACGATCTTACGCCCGATAACATGTACAACAGTTGACCTTGTACGTTCGGCCAGAATCTGTGCCACATCCTTCGGATCTTCATCGCAGTTTTTCAGCACATTTATCTTGATAAGCTCTCTCGCGGCAAGAGCCTCGCTGACCGCTTCGCACATCTGGGGTGTGACGCTGCTCTTTCCAATCTGGATCAAAGGTTCATATGTGCTCGATATGCTTTTTAAATAAGCTCGTTGTTTACTTGTCACTACACTTGCTCCTTACGGTAGATATTCAAACTCCCATCCGTAGATCCTGACCGTATCGCCTTCCCTGATACCAAGCTCCTTCAGTTCATCAAGTATTCCGTTATCTTCCATGAATTTCTGGAAGAACGTGAATCCCTTTTCGGAATCAAGGTTCGTATAGCCAAGCATCTTTTCTATTTTGGGGCCTTCAACCACATATACGCTGTCTTTATCATCATAACAGACTTCATATGCCGTGTCCGTATCGGATCTTGCGGGCGTGTACTCGCTCTCATATACCAATGTCCCGGACTTGATGTCGGACAGCATCAGCCGTATCTGCCTGATAAGTTCGTCGATCCCCTCTCCGGTCGCTGCCGACATCGGAACGACCTTAACGCCCTGTGGCTCGAACTCCTTGCGGATAAGGGCGACAGGATCGCTTCCGGGCGCGGCGGCATCCATCTTGTTGGCCGCTATTATCCACGGCCGCTGCGGCAGGGTCTCGTCATATGCTTCAAGCTCCCTGTTGATCGCATATATATCTTCTACCGGATCTCGTCCTTCGGAACCGGACGCGTCAACGACATGCACGAGCATTCTTGTCCGTTCTATATGCCGCAGAAAATCATGTCCCAAGCCTACTCCGTCCGATGCGCCTTCGATCAGTCCCGGAATATCTGCCATTACAAACCCCTGTCCGCCGTCAAGATCGACGACGCCCAGATGCGGGCTGATAGTAGTAAACGGATAATTGGCAATCTCCGGTCTGGCGTTTGATACAACAGACAATATTGTTGATTTTCCAACATTCGGGTATCCGACAAGACCGACATCGGCAATGACTTTGAGTTCAAGGTCAACGGTAAGCTCCATCGCGCTCTGACCGGGCTGCGCATACTTCGGAGCCTGCATTTTCGGAGTGGCATAGTGCTGGTTGCCGTTGCCGCCAAGTCCACCTTTTAACAGGACGACTCTCCGGTTCTCCCCCGACATATCGACTATGACTTTACCGCTGTCGGCTTCTTTGATGACGGTACCGGCAGGTACTTTTAATACTATATCATTACCGCTCTTGCCCTTGCAGTTGCGTTTTCCGCCGTTCTCGCCGTCGCCGGCGCAGTATTTCCTGACATGGCGGTAATTCGTAAGCATGTTCATTCCGTCGTCCACTTCAAAGATAACGTCTCCGCCGCGTCCGCCGTCGCCGCCGTCAGGGCCGCCGTTTGCAACATATTTTTCACGACGAAAAGAGACGTGACCGTCTCCTCCCTTGCCGCTTCTTATGTATATTCTCGCTCTGTCTGCAAACATAATAATAGATATTAACAAAGGGTCTTAAAGTTGAACTTTAAGACCCTGATAATCACTTTTCAACCGGATATACGGAAGCCTGCTTCCTGTCTCTGCCTTTTCTCTCAAACCTGAGAACTCCGTCAACAGTTGCAAACAATGTATCATCTCCGCCGCGTCCTACGTTAACGCCCGGATGGATCCTCGTTCCGCGTTGTCTGTATATTATATTTCCGGCCTTAACGAACTGTCCGTCAGCTCTCTTGGCCCCGAGTCTCTTGGATTCCGAATCTCTTCCGTTCTTGGTGGAACCCATTCCCTTTTTATGGGCAAATAACTGAAGGTTTAACTGTACCATGTTCTACACCTCCTTTATTACCAGTGTAAGATATTTACTGTTGTAATCATTTTCTATGGACCGAAGTCCCAGTATCATCGAATCCATCAGCAGCGTTGCGTCTCTTTCGGAACATCCGTCAAATGTCCATGACAATAATCCGTCATTTTCACTGATATTTATTGAAGTTCCGGTCAGAGCCATGATCGAATTGGCCGTATTGATCGTCAGCATTGAAACCGCCGCACATACAATATCCCTGCCTTTTCTCGAAAATCCCGCATGTCCTTTGCATTCAAAAGACACATAACCGGATGGATTCTTCAGAACAGTTGCAGTAATCATGAATTACTACCTACATAAACTTATGCGTTGATCTTGTCGATCTTAACCTTTGTGTATGCTTGTCTGTGACCGTTCTTCTTATGATAGCCGCTCTTTCTCTTATAACGGTATACAATGACTTTCCTGCCTCTGCCGTTCTCGACTACTGTTGCCGAAACGGATGCATCCTTAACGTCATCGCCGACCTTGAGATCATCGCCGCCAATTGCAAGAACTTCATCAAACTTAACAGTATCTCCGGCTTCTGCATTAAGCTTTTCAACACTAATAGTGTCGCCTTCGGAAACCTTATACTGTTTTCCGCCGGTTGCAATAATAGCGTACATATCGCACCTCCTATATCCATTACTCGCTAGCTTCGGTGGGGAACAGCGTTCCCTCTTATGACCCCACTATGCGGCATACCCAAGAAATATAGCATCAAACCGCAGTAATGTCAAGCATCTTTACAATCTGAGCATGACTTCGCTGTATACGACATTACCGTCGGACATATATATACGGTGAACGCGTTTGCTGACCGCGCATACGATCTCATACGGTATCGTGCCCGCCATCTTCGCCATCTCCTCTATGGGATTATCCGGCCCGAATATCTCAACAACGTCTCCGACACCGACTCCGGGCTTGCCGGTCAGATCTATCATGCTCATATCCATGCATATCCTGCCCCTGACCGGAGCGGCACCTTCAGATGTCATGACACTGTATCTGTTGGAAAGGCACCGGAAAAATCCGTCCGCATAACCGTATGGTATAACGCCTATCCTGGCTGTCTCGTCTGTCGTATATGTCAGACCGTAGCTGATCTTAGTGTCCGCAGGATATATCTTGATGGTGCTGACCGTCGTTTTCATTGTCATGACCGGCCTTAGCCCGAGCGCCTTTGCATGCTCTCCGTAACCGTACAGAAGAATGCCGGGACGCACCATATCAAGATGTGTCTGCGGATAATTAACGGTTGCCCCCGTATTGGCACAGTGCCGGAGCCGGAAATTACAGCCGCGCTCCCTTTCAACCGCATCCGCCACATCATTAAACAGCTTGAACTGATGCTCGGTATAGCGGCTGCACTCTTCGCCATCCTCATCCGAGACCGCAAAATGCGTAAAGATACCTTCCGCATCAAGGCCCGGCATATTACAGGCATCGACTATACCCCTGATACCGTGCTCGAAATAATCACCCTCGCATATATACCCGAGTCTTGACATTCCCGTATCGACCTTGATATGTACCTTGAGCGTACCGCCGTATTCTACTGCCGCGCTGCTGTATTCTCTTGCCTTTGCCTCACACGTAACAGCCTGCGTTATATTGAAGCATATCAGTCTGTCAACCTGCTCCATGGGAGTATGCCCGAGTATCAGAACCGGCATCGTAATGCCGTTATACCGCAGCTCCATTGCTTCGTCTATGCTCGATACGGCAAGGTAATCGGCTCCGAGCTCCTGAAGGGTGCGTGCGATCATCACGGCACCGTGGCCGTATGCGTCGGCCTTGACCACGCCCATAAACTTAACATCGCCTCCCGTAAGCTCTCTTATCTTATTGTAGTTATACGATAGTGCGGACAGATCTATCTCGGCCCATGTACGTCTTAATGTTGATTTCATTTGGATTTGCCTCTTTTACTTCCTTTAGCACCTTTGCCGGCGTTACCGCTCTTATAATACTGCGCTGAGGCGGCGAACATCCTGCGAAGCTCCGACTGGTTATCAAGACTCCGGACGTAGTTCGTCCTTCTCGCAACGTAGTCGTTAAGCTTTGTCATATAATCATCGGCCGGAAGTTCCCCGGCGGCAACCATTGTCAGTCCCTTTTCCCAGCTTGCCGTAAGCTTCGGATCAAGGAGCGGCCTTATGGAAAAATCAACCGCATCATATACCATCTCACCGAGCTGCGTTGGAGTGATAACCTGTGTCTTTTTGTTCATTTGAAGATATCTTATCTTTTCAAGCTTTTCAAGTATACCGGCTCTTGTGGCGCTTGTCCCGATGCCGCTTCCCTTTATCTGGGCGCGAAGCTCCTCATCTTCTATCATCTGCCCCGCATTTTCCATGGCGAGCATCATTGTTCCTGATGTATACCGTTTCGGCGGGCTTGTCTCGCCCTCCTTGACGGACAATCCGTTAACGTTTATCTTCTCACCGGTCTTCAGTTTCCTGATCCTGGCCAGAAGATCATCATCGACCGGAATATTCTCCTCATCGGTATCTTCGCCCTCCGCCTTCTCATCTTTTGCCGGCTTGTCTTTCCAGTAGGACGGTCTGTTCATTGCAAGGAAGCCTTCACGCTCGATCACCTTAAAGCCCGCGAAAAAGCTCTCCCCGGCGATATCTAACGTCAGTCTGACATTCTGATAGACTGCCGCTGGATAAAAGATCGCAAGGAAACGCCTTACTATCAGTTCATATATCTTCGCCGATCTGTCCGAGAGCGATCCGAGCGCCTCGAATCCCTGCCCGGTCGGTATGATCGCGTAATGATCCTCTATCATCTTGTCATTGACGTATCTTGTCTTCGCGATCCCGGCATATGACCCGTCCTCAAGTATATGCTTTGCTATATCCGATACCGGAGCGTATCTTACAAGCCCCGATATATTCTTCGAGATCTCCTTTGCCACAGCCGTTGACAGCACTCTTGCATTTGTCCTCGGATATGTCGTCAGCTTTTTCTCGTACAGTTCCTGCGCAACGTTTAACGTATCCGCTGGACTGATCTTGAAGAACTTGGAACAGTCCGCGGAAAGCTCCGTAAGATTATACAGGTACGGGGGATTCTTCGTCTCTTTCTTCTTCTCGATGGCGCTTACGGTACCTTCGCCCTGTGCGCGGGATATGATATCTGCGACAAAATCATCCGCATCTTCCCTTTTCAGGAAGCCACCTTCCTTGTAGAGCGCAGGGGACATATAGAACCGGCTTCCGGGAGCTGCCTTCCACGCCGCATCTATTGTCGCTCCGGCGACTTCGCAGCCGGCGATCACACGGTAAAAAGGCGTCTTAACAAATGACCTTATCTCTCTCTCCCTTCGGACGACCATTCCGAGAACGCATGTCATGACACGGCCTACGGCAACAACGCAGTACTTTTCACCGAGGAAACCTGCCATGGAATCCCCGTATTTAAGCGTAAGCGCCCTTGAGAAGTTGATACCCATAAGGTAATCCTCCTTGGCGCGAAGATAAGCGCTGTCGGCGATACTGTCATATTCGCTTATGTCTTTGGCATCCCTGATCCCGCCTCTTATCGCTTCTTCCGTCTGGGAATCTATCCATACGCGTTTTTCTGTCTTGCCGGTAACATTCGCTTCACTCGCAACGAGCCGGTATATGTACTCTCCCTCTCTTCCCGAATCGGTACATACATATATCGTTTCAACGTCACTGCGGTTTAGTATTCCGCTTACGATCCTAAACTGCTTTTCGGATGATTTTATAACTTCATATTTGTACTCTTTAGGCAAAAAAGGAAGTGTAGCAAAGCTCCACTTCTTGTATATGCTGTCATATGCTTCGGGATAACTCATTGTTATCAGATGCCCGACACACCATGTGATTATGCAGTTTTCGGATTCCATATACCCGTCATATGACCTGCATGACAGATTCAATGCTTCGGCAAACTGACGGGCAACGCTTGGTTTCTCCGCGATAAATACACTCTTACTCATATCATCTTATCAAGGAATGCCTTGAGACGTTCGTTTTGGGGATTGTCGAAAAATCCTACCGGATCGTTCTCTTCCAGTATCTGTCTGTCTGCCATGAACAATATACGGTTGGCTACCTCCCTCGCAAAAGCCATTTCATGCGTGACAACGATCATCGTCATCTTGTCCTGCGCAAGCTCGCGCATAACCTCGAGAACCTCTCCGACCATCTCGGGATCGAGCGCGCTCGTGGGTTCGTCAAAGAGCATTACATCAGGCTCCATGCACAGCGATCTGGCGATGGCAATACGCTGTTTCTGACCGCCGGATAACTGGTTGGGATATGATTTTGCACGGTCTTCAAGCTTTACCCGCTTTAACAGCTTCATGGCCCGCTCTTCGGCCTCTTCCCTCGAAATACCCTGAAGCTTGACGGGACCTATCGTAAGATTGGTCATTACATTCAGATGCGGGAACAGGTTGAACTGCTGGAATACCATTCCCATCTTCTGCCTGTGACGGTCAATGTCGATCTTGTCGTCGCATATATTGTCGCCTTCAAATATGATCTCGCCGCTCGTCGGCCTCTCCAGACGGTTGAGACACCGAAGGAACGTACTCTTGCCTGCTCCGGAAGGACCTACGATAAATGCAACGTCACCCTGATAAAACTCAGTATTGATATCAGTCAGGACTGTTTCATGCTGACCGTTTCCGCTATTAAATTCTTTGCATAAATGCCTGACAACTATTAAAGGCGTGCGTTCAGTGGTCACTGTTCTTGAGCTTCCTTTCGAGTTTCTTGATAAGGCTGTCAAAGAGCAATACAAAGATCAGATAGATCGCGGCAGCCATTAGAAGCGGCATAAATGCCGAATATGTCTGACTCCTGATAATATCCGCTCCTCTTGTAAGGTCATCCATCGCGATATATCCGGCAACGGAAGTCTCCTTGAGGAGAACTATCATCTCATTGCCGAGCGCGGGAAGAACATTTTTGATCGCCTGTGGAAGGATAAAATAGAACATTGTCTGCGTATATGAAAATCCCAGGCTTGAACCGGCTTCGTACTGCCCGTCGTCTATCGACATCAGTCCGGCACGGATTATCTCCGCAACATATGCGCCGGAATTGAGTCCGAACGCTATGAAAGCAACCATGATCTTCGGAACGTTAACGGAAGCGAATATGACAAAATATACTATCAACAGCTGTAATACAACAGGTGTTCCGCGTATTACCGTGATATATACATGGGCAAATATGTTAGCCACCTTCCAATGTCCGGTCTTATCGTGGGTGGTCCTGATATACGCCAGCAGAAAGCCGATAATAATACCCACCACGACCGCAACGATCGTGATGAGTAATGTATTTCCGAGTCCCCTGACAAGGTACATATACCTGTCGTCTTTGATGAAGTTAAGATAAAAGCTCTCCCGGAATCCCATAATTATTCGGCTGTGATATATTTACCTATGATCTCGTCTATCTTGCCCGAATCCTTGAGCTTTTTGAGCGACGCATTGATATTGTCGAGAAGCTCTGTATTTTCCTTGGCAACACCGATCGCATATTCTTCAACTGTAAACTCCTCGTCGATCATCACAAGATCAGGATTCTCGCCGACAAATACCTTGCCGGGCTCCCTGTCGACTATTACTGCGTCGATCTTGTCCTGGTTAAGTGCATTGATCGCCTCAAAGTATTTGGAATAACGCTCTATATTTGCGTTTTCTATATCTTCCGCATAGATATCACCGGTAGTACCGATCTGCACGCCGATAGTAAGACCTGCAAGGTCGTCGGGCGACTGTACGCTTGAAGTATTCTTGACAAGAATGACCTGGGCAGCCGTTGTGTACGGATCGGAGAAATTGATGTTCTCCTTGCGGTCTTCCGTAACCGTCATTCCGGCCATCGCGATATCTGCCTTTCCGGACTGGACTGCGGCAATTATCGAATCAAAAGCCATATCTTCGATAACAAGCTCCAGACCAAGATCATCCGCGATAAGCTGTGCTATCTCGGGATCGATACCGATAACCTTGTCGCCTTCAACCGATTCATAAGGAGGAAAGGCGGCGTTTGTAGCCATAACAAGCTTTCCCGAACCGGAACCGTTGGAACATGCGCCAAGACATATTGCGGCACATAATGACATTAATACGATGATTGATCTTTTCATAACTTACCTCCGTTTTCATATATATCTTCAACATTTAGTGAACATATTATAATAAACGCATTATACTCATTCATATAATTTAACATCATACATTAAGCGTGTCAACGCGGCGTTTCATCAGAAAGGGCGAGAAGCTTTACTCCCGGATCGGATGCGGCACATGATACGAGCTTATCATCAAACCCGCTTTCCGAAAACAGCCAGATGTTTTCGCACATCAGTTTATTGCGGCGTATTGATTCCCTTACTCTTTCGAGCTGCTCATATTTCATGGCGGAATGCTTGTAATTACATGCACATGCTATGATGCTGACACCCTTTACGATGATCACAAAATCAACAGCTTCGGATTTGTCGAAATACTCTTCTACCGAATCGACGATGAAATTCAAGCGCCCTTTCCGCTGAAGACCGACTATATATTCCATGCACAGCCGTGGATATATGCCTTCAATATGAGCGGACAGTTCGTTCTCGATGAACCTTTTGTAGAATCTGTCCTCACCGTATACCCTAAGCGATGACAGACGCGGGAACACATACCTGTAATAGAATCTGACCGTATTATCCTTTATCCGGTATGTGCCTTTCTTCACGCAGTTAATGTCTCCCACCGTGGCACCCTTCAGCTTCTCTATTATGTCATTGTTCTCGAGCGTCTTGAGATATACCGATAACTTGCCGCGGTCCATATTCATGGAAGTATGCAGATCATTGAGCTTGCCGCTTCCAGACGCGATATTGACGAGCAAGGTATTGTATATGACTGGATCCCTTATGTCGCGTGGAAGGTATATGTCAGACCCTGCTTCCATATCATTCCATTTAGCGAGCCACCTCCTGATAACCGCCGCAGCATCCGTATCATCGCCGATATCGTTATAATACAGACTGTTTCCTCCGAGAACAGAATATATCCTGATCTTCTCGTCAAGCGCCATATCAGCAAAACAATCACCGAATTCAGCAAACGAAAACCCCTTTATCTTGTTGACGGCGGATATTTCGGATGATTTGGAACCAATCAGACCTATCATGTCGGTCTCAACCCATTTAACATCATCCGTGACCAGCAGGAACATGACGGAGCCTGCCTCAAAATGCTCAAAAAGCATATCGGACAGGAAATTGATAAACGTTGGATTGGAACGGATGATATATTGAAAATCATCGAGAACGATCACTTTCTTGTAGGTGTGGTTATTGACAAAAAAATCAAGAAGCCTTTTGTTATTATCATCCGGAAAGATTGGGACTTTTGTCTGTTCGTGAAGCTCGAATATGAACTGTTCAAGCTGGCTCTTATGCGTAAGCGGGGTGGATCTGTAATACAGGCTCTCCTTATCCCTCGCAAAATCCCTGACAAGCTCGGATACTCCGACACTAACCCTGCCGTATATTACGGCAATGTCGTTCGACGGTCTGTCATATAGATCCTGTAAGAATTGTAAATCACTCTTGCGATACATGAAAATCCTGTACGGCTATGCGGTCTGTCTGATCAGAAGCTTTTCGAACTCGACCTTGCTGACGGGTTTGCCCAGTAAAAATCCCTGGATAATATCGATGTTTCTGTCGCGCAGATAATTAAACTGCTCCCTGGTCTCCACGCCCTCGGCAACGGTCTCGAAACCGAGCTTTTGGGACATCTGGATGACGCTCTCATATATGATTCCGGAGCTGTCGTCCTTAAGTGCTGTATCTATGAAAGATTTGTCGATCTTAAGAGTGTCGATCGGTAGATTCTTTAAATACGAAAGCGATGAATAGCCCGTTCCGAAATCATCAAGGCTAACCCTCAAACCGAGACCGCGAAGGGTCTTGATCTTATCGATGACATCTTCAAAATTGTTGATGAAAACCGACTCGGTGATCTCTATCTCTATCGATTCGGGATTGACTCCGTAGAGACTGATCATGTGTGACAGGCTGTCGACAAAATTCTCTTTTTCAAGCTGCATCGCAGAAATATTGATGGACAGTACCATAGGGATATGGTACTTGCTCCTCCAGTCACTCATAGTCTTCAGGGCTTCCTTGATAACATAATTGCCTATCGGAATGATCGCTCCGTTCTTCTCTGCGATCGGTATGAATTCGTTCGGAGAAGTGATAAAGCCCTCACCCTCGGGATCCGGCCAACGTATCAGTGCCTCGGCTCCCCGGAGCTTTCCGTCGGATGCATTGTACTGTGGCTGATAATACAGCTGGAAGCCGTTCGTTTCTATCGCTTCCTTGAGCTGTTTTTCCAGGGATACGCTTTTAAGAAAGCTGTTAAGTATATCAAGCTCAAAATAACTGATGCCGCCTTTACACCGCTCCTTTGCCTTGTACAGAACTATCTCGCCGTTCTTGATGACCTCGAGCGCAGTCCTTCCGGCATCGGGATACTCGGCAACGCCGCATGATACCGATATCATTATCTCTGTCTTGTTGGTCAGCACAAATGTATGGCGGAGCCTTTCCTGTATCTTGCGGTATATGACATCACAGCTTCGCTGACCGCACGGATTATAAACCGCGATAACAAATACGTCGCTTCCGAACCTTCCGACGATAGTATCATCATTATTGAAATCCTTGAGGTATTGGCCGAACTCCTGAACAAGCTCATCCCCGAACAGGAGACCTATCGAATCGTTGATCTTCTTGAAATCATCGATGTCGACGAACATGATCTCAACACTGACCTTTTCGCTGTCGGCAAGTTCGCACATATCCCTGAACTTCCTGACAAAATAATTCCTGTTGTACACGCCTGTCAGCGAATCATAATATGCAAGATATTCGAGCTCTTCCGAGTTCATCTTGATCTTGGTGATATCCTTGATGGAAATGATCTTCTCGACGGGATTGTGGTCATCATCGTATGTCACTCTAACAAAGCAGCTGAACCAGAAGCGCTTGTTGCGGCTCCTGACCTCAACCGAGTCTGTTTCAAGCCCCTCCCTTTCGACCTCAAGCATATGTATACGGAACTTGTCCTGATCGTCTTCAACAAGGAGATTCAGCATATATGACTCGTCATAAGGATGGTTGGCGATCTTCTCACCTACCATTTCATCCCACGGACCGACAAGATCCACCTTGGCGGGTGAACACTTGTAATCAAAGTAAACGAAAAGCGTTCCGGACATTTCAGCAATATGCCGGTACATCTTTTCGCTGGCAAGCAACCTTTCATTCAGGGCTGTAAGCAGATCTATCTGATATTTTAAATCTTCCACTATGTCAGTCCTCTTCCGTAATCAAATGAATCCCTTTGCATGAAGAAGCTCCGCACACAGTACTGCTCCTCCGGCGGCACCTCTTAATGTATTGTGCGACAGTCCGACAAACTTGTAATCATATACGGTATCCTCGCGCAGCCGCCCTATCGATATACCCATTCCGTTCTCATAGTCAACGTCAAGAGTGATCTGTGGTCTGTCATCTTCTTCCATGTAACGTATGAACTGCTTCGGAGCGGATGGAAGGTTCAGCCTCTGGGGTTCGCCGGAAAATGTTACAAGCTTTTCTATTAGCTCTTCCCTGGAAGGCTTGGACGCAAACCTTACAAATACTGCCGCGGTATGTCCGTTAAGTACCGGAACCCTTATGCACTGGCATGTTATAACGGGCTTAGAAGCCTTTACTATCTGACCGTTCTTAATTGACCCGAATATCCGCAGAGGCTCCTGCTCGGACTTTTCCTCCTCGCCTCCGATATAAGGGATGATATTTCCTTCCATCTCCGGCCAGTCACGAAATGTCTTGCCGGCGCCGGAAATGGCCTGATATGTCGTTGCAACGACCTCGACCGGATCATATTCGCGCCACGCCGCAAGTGCAGGCGTATAGCTTTGAATCGAACAGTTGGGCTTTACTGCGATAAATCCGCGCTTCGTACCAAGCCTCTTTCGCTGTTCGCCGATTATCTCGATATGCTCGGGATTGATCTCCGGGATGATCATCGGAACATCCGGAGTCCATCTGTGGGCACTGTTATTGGATACGACAGGAATCTCGCATTTTGCGTACTCTTCCTCGATGGCTCTTATCTCATCCTTTGTCATGTCAACGGCCGAGAATACAAGATCAACAGTATCCGCAACAGCCTTTACATCATTAACATTCATGACAACTATGTCTTTAACCGCGTCAGGCATAGGCGTGGTCATCTTCCATCTGCCGCCCACGGCCTCCTCATATGTCTTACCTGCGCTGCGCGGGCTTGCCGCAATTGTCGTAACCTCAAACCACGGATGATCAGCCAGGATCGATATAAACCTCTGTCCGACCATTCCGGTTCCGCCCAGTATTCCGACCTTTAATCTCTCACTCATGATCTCATCTCCCTTTCGGACAGCCACTTACGGCAGTCACGGATGTATTCTTCCATACGAAGCGGTGCGGGGCCGCCCTTTGTCAGTCTCTTTTCAACACAGGCTTCCATTGATATATGATCGTATATATCATTATCGAAATAACCGCTTATTGCCTGCAGCTCCTCAAGACTGCACTCCTCAATTGATTTATTATTACGGTCACAGTATAACACAATCTGACCTATAATTCCATGAGCATCCCTGAAGGGTACTCCCTTTGATACGAGATAATCGGCTGCATCAGTAGCGTTAGTGAAGCCTTTTGCGGCTGACTGCCTCATGATATCGGTATTGAATGTCATTGTTGATATCATCTTATCAAAAAGCACAAGACAGCTTTCTACCGTATCCATCGCATCAAACGCTGCTTCCTTGTCCTCCTGCATGTCCTTGTTGTATGCAAGCGGCAGACCCTTCATTGTAGTAAGAAGCGCCATGAGGCTTCCGTACACTCTTCCGCATTTACCCCTTGTAAGTTCGGCTATGTCGGGGTTCTTCTTCTGCGGCATTATGCTCGAACCCGTTGCAAAAGCGTCGTCTATGTTGACAAATCTGTATTCGTTGCTGTTCCAGATGATTATCTCTTCGCAGAATCTCGACAGATGCATCATAATGATCGAAAGTGCGGCAAGATATTCTATCAGATAATCGCGATCCGATACGGAATCCATCGAATTGGCAGTAGGAGCCGTAAAGCCAAGCAATTCGGCCGTGTAATCGCGATCCAGCGGATATGTCGTACCCGCAAGCGCTCCCGCTCCGAGCGGACAGTAGTTCATCCTCTCATAAATATCGCATAATCTGTCGTAGTCGCGCCTGAACATTTCAAAATATGCCGCAAAATAGTGTGCCAGCGTTACCGGCTGTGCCTTCTGCAGATGTGTAAAGCCGGGCATGAAAGTATTGGTATTGGCCTCGATAATCGTAAGCAGCGTCTGAAGCAGATCAGTTAACCTGTCCTTCATCACACCGATATTGTCTCTCGTATACAGGCGCATATCGAGCGCAACCTGGTCGTTGCGGCTCCTGCCGGTATGCATCTTCTTGCCCGCATCCCCGATCCTCTCAATGAGATTGGCTTCAACAAAGCTGTGAATATCTTCGTATTCGGATGTGATCTGAAGACTCCCGGAGGATACATCTGCAAGAATTCCGTCAAGTCCTGCGAGGATGGAATCGCGTTCCTCTCCGGTTATGATTCCGCACCGCTCCAGCATCTTAACATGAGCCTTCGACCCTTCAATATCCTGCGCAAGCAGCCTTGCATCAAACGATATCGATGCATTAAAATCATACACCTGCTTATCGGTTTCCTTTGTAAATCTTCCGCCCCATAACTGAGCCATATCATTCCCCCGTATTCTATATCATCCCTTAATACTTATAAAAATAGGGGCAGTTCCTGCCCCTATTTAAAGCTCCCGGCCGGATTCGAACCGGCGACCTACGCATTACGAATGCGTTGCTCTACCAGCTGAGCCACGGAAGCCAATGTTGATAGGGATACCGCAAAGCGGAGGGACCCTATCTACACGTGGAGCGCCTTTCGCCGAAGGCGAACTCCTAATGGCGCGACACTCCTTGTTAATGTTGCGAGATGTCAACATCTTTTCCAGCGCTTGCGGATAATATTATAAAAAAAATTTCCTCGTATTTCAAGAAAAAAATCTTGCTTCTCCCGGGCACTGACAATGGCATAACCGGTATTCTCATCTACACATCCCATTCACTTTCTTCGTCAACATCATAATCATAATCCCAGTCATCATCCGTATCAGTCACTTCATTATCGTAATCGATAGGTTTATGTTCCTTCTTCTTAGGCACGGGAAGCGGATTGGGCAGCGGCTCTGAAGGCGCAACAGTCTCCTTCTTGGCTCTCTTTTTTCTCGATATCTTTACTACCTCCGGCTCGGGCTCTTTGGTGGTAACAGGTGCGCTTGCAACGAGAGTCTCTCTTCCGTCGAACGCGGAATGTGCCTTTCCGAGCTCGACATCATCTTCATCAAACATTTCTTCGTCGCCGAACCTCTCCGGTCTCTTCCATGCGGGAACTGATGTATTGTTATACGCCTCGCTCGCGCTCTCATGCATTTCCGCATTCGGAACATATGCATCCCCGACCGTCTGCCTGATGCCCGAAGGCGCTACGGTTGTTACAGTAACCTCGGAGTCGTCAACATTATCCTCCTTATCGAGGAAGAAATCCTCATCATAATCATCGAATGCATCCTCAACTATATTCGTATTGCCGGTATACCCGGATGCTTTTCTGTGTTCATCCGCCTTTATCTGATGATACAGGTCTTCGTCATTACCGACAAATATGAGCGCATTGGCACGCTTTACGAAATCTTCCTCGTTCATCTGCGCGGCGTTTTTCAGGTTCTCCCTTGTAGCGGCTGCAATATCCTTGCGCCCTGTCTTTTCAAGGGCATTAAGAGCATTGATATCGACCTTGAGCTCGGGATGATGATCAAGATACAGATAATGGATACCTGTCGAAGTGGCGATTATGAACACGCTTATGAACAGGAACTTCTGATCAATGCGGTTTTGCTGGAACAGCAGCATGACAACAGCTCCGATGATCAGCATGTTGATGACGACGACATAGTCCTTTTGTTCCTTCATGGCAAGGATAATGCAACTTATCGACATCATGAGGATGAACATATACATCATCTGGTTCAGTACTACG
Source organism: uncultured Lachnospiraceae bacterium (assembly GCA_905235745.1). Lineage (GTDB taxonomy): Bacteria > Bacillota > Clostridia > Lachnospirales > Lachnospiraceae > UBA2868. Next base: position 37,739 of record CAJOMN010000013.1, read on the forward strand.
ACCCATGACGCGCCCATTTCGGTATAAGCGCTCTCCCCTTCCGCGTCTTCAAGGAACAGATAGTTGTCGACCACATTATCATTAGTGGACGACAGACTGACATTAAACGAATGATAGACGTCTGAAAAATCATATACCTCTCCGGAATTGCGGTTAGTATTCGGATCAAAAGCGGACATCTCGGATGTCATGACAGCTTCGAATCCGGCGCCTGTTGCCGTTGATTTGACAAAGCACAGCAGCACCATGACTACAATACCTCCGGCAAGGGAGACGAGCATTGAAAGAGCCTTGGATGTGTGCGTCAGATAACCCACAAGCACCAGCAGCAGCATGGGGATTATCATGAACGGCTCGACAAATATCAGAAGTCCGATAAAGAGAGCCCCCGATATGCAGAAAAGGACTCCCGCGTAGTCTCTCCTGTCCTCACCGGCTCCGGCTGAACCGTATTTTTCTTTGATGCGCTTATTGTAGGAAAACAGCGATATGAGCGACAGGGCGGCAGCCTGAAATATCGCGGCGACCATCGGCTCGGAGCTGAACGAATATACCGCAAATGTCTGTGACGGAATGATAACCGACAGGAAAGCGGCAAACAGTCCGCACATCTGGTTAGTGAACCTGCGGACTATCCTGTATGTCAACAGAGCCGTTACGGCAATAAAGAAAGCGTTTGTCCACAGTATAGGTCCGGAACCCGGCTCCGCTATGCGAAATACAACAGAGAGCACAAACGAATACAGGAAATGCGACGGATTGATAAGCGCATCTTCAACTATATCACCGCTTTGCGAATACGACCCGTCGATCAGCCCCATGGCGCCTTTATACGTATATGAGTCTCCGGCGTACAGTTGTGTCGAATAACGCATCCTGCTGCCCAGAAAGAAGGCCACGATACCGGCAAGCGCTATGACGATTATAACTTTTCTGTATGAGGTGTTCTGTTTACCTGTGGAAATAGCAAGAAGCTTTGTGAACAGATTGCACAGAAGGAACATGACAAGGAGAATGAATCCGAATACGACTGCATAGAAATACCCCTGGTTCTGGCTGATTATCTGTTCGAAAACAGTTATGTACAACACATAAGCCGTGGCTATTAGACCCGCGACTGAGCTTATCATTAAAATGGGATCGGATTTCCTGTTCTCCATTATTCTTCCAAAGGACACGGCAGACAGATCCCGCCTGTCTGCTTACTCCAAATTAGTATATACTGCCTGGACATCATCATCCTCATCAAGAAGATCAAGTGTCCGGTTGAGATTCTTCAATGCCTCTTCATCCGTTACGGAAACGTAATTCTGGGGGATCATTGTAACCTCGGCTGAAACCATCGGTATTCCGGCATCTTCAAGTGCTTTCCTGACCGTCTCGCACGAATCCGGATCGGTCAGTATCTCGAAGCTGTCTTCCTCTTCGTTAAAATCATCCGCTCCGGCATCAAGTGCCATCATCATGAGTTCGTCGGGATCGGTATCACACTCTTCACGGTCTATAATAATCTGACCCTTCCTGTCAAACATGAAGGACACACAGCCCTGTGCTCCGATGCTCCCGTTTCCCTTCGAAAAGGCGCTCCGAACGTTAGCCGCCGTTCTGTTCGCGTTATCCGTGAGCGTTTCGACGATTATTGCTATCCCGTTCGGCCCGTAGCCTTCATATGTATAGTTCTTGTAATTGACGCTGTTCGTGTCTCCCGCGGCCTTCTTGATACCGTTGGCTATCGTGTCATTGGGCATATTATTGGCCTTTGCCTTGGCAATGACTGCAGCAAGCTTATAGTTGTTGTTGGGATCGGGACCGCCTTCCTTGACAGCGACGGCTATCTCACGACCGAGTATCGTGAAGATCTTGCCCTTGGCAGCGTCGTTCTTCTCCTTCTTGTGCTTAATGTTCGCAAATTTCGAATGTCCTGACATACATGACTCCTTCTGTACATAATATTCAAGCCGCGCTCACGGGAATGCTCCGCTTGCTGACTATCAAAGATTTATTTTAACATTTATGATATTCAAGGTCAAAAAATATTCTAATCCTGACTATCCGGATTATCCGGCTGAGCCTCCGGGGTCTTCAGTTCGGGCGCTTTGTGAATAGTAGGAACATACTTCATGTCAAACAGCTCCATGACCTCCGGTCCGAATATATCGTGCATATACGAATACAGCTCGGCGTTATACAGCTCCATGTCCTGCTTCTTCACAAGATTCTTCTTGAGCTGGACTCTTATATCCCTTACCCAGTCCGCAATCTCCTCGATCTGCACGGTATTGCTCTGCAGCCTCTCGTAGCACATATCCATCGTCGCCAGCATGAGCTTTTTGTTGACAGCGTCGATCTCGCGCGGAAGTTCCATCAATTCCTCTTCGTTGTTGTCGAGCTTCTCGTTCACGTCATTGATTAGGCGCTTGTTGTCATTGAGCTTCTTGTCGGCATTTTCATCGGACTCTCTCTTATCCACGTCGTCAATATTAGAGACGATATCATTCATGAGATTGCTCTTGATCTTCTTGAGCTCCTTGTTCTCGTTGACAAGCTTTCCCTGCTTCTTCAGAAGATCCGACAGTTCCTTCTCGAGCTGCTTGATCTCGTCGGTCGGATCCATCTTCCCGAAGATCCTGTGCCATTTGTTGTCAAGTATCAGTATCGGGATCTTGACCGAGCCTATCGCATTGTTAAACTTTTCACGATCTGCGCCCATTTTATCTGCCTTTCAGATTGTAGCTCAGTCTCATCAGGCTTTCCGACAGATGAACGTTCTCGACGACAACATCATCCGGAACAGCCAGATCGACATGCGCAAAATTCCATATAGCCTTGATATTACACGCGACAAGCGTCTTGGCAACATCTACCGCGCTTGTCTTGGGGATGGTAAGGACCGCTATATCAATATTGTTCGCGGCAATGAAATCCTCAAGCTCTTCCATCGGGCTTACGTACACATCCCTGATCTTCGTCCCGACAAGCTCGGGGTTCTTGTCAAATATCCCCATGATATGGAAGCCGCGCCTTTCAAAATTGACGTAATTGGAAAGCGCCTGTCCGAGATGCCCCGCGCCGATAACGACAAGCTCATGATTGTTGTCAAGCCCCAGGATCTTGCCTATCTCATCATAGAGATTGCTGACATTGTAGCCGTATCCCTGCTGTCCGAACCCCCCGAAATGGTTCAGATCCTGCCTGATCTGCGAAGCGGTAACATGCATAAGCTCCGACAGTTCCCTCGAACTGATGCGCATCACCCCTTCATCCTTGAGCTCGCCCAGATACCTGTAATATCTGGGAAGCCTCGTTATCACTGCCTGCGAAATATTGATATTATCCATTATAAGAGATTTTCCAGATTCTTTCTGATGGCAACGATAAAATCATGGGAATTGAGCGTAACGGTCTCCGTAAAGGAAGTGATGAGAGCCAGATCCTTGGTCATCTTCCCCTCTTCTATCGTCTGTTTGGTCGCAAGTTCCAGCTTATCCGCAAACCTGACAAGCTCCGGTATATTATCAAGTTCGCCTCTCTTACGCAGCGCCCCTGTCCATGCGAATATCGTGGCTACAGAGTTGGTGCTCGTCTCTTCACCTGCAAGATGCTTGTAATAATGTCTCTGAACGGTTCCGTGTGCGGCCTCATACTCATATACGCCCGACGGCGATACGAGAACGCTTGTCATCATCGCAAGAGAGCCGAACGCCGAACTGATCATATCGGACATCACATCTCCGTCATAATTCTTGCACGCCCAGATCATGCCGCCCTTTGACTTCATGATACGGGCAACAATATCATCTATCAGCGAATAGAAATATTCTATGCCGGCTTCTTCGAACCTGTCCTTGTACTCTTTCTCATATACATCATTGAAGATATCCTTGAACGTATGATCATACTGCTTGGATATCGTATCCTTGGCACCGAACCACAGATCCTTCTTCTGGTCAAGCGCATAGTTGAAGCAGCTTCTGGCAAAGCTCTCTATCGAATCATTCACGTTATGAATGCTCTGGACTATGCCTGCGCCCTTTTCAAAATCATGAATGAGCCTTACATCCTTCGTGCCGTCGGCTCTTGTAATGACAAGCTCGGCCTTATCGCCGGTACTTAATTTTTCCTCGACATTCTGGTATACGTCGCCGTAGGCATGTCTCGCGATAGTGATCGGCTCCTTCCAGTTGGCAACGCAAGGCGTGATACCCTTTACGATAATCGGGGTACGGAATACCGTTCCGTTAAGTATCGCACGGATAGTCCCGTTAGGACTCTTATACATCTTCTTGAGGTTATATTCCTCGACTCTCGCGGCATTCGGCGTGATGGTGGCGCACTTGACGGCAACGCCGTATTTCAGTGTCGCATTTGCGCTGTCAACGGTCACTGCGTCGTCTGTCCTGTTGCGGTTCTCAAGCCCGAGATCATAGTATTCGCTCTTAAGATCGATAAACGGGAGCAGCAGCTCATCCTTGATCATCTGCCAGAGAACTCTTGTCATCTCATCTCCGTCCATCTCGACAAGAGGCGTGCTCATCTGAATCTTTTCCATAATATCATTCCCTCCTCATTATTTATTCTTTCTCCTGCCCGGCTTGTACAGTACGAGAACGCCTGCAAGCGCGAGAAGTATTATAATTATAAACCATTTGGCGGAAACAGGACCGTATATCTTCCTGTTGATGCTCTGCCAACTGCCGCTAAGAGCGAACGAAGACGCCGCATCTTCTTCACTGATATACTCCGTCACGTCACCGTCTTCACCGGAAGCAGAGTACGCCGGTGTTCTCGAATATATCACAAAAGTACTGCAGTGTCCGGTAACAAACCTGATGGCGGATTCACCGTTTTCATCGACTACCTCACCGGACAGCGGTTCAAGAGCGCCGTTATCGTCAATCGCGGCAACAGCCACGCCGTTGTCATTCTCCATTCCGGATGGAATGGGGAGTGTCACTTCCATCTTGGAATTGCCGAGCTTATGGATCGGGACGGTACCGCTCTTGTCATACAGATCCATTGCAAGCGGAACAAAGCTGCCGCCCGGATCCGTTCCGGTGCTGTGCAGGAATGCGGCGTTTATACGGTCTGATGCCGAATCATCCTCATATATGTCAAGCCTGTAGCGGCCGTCATCACCGGGGATATCGGCAGTGGCCACTCCGCTTGCCGGGAACCGGCTCCCGCTAACAGATACAGTGATGGCAGGGCTTGCGGCATCCAAGGAATCTTCCGCTTCTTCCTCCGGGATCACGTCCGAATTGACGCGGTCGAGAAGGGATACGAGATCAGACGACTGTTCGCCGTTTACCATGATATTCTGCGGCCTGTAATCGTAATAATCCTGCCAGTTCCTGTAATTGTCAAATGCATCGCTCTTAACCTGATCGAGCATATATGTGTCGCCCGCGATATCAACCTGCTGGTTGATGATGACATTGCCTCCGCCGTCGGGTGCGGAAAGGGCTCTCTCCAGTACGAGTGTCTTGTCATCCTGAGAACCGATAGTATATACCTCTCCGGCGAATCCGTAATGAGACGGATCGAACAGTGTTCCCGAATCAAGATCGCACCGATCGCTTACGATAGCGTTCTTTGCGCCCTCAAATGCCCTTGTCCGGAGATTTTTCGCGGACAGCCTTGTCGCGCTCCCATTATATGTGACATCGGGAACATCATCCCCGTTTATAATTAAGGTCTTAAGCGTGCCGCCGTTATCAAATGCGGAAAGACCTATCCCTTCGACGGAATCCGGAATATTGACGACCGCAAGATTACTGTTCTTGAATGCCCTGTCATCTATCTGCCGCACATTGTTGCCCAATATGAGCTGTCGAAGCTTCGGACAGTCACTGAACGCCTCTTCTCCGATATCGGTAACAGAATCGGGTATGACAACACTTTCAAGATTGTTGTTATGTGCAAACGCGCCGGCTCCGATGTGCTTTACATTGTCAGGTATCGTGACAGCGCTGTCCGTACCCTTATACGCCAGCAGTACGCCGTCACCCGCCACAAGATAATCATCCACTCCGACCTGTTTCCATCCGTCAAGGAAGGGAGTGCCTTCAAATGCACCGAGAGCTACAGAATCAACGCTTTCGGGGATGACAACGTCAGTAAGGTTCGGACACATGTAGAACGCCGCGTAATCAATATTCTTCGTGCCTTCCGGAATTGTAATGCCGTTAAGGGCGCTTCTTGCGAAGGCAAATTCCCCTATATCTGTCAGGGACGAAGGAAGATCCACGGAATGGATATTGCCGTTCCTGTAAAAAGCCCTGTCACCTATCCCGGTTACTCCTGCAGGAATGCTGACGGAATCGCCATCTCCGGTATATCCTGCATAGACATCGCCGATTATATCGGAATCGGAATGTTTGACAGGCATTGCCGCCGAACTTCCGTACTCATCCTCATACTCGGCGTTGCCAAAATCAAATCCCCGGACCGGAACGTCGCTTGACATACGAAGAACCGTCGTACCCCCGAGGACAATACCGCCTCCGAGGTCATATCCGGTCATGTTCTCTTCAAAATCATGATACTCTATCCTGGTATCCCACGGCTGCTCACCGCTGTCGGACGCCTTGTAATATCCGTCATTATACAGATCGGATTGTGAAGCTGCCGTATTGCTTCCGTTCTCTCCGGTGCCGCTTGAAGCGTTCGCGTTATCTGCGGAATTACCCGAGGCTGCGGCAGAAGTACTCGTTGCCGCCGCAACAGTTCCGGTATCGGGCGTATCACCCTCGTCAAGAGGCGTTACGCTTGTCGGATCGAAATCTTCACTATCGAGCGCCGATGCATTGGCGGAATAATCGGGTCTTGATACAAGTGTCGTACCGCCGCTTGTTCCGCTCCCGTAGCTTTCTACATCATCGGAATTGAATGATTTGACAACATTCCCGTTGGCATCGACAAAACGAAGCAGAGCGCCCTTTGTATTGGCGAACGCCCTGTTATCAATGTAACCTACCGAATCGGGAATGTTGATATATGACAGACTGTCACAGTTTTCAAATGCATATGCAAATATAGACTGAACGGAGCGCGGCAGCGTCACATGCTGCAGTCCCTTGCAATTGGAGAAAGCATATTCGGGAATGGCTGTAACCCCGTTTGTAATGGACAGATTGGCAAGATTGTTACTGCCCCAGAATGCGAACTCTTCTATCTCCCTTACAGACGTGGGCATCTGATATGTTGTTGACGGTCTGCCCGCAAGGTACTGGACAAGCTTTCTGCCGTCCGCAGAATAGATGACACCGTCATAGCTTGTATAGTTCTCGTTGAGCGGAGATACCGGGACATTCGACAGTGACGGGCACCCGGCAAATACACCGGAGCCGATAGTTCTGACCGTCTCGGGAATGCTGACGGAATACAGCGACGTGCATCCCGAAAATGCACTCGAGCCAAGTGTCCTCACGTTATCGGACATCCTGACGGTTCCGAGATTGCTGCAGTTGGAGAATGCCCCAAAATCAACGGTCGTAACTGTATCCGGCATGACAAGCTTCGTCATCTTGTCATAGCCCTCAAAGGCTTCCTTGCCTACGCGGTTGACCCACGCAGGAATGGTCACTTCGTAATCGTTCCCCAAATACCTGGCGGCCGTTGCCCCGTCATATTCATAATCACCGTGAGTCGAAGTTGCTTCTGCGCTGCCTGCCGGAAGTACCGCCAGTATAACCGCTGTCGCGCACAGAAGCACCGCTACAACTCTTCTGATAATCTTCCCCATTAATTACGCTGCTTTCTTCATATACTCCTCGGGATCCTTCTTCAGGAACAGTACTACCGCTATCGCCGCAAGTCCGAAGCACAGGAACCACTTCGGATGTATCCCGTCGGCAGTCTTCGGAGTTGCATCCGCTATACCTGCAGCGGTTAAGTTATTCGTATCAACCCAGACCATATAAGGTGAGAAGTGTGTGCATGTATAGGTCATGCACGGAACACCATCTATGACCGTAAATCTCGGTGTCATAGGATCAATTACACCGCCCGCGGTACTTGCGATCTTGGCGTTTCCGCCGTATATCGCGAGATCATCGGGTATCGGCATAGTGATCGAAACACTCACGCCTGCCGGTACAGGGCTGATCTTGTTGGTTCCGGTCGAATCGTACAGTGAGATATCAAACGGCAGGTATCTGATCGCGCTTATATCATCACCATATTTATTATGGAGTGCCGCAAGACCCGCTTCATCAGCTTCCTGCGTCTGCGTGATCTTGACAACATAGTTGTCGCTCGATCCGTTGACGGTCGCGCTTATCTTGCCGGTATCGGATATACCGCCGGCAGTTGATATGACGGTTGTATTGCCGCTTCCCCTGCTGCTGCCGGAATCCGAACCGCTTCCGGAACTCTCGCCAATATATACTGTGGAGTTAACTCCGGCACCGGTGAGTCCTCCCGAAGCACCGGCATCCTGACTGTTTACAAACACAGGATACGCAGATGAGCTCGATGACGAAGACGACGACCGAGAGCTGCTGGAGCTGGAGCTGGAGCTTGATGACGACCCGGAAGTATTCGAACCCGTCGACGAAGTTCTTGATGTTGACGTTGAGGATGAAGTTGTCGATGTTGTGCTTGTAGTACTGCTGCTCTCATATTTGGCAGTAACGGTAACATCCTCATCTATCTCTTCACCCAGAAGATCAGGGCTCCAATACAGGAACTTCATGTTGTTGTGTTCCGGAACGCTTGGTATTTTATCCGAGGTAAGGATCGAGCCTGAATTTAGGGTAACAGTCTTGATCGGATCGCCGTTGTAGTCGATAAAATAGACCTTAACCTTTTCATCTGTCGAACCGTATACGCTTGTAAACGTAGTATCCGTTGTAAGGACATCGGTAACCCAATTTACGGCATTACCGTTCTTGTCTATTCCCGACCATGATGAAGGATTCTTGCCCCCATATGTAGGCAGAACACTTGGCGGATAGTTCGATCCGAATGTATAACCGTTAGCCTGCGCTTCAACCACCTGATAATAAGTATCATCATATCTGTCTCTGTATGTAAGTTTAATAGAATCAGCTATAGTCACGTAATTGATGTTTGCATTCTTGTCTGCATAGTCCATAAGATATTCGGCATCATTATGGACATGGAAAGTAACGTCCGGCATTGTAAGCCCGTCTTTAGAGGCAGATTCAAAGGGAAGTTCATTAAGGTTTACATTATTATACGGGAAAGTTACATCCATATTGGTGCTAATGCCCGCAAATGCCTGATCCCCGACCGAGAAAAACTGGTTAGGCATAGTCACATTCTTGAGCCTGTCGCAATCCATGAAACATCCGTATGATATATCACACCCGTCATCCGGGAATATAATAGTTTTGATAGCATCACAGTCTCTTGCTGCGTAAACAGCATATGCGTCGACATCAGATAACTCATCCGCAGTAATTGATTCAGAACCACACGTATCGCCGCGGCTCGGAACAATCTGTACTACCTGAACCCGTTTGCCGTTATTACCTTTAATGATTCCCGTTGAAAAGCCGTACTCATCGGTTGTGGAATAATACAGTTCATTATTATCAGATGTCTCCGTACTTTCCCCTGTAAATCTTACGGATTCAAGATGCGATTTATCATCATCATCTGAAGTAGTTCCCGGGCCCAAATGCGGGAAAGATGCAGGTTCATAGTTTAACTTGGTATTATCACCTTCAGTATCCGGCATATAGAAAGGAAGATAACCAATATTAGTTACATCTCCCGCGAATTCAACATCCGTAAGATTACGGCAACCTTCAAACATTCTGTCAGGGAATTCCGATACTCCTCCCGCCTCGAATGTGACGCTATTAATGTTTGGATTATATTTGAAAATCGAGTATTTGGGGCCTCCCAAAGTATCATAAAGATCCGTACCGTCATTAAACACATAATACTGCGGATTATCGGTAGTGTATCCGCCAATAATATTGCTTTCGGCAATATCTATGTAATCAATCCCATAAGGAATAACGATATTATGTGTATAGTTGATACAGTCCTGCTCCATTGGTGTTCTTGAAGCAGCAGTCTTTTCTTCAAGACTTTTCTCAGTAACGGTACTGCCGGCATCATCTATGTCATCTTTATCCATTTTAGAAGTCATATTCGGATATTTGGTAAGACAAACCCCCGAATAATTTGTGCTCTTCCCTGTTACGGGATGATCTTTTGTAAATGCTTCAACCTTATACTGGGCAGTCATGTTCCATGGATTTCCAGAGTAATAATTAGTATATACCTGCAGATTTGATATCTGGGATGAAGGATCTATTGCAAACTCATAAGGCGCATAGTCTTGTAACATTGGGCCTTTAAATGTAATTGGTGTACTCCTGTTGTATGTATAAAAGGCATCCGGTTCAATCGAATCTTTGGGATAGAACATTGCATATTCGTTCTTTCTCCCCGTCTCAAGATTATCATCATAAAAATCGACATTATTGAGATTTTCTGTTTCTGCAAAACACCTAGCACCCAAACTGGAATAACCGGGACCGTCATAAGCAAATGTAGCGCGCGTCATATTATGATTGTTGATAAATGCCTCATCGTGAAATACTGTGGCATTAACATTAGCCCAAAGTGCTTTAATCCCAGTATTTTCAAATGCATTCTCATATATATGATCTAAGTTGCTTTCAAGCTGAAGATATTTAATTGATTTGTTCTCCTTAAATAATCCCTCAGCTATATTTTTAATCTGAATATCTCCACCATTTCCGTCACCCTGATCTCCTCTTGCCCCTATATTATCCCCTATAACAACATCTGCCGTAGAAGAAGAATCTCTATCATAATAGCCTGTAAGGGTATGGTCATCTTCTTTAACTTCAAATATAAATTTATAATCCATAGAAGAAGGGTCAGTTGGTTTTTTCTTAAAGAAATCATCATCGGCAGCATATTTGTATGCAATATGATTTGCAACCTCATATTCAGTCGTTTCATCATAAAATCTATAGACATAATTATTTGCCGTATCAAGACTTGATTCATAAGAGGCACTGTATGAATTACCTGTAGGATTCAAATATGAACCATTGGTTGGTCTGGTGTTATATAACTTGGGACCTTCAACTGTTATCTGATATGCGTCAAATTCACCATTATAAAATGTTCCACCGGCACTTTTAAATATTATATGCTCAAAGCTTTTGCATGACCCGAAGAAGCCTTCAGTAAGCTTCCCTGAAAAGTCGCTTGGCATTGTTGCTTCAGTAAGTGCTTCACATTCAGCAAATACGCCCCTTGCCGGATTAGGATGAGTTAAACTGAGGTTTGAAATTGAGAGTATTACATCATTATCAAGATTTACTTTTGTGAGTTTTTTACATTGACCAAATGTACAATCACCTATTGTACAGCCGGAAACCTTCGATAAATCAATTTCATTAATCTGTGTATTAAGAAAGGCTCCATTTCCAATGTTCTTAACTGAATCTGGAAGTTTCAGCCCTGATCCGTCATAGGACATCGAAGACAACACTGAGTTTTTAAACGCATTTGATCCTATTTTAGAAAGAGACATCGCATCGGTTATCTCAACAGTTGTAAGTGATCCACAATCCTCGAACGCAGATTCACCTATTGATTGGACACCTATACCGAGATTGACTGAATTTACCCCTGATCCCTTAAACGCGTTATTGCCAATAAGTCTCATGTTGCTGGGGAGCTCAACATATCTAACATTTGTAGTATCTTTGAACGATTCATTACATATGTTTGCCACTGGAACATAATTATCACAAAGATAATATGTTTCTGTAGGCTCATCTTTGTATTCCGTCCCTGTGTCCGGACCTATTCGCGTTAGTAGAATTCCGGATAATTCAAAGCCGGCATCAGCTTCAGGCAAATCAACATTTTCTTCAATATAATCCTCATCAGACCCATCTTCATTATCTCCGGATACGTTTTCCGGTGAACCACTCTCGGCAGAGCTGTCAGGATTATCATTACTCTCTGTATCATTTTCTTCTACAGAAGGTGAGTTTTCATCAATTCCCTCAACAGGATTTTCTTTTGGCTCTACATTTTCGAGTTTAGGCAACGGAGACATTGTCGGTGTTGCAGTAGGAGTCGGAGTTGGATATATAGCGTAAATAACAATTCCATCAGTAGTAATCTCTTGATCAAGGCTCATACTCCATGTTCCGTGAGCTCCAGTACTTGGTGAATCGGGCGGGGTGGGAGGGATAGCGTATCCCTCATTATTCAGTTTGTCTCCATGCCGTATTGATTTTCTAAGGTATTCAGTGCCCTCAACCTCAAATATCACCTCGTGCATAATAACCGTTTCTTTGTCATATACGGACAGTTTTTCCATATAGCTGTTCTGTATAACCCGCAAGATTGTAGGGAACATGCTCAAGTATATACAGATGCTCACCATCATCCCATTTAAGATACTTTTTTCCTCCTTCATCCACCCAGCCGGATTCATCGTAATTGACAGTACCAATAACTAGATTAAGTTTATTTCCGGGAGGGGTATATACATCAGTAGATCCATTCGACTCAAAGTACTTTTCTATATTGGTATTTTTCATCGCATAAATAGGTCTAACATAATCAATAGAGCTATATCCCTCAGAATCCACAACATAAAAAGACTTGCCTCCAAAATCCCTCTTTATATATGAACCTTCGGACATTTCCGGAATTAATGGAAATCCACCTACAGTTCCAGTATTTGTAGGAACCAAGTTTTCAACAACATCGAGGTTGGGGTTAAAGGTGAAGTCAGCAACTTTTTTATCGGAGCCCTTATAATCACCTGATGAATCCGCGCTTACACCCCCGACCGGCACTGCCGCAACAACAATACTTGTGGCAAGCATCAGGCTTCCAACCGTTCTGCGGACACTCTTCTTAAGGCGAAGCTTTTTTCTTCCCCTTTTCTGTCCTGTCGATGCTTTCTGAACTGACTTGTCGGATGATTTTGGCGAAGCTGCGGCTTCTCTCTCATCTTCCGCAAGCTGTTCGTCAATTGATTTGAAAACAATTTTTTTCTCGTCCATTTCCATTTCCTTCTGCTTGTTAAATGTGCTGAATGAAAAAATCTCCAACCTCTATATCCGTAGTGTTCTCTTGTTGAAAGAACGTCCGCATATGATCTACTACTATTTTCCCGTCCACCTCATAAATCTCACCATCATTCTTTTGACATGGGCGGATTGTACTATAGATATTCCTATCAAAGTCAATCTGCATGTATGGTGATTGGACTCGGTTAATAAACGAAAAATCAACTAATGAAAAGGTCGTTGATCCAAGCAACATATTATATCCATAATCCGTTTTGGCATTATATATGACAATCGGCATATTATATATTATTAAGTCTTCCTGCCCACCATAAGAATCCTTTAATTTGAATTCAGGTATAGAATAAATCGGATATTGATTTGCATCCTTGCCACCAAGTCCCATTATGTAGGTAATGTACTGGGTTTCAATTGCATCCGGAAAATCAAGCAAAAATGTTCCAACATTGCCAAAATAGATCGGTATATTGGCTCCCGTATCAATCAGAACAGAAATATGACCCAAATCCGTATCATAACTAATTGTGGGCTTTTTGTCTTGATTGATCAAACTTATTCTTATAGAAGCCATAAGCCGTTAAACCTCATGTTTTCAGTAGTATAAAAGCACCATAATTTGTTTCCCGCCTTGGCATACTTTTGCATCAGAGGAATAAGATCTTCCCTAGTCTTACCTACTCCCCTTAAAATACCAGTCGTCAAATCTTTACTTGTTTGGTAATCTTCAAGCGCAACATACATATCAGGATATTGTTTTGCAATTTCATTCCATGTCATCCTGGTTCCAATAACGTTATCCTCTTGAATGGTTGACACTATCTCATTATCATGAGTGCCCTGTTCACTAATTGATCTGTGAATATTCTTCTTGCTTCCCATAAATATAGCCTTTCCAAGATTACGCATTCACCATTACTCTATTTCCGTTATAATGGAGAAGATCCTCTATGCTGTAGTCTTCGGGATCATCCACATCATCACTGTTGCACAATAGCCAAGTATCGGCATTCTTAATGAACCATGTTTGTTTTCTCAGGCCATTATAGATACGGCCAAACTTTCCGAAGTCAGAAGGAGCACCATTTCCTTTGTACTCCAAATTGCCATCAACTTTTTCACTACTATATCCAAACTGTGAGAATATACGATCAAGTCCTGAATACACCCTTTCCAGTGTATATTCGTTGTCCTCAACAATCTTGTCGTCGTTCATTTTAATTATCATTTTAATCATTATTGCCCTCGTATCCGATTTCAGAATTGTATATTTTATCTTCAATCGACATAATTTAACCGAACCTCCCTAATGCCTTCCAAATATTTTACCGGATCATAATACAAATTTTCTAATATAGGGATAAGATCAATATAATCTTCTACTATTGTTTATTATCTGTATCCATTCTTCTTCAGTTCATCAAACCAGGTTTCTATTTCCGAGTAACACTTTACCAACTGATTGATTTTTACCACCTTGTAGATCATTTGCGGGCATACAACTCTTCTCCTTCTCTAATGTCGTTTAATATTGGTGATTTATCCTTTACTCCTGATCGGAAATACAACATATCGTAACTCTGCCAGTAATTATCAAATGAATATATTTTATCAACGAATCTCTTATATTTCTTTGAAGTCAGGCATCTGCTCATGCATACATTACCAAACACTGCCAGATCGATGTCGGAATCCTCTTTGCATCTGGTTTCAATGCTGGATCCAAATAAAACCACGCGATCGATATAATCACACTCCCTGGCTGCATCAACGATGTTCTCTATATATTTCTTCTTAATATCGGCAACCTTGATAGTGCGGTCACCTATCTTCATCTTGACAACTTTACACATTTGACAATCTCTTTACGCCAAAAACATACATAACCCCTGTCCTTGTCCGTAAGGATCTCCGGTGAATATGTATGGTCGCATCCGTGCTTTATATGATTTTCGCTGTAAGGTTCATATAAACAGCCTTATCAATTCATATATCGTCATTTTCGACCGGATATATTAGGATATTAATATTTTTTTCGTGATTTTGCTTGATTTACATAAAATCACAAATATATTCTACTATATATCAGGCAAAAATCAAGCAAAATATGCATATTTTGTGTTTCAAAAAAAGCCCGCCACAAAATGTGACGGGCGCTATGCTCTGAAAAATCTGAAAATACTGCCTGGATTTACTGAAAATGATTGGCAACAACTTTTTCAACAGCCTCGAGACGTATTAGAACATCCGGAGTAATCCATTTTTCCTTTGCAAGAGATTCCATCCGGTCAAAGCGGCGGTCCTGCTCATTCATGCGTTTTATGGATTCCAGATGAACTTCACCCATAGTATCGTATATAAGGACGGACTCTTTCTCAAGATTATCCAATCTTCGAATCATAGTCGCATGCTGCTTGTCGTTGGTATCCAGCCTCTGAATAATGGCCTCATGCTGCTTGTCATTGATATCCAGTCTCTGTTCAATCTGATCAAAGCGCTGATCCATCTGTTCGAATCGCTGATCTACCTGTTCAAACCGATGCCCTATCTCTTCAAAACCCTGACGAACTTCTTGCGCAAATTCTTTGAATTCTTCTCTGAACTCACTGATTTCTGACATCTCTTCACCTCCCTTCCCATAACAGAATTCAAATCACTGGAATATTATGGCGAAATGAAACGCCAGATATGTACTAAGACATGTTCCACTAATTTGTATTGAAATGATACACTAACATAATATCATTGTCAACATCAAAAAAAGTTGCTATATTTTTCTATTTTACCCGTTTTGCCACAACAACGAATCTTTCCGCGTCTTTTTCGTAGTCGCATGTGGACAGCGTGATTATATCATCACCGTAGGCAGCGGTTATTCCGGTGTCGTACAATGATTTTTCCGCCATGTCGTGCATTGCGGAATCCCACTCTTCCCCGGAATTGGCGTTTATGAACTGGTAATACTTGAAAGCGACCTCAACCTCATCATACACATTGTCGCCGAACACGTACATGACCTGATATTTTCCTTTGTTATAAAGGGTGTCAAAATAAATGTACGGATGCTCCTTCGCGAAGCTTTCCTGCTTGAACTTCTTGAGCTCCCCGAACATCTTGCCGCTCTTCATATTGTGCCCGTACATTATGATATTCTGGCTTCTCGGCCATATACTGCACTCGCTGTCAATGAAGATCGAACCGTTATTATCCTTCTCCTGATTAAAATTATGGTTCAGATAATACTCATTGCTCTGTGACTGCATGACCGGGTAGTCGATCTGCGTATCATCTATCCGGATCCAGCCCGCGAGACTCTTATTGTTATTATAGAGCGTCTTATAATCATCAAGAATATCCGGAGCATCTTCTTCCTTCGTCAGATGCACAACGAGCGTCTTATTATTGCTGCGGTTGTAATCGGTTCCCTTAAGATCCGACAGGTGCTCATAGTTGCTCTGTGTATCATCAGCCTGCTTCACGTAGAAGGCAAAATAGCCGAGGCACCCTACTCCTACTGCCAGAAATACATATGTGATGATCTTGCGTATCCTGATCGATCTCGGAAGGTCGCGGAAACTGATCTTCTTCTTCCGGCGTGCCATCACGCTATACCTCCCATTCCCGCGATCTCATCTTCGTCATCCGGTTTCAGGAAGTACAGGCGGTACTGCATGATGCCGTCCTTCTGGCCTCTCTCGCATTTATCGCATAATATCACAAGCAGTTCGTTCATAACATTGCAGAATTCATCAAATATGATCTGATCGACATTCCCGAGCCTTGTATCGATGAGAAAATCAACCCTTATCGCTGACGGTCCTTCCTTGATCTCCAGCTTGGCACGGTATCGCTCCATATTGGTCGTAAAACCAAAGCTTATGAAATGGCATACGAAACCGATCAGCTCTCCGAGTTCTCCCTTATGTACGCATTCGGCTCCCGTAATCTTAAAATGATGCTGTTTCTCGGTATCGTTGACATTATCCTCTATAAATCTGAAATACTCTTCCGGCTCGAACGAACTTACGATGAACCTCTCGACATATTCATTGAGTTCATCCGAGAAGAACGAACTGATCCGGAAAGCGTATTCTTTGGGCAGATCGATGCACATGCTGTCTATGCATGTCGCGTAGAGCTTTACTATATGCGAATAACATTCAATTCTGGAATTGAGGACCGATGACATCTCGTTCATCGAAGACTTGTAGAGCTTCTCCTTCTCGCGGTGTGTCCTGACCTGCTGACGAAGGTCTTCCTCGGCATTGTGGAATTTCACGGCGCGGTCAAACAGCTCAGACAGCATCTGAACCGAGAACCCGTCCCGCGGGATGATATACGACATTTCATATTCATTGAACAGATGTACTGCTGTTTCGGTATTATTCTCTTCATAAATGAATATGAACTTAACATTCGGATTATCGTCTGCGATTATACCGGAAAGCTCCGCACCGTCCATGATACTCATGGAAAGAGTAAGCGCGCATACGGCAAGATCTCCGCATTTGGACATATCGACCGCTTCCTGGCTCGAAGAGGCAAACATGAACTCATACCCGGACTTGTCGGAAAACCCGGTTCTTATACGCTCCAGCAGGGAATTATCTTCACTTACAAACAGTCCCTTAAGCAATGGCTAACCTCACATGATATTATAGTAAACAAAATATAATACTCAGATACAATTGTACAATAGTTACACTAAAAATCAAGTGATTTAGCATATATTGCGGTATTAATAAAGGCCTGCCACAAAATGTGACAGGCCCTGTATGGATCTACCGTATATTACTTCTTAACATGGAACGCACCCATCTGCATATATTTTGCGGAAGCGCCGAGTTCCTCTTCAATACGAAGAAGCTGATTGTACTTGGCTACACGCTCGGAACGTGAAGGAGCACCTGTCTTGATCTGGTTGGTGTTAAGAGCAACCGCGAGATCGGCGATCGTTGTGTCTGCAGTCTCACCGGAACGGTGTGATGCTATAGCGGTATATCCTGCTGCATGAGCCATCTTGATGGCTTCAAGTGTCTCGGATACAGAACCGATCTGGTTGAGCTTGATAAGGATCGAATTACCGCAGCCCATCTTAATACCCTTTGCAAGACGCTCGGTATTAGTAACAAACAGATCATCGCCTACAAGCTGTACCTTGCTGCCGATCTTGGCTGTCATCTTCTGCCAGCCTTCCCAATCCTCTTCATCAAGACCGTCTTCGATCGAGATGATCGGATACTTGTCAACAAGGCTCTCCCAGTGAGCGATAAGCTCGTCTGTTGTGAAGTCTTTGCCGCTCTTGGGCTGATGATAGAAGCCTTTGCCCTTTTCGCTCTTCCACTCAGATGCAGCAGCATCCATTGCGATCATAAAATCGGTGCCGGGCTTGAAGCCTGCCTTTTCGATAGCCTTAAGGATAAGCTCGATGGCTGCCTCATCACCGTCAAGTGAATTGGGAGCAAAACCGCCTTCGTCACCTACTGCGGTAACATCCTTCATATCCTTGATAAGTGCCTTAAGATTATGGAATACTTCCGCACACCAGCGAAGTCCTTCCTTGAAGCTGGGAGCTCCGACAGGCATGACCATGAATTCCTGGGTATCAACGGAGCTGTCGGCATGTGCGCCGCCGTTTAAGATATTCATCATGGGAACAGGAAGATTGGTTCCCTGAACGCCGCCGAGGAATCTGTACAGAGGGATCTCAAGTGCTGTTGCCGCAGCCCTTGCTGTTGCGATGGAAACTGCAAGGATAGCGTTTGCGCCGAGCTTGCTCTTATCCTTTGTGCCGTCAGCTTTGAGCATTGCGGCATCAACAGCGTATGTATCAAATGCATTGATGCCCTTGACAGCATCATTTATAACTGTATTGATATTATTAACAGCCTTTGTGACACCCTTTCCGAGATAACGGCTCTTATCACCGTCACGAAGCTCAAGAGCTTCGAACTCACCGGTAGACGCACCGCTGGGTGCCGTGCCGCGTCCTACAGTTCCGTCAGCAAGATAAACCTCTGCCTCAACAGTAGGGTTTCCTCTTGAATCCAGGATCTCACGTCCAATTACTTTTTCAATCTCAAGGTAATCCATAAAATTTCTCCTCTCTGAAATTATAGTTTAATTCACGCCATACCGCGTACTTGTACAAGTATATTCCAACGCATTTCCCATGTCAAGAACGGCGCGGCGTTCTTGTGCCTTATTTCATGACTATATTTACTATCTTGCCGGGAACGTATATCTCCTTGATGATATTACCGGTAAGCTTATCGGCGACGGCTTCCCTGGCCTTTTGAATGGCGCCGTCTTTGCTCTCGTCCTTATCGATACTGATCGTCGCGCGAAGCTTGCCGTTTATCTGCACCGCTATCTCTATCGTCTGATCGACGGTCTTAGCCGGATCGTACTCGGGCCACGGTGCGCAGCTGACAAATCCCTCTTCTCCGATCTGCTCCCATAATTCCTCACAGATATGAGGCGCGAACGGTGATAAGAGCCTGATAAATACAGAAAGCTCATCCCTTGTGATCGAACCGTTTGCGGCAACCTCATTCATAAATGACATCATTGCCGCGATAGCGGTATTGAACTTCATCTGTTCAATATCCTCGGATACCTTTTTGATCATCTTGTGCAGACTGTTCTCAAGCGATGTATCCTGCGGCTTTTTGTCTGCAAGATCGATAATCGTGGCAAACCGGTCGATGAACCGCTTGCAGCCCTTGACCCCGTTTTCGCTCCACGGTGTTGCCGCACCGTAATCTCCCATGAACAGGACATACATCTTTAGAGTGTCGGCTCCGTACTGCTTGACAATATCCATAGGATCGACGACATTTCCTTTGCTCTTGCTCATCTTCTCGCCGTCGGGACCAAGTATCAGGCCCTGATACGAACGCTTTGCATAAGGCTCCGGAGTATTGACGACTCCGATGTCATATAAGAACCTGTGCCAGAACCTTGAATATATAAGGTGGCGGGTAACATGCTCCATTCCCCCGTTGTACCAGTCAACCGGCATCCAGTATTTAAGCTTATCTTCGTCGGCGAGCGCCTTGTCATTATTAGGGTCGCAAAACCTCAGGAAGTACCATGACGATCCTGCCCACTGCGGCATCGTGTCGGTCTCACGCTTTGCATTACCCCCGCATTTCGGGCATTTGCAGTTTACGAACGAATCAATCTTGGCAAGAGGCGAATTACCGTCCTCTCCGGGTTCAAAGTTCTTAACATCGGGAAGCCTCAGCGGCAGCTCTTCATACGGAACCGCGACGACTCCGCACTTGTCGCAGTGAATAAGGGGAATGGGCTCACCCCAGTACCTCTGCCTGTTAAACGCCCAGTCTTTCATCTTGTATTGAACGCCCTTTTTGCCGATGCCCTTCTCCTCGAGATATTCCAGCATCTTCGCTATGGAATCCTTCTTGTTGGTAAGACCGTTCAGGAATCCCGAGTTGATCATGTTCCCGTCGCCGGTATATGCTTCTTCTTCGATATTGCCGCCTTCTATTACCGGAACGATAGCGGCACCGAACTTCTTCGCGAACTCCCAGTCACGCTGGTCGTGGGCGGGAACTGCCATTATCGCGCCTGTTCCGTATCCCATCATGACATAGTCGGCAATGAATATTGGTATCTCGCGCTCATCAACTGGATTGATGGCACTTAATCCGTCAAGCCTCACACCGGTCTTATCCTTTACAAGCTGGGTACGCTCGAACTCCGTCTTTTTGGCGCACTCCTCCCTGTATCTTACGACCTCGTCGTAATTACCGATCCTGTCACGGTACTTGTCTATAAGAGGATGCTCGGGAGCCATGACCATAAACGTCACTCCGAACAGCGTGTCGCATCTTGTCGTATATATCTCAAGCTTCTCATCAACATCCTTGATCCGAAAATCAACAAATGCGCCTTCGCTCCTTCCGATCCAGTTGATCTCCTGCTGCTTGACATTTTCGGGAAAATCAACGGTATCAAGCCCTTCGAGAAGCTTGTCGGCATAATCGGTTATACGAAGATACCATACGCTCTTTTCCTTCTGTACAACATCGCTGTGGCAGACGTCACACTTACCTCCCTGGCTGTCTTCGTTGGACAGTACCACCTTGCAGTTCGGGCAGTAGTTGACAAGCGTATTGGCGCGGAATACCAGCCCCTTTTCAAACAGTTTCAGGAAGATCCACTGAGTCCATTTATAATAATCCGGATCGCTTGTGGCGATATTCCTGTCCCAGTCGAATGAAAATCCCACTGCCTTAAGCTGGTCGGTAAAATGTTCTATGTTCTGCTGCGTGATCACCGCAGGATGCGTCCCGGTCTTGATCGCGTAGTTTTCCGCGGGAAGCCCGAAGGAATCAAAGCCCATCGGGAACAGCACGTTATAGCCCTGCATGCGGCGCTTTCTTGATATGACATCGATGCTCGAATATGCCTTGATATGCCCTACATGCATACCGGCTCCCGACGGGTACGGAAATTCAACAAGCCCGTAGAACTTAGGTTTACTGCCGCCGTCCTTGGCCTTATATATCCCGGATTCCTCCCATCTTTGCTGCCATTTCTTCTCTACCTGTTCATGATCATACACTCTTGCCATTTTCATAATCTCCTGTCATATAATAATCAATCCATATAGACCTACATTTTCTCACCTATGTAGTAGAACCCCTTGCATTCCGCAAGCTTCACCGGGACGATCTTTCCGATTAATGACGCATCACCGGGAAAATGTACGGTCAGGTTATTCGACAGCCTTCCCGTAACAAGCGAACTGTCCTGCCTGTTGACCTCTTCCACGAGCACATCCATTACTTTCCCTTCATTCATCGACGCCTGCTCGCAGCTTACCTGCTGAACCTTCTCGAGAACTGTCGCAAAATTCTTCCTGGCTACATCCTCCGGTACCTGATCGGGCATTGATGCCGCCTTTGTACCGCTTCGTTTAGAATATATGAAAGTGAACGCTCCGTCAAACCGTACCTTGTCGATCACATCAAGAGTATCCTCTATGTCTTCTTCAGTCTCGCCGGGATAACCGATGATCAGATCAGTCGTAATCGCGATATCCGGGATCCGCTCCCTTATCCTGAGGGCAAGGTCGATATACTGCTGCTTAGTATAATGCCTGTTCATTGACTCAAGGAGCCTTGACGAGCCCGACTGCAGCGGCAGATGTATATGCCGGCATATCTTGCCGGAATGAGCCATGACATCGATAAGCTCGTCCGACAGATCCTTGGGGTGGCTTGTCATGAATCTGATGCGCTCTATCCCGTCGATCTTCTCAACCTCCCGAAGCAGCCCGGCGAAGGTAATATCCTCGTCAAGCCCTCTGCCGTATGAATTGACATTCTGTCCGAGAAGCATTACCTCAACGACTCCGTCGGCAGCAAGAGACTCGATCTCGGCGATTATATCGGAGCTTGACCGACTCCGCTCCCGTCCCCGTACATACGGCACAATGCAATAGCTGCAGTAATTATTGCATCCGAACATTATATTTACACCCGATTTGAAGCTGTAATTGCGCTTCGCGGGCAGATCTTCGACGATCCTGTCGGTATCTTCCCATATCTCGGAAATAAGATGTCCCCTGCCCTTTACGTCCTGCCTTGTTAATACTTTAACAAGCAGCTCGGGAAAATCAAACAGATTATGCGTTCCGAATATCAGATCAACAAACTGATAGCTGTTAACTATCCTGTCGTAAGCGGTTTTTTCCTGCGGAAGGCAGCCGCACACCGCAATGATCATATCCTCGCGCCGCCTCTTGACGTTAACAAGGCTGCCCAGGTGTCCGTACAGCTTCTGGTCGGCATTATCCCTTATAGTACATGTATTGAATATGACAAGATCAGCCAGGCTCTCGTCATCTTCATGCACGTAGCCGCATGCCTCCAGTACTCCCGTTAGCTTTTCGGAGTCCCTTGCGTTCATCTGGCATCCGAAGGTCGTGACATGGTATGTCAGCCTTCTTCCTGCTGCCTTGGATCTTGCTCGTACTATCCTGCCGGCTTCTTCGATATATTCCGAATGGTCTTTATATGTGTTATCTTCTGTCATCTGAATATGCCACTAATCCGCGATCATCCCCGCGAAGCGTATATTTGGGTATCCGTTATCACCATATCGGGCGTAACATCATCCGCATCCGGTTCGATGCTGTCAACTATCTGTATATCATATGCAAGCCCTATGACTAGCCCGGGGGCATTCTCCCTCAGGAATCTGTCGTAGAACGCCTTGCCGTATCCCACCCGGTGGCACATGCTGTCAAAAGCAACACCGGGCGCAATGCATATATCCGCTCTTCCTGTCATCTCATCACAGGCACTGCAAGGCTCCGGGATCCCTTTATAACCGCTTACAAACCGGTCTGTGCCGCTTACGATATAGAACCGCATGACAGGCTCTCCGTCTTCTATCCGTGATCGCGGGTATGCCACAGTCTTGCGATCCCGAAGCGCACTCTCAAATATCATATCTGTGCCGACTTCGTTATTATATGCCTTGTAGAGAAGTATGGACGAAGCATTCCGGTATTCATCGCTTTCGATGAATTTCCGGCATATTATCCGGGATCTGCATTCGGCTTCTTCCCTGTCCATGTTCCGGCGGAGCGGCAGCACAAGTGTGCGGGCTGATGCTTTGTCCATCAGAAGCGCCCTTCTATTCTTGCATTGACATAATCGGAAATATCAAAATCACTGTCCGGATCTGCCGTAAAGAGCGTTCCGTAATTGCGCCCTTCCATTATCTTATGTATGACCGACACATCCTTACCGTTTGCTATTACCATATCCGCGCCGCTTCCCGTTGCGACCTTGGCGGCGTTTATCTTGGCATTCATGCCGCCGGTGCCGATGCTCGTACCCGTTGTCGGCTTGGCATATTCCTCATATCTGCCGTCTATCTTTTCGATCAGATGGATAAGCTTCGCATCACTGTTCTCCCGCGGATCGTCCGTATACATTCCGTCAATATCGGACAGCAGTATCAGCATGTCTGCACCGGTAAGTGCCGCAACGACCGAAGCCAGAAAATCATTATCTCCGAATGTATCTTCCACCTCATGGGTCGCAACCGTATCGTTTTCGTTGACGACAGGGATAACGCCAAGTTCCAGCAGTTTCATGAACGTGTTCTGCGCATTCCGGCGGCTCGATTCTTCGATCATAGTATGCATTGTCATCAGGATCTGGGCGGTCACATGATTATACTCCGCGAACAGGCGCTCGTATATCATCATCAGCCTTGCCTGCCCGATCGCAGCGCACGCCTGCTTTAAAGGTATGTCCTCGTCCTGCGGGACGAGATTGACCGCACGTCTCCCTACCGCAATGGCGCCGGAGGATACGAGAATAACGTCTTTCCCTTGATTTTTAAGCTCGCACAGTTCTCTGACCAGCCGCTCCATCTTGGTCAGATTCAGTTCTCCTGTCTTCATATGGTGAAGGGAGGAACTGCCTATCTTGACTACGATACGCTTTCTGTCCCTGATCCCGGAACGCAGCTCTGCCTCCCGCTCTGTCATCCTGTCAGCCATTTTCACTCTCCACATTCATCTCCGTCCGAGATGTATCGCTCTATTATCTTCTCCGCACATCTGATCCCATCCGCTGCGGCGCTTACTATGCCGCCTGCATATCCCGCGCCTTCTCCGCACGGATATAGTCCCTTTATATTCGACTCGAATCCGTCGTCACGCCCGATACGTACCGGTGATGATGTCCTTGCCTCAACGCCGAACATATATACGTCACCTGCGTCAAAGCCTTTCATAGTATAACCAAATTTATGCATTGATTCAATTATCGCTTCATCCATTTCTCCGGAAAATATTCCCTTAAGATTTGCCGCTGCCGTCGTTCCCTTTACCATGCCATCAGGCAGAACCGTTTCCGATGCTGTTCCCGTTTCATAGTCCGAAAAGCGCTGGAACGGTATACATCCGCGGCCACGCTCATATGCGGCGGCTTCAATCCTCCTTTGATAATACATTCCCGCAAGCGGATGACCCGGCGGTACCTCATCCTGTATATAATCATCCGGCGTTACAGCAGCTATTATGGCGGAGTTGGCGTACTGTCCGTCTCTTCCGTGCTCGCTCATTCCGTTGACGCATATCCCGCCTGCCTCGCTTGAGGCGTTAACGACATAGCCTCCCGGACACATGCAGAAGCTGTATACCCTCCTGCCGCCGGCGGTCTCATTTGTTACTTTGTAATCAGCCGGAGGAAGATGTATCTCTTCGGGATCTTCCGTGCCGTACTGCCATTTATTAACCAGTGCCTGCGGATGTGCCACGCGAAATCCCGCCGCAAAGTTCTTCGCGCTCATGCGGACATTCCGGCGATACAGCATTTCAAAAGTATCCCTTGCACTGTGCCCGGTACAAAGCACGCATATATCCGTCTCAATATCCCGAACGGTGCCTGTTGCAACATCCATTACCGTTATTCCCGAAAGCTTCCCGTCAGCATCCGAAATATCCGTAAGCCTCGTATTAAACATGAACTCGCCGCCAAGTGCGGTTATCTCGCTGCGTATGTTCTTCACAACGCTTTTAAGAATATCCGTGCCGATATGAGGCTTAGCGTCATATAATATCTCCTCCGGCGCGCCATGCTCATAGAATGTCCTGATGACGAACGAATTACGGCCGTTCGTATCTTTGGTGAGAGTGTTTAACTTGCCGTCCGAAAAGGTTCCGGCTCCGCCTTCTCCGAATGATACGTTCGAATCATCGGAAAGATTTCCGCCTTCCCAGAATGCGGCGACGGTCCTGCTCCTGTCGTCCACATTCTCTCCGCGTTCGATGACTATCGGGCGAAATCCGGCTCTTGCAAGAAGAAGGGCACAAAACATTCCGGCAGGCCCGCTCCCTGTTACGACCGGTCTTCGTGAAAGCTTCTCATTTCCGCACTCCGGCGGAGAATACACTGCCGGCGGATCCGTTATTATCTTATCCGAAAACCGCCTTACCTGCGGCTTTTTCGCGTTCTTTTCATGAAACCTTCGTATGCGCTCTTCAACCGCACTGTCACACAGAAGCATTACGGTATACACATAATATATATGAGGCTTCTTTCTGGCATCGATGCTCCTGCGCAGTATCCTGTACGACAGATCGGGATAAGAATTGCCCGGATATATCTTATCCAGGCACAGTATCCTCATCATCTCGTCCAGCACATCCCCCGCGCCGTGTCCGACCGGAAGCCTGATATTTCTCACACTGATCACGTTTATTCCCCTGCCATATGAATGGCGGCGCACATTGCGCTGCTTGCTGCCCACTGCAGGTTATAACCGCCGCAGTCCCCGTTAACGTCAAGTATTTCACCGGCAAAGTACAGACCGGGCACAAGCCTGCTCTCGAGATGCTCCGTCACCTCATCAAGGCTGACTCCGCCCATCGCAACCTGCGCCTGATCATACCCGCCGTGACCGTCTATATCGGTCGCAAAGTTCTTGGCAAGACCGCCAAGGCGGCTGATATCGTTGCCGGTAAGCTCGCGGCACTTTGTCTTCAGATCGATACCGCATCTCCTGCACAGGCATATCCCGAGAGGCTTGGCCAGAAGCCCTATAAAGAGCTCCTCGCAAGTCCGGAGCGGCTGCGCATTTATTCTGCTTCGGATATAGTCATTGATACAGTCTTCTTCGATATCCGGCAGCAGGTCGATACATGCTCTTACCTTTCCGCCGCGCTCTAAAGACTGTACAGCCAGATAACTTAAGTTAAATACCGCTATCCCCGATATACCTGTTCTTGTAAACTGAAGCTCTCCGCCCTCGTGTCCGGCAAGCTCGTAATCGTCCCCGGCATCACTGCTGCCATAAAGAGATATGACGGCCTTTGTCCTGATCCCGGCAAGTGACGGATAATATTCATCCTTCGATGTCAGATATGTAAGTGCGGGAAGCGGGGGGATGACTGTATGTCCGAATGATCGTGCGATATCGTATCCGCTGCCGTCAGATCCGGTATTTCGTGCAACATTAGATCCGCAGCATATGATCACTTTGTCATAATCGTATTTATCATGTCCCGTCTCAACCAGGAATCGTCTCCCGTTGTCTGTATCGTCACCGTGACAGCTTATTCCGGCAATATCCGTTCCGGTATGAACATCTATCCCCAGATCCCTTATGGCAAACCTCAATACATCCACGACAGCGGACGCCTGATTGCTGTACGGATACAGATACCCGTTCCTGTCGGTAAGCTGCAGCCCGATCTTCTCGAATACCCGCCTTGTCATATCAGACGGACAGTCAGATAATACAGCTTTGACTATCCCGATGTTTCCGGAGTGATAATGCGATATATCCATGTCGGTATTGGATATATTGCACTTGCCGCTTCCGGTCCCGAGAAGCTTCTTGCCGACTCTTTGCATATGCTCGAATACGGAAACCTCGCATCCATGCCCGGCAAGAACTATAGCGGCGACCAGTCCCGAGGCTCCGCCTCCTATGACAGCCGCCTTCATCTTCCGCGTCCTCCGGCAAGACTCCTGATCTCACTGATTTTCAGCCCTTTTAACAGGATAAGCGCAATGAAGTATACTATGATCCCGGCAACGGATGATATGATTACTCCCGTAAGCTCTCCCGCGGTCTTGGAGAAAATACGATACAGGATAAACACAACGCCGCCCATTACGGCAGACGATATTATCGGGATAATGAACGTGCGCCTTATCTCCTGACGATAATGCAGGTATTTGGCAACGCTCATCCAGTTCAGTATGCACATGATCAGTCCGAATGCCATGCATGATACAACAACGCCGTACAGCTTCCAGTCCAGAACGCTTATCGTCAGATACAGTATGCCGATATGAAGTACAAGCGCGATAGCTGCGTTCATTACCGGAATCTTCATCTTGTCTATTCCCTGAAGGATGCCGTTTGACAATGTGGACAGCGAATAGAATACAACCGATGCCGAACCCATATGCAGAAGCGCGGATGCGATGTCGACATCTCCGGTGAACATAAGGGATACGAGCGGACGGGCCAGAATGGCAAGCGCGGTCGCACAGGGGATCGCGATGATCATGACAAAACGTATCCCTATGGCTACCTTATGTCTCGCAAGCTTTCTCTCCCCGTTTTCGATACAGGCTGCAAGCGAAGGCATAAGGGACGAACACAGTGCGTTCGCAAGCGCGATCGGTACATTGGTCAGTACCCTGTATTTCCCCGAATAGATACCCCAGTATTCGGCTTTAATGTCCGAGAACCCCTTGGCATCCATGACATAATTGAATACGCCCTGATCTATCGTATCGCTTATATTGTATATTGTTGTGCTAAGAATAACGGGAAGTACGGTAATGATTATTGTCGAGAATATCCGTCCGAACGAATCAACGCTTTTGGCGGAATCTCTTCTGATGCCCGGTTTCATCCGGCGGGCATGGATAAGGAACATAATCAGAAGGACCAGGAGACCTGCCAGTGCTCCCGCACCGGTTCCGAGCGTGCCGCCGGCGGCTCCCCATGCCGGAGCATATGCCTCGTCGCGCAGTATGGCGGCAACCTTTGTGCCGTATTCATACAGATATATGCCGGCAACAACCGAGATGACGGCATTTACAATCTGCTCGATAAGCTGTGAGAAAGCGGTCGGAACCATTGTTCCGAGTCCCTGAAAATACCCTCTTATAACGCCCATTACCGCAACGATCAGAAGAGTCGGTGCAAGCATGCGGAGCGCTATCGAAGACTTGGGCATACTCATGATATTGCCCGCAAGCGTATCCGCACCGAATAATACGATAAGGCAGGCCGCGCCTCCTGTCAGCGTCGCGAACAGGAGCGACCCGTGAAATATCCGTCTGGCGTTCCTGTACTGCCCCTTTCCCGCTTTTGCCGCCACAAGCTTTGATACCGCGACAGGGAGACTGTACGATGAGATAATGAGCATTATTGAATATATCTGAAAAGCCGCCGAATAGTATCCCATTCCGGCGTCTCCTATAGTATTCTGAAGTGGAATCCTGTATACGAAACCAATAATACGGCTGATGATACCGGCAGCGGCAAGGATCCCGCCCTGAACTATGAAATTGGAATTCTGTGGTTTGGATTCTGCCATTTCTACCTGACGCACAGCATCGGAAAATCATTATACATACTCTCTATAATGATCTTCTGCCTTTCCTCCATTAGTAACCTGTCCCCGTCATCCATATGATCGTAACCGCACAGATGCAGCATACTGTGTATGATCAGGAACGCATATTCCCTTTGTATATCGTGTCCGTACTGCAATGCCTGCTTTTCGACCATTTCGGCGGATATGACTATATCACCGAGAAGAAGTTCACCCGTCTCCGGCTCAAAAGCCCCCGTCACGCTGTCTGCTGCCGCAAAGTCCGACGGAGCAGTGTAATCAAGCATCGGAAAGCTCAGAACATCGGTAACCGCATCTATCGACCTCATATCATTATTGATCTGTCTGATGCCCTCATCATCCGTTACAAGAAGCGACACGCATGCTTCATACGGACACCCTTCGGCAGTAAGCGCGGCATCCACGCAGCTTTCGTAGAGACGGATATAGTCAAAATCCCAGTCAATTGGAGCTTCACAGTCAAACAGGCACGTCATTTTGATTTTTTCTTTCTGCTCTTTTCTTCGTATACTTCGTAAGCCTTAACAATCTTCTGGACAAGAGGGTGCCTTACAACATCGCGGCTTGTCAGATTGCAGAACGCGATATCATCCACATCCGACAGCACTCTTAACGCGACGTCCAGTCCCGAGACGGAACCTACGGCAAGATCCTTCTGCGTCCTGTCCCCTGTTATCACGACCTTGCTCCCGAAACCGATCCTTGTCAGGAACATTTTCATCTGGGCGGGAGTGGTGTTCTGCGCCTCGTCAAGTATAATATACGCATTGTCAAGCGTCCGTCCGCGCATATAGGCAAGCGGCGCCACTTCAATGAGTCCTTTTTCCATGTTACGCGCAAAGCTCTCGGCCCCCATGATCTGGTACAGCGCATCATACAACGGCCGCAGGTACGGGTCTACCTTGCTCTGGAGATCTCCGGGGAGAAAACCGAGCTTCTCGCCGGCTTCAATTGCGGGACGGGTAAGGATGATCCGTGATACTTCCTCTTTTTTGAAAGCGGTAATGGCCATTGCCATTGCAAGATATGTCTTGCCCCTTCCGGCAGGACCCGTTCCGAAGACGATCATATTGTTCCTGATCGCGTCGACATACGCCTTCTGCCCGAGCGTCTTGGGCTTGACGGGCTTGCCGGCCGCTGTATGGCATATAAGTGCCTCATCTGCCGTGATCAGTGAATCGTTAACATTTTCCATGTGCATTTCCACCGAATATCTTACCTGCTGTTCGGTTATGTCATTGCCACGTTGGGATATTTCGTACAGTTCGTCCATAACTGCCCTGCATCTTGCAACCTCCGCAGCATCGCCGAGTATCTTGACCGCTCCGTCGCGCTCTATAACAGTCGTCCCGAAGGCTTCTTCTATTATCTTAATGTGAGAATCAAACGGACCGAATATGTTCCGCAGATCCTTTTCATCAATCCCAATATCAGCCATTAATCAACTATGCCCTTGATAAGCGGTGAAGTCCTGACCGGATCGTCCGAGTACTCATATGCATTCTTCAGCCGCTCGAAACCTTCCGCAATCCCGGCGTCATCATTGCCGTATACTGTCGCTATGCGTTCGCCCGCTTTGCATTTATCACCGACCTTTTTGTGAAGGTAAATGCCTACGGACAGGTCGATCACATCCTCCTTGCTCCTTCTGCCTCCGCCAAGCAGCAGGCTTGCGGTTCCGACCTCCTCACTCATTATCGAGGAAACATAACAGTCCTTTTCGGCCTTAAGATCAATACTTGCGGAAGCCTTGGGCAGATTATCGGGATTATACACGTCATCGCGGCACCCGCCCTGTCTTTCGACAAATTCCGCGAACTTGTCAAGCGCCCTGCCGCTGTCAAGCGCTTCCGTCAGCATAGCCCTTGCATCATCGGCGGGAATATCCCTGGCAAACCCTACCATATAGCTTCCGAGTGTAAGACATAGCTCCTTAAGATCATCAGGTCCGGCTCCGCGGAGCGTATCTATTGCTTCCCTTACCTCGATCGCGTTGCCGACCGCATGACCGAGAGGCTGATCCATATCAGAGATCACCGCCATTGTCCTGACTCCGGAATGTCTGCCTATAGCGACCATTTTCTCGGCAAGCAGGAACGCATCCTTGTCATTTTTCATGAATGCCCCGCTCCCTGACTTGACGTCGAGAACTATTCCGTCTGCTCCGGCGGCAAGTTTTTTGCTCATGATAGAGCTTGCGATAAGCGACATATTATCGACGGTCGCGGTAACATCGCGAAGTGCGTACAAGAGCTTGTCTGCAGGCGCGAGATCTTTCGTCTGACCCATTATGGACAATCCGACAGTATTCACATTATTAATGAACTGCTCGTTTGAAATGGACGTAGAGAATCCCCTGAAGCTTTCAAGCTTATCAATAGTACCGCCCGTATGTCCCAGACCACGGCCGCTCATTTTGGCTACGGGAACGCCGCAGCTTGCCACAAGCGGAGTCAGGACAAGAGAAGTCTTGTCACCGACACCGCCCGTCGAATGCTTGTCGACCTTGAAGCCCTTTATGGACGAAAGGTCGAGCTTCTCGCCGGAATCAAGCATTGCGAGCGTAAGATCTCCGGTCTCTTCGTCGTTCATTCCGTTAAAGAATATCGCCATCATGAGAGCCGATACCTGATAATCGGGTATCTCGCCCTTAACGTAACCGTTTATGAAGTATTCGATCTCCTGCCTGGTAAGCGTTCCGCCGTCTCTCTTCTTGCGGATGATATCAACCATTAACATTATTTATTCCTCAGATACTCGTCAATCCCCTTTGCCGCGGCTTTTCCGGCGCCCATTGCAAGTATTACGGTGGCAGCGCCCGTTACGGCATCTCCTCCCGCAAATACGCCGGGTTTACTCGTCTTACCGTCTTCCTCGGATGCAACAATGCACTTTCTCCTGTTCGTTTCAAGCCCTTCGGTAGTTGAGCTTATAAGAGGATTGGGGCTCGTACCGAGTGACATTATCACGGTATCGACATCTATCGTGAATTCGGACCCCGGGATGACAACAGGAGATCTCCTTCCCGACTCATCGGGCTCCCCGAGCTCCATTCTGATACACTTCATACCGCATACCCAGCCGTTTTCGTCGGTGAGTATCTCGGTAGGATTGGTCAGAAGATCGAATATGATCCCCTCCTCTTTGGCATGATGAACCTCTTCGGCTCTTGCGGGAAGCTCTTCTTCAGAGCGGCGGTATACGATATGTACGTCGCCGGCACCGAGACGAAGTGCTGTTCTTGCAGCATCCATCGCAACGTTTCCTCCGCCGACAACCACTACCTTGTTGCCCGGATTGATGGGGGTATCGTAATCATCCCTGAATGCCTTCATGAGATTGCTTCTTGTCAGGTATTCATTTGCCGAATATACTCCGCTCGCGGTCTCTCCGGGAATACCCATGAACATCGGAAGTCCGGCTCCGGAGCCGATATATACGGCTTCATAACCCTCCTTGTCCATAAGTTCATCTATTGTAACGGACTTGCCTATGACAACGTTTGTCTCGATCTTAACGCCCAGTGACTGTACATTTTCTATCTCTTTCTTCACGACATCGTCCTTCGGAAGACGAAACTCCGGAATTCCGTATACGAGCACGCCGCCCGGCTCATGAAGCGCCTCAAATATTGTCACATCGTAACCCATCTTGGCAAGGTCTCCCGCGCATGTAAGGCCGGATGGTCCGGAGCCAATTACCGCGACTTTCCTGCCGTTTGATACTTCGCTCTTCTTCGGCTTGATCCCCCTCTCGCGACCGTAATCCGCAACAAATCTCTCAAGCTTACCGATAGATACGGCTTCCCCCTTTATGCCGCGTATACATTTTCCTTCGCACTGGGTCTCCTGCGGGCATACCCTTCCGCATATAGCGGGAAGCGCGCTGCTCTTTCCTATTACGTATCCTGCCTCCTCAAAATCACCTTCCTTCACCTTACTGATAAAGCCGGGAATATCGATGGATACGGGACACGCCGTTACGCACTGTGCATTTTTGCAGTTAAGGCACCTCGATGCCTCCTCCATTGCTTCTTCTTTATTATATCCGAGGCATACTTCATCAAAATTATGTGCCCGGACCTTTGGATCCTGTTCCCTAACAGGTACTTTTTTCATGACATCCATTATGTTCTCCCTCCTGTTCTTTGAGCATTGCGCGGCCTTCCTCCGTCTTGTACAGATTCTGTCTCTTCATTGCCTGGTCAAAATCAACGAGATGTCCGTCGAATTCCGGACCGTCCACGCAGGCGAACTTAACCTCGTCTCCGACGATAAGCCTGCACGCTCCGCACATACCGGTCCCGTCGACCATTATCGGATTCATCGACACAACTGTCGGAATGCCGAGCTCTTTCGTGAGGATACACACGAATTTCATCATGATCATGGGACCTATCGCAACACACAGGTCGTATTTGTTGCCCGCGCTTGTAAGATCCTTGATGACTTCCGTGACCATGCCCTTTCTCTGGTAGGAGCCGTCATCGGTCGTTATGTACAGGTTTCCCGCAACCTCTTTCATCTCATCTTCAAGAATTACAAGATCCCTGGTCTTGGCACCCACGATCACATCGGCATCAATGCCTCTTTTATGCAGCCATTTGACCTGCGGATATACAGGAGCGGTACCAAGGCCTCCGCCGACAAAGAGTATCTTTTTCTTCTTAAGTTCATCTATATCTTCGTTAACAAGCTCCGAGGGCTTTCCCAAAGGGCCTACGAAATCTCTGAAGGAATCGCCGGCTTTGAGATTCTGCATTCTTGTCGTGGAAGCGCCGACAGTCTGTACTACAATCGTTACCGTTCCCTTTTCGCGGTCATAATCACAGATGGTCAGCGGAATGCGCTCCCCCTTCTCATCAATCTTCACTATGACAAACTGTCCCGGTTCACAAGCCTTCGCAACCCTTTCGGCCTCAACATCCATGAGAAAAATGTTTGAAGCGAGGTTGCACGCCTTTAGAATCTTATACATTTCCTGTCCTCCTTGCTGAACTTAAATAATTCACCGCTCTTTATATCCACGGCAAACATTCTTCCGGTTGAAGAACTGCCGTCATATTCGCTTATTATGTAATATGTCCTGGCTCCGTCCGAGAATCCGTATTCGGCCTTGTACGTTCTGCCGAGAACCTGTTCGCCCGTCGATATTAACTGGTATGATATCGCATACTCGGCCATATCTTTGGCTATCGCCACGTTCATATTGAGATTGTAGCTGCCCGACACCGGATCGGAAACAATTCCGTTAGTATTGACGGCAATAAACGTAAACGTACTTTTCCCGAGCGGCATGAGCATCGGTTCAAGGTACTCCCTGGATTCAGTCGTAGGAACACTTCCGTCCGTTGTATAGAATACCGTCTGATCTTCGGGAGCCGTTACACCGACAAGCGCAGGCTCGCTTATCGATCCTGACTCGACGAGAAGCTCCGGCGGATCGGGTATATCAAGTTCAACCTCATATGTGTTCGTAACAACATCACTTACTATACCCTTTTCATTGATATATACTGCCGATATTACGTTTGTTCCGGTCTCAAGCGGGATCGGGCCCATGTAGCTTAGCGACTCCTCCGTCGGAGTACTGCCGTCGACCGTATAATATATCCTGCCCTCGCCCGGAGCCGACAGCTTTATCGGATCGGGTTCTATATATGTTCCGGACTCAAGCGAAAATGTCGGGGAGATCGACACATAATCAGAATATCTGAGAGCAAGCGTTGAATCCTTCGAATTATTGATGAGCTCGTGTATCCCGTCGCTGTTGTTCTCGGCCTTATAGCAGTCAACGATACGGTCATACAGGGTGACATCCTGCGGATAATACTCAAGCGCGTCATAGAGAACGGCTATCGCGGCATCATAGTTGTGATCTTCTATGTAGCTGTCCGCAAGAAGAAGCTTGCCTTTTTCATCATTGCCGAGAGACGTCAGGTGCTTGCATGTGGCGATGGCTTTTTTGTAATCACCGCTGTCATATTCACGCATTGCCTTCGAATACTGATATTCATACGAGAAATATCTGGATATCGAAACGCCTGCAAATATACAGCCGAACAAAACGATGGCACCAACAACAGCCCAGGCGATGATCCATTTACGGTCTGCGGATGATCCCTTCTCTTCCCCGGGGGCATCCTTGGGCACCGCCCCGGCATTATTATTCAAATGTCTGCCAAGATCCGGCAGCTCGGTAGTATTGGCAAGGGTAGACATATCAATATTGTCTTCCAGCTTAATATCAAAATCGGATACGATTATGATCTCCTCGCCGCATACCGGACAATACATATATCCTTCCGGAATAAAGGCATTACATACCTTACACTGCATTTACTTCACCTGTCTGGCAGCCTTTACGCAATTATACATGAGCATTGCTATCGTCATGGGTCCCACTCCGCCGGGAACCGGTGTTATCGCACTTACGATATCGCTGACATCATCATAATCAACGTCGCCGCAAAGCTTGCCGTTATCCATCCTGTGAATACCGACATCAATTACAACGGCGCCTTCTTTGACGTAATCCCTGTTTATCATCCTGGGTCTTCCTACCGCGGCGATCAGTATGTCAGCTCTTTTGCATATCTCTTTGAGATTCACTGTTCTGGAATGACAGACCGTTACGGTTCCGTTATTCGCCAGGAGAAGCAATGCCATCGGCTTACCGACGATATTGCTGCGTCCTATGACAACACATTCCCTGCCTTCTATCGATATACCACTTCTCTTTAGGAGCTCGATGATGCCTGCGGGAGTACAGCTGACAAAACCTTCTCTTCCGATGCACAGGTTCCCGACCGATTCGGGGCTGAATCCGTCAACATCCTTTTGGGGCGATATCCTTTCTATGATCTTATGTTCGTCAATATGATCCGGTACCGGAAGCTGAACAAGTATCCCGTTTATCCCGTCGTCGCGGTTAAGATCGTCGATGAGCTTCAACAGCTCCGCTTCCGTAGTCTCTTCCGGAAGTTCATATGAGCGTGAGCCTATCCCGATATACTCGCACGCCTTCTTCTTGTTGCCCACATATACTGTGCTTGCTGGATCATTACCTACCTGTATGACCGCAAGGGTGGCTTTTATATTGTTCTCGGCGACCTCTTTCTTCAGTTCATCCTTAATGGCTGTTGATATTGCTTTTCCATCTATGATCTGCGGCATATCATCCTCCTGTTCTTATAATTCCTTCATAATCCGTGCGCTGTAATTCATTCACTGTAACAGTTCAGAACAGACCCGTTATATTTCCGTTCGCATCAACATCGATGGAATATGCCGCAGGTTTCTTGGGAAGACCGGGCATAGTCATGATGTTTCCGGTAAGCGCAACAATAAATCCGGCTCCCGCGCTTACATACATATCCCTGACATTAAGAGTGAATCCCTCGGGACGGCCAAGGAGCGCCGGGTCATCCGAAAGGGAATACTGCGTCTTGGCCATGCATACCGGCAGATTCCCGAAGCCCTGTTTGGTGAGCATTGTCATCTTTTTGAGGGCGCTGTCGGAATACGACACATCTCGCGCACCGTATATCTCTTTTGCTATCATGTCAATCTTGTCACTGATCGGAAGATCAAGGTCATACAACGGCCTGTAATCGCTTTTTTTGTTATCGAGCGTATCGAGAACGGCACGGGCAAGATCCTCGCCGCCTTCTCCGCCCTTTTCCCAAACCTTCGAAAGGGCAAAATCACATCCCCTCTCTTCGCAGAACGAGCGGACATAATCCGTTTCCTTCACGGTATCCGTGCCAAATGCATTAAGCGCCACGACGACCGGTATACCGTACTTATGGATGTTTTCGATATGCTTTTCAAGATTGACTATCCCGTGCGAAAGGGCATTCATATCCTCACGGGATAGATCATCCCTGGAAGCGCCGCCGTTATATTTGAGCGCTCTTACAGTTGCGACGATAACGCATGCATCAGGAGACAGCCCTGCCTCGCGGCATTTGATATCAAGGAACTTCTCCGCACCAAGATCCGCACCGAATCCTGCCTCGGTTATTGTTATATCGCTCAGCTTGAGCGCTGCTTTCGTAGCTCTTACCGAATTGCATCCATGCGCGATGTTGGCAAACGGGCCTCCGTGTACGAGCGCCGGAGTATGTTCGAGCGTCTGTATGAGGTTTGGTTTTATCGCGTCTTTGAGGAGCGCCATCATGGCTCCTACTGCGTGGATATCATCTGCTGTAATGATATTTCCGCTCGTATCGTATGCCACTACCATCCTAGCGAGCCGTGCACGAAGATCCTCAAGATCGTTTGCAAGGCACAATATCGCCATTATCTCCGATGCGACCGTGATCACGAAATGATCCTCACGGACGTAGCCGTCGGCCTTGGAACCGAGTCCAACGACTATATTGCGGAGGACTCTGTCATTCATGTCCTCGCATCTTGCCAATACGATATTCCGCGTATCTATATTAAGCTCGTTGCCCTGCTGGATATGATTGTCGAGCAAAGCGGCACACAGATTGTTGGCACTCGTGATCGCGTGAAAATCGCCCGTGAAGTGCAGATTAAGCTCATCCATCGGAACAACCTGCGAATAGCCTCCTCCGGCCGCCCCGCCCTTAAGTCCGAAGCATGGGCCCAGCGACGGCTCCCGAAGAGCAAGGCATGTCTTCTTTCCGAGGCGTTCCAGCCCCATTGCAAGACCGATACTTGTCGTGGTCTTTCCCTCGCCTGCAGGTGTCGGATTGATGGCTGTAACAAGCACGAGCTTTCCGTTACACCGATCCTCTATGCTCCTCAGATAATGTTCACTGATCTTGCACTTGTATTTCCCGTACAGCTCTATATCGTCTTCGGGGATACCGAGCTTTTGCGCTATATTCGCAACAGGCTCCATCTTTGCTTCAGACGCTATCTCAATATCGCTTTTCATTGATGGTTTTTCTCCTCCAACATCTCGTTAAATTCATCCATGCTCATGAGTATCCTTCTCGGTTTGGTGCCCTCTTCGGGTCCGACAACTCCCTCGTCGCACAGCTGATCCATGATCCTCGCGGCTCTGTTGAATCCAACCTTGAATTTTCTCTGGAGCATTCCTATGCTCGCCTTACCTGATTCAATGACCGCCTGACCCGCAACAACGAACAGATCGTCATAAGCATTGCCGGGATCCACGAGTCCGGGACCGGCTCCGGACGTCCCGGAGCTTTGCGCCTCTACGGCCGACTGTGCCTTGACATCATACACGTTGCCGTCTGTCTGGCCTTTCAGGAATTCAACAACACGTGTTACCTCATCATCGCTTACAAACGCGCCCTGTACTCTCGAAGGTTTGTTGTACCCTCTCGGATAGAAGAACATGTCGCCGTTTCCGAGCAGTCTTTCCGCGCCGGCCATATCGAGTATCGTTCTCGAATCGACACCGGAGGATACCGAAAAAGCGATACGGCTCGGCATATTGGCCTTGATCAGTCCCGTGATGACATCGACTGATGGACGCTGGGTTGCGAGAATCAGATATATTCCCGCCGCTCTTGCGAGCTGGGCAAGACGGCATATTGACTCTTCCACTTCCTTGGCCGCAACCATCATCAGATCGGCAAGCTCGTCAACAACGATAACGATCTGCGGCATTTTTTGCCTTCCTTCGGCGGCAAGCGAAGGGTCTGCGGCAAGCTTCGCATTGTAGCCCTTCATATCCCGCACTTCCAGCTCGGCAAATCTGCCGTACCTCTCGGTCATCTCGTTTACCGCCCACGCAAGCGCGGAGCTTGCTTTCTTCGGATCGGTCACAACCGGTATCAGAAGATGCGGAATGCCGTTATATACAGACAGTTCAACCATCTTCGGATCTATCATTATGAATCTTACTTCATCCGGAGTCGCTTTATAGAGAATACTCATTATGAGAGTATTGATACAGACCGATTTACCCGATCCGGTGGCTCCCGCGATCAGAAGATGCGGCATCTTCGCAATATCAGCGACCACTATGTCTCCGGCAAGGTCTTTGCCTACCGCGAACGCGACCCTGGAATCAAAGTTCTTAAATGTCCTGCTCTCAATAAGCTCCCTGAAATGGACCATCGAGCTTTCCTTGTTGGGAAGTTCGATCCCGACTGCCTTCTTGCCGGGAATGGGAGCCTCTATCCTGATATCCTTGGCACCCAGGCTCATCATTATGTCGTCGGCAAGTCCCGTTATCTTCTTGACCGATACGCCGGCAGGCATCTGAAGCTCGTATCTGGTTACAGCGGGGCCTCTTGTCGAGCCGGTTATCGCAACCTCGAGTCCGAAGTTATGAAGCGTATCCTTGAGCTCTCTAGCGGTTTCGTTGAGCTCCGCCGTAGGATCGGATTTGGCGGATATCCTGATCTCATTGAGAAGCTCGGCTTTCGGAAGCCTGAACCTGCCGCTCTTCGTGCTCTTAATGGATCTGCCGGGAGCAATGACAGCCGATTCGGGTGCCGGTTTGAGGTTTTCCTCGGCAAGATTGATCCCGTGTCCGCGCCCGGGCGCAGCATGAGGTCTTGTCTTCGGCACTACCTCCTTGACGTTCCTCTTGTCGAAGATCTCGGCAACGTCACTGTATTCTTCCTCGAATGTATCTTCGTCGTCAATATATATATCCCGCTCGTATGCTTCCTTGAGCGCGGCATCTTCCGCCTGTGTAATGCTGATCTTATGGCTGGTCCTGACCTTCGGCCGCCCGGAAACAGTCTCTTCGCCATCCCCGAACAGTTCTTCTTCGCTTGCGCCCTCGAAATATTCCGTTATCTCCGTTACATCACCGTTATAGCTTATTCCCGAAAGCTTTGTGCCGGCCATTATGCCGCCCGAGGCTGTATCTTCCCCGGTCTCCGGCCCGGCAGGAGCTTTTGAAACGGTCGATACATATGATGATGAAGAGCCGTAGAACATTGATTCGGGCTCCTGCATTGCCCTTATCTCTTCCTCAGGTATGACGCTTTCACCCGGATATGTATAGGAATCATCCGCCTCTTCGGTTACGGGCTCGATATCCGTTATCTCATCATAATCCCGGGATTCTTCACTCTTCAGATCGCTCGCGCCGAAATCCATTTTGCCGGCGTTTGCCGCCTTGCGTTCTTCGGCTTTGCGGCGTCTTTCTTCAAGGGAAGCCTCTCTTTTCGCATCCTGCTTTGCCACGTAGCGGTCATGCTTTTCGTTGCGCTTTTCCCAGCGCTGCCTGTCACGCTCTTCCCGTTCGATACTGCGTACCTCGTTGACCTGTCTGTGGTACTGCAGATTGCGCTTCGCATCCGCGCCGAGCATCCTGCCGCCTTCCCTGATGCTCGTAAAGAACGACCTGTCGGTCAGAAGGACAACGCATATGATGAGCATTACGACAAGGATAACTATAGTTCCCGCAGTCCCGAGATACCTGCACAAAAAATCCGTGATCGTCCCGCCGAAGAACCCGCCGTTACCCGCCTTGTCGGTAAAGTAACCGGTCACTTTATCGGGCTTCATATCTCTTGCGAATAATAGCTGCGCGAAACAGCACAGATCGATCACAAAGAATATGCTTGCCGAAAGCTTGACCTTCGCGACCTTCTCCCATTTGTTCGAGATGATAAAAGCGCTTACAATAAAGAAAATGAACGGCAGCAGGAAACCTATCATGCCGAACAATCCGATCATAACCTTATGAACGGTCCTGCCGAATGTCCCGAGAAGCCCGCAACATCCAAGGAACAGCAGGATCGCAACGCCGAGTGCGCCGAACAGAAGTATCTCCTCGGCGATACCCGGATTCTGATTTTTTTTCTGATTTTTCTTCGATCTTGAAGGCGCTTTGCGCCTCTTATTTGACCCCGTAGCCATATTCCCCCACCTCTTGACGTTCAGTCTGTGCCCTTTTCACATGACTGAGCTTATTTCTTCACAAAATAGACAATAACCGATACGATCCCGATAAGCGCACAATACGCGGCAAAATATCTGAAGTACCGGCTCACTACTATATTCATGATAAACTTAAGTGCAAAGAATCCAATTACCGCAGCAATCAGCATCCCGACCAGATAGCATCCCACATCGCCTGCGGTCACGGATTCGCTCCCTATATCAAACAGCTCCAGAATGAGCGCTCCGAGAACTGCGGGAATGCTCATTATGAACGAATACTTTGCGGCAAATTTCCTGTCAAGTCCGCATAGCAGTCCCGCGACTATCGTGGTTCCGCTCCTCGACAGCCCGGGAAGCGTTGCGACTCCCTGTGCGGTACCGATACCGAACGCATCGGCATATTCCGTCTCTTTGATCTTTTTGGATCCGTCCGGGAGCAGGTCGGAAAGCGCGAGTATCAGTCCGGTACATATCAGGCAGATTCCCGTAACAAGAAGATTCGAAGAAGTATACTCGACAATATCCTTCATTAGCACGCCAATGATGCCTGTCGGAATCGTCGACACGATTATCAGAAGTACAAATTTACGATAAGATGAGTTCACTATCTTCACATACTGCGGGCTCTTCCCATCCGAAAGGCTCCTTCCGAGCGAAGCGATATTCCTGAACACATCACGGCAGATGCCGCAAAATTCAACGACAAGCTTTATGATATCCTTATAGAACACGAGACAGATCGCGACAAGCGTTGCAAGATGCAGCAGTACATCAAACAGTATACTGTCGCTTTCCATCCCGAACAGCCCTTTGATGAGTCCCAGATGTCCTGATGAACTTACGGGCAGAAATTCGGTCAATCCCTGCACGACGCCCATTATGACGGCTTTTAATACATTCATTCTCTATCCTTTCGGTAAGCGCTTTTCATAAAAATCTTCAAAAAGCCCGAAATATTATACCAAAAATCGAACATTCATTCAACGTTTACGCTTTCTTCTCTTTTTGGACGGCGCATGATAATATTTCAGTTCTTCCGGCTCATAATATGTACATGAAAATACCGAAACCGAAAGCGCCGGGATATCTATCCGGATTGAATTCTCACGCCCGTCGCATTCGTCGATTCTGGATCTTTTGACACGGGGATTATATGATCCTGATCCTCCGAAATCTTCGGCATTGGTCGTAAATATTTCTTTGTATTTTCCGGAAAACGGCACACCGATCTTGTAGTTCCTCCGGTCAATGTCGGCAAAATTGCACACTACGAGAACCGTATTTTCCTCTGAATCCTTGCGCAGATATACGAGTATCGTTTCGTTCGCGGATATATTGTTGATCCACTCGAATCCCCGGACATCATTATCAAGCTCATACAGCGCCGGTGTTGATCTGTAGAACTCATTAAGCGACCTTACGAGATTATTGAGATGGATATGATCGTCATATTGGAGAAGTTCCCAGCCGATCTCCCTCTTTTCGTTCCACTCGTCCCACTCTCCGATATCCTGTCCCATGAACAGGAGCTTTTTGCCGGGATGGGTGAACATATATCCGTATGTCAGGCGCAGATTGGCAAATTTCCTGTCACGCTGCCCCGGCATCTTCGACAGCAGTGATGCCTTGCCGTGTACAACCTCATCATGCGACAGGGCAAGTACGAACCTCTCGGTGTATGCGTATATCATCGAAAATGTCAGTTCGCCGTAATGCCCGCTCCGGTACAGGGGATCAAGCCTGATGAATCCGAGATAATCGTTCATCCAGCCCATGTTCCATTTATAATCGAATCCGAGCCCGTCGTCATTAAGGTCTCCCGTAACCTTCGGCCAGGCGGTCGACTCCTCGGCTATCATCAGCGCTCCGGTATTCATCCTGCTGTTTATTGAGTTAAGGTGCTTCAGCATCCCGACAGCTTCAAGGTTCTCCCTGCCGCCGTATATATTGGGAACCCAGTCGCCCCCGGCTCTTCCGTAATCATTGTAGAGCATTGATGCCACCGCATCCATACGCAGTCCGTCCGCATGGTATTTCGTGATCCAGAAGAGAGCGTTCGCGATCAGATAATTGGATACCTGTGGTCTTCCGTAATCAAAGCAGAGCGTACCCCAGTCGGGATGTGATGCCCTTCTCGGATCACTGTACTCATAAAGGCAGGTTCCGTCAAAATTGGAAAGACCGTGTGCGTCCCTCGGAAAGTGCGCCGGAACCCAGTCGAGTATCACTCCGATCCCGTTCTGATGCATCTTGTCAACAAAATACATGAAGTCTTCCGGTGTGCCGTAACGCGATGTGGGCGCATACATATCTATGACCTGATATCCCCACGATCCGTCGAAAGGATGCTCCATAACCGGCATAAGCTCGACATGTGTATATCCCATCTTCAGTACATACGGGATCACTTCCGCGGCAATTTCGCGGTAGTTCATAAATTCTCTTCCGTCGGAAGGCTTTTTGAAGCCTCCGAGATATATCTCGTATACGGACAGCGGTTTGTCCTTCGAATTGTATTCGCCCCTCGCGGCGACAAAATCATCATCATGCCATTCGTAGCCGTCAATATCGTATACAAGCGATGCGGTATCGGGACGTACCTCGGCAAAGTAACCGTAAGGATCGGATTTGAGAACGAGCATTCCACCGCGTATCCTGATCTCATATTTATAATTACTGTTTTCGGGAACATTCGGAATAAATATCTCAAATATACCCGAATCCCCGAGCCTTCTCATCTGGTGGAGTCTTCCGTCCCAGTTGTTAAAATCACCGACAACGGATACGCGCATTGCATTCGGCGCCCATACGGCAAAGTTGACGCCCGTAATCTTGTCCCTCTTTCTGACATGGGCTCCCAGATAATCGTATATGTCGTAGCAGATACCCTCCCTGAACGCATTTAATGTTTTGGTGTCGAATATCGAACCGAATCTGTACGGATCCTCAATGACAAATGATTTTC
This sequence comes from uncultured Lachnospiraceae bacterium, assembly GCA_905235745.1. Taxonomy (GTDB): domain Bacteria; phylum Bacillota; class Clostridia; order Lachnospirales; family Lachnospiraceae; genus UBA2868. The sequence continues at coordinate 81,779 of CAJOMN010000013.1, forward strand.
TCCCCATCGTGACCCTGAATCTGTATCGGAACTTTGTCCTGCTGTCGCTCCTGATCAGGATCGAGAAGAATCCCTCTTCGTCCATCCGCTCCATCCTGTGCTCTTTGCCGCCGCAAAGTACGGCACACCTGTCGGCTCCGGGATAGAAGCAGTTTATCATCCATCCGCCGTCAACGAAATGTGCGCCGAGATATTCGTGAGGATTGTCTTCTTCCGAGTAAACTATCTGCTCTACCCTTGCCCAATCCATCATCTTGTACAATTTTCTGTCCATAAAACGCTCCGGTTATCTTTCTATCTGGTGTATAAAGAGGCCGCTTCGCAGTTTGGGCTCAAACCATGTGGACTTGGGCGGCATAAGCCTCCCCGCATCCGCAACCGCGAACAGCTCCGAAATGCTTGTAGGATACATCGAAAAGGCGATACCGTTGCAATCCGCTGCTCTTCTTTCCAGCTCTGCAAGACCGCGTATCCCTCCGATAAAATCAATCCTTTCGTCTGTTCTGGGATCTATGATCCCAAAGACGGGTTCAAGGACATTATTCTGAAGAACGGAAACGTCGAGTTCTCCTACGGGATCGTCCGGAATAATGGCGGAGTCAAACCGCAGCCGATACCATGTGCCGGACAGATACACTCCTACCTCGCCCTTTTGCTCCGGCCTGTATGGCCCGTCAACCTTATCGAGCGCACCGAAAGCCCTGAGTATGCCGGGTATATCACCGGCGTCATGACCGTTCAGGTTAGTGACGAGACGGTTGTAGTCCATTATCATAAGCTCGTCATCCGCAAACAGCACCGACAGGAAATAATTGAATTCCTCGTCCCCGGTATAGCCGGGATGCAATTGCCGCCTCGTAAGGCCGACCTTTACAGCAGAGGCGCATCTGTGATGCCCGTCAGCGATATATATCGCATCCGTATCGGCAAATGCCGCCTTTATCGTATCGATATCCTCCGGATCACATATCATCCATACTGTGTGTGATATGCCATCCGGGGCGGTAAAATCATATAGAGGGTCATTCGACTGCGTTTTCAGGATCAGTTCCTTTATATCGGATCTTGCCTTGTACGCCAGAAAAATGGGACCTGTCTGGGCACTTAGCGCGTCGACATGCCTGATCCTGTCGATCTCTTTGTCTTCCCTTGTATTCTCGTGCTTTTTGATTGTTCCCGATATGTAATCGTCTATCGACGCGCACCCTACAATACCCGTCTGGCTCCTGCCATCCATGATAAGCCGGTAAATGTAAAAGCACGGCTCATTATCCTTAACGAAAGTGTTATCTTCTATCCGTGATTCCATAAGCTGCCGTGCCTTCTCATAGACCCGCGGATCGTATGTGTCCACATCATCGCCAAGCTGGCTCTCCGCCCTGTCTATGCACAGGAAGGACAATGGCTGCCTTATTGTTTCCGCTTTGGCCTCGGCACGGCTATATACATCATATGGAAGCGCAGCTACTGACGATGCGATATCCGCTCTCGGTCTGATCGCGCAAAACGGTCTGACTACTGCCATTACTATTCCTCCGTATTCTTCTTGAGAGCCACGCCATTAAAAGCTCGCTTCGCTCGGGCGTGGCCTACGTGCTGCAAAGTTTTCATAGAAAACTTTACACCACCTTCTATCGTAATCGAAATAAATAATTTCTGTATATTTTACCAAAAAACACCTTGCTTTGACAATGACCTGATGCAATGATAGTATAGATTCGTTCACTGTATTTAATGATTTTTACATTATATGATTGTGGGGAAATTACAATGTCTGATGAAGATGTTATCTTTCTTAACAGGATCAATGAATATGCGGAAAAGGAACTCGGGGATATAGACCCCCAGAAGACTCATGTGTCGGAGCAGCTCGAACGGCTCCGCCCGATAATGCAGCAGCTTGCAATGGAATACTCCATGCCTGTGGAAGAAGTGTTCATTAAATACATGGATCTTGCAAGCGAAGCAAACGCCGCCGCAGACGCGCAGTTCCGCGCTGAATACGGCGACGATGATGTACTTGATATTCCGATGGGGTGATCCCTGTCTTCCTTACTATTTGATGAGACGCACGCGTATCACGCCGTCTATTGCCGCAAGCTTGTCGGCAAAATCCTGTGTGATGTCAGAATCGACGTCGATCATTGTATACGCATATTCACCCTTTGATGAATTGACCATGTCCGAAATATTGACCCCGGCCTCAGAGAATACGCCGGTAAACCGGGTTATCATGTTTGTTACGTTCTTGTGATGTATCGCAACCCTTCCCTTAGTCTGGCACACACCCATATCCGCCTTCGGGTAGTTGACGGAATTGACGATATTACCGTTTAAGAGATAATCTGTCATTTCCTTTACTGCCATCCTGGCGCAGTTGTCCTCACTTTCTTCCGTAGAGGCTCCCAGATGCGGAGTCACGATACAGCCTTCGGCGTTCGCGGTCAGCGGATTCGGGAAATCCGATACGTACTTCGCGATCTTACCGCTCTTTAGCGCCGCAACAACCGCTTTTTCATCACACAGCAGATCTCTGGCGAAGTTAAGTAATATAACGCCGTCCTTCATCTTGCCGATCGCTTCCTCATTGATCGTATTCCTGGTCGAATCAAGAAGAGGTACGTGGATCGTTATGATATCGCAGTTCTCGTATATCTCGTCTACGGACAGAACATGCTTGATGTCTCTTGAAAGATTCCATGCCGCATCGACCGATATATAAGGATCATATCCGTATACTTCCATACCGAGATGCTTGGCTGCGTTCGCCACTCTTACGCCTATTGCTCCAAGCCCGATAATACCGAGCTTCTTGTCCATTATCTCTATACCGGCGAATTTCTTTTTTTCCTTTTCGGCGGCCTTGGCGATATCGGGATCGTCTTTGTTGTCACGAACCCAGTTGATGCCGCCCACGATATCCCTGCATGCAAGAAGCATTCCGGCGAATACAAGCTCCTTGACGCCGTTTGCGTTCGCTCCCGGTGTATTGAACACAACGATACCTTTTTCGGCACACTTATCAAGCGGAATATTGTTGACTCCGGCACCTGCCCTCGCAACGCACAGGAGTCTGTCCGGAAGGTCGATCTCATGCATCGAGGCGCTTCTTACCAGTACTCCGTCTGCCTCATTGATGTCGTCAACTTTGGAAAAATTATCATCAAATCCCTTAAGCCCGACATCGGCAATAGGATTTAAGCACGTATAATTGAACATCCTTTATTCTCCTCTCTTAAGCACCGGCACGCTTTTCAAATTCTTTCATGAATTCGACAAGCTTTTCCACGCCTTCAATGGGCATTGCATTGTATATGCTCGCTCTCATACCGCCTACCGTCTTGTGTCCTTTAAGATTGACAAAACCGGCATCGGCGGCTTCCTTGATAAACTTTGCGTCAAGTTCGGCATCTCCGGTTACGAACGGTGCATTCATAAGGGATCTGGACGCAGGCTCTACCGTACCCTTGAACAATTCCGAAGAATCAAGATAATCATAGAATATCTTCGCCTTCTTCTCATTGCGCTCTTTCATGGCCTCAAGCCCGCCTATCTTCCTGATCCACTTGAATACCTTGCCGCATATATAGATCGTATAGCACGGAGGGGTATTGTACAAAGACAGCGCATCTGCCTGAGTCTTCCACTTTAACAGGGTGGGCGTTCCCGGAAGAACGTCATCCGTAATAAGATCATCCCTGATTATCGCGATAACGCAGCCGGCGGGACCAACATTCTTCTGCACGCCGCCGTATACGACTCCGTATTTGGTAACATCCATGGGCTCCGACAGAAAACACGAGCTTACGTCTGCAACGAGCGTCTTGCCTTTTGTATCGGGAAGCGTTTTGAACTTCGTCCCGTAGATCGTATTGTTCTCGCAAATATATACATAATCCATATCATCCGTGATCGGAAGATCGGAGCAGTCCGGTATATATGAAAAAGTCTTGTCGGCAGATGATGCAAGCTCTACTGCCTCACCGTATATCTTCGCTTCGGCAAATGCTTTCTTGGACCACTGTCCCGTGATGACATAGCCGGCCTTCCTGTTCTTCATAAGGTTCATCGGAACCTCGGCAAAAAACTGTGATGCCCCGCCCTGCAGGAACAGAACCTTGTAATTATCGGGTATACCGAGTATCTCGCGAAGATCGGCCTCAGCCTCTTTGATGATATCATCAAAGACCTTGGATCTATGGGACATCTCCATAACAGACTGTCCGCTGCCTTTGTAATTAAGCATCTCATCTGCAGCTTCTTTGAGGACCTCCTCCGGTAAAACTGCGGGACCTGCCGAAAAGTTATACACTCTTTCCAACTTCTTCTCCTCCTGTAAACATTAACATCACATGTCATCGGCATCAAATACTTCCGAGATCGCGGTGCCCGGAGACACCATGGGAAATACTTTATCATCACTGTCAATGACACATTCTATCACAACGGGTGCTTTCATTTCAATCGCACTGGTAAGGGCATCCCTTACCTCTTCCTTCCTGGTGACTCTGATGGCGTGGCATCCAAGTGCTTCCGCCACTTTGCAATAATCCACCTTATCGGTCAGAACGGTATTGGAATACCGCTTGTCATAGAACAGTGTCTGCCACTGACGTACCATGCCGAGAACCGAATTGTTTATCACGATCTGTATGATGGGTATATCATATCTGCTCGCAGTCGCAAGTTCGTTCATATTCATTCTGAAGCATCCGTCTCCGCCGATATTGCATACTATCTTGTCGGGACGTCCGACCTTTGCACCTATGCACGCCCCGAGGCCGTATCCCATCGTACCAAGGCCGCCGGAAGACAGAAAAGTGCGCGGCTCCTTAAATCTGTAATACTGTGCAGCCCACATCTGGTGCTGTCCGACGTCGGTCGTTATAATGGCATTCCCTTCCGTTACGTCATACAGCTGTTCGATAACATAAGGACAGGTGAGCCTTGCAGTGTCATATTTAAGCGGATATCTTGCCTTGAGGTCTTCTATATGGGCTATCCACTCGGGATTGGAATGCTCGGTCAGTTTCGAGTCCAGTATAGCGAGAATCTCTTTGACATCTCCGATAATGCTTGCAGTTGTCTTGATATTCTTGTTGATCTCGGCCGGATCTATATCAATATGCAATACCTTTGCCTTGGGAGCAAACTTCGCGGCATTTCCGATAACGCGGTCTGAAAATCTTGCCCCGATCGCGATCAGAAGATCGCACTCGCTGACTCCGAGATTGGACGCCTTGGTTCCGTGCATCCCTATCATGCCTGTATACAGGTCGTCGTTACCGTCAAATCCGCCCTTACCCATAAGCGTGTCGCACACGGGAGAATCGATCTTATGAGCAAACTGCGCAAGCTCTTTGGAAGCTCCGGATATCACTACACCGCCACCGGCGTAGATATAGGGCTTCCTGGATCTTTCGATAAGTTTTACGGCAGTTTCGATATCCTTATCCGAGTAACGAACGGGGATATCAAGTGTATACGGCTCCTGTCTTGTATACCTGCATTTTGCAGCAGTCACATCCTTCGTGATATCGACAAGAACGGGTCCCGGACGTCCGCTTCTTGCTATCGCGAACGCCTTGCGGAGCGTATCCGCAAGCTTTGTTATATCCTTAACAATGTATCCGTGCTTTGTGATCGGCATTGTCACTCCGGCTATGTCGACCTCCTGGAAAGTGTCTTTACCGAGAAGAGGCAGATTGACATTTGCCGTTATCGCTACAAGCGGCACCGAATCCATGTACGCCGTTGCTATTCCCGTTACGAGGTTAGTCGCCCCGGGACCGCTTGTCGCCATGCATACACCGACCTTGCCCGTAGCCCTTGCATAACCGTCGGCCGCATGCGCGGCGCCCTGCTCGTGGCTCGTCAGTATATGCTTTATCCTGTCGCTGTATTTGTATAATTCATCGTAGATGTTCAGGATCGTTCCTCCGGGATATCCGAATACAGTATCCACTCCCTGTTCGAGGAGACATTCCATAACTATCTGAGAACCGGTTAACTCCATGATTTTCTCCCTGTATAGTATACGCTTCACATTAAAAATCAGACCGTAGAACTGCGCCCTTATCTCCGCTTGTTACAAGCTTTTCGTATCTTGCAAGATATCCGGTCTTAACTCTTGGCTCGCGCGGCTGCCATTTTGCGCGGCGGCTTTCAAGTTCCTCATCCGACAATCTGACATTGATCGTAACATTGGGGATATCTATCGATATGATATCGCCTTCCTCTATGAGCGCTATCGGTCCGCCCACGGCAGCTTCCGGCGAAACATGACCTATGGATGCTCCGCGGCTTGCGCCCGAAAATCTTCCGTCGGTTATGAGTGCAACGCTCTCGCCAAGCCCCATTCCGGCTATAGCTGATGTGGGGTTGAGCATCTCCCTCATTCCGGGGCCGCCCTTAGGTCCTTCATATCTGATAACGACGACATCACCGGGCACTATCCTGCCGCCCTTTATTGCTGCAATGGCGTCTTCCTCGCAGTCAAATACCCTTGCGGGTCCTTCATGCTTCAGCATGCTTTCGGCAACGGCGCTGCGCTTTACTACCGAGCCGTCGGGCGCGATATTGCCGGTAAGGACAGCAAGTCCTCCGGTCTTCGAATACGGGTTGTCCATAGGTCTTATGACCTCCGGATTACGGTTAACGCATCCCGAAATGTTCTCTCCGAGAGTCCTGCCCGTAACCGTCATGCAGTCCGTATTAAGAAGCCCCGCATCGGCAAGCTGTTTCATAACGGCATGAACGCCGCCCGCCTCATTCAGGTCTTCCATATATGTAGGACCTGCCGGCGCGAGATGACACAGATTGGGCGTTCTTTCCGATATCTCATTGGCCATTGTTATGTCAAAATCATATCCGATCTCATGCGCGATCGCCGGGATATGAAGCATCGAATTGGTAGAGCATCCGAGCGCCATATCAACGGTAAGCGCGTTTAAAATCGATTCTTTGGTGATGATGTCTCTCGGGCATATGTTCTTCCTGTACAGCTCCATAACTGCCATTCCCGCATGCTTTGCAAGCGCTATCCTCTCCGAATAGACCGCGGGGATCGTACCGTTACCGGCAAGCCCCATTCCGAGCGCTTCGGTCAGACAGTTCATCGAATTGGCGGTATACATGCCCGAGCATGAACCGCACGTCGGACATACCTTGCATTCGAATTCGGTCAGCTCTTCATCGGTGATCTTACCGGCAGCTCTGGCACCCACTGCCTCAAACATCGATGACAGGCTCCTCTTCTGTCCCATTACATGACCCGCGAGCATCGGCCCTCCCGACACGAATACGGTCGGAATGTTGATCCTTGCCGCGGCCATGAGCAGTCCGGGAACGTTCTTGTCACAGTTCGGTACCATGACAAGTGCGTCGAACTGATGGGCAAGAGCCATGCATTCGGTCGAATCGGCTATAAGATCCCTTGTGACAAGCGAGTATTTCATCCCGACATGCCCCATGGCGATCCCGTCGCATACAGCGATCGCCGGGAACACGACAGGCGTTCCTCCGGCCATTGCCACACCCATCTTTACCGCTTCGACGATCTTATCAATGTTCATATGTCCCGGCACGATCTCATTGTATGAGCTGACTATGCCGACAAGCGGTCTGTCCATCTCTTCCTGCGTGAAGCCGAGAGCATGGAACAAAGATCTGTGCGGTGCCTGTGCACTTCCCTTTTTAACTGCATCACTTCTCATTATATATGTTCCTCCAAACATCCCATCCTGCACAACAAAGAGTGCCCCTGACGGACACCCTGAGTCACGGTGAACGGGTTATATCCGTTCATAATTATAGAAAACGGCCTGAAATGTGATCACTCCTCAGCCGCTGCGGCATCCTCGGGCTTTTCAACCTGGGTGATCGCTGACTTCTGCATGGGGATCCGGCAATTCTTGTTGTTTCCGAACTCAACTATTACCGTATCATCCGAAACATCGATAACTACTCCGTAGAACCCGCTTGTCGTAAGAACAGAATCCCCGGGAGCGATCGTGGATAACAGCGACTCCATCCTCTTCTGCTCCTTCTTCTGGGGCTTGATCATAAGGAAATAAATAATAACACCGAATATGGCGATATATACGACCATCATCAATATACCGCCGGTACCGCCTGCACTTTCAGTCAATAAAATCGAATTCATATGTCTACCTCCGTCACTTCTTGAGAGCCACGCCATTAAAAGCTCGCTTCGCTCGGGCGTGGCCTACGTGCTGCAAAGTTTTCATAGAAAACTTTACACCACCAGAAATATAGTGAACAAATCCAATGCGTTTACTATAAATCTATATTAATATACACAACATAAAGAGATGTTTCAAGGCTTATTTTTCCGCGCCGTCATCGCTTTCGCGGAAGCCTTCAAGCTTTGATTTCATGTACTTCTCATAGCAGCCGTTGTCGAGAGCATCCCTTATCTCTTCCATCATCTTATTATAGAAGTAAAGATTATGCATCACGCACAGCCTCATTCCGAGCATTTCCTTTGCCTTGAGAAGATGCCTTATGTATGCCCGCGAATAATGCCTGCACGCCGGGCAGCCGCATCCTTCTTCTATGGGGCCGGGATCCTGCTCGTAACGGGCGTTTAAGATCCTGACAGTACCCTTATTCGTATACAGATGACCGTGACGGGCGTTTCTTGAAGGATATACGCAGTCGAAAAAATCAACCCCGCGCTTAACACCCTCGAGAATATCCACCGGAGTTCCGACACCCATAAGATATGTCGGCTTGTCCTGCGGAAGATAAGGAACGACCTGATCGAGAATATCGTACATGACTTCGTTTGGCTCGCCGACCGCCAGCCCGCCTATCGAATAACCCGGCAGATCAAGTTCCGAGATCCTCCTGGCGTTATCAATACGGATATCCGGATAGACAGCGCCCTGATTGATGCCAAACAGCATCTGATCCTTATTGATCGTATCCGGAAGGCTGTTCAGACGTTCGATCTCGTCCCTGCACCTTATCAGCCATCTCGTTGTCCTGTCAACAGACGCCTGCACATATGAGCGCTCCGCAAGAGAGGGCGGGCATTCATCAAACGCCATCGCCACTGTACTTGCCAGATTGGACTGTATCTGTATGGACTGCTCGGGACCCATGAATATCCTTCGTCCGTCAATATGGGAATTGAAATGCACTCCTTCTTCACTGATGCTGCGAAGCTTTGCGAGGGAAAACACCTGAAAACCGCCCGAATCAGTAAGTATCGGCCTGTCCCAGACCATGAAACGGTGAAGTCCTCCCAGATTTCTGATGATCGCGTCACCGGGACGGACGTGAAGATGATATGTATTGGAAAGCTGTATCTGGCAGCCAAGTTCCTTGAGATCTTCGGTCGAGACCGCGCCCTTTATCGCCGCGGCGGTACCGACATTCATAAAAACAGGAGTCTGCACCGTTCCGTGGACCGTTGTAAACTCCGCTCTCTTTGCCCTGCCCTCTGTAGTAAGTATCCTGTACATCAATATTCGCCCTTTAGATACTCCTCAAGGCAGACTCCTTTTTCTGTAATATCCTTTGCATATTTCGTTCCCACATACCGGAAATGCCACGGCTCATATACGATCCCCGTGATCTCCTCCTTGCCCTGCGGATAGCGCAGAATGAATCCGTAATCGGGAGCATTGGCGGCAAGCCACTTGCCTGCAGGAGTCTCTCCGAATCCGTCATCCATCGAGGTGTAGGAACCGGTCAGTATATCAAGAGCCAGTCCGAGATGATGCTCGCTCGTCCCCGGAACGGTTACACTCATGGAGCCGACCCTGTACGCTTCAAGATAGGTCATTCCCTGTCCCATGAGCTTATTCAGCTTGTTGTTGAAAAGCGTCTGCTGTCTGTCATACGATCTGTAAGCACTTACGATCATAAGGTTAACACCGTCAGCAGATGCGGCATCCATCATCTCCAGAATATCGGCAATGATCCTTGCATCAGCTTTCATTGATCCGTTCAGATCCGCAAGATTGGGCTCGTAATCATCCGGTACGGGATTCTGTTTGTTGACAAGCATAAGGTGCCAGTCATCCGGATCTATTATGATCTCATCACCGGGTACTTCATCCATTTCATCATCTCCGGCTTCTTCCGGAAGTATCTCTTCATCATATGCCGTATCTTCCGCAGCATCTTCCGTATCCTCGCTGCCGGATGCTATCCCGTTTTTCCTGAGCTTTTCAAGATAATCCGAGATATCTTCCCTGTCCGCAGCCGTTTCATTATCGAACAGAAAATCATCCGCGCTCATATAATCGGTATCGTTTACGGCCGCGACGCTTCTGATATTGACTGTCTTCTTGTTGGTGTCGGATGCCTGCGCATCATAAGCCGTGCATGACAAAACGCCTCCGACAAGAGCGGCGACATACAGATAAGCTATGCATTTGTCAATGTAATAGGTTAAAGGTTTCATATTATTACAGTTTCTTGATTATAACGCAGTTCCCGCTCGGTACCTTCACAAACGGTCCGTTTAGTACGATTATATTCTTATCAAGATTAAGAGTAAAGAAGCTCATCGTGTTCGATTCATGGTTGAGGCTGACTATATGATGCGAATCCGGGAAGAATGACACATCCTTCGGATAATCGCCCGAAACCGGAAGGTGCAGCAGCCGCTCAAGCTCTCCTGTCTTGTCATCAACACTGAATATCGAGACACTGTTGCTGCCCGCAACCGACGACATAAGATACTTATGGTCGGCTGAGAACTTCATCGCGCATGTGATACTCCCGGTTGTCTTGTATTCATCGTTAATTGTCGAATACGACCCGATCTTTTCAAATACGGGATTTCCTTTATCGTTATTATAGGAATAAACATCGATCTTGCATCCCGCTTCATGGGATATATACGCAAACTTTCCGTTCCGGTGAAACTTGATGTATCTCGGTTCGCTGTCCTGATCGCAGTGGATCATATCTTTCATTTTCAGCTTGCCCGTCACGCTGTCGAATGAATAGATCCTGACCTGATCCATTCCGCTGTCGCAGGCGCACAGATACTTATTGTCCCTTGTCATCTTCACGCAGGTGATATGAGGAAGGAAAGAGCGCTCTATTATACTTCCGATACCGGCCGAAAACATCTCGTCCGAAATCTCCCCGATCGCGCCGTCATCATTGATATGAAGAACCGTAACCTTCGCATCGTGATATCAGATATTTGTCTTCGTAATCCGTCGAAAGATAACAGCCTCTCATTCCGTTGATCGAAGCGGTTCCTATATTCTCAAGCCTTCCGTCCGGCAATATCCTGAAGCTTTCAACGCCAAAATCCGTTATCGCATACAGGAATTCACCGTTATGGGAGATCGTCACATAAGAGGAGTTGGTTATCTTAACCTTATCCTTCTCGGTAAGCCTGCCGTTCTTATCATCAACATCGTATATGTATATGCCTGTATCCGAGTTCCTCGTATACGTCGAAACATATGCGACATATTTGTCCTTGTTTGCTTTTGAGGTCTTTGCGGCCTTAACGGTTTTCTCTGCCATTTTCATCCTCTGCGGTCCTATGGTAAATCCGTTAAAACACGTTTACCATAAAGCATTAATGCATACAAAAATATTTTCCGTCCGCCGATAAAAAAAGTCAACCGCTATATATTGTATTTGCTGTCTCTATACTGTATAATTTGCGATATTATGATATCAGAGTCGGAAACCGACCCCTCGGAGGTTATGTGTTTGAGCAAAATTCTTATCGAACTTAAAGGTATATCCAAGACATACGACAACACTCCCGTGATCGATGAACTTGATCTGTCTATCAGGGAAAACGAGTTCGTTACGCTCCTTGGTCCTTCCGGATGCGGAAAGACGACGATCCTCCGTATCATAGGCGGATTTGAGACTCCGGATAAAGGGAGCGTTTATTTTGACGGTGTCGATATAACAAAGCTTCCGCCCAATAAGAGGCAGCTTAATACAGTCTTTCAAAAATACTCCCTGTTCACTCATATGACCGTTGCCGACAATATCGCATTCGGTCTGCGTATCAGGAAGAAAAGCGATTCATATATAAAAGACAAGATCAAATACGCTCTTGACCTTGTAAACCTCCCCGGGTATGGGGATCGTTATCCGGATTCTCTTTCCGGAGGCCAGCAGCAGCGTATTGCCATAGCACGCGCTATAGTCAACGAACCCAAGGTCCTGCTTCTCGACGAGCCGCTTGGAGCACTTGATCTGAAGCTGCGCCAGGAAATGCAGTACGAACTTATCAGGCTCAAGAACGAACTCGGTATAACGTTTATATACGTGACCCACGATCAGGAAGAGGCTCTTACAATGTCCGACACCATCGTGGTAATGAACCAGGGATACATTCAGCAGGCCGGTACTCCCGAAAGTATATACAACGAGCCGATCAACGCTTTCGTTGCGGATTTCATCGGAGAAAGCAACATTTACGACGGGATCATGGTAAGGGATCGTCTCGTCAATATAGGCGGTCTTGATTTTGAATGCGTGGACGAGGGGTTCGGAGAAGGCGAACCCGTCGATGTCGTTATTAGACCCGAGGATGTGGAACTCGGGGATCCCGCTTCGGGACATACAACGGGAACCGTTACATCTATCATATTCAAGGGTGTACATTACGAGATACAGGTGGAAAGTGCCATCGGGATCACTTTTATGGTACAGACCACACAGAATTTCCCCGTAGGAAGCTATGTCGGGATTAACATCATCCCGGACAACTTCCAGATAATGCACAAGCCGCGGTCTGAGGCCGAGGAGATACTTAACATCAACGATTATCAGAGTTAATTCACAATGAGCAGGAAGAAAGTACAGGTTCTTTCAATTCCATATATTCTGTGGGTCATCGGTTTTACCGTAATACCTCTTTTATTTGTATTCGCCAAAGCATCCACAAATGCTGAAGGGGATCTTACTTTGGAGTACCTTCTTGCCATTTTTGACCCTGTGCACCGCAAGGCACTTCTTCTGTCCATCGCCCTTGCGTTCACAACTTCACTCATCTGTGTTGTCATATCATATCCGGTTGCACTGATATTAAAGACCTCCAAATTCAAGAATACCAAGATCATAATGTTCGTTATGATACTTCCGATGTGGATGAACTTTATTCTGCGGATACTGGCCATACAGCTTCTCATCTCCAAAAACGGCGTGATCAATCACCTGCTGTCGATGCTGAATCTGCCCTCGCTCAATATAATAAACACTCCCGCGGCAATTGTTGTCGGCATGGTATACGACTATCTGCCGTACATGCTTCTTCCCGTCCTCAACTGTGTTCTTGCGATCCCCGACGATATAATCGAGGCCGGAAAGGATCTCGGTGCGGGAAGGTTACGTGTATTTACCAGGATTCTTCTCCCGCTCTCCCTTTCCGGAATAGGGAGCGGGATTACAATGGTCTTCGTGCCGTCCATGACGGAATTTGTCATCGCTAATATATTAGGCGGCGGCAAGATACAGCTCCTCGGCAATGTTATAGAACAGGAATTCTCGGTCAGCATGAACTGGAATCTCGGTTCGGGTCTGTCGGTGGCGCTCATGGTATTCGTACTAATAACAACATTTTTGTTCGGGCACGACTCGTCCGGCAGTAACAGGAACTTTGTATTATGATAAGAAGAGCTCTCGGAAAAATATATCTCGGCATAGTCGTACTCTTTATGTATGCACCGATAATCGTGCTGATAGTACTCTCGTTCAACTCTTCGAAGTCGAGAGTCGTATGGGGCGGCTTCACGTTGAAATGGTACCGGACGCTGTTTGAAAGCGATGCCATTATAAGCGCTTTCGGAACTACGCTGACGCTTGCCTTTCTGTCGGCTGCGATAGCAAGCGTTATCGGCCTTGCTGCATCGCTCGGCATATATACGATGAGGAAGCGCAATTACAGGATAATGCTCTTCTTTACGAATATCCCCCTTGTCAACGCGGATATTGTCACGGGGATCGCGCTCATGCTCTGGTTCGTCAGGTTTCTCGAACTCGGGATCACGAGTGTACTCATCGCTCATATAACGTTTAACATTCCATATGTTATCTTATGTATCCTTCCAAAGCTCGAGACGATTGACATCAGACAGTTTGAAGCCGCAAGAGATCTCGGCGCTACAGGACTGCATGCTTTTACAAGGATACTGCTGCCCGACCTTGTTCCCGGGATAATGGCGGGATTCTTTATGGCAGTTACAATGTCAATGGATGATTTTGTGATAACATATTTTACAAAAGGACCGGGCGTTAATACATTGTCAACTCTCATATACGGAGAGATAAGAAAAGGCATCAAGCCCGAAATGTATGCCCTCTCTTCCATCCTGTTCCTGATCGTGCTTATAACGCTCCTGATCGTATATATATCAGGAAGAACAAACAATAATAAATCAGAACCGGCCGATTATTAAGGCTGGCCGTAAAGGAGAATGAATCATGAAGTATAAACGCCTTTGCCTTGTAACCGTAGTATGCATTATCCTCTGTACTCTTCCGGCATGCTCCGGAAAATCATCGGATGATAGGACGCTTACCGTATTTAACTACAGTGAATACCTCGATCCCGATATGCTCGAACGGTTTACCGAGCAGACGGGTATCAGGATCCAATATGAAGAGGCAACGACTCCCGAGGAAATGTACACCAAATACACCACGGGTGCCATATCCTATGACCTTCTGTGCACATCCGATTATATGATCAAGAGGCTCATCGACGAAGGTGAAGCACAGGAGATCGATTTTTCGGCATTGCCGAACTACAGTAATATCGATGACAAGATCATCACTTTATCGAAAAGCTTTGATAAGGATAACAGGTATGCTCTTCCATATTTCTGGGGGACGGTCGGGATACTGTATAATACCGGGAAGGTAACGGCTCCGGTCGACAGTTGGAATGTGCTGTTTGACGGCGAGTACAGCGGTGAGATAATCATGCAGGACAGCATGCGCGATTCATTCATGGTAGCGCTTAAAGCTCTCGGTTATTCGTTAAACACTACCGATGAGAATGAGATAAGGGAGGCGGCCGAACTGCTCAAGAAGCAGAAGAAGGATGTTGCAAGCTATCTTGTCGATGAGGCAAGGGATGAACTGGTTGCGGAAAATGCCGTAATGGGTGTTGTGTATTCGGGAGAAGCCTATCTGGGAAACGAGTATAACAGCGATCTGGAATATGTTATTCCGAAGGAAGGAAGCAACCTCTGGATCGACTCATGGATCGTTACCAAAAGCTGCACTGATACCGATGCGGCAAGACAATTCCTTGATTTTCTATGCGAAGAGGATGTGGCAAATGCCAACTTCGAGTACATATACTTCTCCACTCCCAACAAGGCGGTTGTTGACGATATGGACGAAGAACTGAAGACAAACACAGCCGTCGTTCCGACTGACGAATCAATAGAAAACTGCGAGATCTACGAAGCGCTCGATCCGGATACGACTAATCTGTATAACGAACTGTGGAAGGAGATCAAATCGGAATAGGTCATCTGACCTTTTCCGGAAATCCCACTTTCTTCTGCACTTTGCGGAGTGTTTTATTGGCGTTGTACTGTGCCTTTTCGGCATTGTTCCTGATCACGGAATCTATGTAATCCCTGTTCTTCTCAAGATCACGCAGCTTCTCCTGCAAAGGACGGAGTGTATCGACGACACATTCACCTACTGCCGTTTTGAAATCTCCGTAACCCTTTCCGTCAAATTCCTGCTCGATCTCCTGCCTGCTCCTGCCGGTGCAGGCACTGTATATATCGATCAGATTACATATCCCGGGCTGCTCTTCTTCGTTATATCTGACAGCCCCCAGTGAGTCGGTGACGGCGCGTTTGAACTTGCGCATGATCGTATCGGGATCATCGAGCAGATAAATGCTCGCATTCGGATTCTCGTCCGATTTGCTCATCTTGCGTGAAGGATCCTGAAGGCTCATTATCTTGGCGCCGACCTTTCCTATATAAGGTTCGGGGATCGTAAATACATCTCCGTATATGCTGTTAAAGCGCTGGGCAATATCCCTTGTAAGCTCAAGATGCTGCATCTGATCTATGCCGACCGGAACAACATCGGTCTGATACAGCAGGATATCCGCCGCCATAAGAACCGGATATGTAAACAGGCCCGCATTGATATTGTCTGCGTGCTTGGCTGATTTGTCCTTGAACTGCGTCATCCTCGACAGCTCGCCCATATATGTGTAACAGTTCAGTATCCACGCAAGCTCGGCATGACCCGATACATGGGACTGATAGTATATGCAGTTTTTTTCGGGATCCAGTCCCGCCGCTATGTACAGACTAAGGAGCTTACGGGCGCGGCTCCGAAGCTCGGCCGGATCCTGGCGCACCGTTATTGAGTGCATATCAACTACCGAATAGAAGCATTCGTATTCATCCGAAAGCTTTACCCAGTTGGTAAGGGCTCCGAGATAGTTGCCCAGAGTAAGATTTCCGGTAGCCTGCATCCCTGAAAACAAAACCTTTTTATCACCTGTCATTTCATCAATCCCTCATGGTCTTTCATTTATTTGTATCATCGGAGAGCTTTCCCTGAACGGATCTCAGGACTGCAACGGTGCGATCCGGAACCGTAACGGTCTCTCCCTTCCCGGATAGGCTTTCATATATAACAGCAGCAGATGACTCGCTGCATGTTACAAAGCATACCTGCCATGCCAGTCCCTTCGGAAGCTTGGGAAGCGCGAACGAATGATCTTCCCAGTGCATATTATACGCAAAATAGAAAAAATCATCCTCCCGGGTTCTCGTAAGCCTTGCATACTTCCCGCAGATCATCAGCCCGATATGCCGCAGATGGTTGTCAAACTTCGGATTCCACGCCAGATCGGAATGATACGACAGATCCGGGAATCCACACGCCGCATAATCCATTATGCGAAACTCCCTGTCGGGATGAAGTACCGGATGCTCACGGCGAAGCGCGATAAGCATCTTCGTATAATCATATATTTCCGCAGACTGCCTGTTGTTCTTCCAGACAACCCATCCCGTTTCGTTGTCCTGACAGTACGGATTGTTGTTGCCGCCGCGCGTATCGAGGAACTCATCACCGGCGCATATCATCGGAGTGCCCTGTGCCATCAGGAGAAATACGAGCGCATTTTTGATCTGTCTGGTGCGGAGCGCCATTATCGCCTTCTTCCGGGACGGACCTTCCACGCCGCAGTTCCAGCTGTAATTGAAGTTCTCTCCGTCGGCATTGTCCTCATCATTATCTTCATTGTGCTTGTAATCATATGTCACAAGGTCATTAAGCGTAAATCCGTAATAATCCGTAATGAAATTCACCGTATGAACATCATGCGGATTCAGCCGCTGCCTGAACAGAAAGTCGGAGAGCTGATTTTCATCGCTCTTTAGATATTTGCGGCATACGTTCATGAAATCCGAATTGACGATCGCCATATTGGGATTGCACCCGTAATCCTTGCGAAGCAGGGAGTCTTTGTCAAAGAAGTTGTTGTATATCTTCCGGTCACGCAGATATACGTCCGCCGCTATCATATCCATCGGGATATCCTCTCCCATAAGGAAAAATCCGTCGACATGATACTGCCTCGCCCAGAAGCGCAGTATATCGGGAATAAAAGCCTTGTTATATGACGCGGGAAAATAGAACCTCATTATGACTTCTATCCGTGCGGCATGAAGCGCTTTTACCATATCTTTGAACTCGGCAGTCGGATCACCGTTCGAGTATGAAGCCTTCGGCATAAAATAACACCCGTCTGTGAATCCCCAGAAATTAACACGACGCCTGGCGACAGATCCGTTATCGCGCTTATAATCGGACACATCAACGGCACCGTTCTTCTTCGGCCTGATTATCTCGTCAAATTCATAGCACGGCATGAGAACAAGCTGATTGACGCCAAGCCCGGTCAGGTAAGGGATCTTCTCGGCTATACCTGAAAATCTTCCCCTGTTATTTACCCTGGATGAAGGATCCGCCGTAAACCCGCGGACATGAAGCTGATATGCAACGATCTCATTATAGGCAAGCGCCGGGAGCACATCATCTTCCCAGTCATAATCATCCTGATACAATCGGGCGCGGTCAGGCGCCGCTTTGTCGTCGCCGAACTTTCTTGCGGCGGTCGAATTCATCATGAACGGATCAGGCACAACTGCCCCGTCCGCTTCATATACATATGACCAGTCCCGTGGGAGGGGCTCTTCGATAATGACGGAATAAGTACCTTCGCTTACTGTATGATCGGCCATGTTCACATGATCAGCCGCATCGCCCGATCCATTATATATGATAAGCTCAAGGGTATGTTTGAAAGGAATGTGCGCAGTAAACTGAACTCCTCCGGAAACAGTGTATGTTCCAAGAGGGTAACCGCAGCCTGTCTTATGATTACTGTTAGATGAACCGGTATGCATATTCGGAAATTTAACGCTCATCCTCCGTTTGATGTCGTGCTATAGTGAACGAAATTATATCGTTTACGATAAGACCCGGTTTGCGAGCCCGCACTGTGTAATTATAATGAATAACACGCATATTTTCAAGGCAAAGAAACTGTGTTATAATATTTTCCGGTTTTTGTTCGGAAGGAGCTGCCAATGGAACGCATTGATGAAAATGATGATGTCAATATGACGGTTGAACTTGACCTCGCAGACGGCAAGAAGGTAATGTGCTCGATAATAACGATCCTGACTGTCAACAAAAAGGATTATATCGTGCTTCTCCCTCTTGACGATACCGGCTCGTCAACCGAAGGAGAGGTCTGGTTCTACGGATACAGTGAAGATGAGAATGACCCCAACGTCGAGCCGGAGCTTACATACATTGATGATGACGACGAATACGAAGCCGTTGCAGATGCTTTTGACGAATACCTTGACAGTGAGGAATTCGAACTTCTGAATGAGGACTGACTTTTCTTAGAATAGTTCATTTAATATATCTTTTGCGGAAGGCGGACAGCCCATGATGCACTTTCCAGCACCGGCGCAGCATCTTCCTATCCCGATACCGTCAAGTGTTTTTCCTTGGTTTCCCTGTCCTATATATATCTTCCCATTTACCCGTTTTCCTGATTTCCCGGCAATATAGAGAGCCCTGACAAGTGATGCATAGCAGGCGGAGCATGCCCCGTCGGCGGATACGTTTCGTACAAGGTCATTCACCTTTCCGGAGACTTTCGGGAATTCCCGTGACTGTTCGGGCTCATTTAACCTGACAATATCTTCCGGATCTATCCGGCTGCAGCCGGCGCCCCACTTTTCGGCAAGAGGTATGTATAATACGTCCGCCACGTCAAGACCCATAAGACGGCAGCAGTAACTGTCCACCTGTACGGCATCATATCCAAGCATCATCCTGTTTGTCTGCACCGGGTTACCGCCGTCTTCGAAATTCAGATCCCCGCAGATACTGTCAACTATGACAAGGTCAGGCTTTAGCACCGAGGCTAATGCCGCGATCGGCTTAATCAGACCGTCCGTATGAAATCTTCTCTTCTCATGGTCGGGCAGACATCCTTTGAGGTTCTTAAGCGCGCAGGTCATGACCGTCTGGCAGTGCCCTTTGAGTACGGGAATATCAATAAAATAGTCGGAGTCTGCTGCAAGAGATGATATTTCGATCGGTCGAAAAGGTGTTTCCACACGCTTTGTCTTGTCCTTTTTGAGATCATAAAAGGGAACGTTATATTCTTCGCACACCCTGTCGTATCCGCAGATACTTACGGCATTCGCTGTCCTCTCTCCCACCCAGGAGCTTTCAATGACGGAAATATCCGTAAATCCCGCATCCCGAAGGTATTCGATACAGCCCGCAACAGCCCCGGGGTGAGTCGTGGCTCCGTTTTCGGCACGGCTTGCATTTACCAGATTGGGCTTTATTACTATTCGTGCGCCCTTGGGTATCCTTACGGCCACATCTGCGGCTGCCATAAGGCGCTTTGTCATTTCACGGGCATCATTCCCGTATATCTCGTAAATAGGGTTCATATAATTACCTGCTTCACTCTGTGGTATTATACTGTTTCAGGACAGCATCAATATCGGGAAGAGCTTCCAGAAATACCTCTACACACTTGGGATCGAACTGGGTGCCTTTCCCCTCCGCGATGATCCCGAGTGCATCTTCCTTTGTATAAGCAGGCTTGTACACACGCTTCGACGTAAGCGCATCAAATACATCCGCGACAGACATAATGCGTGCCGACAAAGGTATCTCTTCTTCTTTCAGACCTTCCGGATACCCCTTTCCATCCCATCTCTCATGATGATATGCGGCCATGTTACGCGCCTCGGTGAGATAACTTTCTCCCTCAACCGTACTGATGGCCTTATCAATTATCTCCCTGCCATATGCGGCATGACATTTCATTATCTCAAATTCCTCGGGCGTTAATTTGCCCGGTTTGTTGAGTATACGGTCAGGGATCTTGATCTTACCTGTATCATGAAGCGGCGCCGATTTTACGACATATTCCATATACCGCGGCGTCAATAGCTCCGGGTAATAGCCTTTACGCTTCAACCCGTCAAGTATTATCCGGACATAAGCAGCAGTCTTCTGAATGTGCGCTCCTGTATCCGAATCCCGATTTTCAACCATATCCGCTATCAGTACGATCAGTCCGTCCTGCATCTTGATCAGATTCTCGGAGTACCTTCTTATATCACGATACTGATCGGCCATATTGGATTCCAGGCTGCTGACTATCGAATACAGCTCGCCTATCTCATTGCCCGAACGAACTTTGATATCCTTAAGCCGTCCGACACTTTCATCGATTGCATCCTGATCTCCTATGCTTATGATAAAGTCCTTGACCGAATCGGTAAGCTTCGCTATCGGGAAAGTAAAGAAATACTCGGCAACGCCTACAAATATGGCAGTTATAACGATCGTAAACAATGCAACAAAAAGCGCTATATTTCTGATGTAGCTGATAAGCTCGCCCCGGATATTGTTGATATTGATCTCAACACAGAGGAGTCCCGCGGGAACCCCCGCAGAATCAAATACTACCTTATATGCGTTGAACATATATCCGTATCCTTCGGAATTGCCTTCAAGGATACCGATGTCAGTCCTGCCCGTTATTACGGCATCCTGCAGCATGAGCAATATATCATCTTCAAAGCTTCCCGCCTCGCACGGCGTACCAAGATATGAATATTTTCCTCCATTACTGAGCTCTTCCGCCGTCTTGGTATTAATTGCATATGTCAGGCTGTAGATATCGTTAATATCCTCAAAATAGACAGCATACAGATAATCAATCTCGGAATTCTCCTTGACCTGATTCAATTCCGATCTCATCTCTTCATATCCGTCAGGCATTTCGCGCGCGGCGATCATATCCCCGAACGAATAATCTTCCGCCGTGGTGTACGCATAATTCAATACCGTTGACACATATTTCTTGTAATTATCAATAACGCTGTTCTGATAGTAATTGTATCCAACTGTCGTGATAACGGTAGTCAGCACAATAATAGCCACGGCAAAATATATCGCGGTTGCAATCTTAATGCTTATTCCTTTGTGTTTTTTATTATTCAACACGTCATCTCCGAAAAGCAATATAAAAATGAATCATTCCTGATATTACTTCTTAATAAGTCTATATCCCGCATACAAAATAGTCAAGAAGCTTGTATCAGATGCCCCTGTCAGCTCAGATGCTCCTTGAAGTAACCGGGTATCTGTGTTACCCTATCGAAGAGCGAGGGGAAACTATGCACGTAGGTTGCTGTGAAAACTGCAGATATATTGATCTTGTGGAAAACTGGCCGGACGGGTGTCCCCGCTGCGGCGGTCAGATGGTTTCGCTTTGTGTTGATACGGATCACTGGAACCGTATGAACATGGAGGGCAGAAAATCACTTATCATGAACATTCTTACCGAGCCGAAATTGCGGCCCGCATCAATGCCGGAATTCGAAATGGATCCCGATATAAAAGAAGAAGTGATAAGTGAACTTGTCCAAAAGGCCGACACACGTGATATTCAGGTCAGACGCGCCAGGGAAGCACTTCATGAGGCAAGACGCGCTGAACAAAGTGTTGAAAATGTCAAAAAGAAGGCCGCAAACGACACGATCAACGAGCACCGATCGACGCATGAATATGTATTTGTATGCAGCAGATGCAACGGGATCGCCGCGCATTTAAGAACCGGCGAGACTTATACATGCGAAGAATGCGGCTCACAGATGCTTGACAGCGGTTATCGCACCACTGCCTGGGCCAGTCTTACCAAAGAAGAAAAAAGAGATATTACATCCGAAGCACAGCTGCAGCATATCATCCAAGCGATCAAGCAGGTCTCCGCTGACGATGCCGATGAAGAGAATATTCAGAACATCGTTAACGTGGTAGCAGACGAATAGCTTCTGCCCCGGGCAGCTTACTGCCTGTCGGCATCATCCGTTTTCAGATCCTTCGCCCTGTCTTCCACACTCTGCTTGAAATTAATCACATCATGCTCATATTCTTCATCCATCAAAGGAGAAGTAATAATAAAATCCGCTGTTGCTCTGTCAGGTGCAAACGGAACATCATAGACCTGAGCGATACGCATAAGTGCCTTAACATCCGGGTCATGCGGTGCTGCCGTAAGCGGATCGGAGAAGAATATAACTATATCTACCTTTCCTTCAACAATCCTCGCACCTATCTGTTGATCACCGCCAAGCGGGCCGCTGTTATAGCCTTTTACGGGCAGTTCCGTTGCGTCCGTTATCATTCTGGCGGTCGTGCCTGTTCCGATGAGAAAGTGTTTATTAAGGATATCCTTATTATCCTTGCACCATCGTATCAAATCGGCTTTCTTGCCGTCATGGGCAATAAGCGCTATATTCTTTTGCTTTCGTAATGTTAATGTAATCGTTTCCATGTCTGGTTAGTTCTCCTTTATCAATAGTTCTTTCTAATAGTATATCATACTATAGACCGGCACAACTATTTTTCAGATGTCAGATTTTCCTGTTATTATTCGTTTTATAAGTGAAGGCCTTCAAAATAAACCGGGGTAAAGTCAATGTCTTATCTGAACAGAGACAACGCAGATTGTCTGGTAAACAAATATGCAGATATGATCCTAAGGATCAGCTATATGTATCTGAAGCATACACAGAATGCCGAGGATATCTGTCAGGATGTATTCATGAAACTGGCAACACATGATTTTCATTTTGATGATACTGCCCACGAAAAAGCATGGATCATCCGGACTACCATCAACGCCTGCAAAGACCATCTGCGGACAGACTTTTGGAGGCGGGTAACTGTACTGGATGAAGCCTGTGACGTACCGGCACCGGCCGAGCCCGAATCCGATCTGCTGCCGTATATCATGGAACTGCCGAAGAATTACCGGATCAGCATCTACCTTTACTATTATGAGAATTACCGTGTAAAAGAAATCGCATCCATGCTCGGAAAGAATGAAAACACGGTCAGCGCATATCTTACCCGCGGAAGAAAGAGGCTGAAATCCGTTCTCGAAAGCCGGAGTGACCAGCAAGCCATGAACGCTGAAACAGGAGGAACACACTATGCGAATTAAATTTGAAGATGAATTCAAAAACACAATGGACACGCTCCGATTCTCCCCGGAAGACAAGCACCGTATGACGAATAATCTGTTGCAATTTGAGAACCCAAAAAAGCAAAGAAAGGATATCAGAATGAACAAATCGACATTACCGAAAGCCGCTGCCATCGCAGCAGCATGCATGTTACTTACCGGAGTAACCGTTTATGCCGCATCTAAGATCGTTAATTACACAGCATCATCCAATGGAAGCTATGACTATTCTTCCATCGGGGAAATGAATGAAACGGCATCCGCAACCATCGGCAAACAGAATATCGAATTCCCCGATTTTCCGGAAGTACTTGGGGATTATACCTTTGACGGTGGAAATACCGTATATGTTTCCGGAAAGGATAATGCCAATAATACCGTCGATAATTGGGAAGATCTTAATGCTGTTTACAAGGCTTCCGATGGCAGTGCCGTAAATCTCCTTATGTCAGCCGGAGTGCCCGATGAAGAATACCGCGCCCACACCGAAATACGAACCATAGGCGGCGTTACCGTGGCATACGATTATGACGAGTATCTCATCCTTCCCGATGAGGAGGAACCTCTCCCTCCCAAAGTGCAGGAGCGAATGGACACAGATGATCATTTCTTTGTAAGCTACGGCAGTTCGGAAGCAAAGACAAAATATTTCAGCAGCCTGTCTTTTGTAAAGGATGGAATCAGTTATTACATTTCTTCAATGGATGAAATACCGGCAGAAGATCTGTTTGCCATGGCAGAGGATTTGATCTGCAAATGATCATGAGCTCAGTATGTCTTTTGACAACTGTGCTGGCAAGCCCCGTCACGCGGCGGGGCTTGGAGTATGCATTCCGCTTCCTTCTTCGTTTTTGTGAGCACCACATCATACCCTTTCCGCGAAATTTATTCCCCAATGATATCATTGTCTCTTGCGCATTTCATCAATGCTTCCGAAACATCACTGAATATGACGCCATATCTCTTCGCTTTGCTGCAATCCATCCACAGATTGTGCTCAGCAGGTGCATCTTCCAATCGGATATTCAATCCAAGTTCATCTATGAACTGTCTTGTTATCTCATACATGGATTTTGTGGTTTCACTGCCAAAATTATAGATTCCCCCGGGCAGTTTCTCTACATTCTTTATATTCTCGGCGACTTCTTTTACATAAGTGATGCCCCTGTATTGCCGTGTACTGAACGCAAGCGTCTCCCTGGCATTTACAATATCCATGTAGTAGTTGGACTTTTTCAAATAATGATCATACATCCACTCGGCTCGAAGCATAACTGCATCGGGACAGATATCCAGTACTCTCTGTTCCATTTCAAGTTTGTGTTCCCCATAAATGTTTGCCGCAGCAGCTTTTTCTTCCGTATAAGGCCCATTATCTTCAAGTCCGCAATATACCTGATCGGAGCTAAAGCAGATAAGCTTTCTTCCTTCGGATGCTTTTGCAAGAAATACCGGAAGCTGAACATTTGCAATATACGACAGCTCCTCGTTTTTCTGACATTCTCCGACATCTGATATTGCAGCAGTATTCACAATAGTGTCTGCTCCGCTCTCATCAATTATTCGCTTTATCTGCTCTTCAGAAGCATTTCTAAGCGATGGAGCTGCAACCACATCCTTGCATACTTCCATTATTTTGTTGCCAACAAATCCTGTTGCTCCGGTTACAAGTATCATTTACAATTTTCTCCTAAAAACGTGCTTAACTCGATTATAACTCAACGTATTTCTTTTGCCGAGTCAAAAAAAGATAGACCTCACCGGTATCTCTATCGGTGAGGTCATATCCGGCAACTTCCACTTTAGATAGAATCCCTCATGTGTAATTATTTGCAGCCAGAGTGCAACCGTCAACCTTGCATAATATTGTAAGGTCTGATGTCCGACATATCTACAATCTTGCCGGATACCTTTAGCATATCAAGATCATACTGGTTTTGAATGTTAAGCCAGAACTGAGGAGTAGTTCCAAAGTACATAGCAAATCTCATAGCAGTATCTGCTGTAATGCCTCTCTTACCGCTTATGATATCACTGATCCTTGACTGAGGAATATGTACCTCCTTGGCAAGTCTATATTACATTCATTGGTGTCAGGAACTCTTCCTGCAAAATTTCTCCCGGTGATGTAGGTTCCAAATCCATCATATAGGTCACCTCCTTAGTGATAATCACCGATTTCTTCAATGATCACATTTCCGTTATTCCAACATCAATCAGCTTCATGTAATTTGATTTTGAAAATCTGTGGGCTTTATACCGTTTTTGTTCAAATTCAAGGTAATCGCAAAACAAAATTAACACCTTAAATTCGCTTTATTATTCAACAAAAAAGCTTTCAGCAGCACGTAATTACGCCATTGAATCCTGATACGGCAGCTCTCAACCTGTTTCTCCATAGGAGTATCAGGAAAATTTGTGCTCCCTGAAATAGTATTCTTTATCATGTTCATCAATCTTACGGATTGGTTTACATGGGTTCCCCGCAGCTATCGTATATGCCGGGATGTCTTTTGTCACTACCGATCCCGCCCCGATAACGGCATATTCACCTATCGTAATACCGGGAAGAATAATTGCGCCTGCTCCTATCCATGCTCCATCCCCTATCACTATAGGGAAAGAATACATACTGCCCTTGGCTCGTTCCTCGGGATCAATCGGATGCCCCGTTGTGCACAGGGTAACATTTGTTCCGAATAGACAGCCTTTCCCGATAGTGATCTTATAATCATCAATGAAAGTCATGCCTGAATTGATATATGTGCCATCTCCAATTGTAACAGTTGTGCCAACTGCCAGTGTCAGGGGCTGATTGATCCAGACATCCTTACCCACGCTTCCAAACATTTCACGTATGAGTCCGGCTCTTTTTTCTGTCTCACTTGGTTTTGACATGTTAAAATCATACATCAGATCCTTAACCTTGGCCTGATGGGCCAGATATTCATCCGTGTCAAACCACAGCTTTCCCTCTGCTATTCTCCTAACCCTTTCCTGTTCTGTCATTATGATACCTCCTCTGTTATATTTTTTGCCCAGATTCCTTTTCTGTACCGCAGATAATAGGCGGGCATTTTAACAAGTTCGTCTGTGCTGATAAGAAGATAAACAGCCATGGGCTGTAAACGTAATACAAATGCGGCTATGAAACCAAGCGGCACACTGTAGCACCACATGTCGATGGTGTCGCATATAAGTCCAAACCTTGTATCTCCTCCGGCTGAAAGTATTCCATTATTAAATACACAGTTATAGGCCTTGGTCACAATATATGCCGCATTTATCATCAACATCTGCCAAAGGTATGTCTTCGCTGAATCCGTCAGATTCGCCATCTCTATAATAAGCGGCCTTGACAGTACAACTATTAAGCCTCCTGCCACAGCCAGCAGTAGCGTGAGCTGCAAGATGACTACTGCATCCTTTTGGGCATTCTTTATCTTACCGCTTCCCAACAGTGCGCCAAGGTATATTCCCGCTCCGCTCGCTATCCCATTGCATCCAACAAGAGCAAAATTCCTCACTATGGTAGCAATAGAATTTGCTGCAACCATATCACTTCCAATATGCCCGAGAATCACCGAATAAGTAGCAAATGCCGATCCCCAGCTAAGACCGTTTAATGTGATCGGCAGCGTGTAATGCCAAAACTGTGATTTTACCGCTCTGTCAATATGAAACAGATGATCAGCGCTGATGCATATCCCCTTGTGCCCTCTCATCTCAATATAGCACCAGACTGCTTCAATCAGCCTTGCAAGAAGGGTTCCCACAGCAGCCCCGGTCACTCCAAGCTTCGGAGTACCCATTAATCCAAACATGAAAAAACCGTTAAAAAGAACATTTAAAATAAGCGCCGTTGTACCTATCAAAGTGCTAATCCGTACCTGCTTAACTGCCTTCATAACAGTTTCGGAAACTTGAGCAAATCCCATAAACAGATAAGATATTCCGGCAATCCCTAAATATGCTGCTCCCTCATCTATGAGCAATCTATCTGTTGTAAAAATCTTCATTACAATACGCGGAAAAAATACAGTGACAAATGAGAAAACAAAAGAGATAAGAAAAGCAGTTCTTATCGAATATCCCTGTATTCTTTCTATCATTGGGATATCACTTTTGCCAAAATACTGGGCCACGATAAGACTTGTTCCGATTGTCAGCCCAAGCAATATGAGATTCAGGACGAAAGTAACCTGCCCTGCAAGCGATACCGCTGAAAGACTGTCCTGTCCGATCATCCCTGCCATTAAAACATCAGCAGAACTGACTGCGGTAGAGAATACATTTTGGATGGCTATAGGAATTGATAATGCTATAACATCTCGTACAACAGCTTTATTATCCGGCACAGCTTATCTCCTTCTCATCTGCTGTTTATAATGATATAATCAGATGCAAGTGCATACAATCAATATTGAATCAACTTTTTATAAGGATTATATCAAAATGATAAAACCTGATGTGATGCCTGATGCATCGGAAATAGTACACTATGACAGACCGGAGCTCCCTCTTTATATAAGAATGGGCACTTTATCACATTATCCGGACTGCAAAGCCCTATGTCACTGGCATGAAGATTTTGAATTTATAAGGATATACGACGGTGAGATGGATTATTTCATTGGCGGAAATATCATCCACATGATGGCCGGAGACTGCCTGTTTGTCAATTCGAGACAGATGCACTATGGGTTTGGCCCAAAGAAAAAGGAATGCCGTTTTCTGTGTGTACTTTTTTCTCCCACAATCCTTACAGGAAGTAAAGCGTTGTTTGAAGAAAACATTGCCCCACTAATGAAAAACAATGGCATTCCATTTCTCCATATCCGTCAGACAGACGCTGATACAGATACGTTTCAGCGCCTGCTTGATAAGATTTATTACTTAAAAGAAAACAGGATAAATTATGAGATTCACGTTTTGTCTGCCCTTTTGGAACTGACTCTGAAAATAATAGAGCATGATTCTGCTGTTTTCCCCAATGAAGCAGAACCTCCTGCCCTTGAAACTCATCGTCGTATGGTAGCGTTTATCTCTTCCCATTTTAACGAGGATATTTCATTAAATGATATCGCTGAAAGTGCTTCAGTCAGCAGGGCTACTTGTTACCGTATTTTTAAAAAATATGACCGATTATCACCTATAGAATTTCTAACAATATACCGTCTTAATGTAAGTGCCGACCTGCTGACCAGAACACATGACAGCATTTCCTTGATTTCAGGAAAATGCGGGTTCAATTCCGTAAGTTACTATTCTAAGCTGTTCCTTACCCATTACGGTTGTCAGCCTCACATATATCGAAAAGATCCTTGAAGCAGGACGATATGCTCCGACCGGTACCAATGCGAAGAATGTTTCCTATACGATCCTTGGAAGCAGGCAGAAACAGATGCTCCTTTTGTCAAAGCGTCGAATACATTGAACTGTCAGAAACTGCAGTATTCTTGATATCCGCTGTCAGTGTTCTGGTATTCGGATTCACATAATATGACATTCCTTTTATATCCATATCCGGCTCTTTGCAAAACTATGCAAATACAATCCAAATATTAAAAAAGGCCCCAATATATCCCGCCGGATATCTTCGAAACAGTCCCGATAGGCACTGGAATATGTATTGATCTCAGATCTCGATATTTTTAAGTAGTCTGGATGCCTCAATCAGGTATCCATATGACACCGGATCAACAATTCTCATATACGAAAACCATTTCGGTTTGGAAAACTCCACCTTTTGAAGGACATACTCCCCACCATCCATAATGCTAAGAATATTATCATTTCCAGTCAGCACACTTGCAGCAAGATACATCACTCTGCTCGCATATGCTCCGGCTATCTCTCCGTTAAACATCTGGCTTATGATATGGTTTCTGATCCTTCCGATCCCATCGATATAGTATTTGAAATCATCTGGATTACTATTCCCCCTCGTCGCGATGCAAAGGCATCCTCTTATCGTATCTTTAAGAACATCTTCCACAGAGCATGTAAGCCCTCTGTATGACATCTCCGAGCGAACAACCTTGCTGTATGAATCTTTTACAATTCCAATATTTTTCATAGAGTCAAACAGGGTAGCACAGTCAAAAAGCTGTTTAATAATCTCTAACTCCTTATTCTCCCCAAACTTGATTCCAGTAGTATGTGGAGCAAATGCCGTCAGTTTATCTCCTAGAATGCTTTCCACGTCTGGCATCTCTACGATCAGATCCTCGCCCTCTGTTAAAAGCAGACTGTTTTTAATCGGCTTAAAGACCGTATTCGGGTATTGACGCTCCTCAAAGAGGACATCCAAAATAACAACAACTTCTTTTCCGCTGCTCGGTGATAGATATTTGAATCGAAAATGTCTCTTTTCTATATTATTCTTTCCTTTGCGTACATCTTCTTCCTTATCAAAGAACGGGAAAACCTTCTTCGCTTTTTCGATATATGAGTCTATATCAGTACCGGGTTCAACAACTATATCAATGTCGGTACTGAATCTTCTGGGTATATCCAGAAGGAGCATCAGAGACGTACCACCCTTGAATACAAAAGGCATGTCAACACTTTTAATAGCTTCAAGCAACCCAAATGCAAACAATGATCTCTCGATGATCAGTGGATCATCTCCCATCCTACCTCTTAATTCACTGATGTATTCCTGTGTATATATTTTTTTAGATAACATCTTCTATCGAATCCTTCATATATTCTTCTATTATCTTTGTTTTTCCTCTTCGCCCGGCATAGCGATTCATTTTCTTAACATCCACTCTATAGTTTTTCCTGATATTTCTGAATATCTCAGGAAGTTCTGCCGGACTATACGTAGCTTCTATGCTCTTATCCGCAATAATATCAACCAGCATCTTCTCCATCGTGATCTCATGTGGTTGTGATGATGATAGCGGTGCCTGACTGATAAGTTCCAATACCACAACACACCCCTTCCTCCAATACCTTGAAAACTCAGTTCTGTTCGGCTTATACAAAACCATACCGCCAAGTTCCTGTTTAAGGATATCGAAAATATAGGTGCTCAAATCCTTTTCAACCTGAACATAAACGGTATTCTGAGCAATCTGATGATTTAAGAACTCGTTGAGCACTACACTTTCAAACATCACGAACGACAGTTCAGGATATTTATTCTCCAATAGTCTTTCTACCTTTAAAACATCCTCCGTATATATTGGGCGATACTCTGGTAAAACATGCTGATCAGAGGTGGTATATTCGTCATATCCAACCCTATACAATCTGTTATGGAGCTGCATATTATAAAGCATCCACCTGAATGTGGCATCATTCAGTTCATCGTTTTCCTTACGAAAAGCTTCAATCAGATCATTTCTGGTATATGTCCTATCACCATTCAAGTTTTCCAAAACATAATCTATATTCATTAACAAAAGCCCCCTTAGTACTTTGTCAATTTTCAAAAAAATTGTCTATGTGCTTATAGTATAAAGCACTGATATATTTGTCAAGCGTTTTGTCAATTTTTTTTACTTTTTTGACATTATGCCGAAGGGAATTCCCACTATATTCCTTTACAGCGATATTGTTTGAAACATAAGACTTTCTCCGTTAAATTTCTTTTTTACAGTAAAATGGACAACCAAAAAAACCTGCCTTACCCTCATTGAGTAAAGCAGGTATCTAAAATAGGTCTTCCCATTAGTTTTCCTCTACAAATTACCGAATTAACTTAATCCATTCTTCCCGGCTGATGCTCGACACATGCGTAATGCCATTGGCTTCATCCGGATACTCACACTCAAAATGCATCCCAATTGACTCTGCAGTTCTGTATGAAGGTTCATTAGTGTATTTACAGTACGAATACAACATAGGATAATCTGTGTTGCGAAATGCCCAATCCCTTACCGCGCCGGCAGCTTCTTTTGCATAACCCATACGCTGATGATCCTTGCGAATATGATAGCCGATCTCAGGAAGCATTTCCCCGTTAATATTCTGCAGCGTCAGGCCGCAGTCACCGATCATTTCGCCCGTATCTTTCAAGCATACAGCCCACAGGCCAAATCCATCCTTCAGATAGCGATTCATATTGCGCTTGATCCAATTCTTAACTCTTTCCTCATCAAAAGTATACGGATAATGCTGCATGATATCAGAATCCGCCAACACGGCATACAACGCATCATAATCATCCGGATTCATTTCCCGCATGTACAGTCTTTCTGTATATATGATCACTGTTTTACCGTACTCCTGCATAATACCTTTCAAAACCCTATTGTACCCAAACGATTTTAAACGTCGAGTAATCTATATGGGTTGTCAGAATGAATCAAATAGGCTTATCTGATGATCGATCCAGGACTCCTGCCCTACGTCACTTATCTCATCATCGGGAGTGTAATTGCCAATCAGGAACGGGGAATCCGGATTGTGAGCTTTCATGTTGCGCTTAACAGCCTCAATATCGTTATTGGCATAGCAGTACCTGCAAAGATGCCCGCAGCTGTCGTAGGCGCCGATATCCCCTGAGAGGTAACAGGCACATTCTTTTCTCGAGGGCTTTTTATTGGGTACTATTAGTCTTTTCCCAAGGGCTTTCTCATAGTCTCCGACCGTCATGCATCCGGAGCAATCCGCGCCGTACTGCGAAAGGAAGTCGCCTTCACCGCATGGTTTGACGATCATTCCATGAGCCTTCGCCATAGACACAATTTCTTTTCCCAAAAAATGCTTATCTTCCCGGGTGACGGAGGATATCCCGGGAAAATTCCGCTTCACCTTCTCATACAGATCGATGAAACTGATGACCACAATGCCGGTGTAGCCCTCAAGCTCCTTCGCCATCTGCTCAAAAGCCCAAAGATGGTAGTCCCTCGTATATCTTTCGTTTACAAGGATCGGATCATATCTCCAGCCGATGCGCTCCTTGCCCACCATCCCCGAAAGGGTCTTAAAATCCTCAATAACCCTTTGCTTGTCGGGAACGGCCGGCTCTATGTCCTTGCCGTAGGGAGTTATAGTGACATACCAGAACTGGCCATAGCCCTCCAGAAGATCCATATATGGAAAAAAAGGTGACGGATTTTTGGAGCAAAACCCAATAATATCCACCACCTCAGGATCCAATCTGTATCTACTGACCTGAACGGGGTTAAAGGGGTTGCGCACGCACACAAAGCCCTCTTTAAGCCTGTTCGCCAGCCACTTTGGATAAAACGCCGGA
>CAJOMN010000014.1 GCA_905235745.1 uncultured Lachnospiraceae bacterium
GATAATGTCTTATCCGCTAACATTTCCTTAGCCCGGGTCATTCTCTTTTTCGTAATATAGATACTGAATGTGGTATCAAAGTGCTTTTTAAACAGCTGACAGATATAGTTTTTGCTAAAACCAAACTTTTCTGCGATCTGCTCCAAAGTAAGCTTTTCTGTAAAATGTTCGTCCAAGTATTTCAAGAGATCATTAAAAGTCGGATTCTCCGTAACAGCCTGTAACCCCTCCTCCGGAAGCCTTGCACTGATCTTCACATACAGTTTTTCAAGAAGGATCCTGATCTCTTCATCGTTGATGGGTTTTAAGATATAGTCATAACCGGATTGTTTGAAAAATGTACGCACATCGTCATATTCATCATATGCAGAAAGCATGACAAATTCACAGACGAGTCCCTTTTCTTTGATCCTCCTGATCATCTCATTACCGTCCATTTCAGGCATCCTCAGGTCACAGATTAAGACATCGGGAAGAAGACTACCCACTTCCTCTATCGCCTTCACCGGATCAGTGCAGCACCCTACGACACCCGTTTTCCATCCAGGGAACACGGCTCTCCAACTCCTCCAATATGATATTGTCATCATCCACAAGATATACCTTATACATTTCTGCCACCGTATTTGTCATATCATCTGAAAATGCCTCATGGCTTCTTCTATTGCCTTAATCTTTTCTTCCGGGCATCCGGGCTGACGACTGTCCGGGGATTTGGGCTTATTATAATTCTCTCTCTCAATAATCCCATACTTCTGCTTAACCTGAGCAATATTCAATCTTGTCACATTAAAACCATATTCTTCCTGCACCCATTCCCGGATTTCTTCGTAAGTTGCTTTCGCCTCTGCGCTGGTCAAATCCAACTCATCCATATCCACCTTAACCTCGATGTGATGCTTTGCCTCAGAAAGTTTGGACAAACTGTCTCGACATGCACCGTCTGCGGAAACATATCGGCACACCTAACCCTTTTTACCTCATAGCCACGACCTGTCAGGTATTTAATATCCCTCGCAAGTGTTGCACTGTCGCAGCTTACATATACGATTCTGTCCGGTGCTACATCGGCTATGGCACGAAGTGCGGTTTCGTCCATTCCCTTCCGGGGAGGGTCGAGTACGATCACGTCTGCTGTTATCTCATCCTTATGTGCCGGAAGATAATCTTCCGCTGCGGCACATATATAATCCGCATTGTTTATTCCGTTTAACGTGGCATTCTTCTTTGCATCTTCTATTGCTTCGGGAACTATTTCCAGTCCGTGAACATATTTTGCCTTATCAGACATACACAAAGAGATCGTGCCTATTCCGCAGCATACATCCCAGACTTCTTCGCCCCCGGAAAGGTTGGCATACTCGATAGCGGTACCATACAGTTTCTCAACCTGAACGGGATTTACCTGATAAAACGACAATGGCGATATCTCAAACTCCTTCCCGAGCAGAACGTCGTTAATCTTATCACTCCCGAACAGTGTGTGAATCTCATTCCCCATTATCACATTCGTGTTTTCATTGTTGATGGATACACAGACCGAGGTCATTCCCCGAACTGAACATAGTTTCTCTATCAGCTCGGTCTGCCCGGAAATTAATACATCTCTCTTTGTATTCCTTATTACCAGGCACACCATTATTTCCCCGGTCGTAAAACCTTTCCTGATCATCACATGCCGTATTATTCCGCTGCCGTTTGATTCATCATAGGCAGGTATTTTGTATGTGCGCATATGATCCAGTATTATCTTAAGTATCGTACTGTTTTCTTCCGGAGCAAGCCCGCAGTCCGTACAAGGTATTATGCTGTGTGTTCTTCCGGCATAGAATCCTGCGACCGGATTACCGTTTGAATCTTCTCCTACCGGATACTGTGATTTGTTACGATATCGCTTTGGCTCATCCATCCCTATGATCGGCTCGAATACTCCATTGATAACTTCTGCCGGGATGCCTCCTATCCGGGCAAGATCATTCCTGACCTTGTTCTCCTTGAACTTAAGCTGCTCTTCATACGACAATGCCTGTATCTGGCAGCCTCCGCATCTTCTGTATTCTTCACAGAAAGGCTCCGTGCGCCTTGCGGAAGGCGTGATTATCCTCTCGCACCGCGCGTATGCATAGTTCTTCTTGACCTTTGTGATCCTTGCCTCTGCAATATCTCCCGGTACCGCATCTTTAACAAAAAGGGTATAGCCTTCAAACCTGCCTATACCCTCTCCGTTTGTACCTATATCATCAATAGTGACCGTTAAGATCTGATTTTTATGATAATCCATATATTCCCTTCAACGTTTCGAATGCCGCTGTCAATCCGATGTTTTCCGGATGTTGGAATCAACCAGTCTGTTGTATCCCAGCCATCCGTCATCTGTCGTGGAATTGAATATCTCCTTCATCGTCTCCATCTTGGCATCCGTATTATCGGCAAAGTGAAGCGCTACCGCTTCCATAAGCGCCGGCTTCTTCGGAGAGCCGAATTCATATTCTCCGTGATGCGCCAGAATGCAGTGGGTGACCTCCGAGTACAGCTTCTGCGGAAATCCTTCTATCGA
The DNA here is from genome assembly GCA_905235745.1 of uncultured Lachnospiraceae bacterium. GTDB lineage: Bacteria > Bacillota > Clostridia > Lachnospirales > Lachnospiraceae > UBA2868. The sequence goes on from CAJOMN010000014.1 coordinate 2,558, forward strand.
ATCCATCTTCTCCATCGCCATATGGGCACCTATAACTATATGTCCCATAAGCTGTCCCTCGTCAGTGTAATCATTCTGCGGAAAATCAGACAGCTCGCGTATCTTGCCTATGTCGTGAAGCATTGCTACAGTAAGCAGCAGATCCCTGTGAAGCATCGGATACGCCTTGGTATAATAATTGCACAGATTCGTTACAGAAAGAGTATGTTCGAGAAGACCCCCGACAAATCCGTGATGAACCGCCTTTGCCGCAGAACTCTTTTTAAATTTCTTTGCAAAATCATCATCGCCAAAGAACGCATCCAGAAGCTGTTTGAGGTATTTATTCTCAACGCTGTTTACATACGCCATCAGCTCATTCCACATATCATCCGTATTGCGCTCCGAGACAGGAAGGTAATCCGCCGGATCGTATTCTCCCTCGCTGCACTTCCTGACCCGCTTGATATTGAGCTGGTTGGCTCCCTGATAATTGTTTACGACGGCATTAACGCATATGTAATCAAGCACATCATAATCATCTATTCCGGGGGAAGCCGGATCCCATATCATGGCATCGACATTTCCGGTCTTGTCCGCAAGAACAAGCTTATCATATGGCTTGCCTGTTTTGGTGATGTCGGATTTCCTGGATTTGACGAGATATATATCGTTTATCCCCTCTCCTTCTTTGAAGCTGTCTATGTATTTCATCTGAGTTCCTCCAAAGTCACCTCATATGTAAGTTCCGTATACTCCTCACGTCCCGGACGTTCGAGTGTTACGGTAACAACATCCTGGGGCTGGTACTTCAGTATTGCTTTCTTGTAATCATCAAACGTCCCTATTTCGTCCGTTCCGATCTTAACTATTACATCACCGTTTCTGATCCCTACATTCATGGCGGGAGAATCGGCAACAACCTCTTTGATAAAGGCTCCGAAAGGAACGCCCTTGTCCGCATTTGCTTCTTCTGTAACATCCGTTCCTATAATTCCGAGGGTCGCAAGCGCCTGGCCGTTTGATATCTTTTCGATGCAGTCCGAAATATCCGATACCGAGTATGCTCTGAGCAGATTGGGCATATTCCCCGACATTTCCTCATGACAGATTATTCCGACTACACGACCGCTGTAGTTGACGAGTACTCCGCTTGCAGCCGTGCTTGCGTAGATATCCGTCAGAATAATGTGTACATTGGAATCCTCTTTATCAAGAACAACCGAATTGGATGTTATCTGTCCCATCCCGACAGAACCTGCCGTTCCGTACGGGGCACCTACGGCTACTACCGGAACTCCGACCGCGGATGATGCAAGACCACCGAACTGCACCTTTTCCACCTGTTCAAGCGTCTCCTCTTCCATATGCACAAGATCTACCGCCACGATACACAGACCGGTATTGATATCTGAGTTCTTGACGCGCGCCGCATAGGTGTTTCCATCGAAAAATGTCACCCTGACATTTCTGGCATTATGCAGAATATTCGATGGAGATACCATAAGCAGTTCTTTCCCGTTGTCTGCTACTATGATCCCGGTTGTGGAATAGTTGTTCTCGTATGAATTGTTGAACCAGTCGGTATTCGGACTGATGCCGGATACAGTGACAAGGCTCTTTTGCGTGGTCTCCGCAATTGCCGATATTTTTCGAAGAAGCGTTCTGTAATCTTCAGGTTCGAGTTCCTTTTCGATCGTCTCTACAATATTATTGACTACAATATTATTCTCTTTTTCCTGATCAGGCTCTTCAGGCAGACTGTCACTCTCCGGCCCGGTCTCACTGCTGCCTGACGCATCCTCATCACCGCTCCTGCCTGCCTCTTCAGTCTCAGTCCCGGTCTCTGCGGTTTCAGGGGTTCCGTCACTTTCCGGAGGCACAAAGGGCTCCACCGGCTCTTCTTCTCCCGGTGTTTCGTCGACCGGAAGCAGGACCGGTCTCGTATCATTCGCCGGATATATATAATCCTGCAGTCTGGGAAAGCTCAGCAGTACCGCGACTGATGCGCACAGCCCGAACAGGATCCCCAGAACGATGGTCAGCAGTATCTTTCTAAACAGCTTGCGTTTGTTGACCTTCGGTTTTTTTATCGTTTCCGTAATAAACTCATAATTGTCTCCGCTCTGTCCGGAGACCTTGTTTTCATCGGCTATATTCTGTTCTCTGTCGTCCATTTGTTCACCTGATGACAATATTCGCAAAAACAGTTAAAATCTTGTCTGAGATATTTTATAATTATACAGAATTACAATTAAAACCACAACTTATTTGGAGGATTATGAACCGATGGGCAGATACGAACCTCTTTTGGACGAAGCGTACAAATACGCCGGAACCTACAATTACCTACCGGTAAAAAGAGAGATCTTTTCCGACATATGTACTCCCATACAGGCTATCAGAAAGCTCAGAGCCGTCAGTGACCACGTATTTATGCTGGAGAGCGTTGAGGGGCAGGAGAACTGGGGCAGATATACATTTCTCGGATTCAATCCGAGGCTGTGCATTACATGTCTTGACGGCCACCTTACCGCCACAAAGGACGACGGTTCAATAATCGAAGATATCATGATCCGGCACCCCGGTGATTACATCAGAAATATAGTGAAGCAGTACAAGAGTCCGTCACTGGACGATTTTCCTCCATTTACGGGTGGTCTTGTCGGATATTTCGCTTATGATTATATCAAGTACAGCGAACCTTCTCTTAACCTTGACGCGAATGACGAAGAGAACTTCAAGGATGTTGATCTGATGCTGTTTGACAAAGTCATTGCCTTTGATAATGTCAAACAGAAGATCATAATAATTGCCAATATGAAGATATCGGATCCGGAAGCGGTCTATATCAAAGGAACTGACGGCAAGTACGTCGACGAGCAGATGATACACGATAATTATGATAAGGCGGTCCGTGACATAGATTATATTGCCGGCATTATCACAAGCGGAAAGGAAGCATATATAGAGCCCGGCAGGATCACATCCGGCTACAGGACGCTGTTTGACAAGGACGCGTTCTGCAAAATGGTGGAAAAGGGAAAGGAATATATATATGAAGGGGATATCTTCCAGGTTGTTCTCAGCAACCGTCTCGATGCCGACTTTGAGGGCAGCCTGTTCGATACGTACAGAACACTCAGGACGATCAATCCGTCCCCTTATATGTTCTATTTTTCGGGAGATGACGTGGAAGTGGCAGGTGCTTCGCCCGAGACTCTTGTCAAGCTGTATGACGGATATGTCCATACCTATCCTCTTGCCGGCACAAGGCGGCGCGGTGCAACCGAGAAGGAGGATAAAGAGCTTGAAGCAGAGCTATTGTCCAACGAGAAGGAGTGTGCCGAGCACAATATGCTTGTGGATCTCGGGCGTAATGATATAGGCAGGATAAGTGAATTCGGCTCCGTAGAGGTTGAAAAATATATGCAGATAGAGCGGTTTTCACATGTAATGCATATAGGCTCGACCGTTAAGGGTAAGCTGCGATCCGGCCTCGACCAGCTCGATGCGGTGGACTCTATCCTGCCGGCGGGCACTCTTTCCGGTGCTCCCAAGATAAGGGCATGCGAGATCATCAATGAGCTTGAAAACAACAAGCGCGGGATATACGGCGGCGCCATAGGCTATATTGACTTTACGGGCAATCTCGATACATGCATAGCGATCAGGATAGCCTACAAGAAGAACGGCAAGGTATTTGTCAGGAGCGGAGCCGGAATAGTCGCGGACTCCGATCCGGAAGCGGAATACGAGGAATGTTACAACAAGGCCAAAGCTGTTATGACGGCAATTGAGCTTGCGGGAGATTGAATGATATGAATAATAAAATATTGCTGATAGATAACTACGACAGTTTTTCCTACAATCTGTACCAGTATATCGGACAGCTTTGCGAAGAATCCTCAACGCCCTATGATCTGAGGGTCATACGTAATGATGAGATGAGCATCGATGACATCCGGGACTACTCCCCTTCAACGATCATAATATCACCCGGTCCCGGAAAACCGTCTGATGCCGGAATATGCGAAGACGTGATCCGATCCTTTCATAAGGATGTTCCGATCCTTGGGGTATGTCTCGGACACCAGGCAATCTGCGAAGCATTCGGCGGCAGGATAATCCACGCGCCAAAGCTTATGCACGGCAAACAGTCCGAGGTGACGCTTGATACAGCCAGCCCCATCTTTAACGGATTAGACAGCAGAACAACCGTAGCACGTTATCATTCGCTTGCCGCGGACAGATCTTGCCTTCCCGAATGCCTTAACGTGATCGCCGAAACAGATGACGGCCAGGTTATGGCCATCGCGCATAACAACTACCCCGTATACGGATTGCAGTTTCATCCCGAATCGATCCTCACCCCGCAGGGAATGAGTATTCTCGGGAATTTCCTCTCGATGTCGGGCGAATCCTGAATAACCGGTTATGAACAAAAAGAGTATACAGACACTTGAATTCAATAAAATAACCCAAATGCTCGCTGACAGAACAAGCACCGAACTTGGCAGAAAAAAAGCACTGTCTCTTGTGCCCAAGGATCGTCTGTTTGATATAGATTTGCAGCAGCAAAACACTGAAGATGCACTAAAACGTATTCTTCGTGACGGGTCGATATCATTTACTGCTCGTCAGAGTATGTATGAATCCACAGAGCGCCTTCAAAAGGGAAGTTCACTTTCCGCACATGATCTTCTCGAGATCGCGCTTCTTCTCGAAAACGTCCTCCGGGTAAAATCATACGGCAGCACTGACGAAGAAGCCTGTGACTCCCTTTCGGATTACTTTGATGTTCTGTCTCCTCTTTCTCCTTTGTGTAAGGAGATCAGAAGATGCATTTTGTCCGAGGACGAGATAGCCGATGACGCAAGCAGCAATCTCCACAGCATCAGGCGAAAGAAGAAGAGCGTTAACGACAGGATACACACCCAGCTTTCCAAAATGGTATCCGATACATACCGCACCTATCTTCAGGATTCCGTGATCACGATGCGGAACGGCAGATACTGCATTCCAGTCAAGGCAGAATACAAGGGCAGCGTTCCCGGTATGATACACGACCAGTCGGCAACGGCATCGACATTCTTTATCGAGCCTGCTGCAATAGTTAATTACAACAATGAACTTCATCAGCTTGACCTTGAAGAAGCCGCCGAAATAGAAGCAATCCTTGCCGGGCTTTCCGCAAGCTGCCGTGAGGATTCCGACAAGATCTCCGCCAATATTGACACGATCGCACAACTTGATTTTATATTTGCAAAGGGCTCCTTTGCGATCGATACGGGGGCAACCCGTCCCGTATTTAACGAAAAAGGTATTATCAATCTCAAGAAGGCACGGCATCCTCTCCTTGATCCCGCAACAGCGGTACCCATTAATGTTACTCTCGGCGACAGCTATGACCTTCTCGTAGTCACCGGTCCCAATACGGGAGGCAAAACAGTTTCTCTCAAGACAGTCGGACTTCTGTCTCTTATGGGACAGGCAGGTCTTCACATACCCGCAGCCGATAAGAGCGAACTATCCGTATTTGAGAATGTATTTGCTGATATAGGTGACGAACAAAGCATTGAGCAAAGTCTGTCCACATTCTCGTCGCATATGAAGAACATAGTTTATATTCTCAAAAAAGCGACTGCCGGATCATTATGCCTGTTTGACGAACTGGGAGCCGGAACCGATCCTACAGAGGGCGCGGCTCTTGCGATAGCTATTCTTGATACCCTTCACAAAAAGGGGATCCGTACAATGGCAACAACACACTACAGCGAGCTCAAGATCTATGCGCTCAATACCCCCGGCGTGGAAAATGCCGGCTGTGAATTCGATGTTGAGTCCCTTCGTCCGACATACAGGCTTCTGACCGGCATTCCCGGAAAGAGCAACGCTTTTGCAATATCACAAAAGCTCGGGCTTCCCGATGACATTATTGACCTCGCCCGCGAACAGATCTCGGCCAACGATTCATCATTCGAGGATGTGATCGCCCGCCTTGAACAAGACCGGCTCACAATGGAGGAGAACAGGAACGAAATAGAAAGATACAAGCACGATATAGAGGTTCTGAAGAACACATACGAACAGCGCCGCGAGAAGATAGACACATCAAAAGAGCGGATATTGAATGACGCACGGGAAGAAGCCCGCAGCATACTGAAGGAAGCCAAGGATCTTGCCGACTCCGTGATAAGAGATATCAATAAAGGCGGCAGCGGCGATATCAGAGAGCTTGAGAAGGACCGGGCGGCGCTTCGGAAGGCGATAGATGACAATCAGTCAACTGCATCAATCAGGCAGCCCGCAGGACATGCTACACACAAACCGTCTGATTTTACCGTAGGCAGCGATGTACGTATAATATCCATGGATCTTACCGGCCACGTTCACACAAAACCCGATCAAAAGGGGAATCTTACCGTACAATGTGGTATTATGAATATTAACACGAATATATCGGATCTTGAGCTTATAGCCTCAGACGACGATATAAACGGAAAATCATTTGTCAAGCGATTCGGTGCATCCTCCGGTGGCCTGTCAAAATCCCGCGATATATCTTCCGAGATAAACCTTATCGGCCTTAAGGTTGACGAGGCGATACCGAAGCTTGATAAATACCTTGATGATGCCTACCTTTCCCATCTGTCGACAGTAAGGATAGTCCACGGTAAAGGTACGGGGGCGCTTCGTTCCGCCGTCAGTTCGCATCTGAAAAAGGTCTCGTATGTCGCATCATACCGCGCCGGTGAATTCGGTGAGGGCGATGCGGGCGTAACCATAGTTGAATTCAAATAGCCCTACAAAGGAGTAACACGATGGCAGGTAAACAGAAGATACTGATAGTTGACGATGACGAAAATATTGCCGAACTGATAGAACTGTATCTGACCAAGGAATGTTTTGACACCAGGATAGTTAACGACGGCGAATCGGCTCTGTCCGTGTACGAATCGTACGAACCGGATCTTATCCTTCTGGATCTGATGCTTCCCGGTATAGACGGCTATCAGGTCTGCAGAGAGATAAGATCCAAAAATCCCACCCCGATCATCATGCTTTCCGCCAAGGGCGAAGTATTCGACAAAGTACTGGGACTGGAACTCGGTGCGGATGATTACATGGAAAAACCCTTTGACTCCAAGGAACTGGTTGCGAGGGTAAAGGCCGTACTGCGCAGATGTACAAGATCCAACACTCCGGCTCCCACATCCGATACCAAGGTCGTCGAATATCCGGATCTGGTCATCAGTCTCAACGACTATTCCGTAATGTATAACGGCAAATATCTTGATATGCCTCCCAAAGAGATAGAGCTGCTGTTCTTCCTAGCTTCACAGCCCAATCAGGTGTTTACGAGGGAGCAGCTTCTCGATCATATATGGGGCTATGAGTACGCCGGAGATACACGAACCGTCGACGTTCATATCAAACGTCTCCGTGAAAAGATAAACGATCATGAGCAGTGGCGGCTTCACACCGTATGGGGCGTCGGTTACAAGTTTGAGGCCCGCTCGATATGAAGAAAAACCGCAAGTTATACTATAAATTCATACTTGCGTACATATTCTTTGCGGCTCTTTGCGTGATGGTAGTCCTCGTAATCACCTCACCGATAATGTACAATTTCCTTTTAAAACAAAAAGCGTCTGAACTGTACAGATCCGCTAACGAGATTTCGGCCACATATGCCGATTATTTCTACGATGACACGCTTTCCACGGATGATGTAAGGAACCAGCTTCGGGCGGCGGGTGATTTTTCCTCCCTCACTATCTGGATAATTAATACCGACGGCAAGGTTATATACAATTCCGCCACAACAGATGACAGCGGTACCGATTTTGTCATCGACGGATTCATTGAGGAAGATACGGAAAGAAGCTTCTACAGGGAAGGCACCTTCTACAACTATTTCAATGAAGAGATGCTGTCCGTCCTGTCTCCGATAACGTACAATTATAATCTGAAAGGCTATGTCGTTGTTCACTCTCCCCTTGCAAGGATACGTGAACAGCAAAACGATCTGATTCTCATCATTCTTGCAACGGTCGCGGTCATATTTGTATTGTCATCGATCATTCTCATTGTATTTACTGACATTGTGTATATTCCGCTCAAGAAGATAACCAAGGCGACCGAAGCATACGCCGAGGGTGATTTTACATATCCGATAGACGTTGAGAAGAATGATGAGATCGGATATCTTGCTGCATCGCTTACATATATGGCTGACAAGCTGTCTCACCTTGAAGAGGATCAAAAGAAGTTCATTGCAAACGTATCCCATGATTTTCGCTCTCCGCTGACCTCTATGAAAGGCTATCTTGAGGCAATGGAAGACGGGACTATCCCGCCAGAGCAGCACGAGAAATACCTGAATATCGTCAAGAACGAAACGGAACGACTGACCAAGCTTACGAACAATCTTCTGACTCTGAACAACCTGAATATTACGGGAATGAGCCTTGATATTTCCGACTTTGATATCAACAAAACTATCAAGAACTCGGTCGCAACATTTGAAGGGATATGCAAGAACAAGCACATTTCGTTTAACCTTGTCCTTCTCGGGGAACAGCTCTTCGTGTCTGCGGACAAGGGAAAGATAGAACAGGTTCTGTACAATCTCATTGATAACGCGATCAAGTTCAGCAGATCCGATTCTTCTATCAGGATTGAGACAAGTGAAAAGAACGAAACCGTATTTGTATCGGTCAAGGATTCGGGAATAGGCATTCCCAAAGAAAGCCAGAAGCTGATATTTGACAGATTCTACAAGACCGACAATTCACGCGGCAGGGACAAGAAAGGTACCGGTCTCGGATTGTCGATAGTCAGGGAAATATTAAATGCGCATCACGAAAACATCAATGTGATATCGACCGTGGATGTCGGAACCGAGTTCATATTCACTCTTCCCAAATCCAAAATAGAGGAGGACGACTAACTTCTCAGATCGTTGACGAACAGTGCGATCCTGTCCATTGCCGTCCGAAGCTGTTCTATCGAATACGCATAAGATATCCGGAGGAATCCTTCGCCGCAGTCTCCGAACGCGGTGCCTGGAACGACAGCGACATTCTGCGCATCAAGAAGCGCAAACGCAAATTCCTCACTTGTCATATTGAACTCCCTTATATCGGGAAATGCATAGAAAGCGCCGAAAGGCTCAAAACACGGAAGCCCCATATCACGGAATGCCTTCATAAGGTAATTCCTTCTCTGGTTGTATGATGTCTTCATTTCCCTGACATCATCATCCCCGTTCCTGAGCGCTTCGATCGCCGCGTACTGGCTCGTCGTGGGAGCGCACATTATCGCAAACTGATGAACCTTGGTCATCTGCGCGATTATCTCTTTCGGTCCGAGCGCATAGCCAAGTCTCCACCCGGTCATTGCATACGCTTTGGAAAATCCGTTTATTACGATCGTTCTTTCCTTCATCCCCGGGAATGAAGCGATCGAAATATGGTCGTTCTTGTATGTCAATTCGGCATATATCTCATCAGACAGAACAAAAATATCCTTGTCTACACATATCTTCGCGATCTTCTCAAGGTCTTCCTTTTCCATGATCGCGCCTGTCGGATTGTTCGGAAACGGCAGAACCAGTATCTTGGTCTTATCCGTGATCGCCGTTTCAAGCTCCTCCGCCGTAAGGCGAAAATCATCCTCGTTCTTCAACTCGATGATAACGGCTCTTGCACCGGCAAGTATCGCGCACGGCTCATAGGATACAAAGCTCGGCTGAGGCACAATGACCTCGTCACCCGGATCTATCATGGCACGCATGGCAATATCTATCGCCTCTGATCCGCCGACCGTTATTACTGTCTCTGTCTTCGGATCATATGATATGTCAAATCTTCTGCTGTAATAATTGCAGATCTCCTCTCTAAGCTCCATAAGCCCGGAATTGGATGTATAGAAGGTTCTACCCTTTTCAAGAGAGTATATGCCTTCGTCCCTTATATGCCACGGAGTATCAAAATCAGGCTCTCCGACGCCAAGTGAGATAGTATCCTTTCTCTCGCTGGCTATATCGAAGAACTTCCTGATACCCGAAGGTTTGATCTCCGTTATTGTCTGTGACAGAGGATTTCTCATGGTGTCACTATTATCCTTTCATCTTCGCCTTTGTTGTTGAGGATGATCCCGTGATCCTTGTATTTGCGCAGAACAAAATGCGTAGTCGTACTCAGGATGAAATCCATCGTTGACAGCTTCTCGTACACAAAAGAAGATATCTCCTTGAGAGTCTTGCCCTCCATGAACACAAGCAGATCAAAACCACCGCTTATAAGGTACGTTGCCTGAACCTCAGGATAATTGTATATACGCTCCGCTATCTCATCAAATCCTTTGTTCCGCTGCGGAGTGACGCGTACTTCTATAAGAGCATGTATCCTCTCTTCAGTAACCTTGTCCCAGTCGATGAGGGTGTAATACCCGCATATGATGCCTTCGCTCTCCATCGCGGCAAGCTCGTTGGCTACCTCGATCTGTGTTGTATTAAGGCAGGCGGCAACCTCATTGAGATCAATCCGGCTGTTCTTCTCGATCAGTTTAAGTATCTCTTCTCTCATATCAGTCCCTTTCTGTCATATAGTGACCGGATCTGATCCGTTCACTGTACTTTATAGAGTTCGTCGGATCCGGGCGGCTCCAGAAATCTCTTTTCATCGCCGAGAAGCAGGATCCGGTCATTACCTTCCACAACCTTTCCGACAACGGCAGCGTTGATCCCTTCCCTGTTCAATGCCCTTACAACATCTGAACCTTTAGGGGTTGTAATAAGCATCGATCCGCTTGATATAAGCTCATAGGGGTTAAGCCCGAATACTTCGCATATCTCCACCGTCTCCTGCCTGACCGGAATATCAAGAAGCTCTATCTCGAGTCCGCACCCGCTGCTTTCGGCAATTTCCCACAATGCTCCGAATATCCCTCCTTCGGTAACATCATGCATCGCCGATACTCCGACTGCTGCGGCAATTTCCGCATCCCTTACAACGGACAGGCAGTCGGAAAATCCGATCGCCGTATCAATAAACGACGGAGCAAAACGCTCCGTAAGATACTCTTTCTTTTCTTTTGCGATTATGCTTGTACCCTCAAGACCTATCCACTTGGTAACTACCACGTCGTCTCCCGGTCTGGCTCCGGATGTCTGTATAAACCTGTCTTTCCTGACCTTGCCTATTCCCGTGGCAGTTACTATTGCCTGATTGACTGCTTTCGTGACCTCCGTGTGTCCGCCCACTATCTGGATATTAAGCTTGGCACACACTTCCTCGGCCTGCCGCATTATAGTCTTAAGCTCATCTTCCTCCGTTCCTTCGGGAAGCAGAACGGAAAGCATGATACCGATAACCTCGGCTCCGGAAGACGCTATATCATTGGCCGTAACATGTACTGCCAATGCCCCTATATCGTGACTGGTTCCGGTAATTGGATCGGTTGAAGTAACAAAGATCTCATCATCCGCAAGCCCGATAGCCGCACAGTCCTCACCGACTCCGGCACCTGTGACTATCTCGCTGCGCTTTGTCCTGATCTGTCTTATTATTGACCTTTTAAGTACACTTTCCGGTACTTTGCCTGTCTTTAACATTTATTGCCCCGCAGAGTATCACAACCCGAATGCCGCCGCAGCTTCAGCCGCTGCCGCCGCAGCATTGTTAAGTTCTCCGATCGTTGCCTTTACGGCATCAATGCTTCCCGTATCTATCGCAGACTGAAGCATTGCCAGTGCCGCCGGATTATCCGTGGCGGTACCTACAGTGGCTGTTCTCGGAGTGGGCAGATATGTACTCCTGTTTACTTCGGTTCGTTCAACCTCTTTACCGTCAACGGTAACTATCTTCCACAATTTTCCGGTATAGCCCGTGTGTGCCGACTGGGTCGAAATCGATCCGAGCGGAGCCGAAGGATCGACTATGATCTTATCACCCTCGGGTACAGTCTCCGAAAGCTGCTCGCTCTCATATGTAACCGTTCTGTTGGAGGGTCTTGTTTCTACTCCGTATAACGTGAATACTATCTGCTTGTCTTCCGTTGTGATCCCTTCTATATATACAGGATAATCCGTATTATTGGTGAACTTGAAGTCCTTGCTCGTTCCCGATATGGCAGCATCACCTGACAGATCCACATATGATACTATCATCGAATGATTGTGTCTCTCGGTCACCTCAAGCTCCGCACGAAGCACCGCATTATACAGCGTCGTACTTACCTGGCATATGCCGCCGCCGAGACTCTCCACAACCATACCGTTCAGATACGATCCGGCAAGATAATATCCGTTCTCCTCGGTAAATGGACTAACCGCCTCGTACATCGAAAACGTATCTCCCGGAAGCAGCACCGTTCCGTTTACAAGCCTTGTGCCGTTTCTGACATTACCGGATCTGTCGGCATTTGAAGTCTTAAAGCTTGTCCTGAACGTTCCTATAACATCATGGATCTTCTCGAGATCTTCTTCGGTCGCTTTCGGGATATCCTCCACAACGACAAGATCTATCGCAATATCCTCTCCGGTAAAGCTGTCAAGCTCCGACATTATCCGTGATACGGATGCATTTGTATCTATCTTCTCTCCCTTTGTTCCCGGGGTTATGACAAAGTCTCCGTCTGCTTTCGATAATGTGGCATTGACAGCCTCCACATTATACAGGTCGCCCTGCTCTTTGACTATGGATTCGATTATGCTTCTGTCAAACCGGACATTGATCGGATACACTTTTCTGTCATGTTCTATGTCCTTGCGCTCTTTGTATCTTTCGACGATATTGCCGCTTCTGCCCGCATAAAGGGCATCCGTAACAAGACTGGTGTCATCCCATTCAAGACCAAGCTCATGTGCGGTTACGCTTACGCGTCCTTCTCCGATGGAATTGAACGTTATCTGCGCATCTCCCATTGACTGCACCTTGTCCCTGATAAGCTTAACAGCTTCATCATATGTCTTGCCTGACATACTGATGTCGTCAAAATAGATGCCGTTCATTATCGTTCCGGAAAGATCCTTTTCCACCGTGGGTTCTATATCGATGTTCAGCGTAGTACCCAGATCTTCCCCGCCTGTCCCGTTTTGAACCTTCTCATAGGCGTCCTTGACAAGTCCCGTTGCCCCGGCAAAGAAATTGTCACCCGAAAAAGCCTTAACGCTCTTATTGTCCGCAGCAAACACAAATATCGACGCAAGAAGCGCCAATATCATATATCTGACGATCCGACCGTTATTGTGTTTCATCTCAATTGACACCCCTTTTCATTTTGATTATGATATTAGATACAGCAGAGAAGGTACTATCATTGCAAGTACCAGTATTATGATGATAATCGCCGATATTGTCTGCTTTGTTTTTTTGTTATGAAAATTCATCATTTGTTTGTCCTCATTGTTAGGTAATTATATATGATATCTCCGCTATTTACAACCATTGTGGCAGTTGCCGCATTCATTTTCATCTTCATGAAAATTACATCCGAAAAATCGGAAGACGGCGTCAAAACCTTTCATGAAAGAGAGCGCCGTGCCGACAGCACTCTTAAACAGCCTCTTGATGATCTTGATTTCATACACTTTCCTCTTGAAGACATACCGGCTCCCGAACCTGCGGTCAACGAAAAATGTGCCGCAATTATCGAAGAACTTAAGGATCTGTCAGGCAGGAAGATCGTCAATCTGACCGGTATAACAAACACAGATCTCAAGCTTACATACGGTGCTCCCAATCTACCGATACTGACCGAATACGATCAGAACTATACCACCCTTTGCAGGGATCTGTATGAACTCGGCAACGAATACATGAACACCGGTCATGAAGATGAAGCGATCGCAACCTTCAATGTCGCCGTCAATATCGGGACGGATATTTCCGCAACCTATACGACTCTTGCCGAAATGTACGCAGAAAGAGGACTGTATGTTGAGATCCAGCGTCTTATCAACTGTGCCGGCAATATCCGCTCACTTACAAGAAACTCCACGATAAACAAGCTTCAGAAGATCCTTGATGATCACACATCTGCGGTTATCAAGCTTTCCGGGGACGAAGAACCTTCTTCCGGTTCTGATCCCGGCAATATCCTGCCAGCGGACATTCTTGACATTTTGGAGACTGTGCCTTACAAATCGTCCGACCAAAAGTAATAAACCATATATTGATAAGTATCCAGTATTCTTTCGGTACGACCTTCATAAGATCGTATTCTATCTTCTCGGGATCCTCTTCATCAGTCAGCCGGAGTCTGCGCGAAATACGCTTTACATGTGTGTCTACAACTATACTGTCGATCCCGTAGATATTGCCGCGTATGACATTTGCCGTTTTCCTGCCCACTCCCGGAAGCCTTGTCAGTTCATCTATGTCGCTCGGAACCTTACCGTCATATTCGGTCAATATCATTTGAGCGCTTCCTATTATATTCTTTGCTTTATTATGGTAAAATCCCGCCTGCCTTATATCCTGTTCAAGTTCTGCCGGATCAGCATTTGCGTAATCCGATACCGTCCGGTACTTTTCAAACAGATCCTTCGTAATTATATTTACTCTTGCATCGGTACACTGTGCGCTCAGTATTGTTGCAACCAGCAGCTGCCATGCATCCGAATGGTTAAGGTAGCACCTGACATCATCGGAGTACATGCTTTTGAATATATCCATTATCTCCAGTGTACGTTTGGATGCCATATCTTTACTTCTTCCGGTTGTGTAACAGCTCTGCCAGCTTTGCACCGGGATATTTCTTCAGATATACATTTCTGATATAACTCTCGGTGACTTCGGGACCGTTCGACGCAAGCATCTTGAGAAGCTTCTCAAGATCGGCTCTTGTATGCTCTTCCATAAGAAGCGTGTAATCGCCCTTTTGATAGTATTTCAGCGGCATATCGCATGTATAATGACCCTTATTGTATATGGCGGATGCAGCAACCCTGTCCACATACATTTCCACCAGATACCTCTTGGGCATCCTGACGGGTATGATCAGATGCTCCTGCCTTCCCGGGCTTGCTTTGTAGTCGGTCCAGTATTCATAATGATGCTTGTTCCTCCCCTTATGGTGGATCCAGGCTTCCGAATAGCCCTTTTTCTCGCGCTCGGCATTATTGGGGCTTCTGTATCCCTGATAATATTTTGCCCCGACAAGGAATTCGGAAGGGCTGTATTTGCTAAGATCATGTGTCAGGCCCTGATAATACAGACCTACCCTGAAGCACCCCTGCCTTACCATTCGTCTGTGTTCATTGATTGTTCTTAAATGTTTCAGGATTTTAAACACTTGCTGCCTCCGCATCACTTTCTACCGCAGATAACTCGCCGAAATACTCCTTCTGAACCCGGTCGTATTCCTGATTGTATGTCTCGTTAACACCCTGCCGTATCGAAGCCGTGTACGAATGTGCGTGATTGTCCACTTCCGTACTGACTCTGGCTATCGTTGCAATTCCGATATTTGAACACGTCTTTGCTATCCTCTCGATATTTGTCAGTATATCGGAAAAGATCACGCCGCCCCGTACCGTACACAGACCTTCCCTGAGCCTTCTGAGATGATTGTCATGTATTGTTGAGACCATATCCTGGAGCACATTGACACACGGCTCTATGTGATATGCCGCATTGACATCTCTCTTTTCGAATGCCTTACCCGAATAATCCAATATCTCTTCGATAAGCTTTTGTGTCACTGTGATCTCGTCCAGCGCCTCCTTTGAGAGTGAAATATTCTCTTCCCGAAGCGTAGTAACCGCATCTGCCATCTTATCGGCATAATCTCCGAGATGCTCGAATTCGGATACAAGCTTATGGTACTGTTTCAGTATTCTTAAGTGAAGATCCTCACTCACATAAGGAGCCAGTTGTATCAGATATTTATCGACACAATCGGTCAGATAATCAATATTCTCTTCCTCTTCATGTATTACCTGTATAGTTACGGCATCATACTTTTCTATTGCCGAATACGCCCTGGAGATATTCTCTCTGGCACTGTTGAACATAACGTTCAGAACATCGTAACAGCTTCCAAAGGCGATGGCGGGTGTTCTGAAGAATACCGGGTTGAGCGCGGTAACCTTGTCCGCATATTTGCCCATTGCCCTGACATCGTCCCTGATCATCGTATTCGCAGCCTTCTTGATCAGCGATCTGAAGGGAAGGATTACAACCGCGCATGCCAGATTAAAGATGGTGTTTGCGTTGGCTATATCGCCCGATCTCATAGTCCTGGTCCACAGAGCATCTATGACCCCTGTATGCCTTAGCACCGTAACCGCAGCAAGTACGAGTACTGATTTTGCCAGATTATATAATATATTCATGAGGCCGACCCTCTTTGAGTCGGCGTTGGCGCCTATCGAACATACGATTCCCGTTGTAACGCAGTCGCCAAGATAAATACCTACGATCACAACATATACGACATTAAAGGGAATGGTTCCTGCCTGGGAGAATGCCTGCAGCATACCGACCGTTGCCGATGAGCTTTGAAGAACAAATGCCACACCGGCACCCGTCAGGTATCCGATAACCGGATTCCGGCCCATATTCTCAAACAGCACATCTATTATCCCGCTTTCAGAAAATGCGCTTACCGCACTTGTCATGTTCATAAGACCGGTAAACAGTATTCCGAAGCCTATCGCTATATTCCCTATATTGTCGGCTCTCTTGAATTGGAATCCCATCAGGAGCACTATTCCGATTATAAGTGCAATGGGTGCCAGTGTTGACGGCTGGAAGAACCGCAGAAACACGCTGCCTTCGGCATTTATGTCCATTAACCGGATTATCTGACCCGTTATTGTTGTTCCGACGTTTGCGCCTACAATTATTCCGAACGACTGGTCGAGAGAAACAACTCCGGCTGCAACAAGACCTGATGTGATGACTATAGTTGCCGTGGAAGACTGGATCAGCGCCGTCATTATCATTCCGGCAAAGAATGCTTTGACCGCGTTATCGGTAAGCCTTCCTATAACGACCTTCAGGGTGCCCGATGAACTTTCCCTAAGGTTATTTCCCATCAGCTTCATTCCGTACAGGAACAGAGCCAGTCCGCCAAACAAAGAGATGGCGCTGAATATATTCATATTCCGATCCTCATTTGAACATTCATCTTACATATTAATATCTGTCGTTTACGTTAAGTATAGCAAAAAAACCGCCAAATAATACGCGGTTTTGGCATTTTTGATATTTTTGACCTTTTCAACAATTTTTAGGGGCAACAGGCCTTTTCCTTTGTCAATATTAATATGAGGATCGATCCCTCTTCTTCGCAAAGTATATTATCTCTCCGATAAACAGTATCAGCCCTGTCACGCTCACTGCGATACCGGATGCCGTTCCTTTCGGAATATATTTCATTTCTATGATATGCCTGCCCGCCGGGACCGTAATTCCCATCAGCTGCTCCATGACCGGCACGGATACCGTTTCTCTGCCGTCACAGGTGATCTTCCATGCGTCGTCATAGGGAATTGACATTACAACCGTCTCTTCATCCTCCGTATCTGTGGGGAAGATCAGATTGGAGCTTGTTATCTTGGTCACTTCTCCTATCTGTTCATTAAGCTTTCCTGCCGCCTGCGACCACTCCCTGAGGGCGCCGGGATCTTCATAATAGAAGCAGCTTTCGGTTATCTCAAGCTCATCATCGTATATCTGCATCATGATCTCGACGGTCTCGCCGGGGTCATATACACCGGCGCAGAGAGTGTTCCAATGATTAACGCTGAAATATACATCTCTTGATTCCCCGTTTACGAATACTTCGGCATTTTGCCGCCCGGGCGCATAGAAGTACATATATAACGGCATCTTTTCCGTTATCGTAATATCATAGACTATATATCCCTCATCATCCGTCCGGATATACCTGTTTGCATCCTCTTTGGCTCCGACGAGCGTTACATCGGGAAAGGCTTTAATGAATATCGGTCTGTCGTTCCAGTATGATGCGATCGAATTCTGTTTCTCGAACGTATTTCCCGTGCTTATATCGTATTCCTCCAATCCATGCGGGGCGATAAATGCCATCGGAAGGGCATCTTCATTTCTGTATGCGTAATACTTACCGCTGTATGACATGCTCTCGTATGGTTTGTCAACAGAATCAAACCTTGAAATATAATATCTGATCCCGAACAGATCATCTGTGAATGCGGTGCTTCCGCCGTTATAGTAAGTGTAATAAACTGTCTTGCAGAATCCGAAATTTACCAGCCAGTCAAGTATTTCGTCCTTCTCGCATGAACTGTCATGCGACATGCCGATGTAATCAAACATCGACGGATCATTCACTGCCCTGTCAAAATCCTTCTCTATTCTGTAGAATCCGTCATCCTGTGATTTTACGTAAGATATGACATCATCAATATTGTGATAGTCATCCTTAAAATCAGCCATTCGGGGAAGCTCTCCTCCCTCGGCGTTAAGACATATGTATGCTGTACGGGAATTATACATCATATCCCCCGCCGATATGAGCACAAGAAGTGCGGATGCCGCTACGCATAATCCTGTATTTCTGATCAGTACGCTCATTAACGCAACAGACGCTACAAGAACCAGATTGAGTACGAGTCTCGTCCGGTCAAGATACGGATTGTGCATAAGTGTCAGCCATCCCATATATGCAACAAGTATCAGTGCGGCGATGATCACGTATCTTATCTGCGAATTATCTTCATCAGACACATATGATATGAATCCCCTGTATCCCATGATCACAACCATAATGCTGATGTAGTACGCATATCTCCAGTAGAATCCTTCCGGATTGTTGAACCCGTGCCACACGGCATCAAGACTGTTTATCCACATACTGACCGCAACGGCCGCTATTACGAAGATATCGGCAATCTTTTCCCTTAATGCGATCTTTCTTTGCAGGAGATAGACGATTGCAAAAAAGAAGGCGGCAACCGAAGCATATATGAGGGGACGGAGATCATTTCTCGCACATCCCGAGAACATCCCGGCAAAAAGCTGGTTCATCGGAAATCGTCTGTACAGTCCGTAGTCCGCACCTTCGGTTGTCTTCTCTCCCAGGAGCGACAATCCTGTCCTGATAAGGAAAAATCCGTCCATCAGAAGAACGGTTATTCCTGACAGCGCCAGCGGCAGTATTC
Organism: uncultured Lachnospiraceae bacterium; assembly: GCA_905235745.1. Lineage (GTDB taxonomy): Bacteria > Bacillota > Clostridia > Lachnospirales > Lachnospiraceae > UBA2868. The sequence goes on from CAJOMN010000014.1 coordinate 21,699, forward strand.
TCCGTATATAGGAAGGGTATGCGATGATCCTGGAAATATACAGTATCACAAGGAAGATGACGAGCATAAATCCCATGTGATAATTGACAAATATAAAATAAGCGGCCGTGACAGTAAATCCGATAAAGCTTTTTCCGTCATCAAGATATTTGAGGAAATAATATATCACAAGCGGAAGGATTGACAGGGCTCCGAAATAGATGGTCAGAACAAGATATCCGAAAAAGAATGACGAAAATGCGTAGGCAGTCGAAAACAGAAGGGACATCCATGATCTCTTGTACCTTCCGTTCAGAAGAACAGCGGTCGACAGTCCCGCTATTGATATCTGCAGGGAAAAGACAAGTTCAATACCGACGGCTATATTGTCTCCCGGAAACAGGAGCAGAAGGAAGAGGAGCGGATCATGAAGCTGAAATGCCGCAAGTCCCGGAAAATCACCGCCGAGAGTCTTGGTCAGCATATATGTCCAGTCATTGCTGGTCTTCAGGGTGTTGATAAAATATGAGTAAAAATTAACAAACTCAATATCCATGTCTCCCGTGAGTATTGAGTGTTCACCGAACGGATATACACCGCAAAGTGCCCAGAAGATCATCATCATGACAAACGGGATAATGAATGAACATATATATATGGCGGTTTTGCTCTCTTTAATCTTACCGATCCTCATTGGATAAATATTACCTTTCTCATCCCTTGATAACACAGATCAATTCTGTAGTCAACGACATCTCCTACAGAAGATCGGCTATTTCATATATGAGCTTCTCTGTCTTCTCCCATCCGAGGCACGGATCTGTGATGGACTTGCCGTAGCATCCGCCGCCGGGCTCCTGTGAACCGTCCTCTATATAGCTTTCCACCATGAAGCCTTTGAGTATAGCGGCAATGCGTTCATCGTGCCTTGCGGATTGAAGAACCTCCTTGATTATCCTGCGCTGCTCGAATGGATTCCTGTTGGAATTGCAGTGGTTCGTATCAACGATCAGGGCGGGATTGTTAAGTTTCATTTCGTCATAACAATCACACAGTCTGACAAGATCCTCATAATGGTAGTTGGGCTTCATGGAACCGTGCTGATCAGTGTATCCCCTCAGTATCGCATGTGTGTGACTGTTTCCGTCGGAATGTACCTGCCATCCGCGGTATATGAACGTGTGGCTGTTCTGTGCGGCGGATATGGCATTCATCATGACCTGATAATCGCCCGATGTGGGATTCTTCATCCCGACCGGCACGCTTATACCGCTCGAGGTCAGTCTGTGCTGCTGATCCTCGACTGAACGGGCGCCTACTGCAACATATATCAGCAGGTCATCCAGATATCCGTAGTTTTCCGTATACAGCATCTCATCCGCACAGGCGAATCCTGTCTCCATCACGGCCCTCATATGCATATGCCTTGTTGCTTCTATACCCTTGAACAGATTCGGTTTGCCGGTAGGATTGGGCTGATGAAGCATACCTTTATATCCTTCCGCGGTCGTTCTGGGTTTGTTCGTGTATATTCTCGGGACAATGAATATCTTGTCTTCCACCTTCTCCTGAACCATAACCAGTCTACCTATATAATCCATGACCGAATCCTCGTTATCCGCGGAACACGGTCCTATTATCAGGATAAGCTTATCGTCCCTTCCTTCAAATATAGCCTCGAGTCTGGCTCTCCTGTCCTGGATCGTGCTGTTCATCTTGGCGGTAAGCGGATACATTTCCTTTACCTCCGCCGGTATAGCAAGTTGTCTTTCATATACCATTCCCATTTCCTGTCTCCTTTTCCTATGAACATCTACTGTTCCTTGTCATGGATTATTATTGTCGTTCACTATATAATAGGGTCCCAGTGCCCGTGCGAAAGGACATACCTCTTCAAGCCTGCTCATCATGTTCTGTCCCCGGGGATCGGTCACATCCCCTTCTATCTCCACGTAAAAATAATACTCCCATCTTCGGCTCTTCAGAGGTCTTGAATGAAGAACTTTCATGTTGTATCCGTTATCCGCAATGATCTGCAGCGGGACGAGCAGAGAGCCTGCCGTATTATTAACGGTAAACAAGACAATGAAGCTCTTCTCCTGCCCGGGTATATCTATGTGTCCGCAGTCACGCGATACAACAACAAATCTTGTGGTATTGTCATCTCTTTCGTTAATCTGTTCATCAAGTACCTTGAGACCGTATATCGCGGCTGTTTCGATGCTTGCGATCGCAGCCACGGATATATCCTCCATTTGGGCAACCTGTCTGGCGGCTACGGCAGTATTGGTTGCCTGCACGACTTCATATCCCCTGCTGCGTATATATTCATCACACTGCTCCAGAGCTTTCGGCTGGCTGACGACCTTTTTGATGTCCTGTATCCTGCTTCCCCTGATGCCGAGCAGATTCTGGACAACCGGGAGGGCATAAAGAGCATTTACATACAGCCGTCCCTCAAAGAGAAGATCCATTACATCGTTTACTTCACCCGAATAACTGTTCTCGATCGGAAGAACAGCCATATCGCATTCTTCGTTTTCAACCGCTTCATATGCTTTCTTAAAACTCCCGAATGAATAAAATGCTTCTCCGGGAAAGAGCTTCCTCGCAACAATATGTGCAAAAGCACCTTCTATTCCGGTATATGCGATCTTTAATCCGCTCATTCTGACCTCCTCGTCTCCCGACGCCGCGACATCTGTTATCCGGCCGCTCACGAATGTCCGCAAAAAAGCGGCCCGGCTGATTATCCGGACCGCTGTAAGTGCAATCTATGATCTGGCATCACAAATCACCCTTACATCGGTCCGACGTAAAGGCAAAAAAGAAAAATGCAGATGCTGTCAAATCATGTACTGTGTTAATCATACTCAATAAACTTCCGATCAAAACTGATACTATCGTAAACGAAACAGATCCGTTCACTATATGCGATAATATACCCTGTATAATATATCATTGTCAAGAAGATTATTATTGATCTTCGGGATCTTCTCAGCTATATTGACAAGACGTGGGGAAAATGACCTTACTTCGGTAAATTCGAGATAAAGAGGTAATCTCCGCCCTCGTCCTTAAATGTTACACAGTATTCCTCACCCCACTGACCATAATACGAGATCGCATATTCCCCGTTTTCGTAATGCCCGCCCGTGACCGAAACAGTGATCTGATTGGTATCGCCGTGTTCCATTAAATAGAGATCGTAATCCTCAAGATATGTCCACTCTAACTCTAAGGGGCATTTCATTTCGGAATAATCCATCCCCGAGGTCTTTTTGACATAATTCCTGACATCTTCGCCCTTCATCACGGTAAAATCAGTATAGATCTCCTCTTCTCCGGTTGCTTTCAAATAGGCGTTCAGTATCTTTTCGGACGGATAATTCTGTGTAAACCCGGCTCCCACATAAAAGACTTCGTCCCAATCGATCCGGGACGGATCAAGGTATGTGCTTAAAAGGAACCCGTAATATCCAATGGAATTCAGCTTCTTTTCGACATCCTCCAGTTCCTCATCCGTCATATTATCGGGAAGGGATATTGCGTGAAATGCAGCATCCAGCTTTTCTTTCCATACCGCCGGGACCTCAATATCCGCTATACGCTCTCCTTCCTCAAGCGTAATGTATTCTTTATCCCCGGATTCTTCCTTTGTTTGCGACATAACATATTCACAGGTATCATCGTCATATTTGAACCATATATCGTTTGCACCGTTTACGCCATATGAAATTGATTCCACGAGAGTTCCGTCAGGATAAACTGTCGCGATCCCCCGGTACGGAGCGCCATAAGCATATACCGGAGCTTCTTCATCAGAATAGATATCGATCACATCCCCGTATGCATCCGTGATAAGCAGCTCCTCTTTTCCGTCCCCCGTAACGTCCAGGTACTGATACCATACTTCATTATTCATATATTCACCGGGCCAGCCATATTCAATAAGCGCTGTCTGAAACCCCATCATCTCCATCTCTGAGTAATCCAGATCGCCATCCTGGATCGACTTATACATATAAAGGATATCCCCGTAAGGCACTCCTGCAGACTCCATATTGGATTCGGTATCATCTTCCGTTTCTTCGGAATTATTTGTCTCATCATCGGAAATGTTTCGATCTTCCTCGTTTTCCTCCCCGGAAGCGTCTGCCTCTACCGTATTATCCGGCACTTGTGCAGTATCTTCTGTCGTTGCACCGGCATCCTCCGGCTTAATATCTCCGCTTTTACCGCATCCGCACAGCATTCCGGATAAAGCCAGAATGAGTATTCCCGTAATAATTATTTTATTCTTCATGATAAACCTCGTTTTCTTTTTCATTTCACCTGCCGGCCGCCCTTGCATTGGAAATTTGATAAAATCGTTGAGAATACTTTATCATTATTAAGATGTCTTAGTCAAATCCGATATCAAAACAAAATACCCCACCAGGTTGCGGCAGGATGTCTTCTGAGTCTTAAGCAAGAGCGCGAGACGGGTCAGCGGTATCGTCACGCCGTGGCTTCGCCAGCCGTGACAGGTCGTCCCGTCTCGATCCAGATGCTCTTTGCACGAAAAAAGAGACATCCTCTTAGGGATGTCTCTTCCTTCGTGCAAGAGCGCGAGACGGGACTCGAACCCGCGGCCTCGACCTTGGCAAGGTCGCGCTCCACCAACTGAGCCACTCGCGCATATATTATCTGTCTCGCGACTTGTATATGTTAACAAAGGGAAAAGGAAAAGTCAACGCTTTTTTCAACTTTTTCGCCCGAGTCGGGGTGAACGAATTCAAGCCTGTCTGCCACAAGAGCAATCCCCTGTTCATACGGAGTTTTGGCTCCGTACTTTTTGTCACCTGTGATCGGGTGTCCGATATGCGACAATTGCGCTCTTATCTGGTGAAACCTGCCTGTTATGAGCTTTACTGACAGGATCGTACAGTTTCGTGATTCGATTATCCTGTCCGTATGATATATAAGGCGTGCTTCCTGCAGTTTAGGTGCTTTTGATTTTTCATCCGTTATAACTGCTTTGCTTGTTTGCGGATCTTTGTACATATAGTTGATTAGTTCCGTATCCTCAGGAGCATCTATGATTCCTTCAACCATGGCGAGATAATGTTTATTCATAATGTCACTGCGAACCTGTTCGGACAGGGAAGCGGCGGCTTTCTTTGTTTTGGCGAATACCAGAAGTCCCGCAACAGGCTGGTCCAGCCTGTGGATCACTCCGACATAAGGCTCTTCCCTGTTCCCGGGATTGTTCTTTTTGAGATGTTCCTTAATATAACTAACACAGTCGCTCTGTCTGACATCTGCGGACTGTGTGGCAACTCCGGCCGGTTTTTCGACTACGATTATGGAATTGTCTTCGTACAGGATATTGATCGACACTTTATTGAATGCTGTATTCTTCTATCAGCCTGATTATTGTTGAGACGGCATTGGTCTGGTCGCTTTTCAGCATGGTCCTGCGGAATTCCTCACGCCTTTCATACAGTTCGCAGATCGTGTCATACAGCGAGTCCTCATTAAGATCCCTGTCTTCGTCGAGTACAAGTGAAAATCCCTGTTTCCTGAACGATTCGGCATTCAGAAGCTGGTCTCCTCTTGAGGCTGATGCGGGCAGGGGAATAAGCAGGTTGGGCTTGTGAAGCGCCAGAAGCTCGCATATCGCATTAGCACCCGCACGCGATACAACTACCTCTGCGTAGGCAAACAGATCCTTCATCTCATCTTTTGCATATTCGATCTGATAATAACCGGCAGTCCCCGCAAGCGATTCATCAAGCTTGCCCTTGCCGCACAGATGCATGACATTATACTTTTCGGTAAGCCGCGGGAGTATCTTTCGGATCATCGCATTGACCGAAGCAGCTCCGAGGCTGCCCCCGACCACCATAATAACCGGCTTATCGGGATCTTCGAAATTGCATATCCTTTCCGCTACCGCGGCATCTCCGAGCATAAGCTCGGCTCTTATAGGGGATCCGGTAAGACATGCTTTTTCCCGGGGAAGCACTTCAAGCGTTTCCGGGAAATTGCAGCATATTTTCGTTGCGGCCGAAAAGCTCAGTTTGTTTGCAAGCCCGGGAGTCATATCGGACTCGTGGATTATCACAGGCACATGATTGATCTTTGCCGCCCAGACAACCGGAACCGATACGAAGCCACCCTTTGAGAATACTATCGACGGTTTCAGTTTCCTGATCACTGAATTGGCTTCAAAGAACCCTTTTATTACTCTGAACGGATCCGTGAAATTCTTCAGGGAAAAATATCTGCGGAGCTTTCCGGTCGAAATACCATGATAAGGGATGGAATAGTCCTCTATCAGTGACCGTTCCATCCCTTCATATGAACCTATATAGTGAACATCATACTCATTCGTTATTAGCGCGGGAAGAAGTGCGATGTTCGGTGTAACATGTCCGGCCGTTCCTCCTCCGGTCAGTACAATGGTCTTCATTACAGTCTTGCCATGAGAGCCTCTCGCTGTTCCTCATATCCCGGCTTGCCGAGAAGTGCAAACATATTCTTCTTGTAGCTTTCCACGCCGGGCTGATTGAAAGGATTAACGCCGAGCGTATATCCGCTTACTCCGCATGCAAACTCGAAGAAATAGAACAGCTGACCGAGATAATATTCGTTTACTTCCGGCACATTGACGATCGTGTTCGGAACATTTCCGTCGGTATGGGCAAGAATTGTGCCGTTCATCGCGCTCTTGTTGACAAAATCAACCGTCTTGCCGGCCAGATAATTGAGCCCGTCAAGATCCGTCGGCTCTTTCTCTATCGTAATAGACTCTCTTGAAACTTCTATATTGATAACGGTCTCGAATATATTTCTCGAACCATCCTGGATAAACTGACCCATCGAGTGAAGATCCGTTGTAAGATCAACGCTTGCGGGGAATATCCCCTTCTGATCCTTGCCTTCGGATTCACCGTACAACTGCTTCCACCATTCCGAAATATAATGCACCGACGGCTCGTAATTGGCCATGATCTCGATCTGCTTGCCCTTACGCAGGAGAATGTTACGGACTGCCGCATACTGCAGAGCGTCATTCTCTTCAAAAGGAGCGGTGAGCGCAATATCTCTTTCGTCCTTCGCGCCCTCCATGAGCTTATTGATATCCGCGCCCGATACAGCTATCGGCAGAAGTCCCACTGCGGTAAGAACCGAGAATCTGCCTCCGACATCATCCGGAACCACAAAGCTCTCATAGCCTTCTTCGTTTGCAAGATTTTTAAGCGATCCTCTTGCCTTGTCGGTCGTTGCATATATCCTCTTGGCTGCCTCGGCTTTTCCGTATTTCTTCTCAAGCATTTCCTTGAACACACGGAACGCGATGGCAGGCTCCGTTGTCGTTCCGGATTTGCTTATCATGTTTATCGAAAAATCACGGTCTCCGATAACATCTGTCAGATGCTTGATATATGTGCTGCTGATACTGTTCCCCACAAAGTATATCTCGGGAGTCTTCCTGACTTCCTTGGGGATGATATTGTAGAAGCTGTGCCGCAGGAACTCAATCGCCGCTCTTGCGCCCAGATACGATCCCCCGATCCCTATAACGAGCAGAACGTCCGAATCGCTCTTGATCTTCTCCGCCGCCGCGAGTATACGGTCGAATTCCTCTTTATCATAATCGATCGGAAGATCGATCCATCCGAGAAAATCATTCCCCGCGCCGCTCTTTGACACAAGAACATCTTTGGCATTTTCCACGATCTCACACATTGAGGCGATCTCCTGCTCGCCTATAAACTGCATTGCCTTACTGTAATCATAAGTAACCTTTGAACTCATTGCCTTTTGATTCTCCTTTTATATAAGTTTCTTGTTCCTTCCGTGTTGATCCCGTCTATGACAGTATCTGCTCCAGTACTTTCTCCAGTTCGCCTTCTCCGGGAGAGGTATGTGACATGGCAATACTTGCTCCGTCACCTTCATATCTCGGTATCAGATGCGTATGAAAGTGAAATACGGTCTGTCCCGCCAATTCACCGTTATTCTGTACAACATTGAAGCCGTCCCATCCGAGCTTTTCCTTTAGCAGCTTCATCATTTTCCTTGCAAGCGGAAATACCTTTGACGCAACATCATCACTCAATTCCTCAAGATTATCAAAGTGCTCCTTCGGAACGATCAGACAATGTCCCTTTGTAGCGGGTGACGAATCGAGAAATACCCGAAAATCGCTGTCCTCGTAAATGGTGTTCGTCGGAATGTCACCGTTTGCAAGCTTGCAAAAAATACAATCTTCCTTCTTCATATGATCGCCCTTCCTGTATTGATACCGGTCTTACTATTCATTGCCGTTTAGAAACGTAAATACCTGGTCGAGAAGCAGCAGTATCCGGAAATCACCCTTCACCTGCATATCGCCGGTCATAAACGCCCTTTGAAAGCTCATCTGTCCCATGATTATCTGCTCAAGAACCTCCGGCTTTATCTTGCACAGTATATCCGGAGCATCGAAATTACCGTAATAGCATTTAAGTCTTGAATCAACGATTTCGACTATCAGTGATTTTTTCCGGTCTTCGATCATGAACTTGTATGAAGCGTTGATCGTGCCCTCCGGAGCAAAATGATCTTCAAAATCCTTGATATACTGCTTGTTAACATCAACATCCTTCTTTTCGAGCATTCCCTTAAAGAGCGATGACAGTTCCTGAATATCCTCCTTTTGCTGCTGTACATACTGTTCGTCAGAAGCATATTTGGATAGCTGCTCTGTTTCCTGAGGTGTCAGCGATATGTTCTTAGAGCCTCCGACTATCTGCTTTACCGCCTGATTGCTCGAAGGAAGCGAATGCATTTTCTGTGAGATCGTACGATACAGATTCTCCGTCTTCTTCTCGATGATCTTGATATACTCGGTGTTAAGCTCAAAGCTTGTCATATCCTCAACATATCCGCACAGCCCGCTGCACGGAAGCCCGCCGAGTATTTCCCATGCCACCTGAAGATTGGTCTTGGCTTCTCTCTCTCCGCTTGACAGCGACATGACAACAGGGCACATATAGGTCTTGCTTATCTTTTCCTTGTTGCCATAGAGCCAGCATGCGTCAAGGAACTGCATCATCAGCCCTCCGACACCATACCATTCTACAGTGGTTGCCAGTACTATCCCGTCTGCTTCGTTGATCGACGCCGGAAGCGAAGTTATCTGATTTCTGAGTTCATATAGCGGAAAACGTTCGACATTTACGTTCAGTTCGGTCAGTACTTCGGTCATCTTGCCGATAACAAACAGTGTCGGATCGTCAAGTATGCCTCTTCCCCCATAATAAATGTTTATCTTCATACAGTCAAACTCCTATCATTCTTTCTGTACAATAATACGGCAATCACAAATCCGCCGACGAATCCGAACAGATGTGCTGCCATATCAACATTTTCCGAAGTAAATCCGTTATAGAGAGCGTATGCGATAAGAACGCACATCCTGAGCGTGGTCATATCCTCGAGTCGCCCCTTGTTGCGTATAACAAGCCACAGCAGGGCTCCGATCACCGCAAAGATCGCTCCCGATGCTCCTGCGGATACTATTCCCGGATTATATACGAATGCATATGTAAATGACCCTATGCTGCCGAACAATCCTCCCAGAAGATATATCAGCAGATATTTGAACTTGCCGACGGTTCTTTCAACGTTGTCTCCGAGAAACAGTAATACAACCATGTTACCGGACAGATGCATAAATCCGAAATGTATGAACATACATGTAACAAATCTGTATATCTGCCCGTCCTCAAGAACAGCGGGGACATACATTGCCCCGTGTTCAAGCATATACTCTATATCCTCGGTTGAACCGGCAATTGACATTATTATGAAGACAAGAACGTTAAATATGACCATCGCCGTATTGACCGGGGTAAATTCCCCTGCAAACGACCTGGACTGTCGGGGCGCATTGTCATAATATCCCGTATACCCGCCTGATGCATTTCTATCATAGTATACTTCAGATTCCGGCACTTTAGCAATCATTTCCGACTCTAATAACCTGCGTAGTCCATAGAATTCATCGGGCTCATTGTCGTATACTATGACTGCCATTGTCTCTGAATTGACGATCCAGCAGCGGTCATCATTCAGAATGAACTTCTTAACCTCATTCAGAAACGGGGTTACTACCAGTGTCAGAAAATCAATCGTTTCATATCCCCTGTCATTGATATGCTCCTTTGACTTCTTACAGAAGACCGAATACTGCTCGACAGTCAGCGGCACATCCGTTGTGCAGTCAATTATCTGGATCACCTTTGCGAAAGATGTATCATACTGAACATACAATTTGACAAACGGAATATTTGATTCGATCAGAAGATACCCTTGTTTCTCAAGAATCTCTTGTATTTTCCCAATCATAGTGGGATTATACCAAATCAGGCGGTTTCTGTTAATACTTTGGGCAAAAGTACCCGTATGCCGATGCGCTGTGAGTGTATGTTATGTTCAATACCGGGGGTGTTGCTTCGATATACGCCGTTACAACAGTCTCATCCGCGCTTGCATGCATATCCATGTCCCAGTTCAATATCAGACTGCTGCGTGTATTTAGCTCCATTATCCGTTCCGCCTCTTCTTCGGGATCCGAGCGGTCATACGCCGCTCTTGCGGACGCAGTCTGGCACGCATACTCAAGCACACATCTGTCATGAGCGAACATAGCAATATAAATAAACAGCACTATAACTCCCAATATCATGGGCATTATAAGTGCTGCTTCCACGGTAAAGCTGCCTCTCTTTCTGATGTACAATATTCTGTCAATGCATTTCATATATCAGTACTGCCATATATCCCGCAAGAACAAACGGCGCAAAGGGAATGAATATACGTTTGTGACGCCTGTTTCCGCTAATGAATACTGCCGCAAACAGCAAAGAAGCCATTATGCCTGCTGCAGCGGCGCATAACATGGATCTTAATCCGATCACCATCCCAAGAGACGCCACAAGATATCCGTCTCCGGCTCCGATGTGTTCCCTTGCCGCCTTGCTAAGCGCTATCAGTACGATACCGGCAGCCGCCGGGATGATCACTTCTCCTGTTACGACCCCGGCTGCCGACTCATCAGGACCGGACAGCGCATATATTACAGACATTAAGGCTGCACCTGCCGCGGATATGATCATCGGGACAAGGTATATGTATTTCTCCCTGATATCCGTATATGAACTTATGGCAAGCATTGCCAGCGCAATGCACTCCCTTATCTGCCGCATCGGCTGCACGGCCTCCTGTCTCCTGTTTCACTGACAGGGATCGCACGGACCGTCCTCTTCAGCCCGCTGCATGTAATGCTGCCATGGTATCTGTCTCCCTCGGGCGTGATGTAAAGCTTTCCGTCCGAGAGACTCCCATGACATATCTCGCACGGTCTGTATTTGCCACCGCTGTTATTTCTAAGTGTACTTATCCCGTCCGGGCTGACCTCCCTGACTGTAAGCTTTAAATGGCTGCAGTCCCTGTCCAGGTGATATACTTCACTGTCTTTTGTAATATAGACATAATCTTCATCCTGAAAGAATCCGTTCTCATATCCGCACCATATATGTGAGACGCATCTCCTCTTGTACGGTACTCCTAACAGTCCGAAGCGTTCTCCCATAAGCGGAACCAGATTACATTCAAGACACAGTTCGATGTATTCGGGGTCGTCGAGGCAAGATCCCGACATATCGACCGCTTCCATTCCCCCTTCTATATACTTTTCATCTTCACGCGCCGCATTTCCTATAAGCTCATCCCTGACCGTCGAGATTGAAATATTATGTCCGTCAGCACATGATACCGCAAGCTCTTCTGCCGCTGTAAGGAGGGACGCCTGTATCCGCATGCCCGCAAGGTTCATGGGCAGAACGGATACAAGCGTAAACAGAGACACCATAAATATCGGAAGTACAACGGCTGCTTCAACCGTAAGGCTCCCTCTTCTATATTTCCGAAAGATCGTACGAATATTCTCTCTCAACGCTGTACTCTCCCGTACCGCGGCCTTTCAGTATTGCCGTAAATGTGACTTTGTGATAACACTCGTCAAGATCAAATCCGGGACTTCCGTTTTGCTGCATATATTCCGATATAAGTTCCCCGAATCTTCGTCTTAATAACAATATTCCCTCTTCCTCCAGCCGGCTGCTCAGGTATTCATCATACGTCATACCTTCCGACTCCTCATAATCCTCTCCGGCAAGCCTGATGTTCTCGTCATCCGAGTCAAATCCGTACAGAAGATACTCGATCTCTCCTGTCCGGCATGAATTCTCCCGTATACTGTCACGGTTTCCGCATACGTCCCACAGATACGCAAGAAAATATGCATCATCGCCGGTTCCTGAAAATCTGCCGTCGATATTACCGGTTTTTCTTGCGTAATCGACTCCTGCCTCATACAGGTACCCGTTATTGGATTCCGCAGCATTTTCTTCTTCCGATATCTGCGCACGGCACAGCTCGTTCTCACTGATCCCGTTTTCGAGATACATCGCAAAATGATCCTCTATCCTGTCCTTCCCTTTTTCATATCCTTTGTAGGAGCTGTCGATCAGCAGGATATGGTATCTGTCATACAGTTCCCTGTTGTATTCCGCAAAGCATGACCGTACCGCGTTATCCATTGCATATACAGCTTCGCTCTTTGATATATACCTTCCGGATATGACGGCAAGAGTGATGATAAAAGCCGAAATGACCGACAGTATCAGTGTCAGGAATATCGTGATCCCTCCCCGCTTTTTCATAGTGCATTGGCATCCTCCGCTATCCTTCCGAAAATGCTGTTCACGAGAGAAGTAAGCTGATCCCTGAATATCACAACAAGACCTATGAGCACCACTAATATCAGTATCACCTCCACGACTCCGATGCCACGCTCATCCTTACCGACAGCCGTAACTCTTTCCCTGATCCCCGACAGGATCGATTCGATTGTTCTAATGATCATTCAATTCCTCCTTTTCTAAACAAACAATAACAGCAAAGTAGTTTGAAATTATGCCGATACGGCATGATCTGTTGTTTGAAAACCGCGACTGCGTTTTTCTGACAAGAATGATTATAAGGTATGATTTTTGCCCCTGTAAATACCCTTTTTCAATATCGTGAATCTGTACAAAAACGAGGCATGGGCATAGTCTTTGAATCTGTTGAACATACACAAAAAAATAACAGAACCTGTATGAAACAGGCTCTGTTTTTCTACTTCAGGTCTCTATCGTATACATTTTATAAGAAATACATCACAACAGGGATCGTGATGATCGACGCCAGGGTTGTCAGTATGATCCCCGCGGAGATCATATCTTCTTCCACTTTGTACTGTTTGGCCATCATAAGCGGAAGATTGCCGGAAGGCATTGCGGCCATAACGACAACGGTCCGCATTGTCAGTTCATCTGTTATAAACGGTCTTAATATATATATCAGCAGCACCGGCACAAGTATCTGTCTGACTGCAACAAACACATACAGTCTCCGGTTTGTGAATACCTTCTCCGGAATCATCTGTGCAACAGACACTCCGAGTACGATCATTGACAGGAACGTCGTACAGTTTGCCATGTATCCGAGCGCTCCGGAGATCACATCCGGAACACTCAGATCCGTCAGATATACTATGATAGTAATGACCGCGAACACCATTCCGGAGTTTACCGCATTTTTCAGACTAAACCCGTCCGTCTGCTCACTTCCCGGATGCTGGATCACGGCGGTTCTCTTAAGTGAAGCGACACCGTATGTATACATTAAGATGTTGTACGTAAGGCCGCATATTGATACATATATCAATGAAGACGGGCCGAGTACTGCCGATGATATGGGGATTCCGATGAAACCGACATTTCCGAATATCGAAAGCATATGATATGCGTAACGCCGGCCCTTATCAACCTTCAGTAGCACGGGAATAAGGTATGAAACCGGGATCAGGATCGCATACAATGCAAAAAAATACAGAAAGGCCATGCCGATCTCTCCCGCTCCCACCTTCTGCTCTTCCGAAAGTGCCGCGCACAAAAGAGTTATCGGGTTGGTTATATTGACTATCAGCCACGATAACTGTCTGGAAGATTCGTTGGACAGGTGTTTTCTCTTATACAGATAGACGCCTGTAAAGATCAATATGAATATGATGATCATCTGTTGTATTACGATCCGGACGCTCATATTACTGCATATAGTCTTCCTTTCCGACAATATCTTCTATATTTAATACCATTTTATGCATTATTTCAACCATTAAGTTCTATAAACGCCGGTATCATAACGATCGCGATCACTGTTATCAGTATCATGAACATCGGAAGCAACATCCTGGTCTCGGCTTCGGACGCCTGTGTTTTTATCATGTTATTCTTGTCTCTTTGCGCCTTATCCAATTCCTCCGCCAGCATTTCATCAAGATCCCTGCTGCCTTTTATCACGCTTTGCTTGACAAGATTGATGAACGATCTGTACTTTATGCTCCGGCATCTTGCTGCGAATTCATCATATGCAGCCAGTTCCCCGCATCCTTCTTCCATCATCTTTCTTGTCGTCACCATTTCCTCATACGCATATCTCCTGTTCTTCCCCGCCGGGTCAAGTCCTTCCTCATATCTTGAACATATACCGAACCAGATTGCCCGGGGATTCATTCCCGCGGTGTGATAGAGCGCGTATTGATTGACTATGTTGGGGTAATCATTATCTATCTGTTTGCTTCGAATTCCCGCCTTCTCCTTAATCTTCCCGTCCGTCACCTTCATAAGCAGAAAAGCTGCCGCGATCCCCACGAACAGCACGATCCATCCCCTGTTTGATGCCGCATCGTAAAATCTGATGCCTGTCCTTCCGGCATGATCCGGCAGTACCTGTTTGTCATCATTCTCGCTGCTTAGGTCCGACTCCCTGACCGAAGTATCGATCATGTCATGTATGGATTCTTCGGCATTTTTCGAAGCGGTATGTACTATGACATAACCCTCCTTTTCTTCAGTATAATCCCGGTATCTGCATGTTGCACACAGCATGATGCGCACGCCTTCGTTATCCGGATCCTCAGCTGCCAGCTTTTCCCTGTCAATGACCCCTCCCGGACTCATGATCTGCGGCCTGTCGGTTTTCCATGTTATATTAAACGGATAACCTTCTATACGGCGCACCAGTTCAAGATCGTCCGTTACATATGAGCCGTCCCGGTTGTCTCCGAGTATCCTTGTCCATAATATATCGTCAAGCTTTTGCGAATAATCCTCCAGTTCCACCAAACTGTATACTCTTTCATTGACGTTTATCGTTATCCGGTCTTCGTATCCGTTGTCCGCCATGACATTTAATGTTACGGTCCTGGAACCTTTTCCTGATTCATTTCGCTCGATCTGCCGGACCGGTTTCTTCAGTTTAATGCTGTCGGTGGCAAATACCGGGACCGACAATATGACCGTTCCGGTGATCACTGCGGCAAAGAGCATCGCCTTTCTTCTGCCGTATCTGCGCACTTTTCTGTCGGCTTCGCATTTGGGATAGATCTGCCTGATCAATCCTTCCGCTCTTGCGGACACAAATATATCCGATAACCTCATAACCTCACATCTCCTATCTTTTCTGCCAGATAAACCGCAAGAACATATACAAAGAGGCACATGCTCATTATCATTATTCCGAGGGGATTATGATACAGAACATCTATGAATGATCCGGAGGATATACGCAGATATGCCAGTATACCCGGAAGAATGATACACATTACCCTCTGCTCATACTGCTTTGAACGGATAAGGACCCGTGCCTCCGTCTCAGCCTGCCTCTTTGCTTCCATTATCCGGGTACAGTTCGATATGACAGAGGAACAGTCGGCTCCGTTTTCGGATGCAACGGAAAATACGACCGCAAAATCATATATTTCCGATATTCCCGTTCTCTTTGCAAAGTCAAACAGCGCGTCATTTAACCTTGTTCCCGTTCTTACCCGTGAATTGATCATATTAAGCTCATTTACGATGCGTGATTTTGCCCCGTACATTTTCTCCATATCGGCTCCGGCCATAACAAATGCATTCTCCGCGGATATTCCCGCGGCAAGCGATGTCGATACGGAAGCAAGCGACCTTATAAACTCATCGGTAAGCTGCTCTTTCTTCCTGTTCGCAGCGTAGGATTTAACCGCTTTTATGAAGAGCAAAAAGAACGGCGCAAATGCCAGGCAGGCAGCCATCGAATCGTAGAACAGCCACGCGAACGATACCGAAATGATGATATAGGCGGCTGTACTTACCAGCCATTCTCTTGTTTCCATCTTATATTTCATACACGATATTTCCTTCCGCTTATTTATGAAGAAACCGGTCCAGCTTGTCGGTGTATACAAGATCATTTTCCTTAACGAGCGTACCTCTGACCTCTTGAGGATTGCTGTCTTTATCTTCCGCATATCCGAACAGTGTTATCGTATCGAGCCTGTTTGTATCCGATTTGACGACCTCTTTGATCTCCAGAACATGTCTGCTCTTGTCCCTTAACCTGCCCAGATGCACGATAATATCAATACCCGACATGATCTGCCTCCGAAGAGCCTCCATTGGTATTGCGGTTGACAGCATTACCATTGTTTCCAGTCTGGACAGGGCGTCCCTCGCGCTGTTTGCATGAATTGTAGACAGCGACCCGTCCTGTCCGACGTTAAATGCCTGCAGCATGTCAATTGCCTCCTCTCCTCTTACCTCGCCGACGATTATCCTGTCGGGCCGCATCCTGAGTGCACATCGGATCAGATCCCTTATTGATATCTCACCGCTCCCGCTTACCGATGCATTTCTCGTCTCCAGCCTGACAAGATTCCTGATCCCCATTATCCGAAGTTCGGCACTGTCCTCTATAGTTATGATCCTCTCATCCGGAGGGATGAATCCCGACAGAACATTCAGAAGCGTTGTTTTTCCCGACCCGGTGGATCCGCTTATCAGAATGTTGTATTTGGCACTTACAAGCATCTTCAGAAAATCAAGAGCCTCCTGTGTTATGCTGTTCCTGCCGACAAGCGCCGCGGCATCTATCGGATATTTCGGGAACCTTCGGATAGTAAGCGACGGACCGTCGATCGACACAGGATCAAGAACCGCGTTTACCCGCGATCCGTCCTGCAGCCTTGCATCCAATATCGGGGACGACAGGTTGATAGTCCTGTTTACTCCGGATGCTATCTTGCCTATGATATCGAGTAATCTGTCCCTCGATTCAAAACAGATGCCGGTTCCCGTGATCTTCCCTTCACGCTCCGCAAATATCTCCGACGTACCGTTAACCATTATCTCGGTAACGGTATCATCATCCAAGAGATCCTGGAGCACATCCATTCTCTGTATCCTGTTGAAGAGTTCGTGACTCATCTGTCCGCGCTGTCTCGGAGTAAGGCCGTCCGCATCATTATCTGCCATGATGCAATCCCTTACGGTCTTCATGACCTGCTCATCATCCGAAACGGTGTACTTTAATAATCTGTCGCAGACCGATGCGTAGACTCTTTCCTTAATATCAGTATATGATCTTCCTATAGTCACATATCCTCCCTCTGACCGTATTGCATATGATAAGCAGTGCGTTTCTTTGAACCGACCGGTTCACGAAATGTCATTGACAATTCCAGAACGAACGGATTAAATCCGTTTACTATATGTTTTGTTATCGTAGATTATATGATATGGATCATGAACTGTAAATGACCGGAGAAGCGAAAATCATTTTTCGTGATTATACACAAAAACAGGCCGGGGCTTGTTATGCCCTGACCTGTTTTTTGTGCAATATATACAATGTCAGACTGTGTATCCTCTGTTATCGGAAGTCGTGCTCTCGTTCAGGGTACCCTTCCCGTATGTCAGTCCCGCATACACCGGCTGTGCATTACTCATTGCCGGTCCGGATTCATCCTGCGCAGCCAGCTGCTCAAACGACTCCTTCATTGAACCGAGCAGTCTCGCGCAGTTATCAAGCGTACTCCCGTCATCCTTTATCACAGCCATCGATACTTCTTTTGAGATATATTCATATATCCGGTACAGAGGGAATGATATCTCATATGTAAAATCAAGCGATGTTATCAGGTCGCCGAGCACTCTTCCCGCATTGGTACACTGAACCTTTGCGCCTTCATGATCGCCATTGTCAAAGCACTTTTGGGCTTCTGTGATATATTCGATCGCGAGATCATACATTATAACGATAATGCCGGTTGGCGATGCGTTTGTGATCTTAAGGGTATATTCCTGTATACGCTCTTTTGTCATATAAGCCCCTCCTTCTTACTGCAATAACTGTAAAGCCTGCTGGGGCTGTTCGTTGGCCTGGGCGAGCATGCTTGTTCCCGCCTGTACGAGAACCTGCAGCTTCGTGTAATCCACCATCTCTTCGGCCATATCCACATCCTTGACGGTGGAATATGACTGTTCCAGATTCTCCGTCGTCTCCGCAAGTGAAGCAACCGTCGACTCAAGCCTGTTCTGATATGCACCGAGTCCCGAACGGGCGGATGAAACGTATTCTATTGCATCTCTTATATCCTCAAGAGACTTTCTCGCACCTTCCTCGGTTCTCATGTCGATATCCCCGATCCCGATCGTTACCGGATCCATTTTGGGAATGACAACCTGTATCTCCTGTCCCGTCTTTGTGCCGACCTGGATCTTCATACCGCCTATTCCCGTTATATCTACTTTTATAGCTGCCGGATGATCGGCTCCATCATAGGAAAATGTGAGTTTTGATCCGTCATTTAATGTTGCAATGATCCTATTGTCATTTTCGGAAACTATACTCTTAAGATTCGGTACATCAACGCCGTCGATCATAAGTGTGGGCTTTTCATGATCTGAAAGATTAAGCGTGTACTCGCCTTTCGGGAAATCAACATCATAGTCCACAACCTTTATCTTATCCGTCAGACCGTTATCCATGATATATCCCTTCATCTGCTGCTCGCCGCCGAGAAGGTTCTGTGTGTTGTATTCACTGTCCTTCGCAATACGGTCGATCTCCTTGCGAAGAGCGTCCACTTCCTTCTGTATTGCCTCTCTGTCGGATGTCGTAAGTGTTCCGGTGGATGCCTTGACCCCGAGCTCATTCATTCGCTGAAGCATATTGTGTACTTCCGTAAGAGCTCCGTCCGCTGTCTGAACAACGTTCACTGCATTGCTTGCATTGTCCTTTGCCTTGTACAGACTCTTTATCTGCGCGTTCATCCTGTTAGATACAGCCATTCCGGCCGGTGAATCCTTGGCATGGTTGATCTTGAATCCCGATGAAAGCTTCTCTGTCGAAGCGGCATTCTTTTCTTCATTGGTACGAAGTACGTTCTGTGCTATGAGTGCCTGCATGTTCGAATTGATCTTCATATTATGTCTCCTTCTCTTGAACACCGGCTCATTGGAACCGATAACTCATCTTACTGTATCGCGCCGATAAAAGCCTTGGCGATCCTGTACAATTCGCGGTCGGAAACATCTGATCCTTCAGATTCGGGTATGTATCTGCTGTTACCGTTTGCAGAAAATACATACGACAGATTTGACACATCCATGTGTTCTTTCCTGAACCCCTCTATTATTTTATCGTCAATTGCCTTCAGATTATCAACCCCTGCACGGGAATTCGATACGATAAATCCGTCTACGCCGTTTGATTTGCGCATGAACGAAGCTTCTACCCTGCCGTACTGCTCGCTCTCAAAAGCTGCCCTCACCCTGCCGGTCTCATCGCTGTTATGGATGATCGTCAGATGTACGGATGTCCATCCGTCTTCAAGGTATACCGGAACCTCATAATTCTCGCTTGATGCAAGGGATGCGGCAAACCCTACCTGCTTGTAGAGCATGGAATATGTTCTTACATCTTCATATGTTTCGGCAGCAAGCGTATCTTCCCTGACTATCCTTTCGGCCTTATCGAGAAAGCTCTTATATGCCGCAGACGCGCTCTCTTTGTCATTCAGGCTGTCCACCAGTCTGTCAGCGTCTTCTTTGGTCATTATCTCATCTTCCGGTCTCTTATCATCTTCCGTTGATCCGTTGCCGGAAAACATCTTCTTGTAGCCTTTTCCCATTCCTCCGGTCATAGCGCCCGCTGCCAGTATGTTGTCTACCGTTACCGGCTCGGATATCACCGTCAGGATATCTGTGGCTTCCCTATCAGACCCGGCCGCCGATCTTATCTCGCGCTGCTTTTCCTTAACATAGCTCTTGTCGGGTTGCGGATCCGAAAGCTCCGTAAAGGTTCTGGCAAGCTGCGCGGTTATAGATTCTCCCTTTTGAGTAAGCTCTTCCAGATATCCGAAATCATCATCTATGACATATTCTTCATTCGTCCTGCGGTTTGTTCTTGATGCCTCAAGCATATTTTCAAATGTCAGCTCGCGTCCCGAGGACAGAACGTTTCCAATGACTTTTCCGTCCTGCTTTTCAACCGCATTGAACAGCCTGTACATTCCGATATAGGTCTGCTTCTCGTCTTCCGTGATATTTCCGCTCCTCTCAAGCCTGAACAGAAATCTCGAATATTTCTCCTCCGATTCTTCAAACGTTTCCTCCGAAAGAGACTTCTCAAGGTCAAATATGTTCTCCGAGAGAGGATTGTGGCCTTCGCGTATCATTGAAAGCGTTTTGGCCGGTGTCATGAGCGATATGACTCTTTCGACGGAATGCGTCGCATTCCTTACGGTATCAATGGATTCCCTGTTTATCATCATTCCGGAATAACCGAGAGTCCTCACCGCCTTGCGGTTTGCCTCGTTAACATCCATATTCAGATCCGTAAGTATCTCATCCACATTTCTGAATGCCTTGCGGATACTGTCGCCCATATCGGCTCTCGGCGCGGTCATGAGCGCCTCGTATGTCTCTCCGGCCTTTTGATACGCCGATGCCAGAGCTGCGCCGTCACGTGCGATACCTCCAAGGTTAAAATCATCCGTTGATGATTTTTCGGCAATTATCCTTACCGGAACAGACGATATCCCGTTTAATACCGATACGGTCTGCTTGTACAGATCTATCTTATTATCAAGAACATTCTCCGCATTCCTGTCTGCGATCCCGTCCCCGTTATCCGTCGCATCTCCCAGAAGCGGCGCATAGAACTGCCTTTCCGCTTCCTTTAGCTCCTCCACAAGCTGTTCTAACGACTCGGTCTCAACATTGATCCCTTTCCTGAGGAGTGTAAGGTTTGCCTCCTTTGTCATTACCAGCCTGACCTCTTCAAGCTGCCTGCGGCGGGTGATATCGGCAGGATCTTCCATATTCTTAAATGTATCGACTATATCCGCCGCCTTCTCATACAGGCTCTTTGTCTGTGTGATATCGGCAGTTTTCGGACTTCTTCCATCTTCAATGGCAACGGTCATTGCCGCAATTAGGTCGGCAGGATCAACGGGAACCTGCAGATCCTTTATCTCTTCGTATGCAGTAAGAGTATCCTTCGTCAACGGGATCTCATGCATGGCGATCCACTTTGCGTCTTCGATGGCAGTATCGGTATCATCAAGACCGGCTTCTTTTATCACCTCTGCCGCCTGATCCTTGAGATCATCCCATTTTGACTGTGTATATTCCCCGCCGGCATAGGTCGCTGCGCCGTCATAATGAACCCCGCGTGAGGATAGTCCGGCGTTTGCCGCACAGTACTGTGCCCTGTACAGATTGTCCACTGTCGGAGCCATGTCTTCCTTTATCATGAAAGCCATTGCATCATCGGAAAGGGGCTTGAGATTATCCGCCATCATGACGGTCTCTTTGATCTGTGATATATTATCTCCCGTATCGGGAAGATCTGCGGCATCAAGCGTGTCTGCTATGATCCTTCCTGCATTTATGGAATTGCCGTACACTGCCTTGATATCTTCCTCGGTCAGATCATCATTATAGCCGGCGATCGTAACGCCGCTTTCAGCCATCTTGATCTTGATGCGGTCAAGATTCGTGACAGTCTCGCCCGCAGGTATGCTTGTCGGGTTGACACCGTCCTCCATAAGCTTTGCGAAATCCTCGTCAGACATAGAATTAGACATTACGGCCATGTAATCTCTTTGAACGTTAACGTCTGTCATACCGGCCATCTGCGCGATCTCCTCCGCAGATTTCAGCTCTTCCTTACCGTATGCAGCGTTCTCCCTAACTTTGCCCGTAATGTCTAAGGAATATATCCCGTCTCCTGCGTTCTCATCCTTGATATGTCAGAAGAGGGCTTGCTATATGTAACTTCCATATCTGTCCGGTTCGCGTTATGATTATTAATCATTTCAATATTCATAAACGTTGCACCTCATTCAATACATATTTCGGACACAACCGCAGAAAACTTTATACTATAGTAAACCTCTTTCCGTTTCCGGAAAGAGGTCATGCATCAAAACTCGAATATTGCCGCACCGTATGCCGGAAGCGGATAACCTATCGAATAGTCCCTGCCGTCCCAGCTTATCTTTTGTGCTGTATAGACTCTCTTGCGCACCGATTCGGTATTACCGCCGAACCGTTTTTCGTCCGATGACAACAGCAGTCTGTACTTCCCGCTTTTGGGAACGCCAACCCGGTAGTCGCCCCGTTCAACAGGCGTAAAGTTCATCACAAACAACAGGCTCTTATTCTTTTGTCTGTCATAACGGACAAAAGAATAGATGCTCTTGTATGTATCGTCCGCATTTATCCACGAAAAGCCTTCATATTCATGGTCAAGCTCATACAGGCACGGATAACTGTTGTATATTTTCAGCAGTTCACGAACATAGCTTTGCATTCCGGAATGCAGGTCATCATCGAGAAGCGCCCAGTCGAGCTCTCTCTCCTCGCTCCATTCCGAATCCTGTGCGAACTCCTGCCCCATGAACAGCAGCTTTTTGCCGGAATGACCGAGCATATACGTATATCCCACGCGGAGGTTGGCAAACTTATCAACATAATACCCGGGCATCTTGTTCAGCATCGAACATTTCAGATGTACAACCTCATCATGAGACAGCACGAGGATATACTTCTCCGCCTGATTGTAGCTCATGGCAAAAGTCATTTTATAATGGTTATCTCTCCTGAATACCGGATCAAGCTTCATATAATCACAGAAGTCATGCATCCAGCCCATATTCCACTTGAACGTAAATCCCAGACCGTCATTTTCGGGAGCATCGGTAACCTTGGGCCATGCCGTGGACTCCTCGGCTATCATCATAACGCCCGGGAACACGCCTTTAATGTATGAATTCAGATGTTTAAAGAACTCTATGGCTTCAAGATTATGGTTGCCGCCGTATTTGTTGGGTATCCACTGTCCGTCCTTCTTGCCGTAATCAAGATAGAGCATCGATGCGACCGCATCAACCCTCAGCCCGTCTATATGGAATTCCTTCAGCCAGAAGATCGCGTTTGCAATGAGGAAGTTCTTGACTTCTGATTTTCCGTAGTCGAATATCTTCGTACCCCAGTCGGGATGCTCCCCCTTTTTCGGATCCGCATATTCAAAAAGCGCCTGCCCGTCAAAATCCGCCAGTCCGTGCGCATCCTTCGGAAAGTGCGCGGGAACCCAGTCAAGAATGACGCCTATGTTGTTCTTGTGGAACTTGTTGACCATATATGCAAAATCTTCGCTTGATCCGTAACGCGATGTCGGAGCATAATACCCCGTTACCTGATAACCCCATGACCCGTCATACGGATGCTCGGCAATCCCGATAAGCTCAATATAGGTATAATGCATATCCAGAAGATAATCCGTCATTCTGTCCGCAAACTCACGATACGTATAGAATCCTTCGTCTTCACGCCCCGGATGCCTCATCCATGAGCCGATATGACATTCATAAACTGCAATGGGAGATTCATACAGATTTGCCGCAGCTCTTTTTTTCATCCAAACCGAATCTGCCCAGCGGATCTTCGAGATATCCGTTGTAACACTTGCAGTTCCGGGACGAAGTTCAGCCTTATTGGCAAAAGGATCTGCCTTATAGAGCCTGCTGCCGCTCTTTGTCGTTATCAGATATTTGTACAGACAGTCAGGTCCCATACCCGGGATGAATATTTCATATATCCCCGCAGGTTCGAGCCTTGTCATCAGATACTCGTCTTCATTCCATCCGTTATACTCGGTTATCAGATGGACTTCTGCCGCATTAGGCGCCCAGACGGCAAAGTATATTCCCTTCCTGCCGCCCTTTACGCACGGATGGGCACCGAGCTTTTTGTAGATGTCATAATGAGTACCCGTACCGAACAGGTACATATCCATATCCGAGATAAATGGTGTGATCTTTGTCTTAGCTTCCGCCATTATTACCCCCTTGACAAACAATCATCTAATTAAGAAAGTCCTTCTCCCGCAGTACGATATAATCATCATCGTCGTATCTTTTCGCAAGAAGAAAATCCATAAAATGAGCCATATTTTTGCGGTCAACGTGATGTATCGCATTATCCACTATTTCTATGACTTCATCCACTGTTACAACGTGATCTATCGTCTGCAGATCACCGATCTTGTTATACAGCGCAAGAGTACCCATATCATCGATACTGTATTCAAGCTCTCTTGCGTAACCTTTTGCATATGCAACAAGATCCGAATTCGAAAAATCATCTATGACGATCCTGGCGTCGAATACCGTCTTGGTCTCTACGCATCCGTTAAGCAGCGGTTCAAGAGAATCTTTTTCGCCCTCGAACACGACAAGGATATAATCCACGTCATTTTGCAAAGTTTCCGTAATGGCATTAACGGTAATGGGAGACAGTCCTCCGGCATTTTCGACTATTAATGCTCCGTTACGCAGTTTTTGAAGCGTCATGGGGATATTCTTTTTGTTTAACGCCTCTCCGGAGATCTTTGCGACCTTGCCGGAGAACGTGGAGTCTATTGTCTGGATCGCTTTGACTATGTCAATGGCAAGACTCTTTCGTCCGAAATACTCCGATCCCATGACTATGACATTACCGTGTGACGCTTCCATTTTCATGTCGTCCATAACATCCACGATCTGGGCTTTTAACGACTCTATGCCTTCGAACCTGCCGAAGATCGCCATCTCGGTATCATCAAAATCGCGTCGGCTCGTAACATTCTCTTCGAGCTTCATCCACGGGGGATGATACGCTTTCTGTGAAGAGTCTTCCTCGGAAGAATAATCATCTTCAATTCCCGCCTCATAACGCATCCTTGCCTCGATCTCTTCCTGCGGTATAGGGCGGGTCTTGATCATATCGTCAACCTCATCAGGCTGATCTATTGTCTCCAGCTCTTCAACCTCTCCCAGGTCATCCACATTGTAAGGATACTGTATGGGAGCCGTCAGTCCGTGGCGTACAACCTCCCCGTCGTTATTGATGGGTTTGGGCTCATTTACCTGTAACGGCGCAGATGCCGGTTCGGACTCAGGTTTATTCTCGGGTTCGGGCACAGGTTTCGGCTCCGGCTCGGGTACAGGTTCCGGTTCGGGTTCAGGTTCCGGCTGCACGATTTCATCTTCCGGAAGATCCGGCTGTTCGACCTCTTCTATCTCCTCAGTCTCACCGTAATCGACCGTTTCAGGTTCCGGCTCCGGCTTATTCTCCGGTTCCGGTTCTGTCGTTTCGGGAATCTCACCCGTCATGCGTTTAACGAGTTCAACGTCTTCCTTTCTTATCTGGGCTATATTTCCTCCGTATTCTTCTTCAAGCGTCAGCTTTCTTCCGGAGGGAAGGACATCGCCGGTAAGCGGTACATCCGCATCGGGCAGAATATCCGGAATGCTTTCCGTAATGGATGTGGTCGCGGGGCCATTGATCTTCGCACCCGATTCCGTTCTCTTGACACTTTCCCTTTCAAATACAGGCGAAGGTATTGTTGTTCTCGTAACAACACCCTTTTTATCATCTTTGATTATCTCTTCGGTAACCTTGTCGTCTTCCTTTACCGGCTCTGTATCTTCATTCGTGCTCTCTTGTGTTTCTTCTTCGGATGGCTGCCCGGACTGCACCGCATCCCCGATCCCGGGAATTACTCCGACAAGCTGTGCCATTATATCCTGTGTCTGTTCCTTGGTCTTGTTGAGGATCTGCTGTTTGCGCTGCTCTTCGCCGTTCTTCTTCTTTTCCTCCCAGTCTTTCATGAAGTCGCTCAGATCGATCTGACCCGGAACCTGTTCATCCTCCGGGTTTGCCGGCTCCTGTGTCTGCCGGGGCTCCTCAACGACGGCCGGCCGGGGCTCTTCATGAGCCGTCTCCTGATGCTGTTCATATGCCGGTTGCTCATATACAGGCTGTTCGTATGCAGGTTGTTCATATGCAGGCTGCTGATACGACGGCTGTTCGTATGCAGGCTGTTCATATACAGGCTGCTGATACGCAGGCTGTTCATATGCTGGCTGCTGATACACAGGCTGCTGATATGCAGGCTGTTCGTATGCAGGCTGCTGATACGACGGCTGTTCGTATACAGGCTGCTCATACACCGGACCTGCCTGATTGAGCTGCTGTATAAACTGTTCCTGGGACTGATCGTACAGCTGTGATGTCACTCCGTAGTAAGGAGTCGGTACAACGTTCTGCTCCTTGGCATAGAATTCTTCCATATTCCTGGCAAGCTCTTCCTGGAGATTAATTGTTGAATACTTGTCATTACTATATGGAGCGATCTCGATATCCGATGTCTGATTAAAACTGTCGCTTGCCGTCTGCGGAGTACTGGCAGGCATAGGATCGCCGGTTTCGGGAACGTTCCCTTTCGTATCCGGAAGAATACTACCCGTATCATCGCCCATGGGGGCTGTCTCGTAAGGACTTGCGCCTTTTGCATACATCGACATGGACTGCGTTTCATATATATGAACCGTCTCCTCGGTCTCGCCGGTCGGAATCTTCGGAGCATCATATACTCCGTCATATTTCTGCTGCTGTTCCTTCGTAAGCGGCGAATGCTGCATCTTCAGTTCAAGGGCTTTCCTGACATACGGTCCGTCCCCGAACCACAATGCAAGCTCGTCACAGGTTTCCACACATTTGGTCTCCTGACCGTCCTTGTGATACAAAAGTGCCAGCTCATATGCCCATTTTTCGGTATATTCGGCACGCTTGAACTCCTCAAGAAGAGATATCTTCTCCTCAAGAGGCACATCCTGGGCATCATAGATCTTATATAACAGAACATATCTGTTTGTATCGTGGGGTTTTAAGTGAACGTACTCCCTGTAGTAATCGATCGCATCCTGAATCTCATCAAGCTTTATCGCAAGTTCACAGAGAGCGTATACGACATTTGCCCTGTCGGGATATCTTTCATAGGCCAGGAGCAGAATGTCTCTGGCTTCAGAATAGTGCTTCGTAACTTTATATATTTCACTGACCGTACACAGCATGGAAAAACTTTTGACTCTTCTCCAGTCTATTGTATCGGCTATATCCATCGCTTCCTGGAAACGATGTTCTTTTATCAATGATTTTATCTGGTCGGCACAGACCTGATATTCGTACTTATCCAAAACAAAAACTCCCTAAGCACAACAAATGCCCATTATTCCGCTATTTTAACATAGAGATTGTGCTATGTCAAAACATTGGAAAGGGCTGCAAATTGCTGTAAATTCAGGGCTTCTCCCCTGATCTTTTCGGAAATATCAAGCCCGGCTAAGGCATTTTCAATATCTTCCCTGGAATAGTCAAGTCCATCATAGTTCGTGACCGCGTTTACAAGAGTCTTTCTCCTCTGATTGAACGCGGCGCGTATGAGCGCAAACATAAGCTTTTCGTCTGCCACCTCCACATCGGGGCTTTTGCGGATAGACAGCCTTATGACCGATGATCCGACCTTGGGACGCGGCATGAAGCAGTTCGGCGGAACATTTGCCGCCAGATAGATGTCGGCATAATACTGCACGGCAAGTGACAACGCTCCGTAATCCTTCCCTCCCGGCTGCGCCTGCATGCGCTGTGCGACCTCCTTCTGAACCATTATGGTGATAGCGGATACGGGAAGACGGCTCTCGAGAAGACTCATTACTATAGGCGTTGTAATATAATACGGGAGATTGGCGACTATCTTGACATCCATTCCCGTCAGTTCTTCCCTTATTATCTTCTCAAGATCCGTTTTCATCACATCCGCATTGATGATCTTAACATTGTCATATTCTGACAGTGTTTCGTCTAATATCGGGATCAGTTCCCTGTCTATCTCGATCGCGACAACCTTTGAAGCGGCCTCACACAGACGCTGCGTCATTGTTCCGATCCCCGGACCTATCTCGATAACGCCGTCGCTTTCTTCTATAAGCGCAGCATCGACTATCTTATCAAGGACATGTTCATCTACAAGAAAATTCTGTCCCAGTCTCTTATGAAAAGAAAATCCGTATTTATTGATAATATTTGCCGTGCTCTTGGCATTTCCCAGTTCCGCCATTACTTTCCGAATAACCTCACCGCATTATTATATGTAGCCTCTTCAACTTCCTCCGCCGAAATCCCCTTTATATCCGCGATCTGCCGGATAATATATGGGAGATATTCCGACGAGTTCCTCTTTCCCCTGTTCGGAACCGGCGCCATGTACGGGGAATCCGTTTCGGTCATGATCCGGTCAAGAGGTGTGTATTCCACCACCTCCTTGAGTCTGCGGCCGTTCTTGAACGTGACCACGCCTCCTACGCCTATATAAAACCCCATATCAAGAAACAAACGGGCTGTTTCGGTGCTGTATGAGAAGCAGTGAATGATCCCTCCGACCCTGTCGGCGCATTCCGCCTTTGCGATATCATATGTATCCTTTGCCGCTTCCCGCGAATGTATGATCACGGGAAGACTGACATCAAGCGCAAGTTCTATCTGCCTGGCGAACCATTTCTTCTGAATATCACGCTCAGGTTCATTCCAATAATAGTCGAGTCCTATCTCACCGATCGCGACTACATCTTTATCCTTCGTATATTCTTTAAGGCAATCCATATCTTCTTCCGTAAGATCCCTGCAGTCTTCCGGATGTACTCCGACGGCAGCCAGAAATTCGGGATACTTGTGTGCCAGTTCAACGCTTGTTCTGCTTGATTCCATTGACGCGCCTACATTCACAAAACGGGTCACGCCCGCTTCCATCGCGGACCGTATGGCATCTTCCCTGTCGGCATCAAACGCCTTATCATCAAAATGTGTATGTGTTTCGTAGATCATTCATTTCTCCGGTCTTACAGAAATAATAATATGTTGATTTTCCGCTAAAAAGTCCTTGCATTTCAAAAAACATTATAATATAATAGCACTTGCGTTACAATTCGGATGCGCGCTTAGCTCAGTTGGTAGAGCACCTGACTCTTAATCAGGGTGTCCAGGGTTCGAGCCCCTGATCGCGCACTAAGGCCTCAGTTTTGCGATAGTGCGGAATTGGGGTTTTATTTGTCAGAATATATACATCGGGGCGTGGCTCAGTTTGGTAGAGCGCCACGTTCGGGACGTGGAGGCCGCAGGTTCAAATCCTGTCGCCCCGATTCTTTTATCTCAGTTCTAACTATTTTCTAGCTTTTTCCGTTTATTGCCGTGTTAATCATTTTATCATGGAATATTTCTCATAAACCAATATATAAATATATGGTGGAATGGTATAAAGCATATTCACAGATGCAGTCTGAGTTTGAAATTGTCTCTCCGGATGGGGAAAGAAACGAGGAAATATAATGACAAACACAAAGGACAATACATGGTTAATAGTAAGAAAGGCCTATTTAAAGCTTCTCCCTGTTCAGATTCTGGGGATAGTAGTTGCTGCAATAAACGGATTTATTGATAGTCTTATTACAAGCAGATTCCTCGGAACCGATGCACTGGCTGCCATAGGCTTTTTTGGACCTGTTGCAACTATTATAGGGATTACATGGGTGCTGACCACGGGAATCCAGATTTTGTGTTCTCAGGCAATAGGAAGCGGCGATAAGGATAAGGTAATATCACTTTATTCAACGGGATTTTTTGTGCTGTCTGTCTTCAGTATTTTCGTAACGGTAATATGCCTCGTTTTTCATAATAACCTCGCCTTTTTGCTTGGAGGACGGGGCGATGTTGCGGATATGCTCTCCCGGTACATCATGGGTTATGCTCCGGGTATTACAGGGCAGGTTTTATCGGGAGTTTTGATGGTGTTTTTACCGTTTAACAATGATACCAGACGCTCCTATATAGGAATAGGAACGCTGATAGTATCCAATCTTCTTATGGATTTACTGAATGTGCTTGTCTTACAGTGGGGCTGTTTTGGAATGGGTCTTGCCACAACAGTAAGTTACCTTTTATCAAGTGCAGTAATGCTAACAGGCTTTATTGGCACAAACAAAACAATACACTTAAGCTTTTCCGATCTCTCCTATGCTTTTATTCCTCATGCCGCATACCTGGGTCTTCCTAATCTTATGTTCGCACTTGGATGTACGGCAAAGGGATATATTATCAACATCGCTCTTATGAAAAATGTAGGTGATGCAGCTGTTGCGGTAATGAACATACAAAATAATATTATAGCAATTCTTGGCGCCGTGCCGATGGGATGCGCAGGAGCACTTCTAACACTTGCAAGTCTTTACTATGGTGATGAGGACAGGAGGTCACTTGTAATAGTAACAAAGCTTGCAGGACGTATAGGACTTATCTTATCTGCAACAATATCTGTGCTCCTTATGCTTGGTGCATCTGTAATTCCCAGTCTGTTTTTCTCACATGGGGATGAGGCATGGGGCATTGCACAAAGAATGCTCATCCTTTTCCCAAACTGGCTGGTTCTGAATCTTTTGTTCAATATTATCATGAAGATATATCAGTGTCAGGAGAAGATGCTTCTCGTAAACGCTCTGACCTTTGCAGAAAATGTGGTGATTGCAATCATAGCCGCAACGCTTACTGTATATATTGGTGCAGATGGTGTTTGGATTTCCTTTTCACTTTGTGAAACATTATTCCTCATTGTGGTCATGATCTCTGTATTTATGAATTCTCATAAAGTCACGTTTTCGCTTGAAGACTGGATGAAGCTTTCGGATGATTTTGGAGCAGGGGAAAATGATTATATGGAGTTTTCGCTTCGTTCGATGGATGAAGTCATAAACATTTCCGAGCAGGTGGTTGAATTCTGCAAAGCAAAAGGACTTGATAAAAAGAGAAGTATGATGGCAGGGCTTGCCATTGAAGAAATGGCAGGTAATGTTGTGGAGCATGGATTTAATGACTCCAAAAAGCATTCTATAGATGTACGAATTGTTACAGAAGATAATCTGACAATCCGCGTTCGGGATGACTGCCGGGAGTTTGATCCTCAAAAATATCTTGAACAATTTAGTCAGGAGGATCCGACTAAAAACATAGGACTTAAAATAATAACCAGCATGGCAAAGGAAGTCAGCTATCAGAATAATGCAGGGATTAACACACTACTTATAAAAGCCTAGTCAATAAGGAGGCTATATCAGTTCAAAATATATTCCATCTGAGTCTCTTTAGGTTTCATACCCATTGTTTTATAGAAAGCAAGCGCACCGTCATTTCCTTCCCACACATTAAGCGTCAGCTCATAACATCCGAGACGTTTTGCTTCGGATTTGACATGCTCAAACAATGCGGTCGCTATATGCTGTCCCCTTACCGCTTCATCGACGCATATATCGTCGATATACAGCAGCTTTCTCGGTATCATCGTACTTGTAAAAGGGGGGCTTTGTAACTGGCAGAACGCATAGCCCGTTACATGATCATCTTCGTCAACAGCAACGTATACCGGTCTTTCATCGTCAAGAAACATCTCTACCAGCTCTTCGCGGCTGTATTTAGTCGTACCGGATATGAACAGATCGGGGCGGATCGCGGCATGGACTTCAAGCACCTGGGACAAGAGTCTCAGCACGTCCGGAATATCCTTATCAGCAGCTCTTCTGATATTCATGTCCGGATTACCTTAGGCTGTCCTTTGCTTCTTCAAGAGCGTCTATTACCCTGTCGCAGAACAGATCAAACTCAGGATCCGGGATCTGACATTCCGGATGTGACAGACAGTAATCGACTGCCTTTCTTACACCCTGATCAAATCTTACCGTACACGAATATCCCGGAACGATCTTCTTGATCTTGCTGTTGTCAAATACCACTGAATTGGATTTGTCCCCGAGAAGAGATCCGAAATAGTCATAATCACTGACAGATGCAAGAAACTCCGATGAAACATAATAAGGTATGTAATCGACTTCCAGGGCATCCGCGATCGCTTCATATATCTGATTCCATGTAAGCGTCTCATCACTTGTGATCTGGAAGCTCTCGCCTATTGCGTGGTGATTACCCATAAGTCCTGTGAATCCCTTTGCAAAATCCTCATTAAAAGTCATTGTCCAAAGCGATGTTCCGTCACCCTGAACTATAACGGGCTTACCCTCAAGCATCCTCTTTACAACCTGCCAGCTCCCGTTCTTTCCGTGAACGCCGAGCGGAACGCTCCTTACGTCATACGTATGGCTGGGACGGACTATTGTAACCGGAAAGCCTTCCTTCTCGTACTTATCCATGAGGAAGCTCTCACAGTATATCTTGTTCCTCGAATATTCCCAGAACGGATTGGCAAGCGAGGTTCCTTCGGTGATCACATAGCTTCTGCATGGCTTGTTGTATGCCGATGCGGAACTGATGTATATGTACTGTCCGCATCTTGCGCGAAACAGACGATAATCCCTTTCTACCTGATCGGGGGTAAAACCTATAAACTCACATACACAGTCAAACCTGAGCCCGTCGATCAGCTCTTCTATCTTGTCTTCATCATTGATATCCGCATTGATGATCCTGACATTATCCGGAACCTCGTCCGATCTGTTTCCGCGGTTGATAAGGTACAGTTCCCAATCAGGATCAAGTGCCACTAACCTTGTTATTGCCATCGAGATCGTCCCGGTGCCGCCTATAAACAGTGCTCTTTGCATGTAATTTCCTTTCCGCGATCATTCGCTCCTATCTCACCGATGATTCGTTCAGTATGTCCATCATCTCACGGATCATCTCCTCATCCCTGAGCCTGAACAGGATCTCCACTCTTCTGGAAGCTGCGGCATTCACGCTTCCGTCGGCATTATATATCGGCTCGCTGTATGATTTTCCAACGGTCGACAGAACTTTTTCAAGCTCTTCCTTTTCCCTGTCGGTCAGAAAATCGCTGTTTGGCCGCGTACAATAATCGGCTACCGAATATGCCCTCTCCTGGGACAGTTCAAGATTCGACAGATAATCTCCGTCTGTATCCGTATGCCCTTCTATTACTATCTCTGAAATATATTTGCTGTATTTGGGGCTGAGAAGTATCTTCAGATACCTTGGCATGAACTCCCCGAGAAAATCCTTTCCGCCGGTCTTGAGGGCTGCTTTATTGTACTCGAAGAGAATATTCGAATCCATCGAGATGGCGCCTGTCTTCTCGTCAACTGCGATGCTCAGCGATGAATTCTCGAATTCATTGCGAAGCGCCTCAATTAGCTCGCTCCTGATACCGATAATGTTATCAAGCTTCGCCTGCTGCTCTCCCATGAGCTTTTCAAGATCCCTGAGAAGCTGCGACTGCTCTTCAAGCTTCCTCTGCTGGGCAAGCAGTTCACCTTCCTGCTCCGAAAGCTTCAGCTCCTGGGCATTGAGCTTCTCTCCCTGCTCTTCTATCGTAAGTCTCTCATTCTCCAGTTCTTCCGATTGAATGATGAGCTCCCTCTCTTTGCCGGCAAGCTCATTCTGCTTTTCGTCGTACTGAACCTTGGATCTGAGCATCGTAAAGGCAATTATCAGCACGAAGCAAAGCAACAGTCCCGCCATCATATCCGAATACGACAGCCAGTATGTTATTTCCTCATCTCTTTTATGTGCTCTTATCCGTCTCATACGCATCTACCGCTCAATCATCCTGGTATTTCCTGTCAGTCAGTTTACGCATATAATCTATACCGTTGGTTATCTCCTCAAGCGCGTCGTTCATGTTCTCGTTCGTCTGGGCAGAATAATTCGCTATGTCGGTAACCGACTTCTTGAATTCCATGATCATATTACCCTGCTCAAGAAGCATGTTCTTCTCCTGCATGATAAGCTCTCTTACTGCCTTATCCTCTCCCGACAGTCCCGAAAGTGTTCTCTGAAGCTCATTCTGGATCGTCTGGATGCTTGCGGTATAACTGTTAAGAGTAGTAACAAGCTTCTCTGTTTCCTGATTAATGTTATGAAGCGTATTCTCACTGCTTCCCGTCTTACCCAGCAGTTCCGTCATCAGATCCGCCGTTACCTTCTGTGACTTGTACTGTTCGTTCACGGATTCGCTTAACTGATAGAAGCTGTTACTAAGTGACGCATTCATCTCCGTAATGAACGTGTCGACTATCTGCCTGACCGCCTCGGTCTCGTTTCTTACCATTATCGTTTCATACTCGGACACTGCCCTGTTTAGCTTCTCAAACTCGGGTTCAATGATCCTGCCGAGTTCTTCGGCGATTCTTTCGTACATTCTGTCAGTAGCGGCGATCTGCTCGCTCTGGAGCATGATTATCTGGTTCATACCGTTGTTCTGCGTGTCAGGAAGTACATATTTTTTGAATGCGTTTGAAAAATCACTGACCGCGCATTCCGCTTCATAAATCTTTCTCTTATATATCGCGTTAAACGTAAGAGAAAATACCATTCCGAAAATAGATGTATGAAAAGCGACTTTTATACCATCCATAAGGTAGTCAATGCTTTCCGTCATGGTCTGAATACTTCCGGACGTGTTAAATTGCTGCAAACCTATCGAAAGACCGATAAAGGTACCCAATATCCCAAGACCCGTCAGCATTCCCGGAACCTGGTTCAGTTCGTTCCTGTGCAAGACTGTATCAACAAGATCCTCATTGATATAATCATCTATACTCGGGCGGTAATATGCGTTTTCCGCATCATCCTCCCTGTTAAGCTCAAAAATAAAATCAGTAAACAGGAGGCTTAATTGTTCATTCCTGAAAAGCTTAATGTTGTTCGACTGATAAGGTTCCCACAGATAAGAATGTGCGTTCATCGCATCGGCTCTTATCTTCCCGGTTGCATCTTTCAGATCCTTTATCATCGAGTTCATAGGAGCAAAGCTCCCAAAATCAGCCGCCAGAAATACGATGGCAACGATCAGGAATAGTATTGCATTTACCGCGATCGTGACATTATTGATCTGTCCGCCGAGGAACATTTCGCGATTCATAAATATACACAGGGCAACCATCACAATATATACAATTGTCAATAACCACTCATACCATTTTCTCTTAAACATCCGTTGACCTCTTTTTCATAAAGAACAGAAACGCTACAGTAAGTCCAATACCTATAGGCAGTGAAAGCCATGCTATGCCGGCCATATCAAACAGTCCGGTCAGTATATAACAGATAAATGAGATACCCGCCACCGATAATGCATATGGCAGCTGTGTCTCAACATGATCGATATGATTACAGTGCGCACCTGCCGATGACATGATCGTTGTATCCGAAATCGGCGAGCAGTGATCGCCGCATACGGCTCCTGCAAGGCAGGCTGATATTCCTACAAAGAAGAGCGAACTTGTTTCCGGGAAGATAGCCGATACTATCGGAATAAGGATTCCGAAAGTTCCCCAGCTTGTTCCTGTTGCAAAGGAAACAACGCATGCTACAACAAATACTATTGCCGGCAGAGCCCACTGCAGATTCTGCGCACCTGCCATTGCGTTACCGACGAATTCCCGGGCACCGAGCATATTGGTCATGTTCTTGAGCGCCGTTGCGAGAGTAAGTATCGTGATGGCCGGAACCATTGCACAGAACCCTTTCGGAACACATTCCATTGCCTCATTAAATGTCATCACCTTACGGACTACCATATATATTATTATTACGGCAAGTGCAAGAATGCTTCCCCACGGAAGACCGACATATGCATCAGTTTCGGAAAATGCCTCGATAATACCGCCTTCTTCTATCGCAGAAAATCCGTTAAACAGAAGACCCCATACACACAAGATTATAAGTATCAGAACCGGAATGATAAGATCTATGAGCTTTCCTTTGGGGATAACAGCCGGT
Organism: uncultured Lachnospiraceae bacterium; assembly: GCA_905235745.1. Classification (GTDB taxonomy): domain Bacteria; phylum Bacillota; class Clostridia; order Lachnospirales; family Lachnospiraceae; genus UBA2868. The sequence goes on from CAJOMN010000014.1 coordinate 57,764, forward strand.
CCGTCCTCTTTGAGCTTGTATTCATCATCTTCCGACAGATCCAATATTCCAAGTTCTCCTGTTGATTCGGCTCTGTCTTCAAATTTCTTCATCTTACCGTAGTCAAACTTCAGAAGTGTAATGGTGATAATGAATACAAATGTAAGGATAGAATAGAAATTATACGGAATAGCCCTTACAAACAGTTCGATCCCCGAATATCTCTCGCTTGTAACGCATCCGCTGACTGCGGCAGCCCATGAAGAGATCGGAGCGATCATACATACCGGTGCCGCTGTGGCATCAATAAGATATGCAAGCTTTGCTCTCGAGATTTTCTTGGAATCTGTAATGGGAGACATTACCGAACCAACCGTAAGGCAGTTAAAATAGTCGTCTATGAAGATAAGCACACCGAGCACGAATGTCGCAATGGACGCTCCGACTTTTGTTTTGATGTGCGCTGACGCCCACTCTCCAAATGCTCTTGATGCTCCGGACTTGTTAATGAGCGCTACGATCGTACCCAGTACCACGAGGAATATAAGTATTCCCGCATTTCCGGCAACGGCATCTGTTAACCCCTCTACCGTAACAATATTAAGAGTCCCTGTAAATGACACTCCGGATGCCATGACCGCTCCCAGAACAATTCCGACAAACAGCGATGAATATGCCTCTTTTGTGATAAGGGCAAGTATTATCGCGACAAGCGGGGGAACAAGCGCCCAGAAAGTTGCCTCAAAGGCAGTAATTCCCGCGGCATTAACGATACCGATAATAACAACCATCACTACGAAGATGATGCCGGCAAGCAGTGCCGAATTTGACTTTTTCATAATAATACCGATCCTTTCAGATTTATTTTTCCTTCTTCTCGGGAAGTGCCACTTCCCGTATCATATTCACTACATAATCCCCGTCCCACAGCAGGATGTTCAGTTTGTCGGCAAATTCCCTGGCTGGCCTGGTGAAATCCTGATTGGTCATAACAACACCTATCATGGCATTATAATAATCTTTGCCGGCATATGCCTCCTGGATCGCTTTGATACCGACAGGATCGGAATAGCACTTACACTGTATCGCATAGCTGATACCGTCTCTGTCGGCAAGAATATCTATTCCGTAATCATGACTTGCGGGAGTCATCTCTATATTATCATAACCCTTTGAGGCAAGAAGTTCGGAACAGTATTCTTCAAATTCCCGGCCTTCCATATCTTCAAATAACTGATCGCCGTTGCGGCCGGCTTTTCGCGTATACAGAAACCACACTGCCAGCAGGATCAGAACTATGACGCCTATTACGATTATGATCAGTGTAGTAATTTCCACTTGTGCTTCGTGAGTTCCTCCTGTCTGCAATTAGTAGCCGGACACGCTGCGCTCAATTCAGGCACCCTTGCGGCACACAAGGACATCCGTTTAGTGCTGCTTCATTCCTGACCTGACACGATTCGCGGCGCTATGTTGCGCAAGACCCGAATCTCAACACACAACCTGCCGGCTACGCACTTGTAGTATACACATAAATTCTGCAATCTTCAACGGTTTTCGTCTATTTTCCGACTTCATATTCAACGCTTATACGGTACTTGCTTATCATGCTATAATGATATAGATTAACCCGGTATAAGATAAATGATAACAGGAGAAGATATGGCAACGGACAGGGAGATCGAGGAAGTTATCAAAATGCTTGACAGTAAAACGGAAGAGGGAGTCAGCAGGATCGGTGTTCACAGGGTCGAGACCGAACGTGAAGACTTTGTAAGGGAAGTGCACCATCACGGAAGATGTGATGTGGGCAGTCCGTTTGCTGACGGAAGCGTTGGGAACTTCTGTGACTGACAAGATGCTTAATATCCAGGGATTTCAAAAGACAACTCTGCTTGACTATCCGGAAAATGTCGCGGCAACCGTATTTCTCGCCGGCTGTAATATGCGCTGCCCTTTTTGCCATAATATGGACATAGTCGAAACATCATCCGGGCCGGTATACAGCGATGAGGATATACTTAAGTTTTTATCAACAAGACGCGGCATTCTCGATGGTGTATGCATTACCGGAGGAGAACCGACATTGTATGAACAGCTTCCTTCATTTATCGGACTTATTAAAAACCTCGGCTTAAAGGTTAAGCTTGACACTAACGGAACCAATCCGGAAATGCTCCGCAGTCTCATCGAAGGCGGTCTTATAGATTATGCTGCAATGGATATCAAGTCATCTTTTCCGAATTACGGAAAAGCCTGCGGCATTGACAACATCCGCCTTGCTCCGATAAAAGACAGTATAGACATTCTGATAAACGGAAATATCGAATATGAATTCAGAACAACGGCCGTGGAAGAATATTTATTTCCGGAGGCTGTCACCGACATCGGAACAATGCTCAGGGGCGCAAAACGTTATTACCTTCAGGGCTACGTGGAATCCGAATATGTTCCTGACAAATCACTTCATGCCGTTCCCAAGGAAACACTTATGCAGTATGTGCGGGAATTGTCGCAATCCGTGGAAATGGTCGGACTCAGGGGAATCGATTAGCTCGTTTCATCTAAATATTCCATGTAGTTTACTACCATAAGTGCTATCTTGAGTGTAAGCGCATCATCAAATACCCTGATATCAAGACCTGTTGCCTTTTGAAGCTTCTCGATCCTGTATAAGAGCGTATTACGGTGTATGTACAATTGTCTTGATGTCTCCGAGACATTCAGATTGTTCTCAAAGAACTTGTCAACCGTTGCAAGTATCTCGCCATCTATTTCTTCAGGCGTGTTGTCTCCGAATATTTCCTTAATGAATGTCCGGCACAGATCAACAGGCAGCTGGTATATGAGCCTTCCAACTCCGAGAGTGCCGTAACTGATCGTTCTCATCATGGGATAGAAGATCTTTCCGACATCAAGTGCCATCTTTGCTTCCCTGAACGATTTCGAAACACCTTCTATATCTTCCGCGATCGTTCCGTAAGAAACCCTGACATCGCTCATGGCTTCCGATCCCGCCATATCAACAAGCATCCGTGCCGTCTCTTCAAGACTGTCCTGCCCGTCATCACCGGCAAGTGCTTTGATGACTACAACGCGATCATCATCTACAGCCGTAACATGATCGCCGGCTTCGGTATAGAACAGTTCCCTTATCATTCCGATAAGATCATTTTTCCTGGGAGTTACCGGCTCAACCACAAAGACGCATCTTTGCTGCGCCGTGTCTATGTGCAGTCTTTTGGCACTGTTATATATGTCAACAAGAAGCATATTATCAAGTAGCAGCGTCTGGAAGAATGAGTTCTTGTCCACTCTGTCCCATGAAGCAGCGATAATATTCTTCAGTTCAGATGCCGCAAGACGGGCAAACACTGCCGAATCATTACCGCTTCCGGCAACGACAACAAGAGAGGTGATACCGTCATTTGCCACTCGTACATATGTCCGGCCGCCTGTTTCCGATATCTCATCGTAACCGCCGATAAAATCATCCAGCAAATCCCGATCCGGTTCCGTCATCGACCCTGTCTTTGTAATTATCCTTCCTGCCTTATCGGTTACGAGAAGTTCGGTCCCCGAGATAGAGTATATTTCCTTAATGCAGTTATCGATCACCCGGTCATTGATCATATCATTCATCCCCACCTGTCTTCTCTGCTTTGTTTCTGACTCTCAATTCTTCAAAAAACTGTGTTAACATCCTGCTGCACTCATCAGACAGCACATCTTTTGTAATCTCTGTTTTATGATTGAACCCGTCCATTTGAAGAAGGTTTATGACCGAACCGGCACATCCCGATTTCGGACTCATACAGCCGATCACTACTCTGTCGATCCTTGCCTGGACACACGCTCCCGCACACATCTGACATGGTTCAAGCGTCACATACATTGTACAGCCTTCCAGTCTCCAGTCCCCAAGCTGCCTGCTGGCTTTTCTGATAGCTGTGATCTCGGCATGACACAACGTATTCCTGTCGGTATTCCTTCTGTTATACCCGCGTCCGATCACCTTGCCGTCATATACTATCACGCAGCCTATCGGAACCTCTCCGAGTCTGTACGCCTTACGTGCCTGGGCAAGTGCCTGTCTCATATATTTTTCATCTTCACATGGATTCATAGCTTTAATCATAGAAAACGATGTACTATCGCCGTATTTGCGACCGCTGCGATTACTATAACAAAAAATCCCCCACACGTAAATGTGGGGGATAGCTATGGTGAATGATTTTAATTTGTGATGACCATCTCGGTATCCTTGTCAAATACATGGATCTTTTCCACATCAAACGCAAACTTGACAATGTCACCGGGTCTTGCTGTTGTGCGGGGATCAACCCTTGCCGTGATCGGGAACTCCTCAAGATCAAAATACAGATAAACCTCGGCACCAAGAAGTTCGTATACCTTTACGGTAGATTCAAATACGCTCTGGGGAGATGATTCAATGTACATCTGGGAATCATATACATCCTCAGGCCTGATACCGAATGTAACAACCTTTCCGTTATATCCGCCATCAATGAGCTTCTTGGACTTGGCAGGAGGAAGAGGTATCGACTTGCCCGCAAACTCAAGCTTTGCAACATCGCCTTCAACAGCAACCGTAGCATTGATGAAGTTCATCTGCGGAGATCCCATGAATCCTGCAACGAACAGATTGCAAGGCTTGTCATACAGATTCTGCGGTGTATCGACCTGCTGAATGACTCCGTCCTTCATAACCACGATCCTCGTTCCGAGCGTCATAGCTTCCGTCTGGTCATGTGTAACATATATGATCGTTGTTCCGAGTCTCTGGTGGAGCTTCGCTATCTCGATCCTCATCTGAACACGAAGCTTTGCATCAAGATTTGAAAGGGGCTCATCCATAAGGAATACCTTCGGATTACGAACGATCGCACGGCCCATGGCAACACGCTGCCGCTGCCCGCCCGAAAGAGCCTTGGGCTTACGATCAAGGAGCTGTGTAAGATCAAGTATCTTGGCTGCTTCCTTAACCATTTTGTCGATCTCATCCTTGGGAACCTTGCGTAGCTTTAATCCGAATGCCATATTATCATAAACCGACATATGCGGATACAGGGCATAGTTCTGGAAAACCATTGCTATATCTCTATCCTTCGGTTCCACATCATTTACTATGCGGTCTCCGATCTTTAGTTCGCCCGAAGTAATCTCTTCAAGTCCGGCTATCATACGGAGCGTGGTTGACTTGCCGCATCCGGAAGGACCGACAAAGATGATGAATTCCTGGTCTGCGATCTCAAGATTGAAATCTTTAACAGCCTGGAATCCGTTAGGATAGATCTTGTTAATGTTCTTAAGTGATAAACCTGCCATTTTGTAACCTCCGATCATTATAGTGAACGAATTTAATTCGTTTACAATCGTAACAAAACAGCATATAAGATGTGAATGACAATGTTGCCCAAAGAATTCGAAAAATACTATACAGTTTGTACATCTATTGTATACTCTGATCTATAGAATTGGGCTTGTCTGCTTTCTCCGCTCCAAGCTTATCCTCTTCGGTAGTTTCGGAGAAGAATGCGAGCTGGTTCTTTCCTCTCTTTTTGGCTCTGTAAAGTGCCGTATCGGCTGCTTTGTACAGGCTTGCGTAATCCTCCCCGTCATGCGGATATATAGCCACACCGATACTTGCGGTGGGTGAATACTTCGTATATGTACCTACGGTAAAATCCCTGAAGAAACCGGCTATTCTTCCCGATTCACGTTCGATCACGGATTCATCCTTCAGATCCTTGAGGAATATTATGAATTCGTCTCCTCCGGTTCTGCCTATGATATCGGTAACACGGAATTCCGACCTGATCCTCTTGCCAAGTGTTGCCAGAACCTCATCTCCGAAGGCATGCCCCATAGTATCATTGATCTTCTTAAAGTTATCAATATCAAGAACACACATCATATTTGTCTTGTCCTGACCCTCACCGTCAAGATATTCTTTGATCTTGTTCTCTGTTGATATCTTGTTGAGAAGTTCGGTAAGAAGATCCGTCTGGGCTTTGTTCTGAAGTTCAATGCTTTCTTTTGTAAAGCTTACCCTGTTGATGATATAGATCACAATAACAACTGCAACGAAGATTCCGATCGAGACGATAACCTTCATGATCATGGATCTTGTATCCTTGTTTTCTTCCCTGATACTTCTGTTGATCTGACTGTCTCTTATGGCAACAAGTACACTGGCTCCCGTTTTTGCAACCGGTTCATAGCAGATATAACAACTGACACCTTCCGCGTTACGCACATGTACGGTTCCTGCCCTGCCGGCTTTGATGCCCTGTGTGAACGCTGCGCTGCTTCCTTCGTCAAACGTAAGAGATGTCACAACATCCCCGAGATTATCTCCTGCCTGATACAGACCGGATTCGGCACCATATACCTCGCCAACAATGCCGTTTTCGTATACAAGTGCATAACTGTATGCAGTCGAATCTATCCGTTTTGAGATACTATCCGCTTTATAGACAAGTACAACATTCCCCCGCCATTCCACTTCAGTCCTGATAGGTGCCGAAACCATAAGGACAGGTCTGTTCTTTTCATCAACAAGGGCAACATCGCTATCCTTGGTTCCGAGCATTGCCTGGAATTCTTTGGAACGGTTTACCTTTTCATGAAATTTGCCATAGGAATCCATGGCATTCCCGTTGCTTTTGACTATGTAACAGTCAACAAGCCCCATATGGTTATCAAGATGTCTGATAAGTTCAATGGATCTGTCCGAGAAAATATCGTTTTCACTCACAAGGTAATCGGCGATGGTATCCGCACTGTGAACCGCCCCCTCATACAGTCCGTCATAGAAACCCGCAACGGATACTGCCTGACGGCTTACCCTTTCAAGTGCATTATCTTTTGAGTTCTCCTGCATCGTTCTGTAATAACTGATAAGTGTAAATACAAGAAACACCATCAGTAGTATTGTAGGTATACCCCATTGAAACGGTATGAAATTGTTCTTATTCTTCTCCGTTTTCCCCATTTAATTCCCCCGCAGGATCAGAATAGTCCTTTGGCATATAAAGCTTAAAGATCTTGTTATAAAATCTTGAATTGATATAAGCCGTTGCGGAAAACAATATCAACACCAGTAACAGCATCACCGGAAATAACCAGATAAACACAACCGGGAGCACTGTGATCACCTGTATCAGTACCGTGTAAGGCAGATGTCTGATGCTGATAAGGAATGAATTCTTAACCGTGTTTTTGATCGAATTATCAAACTGCGCCAATATCGGAAACACATATGTACAGATCATCAGTAATACAATGCCCATTACAAAGACCGCTACGGTAATAATGTTACCGGGCATGGAACTATTAAATGCTTCCGTGATATTACCGCTGTTTACGACCCTCAGATCCATTAACAGTATTACGGCTGCAACCAGGATTCCCAGCCAGATGGCTGTCGCCTGGACAATGTTTTCTTTAAAAGATTTGAAATACGATCTGGTAATGTATCCTTCCTCATCCTTTGCCATTTTAAGAGTCACATAGTAAAGTGCGGTAGTTGAGGCTCCGATCGTTATAACGGGAATGCAGCATATAATAAACAGCAGATTCAGCCAGAATAAATCTGCAAGCTTTGACAAAAATGTAAATACAGGTCCTTCATAATTATAAATTCTGCTCATTTATACAAACCTGAAGGCAAAAAACACCCATTTATTATAATTTAGCACCTGCAAAAAAGCAATCAAAACAGCTCTATCTTCATCGGCGTATACCTTATCCCGTCTGCGTGCTTTTCATCATCAAGATCCGTAAAACCGAGCTTATGATAAAACCCTGTTGCATATGGTGCTGAAAATACCGTCATCTCAGTTACTCCTTCCGCGGCGGCATCTTTAAATGCCGCCTCCAGAAGTCTCGTGGCTATCCCCTGATGATGAAGCGCCGGCTCAACGAACAGAAGTGAAATATGCCAGTGCTTTCGTATTCCGAGGATTCCGATGATAACGTCATTCTCATCAAATGCGCCCAATGCATAATACTCTCCGAGCATAAACATATTTCTGAGTTCATCTCCCTTAACGAACTCATGAAAATTCTTTACTCCCTCATTGTCATACTCGGGAGCTTCGTATACGAGAAATGTATCCCATGCAAGCTGCATGGCCATTTCCCATTCGTTTTTTCTAATATGTCTTATCTCACAGATCATTTCTTAAACAGATCTGAGAAGAATCCCGCAATGCTGCTTCCAATACTCTTTGCCGTATTTGTTATCGCGTTTCCGATTATTTTGGTAAGACCGAGGTCATTGATATTCACGTTGTTGATATCAAAAGTCCCCGCCTTGATATCATCCTTGTACTTCGCGTATATATCCTCCGCCTGCTCGGCAAGGACCTTGTAATCGATCCCCATTGCCTTGACTTTCATCATAAGGTCAACGATCTGGGCAACCTCCTCATCGGAAAGCGTAACGTTAAGATCATTCATTCCCTTATGAATGGCTTCTTCTATCTCTTCTTCCGTATTAAGGTCGTTTGTGGCGATAACAGTCTTAATGTAGGCTATCAGCTCTTCCGCTTCATCATCGCCTACAGCATCCTTAATCTGTCCCGTTGTTATCATTTCATTAAGAGACGTATCTATTGCTTCGCTGCTTACTTCCTTGCCGCTCATGCTCTCATATGCTTTAAGAGCACCTATAAGCGCAGCAGTACCCGATATCGGGGAGGGCGCACATACAAATATATCCGCATCCGTGACCCCGGCCGTAATGAGCGCATTCCTGTACATATTTGTTGTACAATAATTAATATTGTTCGTGGTAACTACAACGCCATGTCCTTCTTCTTCCGGCTTGACAAGCACCGAAGACAGCGATTTTGTACCTATTATGGAAGGATCTATATACTTATCAAGTGCCGCATGCTCTTCGGAATTGGTCGTAATAACGATATCGTAATCCGTCAGATCCGCTTCCGAAATACCCATCGCCGCGAATATTTCCGTTTTCTGCTGGGGAGTCAGATCTGCCCCGAGGGCTATATATCCTTTCTTACCGCCCTTATTCGAATCGCCGCTCTCGCCGGAGCCTCCAAAGATCGAATCTATGATCGAATTGATCTTACCGCCTTCCGAAGATTCGGAATCCTCTTTGGGTGCAGGAGTAGCGGTCGGTGTTGCCTCTCCTGATGATTCCGTCACTGTTCCGTTTCCTTCATCATCAAAAGTAATCGTCTGTGTTGCACCTGCGCTTATGCACATTCCGAGTGTTAGTGATAATACCGTTATTAAACTGATAATCTTTTTCATATCCTGTACCTCCATGCGTTTGCTATAGTATTTCCGAACCGGAGTCTATGTTCTTCTCCGGCGACATCAGCGAAAGGTTGCCGTCCGCATCCTCCGCGCACAATATCATTCCTTCGGATTCGATCCCGGCAAGCATTGCGCTCTTAAGATTAAGCAGTACCATAACCTTCTTGCCAACCATCTCTTCCGGACTGTAGTATGCTTTTATACCTGATACTATCTGTTTCACGCTGTCCCCGACCTTAACCTTTGAACACAGGAGCTTCTTTGATTTGGGGACTTCCCTGCATTCTATTATTTCGCCGACGACAAACTGCATCTTTGCAAAATCATCGTATTCTATTTCTTCTTTGGGCTCAACATGTATTTCGGTCTTTTCCTCTCCGGATTCCGTCGTCATTCCGTTTTCCCTGAGGTATTCCGCCCTCTGTGCCTCCTGTATAACGGATACTTCGGCCATGATATCTTCCGGCTTCTTCCTGACAAAAAGCGGTTCCGCCTTATCCGTTACCTTCGTTCCGCTCCTGTATATTCCGAACTCGGAAAGCAGTTCAAAATCTCTTTCCGTTCCGTGCAGCATCATCAGTATCCGATCTGCCGTCTCAGGCATAAAAGGTTTTAACAGGTTGGCACCGATGCATATTCCCTCCACGAGATTATACAGTACTTCTGACAGCCTGTCCCTGTTGGCTTCGTCCTTCGCGAGTACCCATGGCTCGGTCTCATCAATGTATTTGTTGCATCGCCTGAATACATTGAATACTTCGGTAAGAGCGTCCGCCATATGCATATCATCAACTTTGCCCTTGACCTTTCCGGAAGCACCGGTACATACCTCCTTCAGATCGTCGTCAACATCCTCTTTTACACCGGTACTGCTGACAAATCCGTCAAAATATTTGTTGCTCATCGTTATCGTACGACTGACGAGATTTCCCAGAATGTTGGCAAGATCGGAATTGTACCTTTCGGTCATAAGTTCCCATGTAATGGTACCGTCATTGTCATACGGCATCTCATGCAGAACGTAATATCTGACGGCATCGACACCGAAAAGGCTGATAAGATCATCGGCATATATAACGTTTCCGCGGGACTTGCTCATCTTCTCCCCGCCCTGCAGCAGCCACGGGTGTCCGAATACCTGCTTCGGAAGCGGGAGATCGAGGCTCATTAGAAATATAGGCCAGTAGATCGTATGGAACCTGATGATATCCTTGCCTATCAGATGAAGATCACAAGGCCACAGTTTGTTAAACTGATCCGTGGAATCACCATCCGCGTCGTAACCTATCCCGGTAATATAGTTGGAAAGCGCATCGACCCAGACATATACAACATGGTTGTCGTCAAAATCAACGGGAATGCCCCACTTGAATGATGTACGGCTGACGCACAGATCCTGCAGCCCGGGAAGCAGGAAATTGTTCATCATCTCATTCTTCCTTGATACCGGCTGTATAAAATCGGGATGTGTATTGATATACTCTATCAGCCTGTCGGCATACTTGCTCATTTTGAAGAAATATGCCTCTTCCTTTGCAGGTTTGACCGGCCTTCCGCAGTCGGGACACTTGCCGTCCACAAGCTGGCTGCTTGTCCAGAATGATTCGCACGGAGTACAGTACATACCCTCATAGGAGCCTTTGTATATATCTCCCTTTTCATACATTTTCCTGAATATTTTCTGTACCTGTCTTTCATGATCCGAATCGGTCGTTCTTATGAACCGGTCATACTGCACATTCAGGCTGTCGCAAATATCCTTTATCTGTCCTGCGATCCTGTCAACATATTCTTTGGGCGATACACCTTCCGCCCCGGCTTTTTCCTCGATCTTCTGCCCGTGTTCATCGGTTCCCGTCTGAAACCATACGTCTTTTCCCTCAAGCTTTTTGAACCTTGCAATGGCATCCGCCATCACGATCTCATAACTGTTGCCGATATGCGGCTTGCCGGAAGTATACGCAATTGCGGTTGTCAGATAATACTTTTCTTTGTCCATAGATATATACTCCTTTACTGTTCCTGCACGGAATCTTTTTTGATAAGATCCCTGTAAACATCTCTTTTGGATACTCCTCTGTCCGCGGCAACCTTCTTCATTGCCTCCATGCGGTCGTATCCCATCTCTTCGTACAATTTCATGTGTTCATTGATATCCGTGTCTGCCCAGTCCTTTTCCTGTTCTTCTTTGATTGTTCTTCGTGATCTTCCCTCAAGTATCAGAACAAATTCACCTTTGGGTTCATGTTCATTATAATATTCGACCGCCTCTAAAAGGCGCATTCGTTTAACTTCTTCGAATTTCTTGGTAAGCTCCCTGCAGATCGCTATATTCCTGTCACCGATATTCTCATACAGCTCAAAGAGGGTTCCCTTAAGATGATGCGGGGCTTCATAGATTATCGTCGTCCTTGTTTCATTCATAAGGTCGCCTATTACCTCACGTCTCGTTTTACCATCCGACGGCAGAAATCCTTCAAACACAAAACGTCTGGCACTAAACCCCGACAAGGAAAGCGCCGTGATAAGAGCACACGGACCCGGAAGAGAAGTTACTTTTATTCCGGCATCATGGCACATATTTGTCAGAACCTCGCCCGGATCGGATATCGACGGCGTTCCCGCATCGGTTACAAGCGCGACCGATGCTCCGTTTTGCATCCTGTCCACAAGTTCCCTTGCTTTATCATATTTATTATATTCATGATAACTGGTTAATGGTACCTTTATTTGATAGTGATTGAGAAGCTTGATGCTGTTTCTCGTATCCTCCGCCGCAATGATATCAACATTACGGAGTGTTTCAAGCACCCGCCCGGTTATATCCGAAAGATTTCCTATCGGCGTGGCACACAGATAAAGCATACCCTGTTTTTGTGTCTCTTCCATGTTCAGTAACCGTATATATCATAGATTTCCTTTGTGTAACAGTTCACGGATTCATATATGATGAGCGGTCGCTCGACAGTCAGTCTCCGCCTTCCTCCGAGACCGGCCTCGATAAGCACCATATTCGGTTCCCGGTTGATAAAAGGATGTACAAACTTCATCCGCTTGGGCTCCAGCTTGTATTTTGTCAGAGTCTCGAATATTTCCGCGAGCCGGAACGGTCTGTGGATGAGAAACAGTCTCCCGCCCGGCTTCAGCATCCTGGCAGCCGTTCTCGCAACATCGTCAAAATTACACAGTATCTCATGCCTTGCGATCGCTTTCGGAGAATCGGGATTCCTGACCCCGTGATTATCTATCATATACGGAGGATTGCATGTAACCGCATCAAATACCCCTGCCTGATAATAGTCCCCGGCATCCTTAATGTCCGCACACAGTATATTGATGCGGTCACTAAGACCGTTGGCTTCCACGCTTCTCTTTGCCAGATCGGCAATATCCCTTTGTATCTCTATGCCCGCTATATGTTCCGCCTGTGTCTTGGCTGCCAGAAGTATCGGTATTATCCCGTTTCCGCAGCACAGGTCGAGTACCTTATCCCCGCGCCGTATCGACGCATATCCGGACAGCAGTACCGCATCCATTCCGAAGCAGAACTTCTCGGTATTCTGGATTATCTTGAATCCGCACCTTTCGAGATCGTCTATTCTTTCGCCTTCATTTAATTCAATCGTCGTCCAGTTTGGATTTGCCATCGTTTTGTTCTAATCTTTCAAGTTCTTCGAGTTCACGCTCTTCTTCGATCTCCTCATTGGACTTCCTGTTTTTGTTGTCCCGATCCTTGTTCTTGCCCCGTTTTTGTCCTTTATCGCCCTTCTCGTCAGAGCCTTTCTTATGCCGTGGTTTGAACTTCAGCTCGGATACAGGGTACTCGCGAAGCTCTTTCTCATCATCAATCTCCACAACAACCTTGACGAGCTGCTTCAGAACATTGGTCTCCCTTACCTCTCCCTTCAGGCCGTCGGGCGTTGTAACCGTATCTCCTGTTTTCGGAAGCTTTCTGTTCAGCTCTTCATATACCTCGGACTCATTCTGCAGACAGCACATCAGTCGTCCGCAGATCCCGGATATTTTGGCGGGATTAAGCGACAGGCTCTGTTCCTTGGCCATCTTGATGGAAACCGGCGCAAAATCCGACAGATAGGTATGGCAGCACAGCGGACGGCCGCATATCCCCATCCCTCCGAGGATCTTGGTCTCATCCCTGACTCCTACCTGACGAAGCTCTATCCTTGTTCTGAACACGCCCGCGAGATCCTTAACAAGCTCACGAAAATCCACTCTTCCGTCAGCGGTAAAATAAAACAGGACTTTATTGTTGTCGAAGGTATATTCGGCATTGATCAGCTTCATTTCCAAACCGTGTTTTAATATCTTCTCCTGACAGATCTTGTAGGCATTCCGCTCTTTTTCACGGTTTCTCTTTTCGCGTTCATCGTCATCTTCCGTTGCTTTTCTGATCACGTTTTTGAGCGGCAGGGTGATCTTATCGTCCTCGACCTCCATATTCGGAAGCACGACCGTTCCGTACTCAACACCTCTTGCAGTCTCGACTATTACATGGTCGGCACGCTTGAACTCTATGTCTTTTGGTCCGAAATAATATATCTTTCCTGCCGTTCTGAACCTGACTCCTATTACACTCGTCATTTCAACTCTCCTTTATCGTAAGCAGCATAAGTTCCATTGCCAGCTCAAAGTTAACATTTGCTTTCAGTCTTTCCTTTGTCTTATCAAGTATCCGTAATGTATTCTCTATTCCCTCGTAAGTGCTGTCCTCAGCCTCCCTGATGATGCTTTCGGTCTCGTCCTTAAAGACGATCGCACTATCATCCATCGTGGCTTTATAGAGAAGCACATCCCGATACCATATCATACAGATATCCAGAAAATCATTTATACTCAGCTTGTATTCTTCCAGTGACTTTAGTGATCTGATCATATCGGAAGTGTCCATCTTTTTGATGAATTTCAGTACCCTGACCGCTTCTTCCTTGATATTTTCAAAATCTTCACTTACGGCAAGGCTCCTCGCCTTCCCGACATTCCCTCTTGCAAACGCGGTGCAGATATCCGCTCTGTAATCGGGAATACCAACCTCAGTCATGAGATAATTCCTGATAACCCTGTCTTCCACCGGTCTCATATCAAGCTGTACGCATCTTGAGAGCACTGTCGGCAGCATTGCCGTTTTGGAAGTGGTAAGAAGTATTATAACAACATACTCCGGCGGCTCCTCGAGCGTTTTCAGAAGGGCGTTCTGCGCCTGGGGAGTCATCTTCTCGGCCTCGTTCATGATGTATATCTTCCATCTGCTCTGATAAGGCTTGATCCGGGCATCCGATACTATCTGCTCCCTTACGTCGTCAACCGATACCGTCAGCGGCTTGTCATGGGTCACGGTTATGATATCGGGATGGTTGCGGGTCATTGCCTGTATGCAGGACTTGCATTTTCCGCACGGATCGTAACCGCCCACAGGGTCATCGCATACAAGCGCATTGGCAAAGATACGGGCAATGAATTCCTTGCCCTGCATACTCTCCCCGGTTATCAGGTATGCCTGGCTGATCTTCTGCGAAGTAAGCGATATCCGCAGATGTTCTTTGATATGCTCCTGTCCTATTATACTGTCGAAGTTGTTGTCCATATCGTTTTCAGGGCCCGTTTGCGGGCCGCTTATCCTATGTAAGTATATCCAGCAGCAGACCTCGTATTTCCCCGACCTTGGCAAGGATCGCCAGATGGTCTTTTTCGTCTTTCATAAGCTCCTGCGCCAGCTCATCGAGTGTATCGTCTACCCGCCGTATGATTCCGTATACCCTGTGCCTTCCCTTTCTGTCCAGAAAATTTTCCCGCGAAAACTTATGCGATCTGTTGACTATCTCATTCATGAATTCCTTGATAAGAGTCCGGTATCTCTTCATGTCGGCAACGTCCATATGCTTTGTGATCTTGTTGCCCTGCATGGTGATATCCTCATACATAAGAGACAGTCTTTCGGAAAGCCCTTCCTCTTCGATCGCGCTCATGAGCGTAAAGCGGAAAGCATCATCGGTCGGAGCGTTTGCCTGTCCCGTATCCGTAATCTGTGTCGGTTGTACTACCTGATTGACTTTAATATCCATTCCCTGATCCTCTTGGCGCAGTTATCGAGATCGTCATTCTCAAATCTTACATCATCCGTTATACCCAGTTCCCTTATCCGCTCTTCGCGAAAATCATCCGCATCGGACAGAAATCTTCTGCACATTTCGGCATATCTGCCGTTTCCGGGAAGTCTCTCGCGAACCAGAGCCCTCTCAAGCCTTTCCCCGTCATCGAGTTCAATATATATCGGCAGCACCTTCCGGGAACCGTAATATTCTCTTGTCCCCGCAAAGGATTCCAGTACTCCGATCGCAAGATAATCGTAATTGTCAAGATCAATCGCTCCGTCGTCGGCCGTAAAATAATACCAGTCTCCGTGTATTGTATGATATACCTGTTCCTCTATGATCTTTCCGTCTGCCTTGTATTCCTCATATACATCAGTATCAACAAAATGATAGCTTTCCCCCGACGTCTCCCCGTCCCTTGGAGGCCTTGTCGTATACCGCACTACCGGATGAAGGTTAAGCTCTTCATCCCTGATCAGTATGTTATACAGGCTGTCTTTTCCTGCGCAGCTTTTTCCTATGAGGTAGAAGATTTTTCCCATATAACCGATATTTCCCCGTCTCTTAATCCAATAACCTCAAGACCGTCATTTTGTGCGACGAGTATGTTTTCCACCGATCCCGCCGTGATCCGGCTTCCGGGAATTACTTCCGGTATCCCGGGCGGATATATCGTCACATAATCGGCCGCGATCATCCCTTCGGCAGACTCTACCGGAATATACGCAGCTTCTCTAAACAGTGCTTCTTTAATATTCGCGCTTATTATCCCGGAACCTTCTTCCGTTATCCGGCGACCGCCGCACCGTGCGGATGCGTCCGCGGTTATCGTCATATCCGTTTCATATAATGCGTTGTACAGTCTTTCAAATGCTTCATCACTATCCGCGATGCTTGTCATGAACAGCGCATGATCCTTCGCGGCCATCTCCGCACATATTCCGTACTTCTCATGCATGATGGCATACAGTACTGTTCCGGAATATGTTAATGTGGGATCACCCACAACGATCTTGCCGCGGTCAAGATCATGCGATCCCTTTGCTGTAAGCCTATCCTTTGTCAATACCTTCAGGTGCTTCAGATCCTCTGCCTTACGGTAAAAATCATCCAGCCGTTTTTCATATGGATCAAACAGTTCTCTCCCGCGCTTTTCCAGCATCCCTGTCATTGAATCTATCGACGCCATCAGAACGTACGACGGGCTGGAGGTCATGAATACGGAAAGCATCCTTTTAACCCTGTCTTTACCCGGACAGCTGCCGCTTATGTGGATGAGCGCCGTCTGTGTCATGGAAGGAAGTGTTTTGTGTACTCCGGATATTACGACGTCCGCACCTTCCCTGACAGGACTTGCCGGTTGATCGCCGGACAGTCCCAGGTGGGCACCGTGTGCCGCATCTACTACCAGAACAGCGCCGTTATTATGGCACACTTCGGCAATCCCCGCTATGTCGCTTATGATCCCCTCATATGTGGGGCTTGTGATAACAACAGTCCTTCTGCCGTTTCCGGTATTGCTTAGTGCGCTTTCCACCGCTTCGGGAGTGACTCCTCCGTATATATCAAAACACTCTTCCTTTTGGGGTGCTATGATATACGGTGCTGCTCCGCTTAACATGACAGCGTTATATACCGATCTGTGACAGTTCCTTGCAATTATAACCGCATCGCCTGTCGTGACGGTTCCGCATACCGCCGCAAGTATTCCGCCTGTCGACCCGTTTACGAGAAAATGCGTTTCGTCCGCTCCAAACAGCGCAGCGGCTCTGTCTTCCGCTTCCCTGATTATTCCCTTTGCGTCGTGCAGATTATCAAAGCCTTCCGTCTCCGTAATATCGATCCCGTATATTTGGGAAAGCAGCTCATCATCAGCAAGGCTTCGTTTGTGACCCGGCATGTGGAAAGGATAACCACCGTTGTCCCTGTTGTATTGTAAAGCATCAATCAGCTGCATCTGCTGTTTCCGGTGATTCTGCCTCTTCCGTCGTCTCCGGCTCATCGCCGGCTTCTTCTTCCGGTGCCGGTTCCGTTTCCGCCTCTTCCATATTTGCGGTTATGTCTTCTTCTTCCGTAATATATCCGTTCCCGGGTATGACTTCCGGCTCCGGCACGATATCTGTCTCCGGCACGATCTCCGGTTCATATACAGGTTCAGTTACATCTGTTGCTTCCGGCTCGGATACGATAGTTTCAGGCTCTTCTGTCACATAGTCACCGCTTCTGAACAGCCTTACCTTATGGTTAAATACTATATGTGTAAATATATCGGACAGCCCGGCAACTATAAGCGATACACCGATAAATATAAACAGGGTTCTTTGTTCCTGGGGAGTCAGATATACGATCACCGCGCCGGTCGAAATGCACAGCAGCGCAAAGATCATGACTACAAGCCACATCTCCGTGACCTTTTTCATCTTTCTGTCTATCCTTTTCATATCAATGGAGTGCTGAAGCTTGACGACCCCGTTTGCAACCAGCGTGCATCCGGCTATTATCGGAAAATAGACCGCGACCACATCCTCTTTTGTATAGAACAGGAGCGCAACAAACAGCAGCATTATTCCGTATACGAGATCAAGCCTGTAGTATCCTGTTGAAATATCTTTGATGATATACGTCAGGATACAGATCACTCCGGCTGCGACAAACACAAGCGAAGTGAAACGGCATATAAACGAAATATCGATACTCTTGTATATAATGAATACGGTTCCTGCAAGAACCAGTAAGAGCGATATCAGGTAGTTATGCCATTTGAGCTGATTTTCTTTCTGCTCTTTTTCAAGCTCCTTTTTCTGTTGTCTGTCCAATTCAGTTTCCGTCCTGTTTTTGGAATTAAACATGATACACCTCCTGCTCCTGACTCATCCCTTTTGTCAATAACCGGCAAAATACTCGTCTGACATTTCTTCCCCTCTTATTACTCTCCCGTTTTCATCCAAAGACTGTTTGTAATTGTCGATAAGATAATCATATCTCCCGAGATTGATATTGATCACCTTGCTGATCCTGTCCCTGTCAAACAGCGGACCTCTTGTGATCTCGTCAATTATCTCGTAATACTGTCTCGCATCCTGATTCTTTATGGCGCCGTACCCCCATTCGTATTTGACAAGATTCATATATCCGACAGGCGTGTCACGCCACATATGCCCTATTCTCCATCCCGGCTCGCGGACCGCCGGAAGATGCGCAAGAAAGGGGTCTCCCAGAGCATACAGATCATTAAGATACAGGTCGTTGTTATAATACTTGACTATCCCCGGAACACTTTCAAGTATTGCCCCCGGCATATTGTAATCGCGCAGCTCCCGGACTCCTTCATCATTCCATGTGTACTGAATACACAGTTCACCCGTGTTGATGAGCGAACACACATTGTTGAACAGGCTCGATGTAGTAAAATATCCGGCCCGTTCATCAGAGATGTGGGAAACGAATGGCCCTCCGTACAGGAACTGATCCGTGATCACATGAGATGTTCCGGTATATATAAGTGAAGCTATGATAAAACCGGTAAACAGGCGGTGAAAAGAAGCGCCCCTTCCGAGTTCGCGAAATTCACGGTTCCTGATATCCATATAGCATATAAGCGATATGAAAAACATAAGCGTAAAATGTCTGCCCATCATAAAATCGCCGCCTATATACAGTAGATACAGGCCATAGATTACGGGACCCGCCATGCATGCCATGTACTGTGATTTTCTGACGGAGACCGCTGCTATCAGGACAAACAGCGGCACTATCAGGATAACGGGATCGCATATCGCGGCATTTATATAATACAGAACGCCTCTTATAATGTATTCCCGGATTCCTATATCGGTTCCGAGCTTTGCGTATGCGGTATTCGGGAACGGAAAACCATAATAGAACGTTGCAAACACTTCCCACAGAACAAACGGAAGAAGTCCGGCGATCCCGATCCCCACGGCTTTGCCGAAGGAAATATCGCGCTTTGACAGATATACATATAACGCCATCGGAACAAATATCAGAACGGCATCCATTCTTGTCATCGCTATGAGTGATACAAGCAGTGCAATAATAAACATGCTTCGCGCATTATATCTTTCCGTGGAAAGATATACTTTCATGAAACACGCCCCGAGAAGAAACAGCATGCTGTTTTCCAGTCCCGATGTCGTATAGCTGACAAAACTGGCCGAACCTATAAGAGTGATAAGGCAGAAAATGATCTGATTGCCTGTCTTGCAGTAATTACGGACAACTATCCCGAAAGCGACCGACGAAAATACGATATTGATCAGAAGGGATACAAAGAACATATCCCTTATCACAAAGTATCCCGCCGCAATAACAAGAGTATAGAGAGGACAGGACGACGCCGTTGCCCTTTGACCGACATTATATACAAATCCGTTTCCGTCAACGAGATTCTTTGCCATGATATAGGCATGATAGCTGTCATCACTCTGCCAGGCAAGCAATGTAATAACAGCAATAAAGATCAGAATTGCAAAAAACCTGTATCTGTTTAATTCTTCACTGAAATAATCACGTATTCGATTCATCTATCCACCACAATTTGCCGGCATAATCCGCACGGCCGGTCCCTTACTGTTGTCTATGACAGCATATTATCAGCCAGTTCCATTGCTAACTGCATAACAACATCGGAATTAAAATGCTGCCACTGCCCCCATCTGCCGAGACCGTATATACCCTTTGAAGAAGTATGATCAAGGAACTGCTTCATTAGTTCCTGCTTGCCTATCGTATTTAACGGATACGCATATTCATTGATAAAAAATATCCTGCCGTCCTTTTGCGCGTCTTCCGTGTCATATCTTGTCAGATTGGTCTCGGTCCAGTAGCCTTTCGACCCCGGACAGAAATTATGACGCACCAGTATCCTGTGAAAGCTTTTATGCGGATCCGGATAATATATCCAATGTGCCGTCGTATCAAGCGTTTCCCGGCAGTACTCGGTTACGATCGAACTGTATTTGAGCGCATCAAGACCTGCGGCAAGCTTTTCCGGAAGATTAATATGCTCTCCGACGCTCGTCCATGGGATAGTCACGACTATCCTGTCTGCTTTGTAACTTCCGTTTACTATTTTATTATCATAGTCAATACTCGTAACCTTTTCATTATAACGGATCCTGTCTCCCAGTGCATCGGCCATCCTCACAAAAGCCTCTCCGTATCCGTATTTTTTCGGATACAGGAACTGCGCGTGCGCCGGCTGGCTGCCGTATGCCTTTTTATTGGCACAGGAAAGACGGGTCTGCTCGTACGAAACATTCGGAAGCTTTTCAAGCCAGTACGTTCCGAGGCTGTCAAGATCTTCGCCGAACATTTTCCTGTTATACGGAAACATATAATCTTCGGCGATCGCGCTTCCGAGCTTCCATTCGATCCACTCGGTAAACTTCTCCGGCATTTTGCTTCCCGTATTGCATCCGGCGCACTCTATCGCCTCAAGATACCGCTTCTGCTTATCTTCCGGAAGCTGCCAGATATTTGCTTCTATTGGACTTGCGATAACATCCCCGTACAGATCGATACGCGAATCCCGGTCATATCTGTCCCACTCCTCTTCGGGAAGGAACCGGAACATATATGCAGTCACTTCCCGATTCCGTACATCCAGAAAATGTCCGCCTCCGGTATCAAACGGACTTTTGTCAACTTCCGCGCTTTTGCACAGTCCTCCGGCAGAAGCATCCGCTTCCAATACAAGAAAATCCTTCTCGCCGTGATCAAGCAGCGTATTAGCAAATGTCAGTCCGGCAGGACCGGCACCGAGTATCAGATATTTCATGGTTTCTATATTATACTTCACAAGAGGTATTCCCGCAATTATCAGGAGAAGCAATATTCTGTCCGGCCTTACAAGGCTTGCTGTATTCTCCTATGATCCCCAGTATGACGAGAACGGCTCTGTCCATCCGCTCTGCCGTTATGTGTTCAAACGGACCATGGAAATTAAATCCGCCGGTACCAAGGTTCGGACACGGAAGACCCATATATGACAATCTGGCACCGTCCGTGCCTCCTCTTATCGGAACCGTCACCGGAACCATTCCCGCGGCAGTTACCGCTTTTCGGGCAGAATCTATAAGATGCATATGCGGAGTTATCATCTCAAGCATATTGTAATAGCTGTCAGTGATCGTAATCCTGACCGTTCCGGCACCGTATGCGGCATTGATCCTATCCGCGCACTTTCGTAAGAACTCTTTCCTTTCCTCAAACCCGGTCCGGTCGTGATCCCTTACTATATAATGAAGCTTTGCACTGCTGCAGTCTCCGCACATATCAAGCAGATGATAAAATCCTTCATAACCCTCCGTATGTTCCGGACGCTCATTGGTTGGAAGCATTCCGTGATAATCATGTGCGACGTTTACCGCATTGATCATTACATCCTTGGCTGTTCCGGGATGCGTAGACAGCCCGGTGATCTCCACGAGAGCATCGGCCGCATTAAAATTCTCATATTCTATCTGGCATGCATCCCCGCCGTCGACGGTATATGCCATATCCGCCCCGAACTTTTCGATATCAAAATTATCCGTACCTTCCCCGATCTCCTCATCGGGAGTAAAACAGATCGCAAGCGGACAGTGGGGGATGCCTTCCCTTACGATATGCTCAACCGCAGACATTATCTCCGCAATCCCGGCTTTATCATCGGCGCCAAGCAGTGTAGTTCCGTCGCTTGTAATAAGCGTTTCCGAAACAAGTGACTGCAGATGCGGATAATCCTCCGCCTTCATGATCTTTCCGCACGGATATATGACGTCACCACCGTCGTAATCCTGATAAATAACCGGTTTGACATTGCATCCGCTGTATACCGGTGCCGTATCCATATGGGATATAAATCCGAGTACGGGATAGTCCTCATAGCCTTCGCTTGCCGGAATACGGGCAATGAGATAACACTTGTCGTCAAGGTCTGCTTCAATGCCTATATCTTCAAGCTCACCCTTAAGCATCCGGGCAAGGTCAAATTCCCCGTCAAAGCTCGGGTGGGTACCGGTTGTTTCGTCTGAGCGGGTGTTGATACTGATATATTCAAGAAAACGTTCATATGGCCGCATATAATAAGAGCCCCTCCTGTCTACATTTTCCATCTATCCGGGTGGTCGAGCGGAAGAAGTTCGATGCCGTATCCTTCCATCTGAGGAAAATCCCTGATCATCTGTTCTTCATCATAAGGCTCGTAATCATCATCTTCCTCGTCATAATACTCTTCCGGAACCTGCCCCGAGGCATCTGCGCTTCTCTTTTGCAGCTCCTTGTATATCGGGGTCGTATACATGCCCTTTTTGCCGGGCTGTTCTCCGGAAGATTTACGGCGTCTGTTCTCGCCTCTTTTTTTGTAATCATACCGCCTGTTCTCGCTTCTCTTTTTGTAACGTTTGCGCGTCCGCAGTCCGGATCTTTGTATTCTCTTGACCAGCCGGACGATAAATGTTGAAAACAGGATGGTGAAAAACAGTATTCCCACTATCATAGAGAGCTTCTTGACAACTTCCGATACCGTCACAAATACGGTCTTGTGATCCGGCACGTATGTCACGGGCTCCTCTTCGGTTCCGTCCGTTATAATGTTGGCAAATTCGAACAGTTTTTCACCTTCCGAAGCATAGTCGAGGGTTGTCCCCCCGACCCTGTTGTTCCCGATATAATAATCGAGCCTGGCAACGGCATCATCCGTACCGGTATTGTAATTAACCATTACGGATGGTTCGTTAAAATCCATTCCCTTCGGTATTATAATACTTCCCGCTTTGTTAAGGGACAGAATATTCTTGGAACTGCCCATAATGTCAAGCTTTGTATTGAAGAAGTTGGAGCTTCTTATATTATATCTGGTTTCATTATCGGCAACGCTCAGCTTCTGAAAGCTCGCAAAACCAAACAGCGCCTTGGTATCGGTAAACTGATAAGGGCTTTCGTCCTTCATAACAACACATACGAGCTTCATGCCGTCGCGCTGTGCGCATGTTACAAGCGTCTGCCTCGCCTCCGACGTAAATCCGGTCTTCCCTCCGATAATCCCGTCATACGCATATTTACCGCCCTGCAGCATCCTGTGATGATTTTCCAGCGGGCGCTGTTCATTCGTTTTGTTTGTCGCGGGTATAACGTATCTGGTTGTTCCCGAGATCATGCACAGGGTCTCGTTGGAAAAGAACTCACGCGCTATAATCGCAAGATCGGAAGCGCTTACATAATGATCCGGATCCGGCAGCCCGCTTGCATTTACAAAATGTGTATCGGTACATCCGAGCTCTTTTGCTTTATCATTCATCATTCCGACAAATGATTCAAGATCGCCTCCGACATGCTCGGCAAGACCATATGCAACTTCATTTGCAGATCCGAGAAGCAGACCGTACAGGCATTGTTCGACCGTAAGCTCCTCACCTTTCATAATGCCTATCCGGGAAGAACCCCATTCGGTGTTGTCGATCGCTTCATTAGAAAAAGTGACGATCTCATCCATCTGGCAGTTTTCAACAACAAGAAGCGCCGTCATGAGCTTCGTGGTACTTGCGGGGTATAACCGTTCATTGATATTTTTGGCATAAAGCACCGCTTTGTTATCCACCTCCATTACGATCGCGGACTCGGCACCGTTTTCGGGTCCCTTCGGCCACCCTGCAATGGAATTGGTGTCTACAGGCATTGATTTTCTTGCTTCCCAAAGGGTAACATACTCTTCGGTAGGAAGAGTATCGACCGCATGGATATCCCGTGACGGAACAATAAGTGCCGCCATGAATGCAAGAATTCCCGTGATTATTTTGTATTTATACCTGTTTATATGCATACAGAGTTATTGTATCATAAAAGTAATGTGAACGGATTATATTCGTTTCCGCTGTCACAATCCCGATTAATAATGTATAATTGTTTCTATGCTTGAAGATAAGATCATTGAACAACTATCAAATGAACATTCCACGCCCTGTTTTGTCTTCGACGAACAGGCGCTTACGGAGCGTGCGCAGGCAATACGCGGTCTTCTCGGAGATATTTCCCTATGCTACTCCGTTAAGGCCAATCCGTTCCTGATCCGGGCTTTGTTACCGTTCGTGGATTACTTCGAAGTATGCAGTCCCGGTGAGCTTGCTATCTGCCGCAATCTTCCAGTGCCCGGGAATAAGATCATATATTCGGGCGTGCATAAAGAGACCGAAGATGTCACAGAGGCTGTCAGATACGGCGCGGCATTTCTTACTGCCGAATCGGTAAGCCAGTACGGGACCATCAAAGATTGTGCCGAAAAACTGAACATAAAGGATGATCTGCTTCTGCGGCTTACATCAAAGAGCCAGTTCGGTATGTCTCCCGAAGATATTGAATCTGTGCTTTCCGATCCATCCGAAATGGTCAGCTTTGCAGGAATACACTATTTTGCCGGAACCGGACGGAAACATTCCGACAAACAGCGTGAAGAACTGTCAATGCTTACCGGGTTTATAAATGATATGAGAAGCAGATACGATATCGCTCTTCCCATGCTTGAATACGGACCGGGTCTGTATTATCCGTATTTTGAAGATGATGATCATTCCGACACCCTTGCGCCGCTAAAGGACATTACGGATGCCCTCGGCACAGTCCGGCACAACTGCACCCTTTCCGTTGAAATGGGAAGATTTCTTGCATCCGAATGCGGTTACTACCTTACCCGCATATGCGATATCAAACGTTCCGCAAATGCAAACTGGTGCATAGTGGACGGAGGTATCAATCATGTCAATTATCTCGGGCAGATGATGGGAATGAAGGTACCCGTAATCTGTCATTACAGGAACGGGAAGGTGATTGATGATTCACAGGGAAATGTATATACCGTATGCGGCTCCCTTTGCACGACAAATGATGTTCTGATACGCTCCATGACGCTTAATGATCCCCGGACGGATGATATTCTTGTATTTTCAAATATCGGCGCTTATTCCGTAACGGAATCAATGGGATTGTTCCTCAGCAGGACACTGCCGCGTATAATTGCAAAACGCGGCGATGAACTAGTTATCCTCCGTGATTTTACGGAGTCATGGAAGATTAATAGTCCGGACAGGGTATAGTATGGCTTTTTACTCAATGGCATTTTTATGCTTCATTCTACTGTTTGTAATCCTTCATGAAATAGCAGGAAGATTGTTTCCGGATCATCAGTGGACGATCCGTCTTCTTGCGGGAGTATCATTTTATCTCATCCTGTCCGGTGCAAGGATCGTGTTTTTGCTTGCATCCTCTGTCACGATCTGGGGCGGGGCGCTGATTATCAGCAGGCTTGCCAAAGACAATAAAGAATACCGGAAGACCCCCGGATTGTCAAAAGAAGAGAAGAAGCTGTCCAAAAAGAAGTGTCAGCGCAGGCAAAGATCTCTGATCGCCGTTATCATAGTATATAACCTTGCGATCCTTGCAGAGCTTAAATATCTGTTTCCCGTCCTGTCGCATCCTGTTGCGCTCCCGCTCGGAATATCGTTCTATTCGCTTCAGTCGATCTCATACCTTGTTGACGTTTACGGCGAAAAATACGAGGCGCAGCATAATTTCGGCAAGGTTCTGTTATATCTGTGCTGGTTCCCGCAGCTTATACAGGGACCTATCAACAGATATGACCTTATCGGACAGGATCTTTACAAACCGTACAGACTCAATGCTCCCCGGTTACGTTACGCGTTCTATATAGCTTTGTTCGGAGCGGTTAAAAAATACGCCATCGGCGACCTGCTCGCACCTGTCGTAAATGCATGCCTCAACGATAATTCCGCCGGTTATCCCGGCTCATATCTGCTATTTGGAGCGTTTCTATTTGCTATTGAACAATATGCCAACTTCTCCGGCGGAATAGATATGGCCATGGGGGCATCCCTTCTCTTCGGCGTGAAGATGAATGATAACTTCAGGCAGCCGTATTTCTCGACCTCTCTGGCGGAGTTCTGGCGCAGATGGCATATCTCCCTCGGAAGCTTTATGCGTGATTATGTATTCTACCCGTTCGTTACATCAAAGCCAATATCCGGATTAACCAAAACTATCAACAGGCGTTTCGGTAATCACGCGGGACGCGCCATTATCGGGGGAATCAGCAATCTCATCGTATTTGCTCTTGTCGGATTATGGCACGGGCCGGAAAAGCATTATCTTATGTGGGGTATGTACAACGGTATCATTATCGCGCTAAGCGATGCTTTTGCCCCCTTGTTTGCCACGATCAACCGTACTCTCGGGATCTGCGAAGACGGAAAGGGCATCAGGTGTTTTCGCATTGCGAGAACATTCATGATAGTTGTCTTCGCCGGATATTTCGACGTGATCGGGCCGGTTCGTACCGGGATCGCATGCTTTGCCAATACCTTTTTGCATTTTGACCTTCATCAGGGTCTTAATATGATACGGACACTCGGAACAGACGGGGTAACATCCGTACAGGCCGCTGTTACCGCATGCATCGCAACAGTCCTTTTGTTCATAAACAGTCTGTACAAGGAAAAGGGAATATCCCCTCTGGAGCATATATATGACCGGAAATATTATGTGCGATGGATTGTATGTTTTTCACTGATGATAATGTTGCTCTATTCATTTACTGTATCTTCCGGAATCCGGGGGTTTATGTATGCAGCGTTCTGATCATATAAAAAGAATACTTAAGGCACTGCTGTTTGTCATAATCTTCATTATGATCATGATCATATTTGATGCCGCATTTTTGATGGACGAAGGAGTGACCGAAGATATGCTTGCGGATTATTCCGTAAAGACCGGTATCGAAACGGTCTTTGTCGGAAATTCCGCGGGAGAGATGCTTGACGCAGACAGCTATTCCATGATGACCGGAGAATGTGCGTTTAATATGTGTACCCCTTCCCAGAGTCTGTCCGTTTCACTTGGAAACATCAAGCTTGCATCTTCACAGCATCATGTCAAAAAGGCGGTATTGCTTATGACCTTTGATACTGTCGGTCCCGAAGACTACGATGCTGTAGAGCATCTCTATTATCGTGTTGTCAATTCATCGTCGCCATATCATAAGAGAATAACGGGCACGATCAGGAATAATATGAAGCAGTCCTTTTCCCGGGATGTGGTCAATACCGAAAGCTCATTAAACATCTGGATCCCGTGGGAAAATGAAACCGTTCACGGATTGTCCAATGTCAGCAATGCGCTGAAAAAAAGAGTTTCAAGAGTGATTAGCGGCGACCGTCTCGGCAAAGATATCGCCTACGATCTTAATACGGTCATATATCCGACAGTCCCCGATGACATGGATGCGGATGAGACTAATCTGCTGGAAAATGATATAGGACTTGTTTCAGAACTTGGTATACCACAGGGTCTTCTTGCGGACGATAAACTGACTGATCTTGCCCGGATATGTTCCTATTGCTCAAACAATGATATCGATCTTACGGTTATGATTACGCCGCACCGCTCGGATTATTACGACCGGTATGATTCATTTCTCGAAAATGTCACGATTGCAGACTCATATCTGGATCAATTTGTATCAAAAAGAGGATTTATGTATTATAATACGGAAGAAGACGAAGAACTGCATGTAAAGCTTCCGGATGAATACTTCTATGACTGGGAGCATGTAAGCGGCGAATATGTTGACCGGTCGACAGAATACCTGACCGGCATTATTCAGATGCTTGAATAAGAGAAAGGCTGGACAGATACAATGGATGAATTACTGGAACTTCTTCAGGATGTAAGAGATGACGTTGATTTTAAGACAAACACAGCGCTTATAGACGACGGGATACTTGCTTCATTTGATATACTGGCGATCATTTCCGCGATAAACGATGCTTTTGATGTGGAGATCCCCGCTACTGCCATTATCCCGGCAAATTTCAACTCTGCGGATGCAATGTACGCGATGATCACAAGACTCCAGGAGGACTGACAGGCTGCATGATAAACGTATGTGAAATGCTTGAAAGATCAGCAGACAGATTCCCGGACAAAACAGCATTTTCGGATCCCGAATCAGAAATAACGTTTCGGGATCTTCTTGTAGATTCCCGGAAGATCGCGGAATACTTTATCAGCGAGGGATATATGGACAGACCCTGCAACAGCGTCCTGTTCTTCATGGAAAAATGTGTCAGGGCTCTTCCTGTAATGTTCGGCGGAGTATATTGCAATGCTTTCTACTGTTTTGTCGATATCAGGCAGTCCGATGAGAGAGCATTGAACATTATAGAAAAAGTGGATCCGTCCGTTATTGTGACCGACGAGTCAAACAGACAGCGGCTTGAGGATATACTCGGAGGCGATCGGGATTATCTGATGATAGAAGATCTCGGCAGCAGGTCATTTCTTGACAGCATCACGGTTAATATTGAGTCTCTTGACAGATACCGCCTGACATTTAACGACCGGTTACCGCTCTATGTCAATTTCACAAGCGGTAGTACCGGAATGCCGAAGGGAGTTGCGGTCTCGCATGCCTCAGTGATTGATTTTATCAGGGTATTTGCCGGTACATTTGATATCACGAACGAGGATGTCATTGCAAATCAGGCGCCGTTTGATTTTGACGTTTCCGTCAAGGATATATACAGCGGATTATATACCGGGGCAACGGTACGGCTGATCCCGCGCGAGTACTTTTCGAATCCGACGCTGCTCATGGATTACCTGTATGCAGGAAATATCACCGTTATCATCTGGGCGGTGACCGCAATGTGCTTTGTATCGATAATGAACGGATTTGATTATAAGACTCCCGATAAGCTCAGACTGATCATGTTCAGCGGCGAAGTGATGCCTGTCAAGCAGCTTAATAAATGGAGAGGGCATGTTCCGGATGCAACATATGTCAATCTGTACGGTCCTACCGAGATAACATGCAACTGCACTTATCATATACTGACACGGGAATACGCCAATGATGAAAATCTTCCGATAGGTATCCCGTTTACAAATGAAAAGGTATTTCTGCTTGATGAGAATGATCACCTTGTCACAAAACCGGGAACCGAAGGCGAGATATGTGTCGGCGGCACGTGTCTGGCACTTGGCTATTATAAGGATCCCGATAAGACAAGCGCATCCTTTGTCCAGAATCCTCTGAACAATGATTATAACGAACTCATATACCGTACCGGAGATCTCGGAAAATATGATGAAGAAGGGCTCCTGTATTACACTTCAAGGAAGGATCACCAGATCAAACACATGGGGCAGAGGATAGAGCTTGCGGATATTGACCTTTCCGCCATGTCAGTAGGCGGCGTCTCAAGAGCATGCACCGTTTACGATCACAAGAAGAAGAAAATCATATTGTTTTATACCGGAGATACTGATAAAGATTCCCTTTCAAGGGAATTGAAGAGAAAGCTTCCGGAATTTATGGTTCCGGGCAGAACGGTACGACTGGAGGAGTTTCCGATAAACAAAAACGGCAAGATCGACCGGTCTGCCCTGGAGAAATTACAGCAGACATGAAACGACAAAGCAAATAATGCTTTGTCGTTTTGCAAAATCATTATTTACAGCAATGCATAATGAGATCCACACACCCGTCAATGCCAAGCTTGCTGCTGTTTAAGCATAGATCGTAGTTTTCTGCGGCTCCCCATATCTGGTCAGTTATGTGCCTGTAATATTTGGAACGCTTTGTATTTTTGTACAGTTCCCGGCGTTCAAATGTCATATCTATAGCCATGGTCTTTAACACCTCCGCTTTGCTCTCTGTCATAAGATTCCTCCTTTCACCATGGTCTGACAAAACCATAATCATCATCCGGCAGGAATCCATATCACCTCTTTGAATCCTGCTCACTATAGAATTAATAAAATACGGGTAAGCATAGATTCTCGAAAATGATAACAGAAATGTATTATATATGATTCTGAATAGCAGCGGAACGTAATCCGCTTACGGAAAATATGCTTAGATAGAATATAGGAAATACAAGAAATAAATGAACGGTATCAAAAAAGTGTCAAAAAGAACCGTCCCTTTTGACACCTTTTGACAAAAAAAGAGGAGTCATGACAGGCTCCTCACCGTCCGCGAGAGGATTCGAACCTCCGACCTACCGCTTAGGAGGCGGTCGCTCTATCCAGCTGAGCTACGTGGACATGTATAATGTAACTGTTATAATATACCAAATAATCAGGAAACTTACAACCGGATCTCTCCCTGCAGCCAGATATTTCCGTGAAATCTCCTTCCCACCTCGGGTTCTCCGAGCAGGTCTTTTTCATTAATGCAGACCGTCATCAATATTTCATTGCAGTTCAGAACAAATGAATAGACTCTTTCGGAGGAAAGGGAATTTGTCTCCAGATGATAATCAAGTATCTCGGCTAATACGGAATAGTGATCGCATTCCACCCCGTTTGGCATAAAATATGTATCGACCAGAGAAAACACGTCTTCTTTGGCAATCCTCTTGGAAACTGCGCTGTATGTATCTATATCCTCGATAGTAAGCTGCTCGATCGCTTCTTCATCACCGTTCTTGGCAGCGATGATCCTCTTATTCCTGTCGGCATATGCCTTCTGCAGAAGCTCTTTCTTCTTCGGGTCTTTTTTGATCGGCAGCATAATGGTTCCGCCAAGTGACAGTCCCGACAGATATGTTGATGCTTTTATCTGGTCAAATCCGCCCTTTTCGGCATATTTCATCATGTTCAGACCATTCTGCACATAATATATGAGCGTTGTTCCGAGACGGTAATCCTCACATACAGCCGCAAACGATTCCTTATCCGAATGCCTCTCAACGCACAGTTCTTCCGCTGTCGATACTTCATCCCCCTGAGCAAACGGATAATAGAAATCCAGGGTCAGTGTGTCTGTATCATCATACTCTCCGCGCAGAGTGATCCCGCATGAATTGCAATAGTATTTGGTATATTCCACCAGGATGCTGCCTCTGCCGGTTTCGATATAATCTTTCCTGTTAGG
This sequence comes from uncultured Lachnospiraceae bacterium, assembly GCA_905235745.1. Classification (GTDB taxonomy): domain Bacteria; phylum Bacillota; class Clostridia; order Lachnospirales; family Lachnospiraceae; genus UBA2868. The sequence continues at coordinate 89,120 of CAJOMN010000014.1, forward strand.
ATTGATGATCACGTCATTCAGCAGATCCCTGACCTGTTTAGAGTTTTCAATATTGGAAAATCCAACAGCGCGTAGATACTGGTGCATCAGCTCTCCCTCACGGATTCAATTGATATCTCTTCATTTTCCAGAAGATCTATCACTTTTTCACCTTCATATATATTTCCATTATGATCCATTATCATTTTAATCTTCGGTCTGTCGGTAAAGTGCTCATTTTGCTCGATCACAACCGCCTCGTCGCCTGTGTTCGTAATAACTGTTGTTCCTACAGGATAGGCAGCGATGAACTCCAGGAAATAGTCAACTATTCTCCCTTCAAACAGAATGTCTCTCCCGTTTCTGATATAATCGAGAGCCTGTCTGACATTGCCTCTCTTTACCCCGATGCCGCACAGTATGTCATCAAAAGCATCCGCAATGGCCACTATTCTGACGCCGATCGGCATTACGACCTGTTTGAATGGATATCCGCTCTTATCAAGCCTCTCATGATGAAACAGGATGATTTTCTTGGATTCGTTGCTCATCCATGTTTCTTTTTCGACCGAAGAGAAACCGTACAATGTGTGCTTTTTATACTCGAATAATGAATCCGGATCAAACTCTTCTTCCGGGTTAACATCCTGATAAGGAACGGATATATAACGAAGTCCCATATCATGAAGCAGGCTGCCCACCCCGATATCATATATCTCCCATCTGGACAGATTCATTTTAAGCGCGGTGATTATTGAAAGTGAAGCAACCATAATGCTATGGTCATACAGATCACTGCTTCTCTCGCGGATATCATACACTCTGTCTATGATCTCATCTCTTGTAAATATATCATCTACTATTTCATTTGCGGCTTCGGAGATCTCTTTTATTCCGCTGTCATTGACAGTGTAATGTTCCATGACATCGTGCATTTTGGAAGTGCAGTCTTCCTTGATCTCTTCCTTGATGATCTGCTTCTCGTGCGGAGACAGAACCTCCGGTTCAAATATAACCACTTCCTTAACGTCGGAAGAAACCAGCGTCTCTATATGTTTCATATACAGACATGTTCCTTCATAGTACAGTGTCTGATTGTCCGAAAGCTTAACGGGTTTTGCCAGATACTCTCCGCCTGTAAGTTCGTTAACAGGGATTGTCTTCATATATCTACCTGATTTTATCTGTGATCAATCATATACATACGGTTCCGCAGACTGCGCCAGTGTAAGCGCCTTCTTTTCTTCATCGCCAAGGGTTATCGCGCATTCGCCGTTTACTATCTCCTTGGTATATACATAACAGCCTTCGCTTGAATGTATTGAATTAATGATGAATCCGGTCTCATTATCATTTAAGAGAGCTATTGAAAACGAAAGCTTTCCTCCCATTTCCTTGAACGCATCATATTTGATGATACCGACTCTCTGGTAACACTCACTCAGATTTTCTATGATCTTCTTAATGTCTTTTCTGTTTTTCTCCGTTGATGATTTAAGTGTGGAAATATCCGTAAACAACGCACCTATTTCATCTTCGAGGCTTTCTGCCCTCTTCCCCTTCATGAACGCCTGATAACTGACATTCAGCTGATTATATCTGACCAGCAGAAAGATCAATATAACAAACAAGATGATCGTCATGACCAATAGTATTATTATCAGTATTCCCGGATCGGAAATTCCCATACTTCCCAGTATTCCGCTATTCATTTATTTCCCCCTGTCTCTTCTTGAGAGCCACGCCATTAAAAGCTCGCTTCGCTCGGGCGTGGCCTACGTGCTGCAAAGTTTTCATAGAAAACTTTACACCACCTATAGAATGCACGGCGCGTATCCGGCATATTATCCGAGCAGAAGATCCATGATCTTCTGCAGGTCATCCTGATTGTAGAAATCTATTTCTATCCTGCCCATTCTGTCACCTTTGGGCACTATTGTGACCTTGGTTCCTATGCTCGCCTTCAGTTTTTCTTCTATGTCGTGATACAGAGCTTCCTGCTTTTCATTTTTCTTCTTCTCAATCTTGGGCTTGTTCTTGGCCTTTACTATCTTCTCTATATCTCTTACCGACAGCTTTTCATCCATTACTCGCTGGGCAAGCTCATACTGTTCGTCGGGATCTTCTACTGCAAGGAGTGCCCTCGCATGTCCTGCCGATATCATATCCTCGATGACCATTTCCTGAACATTATCGGCAAGCTTCAGTAGCCGCATGGAGTTGGTTATCGCCGTTCTGCTCTTTGATACTTCCTCTGCAAGCTCGTCCTGCTTGAGATTATATTCCTCGATCAGACTCTTATATGCCTTGGCCTCTTCTATCGGGTTCAGGTCTGTTCTTTGTGTATTCTCTATAAGCGAGATTACGGAGATTTCTTTTTCCGTATAGTCTCGTATGATCACCGGTACTTCTTTGAGTCCGGCCATTTTGGCTGCACGCCATCTTCTCTCGCCCGCGACTATCTCATAATAGTCTCCTCTGTTAACAACAAGTATCGGGAACAATACACCGTGCAGCTTTATCGAATCCGTTAATTCCTGAAGTGCATCTTCGTCAAATTTCTTCCTGGGCTGATTACGGTTCGGTTCGACCTTGGTTATCTTAACATATTGATCCGGTTTTGCTGCCTCAACCTTTTCTGCCGACGATGGCTTGTCGCTTACAACTACTCCCTTTGGTATAAGGGTATCGAGTCCTTTGCCTAATCCTTTTTTTACTGCCATTGTATTCTCCTATAATCGATCAGTTTTTGTTCTTCCTGATGAGTTCTTTGGCAAGATTAATATAGCTCTTTGCTCCTATTGATCTTGGATCATATTCTGTTATCGGCATTCCGTGACTGGGTGCTTCCGCCAGTCTGATGTTTCTCGGAATAACCGTTTCAAATACATATTGCGATAGATTTTCCTTGACGTTATTGACTACCTGCTGTGACAGATTGGTTCTTGAGTCAAACATTGTAAATACGACGCCTTCTATATTGAGTGTCGGATTAAGCCTTTCTCTCACAAGATTGATAGTATATATGAGCTGACTGATTCCTTCAAGCGCGTAGTACTCGCATTGTATCGGTACAAGTACCGTTGTCGATGCGACCATTGCATTTACTGTCAGTGTGTTAAGTGAAGGAGGGCAGTCAATTAGTATATAATCATACTCTTTTACTATCCAGTCTATTTCTTCCTTCAATATGAACTCTTTGCGTTCTTTTCCGATAAGCTCAATATCAGCTCCTGCAAGGTTAACATTCGAGGGAATGATATCCATGTTCTTACGGACATCCTTTATTATGCAATCCTTGACCGAACAGTCTCCAAGCATCAGTTCATAGATCGTATTTTCTATATTGTTTTTATCAAGTCCATATCCGCTTGTTGCATTTCCCTGGGGATCACTGTCGATCAGCAATATCTTTTTTCTAAGACTTGCAAGGGCTGCTGACAGATTGATGGCTGTTGTAGTCTTTCCTACTCCGCCTTTTTGATTTGCTATGGATATGATCTTTCCCATTATAATACCACCGTTAGTTTTGAAGTTGCTCTTCCTATCGCAATCGAGTGCATTGGAATCTCTGTATTGTAATGCCGTGTTTGATTATCTCACAGACGTGTTTCTTTTTCAATTAAGACATTTTTATATTTTTGAGTTGATTTTTGTATAGTTTTTATGTTTCACGTTTATGATTCAATATGTGGGTTAGAAATGTTTCACGTGAAACATTATCTTGTGGTTGATCGGATACCGGAAATAATGTTTCACGTGAAACATTTATATTAAACGACTTTTACTTACCGTATGCCCGGATAAGATCGTTAAGATCGGCGGCTATATTCTTGATCTCAAGTCTGGCCCTGATACCGTCATTACTGATAATCTTCTCACAGAACTCCACTTTATGACATACACGTTCAATCTCATCCACGGGAATACCGTTAACCGACTCCATAGGATGGACAGTCACTGTATCAGCCGATGATTCGGAACTGTCGGAGACGGGAACATCGTTAACGGCAGGTTCAGTATTATGATCACGGAACAATTCTGCCACATCATCATAATCATTATCAGAAGAGGTGCTTTCAACCTCCGAGGGTTCTTCATCATTAATAAAAGCAAAAGGATCATCAGAGGATGCCTGTTCCTTCAGATGACCCCTCAGAATGTTCAGAACTTTTTCGATCATCGCTGTCTTGCCCGAATAATACTTCAGCTGTTTATCAGCATCCTTCTTTTCTCTTTCAAGCTGTTTCTTTTCATTTTCAAGTGCAACGATCTTTTCGGACGTACCGGTAGATACATTTCTCGGAGAGAAAACCCTGAAATCAACATCATCATTTCTGCGGAAAGTAGTGATCTGCTGATCGAGTTCATCAATCCTTACTGCATGATCATCTGATATTTCGGAAAGCTTTGCTTCTTCAGTTGAAAACTCATCCTGTAGCTTAATCAATATATCACATGCATCAATCAAATCTTTACTCGTCATATTGAATCTCCATAATCTGACATATTACAAAGGTTTACGTGAGGGAATCCCGGCTCTTCTCGGATACATATCCGGAGTGTTCCCGATTTTATCGATAAAGACAAATGATCTTGAATAATCCGATCCGGGTATCGTAAACTTCTCGACCGAACCTATTCTGCCATTAAGCTTGTCAACAGCATTTCCGGCATTTAATAATTCATCATCTATATTACCGCTCTTATATGAAATAAATACACCATTATTATTAACAAAAGGTAAACAATACTCGGACAGGGTACTGAGATTGGAAACAGCTCTTGATACAGCGGCATCAAATCTATCCCTGAAGTGTATATCATGAGCCAGCTCTTCTGCACGTCCGTGAATAGCTGTGACACCGGGCAGACCAAGTTCACCGACAAGATCGTTCAGAAAAGAAACCTTCTTACCGGAAGAATCAAGAAGAACTATCCTGCACGATCTGCACATTATCCCAAGCGGAACACCGGGAAACCCGGCACCCGAACCGACATCGATGATATCCTTATCGGAAGGATCATAGTATTTCAAGAGTGCAATACTGTCAACAAAATGCTTGAGAATAACATCTTCCCTTTCCGTTACAGAAGTAAGATTCATTTCACGATTACGCAGGATAAGAAGATCATAGTACCTGTTAAACAAACTAACCTGTTCATCATCTATATCGATATTCAATTCAGACAAACAATGTATTAATGTATCCATGAACTATTATTTATTACTTTCCAGATAAACAAGCAGAACTGAAATATCTGCCGGACTGACACCGGAGATCCTGGAGGCCTGTCCGATCGAAACCGGTTTATACATATCAAGCTTGGAAGCAGCTTCCAGTCTCAATCCCTTAATTGAAGAATAATCTATATCAGCGGAAAGCTTCTTGGACTCAAGCTTCTTAAAAGCAGCAACCTGTTTTTTCTGCCTTTCGATATATCCCTCATATTTGATATTGATATTAACCTGCTCTCTAACGTCAGCGGAAAGCTCCGGTCTGTTATCATCTATCGGCGCGATAAGATCATAATCAAGTTCGGGTCTGCATATAAGTTCGGAGAGCGGTACACCCGATTTTAAGGGAGAAGAATTCTTCTCCTTAAGGAAGCTCTGAACTCTGGAATTACTTCCGGCATACGTTGTCTTTAGACGTTCTATCTCAGAACTGATAAGGATTTCTTTTCTTAGTAAAGCCTGATACTGTTCCTCGGATATAAGACCAACCTCGTATCCTTTGCGCCTCAGCCGAAGATCGGCATTATCCTGGCGAAGAAGGAGCCTGTACTCGGCGCGGCTCGTCATCATCCTGTATGGCTCGCGGTTCTCCTTTGTAACAAGATCATCAATAAGGACTCCAATATATCCTTCGGATCTGTCAATAATAAGATAATCCCTGCCTTTACAGTACATGGCGGCGTTGATACCGGCAACAAGTCCTTGCGCTGCGGCTTCTTCATAACCGGAGCTTCCGTTAAACTGACCGCCTGCAAACAGACCATTTATATTCTTGAATTCAAGAGTGTGCTTCAGCTGGATCGGATCAATACAATCATATTCGATGGCATATGCATTTCTGACGATCTTGCAATTCTCAAGCCCCGGAACGGTCCTGTACATCTGAACCTGAACATCTTCGGGAAGAGAAGATGACATTCCCGAAATATACATTTCATTAGTATATAATCCTTCCGGCTCAACAAATAACTGATGCCTGCTCTTGTCAGCAAAGCGGACAACCTTATCCTCGATTGAAGGGCAGTATCTGGGTCCCGTACCTTCTATCACTCCCGAATAGATGGGAGATCTGTCAAGATTGTCTCTTATGATCTTATGTGTATTCTCATTAGTATATGTAAGATAACAGCTAACCTGATCCTTCGTCATGGAATCGGGATCCGATGAAAACGAAAAAGGCACTATATTGTCATCACCCTTTTGTTCTTCCATCTTGGAAAAATCAATCGTCCGCTTATCTATTCTTGCGGGAGTCCCTGTCTTAAATCTTTGCATCCTGATACCGTTATCTATCAGACTATCGGTCAGATGATTGGCAGCCATCAGACCGTTAGGACCCGTGTAAGTGATAGCCTCACCGCACAGACATCTTGCGCGCAGATATGTTCCTGTACATAAGACAACAGCATTTGCATAATATGTCCCGCCGGTAAATATCCTGACACCTTTGACGCAGCCATGTTCAACTATAAGCTCACAGACTTCGGCCTGTTTGATCGTAAGGTGATCCTGATTTTCGAGTACTCTTCTCATTGATGAAGAATAATCGGATTTATCGGCCTGTGCGCGAAGGGAATGAACGGCAGGACCCTTTGATACATTGAGCATTTTGGACTGGATAAATGTCTTATCAATATTCTTGCCCATTTCTCCGCCAAGTGCATCAACTTCCCTCACAAGATGACCTTTGGAGCTTCCGCCGATATTAGGATTACACGGCATAAGAGCAATTGAATTGACGCTGACCGTAAATACTATCGTCTCCAGTCCGAGACGTGCAGAGGCAAGGGCAGCCTCACATCCGGCATGTCCAGCTCCTACAACAACGACATCATATTTTTCTGAAAACGTGGATTTGATCATATTGACTCCATTGGTCAATTACTATTTTCCCATACAAAACTTTTCAAATATCTCATTGATGACATCATCATCTACCTGCTCACCTATTATCTGTCCGAGATGATCGTAAGCAGCGGTAAGATCAATAGAATAGAAATCCTCACTCATATTGGTGCTGATACTTTCCGCAACACACAATAAAGAGCTTATCGCACTTGACAGGGAATCTCTCTGTCTGACATTGGAGATAAAGATCTCATCATTGTATTTAATGAAGCCCTTCGAGTACTCGTCGATAATAAACTGCTTCAATTCATCAATGCCTGTTTCATCCTTTGCCGATATCACTATTACGGGACTGTCAGTATAACAGGCTATCTCATCGGCACCCGTCACAGTTTCGAGGTCACTCTTATTTAACAGGATAACACACTTTCTGTTATTGATTTTTATAAAATTAAGAATGTCTTCATCTTCGGAAGACAGTATATCTGAAGAGTCCACGACCATTATGATAAGGTCGGCATCCTCTGCATAGCTTAATGCCTTTTTGACACCTATCTGCTCAACAACATCTTCTGAATCCCTTATCCCGGCAGTATCGACTATATGAAGGAACACGCCGCCGATATTGATGTTTTCCTCTATTACATCTCTTGTAGTACCGGCAATATCGGTTACGATAGCCCTGTCGCTTCCCGCAAGAATATTCAGAAGGGATGATTTTCCGACATTTGGTTTTCCGAGAATAACTGTCCTGACACCTTCCGACAACAGACGTCCGTCTTCAAAACTGTCATTAAGCTTTTCCAGTTCCTTCAGAATATCCAGAACCGTGACCGATAGCTTTTCCGGATATCCGGTAAGATCAAAGTGCTCGGGATCATCAAGCGCAGACTCAATGAAAGCGATCTCATACAGTATCTTTTCCCTGATATCAACGATCTTTCTGTATAAAGAACCGTTCATCTGCTTAACGGAATTGCGAAGAGCCATATCATTTTGAGAAGAGATAACGTCCATCACGGCTTCCGCTTCCGACAGATCCATTTTACCGTTCAGAAACGCCCGCTTTGTAAATTCACCGGGTTCGGCACACCTCGCACCCGAAGCAATACACACCTCCAGTATTCTCTTCATAACAAGTACGCCGCCGTGACACTGGATCTCTACCGTATCTTCCCCGGTAAAGCTCCTGGGACCTTTGAACACCAGAAGAATAACCTCATCAAGTATACTTTCCTGATCACGGATATAACCGAAATATGCTCTGTGGTCTTCATATTCGGTAAGAGGTTCATTATTCTTTTTACGAAAAACAGAGGATGCAATAGAAAATGCATCCTCTCCGCTAACTCTTATTATTCCGATACCGGATGGTGTCATCCCTGTAGCAATTGCTGCTATAGTATCTGTATTCATATTATTTTACCGGTGTAATGATAACTTTCCTGTATGGTTCTTCACCCTCTGAATGAGTGGTTACATATTTGTCATTCTGAAGGGCTGAATGAATGATCCTTCTCTCATAAGGGTTCATAGGCTCGAGAGAAACGGGACTCTTGGTCCTCTTGGCTTTGTATGCAAGATTCTTCGCAAGATTCTCAAGCGTTTCTTTACGCCTGGCACGATAATTTTCCGTATCGATCTTAACCCTGATGTATTCTTTTCTTCCCTTGTTAACAACAATACTCGTAAGATACTGGAGAGAATCAAGAGTCTGGCCGCGCTTTCCGATAAGAACTCCCATATCGTCACCCGACAGTTCAATATCGATCTCATTCCCGGTATTCTCTACATTAACGTCAACTTTCATATTCATTGCAGCGAATACCTTATCAAGGAATTCCTTCGGATCTGCCGCGGGGCCTTCATCATCGGACTTAACGGATTCAGCCTTGCTGTCAGCTTCCTCTTCCGTAACATGCGCTTCTTCCTTACCTGTATTAGCAGGTTCATTCGGATCATATACCCTTGCCTTTATTATTGCAGGCTTTGCAGCAAATCCGAATATACCTGAAGTTCCTTTTTCGACTACCTCATATTCGAGGCGGTCACTTGTAACCGTAAAGTTTTTACAAGCTTCCGTAATAGCATCATCAACTGTCTTACCTGTAAATTCAACGTACTCCATAATACCCTCCATTTATTTGTTGTTTTCTTCGTTATACTTTTTCACCATGTTTGCCTTAGCAGCAAGACTTCCGGGCTTATAACCCTTATCGTAGTATTCCGCCGATTTCTTTTGAGCTTCTTCTCTCTTATTATTATTGAGAGTATCGGTATGGCTCTTTTCGGTTAAGGTCTTAGTCGACATTCTTGCGGCAGAATTAAGTGCTGCACCGCTGACACCGCTTTTCTTTTCGATCTGCTTTTCAAGCTTTTCGGTATTTTTGGCTATAATACCATCAATATCCATTTTATCGATACGTTTATTGATAAATACCTGCTGGACAGTTCTGATAACCGCGCCCGCGATCCAGTAAACACCCATACCTATAGGAAGAGTAAATACAAAGAACAGCGATATGAGCGGCATCATCAGATTCATGGATTTCATTGAAGCAGCCATTGCGTTTGCCTGATCATTATCTTTATTCTGCTCAGGCTGCGGCATAAGCTTAATGTTTATCCATTGTGTTGCTGCCGAGATAATAGGAATAAGAACGGCTATTATTGCAAGACCGATCGAACCCTTATTTGACCACCACTCTTTAATATAATACATGGGAGAGTCGGAAATATTAAGACCGAACAGATTATTATATTTCATAACAGTCTGATAGGTGCTCTGGCACAGATCCGATATATCCGGAAATTTCGCGGATATATTTGCCCATTCCGATGTTGATGCCCTGTTAAGAACATCTATGAATGTATTGATAACATAGGAATTATCACCACCAAGCTTGAATGCTTCATTCTCAAACTGCTTGGCAAACTGGGTTGCGTTCTGAAAATTATCCTTGTTGCTTATAAATGAAAGCGCATTGGCCTTATTAATAAATTCACTGACAAATGGTATATACACTGCTTTTACAGACTTAACATACGCAGGTATATTGTAGATAACACGATAAAGAGCAAACAAAATAGGCATCTGTATGAGAAGCTGTATACAGCTTCCTGACGGAGAAACACCGTATTTCTTGTATACGGCCTGTGTTTCCTCATTCATAGCTGCCATTGATGCCTGGTCTTTTTTGTTTTTGTACTTTGCCTGGATAGCCTGGATCTCCGGATTCATCTTGGCAGACAGTTTTGAAAACTTTTGCTGCCTTATGGTCAGAGGAGTAAGCAGAAGATAAATAACAATAGTAAACAGTATAATAGCAAGAGCTACATTGGGAATACCTATTTTTTCAAGCAGCCAGAATATTCCGTTAAGAATAAGACCAAGCAGCTTTGCAATCGGTCCCAATATCTTACTATCATACTGTGTTAAGATCACACTGTACAATATTAATTCCTCCTATATTAAGGAACATCAGGGGACAGGATCGTAACCGCCTTTTGAAAACGGATTACAACGCATGATCCTCCATATGGCAAGAAGGCTTCCCTTTAAAGCACCGTACTTTTCAATAGCCTCGTAACCATACTCGGAACAGGATGGGAAATAAGGACATTTTGTTCTCTTTAAACAAGAAATATATTTCTGATAAAATCTGATACCCGAAAGTAATAATTTCTTCATATATATATAAATGTTATAAACAAACCTTATGTATTCTCATCAAATGCATTAATGCACTGTCAATATCTTTGTATCTGATATTCCTTGCGCTGCTACGCGCCAAGACTACAATGTCCAAACCACTATTGAACATTTTTTCGTGCAGTCTGTAACTTTCTTTGACACATCTCTTAAAATAGTGCCTGTATACGGAGTTACCTGTTTTCTTACTTACAGACACTCCCAATCTGTTAATATTGCTTCCGTTTTCTGCGACATACACAACAAGATAACGATTTGCCTTGGACCGGCCTTGCTTGTATACTTTCGAAAAATCCGAATTTTTCTTCAAACCTTCGGTAAAAATCATTTGCCAAGCCTTAGAAAAAAAAGACCACAATCTATGTGGCCCTGATCTGTCATGCTGATAATACTTTTCTTCCTTTTGCTCTTCTGTTCTTTAAAACTTTACGACCTCCGGGAGTACTCATTCTGCTTCTGAAGCCATGAACCTTGGATCTCTGCCTTTTTTTCGGCTGATATGTCATTTTCATTAGTCAAACACCTCCTTTTCATACATAATTAAAGTATGTCTTTGGAAAACGTCAAGTCACATTTTATTAAAACCATACTTTATTGTCAAGAAAAATCGCTTAAATACCGCCATTTTTTGTTATAAGGTATACATAATTTTCCACAAAATGTGAATAAATAGTGGATAATTACAAAATTGAATGTGGATAACTTATTAAAATAATGTTTATAAATGACCCGTATTTTCCGCAAATTTTAAAAAACAGCGCTTTTTAGAAAAAAATATCCAAATACTAAATTTAGTGGATAAATACCCTAAATATGTTTGAAATAAAGCCTATTTTGTAGTATGATATGCAGATAGGAGGAACCCGTTGCGGGAGAAGCTTATTAATTATGACTATCATGGAAGAACTCAATTCAAAATGGGAAGAGATCAAAGAATCCATCAGAATAGAATATGAAGTACCTGATATTTCATATAATACATGGATAGTTCCACTTGAATTGGGAGAGATCAAGAATAATACGGTATATATAAAAGCTCCAAGAGAAATGGATCCTTCTCTGATGGTAATTAATAAGAAGTTTTACATTCCTTTCAAGATATATATTAATGAAGCTTTGGGCAAGACATTTGAAGATCAGTATGAAATAGTATTTATTACCGAGAATGACAGGAATGTTACCGTTTCGGATTCAAATGCATCAAAGAAAGAAGAGAAATACGAAAAAGCAAATCTCAATTCAAACTACACATTCGATACATTTGTAGTAGGAAGCAATAACAGGCTTGCACAGGCAAGCGCTATCGCAGTATCGGAAAGTCCCGGAGAAATATATAATCCTCTGTTTATATACGGAGGCGTCGGACTTGGCAAGACTCATCTTATGCATGCGATAGGTCATTACATAATAGACCAGAATCCGGATGCAAATGTACTCTATGTTACAAGCGAGAAGTTTACTAACGAAGTTATAGAAGCTGTCAGAACAGGCAGTAATTCACCGGAGAAAACAAAACAGTTCAGGGATAAATACAGGAATATAGATGTACTTCTGATAGATGACATACAGTTTATAATAGGAAAACCCTCAACACAGGAAGAGTTTTTTCACACCTTTAATCATCTGTATGAACAGAATAAACAGATAGTTATTACTTCCGATAAACCTCCCAAAGATATGGATGTTCTCGAAGACCGGTTCAAATCAAGATTTGCCTGGGGACTTATAGCCGATATCCAGTTTCCTGATTTTGAAACGAGAATGGCGATACTTCAGAAGAAGATAGAAACATTTAATTATAATATTGACAACGAAGTTCTGTCATACATTGCCAATAACGTACAATCCAATATAAGAGAGCTTGAAGGTTCGGTCAAGAAGGTTGTTGCACTTGCAGATCTTGAAAAGAAAAAAATAGATATTAATATCGCAAAGGAAGCTCTTAAGGATATAGTATCTCCCAACTCTCCTTCAAGAATCACTCCTGAAAACATATTAAACGTAGTATGCAATCATTACGGTGTTTCAATAGAAGACATCAAATCAAGCAAAAGAAACAAAGAACTCGCTCATCCGCGTCAGATGATAATGTATCTGTGCCGCAGCATGACTGATGCCACATACAAGGAGATAGCATCTCTTCTCGGAGGAAGGGATCACTCAACTATAATGTACGGCGAAAGATCGATATCGGATCTTATAGAAAAGGATGAGAATACAAAAAGAACCGTTGAAACTATTATCAATAAGATTAAATCAGACTGATGTTTAAAACTCCATAATATACAAACATGTTATTTATTCTTATTAACATTGTCACTCATTTCATAAATCTTCTGATATGAAGTTCTGTATGAGTTACTAACATATTCACAGTCTATATTAATAATAATACTATTTTTATTATTTATTTATATATACCGTCAGGAAGGAGATCATATGAGAATCAGATGTTCGCAATCACAATTACTATACGGGATAAACACCGTATCCAAGGCAGTACCTTCAAAAACTTCAATGACTATCCTCGAATGCATACTGTTTAATGCTGATGAGGAAGGTATCAGACTTACGGCTAACGATATGGAGCTTGGAATTGAAACATATATTGAAGGTCAGGTTGAAGAGGCCGGATCCATTGCAATAGAAGCAAAGATAATCTCCAATCTGATCAGAAGTTACAGTGATGATGATTTTATAATAGATTCGGATATTAATAATGTTGTTCATATTGAATGCGGAAAATCAAAGATTGATATTAACGGACGCTCTACCGAGGAATTCGTTCTTCTTCCTGAACTAAATAAATCAAATCCTATTGAAATATCCCAGTTTTCTCTTAAGGAACTGATCAGGCAGACTATTTTTTCAATATCGGATAATGATACGAATAAGATAATGACCGGAGAACTGTTTGAGATAAAAGGAGACCAGTTTAAAGTCGTATCTCTTGACGGTCACAGGATATCGGTCAGAAATATAACTCTCAAGAACAGTTATGATGATAATTCCGTAATAGTTCCGGGTAAGACTCTCATTGAACTGTCCAAGATAATCCCCGGAGATGTTGATAAGGATGTTTCCATATTCTTATGTGAAAATCATGTGATATTTGAATATGAATCGGTAAAGGTTGTATCGCGTATCATTGAAGGTAATTATTTCAAGATAGACCAGATGATATCGAACGATTATGAAACAAAGATTGAAGTCAGCAAGAAAGAGCTTCTTGAAGTAATAAACAGATCTACCCTTCTTGTCAAGGAAGGTGACAAGAAACCGATCGTGTTTAATGTAAGGGATGATATTGCGACTCTTTCCATAACATCAACTATCGGCAGCATGAATGATGATATTGATATCAGTAAGAGCGGCAAGGATATTATGATTGGATTTAATCCGAAGTTTCTCATTGATGCGCTGCGCGTAATAGATGATGAAACTGTGACATTATATATGGTTAATCCTAAAGCTCCGTGCATTATTAAGAATGATGACGGGTCTTACCTGTATCTGATACTGCCCGTGAATTTCAATTGATATTATGGAAGAAATATATATTAGAGATAATTTTATCAAGCTTGGCCAGGCTCTTAAGCTGTCCGGCGCTGCAGGATCGGGTGTCGACGCAAAGCTTCTCGTTAATGACGGACTGGTAAAGGTTAACGGAGAAGTATGCAAACAGCGCGGCAAAAAGCTTGTAAAGGATGATGTAATAAATTATGACGGTATTGATTACATTATAGTTACGGGGAATAACGATGTACGTTAAATCATTGGAATTAAGCAATTACAGAAATTATGAAAGAGTACAGATTGATTTTGATAAGGGAGTTAATATCCTGTACGGTGACAATGCCCAGGGGAAAACTAATGTCCTTGAATCGATCTATCTGTCCAGTACCACAAAATCCCATCGCGGAAGCCGTGATAAAGAAATAGTCAGATTTGGTGAATACGAAGGCCATATAAGGAGTCTCTTTGAGAAAAATGATGTTGATTATCAGATAGATATTCATCTAAGGTGCGACAAATCAAAAGGAATAGCCATAAACGGCGTTAAGCTCAAAAAAGCCGCCGAGCTTATGGGTGTCATAAATGTGATACTGTTCTCGCCGGAAGATCTGTCAATTATTAAAAACGGTCCTTCTGACAGAAGAAGATTTATTGACTCCGAGCTGTGCCAGCTTGATAAGGTATATCTGTATAACCTTACAAGCTATAACAAAATAGTCAATCAGAGAAATAATCTGTTAAAAGACATCACATATCATCCCGAGCTCACAGATACGCTTGATGTATGGGATTCACAGCTTATATCGCTCGGAACCAAGATAATAGACCGCAGGACTTTATTTGTTAACCAGCTTAATGAGATCATCTATGATATTCACAGAAACTTAACCGGCGATAGTGAAAAGCTCATGATCAAATATGAACCAAATGTTGAGATCATGGAGTATTCCCAGAAGATCAAGAGAAACCGCGAAAAGGATATCAAATACAAGCTTACTTCCGTAGGACCCCACAGGGATGATTTTGTATTCTTCATCAATGATATGGATTCCAAAAAATATGCATCCCAGGGGCAGCAAAGAACAGCTGCTCTGTCGCTTAAGCTTGCCGAGATAAAGCTTGTGGAAAATATCACAGGACAAAATCCGATACTCCTTCTTGATGATGTGTTATCGGAGCTTGATTCAAACAGACAGAATTATCTGCTTAACAGCATAGGAAATATACAGACAATAGTTACATGTACGGGTCTTGATGAATTCATCAATTCAAGACTGACCGTCAACAAGATATTCAAAGTCAGCGGCGGTAAGGTAGTAAGGGAGAATTAATAATGAGTGAAGAGATTAATGTTGCGGAAGAAAATTACGAAGTAAACGGTGAATACGGTGCCGACCAGATTCAGATACTTGAAGGATTAGAGGCCGTCAGAAAACGTCCCGGAATGTATATAGGCAGCACATCCGCAAGAGGACTGCATCATCTGGTATATGAGATAGTAGATAATTCCGTTGATGAAGCGCTTGCGGGATATTGCTCCCAAATAGAAGTTACCATCAATCCCGATAATTCCGTAACGGTTGTTGATAACGGAAGAGGCATACCTGTCGGGATCAATAAAAAAGCGGGTATTCCGGCTGTTGAGGTTGTGTTTACCATTCTTCATGCCGGCGGTAAATTCGGCGGCGGAGGATATAAAGTATCTGGAGGACTTCACGGCGTCGGAGCTTCCGTCGTAAACGCACTGTCAAACTGGCTTGAAGTCAGGATCAGACAGAACGGAAACGTGTATATGCAGCGTTATGAAAGGGGCAAGGTTGTCAGGAATCTGGAGATCGTTGATTCATGTTCTGATGACGATACCGGAACGACCGTAACATTCATGCCGGATGATACGATCTTTGAGGAAACCGTATTTGATTATGATACATTGAAGACAAGACTGAGAGAAACGGCATTTCTTACCAAAAATCTCAAGATAGTCCTTCGGGATACAAGAGGTGAAGAAACCGTTGAAAATACATTTCATTATGAAGGCGGCATCAAGGAATTCGTTACGTACCTTAACAGAAGCAAGACCGCTTTATATGAAGACGTATTGTATTTTGAAGGAAAACAGAATAATGTACTGGTCGAAGTTGCGATGCAGCATAACGATTCCTATAATGAGAGCATTTTCAGCTTCGTCAATAACATCACTACTCCGGAGGGAGGAACGCACCTTACCGGTTTCAGAAATGCCATTACAAAAACGTTTAATGACTATGCGCGTTCCAACAAACTGTTAAAGGACAGCGAATCGAACCTTACGGGCGATGATATACGAGAAGGACTGACCGCTATCATATCCGTCAAGATAGAAGAGCCACAGTTTGAGGGACAGACAAAACAAAAGCTCGGCAATTCCGAAGCAAGAACCGCGGTTGATATGGTCGTCTCGGAACAGCTCACATATTATCTTGAGCAGAATCCTGCCGTTGCCAAACTGATATGTGAAAAATCGATCCTTGCCCAGAGAGCGAGAGAAGCGGCCAGAAAAGCGAGGGATCTTACAAGGAGAAAGACTGCGCTTGAGGGACTGGCTCTTCCGGGCAAGCTTGCTGACTGTTCGGATAAAGATCCCAAGAATTGCGAGATATTCATAGTAGAGGGAGATTCTGCCGGAGGCAGTGCGAAGACCGCAAGAAGCCGTGCAACACAGGCAATACTTCCGCTCAGGGGCAAGATACTTAATGTTGAAAAGGCAAGACTTGACAAGATATACGCAAATGCCGAGATCAAGGCAATGATCACAGCATTCGGTACAGGTATACATGATGATTTTGACATAGAAAAGCTTCGCTATGACAAGATAATAATAATGACCGATGCGGATGTTGACGGAGCGCATATCAGTACCCTGATGCTTACATTCCTGTACAGATTTATGCCGGATCTCATAAAAGAGGGTCATGTATATCTTGCCAATCCTCCGTTATACAAGCTTGAGAAGAACAAAAAGGTCTGGTATGCGTATTCTGACGAAGAGCTGAACAGCATCCTGTCGGAAGTAGGACGTGACCAGAACAACAAGATCCAGCGTTATAAGGGACTCGGTGAGATGGATGCGGAGCAGCTCTGGGAAACAACAATGGATCCCGAGACAAGAGTGCTGTCAAGAGTATCTATGGATGAGGAGATGGAATCCCAGATCGACCTGACATTTACAACGCTTATGGGTGACAAGGTTGAGCCGAGACGAGAATTCATCGAAGAAAATGCGAAATTTGTTAAGAATTTGGATATATAACTATTAAGAGGAGTAATTCATGGATGATAAGATTTTTGACAAGATAAACGATGTCGATCTGATCAAAACAATGGAAACGTCATACATCGACTATGCGATGAGCGTTATTGCCGCCCGTGCGCTTCCCGATGTAAGAGACGGTCTGAAACCGGTACAGCGGCGTGTTCTGTATTCAATGATTGAACTAAATAACGGACCTGATAAGCCGCACAGAAAATGTGCCCGTATTGTCGGTGATACGATGGGTAAATACCATCCCCACGGTGACAGTTCCATTTACGGTGCGCTTGTTAATATGGCTCAGGACTGGTCATTCAGGGCTCCTTTGGTAGACGGACACGGCAATTTCGGTTCGGTAGACGGAGACAGTGCTGCCGCAATGAGGTACACGGAAGCAAGGCTATCCAAGATATCAATGGAAATGCTTGCGGATATCGGCAAAGAGACAGTTGATTTTGTCCCCAATTTTGATGAAACGGAAAAAGAACCCACGGTTCTACCGTCAAGATTTCCGAATCTTCTCGTAAACGGTACTACCGGTATTGCAGTCGGAATGGCGACCAATATACCTCCTCATAATCTAACCGAGGTAATAAACGCAGTAGTCAGGATTATTGATAATCGTGTTGAAGAAGACAGAGACACTCAGATCGAAGAGATCCTTGAATGTGTAAAGGGTCCCGATTTTCCCACCGGGGGAGTGATCCTCGGCCGCCGCGGGATAGAAAGTGCGTACAGGACAGGCCGCGGAAAGATTAAGGTACGGGGCGTCAGCGATATAGTTCTTCTTGAAAACGGCAAGAGCCAGATAATAATCACAGAGCTTCCGTTCCTTGTCAACAAAGCAAGACTTCTCGAAAAGATAGCCGAACTTGTAAGAGATAAGAAGATAGACGGCATAACGGATCTTCGAGATGAATCCGACAGGGACGGTATGCGCATCGTTGTCGAGCTGCGCCGTGATGTTAACGCCAATATAGTTCTTAACCAGTTATATAAGCATACGCAGCTTCAGGATACGTTCGGTGTCATTAACCTTGCCCTTGTCAACAATGAACCGAAGGTAATGAACCTTCTTGAAATGCTTACGTATTATCTTAAGCATCAGGAAGACGTTGTTACCAGACGGACAAAATACGATCTTAATAAGGCCGAGGAACGTGCCCATATACTGCAGGGTCTTCTGATCGCTCTTGATAATATCGATGAAGTAATAGCTATTATCAGGGGAAGCGCGAACGTTGCGGAAGCAAAGGAAAGACTGATCGAAAGATTTGGTCTTACGGAAGCCCAGTCAGCAGCGATCGTCGAGATGAGACTTCGCGCACTGACAGGTCTCGAACGTGAAAAGCTTGAGACCGAGTATGCCGAACTCCAGAAGAAAATCGCGGAATATAAAGCGATCCTCGCCGATGAGAAGCTTCTTCTCGGAGTCATCAAATCGGAGATACTGGAAATATCCGACAAATACGGCGATGAGAGAAGGACCAAGATCGGTCTTGACGATTCGGATCTTACCAATGAGGATCTTATCCCGAAGGAAAATACCGTCATTGCAATGACAAGTCTCGGATATATCAAACGTATGACGGTTGATAATTTTAAGGCACAGAACCGGGGCGGCAAGGGTATAAAAGGTATGAAGACGATCGATGAGGATTATATAGAAGATCTTCTTATGACCAATACCCACCAGTCGATAATGTTCTTCACAAATTACGGCAGGGTATACCGCAAGAAAGCGTATGAGATCCCCGAATCAGGCAGAAATTCACGAGGTGTTGCTATTGTAAATCTCCTGCAGCTTCAGGGCGGAGAGAAGATATCCGCAATGATCCCCGTAACGGAAGTCAATGAGAGTAAGAACCTGTTGATGGTAACAAAGAAAGGAACCGTCAAGAAGACCAATATCCTCGAATACAGAAATATCAGAAAAAAGGGACTGATCGCGATCACATTAAGAGATGACGACGAACTGATCGAAGTCAAGACGACAGATAAGGATTCCGAGATCTTCCTTGTTACCAGGCAGGGCATGTGTATCAGATTCAAGGAAACGGATGTCAGGTCTACCGGAAGATCATCAATGGGAGTTATCGGAATGAACCTTGCGGATGATGATGAGATCATCGGAATGCAGATCGACTCACAGGGCGATTCGCTTCTGATCGTATCAGAGCTTGGTTACGGTAAGAGAACGGTATTATCCGAATTCCACCTACAAAAGCGCGGAGGTAAAGGCGTCAAGTGCTACAAGATCATGGAAAAGACCGGCGATGTTGTAGGAGTCAAGGCTGTTACCAACGAGAATGAGATCATGATGATCACCGATCAGGGAGTCATAATACAGCTTCGTATGGAAGATATAAAAGTAATCTCCAGAATAACTTCCGGTGTCAAAATGATCAGTCTTGATGACGGGGTTAAGGTCGCCAAGATCGCCAAAGTGCGCGAAAAGATCTCCGACGGAGACAGAGACATAGATATGGAGGACATTGATGATGTCGTGATCAATGTTGCCAAATCGGATGAACCCGTTGTCGTAATACATGATGAAGTGGATATAGACGATGAAGATGAGGACACAAGATTTGACGGTATGGAAGACGAATGAGCGGATTATGACCAAAGGTGATCAGGTATGAAGAAGAAGAAAGATAACTATGACAACTACAAACTATCGATCGTTGTACCGGTATACAATGAGGAGAACGGCATCAAGCCTTTTCTTGACCGGACGGAGGCGGTAGCAGACACGCTCGGATGTGATTACGAGATAATATTCTCTCTCGATCCTTCAACGGACAATACATACGAAGTGATCAAAGAGAATATGAATAGAAACCGTAACATCAAGCTTATCACCATGAGCAGAAGGTTCCGGCAGGCTGCGGCAACAATGGCCGGAGTACTTAATTGTACCGGCGATATATGTGTTGTTATCGATGTCGACCTTCAGGATCCTCCTGAGGTTATCCCCGAACTTGTTGATAAGTGGAAAGAAGGGTATGACGTAGTATACGCCCAGAGGATCGACCGGCAGGGAGAGACGAAGATACGTAAAGTCATAGATCTTACCGCATACCGTGTGATCAATTTCCTGTCGGACGTGGAGATACCTGTCGATACGGCTGATTTTCGCCTTATTACCCGCCGTGTGATAGAAGAGATCAGAAAAATGCCCGAGACAAATATGTTCTTCAGAGGCATGGTAAGCTATGTCGGATTCAGGCAGACGGCAGTCAGATATCACAGGGAAGCAAGAGAAGCGGACGTTTCGAAGTATAACCGTCTGTGGGGGGAATTTCGTATGGGCTTCCACGGGATATTCTGTTTTTCCAGCAAGCCGCTTGAATATGTGACTTTCCTCGGAGGATTCATGACTGCTTTCGGTGCATTTCTCGGTGTCATCCACGGTATCAGGAATCTGTTCGACAAGCGTGAACGATCGTCGGACAGAGGACTTGTCTCACTGATATGGTTTATGGGCGGACTGATTGTATTCGTATGTGGCCTTCTCGGTGAATACGTGACCAGGATATATGACGACGTAAAGGGAAGACAGAGATATATCATAGACGAGTTTGACGAAAACAATTAATGAGAGAGATCCATACAGACACAATTACAGACGCAGTTGAGCAGATGTGTATAAAGGTATGCCACGAGCTTTCCGATGATATGAGCGCATGCCTTTTTGATGCGTATGATAACGAATCATCCGAAACAGGCAGGAAGATATTAGGACAACTGAAGGAAAACCTTGACATAGCAAGATCGGAAATGATCCCGATATGCCAGGATACCGGAATGGTGGTCGTGTTCCTGAAGGTCGGACAGGATGTTCATATTACCGGCAGTGATATTACGGATGCGGTCAATGAAGGTGTCAGGCGGGGATATGCAAAAGGATATCTGCGCAAATCCGTAGTGTCCGATCCGATAGAACGTATCAACACAAATGATAATACCCCGGCGGTCATACACTATGATATAGTTCCCGGTGATAAGGTCAGCATCACGATAGCACCAAAAGGGTTTGGCTCCGAGAATATGAGCCGGTTATTCATGCTCAAGCCGGCAGACGGAATTGAAGGCGTTAAGAATGCAATAATAACGGCCGTAAAGGATGCGGGTCCGAATGCATGCCCGCCAATGGTTGTAGGAGTAGGCATCGGGGGAACATTTGAAAAATGCGCGATCATGGCCAAGGAAGCTCTTACCCGGCCAGCGGGGGAGCATTCGGCCATCGGATATGTGAAGGATCTTGAAGAAGAAATGCTTGACAGGATCAATGAACTCAACATAGGTCCCGCCGGACTCGGAGGCAGGACTACGGCATTTGCCGTTAATATCAATACATATCCTACACATATAGCGGGACTGCCGGTTGCTGTCAACATATGTTGTCATGTCAACAGGCATATTACAAGGGAAATATAGAATGGATAAGCATATAACGGTTCCTTTTGACAGATCCGTATCGGAAGGATTATCTGCCGGCGATTATGTGTACCTGACAGGTACGGTATATGTGGCAAGGGACGCGGCTCACAAGAGAATGATCGAAGCACTCGATCGCGGAGAAGATCTGCCGTTCGACATCAAGGATCAGACAATATACTATATGGGACCGTCTCCTGCAAGACCCGGCAGTATTATAGGTTCCGCAGGGCCCACAACGGCCAGCCGCATGGATAAATATGCGCCGCGATTAATGGATCTCGGAATGACCGGAATGATAGGAAAAGGGAAGAGAACACAGGAAGTCAGGGATGCCATGATCAGATCCGGGGCTGTATATTTTGCCGCAGTAGGCGGTGCCGGTGCACTTCTGTCCAAATGCATTACCGGCTCGAAGGTCATAGCATACGATGATCTGGGAACCGAAGCCGTTAGAAAGCTTGAAATAAATGATTTTCCGGTAATCGTTGTAATGGACTGCCGGGGAGGGTGTTTATACAACTGACTGTTGACCTTCGTAGTTTGACAAATCAGAACCTATCTAATATAATGACGTGGCGAATCAAATAATATGAAGCAGTACTTTAGCGTTATGGAGAAATACTCAAGAGGCTGAAGAGGCGCCCCTGCTAAGGGTGTAGGTCGGGTAACCGGCGCGAGGGTTCAAATCCCTCTTTCTCCGCTTATCGAAGATGGCAGATTCTGCCATCTTTTGTTATTTGACCTTTTTTTGATTATCTACTATAGTAAACGAAACAAAAACAATTATAGTGGACGGATTTAATTCGTTCACTATTACTTAATGATATAACGGAGGTAGATCATGCGTTACACATTTCAGCCGAACGGTGTTTGTTCAAAACAGATCAATTTTGACATTATAGGTGATGTTATCACAAACATATCTTTTGTCGGTGGCTGTGACGGGAATCTTAAAGCCATATCCAAGCTGTGCAACGGAATGACGGTTTCCGAGATCGAAAGCAAATTACTGGGAAACCAGTGCGGGAACAAAGGAACTTCCTGCGCCGACCAGTTTGCGAAAGCCGTAAGGGAAGCATACAACGCAAATAAACTGTGATCCCGGCATTTATTAATGGAAAGAAACACGATATTTGAAAAAAATACGGTAACTGCATTGCTGGCGTTTCTTACCCCGGCACTTATAATGATGCTTATTTTTATAATAGGGGATTTTGCGCCTTTCGGGGAAGTATCGGTTCTGGTAGCTGACATGAGATACCAGTTTGTGGATTATATCGGTTACATGAAGTCAGTATTCTTCGGTAACAATGATATGTTCTACACGTTTTCGAAAACGTTCGGCGGAGATATGATGGGGTTCGCATCATATTATCTGTTTAACCCCTTTTATCTGATACTTCTGCTGTTTCCGAATGATATGCTCCCTGTCGGGATAGTAATAATGATAATCCTGATGAGCGGTTTTATGGGGCTTCACTTTCATTTTCTGCTGAGTTCATTGTGGGGAAACCGCATATCTTCCGTTATCTTTTCAACGGCATATGCCATGATGGGATTTAATCTGGCATATATCAACTGTATCCACTATTTCTTCAGCATTATGATGCTTCCGCTCGTGATCCTCGGATTGATACATATGATGAGCAGCCGCAGGACGAATGCTTTATATATCGGTTCCGTGGCGCTTACTGTCATATCATGCTATTACATCGGTTATATGATCCTCATATTCACTGCCGCATTTTATCTGTGCTTTATGGCGTCGGGAGTAATTGAATATACCGATATGAAGGATCGTCTCAGGAACGCGGGAACGGTTCTTCTGTCAACGATACTCGGAATAGGAATATCGGCATTTTCGCTTTTATCGGTCCTGATGTCGCTTCAGGGACAAAAAAAACCGGTACTTAAAGGGCTGATGTTTGGCAGAACATTTAATATACTGGAATTCTTTTCCGGATTATATACCGGCTCTTTTCGGGGAAATATCAGTGACGGGCTCCCGATCATATACAGCGGGGTAATAGCTGTCATATTCGTATTTTTTTATTTTTTCAATAAGACCATCAGACTCCGGGAGAAAATATGCGCGCTGATCATGTTTGTATTTCTGATCATCGGATATTGGGTATTTGCATTCAATATAATGTGGCACGGTTTTGCCATGCCGATAGGCTTTCCGTACAGAAACTCTTTCCTGTTCTCATTCCTTATGTTATTTGTCGGATATGCCGGATTCGTTAATATAAAAGAAGGATTTAAAAAGAGAAATGCAAATATTATCGTTGTGATCTATGCCCTGTATTCGGTATTTTTATTTATGACCGGAAGCTATTACGTCGGGATCAAATCAATAGTCATAACATATCTGACACTCGCCAGCGGTCTAATTCTTGTTGTTGCCATGAATGAGAAGAACAGATATGTTATTCCCGCAGTCGCGGGATTGTTCATACTGCAGTTTGCGGACAGTCTGTATAACGGTATAGTGTCCGTTGATGCGTATTTTGAGGATAAGTATTCTTCGGAAAACAGTATTGGCGAGTATGAGGATTATATCGACTCAACCCAGGAGCTTGTGGATTATGTCAACGCGCAGGATTCTTCTTTCTTCAGAATGGACAAGCTGTTCCGCCGTACCAATAATGACCCGCTCATGTTTGCATATAACGGTCTGTCTCATTTCAGTTCGTGCGAAACCGATCAGGTTAAGACATTTATGGGACGTATGGGATTTCGTAATAATGAAAACTGGGCTTTTTACGGAGATTCAAGTACTGCGTTCGCCGACTGTTTCATGGGGGTAAAATATCTGCTGTCCCAGTTTGACGAAACATGCAAGCCATACAAATCAATATATTCACAGGATGACAGGTATATATATTGCAACCCTTACGCGCTTCCGATCGGATTCGGGATGGATGAATCGGTCAGACAGATCAACATGACGCAAAAGGATCCCTTTAAGCTGCAGAATGATATAGCCGGGAGATTTTCGAAAACAAACTATCAGATATACACTCCGGTAAGGGTTGCCGAAATTAAGCTTAATAACGCGGCCGAAGAAGATCACGTGTACACCAGGATCGATCCCGGCGAGGAAGCAAGCGTCGAATATATACTTTCCATAACAAGCAGCAATTTTATATATATGTATGCCGACGCTCCCGAATTGCAGAATACAACGCTGTATATCAACGGCGATGAAAAGGGTAATTATTTTTCCGAATACGAATGGTCGGTACGTGAAGCCGGATACTATAATCCCGGGGATCTTATCAGTATTAAATTTGTGATAGAAGATGACAGTCTGGAAATTGATAATATATATTTCTATTATGAGAGCAAACAGGTATTGAAAGCATGGTACAAGGACGCAGTATCAACAACCTGCAATGTATCAAAGATCACAAGCTCCCATCTGAAGATAAACGCCAATGTATCGGACAGATCGGACTATGTCGTTCTATCCATACCGTATGAGGATGACTGGAGAGTGAAGGTAGACGGAGACAAGGTAAAACCGGTTAAGGTTATGGATGCGCTTATGGCTGTGAAGGTTCCTGCCGGTGAACATGAAATAGAACTGCGTTACATTCCCTATGGGATCATCTACGGTCTTCCCATATCGTTGGTGTGCCTGCTGATAACGGTCATCTATGTGATAAAGTTCGGTGCGCGCAAGGATAAAACACCACATATTGTATACGAAAATAATGCATAGGTGCTAAATCTACTATATTTAAAAAAGGCGCAAAATTCCTCAAAAAATCCGTTGACAATGCCGAAATGCAATGATATATTAAAAAAGCCGCTTGAGAGAGCGTGCTATTTTTTGCGCTCTTTTAACGGAAAAGAACCTTG
>CAJOMN010000015.1 GCA_905235745.1 uncultured Lachnospiraceae bacterium
GAAGACTGTACTTAAACTGAGTGACCTGTTTCCGGAAAGGTTCAGGGGAATGGAAGCGGATGTATCGGTCAGCACTACGATGTTAAATATCAACTACGGTCATAACCGTGAACTTCTCGAGAAGTGCAGACCGCTCTATGAATATGCATGGACGATAGATACCGAGAGGAGGTACAGTAAGCAAATGCCAGTAAGAAAAGCAATAACAAAAACACTTGAAGACATGCCGGACAGCTTCGTGATCAAGAGATTTCTTGTGTCCAACAAAGCAGCTTATACCGATTCGTTCCTCACGGACTATGATGAAGATCTTCATATCGAGAATGAGAAGAAGTTAAGCTACGATAAGGGGGTTGCTGAGGGCAAAGCCATAATGGAGCAGGAGGTTGCAAAAAGGGATGCGATAATTGCTGCATACGAGGCAAAATACGGCAAATTATAGGCGTTTATACCACTTCTCTTATCAGGTTAAGCAGCCTGTCATTGTCTTCCGTCTTCATGAAGCATATACGGAAGTATGTGTTGTCAAGATAGGGAAACGATGAGCAGTTGCGTATCATCATATTGGCACGGATCGCTTTGTCAAACAATATGTCGGCATCAACGCCGGGCTTTGTAATGCGGCACAGAACGAAGTTTGCCGAAGGCTCGTACACCTTGATGCCGTCTATATTCCGGAGCGAATCCGTGACTTTTTTTCTTTCCGAAGATATCAGTTCTTTGGTGGCTTCAATATATTCACTGTCTGTAAACATTATTCTTCCCGCAACCTCGGCGAGAGAGTTGATAGTCCACGGATCTTTGATCGCCGCGATATCCTTCATAAGGTCGCTGTCGCCGCATATGGCGTATCCGAGACGAAGCCCGGGAGCGGCAAAGAACTTCGATGTTCCGCGAAGTATACACAGGTTATTGTAGCTTGCGGTAAGCGAGGCGCAGCTTATATTGTCATAGTCTTCGCAGAATTCTATGTATGTTTCATCGATAAGTACAAATATGTTACAGGTCTTGCATGCGTCGAGTATATGCCTCATCTGCCGGCGCGTTACCGCAGTCGACGTCGGGTTGTTGGGATTGCACATGATGAGCATATCGACGGATTCGTTAAGAGATTCGATAAGCCTGTCCTCATCAAGAGCGTAATCGTCCTCTTCGCGCAGCGGATAATACAGACTCGTTCCGCCGGAAAGCGACAGCTCGCGCTCGTATTCCGAGTATGTCGGGCCTATTATCATTGCCTTTTTGGGAGACAGTGTCTTGATGAAGAGAGTAATAAGCTCTGTCGAACCGTTTCCCACAAGTATACTGTCACGATCGGTCCCGCAGTAGGAAGCTATAACGCTCCGCAGAGCGGTATATTCCCTGTCCGGATATGAGCCTATCACGTCTATATCAGATGCCAGTTCCCGCCTTAGATTCTCCGATATCCCGAGCGGATTGACGTTCGCCGAAAAGCTTACTATATCTTCCTTTTTGATGCCGTAGATCTCTTCGATCTTTTCAAGGTCGCTGCCGTGAAAATGATCTTTGTGCTTAAGCATATATTATTGCACCCCAACTCTATATTTGATATACTGATTTAGTATGCTAATGTGCCCAAATTATACCACTCAGGTGCTTTTGCGTCAAAATCATTCCTCTGATAATCATGAAGAAAGGCAGGTGAAAACAGTGCGAACGGTGATCGACAGATACGCTGACGGTTTCTTCGACTATGACTGCGGCAAGCTTTTGTTTTCCGTATCGAAGATTGAAGCCGATATGCCACAGGGCGATCTGTTCGAGGGCGATTTCACACTGTCTTCCGAAGACGGAAGGGATTTCTCTGCCGGTATATATACTTCGAGCATGCGGCTCGTATGCAGGAACGACCATGTCGATAATGAACCGCAGGCGCAGATACATTATGTCTTCGATTCCACGGGTCTTGAAAGCGGCGATGTCGTAAAGGGCGACATACAGGTCGTATCAAGCTCCGGCGAGTACTATCTCCCTTTTGTGTTTTCCATTTCCTACGGAATAGTTCAAAGCTCGGTCGGCAACGTAAGGAATCTGTTCCATTTCACCAATCAGGCGCAGGTCAACTGGAAAGAGGCTGTAGATCTGTTCTATTCGCCTGTTTTCGAGCGTGTATTTGGCGGTAATGACCGGATCCATTACGACAAGTTCAGAGGTCTTTCCAACATCCCGGGCGATCCGCAGGCGGTTGATGATTTTCTCGTTGCGATCAACAAGAAGCGTCCCGTCACATATTCCGTGGACAGAACCAATTATGAATACAATGACGTATCCGATAATGTCAATTGTGAATTGCTGCTGCATAGATCCACATGGGGGAACATTGATGTAACGCTGTCAACCGACGCGCCGTTCATCAGACTGGACAAGGAAAAGGTCGGAGCGGATGATTTTGTCGGTAACGACCATCTCGTGAAGTTTACTATAACAGGCGATGCGCTTCATGAGGGCAGGAACTTCGGAAGCATCACGGTGACATATCCGCGCGGCAGTTTTGACATCGGCATTACGGCAAGGCACAGGGCAAGGATCGATGCAAAAAGGGTGGCAAGGCGGGAGAAGAAGAATCTCACAATGCGCCTGATGCGCCTGTACATTGATTTTCGCATGAAGAAGACAAATGTCGGGAGTTGGGTAAGGGAGTCGATGAAGGTCGTGGAGCGCATGAACGCGCTTGATGACAAGAATCCGGTATCCCGTATGTACCAGGCACAGCTCCTTATCGTACAGCGCCGTGAAAATGAGGCGCGGTGGGTGCTCGATCACGTTGAGAACGAGATGAACATCGACGGGTGCCCCGACACCTACAGGGCGTATTATATGTACCTCAGGACGCTCGTCAACCGTGACAACGATTATACCGACGAGACGGCGGTTAAGGTGAACGAGCTGTTTGAAAATAATCCCGGCAGCTTTGAGATATTGTGGACGCTCCTGTATCTCGACGAGGATCTTGCGGACAACGCAAGCCGTAAGATAGGCCTTATAGAGAAGATGTTCGGGGACGGATGCAAATCGCCGATACTGTATATCGAGGCATATAATTTCTTTGTTTCCAATACGGAGAAGCTTAACAAGCTGACGGATTTTGAGATACAGGTTCTAACGTTTGCCGCAAAGCTTAAAGTGATGGATACGGAGGTTCTGAAGCAGTTCCTGTATCTGGCCGGCAAGCAGCGGGAGTTCAATCCGCTGTTATACAAGCTCCTGTGCATGTGTTATGACATAACGGATGACGACGATATCATCGAGGTCGTAGCGACCATGCTTATCAAAGGAAATCTGTCGGGGGAGGCATACTTCATATGGTTCGATAAGGCGGTAAAGCTTCAGCTTCGTATCACCAAGCTGTATGAGTACTATATGTATTCGGTTCCGTCCGATTATGACGGAGTGATCCCGAAATCGGTGCTTATGTATTTCGGTTTCAGGAACGACATGAACTATCACAGGATCGCTTTTCTGTATGCCAATCTGATAGATCATAAGAGAGAGTATATCGACACCTATGACACTTATCGCGAGCATATGCAGGTATTTGCGGTCGAGCAGATAGAGCAGGAGCATATCGACGGTAATCTCGCCAGGATATACGAGGATGTTCTGTTCATGGAGATGATCAAGCCGGAAATGGCGCGTCATCTCGCGAAGATACTGTTCGCATACGAGGTCAGGACAGATGATCCCCGGGCGAAAAATGTTGTTCTCGTGCAGTCGCAGTTTGAAGGCGAAATGGTCTTCAGGATAGAAAACGGATATGCGTATCCTACGATATATACCGGCGACTATATGCTGTTTACGGAGGATCAGAACGGAAGACGGACAGTCATTGACCAGTCCAACGTCAAAAAGCTCCTCAATGAGGTCGTATATTTGCAGGCTGTCAAATATTATGTCATGGATAATGTGTATTTTGACATGTATCTGTGTGAGGGCAGAAAGCATTACGTGACGGTCGATGAAACAAACGTCGAGTTCTGCCGGGAGCTTGCGGAGTCGAAGCTTGTGAACGAGTATTACAAACGCGATATCCGGATGGCGCTTATCCAGTACTACTATGACAACGACCAGATCACTACGCTCGATGATTTTCTGCTCGGAATGGATATCAAGGTGCTTTCCGCCAAGGACAGGGCGACCGTTGTCAAATTCATGACACGCCGGGGCATGTTTGAGAAGGCCTATCAGATAATGTGCATATACGGCACGGAAGAGATCGCCGCCAAGGACTGTGTCGGGGTATGCAGCCACATGATCCGCGAGAAGGATCAGCTGCCGGATATGCTTCTGATCAAGCTGTGCAATTATGCCTTCGAAAACGGCAAGTATGATGATGTGCTGCTGGGTTATCTTGTGGAGAATTTCAACGGGCTTACGAAGCAGCTGCGTAACATATGGAAGGCAGCGAAGAATTTCGAGATAGATACGTTCCCGCTCATGGAGAGGCTGATCATACAGATGCTGTACACGCATACGACGGTGGGCGAGAAAGAGGAGATATTTGAGGAATACTGCCAGCACGCATCCGGGACAAGGGTTCAGCTTGCCTACCTGTCATATTGTTCATTTGAGTATTTTGCGCGGGAGCGGCTTACTGACGAGAAAGTCTTTGCGCATATCATCGATCTATACCGTGTCGGCGAACAGTTAAATGATGCGTGCAAGCTGGCGCTTCTCAAATACTATTCCGATGACAAGGCGGGCAGGACCGAGAAGATCAAGGATATGCTCAGGGAATTTCTCGTTGATTTTATGCACAGGAACACATATTTCAGATTTTTCTCCAATTACATCGACATCGTCCCCGAGATCTCCGAGTATCTTGACAAGACTATCATCGAATACAGAACCAACCCGGCGAGCCGCGTGATGCTCCATTACATTCTCGAGAACGGGGATGATGACTCCAACTATCATTCCGAGGAAATGAGGAATATGTTCGGAGGGGTATTTACAAGGGAGTTTATACTGTTCTACGGAGAGGATCTGCAGTACTACATAACCGAGGAATTAAACGGCAAGGAGCTGCTTACGGCCAGTGATTCGCTGTCGGTGAGCGATACGAGTGATACGGGACAGGATTCACGTTACTCGATGATCAACGATATGGTCGTATCGAGAACCGTCAAGGATGACAATACGCTGCTTGATATAATGCGCGAGTATGTCGAGGCAGATGCTTTTGCGCATATGGTGTTTAAGCTCCGCTGACGTATCAGCATAAACGGAAGGATGGATATATGCCCGGTTACATCATAGGCTATGATCTGAACGATTCAATGTCTCAGATCAGTTATGTGGAATTAAATGATCAGACGCCCGAGACGGTCGCGAGTGACAAAGAAGAGGAACGGCTCGGGATACCGACCGTTCTGTCCAAACGCAGGGGAGTCGCCCAGTGGGAATTCGGAACCGCTGCGGTAAGGGCTGCCGAAGCGGGGACTTCAACGCTCGTCGATCATATGATGAGCATTGCGGCAGCGGGCGCCAAGATAGAGATCGAGGGCGAGGCGTATGATGCGACGGATCTCCTGATATTGTTTGTCAGAAGATCGCTGAATCTTCTGTCCGTGATGCTCTCACCGTCCGATGTGGAATACATGATAATAACAGTGTCATCCCTTGAGGGAAAGCTCGTCGACGTTGTCGAAAAGATAGCAAACGCAATGCCGGTCGCGAGAGACCGCATAATCATCCAGACATACGAAGAGAGCATCTATTATTATCTGCTCCACCAGCCGGAGGATCTGTGGGAAAGGGACGTTGCGGTATTTGATTATTCAGGTCCTTATCTTCGCGCATATCTTCTGTGGATGAACATGGGCACCGAGCCCGTGGTGGCGTTCGTCGACAGGACTGATTTTGAAGAGATCAGGATGCCGAAGCTTATGATGGAAGAGGAGGTATCGCTCGAAAAAGCGGAAAGGATAGACGAGGCGATACTTCAGACCGCTCACGATTATTTCTCCAACAAGGATGTCGGGACGGTATTCCTGCTCGGCGAGGGATTTGAGGGAGGCTGGTGCGGCAAGACTCTCAAGTTCATGTGCATGGGCAAACGCGTATTTCAGGGACGCAATATGTATTCCAAGGGTGCATGCTACTGCGGAAGGGACAAGGCGAAGCCGTGCGATCTGAACAGAGAGTATGTCTTCCTTGGAGCCGACAAGCTCAAGTTCAATCTCGGGCTTAAAATGATGGTCGCCGGGAAAGAGGAGTACCTTGCCGTGGCGGATGCGGGTGAAAACTGGTATGATTCGGGCGTGACATAT
Organism: uncultured Lachnospiraceae bacterium; assembly: GCA_905235745.1. Classification (GTDB taxonomy): domain Bacteria; phylum Bacillota; class Clostridia; order Lachnospirales; family Lachnospiraceae; genus UBA2868. Next base: position 6,291 of record CAJOMN010000015.1, read on the forward strand.
GATTTTGTCCTCGGAGATTCAAGAAGCGTCCCGCTCATCATGACGCCTCTTGACGGAAAAGGCGTTGAAAATATCGAGATAGAGTTATCCGGTCTTCCGGAACGGCCGGCGAAGGCGTCCAGACTGAGGCTAACCGTTTCGTTCGAGTCGGAAACAAGGATGAAAATATTAGTGGAGGATCTGGGATTCGGTGAATTCTTCCCGTCGACAGGCAGGAAGTGGGAGAAGATCATAGAGTTTCGGTGATTGTATATGGCTTGTGAAATGTATCTGTGCATAGGCACGCTTTCCACAACTCCATATTTTCTGTCCGGCCTTGGAGTAAATGTCTACTCCATGGACGAGCTGTGCTATTATCTGTGCGTAAACGCGTATATTCTTGATAATGACCTTATTGACACAAGATTATGCGATTACATGCGTGACAATCTCGGTATGGCACCGCTTGCCTCAAAGCTTCGCAGAATGATCAGGGAGGGCAGGACTCTCGGAGAGATGGTGACCACGATACTTATTGATACGAACTACTGTACCGATGAAGAGATAGCGCGTATCAAGCAGATACTTGTGGACAACGCATCGCTTTCTTTTGCCGCGAAGCGCAAGCTTAGAGGCGACAATCTGCTTCGGGCGAATAAATACCCGAGAGCCATAGAGGAATACCAGTATGTGCTGTCAGTTCTCGACCGTGAGGAGGAACCGGAGCTTTACAGCAGTATACTGCACAATGTAGGATGTGCATATGCGATGATGTTCCTTCTTGACAAGGCGGCGGACTATTTTAAACAGGCTTACGATACGGACGCATCAAGGGAGAGCCTTGTACTGTATCTTGTCTGCCTGCGGCTTAGCGCCTCCAAAGAGGAATATGACAGGATAGTTGTCAGGAACGGATATGACGAGAGGGTAGCGCTTGAAGCTGTAAGGGTCATGACCTCGGCAAGAGAAGCTCCGATAGACACTCCATATTCTGATATAATGAGGCAGATACTCGAACTTAATGACGCCGGAAGGGTAACGGAATTCTACGCGGCAGTGGATACGGCGCTTGAAGACTGGAAACAGGAATACAGAAGGACGATGTCATAGCAATAAGAAGATAAGATATGAAGATAGTAGACTGGCTAAAGGATATATTCGGTTTCGGTGACGATGATTTTGACGACATAGAGCTGAACTTCGATTCGGATTCGGCAGGGTCGATAATGGATTCGCTCGCAAGAGCATCCAAAAAGAGACGTACACTGAACATGAACGACAGGGCGCAGCGCGAGCAGTATGTCAGGGAATACTGCGAAATGATGTCTGTTGCGTCCAAAGATGTTGATGCGCAGAAGGCGGAGTATCAGCAGGTAACGCAGCGCCTTGCAGACCTTGAGGAGATAGACAAGCTCCCGATCACAGACAAGAGCCAGGTCCGGTTAAGGGCGAACAAGATCGTCAAGATCGAACAGGAGGACAGCGATTACAAGCGTCCCGCGAGCAAGATAACGGAAGCGCAGTACCGTGAAATGGAGCGCCTCGCAGCCGATATCCCGGAAATACTCGGTAAGATGAAAGAGGATGAAGAGTATCAGTCTGTGGTCAGACGGGATCTTAACCTGCTTGAGGGCGAAAAGGGCGCGGTTGCATATCAGCGCAAGGAAGAGCGGGCAAAAGCAAGGAACGCCAAGAATATCGCATTCGTTGCCATCTTCGGCGCCGTTATGGCGGCAGCGCTGCTGTTTGTCGTTAATCAGGCAATGCATATTAATGTCGAAATGGGATATATCATCGTTGCCGGTGCGTTTGCCGTTATACTGACTGCGTCGTTTGTGATGTATCAGAATGCGCAGAGCGGGATTGCCAGTTCCAACCGGAAGCTGAACAAGGCGATAAGCGTTCAGAATACGGTTAAGATCAAGTACGTGAACATCACGAACGTGCTGGACTACAATTATGCCAAATACGGCGTGATGAATTCATATGAGCTTTCCTATATATGGGAGAAGTACAATGAGGAGAAGGAAGCAAGGGAGCATGATTCCGATATCTCGGAGCGCTTAGAGGAAGCCCGCAGCGAGCTGTACCAGCTTCTCAAGCATTACCACATAAACGATCCGTCGATATGGGTATATCAGCCGGGAGTCCTTGTCTATGACGACGAGGCTAAGGATATCAGGAAGCAGCTTATCGTGCAGCGTCAGCGCCTTAAAAAAGGGATCGATTTTGAAATGTACAATCTTGAGACCGCCAAGAAAGAGATAGAAGCGCTTGTGCGCGAGTATCCGAAGTATGCGGAAGATATTATCTCGGTCGTGGATGAATTTGACTGAGATTATTATTGACGTTCACTATAGAGGGTCACGGAAAAATCATCCAGCATCTTTCCGACACTGGGAGATATTGATACGAATTCGCAGCCGTATCTGTAGTGCTCCTTATCAATGGCGCTGCTTCTGATAATACGGACATCGGTTATGATCTGGGGATATTGGGGAGCAAGCTCGATGTTGGCTATAAAATAATAACCGACCGGAAGAATACACTGAGAGATAAAACCGATACCTTTGGATGAGATATCGATCACTTCAACATCCAGATCAAGATCCATTATCGTATTTGTATGTTCCTTGTACAGATTGGAAACGGTCAGCTTGATACCTATCGGAACACGCTTGTCCTGCCTTTTTTCTTCCATGACTGCTCCTTTACTATATATGAGCGGATTAAATCCGTTCACTGTAATTGTTTCGTTGAATAATCTATCATATTTTCACGGTATGAACAAGGTTTTGATTAAATGAAGGGATTAATGGTTTGTATATGATTACGACTATCATACTTGATATGGGAAATGTCCTTATAGATTTCAGATGGAGGGAACTGTTTCATGAGATGGGGCTGTTCGGGGAGAAGTTCGACCGGATGGCCGCAGCAACAGTCCTCGATCCGGTCTGGAACGAGTTTGACCGCGGATTATGGACGGACGAGATGATGCTTGAGGCATTTATCAAAAACGCGCCCGAGCTCGAGAGCGACATGAGACGGCTCATGTACGAATGCTTCCCCGGTATACTCAGAAAGTTCGACTATACTGACGAATGGATGGATTCGTTGAAGGCAAGGGGATACAGACTGTATATCCTGTCCAATTTCTCCGAAAAGGCATTCAGGGAATGCGCAGACGAGCTCGATTATGTTGCGAAGGCAGACGGCGCGGTGATCTCGTACAAGGTCAGGATGATAAAGCCGGATCCCGCGATCTACCGTTATATTCTTGATACATACGACATTGATCCGAAGGAAGCGGTCTTTATCGATGATACCGAGGCCAATATAAGGGCTGCCGAAAGATTCGGGATGGGCACGATACTGTTTACTGACAGGGAATCGGCGGAAAGAGAGCTGGCAAGGCTGGAAAGTGCTTGAGTATGATTATGAATATCATGGATGTCTACAGACGGTTTGCCCGCAGGCATCCGCTCAGATTTATTGCGATATGTATAATCCTTATCCTCGTATGGATATTTGTGATAATGAGATTTTCGGGAGAGAATGCGGATATATCCGGCAACCGTTCCGCCCGGGCGCTTGTGGGGATCGTCAATGTGGTCGCTCCGAATGCAAATGTCACGCTTGATAATTATGAGGATATTCCTGCACTTCATAACAGCGAGAAAGTGGTTCGCAAGCTTGCGCATATGTTCGAGTACGGCGTGCTGTCGGCTCTTGTCTGGTCACTTCTGTTCGGATTCAGGGATCTTCCGAGAAAATACGCTTATATCATTCCTGTTATCATTGCTTTTGGTCTCGGGGCGGCAGATGAGCATAACCAGACAGGCATTGAAGGCCGGTACGGCTCATGGTTCGATGTGCTTGTCGATACGGCGGCAGCCGTCATTGTTGTTGCTCTTGCCCGGCGTCTGACGCAGCACTACCGTCTGAGGAAGAGCCGGAGGAATGATAATCCCTGCGCTTAGAGCGCTTCATGGCGTATCTGTGCAGACATATGTACAGGTATGCTGCAACAGGCACGAAGATAGTACATGCAATGCATCCTCTGAACATATACATTGTAGCGGAATTGTCCAGGATTGCCATTATAAATGTTGTAACATACATACCGGCAAGAATGACGACACATATGACTGCAATGATCTGTTTGAGCTTTTTCATATCGTTATGCAACAAATATTGATTTATGTCTGTTTTGGAATTATTATAACATAATATAGGAGACATGATCATTGATCTTTTTTGAACTGTACAGACAACTCGACATACGCGTTTTCCAGACTGTTTCTGCCATTGACCAGACATACGGATCATGCGCAAAGTACGTATTTGACGGCGATTCACTTATCCTGCTCGGAATAGACCATTCCATAAGATTAGACATATTGACCAAGGAAGTCAAACGCGACAACCCCATTAAGAACTGGGATATGGAGAATGAGACGGTGATGTGGTTTGCACAGGATTCCGCGGAAGCCGCTCTTGTCCGACTGATCAACGATGCATACAGGAAATGGATGCAGCTTGATTCGAATATCTCCGATGAGTATTTCGAGGCGGAGCTTGAGGATGTCAACCGGATACTGGCAGGCTATGCTCTCAGGATATTTGCCGACGATACGGGTATGTCCGTTTTCAGGGACGATACGGAATATGCCTCCGCCGATGAGTATACATTCGAGCAGGCGGTAGAGCTGATCATGGATATGGACGAGAACCGGATGGATGAGGCCGGGATCAGTCAGCTTATAAGCGAAGCGCTTTACTATAGGAAGATGGACCGGTACGAGGATGCTGCCGTAAGGCTTGAGAAGGTGGTAAGATATGCCGATCACACGCTTCCCGTCTATTCGCAGACCGTATTTACCCTTGCCGAGACATATTATTTCCTGGGCAATTATGAACGCGCAGTAATGCTGTACTATCGGGTGAATCTTCAGTTTGTCGCGGACGAGAATGATTTCTATCTTCATCTCGGGCATGCTCTTATAGACGCCCGGATGAAGAAATACGACAGGCATCTGCGCATTTACTATCACAGCCTTATCGACAGCGAATATGCCGACACCCACAGACAGGCGGTTGCGGCGGCAAAGGCGAGTGTCGCCGAAGTATATGCGGAATACGAGGCGACCTGTGCGGATATGGGAAGAAAGAAATACGCCGAGTTTCGCAACAGCCTTCCTGCGGAGGCGGATGACATAGATGAGATCCTGGAAGAATACGAGAATCCGGAAGAGCGCACTGACCGGATGCATAGGCAGTATGAAGGATTCCGGCTTCGCGAGCCCAGGACGGGAGCGGAGCAGACATCCCTGTCCGTCAACGAGCGACTGTCAAATGCGCTGGAGGACTATCTCGGAGGAGAATACCAGCAGGCGTTTGAGCAGTATTTCAGGCTGGCATCCCAGACCGATCCCAATTCCGATTTCTATACATGGATACATCTGCAGCTCGGCAAGCTGTACTGCTTCTTTGACGAACCGTACAAGGCGTGTGATGTATTGAAAAAATGCAATCCGACGAGATTCGGCGTTGTATACAGGCAGGAAGACTATCTGCTGCTGTATTCGCACGCGCACGTTGTCGCGGAGGATTTTGAAAGCGACGACAGGTTCAGGAAGCTTGTCAGGGGAAAAATGGATCCGTACTATGCCCGGTATGACAGGCAGTACAATCTACTGCAAAATGACAGGAAGCTGATGCGATCCTTCAGGACATATGAGAAGGACTGCATTGATGATTCCCGGTATGAACTGAGGAACGTCCTTCGGGAAGCAAAGCCCAAAAACGGCAGACTGTTCGGAAGAAGACGCAGGAATCCTTCATAATCTTTATCCTTGAATTTAATCCTGTTTTTTGATACCATTCATATATGACTCCAATTGAGAAAATTAATCATTTGGTTAATTATATTTACAAGTATATTCAAGGAGGATTATGATATGGGTAAACAGAATAATGCAGCGGATGCCGGGAATGATATCGAGCGTCTTGAAAGCCTTGCGGCGATGTCGGAGATCGAGCTTGCAAACGGTGTTGCGATCAGGGGGCACGTTATACTTGCAAGTATCATTGCGGTCGCTTATGTGCTTGAACTTGTCAAAGGTACCAGAACCCTTACTTATACGATTGTGACCGTTGTTTTATGTGTGGTTCCGTTTGCGGTGGGTCTTATATTCTACAACAAAGATCATGCCAGTAAAATGGTCAAGCATACGGTTATCATCGGATTTTCAGTGACATACTGGTTCCTTCTCTTTACTGCGCAGAATGATCTTGTGTTCACATATGCGATTCCGCTCATGGTTCTTAATACACTGTATGACGATCTTCGATCCACAAGGATCGTAGGTATCGGTCTTGCAATCATAAATGTTGTAGATGCTGTAATAAGATTTATAACTGATCCCGGTGTCAACACGGCCACACTGGAGATCCAGGCATTGCTTGTTATTATTATTGCATGGTATTTTGTGTGGACATCTTCTACCTCTGACAAGTTCAGTGCGATCAGGACATCGAGGCTCGAACTCAAAGAACATAAGGAAAAAACACTGCTTGACAGGATCCTGCAGGTATCCGGTCATATGAGCGGAAATGTAACCACGGTTTCCGGTGAAATGGGTAACCTCAAAGATTCCGTTGCCCGGACACTTGATTCGATGAACGAGGTATCCACCGGTTCCAATGAATCGGCTGAGGCAATTCAGGAGCAGATGGTCAAGACCCAGGAAATCCAGAATTATATCACGGCGGTTTCGGATGCAGTAGGTATCATCGACGAAGATGTAAATGCCGCTTCCGATGCAGTACGGGAAGGTCAGCAGCATGTATCGGATCTGAATGATCTGACAGGTCAGATCGATACCGCCGGTAAAGAGGTTGCGGATGCACTCAAGGTATTCCAGGATACCGCGGCACAGATGAATTCCATAACGGATCTTATTACCAACGTGGCGGATCAGACCAGTCTGTTATCATTAAATGCCAGCATCGAGGCGGCAAGAGCAGGAGAGGCCGGAAGAGGCTTCGCGGTTGTTGCGACTGAGATATCTAATCTTGCCGGACAGACGACAAGTGCTACGGAAGATATTACGGATCTTATCGGAAGGATCACTTCGCAGATCGATGTAATGGTATCAACGATCAGGAACCTTCTGGATATGGGCGAAGAAGAGAGCAGGGTTGCGAATGCGACATCGGAAAACTTCAACCTCATTGCGAATAATATGAATGAGATCTCAACCAATGCCGAGCAGCTGAATTCAACCGTTAACGAACTTGCCACGGCGAACAAAGCGATCGTTGACAGTATTCAGACCGTATCGGCGATCACCGAAGAAGTATCCGCGCACGCGAACGAGACATTCACTGTCAGCGAACAGAATCAGGAGATCGTGGAAAGCGTCATGAACCTGATAATAGAATTAAATGACGATGCTGTAAGACTACAAGAGGATGCATAAATAAATCATTATTAGGAGGATTTCAGAATGGGTTTGATTAAAGCAATTGCGGGTGCTGCCGGCGGAGCCATGGCAGATCAGTGGAAAGAGTTCTTCTACTGCGAATCGATACCTGCCGATGTGATCGTTACAAAGGGTTCCAAGCAGATCGACGGGAAGCGTTCTTCCAACACAAAGGGACACGACAACATCATAAGCAACGGTTCGGCTATCGCTGTCGCAGACGGACAGTGCATGCTGATCGTTGAGCAGGGCAAGGTCGTTGATATATGCGCCGAGCCCGGCGAATATGTGTATGATACGTCTACCGAGCCGAGTATCTTCTACGGCAAGTTATCCGATTCGATCGTAGAGTCGTTCAAGCAGATCGGAAAGCGTTTCACGTTCGGCGGCGACACGGGCAAGGATCAGAGGGTATACTACGTTAACACGAAGGAGATACCGGGCAACAAGTACGGAACAGCCAATCCGGTTCCTTTCCGTGTTGTTGACAGGAATATCGGACTTGATGTTGATATTACGATACGCTGTCACGGTGAGTATTCATACAAGATTGAAGACCCTATCCTTTTCTATACAAACGTTGCAGGTAACATAACCGACACTTATACAAGAGATGAGATAGACAGCCAGCTCAAGAGCGAACTTCTTACCGCTCTCCAGCCAGCTTTTGCCAAGATAAGCGATATGGGTATCAGATATTCGTCACTTCCCGGACATACTCAGGAGATGGCGGATGCACTTAACGATGTATTAAGCGAGAAGTGGAGAAACCTTCGCGGAATATCTATCGTATCATTCGGCGTAAGCTCGGTTACGGCTCCGGAAGATCAGGAGCAGATGATCAGAGACCTTCAGAAGGCAGCTGTTATGCGTGATCCGAGCATGGGCGCGGCTACTCTTGTCGGAGCTCAGGCGGATGCGATGAAGGCAGCCGCAAACAATACTGCGACAGGTCCCATGATGGCGTTTGCGGGAATGAACATGGCGGCACAGGCCGGCGGAATGAATGCGCAGCAGTTATACCAGATGGCAGGGCAGCAGCAGGCGGCAGCTCCGGCAGCGGCAGCTCCCGCAGCCGGTTCGGCAGGAGGGTGGACATGTGAATGCGGCACCGTTAATACAGGCAAGTTCTGCAGCAACTGCGGCAAACCCGAACCTGCACCGGCAGCGCAGTGGACATGTGAATGCGGAACAGTCAATACAGGGAAGTTCTGCAGTAACTGCGGTAAGTCCGCCCCGGCAGGAGAATGGACATGTGAATGCGGAACGGTCAATACGGGTAAGTTCTGCAGCAACTGCGGCAAGTCGAGACCATGAATCAACTAATGGATTATTGTATATGAATTTTGTTACAAGTGCCCCGCACGACGGGGCACTTGTTATGCGAAGACCACGGATGCAGAGACTTGATTTTCGCGGTCGGTAATCTATAATAATAAAGCATATGTTTTATGCGGTATGATGTTAAGGTAGGTGGTGTAAAGTTTTCTATGAAAACTTTGCAGCACGCAGGCCACGCCCCGTTTATCCTGCACGAAGTGCTGGATGCCACCCCGGCGAGGGGCGAAGCGAGCTTTTAATGGCGTGGCTCTCAAGAAGAAGAGAGGTATGGTAATGGATAACAAATGGGTGCGCGGGGCGATCCCCGCATTGCTTCTGCATTGCAGTATAGGTACTGTTTATTGCTGGTCGACCTTTTCGAAGGAGATTGCGGATTATATCGGAGCGAGCAAATCCGCAACCGAGTGGGCCTTTTCGCTTGCGATCTTCTTCCTCGGGATGTCGGCGGCATTTCTCGGTGATGTTGTTGAAAAGGATATTCACAGATCGTCTCTTATTGCGACCATTTGCTTTACGGCAGGTATGATCGGAACCGGATTCGGTATCATGATAAAGTCCCTGCCGGTCATTCTGATAAGCTACGGATGCATAATGGGTATCGGACTCGGTACGGGCTATCTGTCTCCGGTCAAGACCCTTATGCTTTGGTTTGAGGACAAGAAGGGTCTTGCAACGGGTCTTGCGGTTGCGGGATTCGGGCTTGCCAAGGCTATCGCGAGTCCTATCATGCAGGCGATCCTCAACAGGTTTGACAATAATCCGGCGCCGATGTTTTTCATTATGGGCGGTGTTTATTTTGTGATGATGTTTGTGGGACACCTTCTTCTGCGCAAGCCGTCCACATGGGTCGAGGCTCATTCGGAAGGCGGCATCAAAGAGTTCTTTGCGACTCTTGCGAGCAACTTCAAGACTTCATTCGGCAACAAGACCTTCATAGGCATATGGCTGATGTTCTATATCAACATAGCGTGCGGTCTTGCGCTCATTTCACAGGAGAAGATGATCTTCAAGTCGATAGGACTGTCGGTCGGCGTATGCGCCACCCTCGCCACGGTAACATCGATCGCAAATGCGGCAGGTCGTCTCGGATTTTCCGCATGGGCTGACACGTTAAAGGACAGGAATACGATCTACAAGCTGATCTTCATACTGTCGATCGCGTTTACCGGGCTTGTCGTTATCACACAGGGAATCGTGAAGGGCGCACAGGTTCCGGCTCTTGCGGTATTGTGCGTTGCACTCCTGATAATGGTAAATGCCGGATACGGCGGAGGATTTTCAAATGTTCCGACACTCCTGTCCGACCACTTCGGAATGGGCAAGATATCATCGGTTCACGGCATGTGCCTGTCGGCGTGGGCAATAGCGGGTCTTACGGGCAACCAGATGGCGACCGCTATAGTCAACCGTGTAGGAGAGTTTAAAGAGATCACTCTTTCAAACGGAGATGTTGACATGGTCAATCCTGTCGGATATCAGGCGGTGCTGTATGTGACGGGGGCACTGTATATCATAGCTCTTATCATAAGCTGCGTCATGATACCGAAGACCAATAACAAGGATAAATAATCAGCGGTGTATTTGATATGAAAAAAAGAGATGACATTAACAAGATACTGATAATAGGGAGCGGACCTATCATCATCGGTCAGGCGTGCGAGTTCGATTATTCGGGAACGCAGGCGTGCAAGGCGCTCAAAAAGCTCGGATATGAGATAGTGCTTGTCAATTCCAATCCCGCTACGATCATGACCGACCCGGCAACAGCCGATGTTACATATATAGAGCCGCTTAACGTCGAAAGGCTGACCCAGATAATCGAGAAAGAGCGCCCCGACGGACTGCTGCCGAACCTCGGCGGACAGACCGGTCTGAATCTGTGCTCCGAACTGTACAAGACGGGAGTGCTCGATAAATACGGAGTACAGGTAATAGGAGTCAGACCCGAAGCGATAGAACGCGGGGAGGACAGGATCGAATTCAAGAATCTCATGAACTCCCTCGGGATCGAAATGGCAAGGTCCGAGGTGGCATACTCTGTCGATGAAGCGCTTGCCATCGCCGACAGGCTCGGTTATCCGGTCGTACTGCGTCCCGCATATACAATGGGCGGCTCGGGCGGAGGACTCGTATATAACGTTGAAGAACTGAAGACCGTATGTGAACGCGGACTTGCCGCATCCCTTGTCGGCCAGGTTCTTGTCGAGGAATCGGTTCTCGGCTGGGAGGAGCTTGAGCTTGAAGTAGTAAGGGATTCAAGCGGCAAGATGATAACCGTATGCTTTATCGAGAATATCGATCCTCTCGGAGTACATACCGGAGACAGCTTCTGCTCGGCTCCGATGCTTACGATACCGGAGGACGTTCAGGCCGAGCTTCAGCGCCAGGCATACAGGATAGTCGATGCGATAGAAGTCATCGGAGGAACCAATGTCCAGTTCGCAAGAAACACACAGGACGGCAGGATCATAGTTATCGAGATCAATCCGAGAACCTCCCGATCTTCGGCGCTTGCTTCGAAGGCGACGGGATTTCCCATTGCGCTTGTATCCGCGATGCTTGCGGCAGGTCTTGATCTGTGCGACATACCTTGCGGTAAGTACGGCTCCCTTGACAAATATGTTCCCGACGGAGATTACGTTGTCATCAAGTTTGCGAGATGGGCATTCGAGAAGTTCAAGGGTGCCGAAGACAAGCTCGGTACGCAGATGCGTGCGGTCGGCGAGGTAATGTCGATCGGCAAGACATACAAGGAAGCCTTCCAGAAGGCGATACGTTCGCTTGAGATCGGGCGTTACGGACTTGGCGGAGCCAGGAACTTTGCGGATCTTCCCCTTGAGGATCTGATGAATATGCTCCATACTCCTTCAAGCGAGAGGCAGTTCATCATGTATGAAGCCATCCGAAAGGGTGCCGGTCTTGACGAACTGTATGATATTACCAGGATCAAACCATACTTCCTCGAACAGATGAAGGAACTTGTCGATGAAGAGGAAGCCCTCAGGAAATATAAAGGAAGCGTACCTCCAGCCGAAGTACTCGGGCAGGCCAAGAAGGACGGATTTGCCGACAGATATCTTGCAGGTCTTCTCGATGTATCGGAGGATGAGATAAGAGATGCCAGGATAAAGGCGGGTATCATAGAGGAATGGGAAGGCGTTCATGTCAGCGGAACAGAGGACAGCGCTTATTATTACAGTTCATATAACATTACGAAGCCTTCGACGGTAAGCGACAGACAGAAGATCATGATCCTCGGCGGCGGCCCCAACAGGATAGGCCAGGGTATCGAATTTGATTATTGCTGCGTTCATGCAGCAATGGCTCTCAAGGAGCTCGGATTCGAGACGATCATCGTCAACTGTAATCCCGAAACTGTCTCGACCGATTACGATACTTCCGACAAGCTCTATTTTGAGCCGCTGACACTCGAGGATGTCCTGTCTATTCATGAAAAGGAAAAGCCTGTCGGAGTGATAGCGCAGTTCGGAGGACAGACGCCTCTTAATCTTGCGGCGGATCTTAAGCGTAACGGAGTCAACATTCTCGGTACGACTCCGGAGACGATAGATATGGCAGAGGATCGCGACCAGTTCCGCGCCATGATGGATAAGCTCGGGATACCGATGCCCGAATCCGGAATGGCTGTAACGGTCGATGACGCGCTTGCCATCGCGGCCAAGATCGGATATCCGGTAATGGTGCGCCCGAGCTATGTTCTCGGTGGACGCGGAATGGAAGTCGTGCATGACGACGAGCACATGAAGGTATACATGGCTGCTGCGGTCGGAGTCACTCCGGATCGTCCGATACTGATTGACAGATTCCTGAACAACGCGCTTGAATGTGAGGCCGATGCGATATCCGACGGAGAGAATGTCTTCGTTCCTGCCGTTATGGAGCATATAGAGCTTGCGGGCATTCATTCCGGTGACAGTGCATGCGTACTGCCTTCGAAGAACATATCAGACAGGAATGTGGAGATCATCAAGGAATATACCCGTAAGATCGCCCGGGAAATGAACGTGCGCGGTCTTATGAACATGCAGTATGCGATAGAAAATGATACGGTGTTTGTTCTGGAAGCCAATCCGAGAGCGTCACGCACGGTTCCTCTTGTATCGAAGGTATGCAATATAGGGATGGTTCCGCTTGCCACGCAGATCATAACGATGCCGATAACCGGAAGACCGTCTCCGGTTCCCGATCTTCGCGAAAAGAGGTTTAACCACTGCGGTGTCAAGGAAGCCGTATTCCCGTTCAATATGTTCCAGGAGGTGGATCCGCTGCTTGGCCCCGAAATGAGGTCTACAGGCGAAGTCCTCGGCATAGCGGATGATTTTGGCGAAGCCTTCTTCAAAGCCGAAGAGGCAACGCAGACAGCGCTCCCGCTTGAGGGCACGGTACTGATCTCGGTCAACGACAGGGATAAATCGGAGCTTGTTGAAGTGGCAAGAGGATTTGACGAGTGCGGCTTTAAGATAATCGCGACCGGCGGAACATATGATATGATAGCAGCCGCGGGTATACCTGCCAAGAAGATATTTAAGCTCCAGCAGGGCCGCCCGAATGTACTCGATGTGATCACGAACAATGAGGTTTCCATCGTTATCAATACGCCCGATGACAAGAAGGGCGCCATGGATGATTCCTATATCAGAAAGGGCGTTATCAGGGCGCGTATCCCGTATGTCACGACAATGGCTGCCGCCAAGGCCAGTCTTGCCGGGATAAAGGCAAGGCAGAAGGGCAGCGGCGGTGTCAAATCGCTTCAGAAATATCATGCGGAGATAAGCTGAAAAGGAGAACACAGATCATGCTGGACATGAAATTCCTCCGGGAGAATCCGGATATTGTCAAACAGAATATCAAGAACAAATTTCAGGACGAAAAGCTTCCGCTTGTCGATAAGGTGATCGAACTGGATGACAAGCGCCGCAAGATGCAGCAGGAGGCAGATGACCTTCGCAACAGGAAGAATGTATTGTCCAAACAGATCGGCTCCCTTATGAAAGAGGGCAGGAAGGAAGAGGCCGATAAGATCAAGGCGGAGGTGGCAAAGGATGCCGAGCGCCTTGCCGAACTTGAAAGCTCTGAAGGACCCATCGCGGAAGAGATACAGAAGATCATGTATACCATTCCGAATATCATCGACAAGAGTGTTCCGATCGGAAGAGATGATACGGAAAATGTCGAGGTCACAAAGTACGGCGATCCTGTAGTGCCCGATTATGAGATACCTTACCACACCCGGATAATGGAAAGCTTTGACGGGATCGATCTTGATGCCGCGGGAAGAGTTGCGGGAAACGGGTTCTACTATCTGATGGGAGACATTGCAAGGCTTCATTCTTCGATCATAAGCTACGCAAGGGATTTTATGATCGACCGCGGATTTACATACTGTGTACCGCCTTTTATGATCAGGAGCAATGTTGTTACCGGCGTTATGAGCTTTGCCGAGATGGACGCCATGATGTACAAGATCGAGGGAGAGGATCTGTACCTGATCGGTACGAGTGAGCATTCGATGATCGGCAAGTTCATCGATCAGATACTCGATGAGGATACTCTTCCGAAGACGCTTACGAGCTACAGTCCGTGCTTCCGCAAGGAGAAGGGCGCCCATGGGCTAGAGGAGCGCGGCGTATATCGAATACATCAGTTTGAGAAGCAGGAGATGATCGTCGTATGCAGGCCCGAAGACAGCCCCATGTGGTTCGACAGGCTGTGGCAGAACACGGTCGATCTGTTCCGCTCAATGGACATACCTGTGCGCACGCTTGAGTGCTGCTCGGGCGATCTTGCCGACCTGAAGGTAAAATCATACGATGTGGAAGCATGGTCACCGAGACAGAAGAAGTATTTCGAGGTCGGAAGCTGCTCGAACCTGGGAGACGCCCAGGCAAGAAGACTTCGCATCAGAGTTAACGGCAAGGATGGCAAGTACTTTGCCCACACGCTCAACAATACTGTTGTTGCACCGCCGCGTATGCTGATCGCATTCCTCGAGAATAATCTTGGCGAAGACGGCAGCGTGAATATACCGGAAGTCCTGCGGCCTTACATGGGCGGGACGGAGAAACTTATTCCGAAGCATTAGTGTCAGGAGGTATCTGTGGAAGGACAGGAAAGAAGGCTTGCGGTGCTTATCGACGCCGAGAATATATCCACAAAATATGTGAAGGTTATACTCGACGAGATCAGTAATTACGGCATCGCAACATATAAACGTGCATACGGGGACTGGAGCAATCCGATCCTAAAAGGATGGAAGGAAGAGGTTCTTCGTAATTCCATCACGACAATGCAGACGTACAGCTATACCCAGGGCAAGAATTCAACGGATTCGGCTATGATAATCGATGCCATGGATATATTGTATTCGGGTAACGTTGACGGATTCTGCATTGTAAGCTCGGACAGTGATTTTACGCGGCTGGCGTCAAGACTGCGCGAGGCGGGAATGCTTGTTGTCGGAATGGGCGAAAAGAAGACCGTCGAGGCGTTTCGAACGAGCTGTACGATGTTCAAGTATCTGGA
Organism: uncultured Lachnospiraceae bacterium; assembly: GCA_905235745.1. Lineage (GTDB taxonomy): Bacteria > Bacillota > Clostridia > Lachnospirales > Lachnospiraceae > UBA2868. Next base: position 21,644 of record CAJOMN010000015.1, read on the forward strand.
GGTTCTTGCGGCGGATGATGAGTCGCAATCCGATATTTCGCGCGAGGATGTCGAGGAGACTATCCTCAAGATCCTGATCGACAACGAGGCAAACGACCGTGAGACAACGGTGGGGGAACTCGGGAACAAGCTTTCGAACAGGCATGCGGATTTTGATGTCCGCAACTACGGCTATTCAAAGCTGTCAAAGTTCCTTGAGAGCATAAAGGGACTGACCCTGACACAGCACGGGAATTCGATAACGGTCACCCGCAAGGAAAGCGAGGTCTCCAAGGATGAGATCGTGGGATTTGTCAAGGATACGCTGAAGAAAGCCGATGACAACACGATGAGTCTTCCCGAACTGAAACAGAAGATAGAAAAGAAATATCCCGCGTTTAAGATCAGCGATTACCAGTACAGCAGATTTTCGCAGTTTGTCAAAGAAATGGATTCTCTTGCCGTGAAGAACAATACTGTCAAGCTCAAGAACTCCGGAACAAAGAACAGGAGAAAATAATGAACATATCAATCCTCGGTGCCGGCTCCATCGCCGGAGTCATGGCAACAACACTGCAGCCCCTTAAGGATGTGACCTGTTATGCGGTTGCCGCCCGTGATCAGAACCGGGCGCAGGTGTTTGCGGATAAGTACGGTTTCGTGAAGGCATACGGCTCATACAAGGACATGCTTGAGGATCCGGAGGTTGAGCTCGTATATATCGCAACTCCGCATTCACATCACTATGAACATATCAGAATGTGCCTTGATCACGGAAAACACGTTCTGTGCGAAAAAGCTTTTACCGCCAATGCCAAACAGGCGGAGGAGGTAATGCGGCTTGCCGAGTCCAAGGGACTTCTGCTTACGGAGGCCATATGGACGCGTTATATGCCTATGGCGGAGAAGATCAGGGAGGTTGTAAATTCCGGCATCATAGGCAGACCCACAACCCTTTCGGCCAATCTCGGATATCCGCTTGAGCATGTGGAAAGACTGGTAAAGCCTGCACTTTGCGGCGGAGCACTGCTTGATCTTGGCGTGTATGTGCTTAATTTTGCGTCTATTGTATTCGGAGATGAGATAGACAGCATGGCTGCGAACTGCGTCAGATATCATTCGGGCGTGGATTCCCAGGAGACTATCATGCTCTCCTACAAGGACGGCAGAATGGCAACGCTTTACGCGACTATGCTCGCCCAGACCGACAGAAGAGGTATCATCAGCGGAACAAACGGATACATTGAAGTTGACAATATCAACAATTTTGAGGCGATGAGAGTGTATAACCTTGAGCGGAGGGTAGTTGCGGAATACGCGGCCCCGATGCAGGTGACGGGCTACGAATACGAAGTTATGTCGGCTATGCGTGCGATACAGGAAGGTATGATCGAGTGCCCCGAAATGCCCCACGCAGAAACGCTGTTTATGATGCAGCTCATGGATAATATAAGAGCCGCATGGAATATAAAATTCCCGTATGAAGTTGAGAGACTTGAAGAGGATCCGGAAGAAGATCCGGTTGTAACGGCGAGAAAAGAAGCCGAAAGAAAGCGTGCCGAAGAGGCAAAGCGTGCGGCAGAGGAAGCGGCGAAAAAGACGGAAGAAGCCAAGAAAAGGGCTGAAGAGAAGAAGGCGGAGGAGGATGCCGCCAAGGAAGAAGCCCAAAAGGAGCTCGATACGCCTACGGATCCCGATGATTTTGAAGAGTGAAGATGAAAATAAATATTGACACTTGACTGAAATCCGCATAGAATATACGAGTGTGCGTTGCCGATCATATTATTCGTGTCTCATATCGGCATGCTCATTCGTCGAATAAATTTGACAGGAGGTGAGATCGTGGCTAATATCAAATCCGCAAAAAAGAGAATTCTTGTTATCAATACCAAGACTGAGCGTAACAAATCGATCAGGTCAAAGGTTAAGACATATGTTAAGAAAGTATATCAGGCGATAGAATCGGGCGATAAGGCTGCCGCCGAGGAAGCGTTAAGAGCTGCTACAAGCGAGCTTAGCAGAGCCGGTTCAAAGGGTGTCTACCACAAGAATACAGTTTCAAGAAAGATTTCGCGTCTTTCTGCCGCTGTTAACAAGATGGCATGATCAAATGATAATATTGCACTGAAGGAGATACTCATACCGTCATGTGAGTGTCTCTTTTTAAGTTTTCAATGATTACCCGAAAAATGGACAGACAACACATCAGAAATTTTTGTATCATCGCACATATCGATCACGGAAAATCAACACTCGCAGACCGCATCATAGAAAAGACGGGACTTCTGACACAGCGTGAGATGCAGGAGCAGGTGCTTGACAATATGGATCTGGAGCGCGAGAGGGGCATTACAATCAAATCCCAGGCGGTCAGAACCATTTACAAGGCACGAAACGGTGAGGAGTATACATTTAACCTCATCGATACACCGGGGCATGTTGATTTTAACTATGAGGTTTCAAGGAGCCTTGCTGCATGCGACGGGGCTATTCTTGTGGTTGATGCGGCGCAGGGAATAGAAGCGCAGACGCTTGCGAATGTCTATCTGGCGCTTGACCACGATCTTGATGTATTTCCGGTTATCAACAAAATAGATCTTCCTTCGGCTGATCCCGACAGGGTCATTAACGAAATAGAGGATGTCATAGGGATAGAGGCGATGGACGCCCCGAGAATATCCGCGAAGATGGGGATAGGAATAGATGATGTTCTCGAAGCTGTTGTAAGCAGGATCCCCGCTCCCACGGGAGATGAAGATGCGCCGCTTCGAGCGCTTATATTCGATTCCCTGTATGACCCGTATAAGGGAGTGATCGTTTTCTTCCGGATAATGGACGGAAGAGTCCGACGGGGTACGAAGATACGGATGATGGCGACGGGGGCGACCGCGGAGGTTGTCGAGGTCGGGACATTCGGTGCCGGACAGTTCATACCCTGTGATGAATTGTCTGCCGGTATGGTAGGATATCTGACCGCATCCATTAAAAATGTCAGGGATACTATGGTCGGAGACACTATAACAGACGATGACGATCCGTGTCCGCAGGCTCTTCCCGGATACAAGAAGGTTCAGTCTATGGTCTTTTGCGGAATGTATCCCGCGGATGGAGCAAGGTATCCGGATCTTCGCGATGCTCTTGAAAAGCTGCAGCTCAACGATGCTTCGCTGGGTTATGAGCCCGAAACGAGCGTGGCGCTCGGATTCGGATTCAGGTGCGGATTCCTGGGGCTGTTGCACCTCGAGATAGTAGAGGAGAGGCTTGAGAGGGAATACGGTCTTGACCTTGTAACAACGGCTCCGAGCGTTGTGTATAAAGTGTATACTACCGCCGGTGAGGTCATCGATCTGACGAACCCGACCAATCTTCCGGATCCGTCGGAGATAGAACATATGGAAGAACCTGTTGTATCTGCCGAGATAATGGTAACGAAGGATTATGTCGGCCCTATCATGGAATTGTGTCAGGGACGGCGCGGAAGATATATCTCGATGGAGTACATTGAGGAGACGAGGGCGCTCCTGAAATATGAGCTTCCGCTCAATGAGATAATATATGATTTTTTCGATGCGCTAAAATCACGGTCGAAGGGTTACGCTTCCTTTGACTACGAACTGAAGGGCTATGAACCTTCAAAGCTTGTAAAGCTTGATATACTGGTCAATCATGAAGAGGTTGACGCGCTGTCGTTCATAGTGCACGCGGACAGTGCATACGAGCGCGGGCGCAAGATGTGTGAAAAGCTCAAAGATGAGATCCCGAGACATTTATTCGAGATCCCGATACAGGCTGCCATAGGCGGCAAGATAATCGCAAGGGAAACCGTTAAGGCAATGCGCAAGGATGTGCTTGCGAAGTGTTACGGCGGCGATATCACCAGAAAGAAAAAACTGCTCGAAAAGCAGAAAGAGGGTAAAAAGCGTATGCGCCAGATAGGAAACGTTGAGATACCCCAGAAGGCTTTTATGAGCGTACTTAAATTAGACGATACATAGACAGGTAGTTATATGGAAATATATGTTCATATCCCTTTTTGCGAGCGGAAATGCTACTATTGTGATTTTCTGTCGGGTGCTGCCGATGCGGATACGAGACAGGCTTATGTGGATGCGCTTACGAAGGAGATCAGGGAAAGAGCGCGTAGTTTCGGAAGGGATAATAAGGTCACAAGTGTTTATTTCGGAGGGGGCACTCCGAGTGTGCTGTCCGCAGAACAGCTTGAGTCACTGTATTCGGTGATCGGACAGGAATTCAATATAGACAGCAATGCGGAGATCACGATCGAGGTCAATCCGAAAAGCGGAAGAGGTAAGAGTGAGGCTCTTCGCCGGATCGGATTCAACCGCCTGTCTATCGGGATGCAGTCGAGCCATATAAGCGAGCTCGAACTTCTCGGACGCATACATACATTTGATGATTTTACGGAGTGCTATCAGGAAGCAAGGGATGCCGGTTTTCGGAATATAAACGTTGACATCATGACTGCCGTTCCGGGACAGACACAGCAGATGCTTGCCGCCACGGTTGATAAGGTCATGGAGCTGTCTCCCGAACATATAAGCGCATACAGTCTCATCATAGAAAAGGGCACGCCGTTCTACGAACGGTTCGGCGATATCGAAGGACCCGTCGTCGGAGAAGAGGCCGAACGTAAGCTATACTGGATGACAGTTGATATGCTCAAGGATAACGGTTACAGGCACTATGAGATAAGTAATTTTGCCAGGCCGGGATTTGAGAGCCGCCATAATACGGGATACTGGAAGCGGGAACACTATCTCGGGCTGGGTCTTGGCGCCAGTTCGTGTCTGGCGGACAAAGATATTGATGTAAGGACAAGAAATACAACGGATCTTGCCGCATATATCAACGATCCTCTCGCAATGGAAGAGTACAATGTCCTTACACGGAATGAGATGATAGAAGAGACGATGTATCTCGGGCTTCGAATGACGGACGGCGTTGATACCGATGAGTTTGAAAAGACATTCGGAGTTACGGTAAGAAGCCTTTATGGTAATATTATAGATGATCTTGTCGTGCAGGGACTGGTATATGAAGGCGCGGGAAGCCTGTCTCTTACCGATCTCGGTATCGATTACGGAAACTATGTATTCTCGCGGTTTGTGAAATGACCGCCGGTATATGATGAAGATAACAGGTAAACAGAGAATTTCAGACTGGTACTATATCCTTGCGGTATTATGCTATACTTCAACGCTCGTGTTTGAGGGCGTGCGCCCCGGCGTGTTCGGGTTCGCCGTTATGGTGCTTGTATTTATCGAGGCAGCGTTTCGGGGCGGATTGAAGCCGCATGGTTATGCCGATTATATTGCCGCGGCATATTTTGCCTATCAGGTTGTCTCGGTCGTATGGCTTCTTCGCGGCGGTTACCCGCTATCGGTCTATTACAATGAATTCGTATCATCGTGTTTCCCGATGATATTCTATGCGGTCGGAAGATCTGAGGCAGAAGACCCCCGTAAATGGTACAGGAATTATATTGCCGCCATGATGATCCTCGGGATCACCGGTGTCGTGATGTACATTCTGGCACCCCGGTTCTACTGCGACTGGGCATACAGGTGGGGCTATATCTCCAAGGCCGACGCCGCGACAATGCGTGTCAGGATGCATTCGGTGGTGGGGAGTACATGCCTTAGCTTCCTGATGGTTGCCGGTATGCTGGCGGGCTCTTACTTTCTTGATGATAAGACCTTAGGAGACGCCGGCAGGACAAAGCGCTCCCGGATATATGCCGCGGCTGCTGTCGCAGCGTGCTTTCTCTTCGCGGTCATGGCCAACCAGAGAAGCGGCCTTGTGGCTGCCGCGCTTGTAATTGTATATGTCAATTATCTGATCTTCTTTAAGCTTGACCTTATTCCGCGAAAGTATTTCCTGTATGAAGCAGTGGTGATCATTTTATGCTTTATTGCGATAAGCGTTGTGAGGTTTGACTATATCATGAAATTTATATACAGGCTCGTATCGCTTCCGACTGCTATATCAGAGCGCAGCGAGCAGTGGGTGGCAGCGGTCAACAATATGTACAGTTCATGGATCGGGAACGGTCTGGGCGCAAACGGGCACCGTGCTCTCGGGATAGAGGATGCCCATGTGATAGCGGACGGCGGACTCATTAAACTGTATTGTGAAAACGGAGTGATAGGTTTTTCTTTATTTGCATACCTGATGTTTCTGTCACTTTCCGGAGGAATTACAAACATCAGAAAGCGATATGTTGAGGTCGGGATAATTGTTGTGGGTCTGCTGCAGTCTGTCGGATCCAATATGCTTGCTTTTCAGATATGCGCACCTGTATTCTGGTTCGCTGTCGGAAGATGCACCTGCGGAACTGAAAATGAACAGAATTTAAAAGGATGTTCGGAAACAGGAGGATTATATAATGGATGAACTGCTGATACTGTTAAAGGATGCGGTAGAGGATGTTGATTTTGAAAACTGCACGGCTCTTATAGACGATGGAATATTGAGTTCTTTTGATATTATACAGATCATAAGTGTGATAGAAGATGAATATGATATTACAGTGCCGATAAGGGAGATTATACCGGATAATTTTAACAGCCTGAAAGCGATCTATGATCTTATCGGTCGTCTGAAAGCATAGAGATGACCGCCGAGGTATATTCTGTTCTTCCTGCCGCCGACATATGGCTCAGATCTTCAAAGTATTCGGGATTATGATAATCAAAATCCACATCTGAGGCAAGAATATAAGGCGCTTCATTTTTACGAAGCGTATCAGTTGCACATTCAAGTAATCGTTGATAATCGGCATTGTCCTGAAGACGGTAATAGTGTGGCGTTTCCAGAAATATGAAATCCTGCCCGTCCTCCCTGCATTTAGTTATAAGTGATCGTAATGCTTCTTCCTGAGCATAAACAGGTTGAAGACCGCTTATATCGATTTTTTCGTTATCCAGGTATTCAAGACTGCCGGGGGAAGTGTTATCGGTTTTTGCTCCCTTGTAATATCTTGTGGCATAGAATGGTTCTGTCAGAGGATATGTGATCAGATCGTCCATTCCCGAAGTGATGAAATACTCATAAAACAACGGGAAACTGACGTTTGAATATTCTGCCATGCTTTTCCACAGCCTTTTTTTTCCTTCCCACGAAAGATCCCAGGTCACCCTTGTATCGGATAATTTAACCTCTTCTGCAAGCAGCATCGGGTTTAATTCAATTACGATCGTGTCAAACCGCTGACTGCTTCTTTGTTTGATCTCGTCATACTGAATATCCGTTGCGATATACTGATTGCCGCCGTATGCAAGTATAAAGGTACTGTGATCAAACTGCCCGTCCAACTGCATAATATCCAGATTGCTCCTGAAGGATGATGATCCTATGAACAGCTTATTAAGATCACCCTGCTGCGTAAGTGATGATATTCCCCGGTTATGCACGGGAATAAGATATGAACAGTAATTCTTACCGATTACTGTCAGTGACGTAATAATAATTGAAATCACGATTGTGGCGATTGATTTTTTCATTTAAAAAGCCTGATACATAAAGTTAGACTGACCTGTAACACCGAATAATATCGTTACGACTATCATGGCACCTGCACTGATATAGGCAAACCGGTGGTTTGTAAATGCGCTGACTCCGATCTCCCGACACAGTTCAACCGTAAAGAATCCTATGATCAAAACGGTCATTATCAATACGGATGCAAGTGCCTGATTACCGTTTCCGAAAGGTGTAAGCGCCGATGCGAGTGAGGAGGCGCTTATGGCAGTGCTTGTAAATATCTTTTTATATATTACAAAGACATCCGTCATTGATTCGGCACGGAATATTGCCTCGCCCAGTAGAACGATAATAAAAGTCCTGAGTGTCTGGAATATTATTATTAAGATATTGTTGTCGTTCCAGTGGATCCTGTTGCGTATCTTCCGCATAGATGATGCCGTACATACCGATAGCAGCATTATAAGTGCGAAATAGATGCCCCAGCCCAAATACACGGTTTCCGGCCCGTGCCATATTCCCGTAGTGATCCATACAATGATCAGCGGAAGGATAGTGCGAAGGGTTCCCTTTTTTGCCTTTGGAAAAATCTTTCCGAGGGTTTTTGCCGCTTTGCGATTCCACTTTGATGAAGCTGCGGGAATCATCAGATGTTCCTTGAACCATTCGTTAAGCGATATGTGCCATCTCCTCCAGAATTCCTGAATATTTCTGGAAAAGAACGGGCGCATAAAGTTTTCGGCAAGATCTATTCCGAGCATATGGGAAATGCCGCAGGCAATATCCATATATCCGGAAAAATCAGCATACAATTCAATCGTATAAAAGAATACCGCTGTGATGATCGTTAATCCGTCATAATCATTAACGGAAGAGAAAACCGTATTAACATAGTACGTTAACCGTCCGGCAATCACAAACTTTTTAAATAAGCCTTTGATAATGCGATATCCGCCTTCCTCAATATTATGAAAATCATAGGGATGCTGTCCGAGGAGTTGCCCCATCATTGCAGAATAGCTCCCGATCGGCCCCTGGGTGATCTGGGGAAAGTACGAAATGAATAATGCATAGTGAAGCAGATTATTACATGGTTCGCTCTTTCTCTCATAGCAATCATGGGCATATCCGATAGTCATAAAAGTATAAAAAGAAATACCCAGTGGTACGATAATCCCATGCATGCCAAAGTAGGTATTGTAGCGAAAAATGATCAGTAGCGCCAGATTGATCACAAGTGTAATGACAAAATGGGATTTGACGGGATTACGCATAAGTCCCCAAGTGCTTATGATTGATACTGACAAGATCAACAAACAGACCGGATTGGCAAGAAAATAGAATAATAAACTTCCGGCGAGAAGAACCTGCCATTGCCGGGTCCGGGGGACATTATAATATACCAATAACAGTATAATGAGAAATATGGCAAATCGAAAAGAAATCAAACTCATATTGAAAGAATACCTGTGCTTATATCTATTTTGACTCTGACATCATAACATAATAACGGAACTCAAACAATGACAGAGGATTCAATAAAAACAGTGGCAAAATAGCACAGGGTCTTGTATAATACTTAATATACGCTGTCTCTTGGAGGTTTTATGCATCAATTCAGCGAAAATCTGTTCCAAAATGCAATGGATCTTAATGACACCATCGTCTTTGAGTATAACGCTGTCGATGATGTTATTACGTTTTCCGATAATATCAAAAAGTATATCCCCATGCCGGTGCGTTTGTCCGCTTTTGTGGAGAAAATGGACTATCTCGGCAAGATATATGAGGGCGATATAGAAAAAGCCATTTCTTTCTTCGCACTCAATGACAATCAGGACAAGGTGCGTATGGAATACGTACGTTTCCTTGATTTTGCGGGAGATTTCTGCTGGTATCAGCTAAAGGGCCGCATCGAGACCGATGATAATGACAACATTGTGAGTGTATATGGGACACTCAGCTATATAGATGACGAGACAAAGCATCAGCAGGAAGAGATGCTTATGTCAAGGGATCCGCTGACAAGGCTGCTTACTGCCGAGGCATTTGCCAAAGAGGTCGAGGATTATATTGCCCAGATGTCGACGGATGTATTACCGAATCTCATGATAATCGACCTCGATGATTTTTCGTCATGGAAGGATCGTTTCAGTGATGTCAATGCCGACGGTGCCCTTATCGAAATAGGGAGAATACTGAAGAGAGCGTTCAGGGGTACTGACATTATCGGGCGGATCGATGTTGACCGTTTCGGTGTGTTCATGAAGGGCGTGCACGCTGTCAATATCCTTCTTGAGAGGGCGGCGTTTATCAGGCAGACCGTCAAGGACGTATGGAGTGATTTTTCAAACAGCGGATTTGTCACCGTAAGCATCGGTATTGCCGCGATGCACGGGAATGAGGCGACAGTGGAGAGGCTTGAGGCAAGAGCTCTTTCCGCGCTTAACGATGCCAAGTCAAACGGCAAGGATAACTACGTCCTGTATACGAGCGATATGGAGAGGCTCGATACATCGGTCAATCCGATATTGTCCACCAGGGAAATGGAGATGATCAGGAATATCCTCGATCCGATGAGTTCGTGGGCATATGCGGTTGATGATAATTATCAGCTCCTGTACCGAAACGAGGTTCTTGAGGCGAGACTCGGCGATAAATGTGAGGGTATGTGCTATGCCAGGATCAAGGGATATTCCGAGCCCTGCAGCGACTGTCCCATTGCCCAGATGGAGTCGTCACAGGTATCTTTTGACTGTAACGTTTATTCGCCGTCGCTAAGGACAAGCGTTCCAATGCGGACCAACCGGATCACGATGCGAAACGGCAAGAACATATACCTTATTGCATCAGTCAAGGAGGACATCGAGACCCAGATCGCCGCGATGAACGAGAGCGAAAACCGGACAAGGGAGTCCCTCGTCCGGATGATGGATGTCATATGGGATGTCAACCTTACGAAAAATACATGCGTGCGGCTGAAAGAACAGAACATTAAGAGCTTTATCGATGTGAGGATAGAAAACTACAGGAGGTTCTGTCAGGCCTTTGCGAGGGATGTTGTACATCCTGAAGACGAAATGAAGTTTATCGGGGCTACGGATCCGGCACTGATCCGGCAGGAGGCACTGTCGGGGAAACAAACCATGTGCTCGGAGATACGGCTGTGCGGTATTACCGGTGAATACAAATGGTACGGAATGTATACCGTTGTCTGTTATGATCCCAATGCAGACCGGGACGATGGAGGCACAGCCAATCCCGAAAGGGTAATGATCGTATGCCTTAATCTTAACGATTACAAGAAGCGCAGCATCGAAGCGGTCGAAACCAGGATCAAGCACGAGATAATGCATGAAAAGAGCAGTATTCTCAAGGATATGGCTCTCAATTACGAACGGTATGAGAATATCAATGATATGATCGGTATACTCGTCTATGAGTATACGGTTGCCGATAACAGTTACTATCTTTGCTCGAATTTTGAGGATGTATTTGATGTTGATAAGAGAAATCTTAACGACGGCTGGTCGCTGATAACATCTCTTAAGGTTCATGCCGATGACCAGGAAATGTTCGACCGGTTCATCGAGACATCAAAAACATCACCGATGATCCAGAGGGTAACGGTCAGGCTGTATAACAGGTTCGGCGTTCCGGTGTGGTATACGATAGTCCTTCAGACACTGAGGGGGCTTAACAATGCTCCGGTAAGGTATCTGGGCACTTTGCAGAATGTCAACACCGAGATGAAGATCAAGGCCGAAATGGAATACCGTGCGGACTATGATTCGATGACGGGACTGTATAATTCCGAGATGTTCTACAGAAAGGCCCAGGAGATCATCTCCGACAAGGAAGAGGAGAAATTTGCCATAATATCGATAGATATAGACAGGTTCCGTCTGATCAACGACAGATACGGTATTGATGCCGGAAACAGGACACTTGAGGCGGTAGGCAGACTGATAAGGGAAGTAACGCCCAAGGATTCCATTGCAAAGCGGTATCAGGGAGATATATTCTCGGTTCTGTTAAGATATGATACCGATCAGGATCTTGTGCACTACATGGCCGCTTTGTCAACGGCAGTAAGGGACGCAAGGGTGGTTCCGATGTCGATCACTCTGACATACGGTATATACAAGATCGGTGACAGGGACATTCCGGTAAGACTGATGTGTGACAGGGCAAGAGCCGTCAAGAAACAGATCAAGGGAAATGCTCTTACCAATTATGCGGTATATGATGATGTTATCAGGCTCAAGCTGCGGGAGCAGGCAGAGATCGAAGAGGAGATGAACACAGCACTTGATAACAACGAGTTTGTTATGTATCTGCAGCCGCAGATCGATCTTGCCACAAGAAAGATGATAGGTGCTGAAGCGCTTGTGCGGTGGGATCATCCTATCAAGGGAGTACTCGTTCCCGCCCAGTTCCTGGCGCTGTTTGAAAGTAACGGCTTCATTACCAAGATGGATATGTATGTATGGGAACTTGCGTGTAAATATATACAGGATCTCCAGAGGAGGGATATATATCTTCCGATATCGGTCAATATTTCCAGAGGACATATCGGTAATACCAACCTGCCGGAAATACTGATGGATCTTGTTCATAAATATGATATCGCACCGAAGTATCTTGAGCTTGAAATAACCGAAAATCTCTTCATGGAAGATGTTGAAGCACTGTTTGAGGAAATGTCTGCTCTTAAAAAGTGCGGATTTAATATTATGATGGATGATTTCGGATCGGGTTATTCATCGCTCAATATGCTCAGAAACGCGCCGCTCGATACACTCAAGATCGACAGATTCTTCCTTGATGAGATCATGTCGACCGACAGGGGCAAGATAATTGTGGAGGCAAGCGTCAGGATGGCCAAGCAGCTTGGGCTGTCCGTTGTTGCCGAAGGAGTTGAGACCCAGGAGCAGCTTGATTTTCTCGCCTCGATAGACTGTGACATTGTACAGGGATATTATTATTCCAGACCGATACCGATAAATGAGTTCGAGATATTTATGGAGAAGTACAGATGAAGTTTGTTAAGACAGAGGATCTTAAGATCGGCATGAGGCTTGCAAAGCCCATTTACAACAACAAAGGCGTTCTGCTGTATGACCGCAATTCCAAGCTTACGCAGCAGGGAATTGAAAGCGTGCGTAATTTCAAGCTTATAGGGATATATATTCTTGAGCCTGCCGAACCGCTTCCGCCGCAGTCCGAAGAGGACATCGAGTTTGAGAAGTTCCAGATGGTGACTGTATTCTCGGTGGAAGAGGAACTTCATGCGATAATCGAGCATGGCAGGAATAACAGGATATACAATCTTGCGGACACGATCATCAGGAATTACGGAAGGCTCGACCACAAGATCAATTTCCTGCAGAACCTGCGCAGCAAGGAGGATTTTGTCTATAAACACTCGCTAAATGTTGCCATATTGGCAGCGATGATCAGTCATAATATGAACCTTCGCAAGGAAGAGATAACAGAAACCGTAGTATGCGCTATAGTCCATGATATAGGAAAGCTGAACGCGGATCCTTCGCTTCTGGTCAAGGATGATATAACCGAGGATGAGGAGCAGGAGCTTAAACGGGCGGAATATGCCGGGATACAGCTCATAAGTTCGGCCTTCGGAGCGCAGCCTAACGTAAAGCGCGTTGTTACGCAGGCTTATACAAGGCTTGATGCATATCATAAAGGCGAACCGATAGAGGGTAATACCAAGATGGTTGTCGGTGCCAAGGTTCTGTGCGTGGCTGAAGAGTATGACCGCATGACTGCCATAAACAGCGCGGGAGAACCGCAGTCGGAGCTTGCCGAGATCAAGGTCATGATGGAAAATCCCGAGTATTTTGATCCGGATGCCGTAAAAGCGCTTGTAAGCAGCATTAATCTGCTGTCCGAGGGCACCTGTGTGGAACTGTCAACCGGAGAAAAGGCTCTTGTTATCAGCCCCAATAAAGACAATATATTCCGGCCGATGGTCCTGTGCTTTTCAACAAATACAATAATAGATCTGGCAATGACCGCGCTTTACAATGATATCGAGATAGTTGATATCATGAAGACTTTTGACAACCGTTATGTCATGGATGAGGAAGCTGTCAGGAAAGCTAAGGAAACTACTTGACCAATGCCGCACAAGCGGTTATATTCATAATATACTTTTGCCAATCAATTTACATTTCGTTTTTTTAATTCCAGGTACATTTGTATAACTGAATATTTGGTGGTGTAAAGTTTTCTATGAAAACTTTGCAGCACGTAGGCCACGCCCGAGCGAAGCGAGCTTTTAATGGCGTGGCTCTCAAGATTTTACGGAGGAAAATATATGTTTTGTTCTGTTTTGTCCGGAGGCATTCGTGGTATCGAAAGCTTTCCGGTTCATGTCGAGACCGATATTTCCAGCGGCATGCCGTGCTTTGAGATCGTAGGCTATGTGGGAAGCGAGGTAAGGGAAGCAAAGGACAGGGTGAGGACGGCACTTCGGAACGCCGGATATATGATGCCGGTTGCGAGGATAACGGTCAATCTGTCGCCGGCTGATATCAGAAAATCAGGAAGTGCTTATGACCTTCCGATGGCGCTTTCGATCCTTACATGCATGGGTGTGATAGATGCCGCGGCAGTTAACGGAATATTTGCTGCCGGAGAGGTGTCGCTTTCCGGCAACGTATGCGCCATAAAGGGAATACTGCCTATGATAATGATGGCCAAGACCCTCGGCGTCAAAAAGTGCATCATTCCTGCGGCAAATGCCAGGGAAGGGGCGGTTATCGAGGGTATGGAGGTGTATACCGTATCTTCCATAGCAGAAGCGGCCCGGTTTCTTGCGGGGGAATGTAAGCTTCGGCCCGTTGTAAGCAGCCTGAGCCGTGATCTTCTTGCCGGTCATTCATATGACAATGATTTTATACAGATAAAAGGGCAGAAAACCGCAAGAAGAGGGGCGGAGATCGCGGCTGCCGGTTTACATAACTTCATAATGGTCGGACCGCCCGGAGCCGGCAAGACTCTTATAGCCAAATGCATACCGTCAATAATGCCGCCCCTTTGCGAAGAGGAATGTCTGGAGGTATCGTCCGTATATTCCGTCAGGGGAGCGCTTGACGCGGATAAACCGGTCATTACCAGCCGGCCGTTCGTGTCGGCTCACAGTTCTTCCACGGACATATCGCTTGTGGGAGGAGGCGCCCGTCCGATACCCGGCGCGGTGAGCCTCGCGCACAAGGGCGTACTGTTTCTCGACGAGCTTCCGGAGTTCTCAAGAAAGGCACTTGAAGCGCTCCGCCAGCCGCTTGAGGACAGGATGGTGCATATTACAAGGAACCGGGATATATGCGTGTTTCCGGCTGACTGTATGCTTGTCGCGGCAATGAATCCGTGCCCGTGCGGTCATTATCCGGATATGAACAGGTGCACATGCAACACATCCCAGCGGGCAAGGTATATGTCCAAAATATCGGGGCCGTTCCTGGACAGGATGGATATATGCGTAGTCACGGAGAAGGTCACGCCCTTTGACATCCAGTCGGGAAGCGATCCGGAGTGTTCGAAGGATATACTGGAAAGGGTTATTGCCGCCCACAGGATACAGAAGAAGAGATTTGAGGGAAGCGGCATACTGTTCAATTCGCAGATGAACAACAAGGAGATAGAGAAGTATTGCCGTCTCGGGGATAAGCAGCAGGCGCTTATGAAGAAAATGGCGCTTCGGTACGATATGAGCGCGAGAACGTATTACAGGGTATTAAAGGTGGCAAGGACTATATCAGACCTTTCCGGCACGGATGATATTACGGAGGAAGCCCTGCTTGAAGCCGTGCGGCTGAAGGTCAGCTTTTAAACCGGTCGGAGTACAAGCTCTGACAGAGCCAAGACTGCTCCCGACAGGCAGGTTGTATAGGAGAAGGAGAATAAATGGAAGACAGGATATATGATTACTGGGCTGCCACGCTGCAGGACGGATATCTGGGCGCACTGGTCAGGCTCACCGGGGCAGCGGGCGGAGCCAGAGCCATGTACGAGATGGGGGAGGATGAACTAAGGTGTGTCCCCGGAATATCGGAAAGGCTCGCAAAATATATAACGGACAGGAAAGCGGATATCGGTTTGATCGAAGAAGAATACATGAGGATGTGCGAAAATGGGATTAGTTATGTTAACCACACGGACGATGATTTTCCCCGAAGACTCCAAAATACCGCAAGCATGCCATACGGGTTATTTGTAAAAGGGCGGCTTCCGGATGAATTGACCGCTTCGGTCGCGATAGTAGGGGCACGCGAGTGCAGTGAATACGGCAGGCTTATGGCGGAGTATTTTGCCGGCAGGCTGGCAATAAATGGCGTACAGGTAATAAGCGGAATGGCATGGGGGATCGACGGGATCGCCCAGTCGGCGGCGCTTGCGGCAGGCGGAAAATCATATGCCGTGCTCGGATGCGGGGTTGACATAACATATCCCGCCAATAACAGACGACTGTATGACATGCTGTGTGAAAACGGAAACGGAGTCATAAGCGAGTATTCTCCCGGAACCAGGCCGGAGGCGAGAAGGTTTCCCCCGAGAAACAGGATAATTGCCGGACTGTGTGATGTATTGCTTGTTGTCGAGGCAAGGGCGAAGAGCGGTACTCTTATAACCGTCGATATGGCGGTTGATGAGGGACGGACTGTTATGATCGTTCCGGGAAGGCTGACAGACAGCCTGAGCGCGGGGTGTCTTAATCTTCTGTATCAGGGAGCCCTTCCGGCAACGAGCATCGACGCGGTCATGGAGCAGCTTGGGAGCGGGAAGGATATGAAGCAAAGCGCCCCGTCCGGGCATCGGGAAGATCCGCACCCCGCCGGCAGTACGGTAAGCCCTCTACAGGATACTGCGGGAATAGCGGATATACTTACGATAGAGCCGAGAAGTGCGGAAAGCATCGCGGATGAGCTTAAGCTGCCGCTTAAGGATGTAATGATAGCGCTTACAAGGCTTGAAATGGAGGGGGCGGCAAAAGAGTCGTATCCGGGATTTTTTATAAAGGCCGATTATATGTTATAATGTATTCACTTTGTACGGAAAGGAACGGCAGAATATATGAATATAGCAATCGCAGGCAGCGGATACGTCGGAATGAGCATGGCGGTACTGCTCTCACAGTCCAATCATGTCGTGGCAGTCGATGTAATCCGGGAAAAGGTAGACAGGATCAATCAGAGGATCAGTCCCATCCGGGATGAGTATATAGAAAAATACCTGTCCGAATATGACGAGAGGGGACTCGACCTTACGGCCACAACCGACGGCGCAAAGGCATACCGTGATGCGGATATCGTCATTATAGCGGCACCGACCAACTACGATCCGCAGAAGGATTTTTTTGACACGAGTGCTGTTGAAAATGTTATAGAAGCAGTGCTTGCGGTCAATGACAGTGCGACGCTTGTCATCAAGAGCACGATACCGGTCGGATATACCGTTGGTATAAGACGCAGGTATAACTGCGACAGGATACTGTTCTCGCCGGAGTTCCTCAGGGAAAGTCAGGCGCTGTACGACAATCTGTATCCGAGCCGGATAATAGTCGGATGTGATGATGCGACAAGAGACAGGGCGCAGGCATTTGCGGATCTGCTCGTAGAGGGTGCCGAGAAAGAGGATATAGATGTTCTTCTGATGGGTCTTACCGAAGCCGAGGCGGTGAAGCTGTTCGCGAATACTTATCTTGCGCTGCGCGTAAGCTATTTTAACGAACTTGACACTTATGCCGAGATGAAGGGACTTAATACCTCGAATATCATCAAGGGAGTCAGCCTTGATCCCCGGATAGGTGATTTTTACAACAACCCGTCTTTCGGTTACGGCGGATACTGTCTCCCGAAGGATACGAAGCAGCTGCTTGCCAACTACCGCGATGTTCCGGAGAACCTCATACAGGCGATCGTTGCGAGCAACCGGACGCGGAAGGATTTTATCGCGGACCGCATATTGCAGATGGCGGGAGCAAACAATTATTCACAGGAATATGTCGGCGAAAAGGATGTTACAATCGGCGTATACAGGCTTACGATGAAGAGCAACAGCGACAATTTCCGCCAGAGCTCCATCCAGGGAGTCATGAAGAGGATCAAGGCAAAGGGGGCGAAAGTCATCATCTACGAGCCGTCTCTTCAGGACAGGAGCGCTTTCTACGGGAGCACTGTCGTTAACGATATCACCGAATTCAAGAAAAAATCACAGGCGATCGTG
This sequence comes from uncultured Lachnospiraceae bacterium, assembly GCA_905235745.1. Classification (GTDB taxonomy): domain Bacteria; phylum Bacillota; class Clostridia; order Lachnospirales; family Lachnospiraceae; genus UBA2868. The sequence continues at coordinate 39,377 of CAJOMN010000015.1, forward strand.
GCAAACCGTTACAGCAAAGAACTCGAAGACGTGAAGGATAAGGTCTATACGAGAGATCTGTTCGGACGCGATTAGATCCTTTTCCGGATATCTTTGATGACAACCGAAAACAGTATTGCGGATGTTACCCCTGCGGTAAGCCATGCAAGGGGATCGCTTCCGACCGCAAGCGCATAGCTTCCTATCCGCATGGAAACGGCTGCCGCGGCAAATCTTGTGAGAAATTCGACAATGCCGAGCGACATTGCCGTCATGCCGTATCCGCAGCCCTGCATGGCGTTTCTGAAGATGTTGATGGCGGAAAGGGGAATATATGCAATTATGCATTCTATGATATAGGTTTTGGCCCATGGCATGAGGTCGGTAAGGTCAACATCGGAAGAAAAGAACAGCCGCATGATGTACGGAAGGGCAAAGTATGCGATAAACGCCGCGATCACCGAGTATACGGTCATGATCTTCATGGAATCGCGTATACCATGCTCCACCCTGTTAATATCACCCTTTCCGAAGTTCTGCCCCGTATAGCTCGTTGCTGTCGCACCTATCGCCATCATCCCCTGTGTCAGAAGATTCTGCACCTTGCATGCGGCGGTAAACCCGGCCACCGCAACGGAACCGTATATATTGATCGCGCTCTGCATTATCATTGTGCCCGACGCGGTTATTCCGAACTGCAGAGCCATAGGGACACCTATATAAAGCTGTTTTTTGGTATATTCCCTGTTAAATCTCCACATGCTCCTGGACGGAGTAAGGCAGGGAACCTTCCATATGATATACAGCAGGCACATTACGGCTGCGAGCCCTTGCGAGATATCCGTTGCCCATGCCGCTCCCGCAACTCCCATATGAAATTTAACGATAAAGACTATATCCAGCACTATGTTAACGAGCGCGGAAAATATCAGGGAAATAAGCGGAACCCTGCTGTTGCCCACGGCTCTTAGAAAGCTTGAGAAAAGGTTATAGAACACAAGCGCGGTTATCCCGATGCAAATGACCGATATATAACTGTACGCATCCTCATAGATATCTTCGGGGGTATTCATTATCGTCAGAATCGAATCCATAAATGTCAGACTGAGCGCGGTAAGAGCCGCTATTACGATAGCGGCCAGCAGTATTCCGTTTGATACCGTAGCCCTTGTCTCTTCGTACATTCCGGCACCGTATTTCTGACTGGTAAGCACGGTAAAACCGGTAGCCATTCCGTTGGCTATCCCGAGCACCAGGAACATGATCGTACCCGTGGAACCTACGGCAGCAAGAGCATTTGCACCGACAAATTTGCCCACTATGATCGTGTCCACCATGTTGTAAAGCTGCTGGAACAGATTACCCACAAAAAGAGGTATCATGAATTTAAGTATGACAACATAGGGCTTGCCCTCAGTAAGTGACCTATCCATATAAAAAGCTCCCGGAAAATTGATAAATATCTTTCGCGACAAGAGTAATTATGCTATCATTTTTTCGAATAAGCAATATGAAAATATGTTAATGAAAATAAGTTAAAAGATGGAGACAATAATGAAAAAAATAACCCTTGGAAGCACCGATATCACTGTACCTCAAAATGCGTTCGGGGCGCTGCCGATACAAAGAGTTGATATTGATACAGCGGTTTCGATCCTTCGCAGGGCATATGACGGAGGAATGCGGCTGTTTGACACGGCGAGGGCATACAGCAACAGTGAGGAGAAGATCGGAAAGGCTTTCTTTGAAGGATATGTTAAACGCGAAGATGTAGTCATTACGACGAAGACAACGGCCAAGAATCCCGACGATTTCCGGAAGGATCTTGATACATCGCTCAAAATGCTTCAAACGGATTATATCGATGTATACCAGTTCCATATGATGGGACAATGCTACAGACCGGACGACGGAACAGGTATGTATGAATGCATGCTTGAAGCAAAACGGCAGGGTAAGATAAGGCATATCGGGGGAACCGCCCACAAGATAGGCATAGCCGAGGAACTTGCCACATCGGGACTGTACGAAACGGTGCAGTATCCGATAAGCTATCTTGCGGATGAGCGTGAGACGGATCTTATCAGGCTGTGCAATGACAATAACGTCGGAGTGATCTGCATGAAGGGACTTGCCGGAGGACTTGTTACCGATTCGAGAGCTGCAATGGCATTTGTCGGGCAGTTTGACGGAACAGTTGCGATATGGGGCATACAAAGGGATGAGGAGCTTACCGAATGGCTGTCCTATATGGATGATACTCCCGTTATGGATGACGCGATACGCTCATTCATAGAATCCGAGAAGAAGGAGCTGTCGGGCGAATTCTGCAGAGGCTGCGGCTATTGCATGCCCTGCACTGTCGGAATACAGATCAACCAGTGCAACCGCATGGCGCTTATGCTGCGCCGCGCTCCAAGCGCCTCATGGCTGTCGGAATACTGGCAGGGAGAAATGAAGAAGGCCGAAGACTGCATAGAATGCGGAAGCTGCCTTCCCAAATGTCCGTACGGACTTGACATCCCGAAGCTTCTCAAGAAGAATATCGCGGATTACAAAGAAGTACTTGCGGGAAACCGTCCGGTATAGACTGTTGTAAGTAAAGAAAGTAAAGAAAGAAAGGTGTGTATTGATATGTATGTGGCAAGCGATAAGAGATATGAGAATATGAAGTATGTGCGCTGCGGAAGAAGCGGTCTTGAGCTTCCGGCGATATCCCTGGGACTGTGGCACAACTTCGGTGACACGGGTGTATACTCCAATATGGAGCAGATGTGTTTTACTGCATTTGATAACGGCATCACGCATTTTGATCTGGCAAATAATTACGGACCGAAATACGGAAGCGCCGAGGCCAATTTCGGCAAGATCATGAAGGAACATTTCATGCCGTACAGGGATGAACTCATCATATCCACAAAGGCAGGATATGATATGTGGCCGGGTCCGTACGGAGACCACGGATCGAGGAAATATCTGATAGCAAGCCTTGACCAGTCATTGACAAGGCTCGGACTTGACTATGTCGATATATTCTATCATCACAGAATGGATCCCGATACGCCTCTTGAGGAGACGTGCGGAGCATTGGAGCAGATAGTCCGCAGCGGAAAGGCCCTTTATGTTGGACTGTCCAATTATGACGGCAGGACACTGGAAAGGGCATGCGCCATACTTGATGAACGAAACGTACCGTTTGTCATCAATCAGAACAGGTACAATATTTTTGACAGGGGCATTGAAGAAAACGGGCTTATTGATGCTACGGCAAGGCTTGGCAAGGGACTTATCATTTTCTCGCCTCTTGCGCAGGGGCTGCTCTCCGACCGTTATCTGAACGGCATACCGGAAGACAGCCGGGTAAAGACGGACGGAAGATTCCTGAATGAAAAGATGCTCGATGAAGACCTGATATCACGGATAAGAAAACTGAACGATATAGCGGCAAACAGAGGACAGACCCTCGCCGAAATGGCTCTCTCATGGCTGATGAACAAGGATGCGGTCACAAGCGTTCTCGTCGGAGCATCAAGACCGGGTCAGATACTTGACAATATAAAGGCTCTTGATAACACAGTATTTACCGGCGGGGAACTTGAAGAAATAGACAGGATAATAAAATAAGGCGGTAACAGGCTGTATGGCAGATAGCGAATATGAGATCAGAAAACAGATCTGCGAGATAGGAAGGCGTATATATGACCGCGGTATGGCAGCCGCCAATGACGGCAATATATCCGTAAAGCTTTGCGACGACGAGTATCTGTGTACCCCGACCGGCGTATCAAAGGGATTTATGACGCCCGAAAGCATCTGCCGTGTAGACAGGGAAGGAAAGGTTCTTGAGGCAGGAGACGGCTGCCGCCCGTCTTCCGAGATCAGGATGCATATGCGCATCTATCAGAAGCGTCCCGATGTCGCAGGTGTTGTTCACGCACATCCGGTCTATGCCACGACATTTGCGGTTGCGAGGACTCCGTTGACAATGCCGGTCATTGCCGAAGCGGTCGTGACGCTTGGATGTGTGCCTGTTGCTCCGTATGCGGCTCCGTCAACAACGGAGGTGCCTGATTCGGTAGAACCCTATACGGAGTACTTCGACCAGGTTCTGCTTGCCAATCACGGAGCGCTCACATGGGGTCAGGATCTGATGAGTGCATATTACAGAATGGAATCCGTGGAATTCTATGCGAAGCTTCTCTACAAGGCAATGCAGCTTGGTGATCCGAAGCAGCTTGACGGCAGACAGGTACGTAAGCTTTACGGGATAAGAAGACAAATGGGAATCCCCGGAAGACATCCCGGCGATCTGTGCTTTGCAAACGGCGGGGACGAATGCCGCAGCTGCGACAACTGCAGATTCGGCGGCAAATGAACATATAAATGAGGGCAGTTACAGATTTTTGTCTTGCATTATCATCCGGCAAGTGCTAATATAACATAAGTAACATGGTAGTCGATATGAAGTGAGCTGTTCGCAGCTCACTTCATTTGATGTTGGAGGATGAATGTCAAAAAGAGAAGATATTGAGTCGAAGACCGAGAATATACTTAAACCGATCCTTTGTGATACTGCATTCGAATTGTGGGATGTGGAATATGTCCGGGAGGGGGGAGAGTATTACCTTCGCGTATATATAGACAAGCCGGGAGGTATTACGATCGATGACTGCGTGGATGTCTCAAGGCGGCTTTCGGATGCGCTTGATGCAGGGGATTATATCGAAGACGCGTACACCCTTGAAGTCAGTTCCCCGGGACTGGGACGGCGTCTTGTCAAGGACAGGGAGTATGCCAGAAGCATCGGAAGGGATGTTGACGTTAAGTTCTATAAGAGTGTTGACGGCGTCAAGGAAATGACCGGAAAGCTTGTCATGGCGGACAAAGATTCCGTTACGATCGAGACAGGAGATACCGGTCAGAGACGGTTAAACAGAAGCGACATAGCAACGGTCAGGCTGTCCGTTGATTATTGATCCGAAGATAAATAACATTGTTATCTCATAGGAGGAGAACAGGAATGGCTAAGAAGGAAGTACAGAAGGAAGACAGCGGAAAAGAGCTCTTACTGGCTCTTGAAATACTGGAGAAGGAGAAGGACATCAGCAAGGAAACGATGTTCGAAGCGATCGAGACATCGCTCCTGACCGCGTGCAAACAGCACTACGGCAAGTCCGACAACATGCGTGTCGAGATCGACCGTGAAACCGGACATTTCAGGGTGTTTGCGCAGAAGACTGTTGTGATGAAGCCCGAGGACGAGGTTTCGCAGATCGCAAAGGAAGAAGCAAAGAAGATAATGCCGGGAGTGAAGGTCGGCGATGTTCTTGACGTTGAGGTTGAAAGCAAGGATTTCGGACGTATTGCCACGACAAACGCCAAGAACGTTATTCTTCAGAAAATACGCGAAGAGGAAAGATCGGTCGTTGTCAAGACGTTCAGGGACAAGGAGCGCAGCGTGGTCACGGGTGTCGTTCAACGATATGTCGGCAGGAACGTGTGCATCGATCTCGGGAAGGCGGATGCATTTTTGCCGGAGTCGGAACAGATCCCGAGAGAGAATCTTCGCATAAACGACAGGGTTAAGGTCTATGTTGTCGAGGTCAAGGATAATAACAGAGGCCCTCGTATTTCCGTTTCACGCACGCATCCGTTCCTTGTTAAGTGCCTGTTTGAGTCTGAAGTATCAGAGATACGCGACGGAAGTGTTGAGATCAAATCAATAGCAAGAGAGGCGGGAAGCCGTACCAAGATGGCGGTATGGTCCAACAATCCGGACGTCGATCCGGTCGGAGCATGTGTCGGAATGAACGGAACAAGGGTTAATGCGGTTGTTGACGAGCTTCGCGGTGAGAAGATCGATATCATTTGCTGGGATGATAACCCCGGTATACTGATCGAGAATGCTCTTTCTCCCGCCAAGGTCGTATTTGTCATTGCGGACAGTGACGAGAAATCGGCCAAGGTTGTCGTACCCGATGATCAGTTGTCCCTCGCTATCGGCAAGGAGGGTCAGAATGCCAGACTTGCCGCAAAGCTTACCGGATTCAAGATCGATATCAAATCGGAGACCCAGGCAAAGGATACTCCGGGATTCCGTCTTGAAGATTACTATGACGAAGACGAGTATGAAGAGGGCGAATACGAAGAGGGAGAATACGAAGAAGGCGAATACGCGGAAGGCGAATACGCGGAAGGCGAATACGAAGAAGGCGAATACGTAGAAGGTGAATACGACGGAGAGGAAACGGCCGAAGACGGGTATGAAGAGGAAGCGGCCGAAGAAGGAGAGGAATAGTCCGGATGAGACAGGACCCGGTTTTGCAGCTTTTGGGACTGGCGCAGAAGGCAGGATATGTCAAAAGCGGAGAATTTGCGGCGGAAAATACGATAAAAGCGGGAAAAGGGTTCCTGTGTATAGTTGCAGGGGATGCATCGGATAATACGAGAAAGCACTTCGGCGATATGTGTTCATACCGGAATATCCCCTGCGAGGAGTATTCCGACAAAGAAAGCCTCGGACATGCGATAGGTAAGGAAGCACGGGCAGCGATATGCGTCACGGACAGTAACTTTGCCGGACAGATCATACGGAAGATGTCACGGGACGAGAGGAGGTAGCAGTTAATGGCGAAGACAAAAGTACATGAGATAGCAAAAGAGTTTGATATAAAAAGCAGTGAGGTGATAACGCTTCTTGCCGGAATGGGAATTGAGGGCAAGACAGCGTCATCGGGTCTTGAGGACGAACAGGCGGAGGCGGTACGCAGAAGCCTCTCAGGGAAAGCCGAAGCACCGGCTCCGGAAAAGAAACCTGCGTCCAAGCCCGAAAAGGCGGCAGAACAGGCTCCGGCAAAGCAGCCGAATCCGGCGGCAAAACCTGCGGGAGCAGCTCCTGTCAAGAAAAAGAAACCAATAATAGTAGTGTCATCCGCCCGCTCTTCTTCGCAGGGAGGACGGGGTACCGGACAGGGCGCGGGTATGCAAAGAGGCGCACAGGGTGTAAGACCCGGTGCGAGACAGGGCGGGATCATCCGTCCTACCGTCCCGACGACTGCGGAACGTGCGGCGAGAATGGCGGAGAATAATCAGGGAGGCGATAAAGATCGGTTACGCAGAACAGGCACGGCGCCTAAAAAAGAAAGTACAACGGCTGGTAAAGTCGATGTCGTTCCTGCTGGGAACGGCAGCGGTATTAATGGCAGTGTTGCTGGAACTTCCGGATCGCAAAGGCAGCCGCAGACAGAGGCGGCAAAAAGGCAGGAAGTAAGCCAGAGACCTGCCGCCCCGAAGCCCCTCGCAAGAAGCGAAAAGGGAAGGGGCGGTATCGTCATTAATCAGGGAAGAGGGTTCAATGCATCAAACGAGCCTTCCAAAGACAATAACAACCGCAGAGGCCCCGGAGACAGAAAAGGCAACACATCCAAAGATAAGAACAAGAAGGATCGTATCTTTGAGAATGAGGACGGGTTCAGAGGCGGCAAGCAGGTAAAGGGTAAAGGGACCAAGATGCCCACCCGTCCTGTTGAGAAGAAGACCGAGCCCGAAGAAGAGAAGATCAAGGTCATCACAATTCCGGAGACGATCACACTCAAGGATCTTGCCGACAAGATGAAGATACCGTCTTCACAGATCATCAAGAAACTGTTCCTTCAGGGCAGGGTCGTTACGGTCAATGAGGAGATCTCATACGAAGAAGCCGAAGAGATCGCCGTGGAATACGAGATCCTCTGCGAGAAGGAAGAAGTCGTGGACGTTATCGAAGAACTTCTTCGTGAAGACGAGGAAGATCCCGCTACGATGACCAGCCGTCCTCCGGTAATATGCGTTATGGGTCATGTCGACCATGGTAAGACTTCACTGCTTGACGCGATCAGGAATACCAAGGTAATAGAAGGCGAGGCCGGCGGGATCACACAGGCGATCGGCGCTTATGTAGTGGATATCAACGGAAGAAAGATAACATTCCTGGATACTCCCGGACATGAGGCGTTCACGGCAATGCGTATGCGCGGAGCGAACGCAACCGATATCGCGATCCTCGTAGTTGCAGCCGACGATGGAGTAATGCCCCAGACGGTTGAGGCGATCAATCATGCCAAGGCTGCGGGAATAGAGATAATCGTCGCTGTCAACAAGATTGATAAGCCTTCGGCAAACATAGACAGAGTCAAGCAGGAACTGTCGGAGTATGAACTTGTATCGGAGGACTGGGGAGGCAGCACGGTATTTGCTCCCGTATCTGCCAAGACAGGCGAAGGTATCAAGGAACTGCTCGAAATGATACTGCTTACGAGCGATATATTAGAGCTTAAGGCCAACGCCAACAGAAAAGCGAGAGGAATGGTGATCGAGGCCGAGCTCGATAAAGGAAGAGGTCCGGTCGCGACAGTTCTCGTACAGAAAGGTACACTCAAAGTGGGCGATTTTATTGCCGCAGGGCCGTCGCACGGCAAGGTCAGGGCGATGATCGACGACAGCGGAAGACGTGTCAAAGAGGCAGGCCCCTCCACCCCCGTTGAGATACTCGGACTTAATGACGTACCCGGAGCCGGAGAAGTGTTTGTTGCGCTTGAGTCGGACAAGGATGCCAAGAACTTTGCGGAAACGTTCATAGCGCAGAATAAAGTCAAGCTTCTCGACGATACGAAGGCAAAGTCCAAAATGTCGCTTGAAGGATTGTTCTCCAAGATACAGGAGGGCAACCTCAAGGAACTCAACCTCATCCTCAAGGCAGATGTTCAGGGCTCCGTCGAGGCAGTCAAGGAATCGCTCCTCAAGCTTACCAACGAGGAAGTTGTCGTTAAGATCATACACAGCGGCGTAGGTGCGATAAACGAGTCCGATGTCATACTCGCAAGCGCGAGCAATGCCATCATCATCGGATTTAACGTCCGTCCCGATGCTACAGCCAAGGCGACAGCTGAGACCGAAGGCGTTGATATAAGACTATATGATGTAATATACAAGGCTATAGAAGATGTTGAAGATGCCATGAAAGGCATGCTCGATCCCGTATTCGAGGAGAAAGTCATCGGACACGCCGAGATCAGACAGATATTCAAGGCGAGCGGTGTCGGAAATATTGCCGGATCGTATGTGCTTGACGGAGTACTGCAGCGCGGATGCCTTATCAGGATATCAAGGGAGGGCGAGCAGATCTATGAGGGTAAGCTTGCTTCCCTTAAGAGATTCAAAGATGATGTCAAGGAAGTAAAGTCGGGATTTGAGTGTGGACTCGTATTCGAGGATTTCGGTGATTTTAACGAACTTGACATAGTTGAAGGATACGTAATGGAAGAGGTGCCGAGGTAATGAGAAAGAACAGCATCAAGAATATACGCATAAACGCCGAGGTTCAAAAATCCCTTGCCGACCTTATACGCGGCGGGATGAAGGATCCGCGGATCGCACCGATGACATGCGTTACCGATGTAAAGGTAGCTCCGGATCTAAAGACATGTAAGGTCTATGTGAGCGTACTCGGGGATGAGGAGGCAAGAAACAGGACTCTTGAGGGACTGCGGAACGCGGAGGGTTTTATGAGGAAGCATCTTGCCGAGACGCTGAATCTTCGCAACACACCGACGCTTACATTTATTCCGGATATTTCAACCGAATATGCTATGGCAATGTCCGCCAGGATAGATGAAGTGATGGCACCCATTCATGAAAGGGAAGAAGGATGAATCTGCTTGAAGAGATAGGAAATGCAAAAAGTGTCGCCATTTCTGGCCATATACGGCCGGACGGGGACTGCATATGTTCGACCCTCGCCCTGAAGGGATATCTTAACAGGGCGCTGCCGGATGTAAAGGTAACGGTATTCACACAGGATAATCCGCCTACGATTTTTTCGTACCTTGAAGGGTATGACGAGATGAACCTGTCATATTCGCCAAAGGAGAAATACGATGTCTTTGTAGCTCTTGACGTAAGTTCTGTCGACAGGCTCGGTGAAGCGATGTGGTTTTTTGAAAATGCGGACAAGACTATATGCATCGATCATCACGAAACCAATCCGAACCTGGCGGATGTGAATGTTATCAGACCGGAAGCGTCGAGTACATGTGAGGTGCTCTATCCCCTGTTCGACAAGCGCTATATCGACAAAAAGGTTGCAGAATGCCTGTTTTCGGGCATAGTGCATGATTCGGGAGTATTCCAGTATTCCAACATGAGCCGCGAAAGCTTTTATATCGTCGGAGACCTCGTGGAGTACGGATTTGACGGACCGAAGATAATACAGGACACGTTCTACACCAAAACATATGTACAGAACCAGATACTGGGACGTGCGCTCCTTGAGAGCATATTGTTCATGGACGGAAAATGTATCGTGAGCATGGTCGACAGGAAGATGATGGAATTCTATAACGTACTGCCCAAGCATCTCGAAGGAATAGTAAACCAGCTCAAGAATACAAAGGGCGTTGAGGTTGCCATATTCATGTACGAGATGGGAACACAGAGGTATAAGGTAAGCATGCGCTCTAACGGGGGCGTAAATGTTGCAACTGTGGCGCTTGTATTCGGAGGCGGAGGACATGAGCGGGCCGCGGGAGTCGAGATGAACGGGACATACTACGATATAATCAATGCCCTCTCGCGTGAAATATCAAAACAACTGCAGTAATGGACGGGATAATCAATATATATAAAGAGAGCGGATATACAAGTCACGATGTAGTATCGAGACTGCGCGGTATACTCGGAACGAGGAAGATAGGGCATACCGGAACGCTCGATCCGATGGCTGAAGGAGTTCTTCCGGTCTGTATTGGAGGAGCGACTAAGCTTGCTGAAATGCTTTCGGATCACGATAAGGTTTACGAAGCCGGTATCATTCTCGGGAAAACATATGATACACTTGATATAACGGGCGTTATTCAAGAAGAAAGAGAAGTTATGTCAACCGAGAAAGAAATAAAGGAAGCGGTTTCTTCGTTCAAAGGAGGCTATGACCAGATACCTCCGATGTACTCTGCCAAGAAGATCGGAGGAAGAAAGCTGTATGATCTGGCAAGGGAAGGAAATACGGTTGCAAGGAAACCGGTCTTTGTCACGATATATGACATTGAAGTCCTGTCGGCGGATATCCCGCATATACTGATAAGGGTTCATTGCGGCAGGGGAACGTATATACGTTCGCTCGCGGATGACATCGGGAGACGGCTCGGATGCGGAGCGGCAATGGAAAGCCTTGTCCGCACAAGAGTAGGAGAGTTTGCCATAGAGGATGCCTATCGTATTTCAGAAGTGGAAAAAGCCGCAGCGGATAATAACATATCGGATGTTATTATAAGTCTGGAGTCCGTTTTTGCCGATCTTGACAGCCTCTATGCGGATGATGACTTGTCGCGCCGTATCAGATGCGGAAACATTATTGACGGCGCAATGGTCAGAAAGGCAACGGATGCTGCCGTAAATGCGGCAGACGGAAAACGGATAAAGGTATACGACAGCGACGGAAGGTTCACAGGAGTCTACGAATATAAAATAACAGGCGATATCTTCAAACCATACAAGATGTTTCTGAACTGACAGATATACGCTATGCGAGGACTATAAGAGGTCTGGCAGAATGGATATAATAACGGGCACAACAGAATTCCGCATCCCCGAAGAGACGGTTGTCTCGATAGGTAAGTTTGACGGAGTTCATAAGGGACATATCGAGATCATCAAGCGAATGAGGGAATATGTGAGCAGAGGGTACAAGCTTTGTATCCTCACGTTTGACAATCCTCCGGCATCGCTCGGATTCGGATCGGACAGCAATGTCATATTGTCGAATGACGAGAAGAGAAACATATTCTCGGAGATAGGTATAGATTACTATATTGAATTTCCTTTCTATGAAAAGACGGCATCAATACCTGCCAAACACTTCATAGAGGAGTTTATCGTCGACAGGATGAATGCCAAAGCCGTTATCGCCGGCTCTGACTGCTCGTTCGGTCAGGGAGCGGAGGGCAACGCACAGATGCTCCTTGATTTTGGACCTCTGTATGATTATGAAGTCGAGGTCATCAACAAAGTCATGGACGGGAAAAAGGATATAAGCTCCACCTACCTGAAGGAGCTTCTCGCATCAGGGAATGTCAGGAAGTTTATGAATCTTGCCTATTTTCCGTATTACTGCCACGGACGGTTCAAGCAGGATCCGATATCCATCGGAGGCAAGAATGTCTATTACGTTATGGATGTTCCGGAGAATAAGATGCTTCCGGTTGACGGCGTTTATTACTCAACGGTCATATATGAAGATGAGCTGTACGACGCGATAACGAACGTCAGAGACGATACAAGAGTGCTCGAGACATACATTTACGACGGAGTCCGCGGGATCGAACGGGCGGATGTATCGATTGCATTGCTTGAATTTAAACACGGGGAAGAGAGGTTCCGCAAGACGGCCGATATGAACAGGAAGATCAAAGAAGACATCTTTGAAGGCCAGAAATGGCACAAAGAGAAGGTTGCCGTCTGGAAAAAGAAAATATAAGAATATACTGATATTATCGGTTTACAACGCCAGAAGGCTGTGGTAAAATACGAAATGTTGTGACAACCTGTGCTTCGGTAACGGAAAAGCCTTACCGCAGTACACGGGGTTAATCTATTGATAACGGGCAGTGCCCAAGGAGGATTTTATGATTTCAAAAGAAAAGAAAGCTGCGATCATGCAGGAGTATGCAAGAGTTCCCAACGACACGGGATCACCGGAGGTACAGATCGCAGTACTGACCGCAAGGATCGCAGAACTTACCGAACATCTCAAGGCCAATCCCAAGGATCATCATTCCGCAAGAGGAATGTACAAGATGATCGGTCAGAGAAGAGGGCTTCTTGATTATCTTAAGAAGAAAGACATTAACAGATATCGTACACTTATAGAGAAGCTCGGAATCAGAAGGTAGATTATCATACAAAGGGACGGATATGATGCCGTCCCTTTATGTGATTTTGTTGTTAATGTTCATGTCAGTGTCCGCATAAGTGGGATGGGCTCTGACCGGTAGAAGAAGGAGAAAAAAATGTACAAAAGCTATTCAATGGAACTTGGTGGACGTACGCTCACCGTTGATGTAGGAAGAGTTGCCAAGCAGGCTAACGGCGCGGCACTCATGCACTACGGAGATACGATGGTGCTTTCCACTGCAACCGCATCTGAAAAACCAAGAGACGAGATTGACTTCTTTCCTCTGAGTGTTGAGTTTGAGGAAAAAATGTATTCTGTCGGGAAGATCCCCGGCGGATTTAACAAACGCGAGGGCAAGGCGAGCGAAAATGCCGTTCTTACAGCCCGTGTTATAGACAGACCGATGCGGCCTCTTTTCCCGAAGGATTACCGTAACGACTGCACATTAAACAATCTTGTGCTTTCTGTCGATCCCGAATGCCGTCCGGAGCTTGTTGCAATGCTCGGATCATCGATCGCAACAAGCATATCCGACATTCCCTTCGCCGGACCGTGCGCAACGACCCAGGTGGGGATGATCAACGGCGAGTTTATAATCAATCCTTCACAGGAGCAGTGGAAGACGGGCGACCTTAACCTTACGGTGGCATCGACGAAAGAGAAGGTTATCATGATCGAAGCCGGAGCCAATGAGGTTCCCGAGGCTAAGATGATCGAGGCGATCTACATGGCGCATGACGTTAATCAGGAGATCATCGCATTCATAGAGAAGATCGTAGCTGAGGTCGGCAAGCCGAAGCACGAATACACAAGCTGTGCCGTGCCTGAGGAACTGTTTGCGGCAATCAGGGAAGTCTGTCCTCCGGATGAAATGGAAACCGCCGTATTTACGGATGATAAACAGGTTCGCGAGGCAAATATCAGGGATATTACCGCAAAATGCGAAGAGAAGTTTGCGGGTAACGACGAATGGCTCGCGATACTCGGTGAGGCAATATACCAGTATGAGAAGAAGACGATCCGCAAGATGATACTTAAGGATCATAAGCGTCCCGACGGACGGCAGATCACTGAGATCAGACCGCTTGCCGCTGAGGTGGATATTGTTCCCAGAGTTCACGGAAGCGCGATGTTCACACGCGGACAGACCCAGATATGTGATATTACAACGCTTGCACCGCTCTCGGATATGCAGAAGGTTGACGGGCTTGATCCTTTCGAAACCTCGAAGAGATACATACACCATTACAATTTCCCTTCATATTCGGTCGGTGAAACAAAACCTTCAAGGGGACCGGGACGTAGAGAGATCGGACACGGAGCACTTGCCGAGAGAGCTCTTATCCCCGTGCTTCCTTCCGAAGAGGAATTCCCTTACGCGATAAGATGCGTTTCCGAAACATTTGAAAGTAACGGCTCCACATCCATGGCGAGCACATGCGCAAGCTGTATGTCTCTTATGGCTGCCGGGGTACCGATCAAAAAAATGGTTGCCGGTATATCATGCGGTCTTGTTACGGGAGATACGGATGACGATTTCGTGCTTCTGACGGATATCCAGGGACTTGAGGATTTCTTCGGAGATATGGACTTCAAGGTAACGGGAACAACGGAAGGTATTACTGCGATCCAGATGGATATCAAGATCCACGGACTGACAAGACCCATCGTTGAGGGCGCTATCGCAAGATGCCGCGATGCAAGACTCTATATAATGGATAACTGCATGAAGCCTGCTATTGCTGAGCCCCGTAAGAGCGTTAACGAGTATGCTCCCAAGATCGTACAGATCAGGATCGATCCCGAGAAGATCGGTGATGTTGTCGGACAGCGCGGCAAGACGATCAATGCGATCATCGACCAGTGCGGCGTCAAGATCGACATCACGGATGACGGTGCGGTCAGCATCTGCGGAACGGATAAGGCCGCAATGGATAAGGCCATTGAGCTTATCAATATCATAACAACGGATTACGAAGCAGGTCAGATATTTACCGGTAAAGTTGTCTCGATCAAGGAATTCGGAGCATTTGTCGAGTTCGCACCCGGCAAGGAAGGTATGGTACACATTTCCAAGATCGCAAAGGAGAGGATCAACCGTGTTGAAGATGTACTGACACTCGGAGATACCGTAAAGGTTAAGTGCCTGGGCAAAGACAAGCTCGGGAGATGGTCGTTCTCGATAAAGGACGTACAGTAACATAACTTTTGCCATAAAAAGAACCGCTCATTTACTGAATTTTCAGTATTTGGGCGGTTTTTTATTGGTTTACGATAATTCGTACAAAACGCCTGTAATTTTTCTCTATTAGTAACACGTTAGTAACAAATTAGTAACACAACATATTAAGAGCCTCCCGGAGTTCATCAATAGTCAAATGGATGTAGAAGTCTCATAGTTGATCACAGTCCCGGTTGACAATTTCAATATTCAGGGACAGCGGCGGTTTCCTTTCGGTTTTGTGACGGATCCGTAACTGTTCGGAAACTTCATATCACACCTCAATAGCAAAGTTGCACCGGTGCAACTACTTCAAGCTCTTCTTTTGCTCTTTCTCAAGTTGTTTAATGCTTTTATCCGGAGTCGGAAGATCTTCAGGCATAGTTCCTCCCAGATCCTTTATTGTTTGGCGGACTTTCTTTCCGACCTCATAATGAGTGCGGTTTGCATCCTCTTTTCCCTGAATGTTATCTCGCCTGAGCTTTTCTTCTGTCTGGGTAGCTCGAAAAAGATTTGCCGCAAGCTCGGTGCTGCCCATATGGTCAAGAATATCTTGCCCTGACTTCAATCCCTTTTTGCTTCGAATATCTTTTGCGCTAAGTCCACCGTACAGTCCTTGATAACCTTTGTTTGTGAAAATGGCATAATCTAAGGGCTCGGTTACACCGGCATCATGAGCGGCGGCTGCAAGGGAGCTATTATGTTTCCTCATTTCTTCCCGGGTGCGCAACCGCTTCTCATCCTCTGTAAGTTCTTCGTAATTTTCAATGAGCTCCTGTTGCCTCGTTTTTACAGCGAAATATGTTTGTCCGAGCGCGATGATCTCTTTGCTGGAATCGCCATTCATAACAATCAGATAGCAGGCGTACCGGGACAACTCAAAATCATCAAGGTGCCGCTCCCCACCGTTTGGCATAACAGATGTTATGTCCACCCCGACAAAATGTTCTGAAACCTCTATTTCACTGCGTTCACATGCACTCATAGCGCGCGAGATAGCGTTCTTAAATTTACGCCATTCGGTGTATTCCAAAGCCTTCTGAAGCTCTCTTGCGTACCAGAACTCCTGTCCGTATTCGTTAATATGTTTGATACTCTCAAATACAGATTCACCGTAGTTAGCACCTTTCTCATCAATAAAGAAAAACATAAGATTACCTCCTATACATCATCCGACATCCTCTGCCGAATCTATCGCAAAGTTGCATCGGTGTAATTTAATAACCGACTTGCGACAAAGCGTACTCGGTCTGTTCTTTTGTATACTTGTCACCACTTTCTGAGGTCATTTGCTGATAAAGCCCGTCCCTCGAAAAGGACATTATATCAAGATAATTCTGGGCGCATTGAGCGGCTTCTTCATTCCAGTCAACTAGGTTATTCTTTTCGAGATACGAAAGGGCATATTCTACGTCGGCTCTCGGATAATTGTCACCATATTCGGATGACATCTGCTCTATGAGTCCCTGTCTTGAGAAAGCCATGAGATCAATATAATTAAGCGCGGTCTTAACCGCATTCTGTTGGCTGAGAGTCATCCCGGACAAGTCGAGATCATGTTCGGGCATATCCGGAAGAACTGCATTCTCCATAAATTCAGGAGAATCAACATAGGCCTGGAGCTGGTCGAACATGGATTCCGTATCATCAGAAGCCATAAATCCATCAGAGGAAGTATAGTCATTGGTGGTAGCGGGCGCTTCGGGAACTGCTGACTCATTAATACCAAAATCATCAGTTCTCCTATTAGCGTCTATAACCCCGATCTGCGGAGCTATATTCTCCGACTTATCTTCAGCGGAACTCTTGCCGGAAGAGCCACAGGCACAAAATACTACACTTACCATAGTCAAAACAGCGATAACAGAAGCATATTTACTCATATCAACCTCCTTGATTATGAATTATTTTCCACCAGTCCATGCTTGCTATTTTTATATATCGCCCAGCGTCAAGCGGGTCACGGGCATAATTCAGGAGCTTCTTGCGCCCCCCTTCATCGCTAAACGAGTCGTAAATACTCAGAAGAGCCTGTTCGTCAGAATCGACATTGAATTCTTCGTCGCAGAAGTACTCCAAAGGGAAATTGAAAAACCTCGCAATCTTAACGACTTGATTGAAAGATACATCTTCGGTTTTGAGAGCCTTAATAGAAGCGTTACTGAATCCACAATCCTTTTCCATACGCAATATTGCAGCATTTCGAAACACGCACAATTCCTTGAATTTGCTTAATGCTCCCATAATCACCTCAAAATACTATTAGAGAAATGACTAAAAAGGTATTACAAGTTAGATGCTGCTCTATATAATCGGCTCATAGGCATAGAGAAAAAACTAAATAAAGTCAAACATAATAGAGAGTTCCTGTAGTTAATCTCGCAACAAAATTGTAGAGAATAATATAAATTATGTCAATAACACGATAGTGTATGCTCGAACATTTTAGATTCTTAAATCATGTAAACGAGCAAAGGTATAAATACTTTTGTCGTTTACTATATATGTCCAAAGTATCTGTTCCCGTCGGGGACAATGGTAACGGAATTGTCAGATAATTGCATAGAAAAACACGCGTATAGCATGAACCCGGCAATAAGATTTCCTGCGTTATAAAAGCTAAAAAACCATTAATCAACAATTTATCCACACATATACATAAAGTTATAGTATGATATAATAAAATCGCACATAATAGTAACACATGTTATAAATGTGATAATTACGCCATGTTTAGTATTTTTAATTTTACATAACCATTTTTTTCGAACGGACATTTGGTTTTGCCCCATAAAATGTGGATAAAACACGCAAATTATGTGAAATTCCGATAATAGATAGATAGATAAAGCAGTTATCACACAATTACTGCCAATCAATTCTACCTGTTATTTACGCATTATCCTTAACAACGTCTACCCCTTATGATATAGTAAACGAGTTAATAAATATAAGAAACGAATTTATTTTGTTTTGGACTGGTCAATCGTTACATGGAGTACAGCTATGTCAAAAAGGATTATCTTAATTGTTATGGACAGTTTCGGCATAGGAGAAGAGCCTGATGCCGACCTGTTCGGAGATGTCGGGACCAATACGCTAAGGTCGTGCACGGCAAGCGAACATTTCCGCGCGCCCAATCTTGCGCGGATGGGGCTGTTCGGGATAGACGGGGTAAGCGTCGCGAGAAGCCTTGATGAACAGCAGATCGTCCCTTCCGGGACATATGCCCGTCTTCGGGAGAGTTCTATGGGAAAGGACACGACGATAGGGCACTGGGAGATAGCGGGTCTTGTATCGCCCGAACCGCTTCCCACTTATCCGAACGGGTTTCCGGAAGATGTTATAGAGAAGTTCGAGGCCGAAACGGGCAGGAAGGTGCTGTGCAATCTTCCTTATTCCGGCACGAAAGTTATAGCCGATTACGGTGATGAACACATGCGGACCGGCAAGCTTATCGTATATACGTCTGCGGATTCGGTATTTCAGATAGCGGCTCATGAGGATATCGTGCCCCCTGAAGAGTTGTATGATATATGCAGGAAGGCAAGGAGCATTCTTACGGGGAAACACGGGGTAGGCAGGGTCATTGCCAGGCCGTTTGTCGGGACGAGCGGTAACTATGTAAGGACAGCGGGGCGTCATGATTTTTCCATTGAGCCGCCGCGCGATACAATGCTTGATATATTGTTGGCCAATCACAAAGATGTGATCGGGGTAGGCAAGATACACGATATCTTTGCCGGAAGAGGACTGACCGAGTATGTATATACATCCGGAAACGAGGAAGGCATAGACAGGACGCTTCAGTATCTCGACCGCGATTTTGACGGCCTCCTGTTCGTCAATCTCGTGGACTATGATATGCTGTACGGTCACAGGCGCGATATTGATGGGTATGCGAAGGCGGTCGCTTATTTCGACTCGAGACTCCCGGAGATCATAGCGAAGCTGGGCGATGAAGATCTTCTGATCATCACTGCCGACCACGGCTGCGATCCCGCATATACGAAAACAACAGATCATACAAGAGAGTATGTGCCGTTTCTATGCTGCGGAAGGGATTACGCGGCACCGGAAGGGGTAAGAAGAGGAAATCTCGGAACGAGACCGACATTTGCCGATATAGCGGCGTCGGTACTGACCTGTCTTGGATTGCCGGAAAGCGAGATAAGCAGGGTTGCGGGAGAAAATATACTGTAATTTAACAGACAAACATAAAATCACATATTGAAATTACGTGACGGTTGTTAACTACTGCTAACAACAAAAATCAATATATAGTGTTATGGACGAAAAATAACGTTTAAATACACATTAAATAACGATAGCGAACAAAATGTTTTGCAACAAAAATCACCGACCAGTACGGTCAACGATTTTTAACGTAAAAATACATATGTTATTAAAAAAGGAATTGCATAAATGGGTGATAAGCAGTTAAAAAGTGAGATAGAAAAGAGAAGGACATTTGCCATAATCTCCCATCCTGATGCCGGTAAGACGACGCTGACGGAAAAATTCCTCCTGTACGGAGGTGCGATCAATCTGGCCGGTTCGGTAAAGGGCAAGGCGACGGCAAGACACGCCGTATCGGACTGGATGGATATAGAAAAAGAGCGCGGGATATCGGTAACGTCCTCGGTTCTGCAGTTTAGTTATGACGGATTCTGCATCAATATTCTCGATACGCCCGGTCACCAGGATTTTTCGGAGGACACGTACAGAACGCTTATGGCAGCTGATTCGGCAGTTATGGTAATAGATGCCGCGAAGGGTGTCGAACCACAGACAAGGAAGCTGTTCAAGGTGTGCGCCATGCGCAGGATACCGATATTCACGTTTATGAACAAACTGGACAGGGATGCGAAGGATCCTTTTGAACTTCTCGATGATATAGAGAATGAACTCGGTATACCGACGTGTCCGATGAACTGGCCGATAGGAAGCGGCAAGGGCTTCAAGGGAGTATATGACAGAGCCGGGCGAACGGTGGTCGTATATTCCGATACCGTTAAGGGAACGCGTGAGGGTCATGCGGAGATTATACCGATCGAAGATAAGGATAGGCTCCTGGAGATACTCGGAGATGCCGCATTTGAAAAGCTTATGGAGGATGTCGAGCTTTTGGACGGGGCAGGAAGCGGGTTCGATCAGGAAGAGGTCGATGCCGGCCTTCTCTCCCCGGTGTTCTTCGGCTCGGCGCTTACCAACTTCGGTGTTGAGATCTTCCTGCGCAATTTCCTGAAGATGACGTCGCCTCCGCTTGCAAGGCGTTCAGATGCAGGTGTTATTGATCCGGTTTCGGATGATTTTTCCGCATTTGTGTTCAAGATCCAGGCCAATATGAACAAGGCACACAGGGACAGGATCGCTTTTATGCGGATATGTTCCGGTAAATATACCGCCCAGATGGAAGTACTGCATGTTCAGGGACAGAAAGTCATGCGCCTGTCACAGCCTCAGCAGATGATGGCGAGCGAAAGACATGTGGTCGATGAAGCCTATGCCGGTGATATTATCGGCGTGTTCGATCCGGGGATATTCTCGATAGGGGATACCGTCTGTTCTCCGGGTGCCGGTTTCAGATATGAGGGTATCCCGACATTTGCCCCCGAGCACTTCGCGAGAGTACGCCAGGTCGATACGATGAAACGGAAACAGTTTGTCAAGGGTATCACGCAGATAGCACAGGAAGGCGCGATACAGATATTCCATGAACTGGGTACCGGTCTCGAAGAGATAATAGTCGGAGTAGTCGGAGTCCTTCAGTTTGAAGTGCTCAAATACAGGCTGGAGAACGAGTATAACGTCGAGATAAAAATGGATATGCTGCCGTATGAGCATATCCGGTGGATAGTAAATACCGATATTGATATCGATAAGCTGACGGGAACATCGGATATGAAGAAAGTGACGGATCTTAAGGACAGACCGCTGCTGTTATTCATCAACAGCTGGAGCATAGGTATGACACTGGAGAGAAATGAGGGACTTGAACTTGAAGAATTCTCGAGAAACTAGTGCCCTGCGAAAGATATCAGATGTTATAATAACGGCATTTGCCATTGGGATTGCCACCGGTGCCCTTAGCGGATGCGATTCGCTGCCGAATCCTTTCGGCAGCGGTAAAGAAACAGATGTTATTGAATCGAATGCTGATCCGGAATCTTCTTCTAATGCGATCAAGGTCATAGATATCAACGGAGACGAGCATGAGACAAGCGTAAGCGTGATCGATGAGAGCGAATCCGAAGACGGCGCGGGAGCTCTTCCTGCGGGTAATCTTGCAATAGCGGCGCTCAATATGTCCGTGGATGACGGCGTAAACTATGCATACAGCGAGCTGGATGAGTCCGGCAGGACATGTTACCTTGAGATATATACGGCTCTTAACGATATGCTCGAAAAGGTTGAGCTTACAAGCACGGATCCGGATGAGATAGATCTTGCATTTCGGGCTTGTATGGCGGATCATCCCGAGATCTTCTACGTCAGGGGTTATTCGATCGGAAAATACATGAACGGAAACGAACTGAAGAAGATCGTATTTTCCGGTACTTATACGATGACGCCGGAGGAAGTCGAAGGTGCCCGCGAAAAGGTTGAACAATATGTAAACAATGTAATAGCGGGCGTACCTGCCGGAAGTGAATACGACAAGATCAAATATGTGTACGACTACCTGATCACAACGAATGAATATGTACCGGATTCCGTTAACAACCAGAACATACTGAGCGTAGTCGAGAACGGCCAGACCGTATGCCAGGGCTATACGAAAGCGATGCAGCTTATCCTGAACAGGATGGGAATATTCTGTACCCTTGTTAACGGGAGCGCATGCGGCAGCGGGGGAGTTCCCGATGCGGATGATCTTGCGAATGTCGAAGATGCCGAGTGGGGCGGACATGTGTGGAATATCGTCAAATGCAACGGGATGTATTATAATGTTGACGTCACTTGGGGTGACGCGGCGATCACGCTTATGAACGCCGACGGGGAGACGGCGGATGATGTAGAGATCAACTATGAGTTCTTTATGGTAGACGATATCTCGCTCGATGAAACACACCGACCCGAACCCGTTGTCAGGATGCCGCGGTGCACCTCCATGAATGATAATTATTATGTTCATGAAGGGCTTTATTTTACAGGCGTTGATCCTGACGCATTCCGAAGGGCGTTCGAATCCGAACTTGCTTCGGGCAGCAGGATCATGTTTATCAAGGCATCTTCCGCATCATCCTATGATGAGATACGAAGGCATCTGTTCGATGAGCAGAATGTTTTTGAATATATCGGGAGAACAAATGTAAGGTATGTCGATTTCCCCGAGAGAAATTTGATCATGATTTCACTATGAAAAGCTGACGTGTTGTGTTAAAATCTTTTTTATGATATCGGGTTTTGACCTATTATAGTATACAAGTCCGGAGGAAGAACGATGGAAGAAAATTATGCGGTTTGCGATGAGACTATGGGCGATATATGCATATCGGACGAGGTTGTTGCCAATGTTGCCGTCATAGCCGCAGGCGAAGTGGAGGGCGTATCGAGCATCGTAGGATGCGGGAAGCCGAATGAACTGAAGAATATGGTCGGGATCAAGAGCCATACAAAGGATCTGCGCGTTGAGGTGTGCGAGAAAACGGTGTCCGTTGACATGGCTATTGTCGTCAAATACGGTTACTCGCTTCCGACAGTCGGAAAAGCCGTTCAGGAACGGGTCACGAGCTCCATAGAAAATATGACCGGTCTTGAAGTATCGGATGTAAATGTCCGCATCGCAGGCGTGGACGTTAAATGATTGGCAGGTTGCAGGGATGACAAGATCGCTTGTGAGGGAGCATCTCTTCAAGCTCCTGTTTCGAATCGAGTTCAATTCACCGGAAGACATGCCGGAGCAGATCCGCCTGTATTTTGAGGACGCGATCGAGGACGAGGATTACAAGAGCACCGGATCTGATATTTCGCCGGCAGACAGAGATTATATCAGGAATAAATATGACCGTATCGTCGAAAAGCTTCCCGAGATAGATGCGATGATCGACAGTTCGGCAAAGGGATGGAGCATAGCAAGGATCGGTAAGGTGGAATTGTCGGTGCTAAGGCTTGCGATATATGAAATGCTCTACGATGAAGACATACCGGTGGGAGTGGCAATAGATGAAGCCGTTGAGCTTGCCAAGAGATTCGGACAGGAATCGAGCGGATCTTTTGTTAACGGTATTCTCGCGACACTTGCAAAATAGTCTGTTTTATGAATGTTTATACAGTCGGGCAGATCAATGCCTACATCAAAAATATGTTCACGCAGGATTATTTCCTGCATTCGGTTTATGTTGCGGGAGAGGTAAGCAATCTGAAATACCACTCCTCAGGTCACATATATTTCACCCTGAAAGATGAAACGGGAATAATACCGGCTGTTATGTTTCGGTCGAACGCCTCCAAAATGACACGGAAACTGTCTGACGGCGACATGATAGAAGCATACGGCTCCGTTAATATCTATGAAAGATCCGGAAGCTACCAGCTGTATGTGACATCGGTCAGGCAGGCAGGCGAGGGCGCAAAGCACGAGGAGCTTGAACGGCTGAAGCAAAGATTATCCGAAATGGGCATGTTCGACAATATGTACAAGAAGCCGCTTCCGAAATATGCTTTCCGCGTAGGAGTTGTAACTTCGCCGACCGGCTCGGTGATTCATGACATCAGGCAGGTGGCGGCAAGACGTAATCCGGGAGTCGAGATAATCCTTCACCCGGCAAAGGTTCAGGGAGAGGGTGCCGCGCAGTCGGTCATTGAAGGTATACGATCCCTTGAACAGGACGGCGTTGATGTCATCATTATAGGAAGAGGAGGCGGATCGGACGAGGATCTGTCGGCGTTTAATGATGAAGCGCTTGCCCATGCGATATTTGACTGCACTGTTCCGGTTGTGTCGGCGGTAGGGCACGGCGACGACGAATCGATAACCGACATGGTCGCGGATGTCCACGCTCCCACACCTTCCGCAGCGGCAGAGCTTACAGTATTTCTGTATGAAGATTATGTCCGGGACGTCAACATGCGCATCATGACAATGGAGCGCCTCATGCAAAAGCGTATAGACGATAAGCGTGCGCATTTCCGGCAGCTTAGCCTTCGCATGGAAGCATTAAGCCCCGGAGCGAAGATAAGGATGCAGCGCATGCTCTGTACGAACAGGGAGCAGAAGCTTGACGATATGATGAACAGGAAACTTGACGCGGCAAAGCACAAGGTGCTTATATATATAGAAAAGTACAGGGCATTGTCTCCTCTGGAGAAGATCGGACACGGGTATGCCGCGGTCACGGATGGAAACGGGGCAAGAATAACAGATGTTACTGCTGTTAGTCCCGGCGATATGTTAAGGCTTATAATGAGGGAAGGACTCATTGAGGCAAAGGCTGCAAGAATAGAGGTAAGAGAACAGGATGACACTTGAAGAGACTTTTGAAAAGATCGATGCCGTAATGGAAAAGCTCTCGGACGATTCACTTCCGCTTGAAGAGTCTTTTGCCGTTTACAAAGAGGGCATGGTACTGCTGGACGGATGTAAGAAGATAATTGACGATGTAGAGAAGAAGGTCGCGGAACTGGCAGAAGATGATACTTGATTCGATTAACAAGACAAATGATATTAAGAATGTCGGTGACGGAGACCTTGATGAGCTGGCTCAGGAGATCAGGGATTTTCTGATCGAGAAGATAAGCGTTAACGGGGGTCACTTGGGATCCAATCTCGGCGCCGTTGAGCTTACGATGGCTCTCCATCTTGCGGCTGACCTTCCGAGGGACAGGATAGTCTGGGATGTGGGGCATCAAAGTTATACGCATAAGATCCTTACGGGACGCAAGGATGAGTTCGACACTCTTCGCAAGTTCGGGGGGATAAGCGGTTTTCCGAAGAGACGCGAGAGCAACTGCGACGCTTTTGATACCGGACATTCGTCCACATCCATATCCGCGGGTCTCGGTCTTGTGAAGGCAAGGGATCTTGCCGGAGATGATTACGGCGTCTATGCGGTCATAGGAGACGGGGCGCTGACCGGCGGAATGGCCTATGAAGCGTTCAACAATGCTGCCGATCTTAAGACCAACTATGTTATCGTCCTCAATGACAATAATATGTCAATTGCGGAAAACGTAGGAGGAATGTCAAGCTATCTGCAGGATATACGTACCGCGGACGCATACCGTAACTTCAAGATGGGTCTTGAGGATGCGCTCAATAAGATCCCGGGCGGCGTTGCGGTCGTAGACAAACTCAAAAAATACAAGAGCAGCTTCAAGCAGCTCGTTGTTCCCGGAATGTTCTTTGAAGACATGGGGATCACATACTTAGGTCCGGTTGACGGACACGACATCAAGGCGATGGTCAAGGTGTTCGGCGAGGCGAGAAGATACCCGAAATGCGTCATAGTGCATGTCCTGACGCAGAAGGGCAAGGGTTACGCTCCTGCCGAACGGCATCCGGCAAGATTCCACGGGGCAGAGCCTTTTGATATCGAAACGGGGCTTCCCGCGGTCAACCGTACCAAGGCAAATTACACAGATGTATTTTCGACAGTGATGCTCAAGCTTGGCGAGAGGAATCCGAAGGTGTGCGCGATCACTGCCGCGATGCCGGACGGAACCGGACTCAAACGATTTTCCCGCAGGTTTCCGGAGAGGTTCTTTGATGTGGGGATAGCGGAGGAACACGCGGTGACGTTTGCCGCAGGACTCGCTGCGGGCGGCTTTATCCCGGTCGTAGCGATATATTCGTCGTTCCTGCAAAGGGCATACGATCAGATAATACATGATGTGTGTATCCAGAATCTGCCTGTAGTGTTCGCGATAGACAGGGCGGGTATCGTCGGTGCCGACGGCGAGACCCATCAGGGGATATTCGACCTGTCATACCTGTCAAGCATTCCGAACATGACTGTTATGGCACCGAAGAACAAGTGGGAGTTCTCGGACATGCTCAAATTTGCCGTAGCATTCGGCGCTCCCATTGCGGTCAGATATCCGAGAGGGTTGGCGTACGACGGGCTTGAGGAGTTCCGGAAGCCTGTAATATACGGTCAGAGCGAGATCATATATGAGGAGTCGGAGATAGTCCTGTATGCAGTCGGAAGCATGGTAAAGACTGCGGAGGAGGTCAGGAACGTGCTCAAGACGGAATACGGAAAGCATGTTTCGCTCGTAAATGCGCGTTTTGTTAAACCCATCGACAGGGAAATGGTAAGTTATCTGGCCAAACAGCACAGGCTTATAGTCACTATGGAGGAAAATGTCGCAAGCGGCGGCTTCGGCGAAAAGGTCAGGCAGTGTGCGGATGAGGGAAAGCTTCCGGTCGACGTGCTCGTATGTACGCTTCCGGACGATTATGTCGAACACGGAAACGTGAGCATACTTGCGCATGAAGTCGGCATAGACTGCGGATCAATAGTGGAGAAAATCATGAACCATGAAAAAGAGGCTTGATGTCATACTTACGGAAAGGCAGCTTGCCGGATCAAGGGAGAAGGCCAAGGCCATAATCATGAGCGGGAACGTGTTTGTAAAGGGCGTTCGCGAAGACAAGGCAGGGGCGACATTTGATGAGAATGAGGAGGATATAGTCGTTCGCGGCAATCCGCAAAAGTATGTCAGCCGCGGAGGATACAAGCTCGAGAAGGCAATAGAGGAATTCGGGATAGATCTTGCCGGCCTCGTGTGTATGGATATCGGGAGCTCGACCGGGGGATTTACCGACTGTATGCTGCAAAACGGCGCATCAAAGGTCTATTCGATAGACGTCGGAACGGGACAGCTCGCGTGGAAGCTTCGAAACGATGAACGCGTAGTATGCATGGAGAAGACAAATTTCCGGTATGTGACGCCTGAGAGGATACCCGATCCGGTCGATTTTGCATCCGCCGATGTATCGTTCATATCCCTTGACAAGATACTCCCGGCGGCATATCCGATACTAAACGGCAGCGGCAGAATGGTATGCCTGATCAAGCCGCAGTTTGAAGCCGGAAGGGAGCAGGTCGGCAAAAAGGGCGTTGTAAGAGACCGCAGCGTTCATGAGCAGGTCATCGGGAAAGTGATAAATGCCGCAAGAGAGTACGGATTCTCGCCGGAGGGTCTTACGTATTCGCCGATAAAGGGGCCGGAGGGCAATATAGAATATCTGTTACTGCTTGCCAAAGACGGCGAAGCCGATACCGAAAATATAGAGGGCAGCATTAAAATAACAGTTGATACCGCATTTGAGAGGCTGTAAATGGATAAATTCTTTGTTATCACAAATGAAAAAAGGGACAGGGACAGCGAGCGCGCCATACAGATACGCGATTATCTCCTCTCGCGCCAAAAATCATGCGATTATGTCGCCATAGAACGCGACAGCGCGGATACGAGCGAAGAGATACAAAGGATCCGGGCGCTTTCCGATGATACCGATGCAGTGATAGTACTCGGAGGGGACGGAACATTTATACAGTCCGCCGGAATACTTGCCCCCAAAAAGATACCGATGATCGGCGTCAATCTCGGACATCTCGGATATCTGGCCGAGGTCGACAAGGAAAACATAACATCTGCTCTTGAAAAATTGATAAACGATGATTTTGAGATAGAAGAGCGCATGATGATTTCGGGAACACTTGTTATTAAAAATACCGACCACGGTGAACACTTTGCCGTGAATGATATAGTCCTGAAGACCACCGGTTCATCGGTACTAAGCTACAGGATAGAGGTTAACGGCACGTATCTCACCACGATATCCGCTGACGGTATTATAGCTTCGACGCCCACAGGCTCGACCGCATACAATATGTCTGCCGGAGGCCCGATAGTCGAACCGGGAACTTCAATGATAGTGCTGACGCCAATCTGTCCGCTTGAAGCCGTGAGCCGTTCGGTCGTACTGTCGGGGGATGATACTATTGTCATACGGGTGATCAATTCTTCATCAAGGCAGGGCAGGACCTCGGGAGTGTATTTTGACGGAACGGGAGAGTATATGCTGTCCAACAATGACGAGGTCATAATCAGAAGCGCGAAGGACAGGATGAGACTGATAAAGCTTTCCAAAGAGAGCTTTCTCGAAGTACTGTCGAGAAAGATGTGATCATGAAAAACTACAGACATCAGAAGATAATGGAGATAATAGGTTCGTCGGAGGTTGAGACGCAGGAGGAGCTTGCCAGGCTCCTCGGAGAAGCCGGATTCAACGTGACCCAGGCGACCGTATCAAGGGATATCAAACAGCTTAACCTAAGGAAGATACCTTCTTCGTCAGGCAGACAGTGTTATGCCGCATCGGGAAACAAAGAGACCGTGGACGGCAACAGGCTTGTCGGGATACTGAAGGCGGGCTTTGTGTCTATGGAGGCTGCCTCCAACATACTTGTAATCAAGACCGTTTCGGGCATGGCAATGGCTGTTGCCGCAGCGATCGACGCTCTTTCGATACCGAAAATGGCCGGATGCATTGCAGGAGACGATACGATAATGTGCGCGATACGCTCCGCCGAGGATATACCCGCCGTGAAGGAGACCATAGAAAAACTGATCGACAGTCCGGAAAGTTAGGAAGGTGCCATGCTTCAGAGCCTGCATGTTAAAAATATAGCGCTTATAGATGATGTTGAGATCGAATTTACCGACGGCCTTAATATACTCACCGGGGAAACCGGCGCCGGCAAATCGATCATAATAGATTCCGTCAATTTTGCGCTCGGCGCGAGAATGCCGAAGGATATCGTAAGATCGGACAGCGACTATGCGCTGTGCGAACTCGTCTTTGCGGTCGATGACGACGAGACTATAGGTAAGCTTGGCGAACTTGATATTATGTTAACCGATGACCAGGTGATATTGCAGCGACGTATCGCCGGCGGCAAGACAACATGCAAAGTAAACGGAGAAACAGTGCCCGCATCTGTCATGCGCCGTATCTCCGAGCATCTTATCGATATCCACGGACAGCATGAACACCAGTCACTCCTGTATCGGAGCAATCACAAGCTTCTGCTGGACAGCTTCTGCGGGGATGGTCTCAATTCCGAGTTATGTAAACTAAGCGAACTCTATGACAGTTATAAAGCCGTAAAAGACGAATATGAGCATGCCCTGCAGTCAAGGGATTCGGTTGCCGGGGAGCTTGACTATTCAAGGTTTGTCGCTGCCGAGATAGAAGCCGCCGCGCTGCATGACGGCGAGGATGAAGAGCTTGAGAGTGATTACTCCAGAATGAACAACTCCCGCAGGATCGCGGAAACGCTCTCGCAGGTGATGCTCGCACTGTCTACCGGAGATGAAAGCGCATCTTCGATGATAAGCTACGCTCTGTCACACCTCAGGCAGGCAGTTGATCTTGATGACGGTGCAAGAGCTTTGTTTGACCAGCTGACAGCGGCAGAGGATGTTCTTGCCGACTGTATCCGTTCGATGTCCGCGTATGAGGAGAGCCTCGAGTTTTCTCCGGAGGATTATGAGCGTACCAAAGAGCGTCTGGACGTTATCAATAATCTCAAGATGAAATACGGACAGACAATAGACAGTATTAATGAAAGACTTGCCGCAGAGTCCGAAAAGATCGCGAGACTGACGGATTACGAGACCTATATCAGTGATCTGGAGCAAAGATCCCGTGAATTACATGATAAACTGCTAGAAGTATGCGAACGCATATCGCATATAAGGCGCAAGGAAGCGGCGATACTGCAGGAGGAGATCGTTGCCGCTCTTAACAACCTCAATTTTCTCGATGCCAGATTTGAGATAGCCATAACCTCCGATAAGGAAAAGATCGCACGGGACGGGTACGATGATGTCGAGTTCATGATCTCCACCAACCCGGGTGAAGAGCAAAAACCCCTTACAAGTGTTGCATCCGGAGGCGAACTGTCAAGGATCATGCTTGCATTAAAATCAGTTCTTGCAAAACGTGATAATATAGGTACTCTCATATTTGATGAGATAGATACCGGGATAAGCGGCAGAACCGCACAGCTTGTTGCCGACAGAATGTCGGATATCGCCGCAAGCCATCAGGTTATAGCGGTCACACATCTGCCGCAGATAGCCTCCCATGCGGATACGCATTTTGTCATAGAAAAAGAGGCTGACGGAATGCACACGACTACAAGTGTCAGAGTTTTATCATACGATGAATCCGTGGCCGAGCTTGCGAGAATGCTTGCCGGCTCCGAGATAACCGATGCCGTAATGGATAATGCGGCGGAGCTTAAAAGAAATGCCGGGAGATATACCGATTGAGCGGAAGGATGTATAAAAACAGAAGAGCGGCAGTTGTAAAGCGGCGCAGAAGAAATGTCGGATTTCTGATAATCTCGCTGTTCTTTGTTCTGTGCGTATTTTTTGTCGCGCGTACCGTGCTGGCGCTCCCCTACAGAACGATCAACCTTACGCAGCTTGCCCGGGTTGAGTTTTCCGGATTCAATAATGACGGCGTGGCGACGGTATCCGTTGATAATGACGCCGTTGATGCTCTGTTGTCGTCGGTCAAGGAGGAATACGATTCCTCGTGGTTTGCGGCAGCCGATATCGATGACGGGGATTACGCGAGATTCCGTCAGAGCCTGTCATTTGTGACACCCCTGGCGACAAATCTGTATAACGGACAGGAGATACCTGTAATAGGAACATATGATGCGGCTATTGCCGAAAAGCTCAAGATAGAGATCGAAGATACGAGCGGCACGGCAACGGTATCAGGACTTCAGGATGTTACCGTGATACCGGCGGAGGAAGTATTTCGCGATCTTGCCGTCGGATTTTCCGGGGTATCCCCGGGGCTTACGATATCTCTTCAGAACAACAGTACGCAGCCGCTTATCAGCAGGATGATATTTGAGATAGAGGATCCGAAGGAGTGCTATGCCGAAGGAGATGTTGTAACCATTCATGCGCTGTATACGGAAGAAATGTGCAGCGAGACAGGCTATGTCGTCGATACTCCGTCGGGAGAGTGCACGATGGAATACACCGCATTCTCCGATTCGCAGTATGTCGCAAGCGCCGCGGATCTTCCTGCCGGTGTGATCCGTGAAGCGGTCGAGGCGGGAAAGAAGGCTTTTGTGGATGCCAACGAGTACGGAGTCAGGATATTCTGCGAGGCGAACCTTGTGCCCGTATATATCAACAAGAAAGCTACATTTACATACGGAACGCCGCAATACGTAAGTTCATATTTCAAGACGGTCTTTCCCGGAAAAGCGGGTGCGCTCGGATTGTCATACAATGATCTTGATATCATATATGAAGTAAACATATCACAGGCAGACGGGGTAAGCTGCAAAGCATACGGAGCTGTCCGCTTTTCGGATATAATCAGGAACAGCGACGGAAGTCTGACATATGATTTTTCGGAACCGGCGCTTATATCGGTCTCATACCTGTCTTCGAATGTTAAGAAGAATGTCGTTGATTCTTTCTATGACACACATGAGATAGAGAGGGTGTATCCTTAATCTGCAGATTGTCACCGCTGCCGGAAATGCCGGCAGTTATGCGTGAAGGAGGGATTAGGCATGGCTAACATAAAAGAGGAAAAGCTTCGCAAGCTCAAGTATTCATATATCGGTGGCTCGCTTGTGTGCGGGATCATCATCGGCGCGATCGTAATATGTACATTCGTGTCGATGATTGCTGTTTTCGGACTCTATATCGTGGATTCGAAGATTCGTGACGAGTATGAGCGCGTAAGATCAATGGCAGACATATATCAGGTGTCACAGGACATTCCCGGCAATGATCTTATGAACAGTCTCGGGAATGTTTCATATGAATACATAGTAGTTGATGATAACCGCAATATAATCGAAGTGCATGGGAATAATACGTGCGACATGGAGCACGGGGGAAGAATAGACATACTTGAATTCATGGATGACGAAGACGTCCCCGGCCAGGACAGACAGCAGCGTATCGAGAGTATGGTTGAAAGAACCCGTGACAACGCGATAACGGTTTATCCCGACATTGATAAGAGCATCATAACACCGGGTACCAACGGAAGGGTCAGTGTCGATCTTCTCAAACTGAGAGATATCATTATGTCATATGGTGAAGGCGGCGAATCGCTTTCCATCGGACAGAATTTTATCATAAAACTGCCATTCTGGATGGAAGTACCGGTTGGCGCAAACAGCCACATGATATGCAAGACGTACTTTAACATATATTTCCGCGAACTTGCTATCCTGGGACTTCTGTCGGTCATTGTGACCGTTCTGACGTTTGTGACGGGCATCTTTCTGCTTGTCTACATAATCAGAGCCGTAAGCAACAGGCATAAAATGAGCGATATCTTCTTCATGGATGAGACTACCGGGCAGCATAACTGGCTGTGGTTTCTTATGAACGCCGAAAAGGAGCTTGCCCAAAAGCGAAGCGCAGACAGGAACTACGCTGTTCTTGATGTTGAGTTTGTCAATTACAGGAACTTCTGTGTCTGCCATTCGGTCGATGAAGGCGGAAAAATGCTGAGACAGATCAATGACAGGATACAGGGACATCTGGGCAAGGGTGAGTTGGTGGCGCATCATTCGGTGTCGCATTTTGCTGTTCTTACGGTGTGCAGTGACCGTAACGGGCTCGAGGCGAGGATACGCGGCATTATCGGCGATCTGGAGCATGTCAGCGAGGATCACAAGTTCTATTACTGGGTCGGTGTCGATACGATACCGGAATCAAGAGATGAAAAGGGAAAAGTGGTCCGCAGGAAGAATATAGATGTGGAGAAGGCGTTCAATAACGCCGGTGCGGCGAGAGCGACTCTTTCCGTGGAGAATTCGGACATAGCATTTTTTGACGAGAAGATGGTCGAGGAGCAAAGATGGATCGACGTTATCAACGAGAACCAGCTCCGCGCTCTTGAGAACGAGGAATTTGTCGTATATTACCAGCCCAAGTACGATCCGAGAACGGAGGAGCTTAAAGGTGCGGAAGCGCTTATCCGGTGGATGAGCCCGCAGAACGGTATGATAAGCCCCGGAAGATTCATTCCGATATTCGAAAAGAACGGTTTTATCACCTGTATCGATCATTATATGCTCGACCACGTTGCACGGGATCAGCGCAGATGGCTTGATAATGGATTCAAATGTGTTCCCGTCTCCGTCAATGTATCAAGGGCTCATTTTATCGAGGCGGATCTTGCGGAGCAGATAA
Source organism: uncultured Lachnospiraceae bacterium (assembly GCA_905235745.1). Lineage (GTDB taxonomy): Bacteria > Bacillota > Clostridia > Lachnospirales > Lachnospiraceae > UBA2868. Next base: position 72,712 of record CAJOMN010000015.1, read on the forward strand.
AGGATATCGTTGATGCCGCAGGTACGCCCCATGACCTTATAGAGATAGAACTTACCGAGAGCGCTTTCTTTGATGACAAGAATGCTCTCATATCCATCATCAGGAAGCTCAAGGAATATGGCTTTACAGTATCGATGGATGATTTCGGCTCGGGATATTCCTCGCTCAATTCTCTCAAGGAAATGCCCCTTGACGTCCTGAAGCTTGACGCCGATTTCTTCAGAAACGACGAAGGAGACGGGCGCGGCCAGATAGTAGTGAGCGAGGCCATAAGGCTTGCCAAGAATCTGAATATGCGAACCGTTGCCGAGGGAGTCGAGGAAAAGAGCCAGGTTGATTTTCTCGCAGAGCAGGGGTGCGACATGATACAGGGATTCTACTTCGCAAAGCCGATGCCCAAAGAGGAATATGAGTTGAAGATGTAAAGCGCTTTATTGTATAATCATTATAGCGTTCACTGATGATCACGTATCACGGGAGGTTATAGATGAAGAAAATTCTGTTTGCCGCGTCTGAATGTGTTCCTTTTATCAAAACCGGCGGATTGGCCGATGTTGTCGGGTCTCTTCCCAAATGCTTTGACAAGAGATATTTTGATGTCCGTGTCATTATCCCCAAATATCTGTGCATTCCCAAAGAGTATACGGAAAAGATGGAATATATCGACAACTTCTACATGGATATTGGAAACGATAACAAGTATGTCGGCATATTCAAGATGAAATATGAAGGCATCACGTTCTATTTCATTGACAATGAATTCTATTTCTCGGGAGCGAAGCCTTACGGCGATCTGCTGTGGGATCTTGAGAAGTTCATATATTTTTCCAAGGCCGTTCTGTCGGTTCTGCCGGTAATAGGCTTTCAGCCTGACATCATACACTGCCACGACTGGCAGACAGGACTGATCCCCGTATTCCTAAAAGAACGTTTTCATAACAGTGATTTCTTCAGGGACATCAAGTCCGTTATGACGATACATAACCTGAAGTTCCAGGGCGTGTGGGATGTTGATACGGTACGCACGCTGTCGGGTCTTCCGGATTATTTCTTTACACCGGACAAGCTTGAGGCGTATAAGGACGGCAATCTCCTGAAGGGCGGTATCGTGTTTGCCGATGCGATCACGACGGTCTCTTACACGTACGCCGAAGAGATCAAGATGCCGTTCTACGGCGAAGGTCTCGACGGGCTGCTGCGTGCGCGCGCGAACGATCTTCGCGGTATCGTAAACGGGATCGATTATGATGAGTATAACCCGACGACAGACAAGCTGATCGTCAATCCCTATGATGCGAGGGATTTTCGCAAGGAGAAGGTCAAGAACAAGACAGCTCTTCAGGAAGAGCTCGGTCTCGATGTCGATCCCAAGAAGATGATGATAGGTATCGTAAGCCGCCTTACCGATCAGAAGGGCTTCGACCTTATTGCTTACGTTATGGATGAACTGTGTCAGGACAACGTTCAGATCGTCATTCTCGGTACCGGAGAAGAGAGATACGAGAATATGTTCAGGCACTTTGACTGGAAATATGCAAACAAGGTTTCCGCTAACATATATTATTCGGAAGCATTGTCCCACAAGATATACGCGGCATCCGACGCATTTCTGATGCCGTCTCTGTTCGAGCCGTGCGGCCTGTCACAGCTTATGGCGCTTCACTACGGAACGCTTCCGATCGTCCGTGAGACGGGAGGACTCAAGGATACAGTCGAGCCTTATAACGAGTACGAAAGCACCGGCACGGGATTCTCATTCATGAACTATAATGCACATGAAATGCTCGGGTGTATCAGAAACGCCGAGCGTATCTACTACGACAGAAAGCGCGAATGGAACAAGATGGTTGACAGAGCCATGGCGGCTGATTTTTCATGGCATGTCAGCGCCCTCAAATACCAGGAGCTGTACGACTGGCTGATAGGATGATAAGCTGAGTCAGCGATAACGGACATAGAAATACCCGAGGAAGCACTTGTGTTTCATCGGGTATTTTGATGTCCGTGAGTGTTGCGAAGCAACAACCCCGAGATGAAGCGAAGCGGAATCGAGGGGGGCGCAGACGAAGCAGTTTCCCGGTATGTGCGTCTGTATAAATCCGGGGAGATTTGCTATACTTAATCGAAGTTATTTGCGGGCAGAATAGGATTATCCGACTTCCTGATTTTGTAACAAAGGAAGATTTTGAATGGGCAGTCGAGGAAGCCACGAAGAAAAAGAAAACCGACTTCTCCAAGGTTGAGTTCTTAACCTATGACGAGGGTGAATGCGTTCAGTGTATGCATATTGGCTCTTATGACGATGAGCCTGCTACTGTCGCACTCATGCACGAGTATATGGAGAGCCAGGGGTATGTCTTCGATATTACGGATAAGCGCCTGCATCATGAAATATATCTCAGCGATGCAAGGAAGGTCGCTCCCGAAAAGTTGAAGACTGTAATTCGGCATCCGATAAGGAAAAAGTAGAAATGAAGCAATTGAAAGAAAAAGAATACGAGGAATTCCGGCAGTACCTCTACAACAAAGCACATGGATACATTTGGACGCCTGATACGCTGGAGCTAATCTGCGGCGGCAATGACAACGAGCCGGAGCGGATTGGCAAGCAGGTGCTTGAGATGCTGGGAAAACTGCGTAACGAGCATATTTTCCACATGACGAGCGATAAGCACAAGAAATATGTTATCCGCTGCCTTCGTAAGGGTGAAATCGAATTGCTGAAGGACTTCCTATATGAAGCAATCTTCATACCGAAAGGCGCAGAGCAGCCGGAGCGGGATATTATTGAGAAGCCGGAACTTCGCGTGTACACGGATGACTTCGGTACCCGCAAAGGTGATAACTGCCTGGTGGCTGACTTTGGCGGCAAGATAGTCGGAGCGGTCTGGACGAGGATTATGGACGATTATGGTCATGTGGACGATGAGACACCGTCCTTCGCTATTTCGCTTTACAAGGATTATCGCAATCAGGGAATCGGTTCACAGCTTATGGTGAAGATGCTTGAACTGCTGAAATGGCAGGGATATGAATGGGCATCCCTGGCGGTGCAGAAAGCAAACTATGCCGTGAAGATGTATAAGAATGTCGGGTTCAAGACGGTCGATGAGAATGCTGAAGAATATATCATGGTGTGCGAATTATGAAATATGTATTATGCATGGTGCCAAATCGAAAAAACGAAAAAGTGTATTGACTCTCACATTATGTGAGGAATTATCATTGTAGTGAGCTCAAGAAAACCATCCATGGAGGTAGGTACAAATGCTTAAAATAGGCGAGTTTTCAAAATTGTCCAGAGTAAGCATCAGGATGCTGCGTCACTACGATGATATTGGACTGCTGAAACCGGCAGAGATCGACAATTTTACAGGATACCGTTATTATCGCGAGGAACAGCTTTTTACCATCGGAAGGATCACATCATTAAAGGATATGGGATTTGCCCTTGCAGATATCATCAAGATCCTTGACAGCTACGATGATAAAGAAAAGATGGATGCATTTCTGTCAGAGAGGCAGAAAGAACTGTCAAAGCTATCCCAAGAAACGGAGTACAAGCTGATGCTTCTGGAAACAGCCCGAAAGAGACTGAGAAAGGAGCAGAATATGAGTTTTAATGTAACAGTAAAGACAATACCAGAAAGGTTTGTAGCCACGGTGCAGATGGTGGTTCCTCATTATGAAGATGAGGGTATGTTGTGGAATGCCATGATGAGCGAATGTAAAACCATAGTACCGGCAGATCCCTGTCTTGCGGCTGCGGAGTTCCTTGATGATGAGTACAAGGAAGAAAATGTGGAGATCATCGCATGGATGACAGTAAAGGGGACATATACCGACACGGAGCATGTGAAGTTTAAAACGCTTCCAGCAGTAAAGGTTGCCAGTTGTATAATTAAAGGCAGCTACGATCAGATGGGGGAAGCATATGCTACGGTTGCATCATGGATCACAGCAAATGGCTATAAGATGAACGGTCATATGTTCAACATCTATCATGTTAGTCCGGCGCAGACACAGAATCCGGATGAATACGTGACAGAGGCTTGTTTCCCGGTAGAGTAGTAAGTTTGTCAGCCAGGGAGCCGGACGGCTCCTTGGCTATGTTAAATAAGATGTTGGAGTTGATGTGCAATGCATTTTGTTGATGCCAAAGGAATTCTGACCGGTGGTGGCGGACACTGTGGAATGAATATATATCGGGGATGTACCCACGGCTGTATTTACTGTGACAGCCGGAGCAAGTGTTATCAGTTCACGCATCCTTTTGAGGATATTGAGGTAAAACAGAATGCACCTGAACTTCTGGAAAAGGCACTGAAGTCAAAAAGAAAAAAGTGCATGATTGGAACAGGGGCCATGTCAGATCCGTATATGCACTGTGAGGAAAACTTAAGGCTGACAAGAAAATGCCTGGAAATAATTTTAGAGAATGGTTTTGGTGCGACGGTTCAGACAAAATCTGACCTCATTCTACGGGACATTGACTTATTGGATGAGATCAACCGTTCTACGAAATGCGTGGTGCAGATAACACTTACAACTTATGATGATGATCTGTGCCGGATATTAGAGCCGAATGTCTGTAACACAAAGCGCCGTATTGAGGTACTGGAGAAACTGCAGGAGCGCAGTATTCCGACAATCGTATGGCTGACACCGATTCTGCCATTTATCAATGATACAGAGGATAATATCACGGAAATTCTGAATGAGTGTGTCAGGGTTGGTGTAAAAGGCATTATCGATTTCGGCATGGGACTTACACTACGGGAAGGTGATCGGGAGTATTATTACGCAGCACTTGATAAGCACTTTCCGGGAATGAAAGAGCGATACATTAAACGATACGGAAATGCGTATGAGTTGCCAAGCCCGAATATCAAGGAACTGACAGCTCTGTTTCAGAAGATCTGTAAAGACAATGGAATCCTGTCAAGCCCGGATGATTGTTTCAGGTTTATACAGGAACTGCCTGCAGATGAGTATATTTGATCTTTAAGGAAAAGGAGACTGGTTATATGGAATACATAAGAGTTACAAAGGAAAATCTGGAAAAAGAGCATATCTGCTGTGCCATTTCCAATAATAAGGACGTGCAGGTTTCGTCAAAAAAGGCGTGGCTTGAGGATAGATTTGATGAAGGACTTGTTTTTTTGAAGAGTGTGGAACGTGGCAAGTGCTTTATCGAATATATCCCGGCAGAAAATGCATGGATTCCGATTGAGGCAGATGGATATATGTATATTGACTGTCTGTGGGTATCAGGTTCTTTCAAAGGAAACGGGTATTCCACGGATCTGCTTGCTGCCTGCATCCGGGATAGTAAGGAAAAGGGGAAGAAGGGTCTATGCATTCTGTGTGCCGCAAAGAAAAAACCGTTCCTTGCAGATCCGAAGTTTCTGAAATATAAAGGCTTTGCCGTATGTGATGAAGCGGATAACGGTATTCAGCTTTGGTATTTGCCATTCTCATCTGATGCAAAATCGCCAAAGTTTAAAGATTGTGCAAGGCATCCTCATGTAGATGAAGAAGGATATGTCTTGTATTACACGAGTCAATGTCCATTCAATGCTAAGTACGTTCCGATTGTAGAACAGACTGCCAAAGATAATGCTATTCCCTTTCGTGCGATTCATATTGAGAGCAAGGAGCAGGCACAGAATGCGCCTACACCGATTACTACCTATGCATTGTTCTGTGATGGGGAGTACCTGACAAACGAGCAGATGAACGATACCAAGTTTATGAAACTGGTTTCAAAATAACAGGAGAACGAAATGTACGCAAAGGCAGCGACAAAACCGAATACCTTACTCCGTAACGGTGCATACGGCATCGTTATGAGGGGTGTGCAAAAATGCACCTGTGCGGGTGCATCGTTAAGGGGTAAAAATTCCGCTCCGTTATGTTGTATCAAATTAGACACGGCAACAGACCCTTGCCTTGGTACGGGTGGCTTCTTGATTTCAGGCATGAATAAGATGTATTCGTTAGCCGACCAAATGGATCTGGATTCTATGCACAGTTAACGGGAACAAATGCAACAATATATATAATGAACATAATTCACTCTGCTTCTGCCGAGTCGCTCTACATAAGTCTTGAATCTGGCGGTGAGAGAGATATATATAGTCGATGAAGATGGAAAGGTAGAGCCGTTGTGCAGCACAGAGTTTTGCTCTGACGATATGAGAAAGCTAATAATAAACTTATATAATATTGTTAACGAGCGCTTCTCTGAGATAGGTGTATCGAAGACTTCAAGACTTGTGATAAATGGATTTATGGATGCAACAGGAATTCCATCGGTCTGATCAGGAGAGATAGTATGAATAGAGATAAAGAGTTTATGGACCTGATATTTGATATTTTTGATAAAGATAAAACAGTCGAGATATCGGCTGTTTTCTTTTCTATATCACGGAAAGACTCTTTGGTATCACGCAGGGAGGTCATGGATGAACTGGCTATGGAAAGGTCAACGTACTACAGACGGAGGGGGGCAATTCTTCTGTGCGGGATCCTGTTGTGGGATGAAGTACGGGAGAAGAGATTCTCGTAAGCTTTGATCAAATTATAAAATGCATTGTAGTTCCCTATGTATTAAGTTATTATAATGGTGGTCTGGGCGATGTGCCCCTTGGATCACCGAAGGCGGGAAGAATTTCCCATCAATTTTATGGAGATTCTTTTTTGAATTAATGGATGAATCGATTGATAAGTGAATGAATGGGAGTTTTAATGGCGGGTATTATAGATTATTCAGCACTTAATAAGGAACCTTATGAACATGAGAAGGCGATAGCCCGATTTTTTGCTGAAAAGGGAAAGAATGTTATCTTTCTAAAACCCAGTAATATACAGGATGTCTATACACCGGATATCTGTATGGATGGTGTGGAATGGGAAATGAAGAGTCCAAACGGGAACAGTAGGCGTACCATAAGAAGAAACTTACATAAGGCATCGAAACAATCCAGAAACATTATATTCGATCTTAGTAGAATAGGAATTCCCCAAGAGGATTGCATTAGGGAACTAAAGAGCGCATTTGAATCAAGCAAACACATTCGTAATATGCTTATTATAACCAAGGAACGGGAGCTGATTACCTTAAATAAATGATTGACTTTTCCTGTATATGAGTTATCATATAGTTACAAGAAGGTTCCGACCCACTGTGAATAAACGGAGGGCCAAGGAGCTTTTTTGTCAGGTGATGCACAGCCTTATAAGTGAGCGAGTAAATTTAGGGACAAGTTATCTTGTCCCCTATTTTTTGACACTGAATTGACACTTGTTAGCGAACCCGTTGGTACTGACTAATGATTATCTGCATGTTATTGTCTTAAATGCAGGAAGGAAAAAAGGATTATGAATGGCGGTATCATTAGGGATGAGGAAGGCCTTGACTATTTCGATAATAGCGGTGGTGGCTGAATGAGTACTATGCAGAGAATACATTGTCTGCAGAAAGATCTTAAAGTGAAGCTTATAGGATGAATGTAATTCGGGATTAACAAGGAGATTATTAAAATGAAGCAACATATACCCCGGTTTTTAAATGTTCTTATCAGGCTTATGCCCTTGCTGATCATCTGTATGGTGGTTTCGGGATGCGCATCATCAAAAGCAAAAGATGAAGAGGCGGCTGCCGAAGAAAGTGAATCAATTGAAGATACCACAGATGAAAAAGCACAGGATAAACCCAATTCCAAAACAAATAAAGAAGAGGACTGGGTGCAGATCGGCTCTTCTGAAGATGCCGGGATTGACTATGAGAAAGCTTATGATCCCGTAATGCAGGATGTCATAAACCTCATCGTGAACGGTCCCGAATACGAGTCAGACAACCCTGATTATGATTTTACGGGCATTTGGGAGAGGGTTGCCTATGCCGGGGATGAAAACCTTCTTGAATCTATCGGATATGTGATCACTGACATAAACGGTGACAGCGTGCCCGAGCTTCTGATCGGTGAAAATGACGAATATGGGTATGACAATCCGACAAGGGTTGCATATATATACAACGGTTTTACGTACGAGAATGGGAGTCCTGTACCCTTTCTTACAGGATGGGTCAGGAACAGACAGCATTATCTCGGAAACGGTCACTTCCTGAATTCCGGCTCCGGCGGAGCTTATAACAGCATATTCGCCGAGTGGCATCTGGATCCCGGCAATCAGGTAGTATGGGATGACTGCTACTTCACCGAATTTGACGGAACAACCGGCGGTATCGCCTTCTACCATAACACAAACGGTTTCATTGAATCTGATAGATCCGACCGGCTTGATATCTCGGATGCTGAGTTCGATGATATTGTTGATTCATACAAGTGCGAGTCCATAAACTGGACTCCTGTCGGAGAGTGGAATGATGGAGCCGCTCAGGCATCATATATTCCCAAGACAGCCTATGGGACAATACGCCCATTCCTGCCCGGATCGATCACAGATGACGTGTTTGGTGTGCTTATCGGAGCATTTAGGAACAGCGACAACTGCATCGGGCTTCAAACGCAGCTTGAAGATGCGGGATTTATGGATACGCCGATCGTATACACACCTGATTTTTCCGATCTGAATCCAGAGCCCTATTATATTGTCACCGCCGGTCTGTATTCAACAAGGCAGGAAGCACAAAGCGTACTTGAAGATGTTAAATCTGCGGGATTTAGCGACGCATACATAAAGTATGCGGGAACATATACCGGAAATAAATTCTTGTACACGATGTACAGTGCCGAAGACATAGAGATACATAATGACAAGATAATACTTCATGATGTGGAAGTTTCTCTTCCATACGATATCGGAACCAGATGTGAGACGGATCTTGTTGTCGACAAGAATACCATTTTTGATGAAACTGCCAATATGCAGTTCTTTGGTAATTATGAAGACGGTATGAGCCCGTATCGGTGGGTCTCAATTAACTATGATCTTATGAATACAGATCCGGACAAGTATATGGCGCAGGATCTTCCGGCGTTGGTTGGTATATTCGAGGTATGCCTTGACGGTAACCTCATAAAATCATATAACGGGTGTTATTGGTGGGATTAATACCGCATTTGATTCAGACGATCTTCTATGGCCTGCTCAAAGAACGGCCGGGGAAGGTCGCCTTTTTTATACAGATCCCGTAGCTTGAGATAATACTCGATGAAAGCATTGATCTCGATCCCCTTCGGATGATATAAACCTTTAGTACGCAGGTTCGATTCAGCATTCTTCTTTTCCGTCTTATTCATATTACTCATATCGGGAAGAGGGAGGAAATTGGAAAAATAAAACACCTTGTAAGAGTTCTTTTTTTTCTCGTGCCGAAATGTGTGAGCCGGGTTTTCGCCCGTCTCTTTATCCGGCTGGTAAGTATCTTCCTCTACAGCACCATTTATAATATTGACCGTGTTGGTCTCTATCAGATTAACCAGGTAACGGCAGATGTCCGCGTTTGATTCGGGCTTTTCTGTAACCCTGAGTGTTGAGCGGCCAAGAAGGTGGTCTACGGGAACACTGAAATAATCGGAAATCCTGATAAGCGTATCAATACCGAAGTAATTGTTGCCTTTCCGGCTTAAACATTTACTTAGCTGCGCCTGCCCCATATTGATCTCGCGGGCAAGGGTTGCCTGATTGATATTATGCTCCTCCATCATAGATTCGATCGTCTCGATGATCGTTAGCTGGATACCTTCTTTTGGCTTCTTTTCTTCCTTTTCCATAGGTGCGTCCTCTCCACATGAGATGCAAAATGAGAAAAGTATAATACCATAATGGAACGATAATGTCAAATTGGAAATATCCATTCCCAACAGGAAAACACCGCCTACAACAACCGGAGATACTCATATTCCGGCAGGACGATCCGTGCAAAATATGGTCGTATAAACATAAGCGACCAGTACGGTCAACGATATTGAGCGGTTTATGGGTTATGTGTATCATTATTTCGGGAGATCATGCCCTGGATAATCCGCAAAAATCTATATTAATTAATTACGATGTCACATAAAAATGTTGACAAGTTATGTAAATCGTTTTATATTTTTGGGTAAGGGTTTGTAATAGAGGGTAGTATGCACATCGGATGCTGTGAAAACTGTAGATATATCGATCTTGTTGAAAATGTGACCGGCGTATGTCCGAGATGCGGTAATATGATGACATCTCTCGGTATCGAATCTTCCGCGTGGAATGCCATGGGAGATGATGAGAGATCAGCGATGATCGCCGGACTGTTTCCGGAAGATGATACGGTAACGGATGTTATCGATCGGGAAGAAGCGGCAGAGGCCGATGGTGATACAGAAATAACACATGGTATTTCAGAGGAAGTACCCGAAGACACCGAAGCGGAACCTGCGGATTCCGAAACAGTACATGAGGGTGACGAAGCGGAACCGGAGGATCCCGAAACGGTATCCGAGGATAATGAAACATTACCGAAGGATGCCGGGACAGAATCGGAGGATGCTGCAGAGGAATACGATGATACGGAAAATGTGTATGTGTGCTACAAGTGCAGCAGTGTAGCGGCATATGACGGAAAGCAGGACGGGTATTACTGCAGGGAATGCGGTTCACAGATGATTAACGTTGGATACACTCCCGAAGAGTGGATGCAGCTCACGAAGGAAGAGAAGCGCAGGATTACTGAAGACGCCAAGATAAAGCACATGGTACTCAATATCAAGAATACCACTTATGATGACGAAGAGAATGTGACCACCGACAGTATAATAAATGTGGTCAGGTAACGGACAGTTGGGTAAACGCACTGACAAGCGGATAGTACTGGCGATAATTGCGGCGATTGCCGTTATTGCTGCATTGATCGCGGCTATTATGTATCTGGAGAAGCAGGAGGGGAGCGGACAGGCACCTGCCGCAGATCCCGGGGGAGGGATCACGGAAGGCGAATCCGCACAGATCGACCCCGCAGTCTTTGACAGGATCGAAGATGACCTTCCGGACAAGAGCGCCGTGACAGCAAGACCCGATGCATGGTACGGATTATACGAAAGCTCGGGCGGTATCGAGCATGAAACCGGACTGGAGGGCGCTATCGCGGTCTGTCCTGACGTATATGCGTGGATAGAGGTCCCGGGATGCGGAATTGATTATCCGATAGCGTATTGTGAGGATGCGGTAGAGCCTTTCTACTACACCCATGACATACACGGAGATCCGAGCGATAACGGAATGATCATAACCGACTCGATGAACGAAGACGACTTCTCGGATCCGCTGACCCTTGTATACGGGCACAATGCCGAAGACGGCACAATGTTTGCCGGTCTTGCCGGATTCAGGGATTCTGATTTTTTCGAAGAAAATCAATACATTAACATATATCTGCATGATGCTGAGCTGAAGTACCGGATCTACGCATGCTTTATCGGCCCGGCCGACAATATGCTCGTGGCATATGATTTTACGGATCCGGCGCAGTTTAACGCTTTCTTTGATCCCATGGAGGATATAAGGGATCTGTCCGCGAACTTCAGACAGACGGAAAAACCTTCGGTCGGGGATCATGTCATAGGGCTTGTGACACATTGCGACGATGAAGATAAGAGGCTGTTCGTATACGCCGTATTGGATGAGGTAAGGTATTAAACGGGACGCAGGGAACAAAAAGTGGCAAAGACAGATAAAGAAGAAAAAAAGAGTGTGCCGGACTGGGTCAAGGCGCTGCTTATATCGCTTCTTATTATAATAGGAATACTCGGCGCAGTTCTCGTCATTCTTCTGCACAAATGGCAGAGAGCCACTTACCTTACGGCTGATATGTTTCAGGCCGGCGAGGCGGCGAACAGTTCCGTCCTGAAGATTAACGAGCTAGATGAGACATACGGCAAAGAGCCGGACAGGAAGTACAGCGAAGACGTCACTATTACCTATAAAGGCAATAAATACAAATACAACGACAATCTGATAAACATCCTTGTTATGGGAATAGATGATTACGGATTGAAGGGCAACAAAGATACCGATGCCAATCCCTATCAGGCCGATACGATAGTTCTCGGCACCGTGGATGCAGTCAGGAAGACCGTAAGCTTCATGTGCATTCCGAGAGATACGGTCACATCCATCAAGGTACTCGATCTTAACGATGAGGTTGCGGCGGTAAAGAAGGGCCCAATAGCGATCCAGCACAGCTTCGGAACACAGGGCGACAAGACGAACGAAGCGGTTGTTGATGCGGTGAGCGATCTGCTGTACAGTGTTCCCATTAACAGATATGTTGCGGTTGATATTACCGCAATCCCGGACATTAACGATTCGCTTGGCGGGATAAGGGTGGATATACCCGAGGATCTGACGAAATGGAATCCGAAGATGAAGGCCGGGACAAAGAATTATCTGCTGCTCAATAATGATGCGGTCATATTTGTCGCAAGAAGAGATACGGATATCGATGACAGCGCGATGGGAAGGATGAAGAGGCAGGTAACCTACCTCAAGATGCTCTTTCCCGCGGTCAAGGAGAGGACATCGGAAAATATCACATATCCGATAGCATTGTATAACAGCGAGGCAGACAAGGTCAGTACCAACCTTACGCTTGATGAGATGACTTACCTTACGAAGCTGCTGCTCGATCTTGAACTGTCCGAGAATGACATTGTGTCCGTTCCGGGCGAAATGAAACATATCGAACCCGGAGAAATAGAAGATTACGAATACGAAATGGGCTACGTCGTAGACGAGGATGCCCTTAAGCAGCTCATAGTTGACAGATTTTACACACCGGCCCGGTAGACATGTTGTACAATTAAAGGAGGAGATCAATGAGAAAAATCAAAGCTTTAACGGCACTTACCGCAGCACTTGCACTTGTATTTTCAACGGCAGTTTTCGCCGCTCCGAGCCCTCAGGCAGGAGTCGTAACGATAGTCGTCCTGGGAGATACGTCATCTTCCGTTGCCTCGATCAAGGTTCCGACCGAAAAGCAGCTGACCGCTCTCGGATCGTTCATCACGGAGAATGCCGCATCATTAGGCCTGATACCAAGCGTTAAGGGAACGATAACAATCGAAGCTCCCGCAAACTACAAGGGCGGAGATATTCCGGTAGTTCTGGCCGCAGCGGGGCTTACAAACGGAGCCGGGAACGTATTCGCATATATCCTGCTTCCGAACGGCAAGACCATTATAGCTCCCTGTACAGTAAGGAACGGATATGTAGGCTTTATTGCACCTGCATTCGGAACGGTATCCATTGTTGTGCTTAATACACCGTCCGAGGTAAGGGCCGGCAATGCCACACTCCACTGATAATGACGCAGCTGACTGATATTCACTGCCATGTGCTTCCGGGGGTCGACGACGGATCGAGAAACACGGACAAATCCGTCGCGATGCTCCGCATGATGTATGATGAGGGCATCAGGCGGGCTATTCTGACTCCGCATTATCATAAAGGATACATGGAAGCGGACATCGATACGATGCGGCACCGTTTCGAGGGACTCCGAAAAGCCGCGGAGGCAGATGGTAAGGCAGCAAATATAGAGCTTTATCTCGGATGCGAAGTGTATTACTATCCGAGTGCGGTATCGTGGCTTGCGGAGGGAACGGTACCGACAATGGCGGGTTCCGATTATGTGCTTACGGAATTCGGCTATACGCTTGATAAGCGTTCGATAGAAGACGGCATAACCGGTCTTGTCAATGCGGGGTATATTCCGATAATCGCGCATATCGAAAGATATGAAGATCTTGCGGGCGATGTTGACTGCGTTGAGGGTCTTATCGAAAGGGGCGCATATGTGCAGATCAATTCGGAAGCGCTTACGGGCTCACGCAGGACAAGACGGTTTGTAAAGAAGCTGCTTGATAACGAAATGGTTCATTTCGTTGCTACGGATGCCCACGGGACGGGGCACAGGGCACCGGAGCTTGCAAAGGCTTCCGCATATATCGCGAAGCATTACGGGGAGGATTACCATGACAGGCTGTTTGACAGCAATCCTTCCGCAATTCTGGCCAATGAGTATATATAAGATACACTTCCTGTTATGATCGTGTGCATTTTGCAGCACTTAAGTGAAAAGGGGATAAGGGGGAAATGGATAATAATCACCGGGTCGTAAACGACGAGGAGGATGTCCTTGAAATAGACATTCTCGAACTAGGGGGGGCCGTACTGTCCAAGCTTTGGATAGTTATCGTAAGCACGCTTGTCTTAGCCGCGGCAACATATCTGGTATGTTTCTTTCTGATAACTCCCAAATATGAATCCACAACCAAAATATATGTCATAAACAGGCAGAATTCCGAGTCGCTGACCTACAGCGATCTTCAGTCGGGAACCCAGCTGACCAAGGACTATCAGGAACTTGTCACGAGCCGTCCCGTTCTGGAGGAGGTAAAGGCAGAACTTGGGATCGACATTGAAAATGATGATTTTAAGAAGAAAATCACTGTATCTGTTCCCACGGATACGCGTATTGTGTCGATAACGGCCGAAGATACCGACCCGTACATGGCAAGGGCAATGGCGGACGGGATCAGGATATCGGCATCCGAGCATATCGCCAATGTTATGAACACGGAGGCTGTCAATGTAGTCGAAGAGGCCAATCTGCCTACGGAGATATCAAGCCCGAAGATCTTCAGGAATACGCTTATAGGAGGATTTTGCGGAGCGCTCGCGGCGGTAATGATCATCGTTATCATATATATAATGGATGATACGATCAAGAATCCCGATGATGTCGAAAAATATCTCGGGCTCTCGGTGCTCGGGACAATCCCGGTTCTTGACGAAGAACTCGTAAGACGCAGATCCGCAGGAAAAAAGAGCAAGGAAGCATCTTCGCATTCGCATATCGTCATGACCGAAACATTGTCCGATGCTTCGCGAATAGAGAAGGAAGTACAGCAAGTATCGGATGAGACGGAGAGTATGCTAAGAAGAGAACAGGACAACGCGGAAAACGACAGGAGGGGCAGACAATAATGGCACCGGAGACAAACGAGAGCCGTAATCTGATAACAATCAACAGAAAGATAACTCTTGATTTTCGCTTAAGCGAGGCGTTTAAAACACTGCGAACGAATATTGATTTTTGCGGGGACGATATCAAGACGATCGCTTTTACGAGCTGTGTTCCCGGAGAGGGAAAATCAACCGTTTCGTTTAATCTTGCGATATCCATGATCGAGGCAGGCAAAAGGGTACTGTTCATTGACGCGGACATGCGCAAATCCGTCCTGAACGGACGATACCAGATGTCCCGGGCGACAGGAGGTCTTGCCTATTTCCTTGCGGGAAGAAAGCCGCTTGAAGAGTGCATCTTCAAGACGAATATCCCGAGGCTCTTCCTGATACCCACCGGAGCCGTGCCGCCCAATCCGGCAGAGCTGCTCGGAGTGAAACGCTTCAGGAGCGCTATCGATACACTGCGGGATCAGTTCGATTATATAATAATCGACACACCGCCTCTCGGAAGCGTAATAGACAGTGCCATCGTCGCAAAGCATACAGACGGTGTCGTAGTCGTAATGGAACCGAAGGTCATAAGCCGCGGTTTTGCCCAGAGGGTTGTGGAACAGCTCCAGAAAGCCGACTGCAACATACTCGGTGTTGTGCTCAACAAGGCCGATATCGGCGGCAAGTATTACGGCAAATACTATGGCAAATATTACGGCAAGTACTACGGGAGCTATTACGGGAAGTAAGAATGTACAAAAGATACAGGCAGGAGTGGACCAAGCATCTTGATTTTATAATAATAGAAGAGATCAGCCTCCAGATAGCTTATGTGCTTGCTATGTGGCTCAGATTCCGTGACGTGCTGTATTCGGAAGGAATGTACCGGGAGCTCGGCTTCATTCTGTTCCTCATAGATCTTATCGTCATCATGACGATCAACACGATGCATAACGTCCTTAAGCGCGGATATTATGCGGAATTTGTGGAAACTCTCAAGGCGTGTATACTTGTCTTTGCGCTGTCGGTAGTGTATATGTACGCGCAGAAGATCGGCACGGATTATTCACGTATACTGCTGTTTCTCACATTCCTGCTGCACCTTATCATATCATACATCACAAGGATATCTTGGAAATATGTGCTTGGCCATAAAAAGGTAAGCGACGCGGGCAAGCTTTCGATGCTCGTTGTCGCCGACCCGGCACTTGCCGAGGAAACCGTAAGAACCCTTACGGAAAATCATGGGGATACATATATAGTCACGGGCGTGGTATTTACCCGGAAGGATAAGAGAGATGAGGTATGCTCCGTTCCGGTGGTCTGCGACATAGAAGATGCCGGAGAGTACATATGCAGGGAATGGATAGATTCCGTATTTATCGACTGTGAAAAGATCACCCCGAGAATAGACAAGCTGATGGAAAAGTGCAGGCAGATGACTGTTACCGTGCACTTTGCCGTATCGGGATTAAGACATATGGGAAGCCATCCTTTCGGCAACAGGATTGCCGGAATAACCGTGCTCACGGCAACCGTGAAGTATGTATCACCGCTTGAGCATGCGCTGAAAAGAGGCATGGACATAATCGGGGGAATTGTCGGAAGTATTGCCGCAGTTATCATTATCGCGATAACGGGACCGATGATCAAAAAGCAGTCTCCGGGTCCGGTGATCTACTCCCAGGAGCGCATCGGGAAGAACGGAAAGAAGTTCCGGATGTACAAGATAAGAACGATGCATACGGATGCGGACAGCATGAAGTCGGAGCTTGCCGATATGAACCGCAACCGGGACGGCATGATGTTTAAGCTTGACCATGACCCCAGGATCATCGGGAATACGGTCGATGAGAACGGGGTAAGGCATACCGGGATCGGTGAGTTCCTAAGAAAGCACAGCCTTGACGAGTTCCCGCAGTTCTTCAACGTGCTCCGCGGTCAGATGTCGCTTGTGGGAACGCGGCCTCCGACAGTTGACGAGTGGGAAAAGTACGAGTTCAGGCACAGAGCGAGACTGGTGTGCAAACCCGGTATCACCGGATTGTGGCAGACCTCGGGACGCTCTAATATAACCGATTTTGAAGAGGTCGTCGATCTTGATACCCGGTATATCGACGAGTGGTCACTGTCACTGGATATGAAGCTTCTTATCAAGACGGTATGGCTGCTGGTCAGAGGCGACGCGGGGGCTATGTAGCACCTTGATAATTTCATACTTTACATTAGGAAGCGGCTTGCCTTTCGCCGGATGAAGCATCCGAAACTCCTTTGTTATGCTCTTGCTGACTGTACTTGGTACACTGGCATCAATTGTAGGGGTAATCCTTACAATAGTGTTCAGAATCAAGGACAAACGTAATCATAAAATGAAAGAAAGCAACCGCCATTCTGCCAAGGATTAGGTTGCTTTCTTAGTAACTAACGTCTAAGGCGAACCGTTTGCTTTACGGTAATGCCTTCTATGTATTATAGTATATCCTAAGAGAAGTTTAGTCAAGAAAAAAAGCAATTTCTCTTGAGATTCTTTTTCGGACAGGATATTCAGCATTGAAGAAGCAGAAGAAATAAGGAGGTGGCTGAAAATGACCAAAGTTGGACGGATAATATATGAGGAGACGGTTGCAGCAGTAAATACTGCGGTGGATAACAAATCTAGAGACATAGCAATGAATTTTATCGCTGACGGAACCTCACTTGATGTAGTGAGTCGTAATACAGGGCTGGACATGTCGGTAGTTCAGGATTTGGCCCGGCAAGTATCCGAACAGAAATCTGAATCAACAGTTGTTACAGTATAAGACGAACAAATATCCCGATGTAAAGTATGAAATCATCTTACATCGGGATATTTATATAGGGGCGAAAATCATTCACCCCGGCTTACACAGTACCTTGATAATTTCATACTTTACATTAGGAAGCGGCTTGCCTTTCGCCGGATGAAGCATCCGAAACTCTCTTGCTGACTGTCCTTGGTAACTAACGACTAAGGCGAATCGTTTGTACCTTGTTTCTTTTGAAACCATTATCACGATGTAAAGTATGTAATCATCTTATACCGGGATATCTTGAGGGAGAAGAAATCATCCCGGATGTTAAGAGTATGGGAAGGGGTTAAACCCAATCCTCCAATTCAAGCCCTGCAATTCGTGCAAATTCGTGGGTATTGTGAGTGACAAGAGTAAGCCCCAGCGACCTTGCGTGAGACGCTATCAGCATATCGTTTCCTCCGATAATCTGACCCTGTGATTGGAGTACATGCCTGATTTCTCCATACTCTAATGCCGCCTTGGAATCAAAAGGCAAGATGGTAATTCCGGATAAGAACATCATCAAGGCTATACGATTTTGTTCGGGCTTGGAACTATGAAAAATCCCGAACTCCAATTCGGCCATTGCAATAGAAGATATGGAGATTTCGGAAGGCTCATGACTGAGAAGCCGTTCAAGAACCTGGGGAGGACGTTTGTTTTTGGCATAGGCTATCGTATTTGTATCCAGCATATATCGGATCAAATAATCACCTCACGATCTGCCAATGGAAGGCTTGGAATACTATCGGAGAGAAAATCATCAGTAAATAACTCCAAGCTGCTTAGAAGGCTTTGCCATCTATCCTCTTTGGGAAAAAGAATGACAATATTTCCGATGTGATTGACAAGAACTTCGTCTTCATCAAACCTGCAATTCTTGGGAAGACGAACCGCCTGGCTTCCGCCATTTGAAAAGATTTTTGCTGTATCCATAGATATCACCTCCTTGAACATAGTATATACTTAAATATATACTAAATCAAGAGAGAAAATCATTCATTGCTTGTAGGGGGATTTTCCCTTTTGGTGACACAGTGATACACATGGCAACAACAAGCATCAGGAAACCGTCCGTGGAATGAATGCTTTAATTTGACATTTGCTTTTTTGAGAGCCATGTCAATAGAAACTTGCTTCGTCCCTCGCTGGGCGCACCAACGACAAGTCTATGTGCTGCATAGTTTTCATAGAAACCTCTACACCAACTTCTATGGCCTCTTTGACCATGATGATATATACGCGTTTAATCGGTTCATGCGTTGGTATTGTAATAGGGTTGTGTCCGGGCTTGCGGAAAGTCCGATGGCTGAAAGAGATATATCCTTTCTTAATTATAAATGGTACCACGGGTGGTATCAAATTAGATTTAAGTAAAAGTACACATGAGAATGGGGATCTTATCGAGAACTCGAAAAGATGTGCTATAAATCAGTTTAAGGATATAAGACTAAAAGTACTTAGTCAATATGATTGTCGAGAATAGTTTTCGATTCGAGTAACGCGAGTGAAGTTTTGGAAATAGATCATGAAATAGCTATGTTCGGTCACAAACGTATACCGAGCCATGAGGGAGAGATAGAAGTAGTTGTTGAGGAACCTGCCACACGAATGATCGAGAGAGGACATAATGTAATGCCAGACCAGAAGAACACATCGGTCAAGCATATCTTCGTTATAGGATGTAAGAGTATCGGTCTATATGGCGGATATGAAACATTTGTGGACAAACTGACTGAACAACATCAGAACGATCTGTCTATTAAGTACCATGTCGCTTGTAAAGCAAATGGCGAAGGCTTCATGGATGAATCTAAGCTCGATGGTGTGGAGAACACTATGATAAATAGCGATGGCACAGTAGTGGAATTTACTTATCATAATGCTCATGTGTTCAAGATTCCATGTCTAAATATTGGGTCTTCTGCGGCAATCTATTATGACAGAACTGCGGTTAAGTACAGCATACGTTATTGCAAGGACAATCACATTGAATCTCATGAAGTGCTCCTTTACAGTATAGTACTTTGTTGTTATTTATGCAACTAAATTTAGTTGCATGTAGACGGATAATTAATATTATTCTTTAAACTCAATATTTGATGAGTTGATTGATCTGTTTCAAGTGGATTATTGACCGGATGCGGTCGTGAAAATCAAAGTGAAACATAGAATTGAATTCTGATGATGAGTATAATGCATGACGTCAGAATTGTTAATACCGGAAATATAAACAAAGATCAGCTGGGAATCAATGCCTTGGAGAGTTGATTTTTGTGCAACAGTTACAGATTGAGATAAGCGAAGTTGAATAAAATGATTTTCTGTTGTACTTCCGGAATTATCATGCTAATATACTTATCAAAGCAGAATTTTCTCTTGCGGCACTGCCGCGTCTTGTATGCAATTCTTGCAGATATACGATCTGAATTTCCTGCTTTTATTCCACAAACTAATTTACGAAGCAGGAATTCGGAAGAACAATGTATTACTGTTCACTCGAATCCTGCCGGTATCACAACAAAGGAGGAACGACATGAGTGTACAGAAGTTAATGAAGAGCTACGAGGAACTAAGTTACAGGGATGATTTTATGTTCGGAAAGGTGATGGAGGATTCCGAATTGTGCCGGGAGGTGCTTGAGTGTCTGCTGCAACACCCAATCAGTGAACTTAAGGAAGTGCAGACACAGAGGGAACTACAGTATTCAGTCGACGGCAAACCCATAAGGCTTGATCTGTATAATGAAGACAGCGAGGGCAGGGTTTACGATGTCGAAATGCAGAACCTTAATCATAAGAAGCCGGAGGATCTTCAGTTACCCAGGAGGAGCAGGTTCTATCAGGCATCTATTGATATTGATTATATGGATAAGGTTTCTCGTATAAGAAGCTTCCGGAAAGCAACGTGCTTTTTATATGTACCTTTGATCCTTTCGGGGAGGGATTGAGCAAGTATACTTTCAGGGAATACTGTGAGGAGACGCCACCTCTTGCCCTTAATGATGGAACCGTGAAGATATTCTATAATTGTAGTTTCAAGGGCGAGGATATATCCGGAGGACTCCGCCGTCTCTATGATTACATAGAAAGAGGAAAGGCAGAGGACGGATTAACGAGGAAGATAGATGCAGCAGTACAAAGAGGCAGAAAGAATGCCGTATGGAGGAGTCAGTATATGAAGGAGCAAGTAATGTTGTTGGATGCCCGAGAGGAAGGACGGGAAGAAGGCGGAGATATTAGGGATAGTGTGAGAATCTCGGATATGCTAAGGCGCGGCAAAACGATTGATGAGATAGTTGATTTTTGCGGGTATACCAGGGATCAGGTTGAACAGATAGAGAAGCAGATGGCAATATCTGTAGAATAGAGAACAGAATAACAGAATGCCCACCGGAGCGATCAGGTGGGCATTTGCATATGATTTTCAGTCATAAGTCTTCAGTCATGTGTATGAGCAACACAGAATACTGTGGCTAAATGATAATAAAACTATTATAATAGGATATTGGATTACGGAAAACAAACGGAGCTTAGGTTCTGCAGAGGGGAGGAACACTATGTATATCTATAGGAACATTAAAAGGGTATTGCTTCTGACGCTGGTATCGTTTGCTCTGATACCTCTTCGCGTATACGCGCTTCCGGTACCGGGATCGGGAATACTGACGGGAGTTATTCCGAGCGCGGTCGGTTCGATAACAATCAATACCGCTACCGAGCAGGTTATCGCATATGACATTAACAACCAGCCGCTTCAGGTGTTCGCATGCTCCACGGGAGCGCACGGCAACACATATACCGGAACGTACACGACAAGCAACTATTATGACTGGCATCTTATGAACGGCGGGGTCTATTCGAGGTATGCGATAAGGTTCAACAATCATGAACTGATGCATTCGGTACCGTATTACAGGCATTCCCCCGATTCGCTTGAATACAAGCAGTTTAACAGGCTCGGATCGCCTGCGTCCGCAGGCTGCTGCCGGCTGGCGCTGGCCGATGCCAAATGGCTGTATGACAACACGGTTCCGGGTACAATAGTGAATGTCGTCAGGGATCCCGAGCTTATATATCCGCTTACGAGACCGATAATCAAGATCGATGAATCAAATGTCCTGACACGGGGGTGGGATCCGACGGATACGGATCCGATGTCTCCGTACAACATTAACCAGCCCGGAGGGACGCAGGGAGCCGGACAGTTTATGTAAGAATCAAGGGGATCTGCCGGGCGGCGGGTCCTCTTTTACGCAGAACGCTTTTCGGAAGGTTGACAAATAAAGCAGCGGGTAATATACTTTAGTGGTTAAAAGCGTTAAAGCGCGAAAGTGAACGAGGAGAATTATTATGATCATTGTACTAAAGCCAAATGCCGATGAGAGCAAATATCACAAATTGGAGTCGTGGATAAAAGACGATCTCGGGCTTGATATCCACTACAGCCGTGGGGAAGGATCGACTATCCTCGGTCTTGTCGGCGACACATCCAAGGTGGATATTGACGCCGTAAGCGCTCTTGACATAGTGGAGAGCGTTACGAGGATACAGGAGCCGTACAAGGCTGCAAACAGAAAATTTCATCCGATGGATTCGGTCATTACCGTCGGAGACGTGAAGATCGGGGGAGGAAACTTTGTCAAGATCGCGGGGCCCTGTTCCGTTGAGACTATCGACCAGATAGTCGGAATAGCCGAATCGGTCAAGGCAGCGGGCGCCAACATGCTCCGCGGAGGAGCGTTCAAACCGAGGACATCGCCGTATGCGTTCCAGGGACTGGGCAAGAAGGGTATCGATTACCTGCTCGAAGCCAAGAAGGCGACCGGACTTCCGATAGTCACCGAGATAATGGAGCTTACGGATCTTGATATGTTCGCGGATGTGGATGTTATCCAGGTCGGAGCCAGGAATATGCAGAATTTCAGACTGCTGAAGGAGCTTGGGACAACGGACAAGCCGATATTATTAAAACGCGGCCTGGCCAATACAGTCTCGGAGCTATTAATGAGCGCGGAATATATCATGTCCGGCGGAAATGAAAAGGTGATACTGTGTGAGCGCGGCATAAGAACATTCGAGACGGCCACGAGGAACACGCTCGACATATCGGTCATCCCTGTTCTCAAGGAGAAGACGCATCTTCCTGTGATCGTCGATCCTTCGCACTCAACGGGATTTTCCAGGTATGTCAAGTCTGTATCGTACGCGGCAACTGCTGCCGGAGCGGACGGAGTCATTGTCGAGGTGCACAATGATCCCGAGAATGCGTGGTGTGACGGCCAGCAGTCGATCACACCGCAGGCATTTGAGGAACTGTCAAGGGGAATGGACAGGATCAGGGAGGTTGTAACAGATCTATGAATTCCGTGAATACTGTCGGGATAATCGGACTCGGTCTGATAGGCGGGTCCATGGCGAAGGCGGTCGCCCGGAGAACGGACTGTGTGCTCTACGGGACGGATGCTTCTGAGGATATCGTAAGAGAAGCGGTCTCCGACAAGGTGCTGCGGGGACGGCTTGAAGATCACTACGCGGATATAGACCTTCTGATCGTGGCGCTGTATCCGTCGGATGTGGTTGACATAATTCTGGAGACGGCTCCGAAGCTGCCAAGAGGATGCATCGTCATTGACTGCACCGGAGTCAAACAGATGGTATGCAGCAGGCTGTCATCGAAGCTTGACAGCATGGGACTTCGCTTTATAGGCGGCCATCCGATGGCAGGCAAAGAGGTCAGGGGATACGCGAATTCGTCCGAAGAGCTGTATGACGGGGCTTCGATGATATTGTGCCGTGACGAATATACGGACGAGGAAGCGTTTGCCGCGGCATGTGATTTTT
The DNA here is from genome assembly GCA_905235745.1 of uncultured Lachnospiraceae bacterium. GTDB lineage: Bacteria > Bacillota > Clostridia > Lachnospirales > Lachnospiraceae > UBA2868. The sequence continues at coordinate 96,332 of CAJOMN010000015.1, forward strand.
TCCACAGACTCGGCTTTTCCGGAGTAAAGGTAACGGACGCCGCCGAACATGATGCGGTCATCGCCTATACCTCGCAGCTGGCGCATGTTGCTTCATCGGCTTATATCAAGAGTCCGACTCTTGAGAAACAATATGGGTTTTCCGCAGGATCGTTTAAGGATCTGACAAGGGTTGCGCGTCTTGATGAAGAGATGTGGGCGGATCTGTTCCTCGCAAACAGCGGGGCGCTCGTCAAAGAGATTGACTTCCTGACGGAGCATCTTGGCGAATACAGGGATGCGATCGCGCGAAGTGACAGGGACGAACTGGTGCGGCTCCTTCGCAACGGGAGAGAGCGCAAGGAAAGAGATGAAGCAGCAGAACAAGGCAGGCGTGGATAGATGGATCTGAGACTGGAGAGAAAACAATCCGAAAACTGCACTGTTTCGGCCATAACGTCCAAATCATACGTTCACAGGCTTCTTATTGCGGCGGCGCTTGGCAGGGACAGGATAAGTATCCGCTCCAATATATATTCGAAGGATATGGAAGCAACGGTTCGTGTGATCAATGCTCTCGGCGGCAGCATATCCGCTTCCGGAACCGGGGACGGCGAATACCTTTTTACGGTAGAGCGCACGCTTATTGAAGCAGCGGATACGGGAAGGTGCGGCGCATGTACGGATGAGGTTGTGCTCGACTGCGGAGAGAGCGGGTCAACGGCAAGGTTCATCCTGCCGGTAGCGACGCTTATTGCCGACCGGGTGACGGTAACGGGTTCGGGCAAGCTTCCTGGGCGGCCGATGGGGCCGCTGTGCAATGTATTAAGGGACGCGGGCGTATCGGTAAGCTCCGACCATCTCCCGATTACGCTTTCGGGAAGACCTCATGCCGGAAGCTACAGTATCGCCGGGAACGTGTCATCGCAGTTTATATCGGGGCTGCTGTTCATGCTGCCGCTTCTTGACGGAGTATCTTCCCTTAGTATTGAAGGTGAGCTTGAGTCGGCGCCTTATGTTGATATGACCGTCGATGTGCTTGAAAAGTTCGGGGTGGATTATGATATAAGTAAAGACGGGGATCTGCATGGAGGCATTAGTTATGTCAACCATGGCGGTTCGCAGTATATATATACCGGCAGACGGGATAAGGCAGAAACAGCGGAAAGTGATATAGTGATAGCCGCGGAAGGCGACTGGTCGAATGCTGCCTATATCATGGCGATCGCGGCTGCAGGAGCCGGAAGAAGCTTTGACGGCGTAACCGTAAGGGGACTATGCCCCGACAGCAGACAGGGCGACAGGGAGATCATCTCCGTTCTTGAAAAGTTCGGGGTAAGCGTTATTGAAAGGGACAATGAAGGAGCGGCCGAATATATAGTTCACGGAAATCCGTACAGGTGCGTGGATGTGCAGTGCCGGGATATACCCGACCTTGTGCCCGCGCTTGCCGTGATCGCGGCATATACCGACGGAGACAGTATATTCAGGAATGTGGAAAGACTCCGCCTGAAGGAATGCGACAGGATAGAGGCGGTTGTATCCATGCTTGCAAAGGTGGGCGTATTGGTTGACATAACTTATGAGAGAGATCATGAAAACATGATCGTTCACGGAAAAGGGATGCTTGATCCCGTATCAGATGATATAGTCATAGACAGCCGCAACGACCACAGGATAGCAATGTGCGCCGCTGCGATCGCATTTGCCGAAAATGCTCCGGTAGTCATTAAAGACGCGATGGCCGTCAACAAATCATACCCTGGCTTTTATGATGTTATAGATAAGCTTGGGATGAACTGTACAGCTGTGCCGGAAACGCCAAAGTAATAATAAATGGAGTACAGATATGTCATTTTCTCTTGGAAACAGCATAGTAATAACGGTAGCCGGGGCATCTCACTCGGAATCGATAGATGTTTCGGTTAAGGGTCTGCCGAAGGGCGAGGCTGTGGATATCGGGGCTGTAAACGCATTTTTAAAGAGGAGGCAGGGAGGCGGCAGCAGTTACACTACTGCACGCCGCGAAGCCGATGAACCCGTTATCATACAGGGACTTGAGGACGGAGCGCTCACAGGAGAGCCTCTTGTCGCCCAATTTGCCAACCGTAACGCGCGGCCGGGCGATTACAGGAAGATGAGAACCATTCCGCGCCCGTCGCATGCGGATTATACGGCTTATGTCAAATACGGCGACAGCATTGATATGTCCGGCGGAGGTTTTTTTTCCGGCAGGATGACGCTTCCGATGTGTTTTGCGGGAGCGGTGTGCCTGCAGATGCTCGAACGCCGCGGGATACATGTGCAGGCGCATATACTGTCGGCAGGAGGAGTAACCGACAGGGGGTTTGATCCGGTATCTCAGGAGGCGGATAAGCGTGCCGATCATACGCTTCCGGTATTATCGGGCGAGGCCGGAGACCGGATGGTGTCGGTAATGGAAGCAGCAAGCGCCGACGGGGATTCGGTCGGAGGCTGTATAGAGTGTAAGATCACGGGACTTGCGGCGGGCATCGGAGATCCGATATACGACAGCGTTGAATCCGTCATATCGTATGGGATGTTCGGGATACCCGCGATCAAGGGAATAGAATTCGGTGAAGGCTTCGGAGTATGCAGCGATTACGGCTCCAATAGCAATGACGGTTTCTGCATAAGAGACGGCAGAGTCAGCTGCATCACCAATAATTCAGGCGGTATACAGGGAGGGATCACAAACGGGATGCCCGTGATTTTCCGCGTAGCGGTAAAGCCCACGCCCTCGATATACAAGCCGCAGAGATCTGTAGATCTTGAGAAAATGGAAGAGTGTGAGCTGCGCATCGAAGGAAGGCATGACGCGTGCATAGTGCCGAGAGTGGTTCCGTGCATTGAGGCGATGGCGGCGCTTATGCTTGCCGATATGATGAGCGGGGAAGGAATGCTGTGAACGGCAAAGCCGGCGGTCGGGATCGGTTACGGGAGATGGCGATGAACAACACGGACAGGTACACAATATCATACGGACTGGTGGGAGAAACACTCGGGCACAGTTATTCTCCCCTTCTACACGAAAAGTTCGGAAGCTACAGATATGAGCTTATCGAGATACCGCGCGACAAGATCGATGATTATTTCATGTATGCGGATTATTCGGGGATTAACGTTACGATACCGTACAAAGAAACGGCGCTAAAGTACTGCGATGCCGACGAGACGGCACGGAAAATAGGATGTGTCAATACGCTTGTAAGGAAGCGGTCCGAAGAGGGCTGTACGGTAAGAGGCTACAATACCGATACGTTCGGGTTCGAATATATGGCAAGGCGTGCCGGGATCGGGATAAAAGGCGCAAAGGTCACGATACTCGGAAGCGGAGGAACATGCAGAACCGCTGCATATACCGTATCAAGGCTCGGCGCGGCGTCAATAACGGTGGTGTCAAGGCATCCTGCGGATCTGGGGCTTGATGTGGCATGTCCGGTACAGTATGTTTCATATGACGGCAACTATAAGGACTGCGATGTTCTGGTCAATACCACCCCGGTAGGCATGTATCCCTCAACCGGAGGCTGTCCGGTTGATATAGGATCAGACGGTGATATAGTTGACATAAAAAAACATTATGTTAACATAAAGGCCGTTATCGACGTTATTTATAATCCGCAAAGGACCCGGCTCGTATATAACGCCCGTAAGCAGGGGATTAACGCGGTCGGCGGGCTTGCGATGCTTGTGGCGCAGGGATTTTTCGCATCAAAGCTCTTTGCGGGAGAAGAGCTTGGAGACGATCCTGTCGGAAATCTTACAGACAGCGATAGAGCGCTTATAGAGGATACGATCGGCGAGATATCCGAAAGAGAGGGCAATATCGTCCTGATCGGTATGCCGGGGAGCGGAAAATCAACCGTCGGGAGAATACTGGCCAAAGAGCTCGGGCTTGAATATGTCGATACGGATGAGATATTTACAGCCGGCAACTCGATGACTCCCGGATACTGCATAACTAAAAAGGGAGAAAAGCATTTCAGGCAGCTTGAAAAGGAGGCGGTCAGAAAGGCGGCGTCAAAGGGCGGCAGGGTCATCGCTACCGGCGGAGGTGTGGTGCTTGATCCGGAAAACATCGAGATGCTTGCACTTAACGGGGTGACTTGCTTCATTAACAGGAAACTTTCGGAGCTTGCGACCAGGAACCGTCCGCTGTCGGCAGGAGATGAGAACTTAAAAGCCATGTACTATAAACGGCTGCCTCTGTATCTGGCAGCGTGCGATCATGTTATAAACGTTGATACGGATCCGAACGGAGTTAGCGAGCGGATCATTGAAAGTTTACATAACAAGGGGAACAGAAAGATGAGGATCTTGATAATAAACGGCCCGAACCTCAATATGCTCGGTATAAGGGAACCGGATATATATGGACGCGAGACATACGAAGATCTGATAAAGCTGTGCCGCGCCAAGGCAGAGCAGCTGGGGTGCGAAGCAGTATTCTACCAGAGTAACCATGAGGGTGATTTGGTTGACATAATTCAGCAAAGCTATGGGACTACAGACGGTATTGTTATCAATCCCGGAGCGTATACCCACACGTCGGTTGCGATCCTTGATGCCCTGAAGGCGGTCGGGATCCCCACGGTAGAGGTTCATATCTCGGATGTTGACAGCAGGGAAGACTTCAGACAGACAAGCTATATCAGATCTTATGTGACCGAAACGATATCCGGGCACGGGCTTAAGGGGTATACAGAGGCTATGGAGAAGCTTGCCGCAAACCGCTAATTGGGATCGATACCGTGAAAGAGCGCCCCGGTGCGGCGATCATCCTCTATGGTCCTGTACAGCTCATCAAGCGATGCGAACCTGCGCTCGCTGCGGCGGAATGCGATAAGCGTGACCGTTATGACTTTTCCGTAGATATCCTCATCATAATTGTAGATAAAAGTCTCGGCGTTGACGCGGCTGCCGGAAGATACGGTAGGGCGGACACCGAGATTTGTTATTCCGTAATGATCCTCCCCGTCGATCGCAACAGTCGAATAATATACGCCTGATTCCAGACCTGTAACATCTTCCCGGGGATAAATGTTGGCGGTAGGCATTGAGAACTTCCGGCCAATCTTATTGCCCGGCTCCACACATCCTGTAAGTGTTACTGGAAGTACCATTGGCATCTCTTTCTATTGCTTTAATATCTTTCGGAGCGGTTTATATACGGGGATTGCGATCAGTGTGCATATTACACCCTTTACGATCGTAAAGGGCAGATTGAATATGAACAGGCACTGCAGTATGCTCGTAACACCCGGAAGTATCGCCTGATAAGCCGACAGGACGACTTCTTCGGGCATGAATGCCCTGTAGTAGAACGGATAGACTATATAGTAGTTGGAGACCACACTGACAAGTCCCATTACTACCGAGCCGCATACTGCGCCGATTATTGCGGTCCGCTTTGTCTTGTGATGCCTGTATACGGCTCCGGCCGTTGCTGTAAAGCATGCACCCAGTATAAAGTTTGACAGTTCACCGATCGCGGCCGATTTGGTCACGGCACAGTGAATGAGATTTTTGATAAGTTCGATCAGAACACCTGCCAGCGGCCCGTACGCAAAAGCGCCGATAAGGGGCGGAAGATCGGACACATCAAATTTGATAAATGGGGGCATCAGCATCGGAAGCGGAAATTCGATAAACTGCAGTACTACCGCGAGTGCGGAAAGCATGGCGGAACCAGCCATGACCCTTGTGGAAATCTTTTGATTGTTCATAACTATTCTCCTTCTTTCATCCAGACTGTACTGTCGGTTCCGGATTCTCACCGGATCGGCCGCACTGTATGCGGCTCGCGGACTTGGCATCCAATGATCACCGTAATGATCATGATGTTTACCGCCGGTCGGGAATTACACCCTGCCCTGAAGAACATTCGTCATTATATAGTAAACGAACTAAGCCTGTTCACTATAATCCTAATTGACGGTATTGTCAATTACCGTAAACGAAATAATATTATGCGACATACTTGAATGCGTGGTCGATATTTCCCTTTGCCCATATGATGTCGTATCCCGGAGCATATCTTCCCGTGCTGTCGTCGTGAACGGTACAGAAATGCTTGTCGATTTCATCCATTTTGTTGAAGCCTTCGATCATTTCGTTGAACGATGCGAAAAACAATGTTTCTTTTCCTCTTTGCGTAATGTAGAAATCCCTCATCTTATTCTCCCTTTCATTCTCTCCTCGTAATCGGACATTCACTACCATATATTGAGGATATACAGCTGATCATCAGGTAAATCTTCAATATGTATGATCCCTGTCCGAATTCATATGATACCACATATTTAGTAAATGTCAACAATTATATTAAGATAAAATTGTGACATATGACGAACAACAGAAAATCACATTAAATAACATATCGATTTAAATTTTTGGCATTGACGAAACGGTTTCAACAATATATTGTATATAAAGTACAGATCAATAGTCATATCTTGTGACTGCATTTTTATTTATCCTGGAGGACGATTATGAAAAAACTATTATCGTTGCTAATCGCAACAGCAATGACCATCTCATTATGCGCGTGCGGAGGCGCTGCATCGGGCGCGGCAGATACTTCCGATGCCGCGGGTTCGGACGGGAAGCTTAACATCAAAGCGGGCTTTATCTGCCTTCATGATGAGAATTCAACCTATGACCTGAACTTTATAACCGGTGCCAAAGCAGCCTGCGAAAAGCTTGGTATCGAGGGCGTGTTCAAGACCAACATCCCCGAAGGGCAGGAGTGCTACGATGCCGCATGCGAGCTTGCGGACCAGGGATGCGGTTATATCTTCGCGGATTCGTTCGGTCATGAGGATTATATGATCGAGGCAGCCAAGGAATATCCGGACATTCAGTTCTGCCATGCAACCGGAACCAAGGCTCATACAGAGAATCTTGCAAACTTCCACAATGCTTTCGCTTCTATCTATGAAGGACGTTACCTTTCGGGTATCGCTGCGGGAATGAAGCTCAATGAGATGATCGCTGACGGCAAGATAACCGAGGATCAGGCCAAGATCGGTTATGTCGGTGCATTCACATACGCCGAGGTTATCTCGGGATATACTTCATACTTCCTCGGAGCACGTTCCGTATGTCCTTCGGCAACAATGGAGGTTACGTTCACGGGTTCATGGTATGATGAGACAGCCGAGAAAGAGGGTGCCAACAATCTTATAAATGACGGATGCGTTCTTATATCACAGCATGCTGATTCGATGGGTTCTCCCACGGCGTGCGAAAATGCCGGCGTATTCAACAGCTCCTACAACGGACCTACAGATAACGCCTGCCCCGAGACATATATTTCATACTGCAAGATCGACTGGGAGCCGTATTTCGAGGATTCGATCACAAAAGCGGCAAACGGCGAAGCGATCCCCACGGACTATGTGGGAACACTTGAGACCGGATCGGTCGTTATAGACCACTTCGGCAAGAATATAGCTGAAGGAACCGAGGAAGCTGTTGAAGCTGCAAGAGCAGACATTATCGCAGGCAAGATCCACGTGTTTGATACCAAGACATTTACAGTGGACGGAGCCGAGCTTACTTCCTATATGGCTGATGTTGATACGGATGCCAACTACGAAGGTGATCATGAGGTGATCGTTGACGGTTACTTCAACGAGTCGGGCGACGGACTCCGTTCCGCACCTTATTTCGATCTTCAGATCGACGGGATCACACTGCTGGATACCGCGTTTTAACTCAGCCCGGATCCGGTGCACAAGACTCGCAAGCGAGTTCTGACCAGCTGACAGGGGCTCTTCCGGGCGGGAAGAGCCCATAGGAGATACAGACTTGGATAGCAAGCAGCCCGTGCTCAGTATGCGCGGCATCAGCAAACAATTTGATCATATTAAGGCCAATACGGACGTTGATTTTGACCTGTATAAAGGCGAGATCGTCTCGCTTCTGGGTGAGAACGGAAGCGGGAAGACCACCCTTATGAATATGCTTGCGGGAATATATTACCCCGATAAAGGACAGATAGCTGTAAGAGGTCAGGAAGTAACTATATCCTCACCTGCGCAGGCATACAGCCTGGGCATAGGGATGGTGCATCAGCATTTTAAGCTTGTTGATGTGTTTACGGCATGGGAGAACATTGTACTCGGAGAGGGAGGCCGGTACGATGTTCCCCGGGCCAAATCCATGATAAGGGATATATGCAACAGGTACGGATTTGTTGTTGATCCCGACAAGAAAATATATAACATGACGGTCTCGGAGAAGCAGACTGTCGAGATCGTTAAAGTGATCTTCCGCGGAGCGGATATTCTGATACTAGATGAACCTACGGCTGTTCTGACGCCGCAGGAGTGCGAACGTCTCTTTGATGTTATGCGCAACATGAAAGAAGACGGCAAATCAATAGTCATCATCACCCATAAGCTTAATGAAGTCATGGCGATTTCGGACAGAGTCGTTGTCCTCCGGCAGGGGAAGAATGCCGGAGAGCTTGAAACGGCGTCGACCAATCCGCAGGAAATGACGGATATGATGGTCGGTCACGCTGTGACTCTTGATATTGAAAGGCCTGAACCCGTCAATCCCCGCAAGAGGCTTGTGATCAAAGATATTAATGTCACAGATGCGGAGGGGGTTCCCAAGGTCAGGGACGTCTCCTTCTACATGAATTCCGGGGAGATACTCGGGATAGCGGGTATTTCCGGAAGCGGACAGAAAGAGCTTCTTGAAGCGATTGCCGGTATACAGAAGGTTGATACCGGTTCGGTGATCTATATAGACGGAGACGGAAATGAAACGGAACTGATCGGCATGCATCCGCAGGACATAAGAGAACTCGGGGTCGCCCTTTCGTTTGTCCCCGAGGATCGGCTCGGAATGGGCCTTGTCGGCAATATGGACATTTCCGAGAATATGATGCTGCGTACTTTCGGGGAGAGCCACAAGTGGTTTACGGACCGTGAGAAGCCGAGAAAGGTTGCGGAAAATGTCGTTGATGTTCTGGAGGTATCCACTCCGGGACTCGATACTCCGGTAAGGAGGCTGTCGGGCGGCAACATCCAGAAGATACTCGTAGGCCGCGAGATATCTTCGAAGCCCAAGGTACTGCTTACCGCATATGCGGTAAGGGGACTGGATATCAACAGCTCCTACAAGATCTACGACCTTATCAATGAGCAGAAGAAAAACGGCGTTGCCGTTCTGTTTGTCGGAGAGGATCTTGATGTGCTCATGCAGATATCCGACAAGATAATGGTTCTGTGTGACGGCAGGGTCAGTGATATCGTTGATGCCAAGAAGGTTACGAAGAATGAGATAGGACTTCTGATGACAAGCCTTGGCGGTGAAGAAACAATAGCGGAAGGAGCCGACAGCCATAATGGATAATAAAGCAAAAGAGCCTCTTATTCATTTGACAAAGCGCGGTCAGATCCCGCTGTATAAAGCAATACTGATCAGGATCATCGCGATCGTTATCGCACTCATAGTCTGCGCGGTCATAACGGGTCTTACAACCGGTATCAATCCGCTCGAAGTATATTCCTCGATAATCTCCGGAGCATTCGGTTCTGTGCGCAAGACATGGATAACGTTTCAGGATCTGTCGATACTGCTCATCATATCTCTGGCGCTTACGATCGCTTTCAGGATGAGATTCTGGAATATCGGAGGCGAGGGGCAGGTCCTCATGGGTGGACTCGGTGCCGCTGCATGCATGATCTGTCTCGGGGAGCGGATTCCGAATGCCGTTCTCATAATACTTATGATAATATCAAGCCTTGTACTCGGGGCGATCTGGGGATTCATACCTGCCTTCTGCAAGGCTGTATGGAATACGAACGAGACGCTTTCGACACTTATGATGAACTATATAGCGACACAGATAGTCCTGTATTACACGATACTGTGGGAAGTGCCGAAAGGTTCCGGCAAGATAGGCATCATTAACCAGAATTCACACGCGGGATGGCTTCCGCAGCTGTTCGGATCCAAATATCTGCTTCCGATAGTTGTCGCGGCTGCCGTAACCGCATTTACGTATATATATATCAAATACACCAAACACGGCTATGAGATAAGGGTTGTCGGGGAATCGCCGAAGACATCCGTCTATGTCGGGATCAATGTGAAGAAGGTCATTATCCGCACAATGATTTTGTCCGGGGCGCTCTGCGGGCTTGTAGGTCTCATACTTGTCGCCGGTATCAATCATACGCTTACCCCGACCATATCCGACGGGCGCGGATTTACCGCAGTGCTCGTATCGTGGATGGCGCAGTTCAATCCGTTTGCAATGATCGCGACAAGCTTTATCATAGTATTTATGGACAGGGGAGCCGGTGAGATAGCGACAAGCTTCGATCTTAACCAGTCGTTCGGAGATATCCTTACCGGTATAATACTGTTCTTTATCATAGGCTGTGAATTCTTCGTCAACTATGAGATCCATATCAGAAATCATAAGAAAGAGAGGGAGAGGTAGCATGTTAGGATTTCTCGCTTTTATTCCAAGAGCCGTTGCCCAGGGCATCCCTCTGCTATTCGGATGTACGGGTGAGATCGTTACTGAAAAATCGGGTAATCTCAATCTCGGGCTTCCCGGTGTAATGTATGTCGGGGCGATAAGCGGCGTTATAGGTTCCTTCTTCTATGAGAATTCCGTGGGATCGGGAAGCGTCAATCCGGCGCTTGCGATACTGATCCCTCTTGCGTGCTCGATCGCCGGATCAGTTATCATGGGTCTCATATATTCATTTCTTGTTGTAACGCTTCGTGCCAATCAGAATGTTACGGGTCTTGCAATGACGACGTTCGGTGTAGGCTTCGGAAACTTCTTCGGAGGCTCGCTCATAAAGCTGTCCCGGGCAGACATTCCTTCGATCTCGCTTTCCAAGACAAGTGCCTGCTTCCGCGCCCGGCTGCCGTTTTCGGACAGTACCGGATGGTTCGGGGATCTGTTCCTGTCATACGGTTTTCTCGCATATACCGCAATAGTGGTCGCACTGATAGTAGCATATGTTCTGAAGAAAACGAGGATCGGACTGAATCTTCGCGCTGTCGGAGAAAATCCCTCGACTGCGGATGCGGCGGGTATTAATGTTACGAAATACAAATATACAGCCACGTGCGTCGGGTGTGTCATAGCCGGACTCGGAGGACTGTATTATGTTATGGACTATGCGTGCGGTATATGGTCCAATGACGCATTCGGCGACAGGGGCTGGCTTGCGATCGCTCTTGTTATATTTACGCTCTGGAAGGCTGATCTCGGAATACTTGCGTCGATCCTCTTCGGGGGCTTATATATACTGCATTTGTACATTCCGACCGGAATGGATCACATGGAGAGAAAAGAACTGTATAAGATGATACCCTATGTTGTGACCCTTGTTGTTCTGATCATCACGAGTATGAGAAACCGGCGGGAGGATCAGCCGCCGCAGAGCCTGGGGATCAATTATTTCAGGGAAGAAAGATGAGGATATACAATGGAGCTTCTTGAGCAGAGAATACTTAAGGACGGTGTTGTCAAGGCAGGAAATGTACTGAAGGTTGACAGCTTCCTGAACCACCAGATCGATATCGGCCTTATGAATGAGATCGGAAAGGAATTCAAGAGGTTATTCTCGGATATCGAGATAACAAAGATATTTACGATCGAGGCATCCGGTATAGCGATCGCGGCGATCACGGCACAGTATTTTGGCGTTCCGCTCGTATTCGCGAAAAAGAGCCGGTCGATCAACCTGGAAGGCTCCGTGTATTCTACGAGGATCGAATCATTTACGCACAAGAGAGTATATGATGTGATCGTATCCAAAAAGTATCTGTCAGAGGATGATAAGGTACTTGTAATAGATGATTTTCTTGCAAACGGATGTGCCGCAGACGGACTGATCGATCTGATCGATGAGAGCGGAGCCGCTCTTCAGGGAGTCGGTATCGTAATAGAAAAAGGCTTTCAGGACGGCGGCAGGAGACTTCGCGAGAAGGGTATCAGAGTCGAGTCGCTTGCCATAGTGGATTCCATGGATGATGCGACCGGAGAGATTGTATTCAGACATTAACAGAGGTGTATATTATGGCGGCAAACGGACCCATTACATATGAGCAGATTGTGATGGCAATCAGGAAGGCTTTCGAGAATGCCGATGCCCGTGAGATATTCGAGCATGTGGCAATAGAGATAGATATTATAGGTGAGGGCGCCGGTGCATTCTACTTAGAGGTGGCGGATCGTTCCTGTACCGTGGAACCGTATGACTATTATAACCATGACGGAAGGATAATCGCTTCAGGTGATGTACTTATGGAGCTTGCCGCAGGACATATGAGCGTGCGGGAGGCGTGGTATACCGGGAAGATCAGGTATGAGGGGAACGAAGTCAAGTTTTTGCTGCTGCTTGATAAGATCAAGCCGCATTTTGACTGAAGAATAGAAGGTGGCATCTTGACATTGCAAAACAGCGGTTATAAACTCTTACGAGGAAGCAAAGGCGCTTCGGGCATGCCCGGGGAGTCTCTTTTTTTGTGTAAAAGTATTTTGCCGGTTGTGACGGGGAACGGATGAAGGATGAAATTGAACGGGATCAGTGAGGAATGCGGCGTATTCGGAGTATACAGCCGTGACAATATAAATGCCGCACAGTACATATATTACGGACTGACCGCATTGCAGCACAGGGGACAGGAATCGGCAGGTATCGTCGTATGCGATACATGCGGTCCGATCGGGAATATATGTGCGCATAAGGATATGGGACTGGTGAGTGAGGTCTTCCCGCAGGACACTATTGCCGGGCTGAAGGGCAATATCGGTATCGGACACGTCCGGTATTCAACGGCGGGAGGCAGTACAAAGGAGAACGCACAGCCTGTATTCATCAATTATGCAAAGGGAACGATAGCACTTGCGCATAACGGCAACATCATCAATATTGATGAGATAAGGGATGAGCTTACAAGAGAAGGGGCGTCGTTTACCGGCAATGCCGATTCCGAAGTGATCGCATACAAGATAGCGGAAGAGAGGATGCATACCGGCTCTATCGAGGAGGCATCCGAGAGGGTCGCCAGGAGACTGAAGGGCGGCTTCGCCCTGCTGATACTTAGTCCGCAAAAGCTCATATGCATCCGGGATCCGTGGGGATTCAAGCCGCTCTGTCTGGGAAGGATCGGCGGAATGTATGTGTGCGCTTCCGAGAGCAGTGCACTTCGTGCGATCGGAGCGGATTATGTCAGGGATGTGGAGCCGGGCGAAATGGTGCTCATAAGTGAGGACGGGGTAACGTCAAAACAGATACTTTATTCCGATGTCAAGGCTCACTGCATATTCGAGTATATATATTTCGCAAGGCTTGACTCGAAGATAGACGGGATAAGCGTATATAACGCAAGAATAGAAGGCGGAAAGGCACTCGCAAGGCGCTTTCCGGTTGAAGCGGATGTCGTGACCGGGGTTCCCGATTCCGGGCTTACTGCAGCAGCAGGCTATGCCGAGGAGGCAGGCCTTCCGTTCAGGCTTGCATTTGCCAAGAACAGTTATGTCGGACGCACCTTCATCAAGCCGACACAGGAAGAGCGGACAAGCGCCGTTATGATCAAACTGCGCGTTATTGAGGATGTCGTAAAGGGCAAGCGTATCGTCCTGACCGACGATTCGATCGTGCGGGGAACGACGCTTGCGAACATCATCAGGGAAATGAGGAGATTCGGAGCCCTTGAGGTTCATGTGAGGATATCGTCCCCTCCTTTTTTGTATCCGTGCTATTACGGAACAGATGTGCCGGATAATTCGGAGCTTATTGCGAGCGGACACACGAAGGAAGAGATAAGGAAGAGGATAGGAGCCGATACGCTTGAGTATCTGAGCATGGAGGATCTCGATACCATGACCGGAGGGCTTGCTGCATGTAAAGCATGCTTTGACGGTAATTATCCGGTCAAATGATGTCAGGGATTGCTCCGCTTTACATATAATTGAAAGGAAGGTCAAATGGGTCAGATTGGACGCAAATTAGTACTTGAGGACGGAAGCGTATATGAAGGATACGGATTCGGCAGTACCGATGAGCGGTTTGTCGAGCTTGTCTTTAATACTTCGATGGTCGGATATCAGGAGATCATATCGGATCTGTCGTATACCGGTCAGGCGGTAGTCATGACGTATCCGCTCATCGGTAATTACGGGATATGCGAGGATGATTATGAGTCGGATGTTCCGGGTATATCGGGACTGATAGTCAGGCAGTACTGTGACAGCCCGTCCAATTTCAGGAGCACCGGTAAACTCGAAGATGTCATGAAGAAGTATGACATTGCGGGAATATACGGGGTCGATACGAGGCAGATCACACGCAGGATACGTGATAAGGGAACATGCAGAGCCGTTATAATTGATGCGGATAAGGACACCGGGCAGGCGCTTGATGATATCAGGAACTGGGACGCTCCGACCGACCAGGTAGCCCGCTCTTCCACGCGCGATATATATGATTATCCGCAGCAGGGGGATTGCTCCCGCGGTACGATCGTAGTGATCGACTGCGGTAGCAAGAAGAATATACTGCGTATGATGGCGGGAAGTGGATACAGAATAACCGTAGTTCCGTGGAACACCGATGCAGGCACGATAATGAGCCTTGATCCGGCAGGCGTATTCATATCCAACGGTCCGGGCAACCCCGAGGACTGTGTTCCCACTATTGAAACGATTAAGCATATCAAAGGCCGTGTTCCGATATTCGGGATCTGTCTGGGACACCAGATCATCTGCCTTGCATACGGAGCCGGGACATACAAATTGAAGTTCGGACACCGGGGAGGCAATCACCCGGTCAAGGATCTTGCAACCGGCAGGATCGAGATCACATCACAGAACCATTCATATGCAGTGATTCCGGAAAGCCTTGACGGTACCGGGCTTACAGTTACCCACATCAATCTTCTCGATAATACTGTAGAGGGTGTGGAATGTCCGCAGGATAATCTGTTCTGCGTCCAGTATCATCCCGAGAGCGCACCGGGTCCATGCGACAGCGCATACCTGTTCGACAGGTTCTTCCGTAACATCGGTAAACAGACTCTATGATAAGAGCGGAGAGATAATATGCCAAAAAGAGACGACATAAAGAAAATACTTGTTATCGGTTCGGGTCCTATTGTGATAGGCCAGGCGGCGGAATTCGATTATGCAGGCACACAGGCATGTCTGGCGCTTCGGGAGGAAGGCTATGAGGTTGTCCTGTGCAATTCCAATCCCGCAACGATCATGACCGATAAGGTGATAGCGGATAAGGTCTATATGGAGCCGCTCAATCTTGAGTTCATTGCCAAGATCATACGAATGGAAAGACCTGATGCGATCCTTGCGGGTATCGGCGGCCAGACGGGTCTGAACCTTGCCGTTGCCCTCAGCAAAAAAGGAGTGCTTGACGAGTGCAATGTCGAGCTTCTCGGAACCGATACAAAGAGCATTGAAATGGCGGAAGACCGGGAACAGTTCAAGGAGCTGTGCGAGAGGATAGGCGAGCCCGTTCTGCCGTCAATAATCGCCAATTCGATGGAGGAGGGACTGGAAGCAGCCCGGACGATAGGATATCCGCTCGTGCTTCGTCCGGCATATACGCTCGGAGGTACCGGCGGTGGCTTTGCCGATAATGAAGAGGAGTTTGTCCGGATAATGAAGAACGCGCTCGCGCTCTCGCCCGTGCATCAGGTGCTTGTGGAAAAGAGCGTGAAAGGCTTCAAGGAGATAGAGTATGAGGTCATAAGGGATTCCAACGATACAGCCATAACCGTCTGCAATATGGAAAATATCGATCCCGTCGGGATACACACCGGGGATTCGATAGTAGTGTGTCCGTCGCAGACGCTTACCAACAAGGATTACCAGATGCTGCGATCTTCCGCGCTCAAGATAATACGCGCGCTTGGTATAGAGGGCGGCTGCAACGTTCAGTTTGCTCTCGACCCCGGATCATTTGATTATTACGTCATAGAGGTCAACCCGCGTGTGTCAAGGTCGTCCGCGCTTGCATCCAAGGCGAGCGGATACCCGATAGCGCGTGTATCTGCCAAGATCGCAGTCGGAATGCGTCTTGAGGAGATTGAACTGGCCAATACCGTCGCGGCATTTGAACCTTCAATGGATTATGTTGTGACCAAGATGCCGCGATTCCCGTTTGACAAGTTCACGGATGCTTCAAACAGCCTCGGTACGCAGATGAAGGCGACCGGAGAGACGATGAGCGTCGGAAGGGACGTGGAAGAAAGTCTCCTTAAGGCGGTAAGAAGTCTTGAGGCAGGCGCATATCATCTGCATCTTGATAAGTTCGATGATTACAGCGCCGATGATCTTCTGGAATATATCAGAACCGGGACCGATGACAGGATTTACGCAATAGCGCAGCTTCTGCGGATGAAAGTATCCGTTTCGGAAATAGCCGGCGTTACCGGGATCGATAAATTCTTCATAGGCAAATTCAGGAATATAGTCGAAATGGAAGAGAAACTGTCCGCCGGCATTGATGACATTGAAACGCTGAAGGAAGCGAAGCGCATGGGATTTTCGGACAGGGAGATAGGGCGCAGATGGAACAGAAGTGCGCATATGATCTTCGACATGAGAAAACGCAGCGGTATCATGCCCGTCTACAAGATGATCGATACATGCGCGTCCGAATTCAGTTCGTATGTGCCGTACTTTTATTCGACATACGAAAGCGAGAATGAATCAAAGATCACCAACAACAAAAAGATCATCGTTCTCGGCTCCGGTCCGATACGTATAGGGCAGGGGGTCGAATTCGATTATTCGACTGTCCATGCTGTAATGACCATAAAGGAAATGGGTTATGAGGCGATAATAATCAACAACAATCCCGAGACGGTTTCAACCGATTATACAACATCCGACAAGCTGTATTTTGAGCCGCTGTGTGTCGAGGATGTTGTCAATATCATCGAGATGGAACAGCCTGACGGCGTGATCGCGATACTCGGCGGACAGACTGCGATCAATCTTGCGGAGCCGCTGCTTGAATACGGGGTCAAAATCATAGGAACGGGGTGCGATGCCATCGAGCGCGCGGAGAACAGGGATGCATTTGAAAAGGTACTGCTTGACCTTGATATACCACAGCCGAAAGGAAGCGCGGTAACTACCGTGGAAGACGGTATCGCGGCGGCAAATGAGATAGGGTATCCGGTTCTGGTACGCCCCAGCTTTGTTCTTGGCGGAAGGGCGATGCAGATAGTATCCAAAGACGAGGAGATGCGGCGCTACCTGAAGACCGCGGTGGAGATCGATTCCGATAAGCCGGTACTTGTCGATAAGTACATCAAGGGCAAGGAAGTCGAGGTTGATGCTGTGTGCGACGGTATCGATGTATTTGTTCCGGGCATAATGGAACTTGTCGAGAGAACGGGTGTGCATTCGGGTGACTCGATAAGCGTGTATCCACCGTTTTCACTGTCCGACAAGGTCAAGGGGACGATACTCGAATACACGAAGAAGCTCGGTGTCGGTATAGGGATAGTCGGGCTGTTCAATATCCAGTTTATAGTCGATGAGAATGATAAGGTATTTATAATCGAGGTCAATCCGAGATCATCGAGAACGGTGCCGTTTCTTTCAAAGGCGACCGGCTATTCGCTTGCGGATATAGCAACAAAATGTATTCTCGGTGTCAGCCTGAAGGAACAGGGTATATTTGCTGTTTATCCTGATGAAAGATCCCGCTGGTGTGTCAAAGTCCCGGCATTCTCGTTCTCGAAGCTGAGCGGGATGGACTCATACCTGTCGCCGGAAATGAAATCAACAGGCGAAGCAATAGGCTATGATGACAAGCTTCACCGTGCGATGTACAAGGCGCTCATCGCATCAGGTCTTAAGATCAGGAATTACGGAACCGTAATAGTATCTCTTGCAGATGAAGACAAGGTTGAGGGTATGCCTCTCATCAAGCGGTTCTATGATATGGGATTCAATATCGAGGCGACGTCTCTTACGGGAGAGTATCTGATAAACTACGGTGTCAAGACACGTATCAGAAAAAAGCTCAGCGAAGGAAGCGATGAGATACTCGAAGCGATACGCTCGGGAAATGTCGCCTATGTGATAAACAGCCGCGCTGTCCTCTCGGGCGTACACTATGAGGACGGAGCCGCTATAAGACGCTGCGCCATTGAGAACAATGTCACAATGTTTACGTCCCTCGACACGGTAAGGGTGCTTCTTGATGTGCTTGAGGAACTGACGGTAAAGGTGTCCACGATCTTCTGCTGAAAATCTATCTCTTTTCATCATAACACTTCTTATCACGCTTCTTATGGTGCGGGTGAACGGAACTTGCGTTGACAATCGGACATATTGTATACTCATACAGATCGATGCAACAGGATAAGAGAAATGGGGGTCTTCGGAACATAAGGGATTATCCCCGTTTCCAAGACCCCAATAAGATGTTAACCCATAAGAATGATTGAAATGACCTTCTGATGAATTAAGCCTGAAATGCATAATTAGCATACTGCACGGGTTTTGATTTGTTAATATCGTAAATGTTTACAAATATGTCAGACTCTTAAACGTTTGAGTAAAGAGTTGGTTTGTTATTATTTACTATCCACCGTCGCACATTGTATACAAGGTGACAAATGATATAAATTCGCAAAAAGAACAGTAAAGTTGCCTTGCGAATCTGTCACAAATAGACTAATATAACAGGTATGAAAAAGTTTCAGTGGGTCAGGATATATCTGCTCCTTCTAATTGTAACATTGTTTACATTAACTGCTTTTACAGGGATCAAAGAGTCATATATCATATACCGCAAAACCGCTTTTCAAAAGGCAATCGCGAGAAGTGACGAGGGAATTGCAAACGCCTCGGATGTGATAATCGACAGGATCGGAGCAGTAGCAAAGAGTGCAGGACGCGAGCAGTATGACCGTATCATGGAACTTGTCAGGGCTGAAGATGACAATGAAATGTCGGAAAGAGAGCTTGAGAGCCTGTTCCGGACCGGCTATGCCGGCAGTATAAAGACAGGGATAGGAGAGGACAGCAGCAGTATATGTGCCAGCTTTAATTCTTATATTACCGATGCCGGGCTCGATAATGTATCTGTTTACGATAATGATCTTACGGCGATAGATACGGTAACAGATGAAAACGGCAGCGTAATCTCATTGCTTATCAGGAATGTGACAATATGCTATGATTCCCCGGTGAGCGGAAGAAGAAGTGACAATATAAGCTACAGGATACAGTTTCCCGATGCGGTATTCCATTCCGGCTCGGATGAGCTGTTCAGTTATTGCATGGCGTCACAGAAAGGTATATATATTACCGGTAAGACTTCGTCCGTTATCGGTGATATTTTTGCCGGAAAACATACGTCCGAGGAGTGCCGCGAAGCCGAGAGTGTATACGGGGAGACCGGAACGTTCGGAGGTCTCAACATATTGTCGACGCAGCTTGGAGTCAGATCCGACATTGTAGTAAGTACCGGAGATATAAACATAAACGGTTCCTTTGTGATGTTTACGCCGAATACCGGCGACATGAAGTGCTATGCGCAGCGGCTTAACGAGATAAAGGGATTCTACAGGGATTCAAGCTATACAATGGACGGAACGCTTTATCCGACCTATAAGATGAGTGAGGAAACCCTGACAGATTATTACAATGCAATCAATCTCATCGAGATATCATTGTCCGGGCTTGACGGGATATCGGTGTACTATGATTCCGACAACGACGGAGGGTATGAGTGCAGGTACCGGAAGCTTCTGTCCAATTCGGATATTGAGATCAGGGATGATTTTGCGGGGATCGTCGCGACCCCGAAAAATGTGATAATTGACAGTGATGTTAATGTTGAAGGCCTAATACTGTGCGGCGACAGGATATATGCGATGGGAAACAACAATATCGTTGCGAATGCGGCGGTTGCCAGAACAGTACTGGACTATGAGAGCGACAGTGGATACGGGATCATGATCGGAGACTACATAGGCGGGATGAAGGCCGCGGGGCTGACGGATCCGGATCATTATGTAGTTCCGTATCGATAAAATCTCAGAAGGTCGGGCGAGACCTGAATTGAAAGGACTATATAAATATGAGTGAAAGGATTAATATCAGACTATTTGACAGATTTGAGATCATAAAGGGGGATACGCCGATTCTCACGAATCTGACCAATACGAGAAAGACAAAGCTGTTTGTGGCGTATCTGCTTGTTAATCGAGACAGGCCGATATCACATCAGGAATTGTTTGAACTGCTGTGGTCGGGAGAGGATTACGCCAATCCGTCAACAGCGCTTCGTACGTTACTGTATCGTTTTCGCTCCATGATCGACAGGGAAGGTGCCGATGCGCTTCAGGGGGCTATCATCTCGCACAGGGGAACTTACCAGTGGAACAGTGAGCTCGACGTTTCAATAGATGCTCTTGATTTTAGCGCGCTGGCGGAAGCCGGTCTTGATCCGACAATATCCGCGACACGCAGAAAAGAGTATCTGTCAAAAGCGATAGACGTGTATGAGGGCCCGCTTCTTCCGGATTTCTCTTCGGAACCGTGGCTGATCGCCAAGTCGGCATCATACCGGGAGATGTACGTTGAAACGGTAATGGCGTATATTGATCTTCTGAAGAAGGATAACCAGCCGGCAAAGATAGTACAGGTCTGCGAGAGGGCGCTTGAGCTTGCGGGCACATCGGAGCTTATCGAACTTGAGGCACAGATCGCAAGACTATCGATAGCCGATCCGGACGCGTCTGCGAAAGAGAGCGTGATCGCATACTATAATGAAGTACGCGAACTGTCCGTAAGACTTCAGGACGAGACCGACAGAATGCAGGCGGAGCTGCAGGAAGAGGTGATGGAGCAGGAGGCGTTTCTGTGTGATTATACGACCTTTAAGGAACTGTATAACCTTCAAAGAAGAGTACAGTCGCGCTCCAAATCAACTATATTTCTGGGACTTGTGGATATAAGGTTTTCCGAATCGGACAGCGATGATCCGCTCTACAATGAGAAGTCAATGAAGGATGTGATCTCCTGCTGCCAGAGAACACTCAGGGTAGGCGATGCGGTATGCAGAAAGGCAGATACCGAGATCGCGATCATGTTCCCGGCGAAGACCTTCGAGGATGCCGTCGGTGTTCTTGAACGGCTCAAAGCTAACATTAAAGAGCGTATTGACGAGGACATCGTGGTCGTGTACCGCGTACGGCCTTTGAAGAACGCACGGGAATAGCTATTCATCTACCGAAACCGGCTGCACCTGCGAGCCTGAAAGCAGGAGCTTTAACAATACGGGTGTCAGGATACTTGATACAAGTATGAGCAGTATCACCGCGGAGAAGTATACAGGGCTTATCAGACCGACTGATAAGCCCTTTTGTGCGACTATAAGGGCAACCTCGCCTCTTGTCATCATCCCCACTCCGCATGTAAGGGAATCCCTGAAATTGAATTTGCAGGCAAGCGCCATCAGGGTGCAGCCTATGACTTTTCCCGCAAGGGCGACGATCATAAAGCCTATTGAGAACCAAAGCATCGACAACGAAAAATCGGCAAGGTCGGTCTTGAGTCCTATCGATGCAAAGAATATCGGGCCAAACAGCATGTAGGAATTGATATCCATTTTGCGTGCAATGTAATCGGAATCACTGATGGAACAGAGGATTATCCCGGCAACATATGCTCCGGTTATATCGGCTATTCCGAACAGCGCCTCGGCAATGTACGCCATGGCAAAGCACAGGGCAAGACCGGCGATCGGGATACGCCTGGTGTGCGGATATCTCTTGTCGACGACCTGAAACAGTTTGTATGCGACAAAACCGACACCTATCGCAAATATAAAGAACAATGCGGTCTGGACGAATACGGCGGAGATCCTGACAGAAGGATCCCTGAAGCTGATAACGAATGTGAGGACGATTATACCGATGACATCATCTATTATCGCGGCGGACAGTATCGTCGTACCGAGCCTGCTCTTAAGGAATCCGAGCTCTTTGAGCGTTTCAACGGTAATGGAAACGCTTGTCGCGGTCATTATCGTTCCGACGAACACTGCCTCGATGAAATCGGGAGACGAGAACGAGCGTACATTGTAGAAAATCATATAATACGCAGTACCGCCGATGAGTGGAACAAGTACACCGGCACATGCGAGGAGAAGCGCAACAGTACCGGTCTGCCGCAGCTCTTTAAGATCGGTGCCAAGTCCCGCTGAAAACATAAGGAGGATCACCCCGATCTCTGCCATCTGACTGATGAAAGCAGTATTGTCAACCCACCCGAGTATTGAAGGCCCTATCAGAAGACCCGCAATGATCTCTCCGACAACCTGGGGTACATTGATCTTTCTGGCGCATATTCCGAACAGTTTTGCGGCTATGATTATTATCGCGAGTGATTTAAATATTTCGTAGGATTCCATATCCATCGCCCCTTCAGTATGCTATCATAAAAGAAATTCAAGTCACTACTCTATCGCAAATGCTTGTAAAAGTCAAACCGCTGTGCTACAATACCATAGCATGTGATCTTGGATCGCAGTAAAACACTTGATATATTATTTCTGAGGTGATTTATGCTCACATATGAAGACCTTAATGATATGCAGTTGGATGTAATGCGCGAGATCGGGAACATCGGCGCGGGGAATGCATGTACGGCGCTGTCTGTTCTTCTCGGCACTTCTATTGATATGTCCTGTCCGAGCGTTCAGCTGGTGGGTTATGAAACGACTAAGGAACTGCTTGGAGGAGACGATCATGTAGTTGTCGGTCTCAAGGTAGAGGTTAACGGAGACCTTGACGGAATGATGCTTCACGTTGTCGAGAAGCGGTTCGCCGAACGCATCATTAATACATTTTACGCCAAGGAAATAGACAACCTGAGCAGTCTTGATGAAATGGATTCGTCGGTGCTCAACGAGATGGCAAATATCACAAGCGGCGCGTATGCCAATTCGATAGCAACGCTTACGGGTCTGTTTGTTAATATAGGAACTCCGGATCAGATCCCGGGTAAAGTCAGCGATATCATCAGGATCCCTCTTGATGAATTTGTTCAGCCGGGAGAACGGGTGCTTGTTGTTGATGAAGAGTTTACGATCGATGACGAGCATATATCGAGCAACATGATCCTCGCGCTTGAGAGTGATTCGCTGGAGCTGTTGTTCTCAAGGCTCGGTGTCCGGCTGTAGATATTCACTTCTTTTTCTTTTTCCCGGATTCCATACGGCTCAGCACCATATCGTATCCGTCATTTCCGTAATTAAGGGAACGATTGACACGGCTGATGGTTGCTGTTGATGCGCCTGTTCGCTCCGCGATCTCAAGATAGGTTTTCTTCTCGCGCAGCATGCTTGCGACTTCGAAACGCTGGGAGAGCGACAGCAGTTCGTTAATGGTGCATATATCCTCGAAAAAGATATAGCATTCTTCCTTGTTCTTAAGTTCCATTATTGCATCAAACAGATAGTCGACCGCTTCGGTTCTTATTTTCGGATTCATTAGAGCGCCCCTTTCGTATTGCAAAACTTTAACACTGTCATATTTTACCACGTTAAAGTGACAGACGCAACCTCTAAGGAGAATACAGTGAGTGTACTTGAAGTATTAAATGACAAGCAAAGAGAAGCCGCAGGCCAACTGGAAGGTCCCGTGCTGATCCTCGCGGGAGCAGGGTCGGGCAAGACAAGGGTTCTGACCAACCGGACGGCATATATGATCAAAGAGGCGGGTATCAGTCCGTGGAATATCCTTGCGATAACATTTACGAACAAGGCGGCTGATGAGATGCGCGAGAGGATCGACAGACTTGTAGGCGAGGGGTGTGAGAGCATCTGGGTGGCAACGTTTCATTCCACATGCGTCAGGATCCTTCGCAGGCACATCGACCTGCTCGGATATGATAATAATTTCACGATATATGATACCGATGATTCGAAGGCTGTAATAAAGGAAATATTAAAGAGACGCAATATCGACACGAAGCAGTATCCCGACAAGAGATTCCTGAACCGCATATCATCATGCAAGAATGAGCTCTCATCGCCGGAAGACGAGATGAAGGAAGCGGCGGGAGATTACTCCGACGAACTGTATGCGGGTGTTTACAAGGATTATCAGGACACCCTTCGTAAAAATAATGCGCTTGATTTTGACGACCTGATAATGAAAACGGTTGAACTGTTCGAGGATCATCATGAAGTGCTCGAGAATTACCAGAACCGTTTCCGGTACATTATGGTCGACGAGTATCAGGATACGAATACCGCGCAGTTCGAGCTGATAAGGCTGCTTGCCGACAAGAATAAGAATATATGCGTTGTCGGGGATGACGATCAGTCCATATACAAGTTCAGGGGCGCCAATATCCGGAATATTCTTGATTTTGAAAAGGTATATCCGAATGCGATGGTCGTCAAGCTTGAGCAAAATTACCGTTCGACACAGACGATACTCGATGCAGCCAATTCCGTCATTGCGAACAACAGCTCCCGTAAGCCAAAATCATTGTGGACCGACCGTGGGCAGGGAGATAAGATCCGTTTCATCAATACCGATACGGCCTATGAGGAGGCAGATGCAATAGTCGACCGGATATGCCGTGACAGGAGAGCGGGAAAATGCGATTATCGTGATAATGCCGTGCTGTACCGGACTAATGCGCAGTCGCGCTTACTCGAGGAAAAATGCGTCATGGCGGGGGTTCCGTACAGCGTTGTGGGCGGTGTTAACTTCTATTCCCGCAAAGAGATCAAGGATATACTGGCGTATTTGAAAACAATCGATAACGGCAGGGACGATCTGGCGGTGCGGAGGATCATCAATGTTCCGAAGCGCGGGATCGGAGCTACCACGATAGGTAAGCTTGCCGATTACGGCGCCGCTTCCGGACTGAACTTCTATGAATGCTGTACGCGTGCGGAGGAAATCCTCGGGCACGGAAAAGCAGCAGAGAAGATAGCGGAATTCGTGAGTCTGATCGGACTGTTCAAATCAAAGCTGGAGTATGTCAGCATTGAACAACTTATAAATGATATAGTCGACCGGACTGACTATGAGAATATGCTGACCGAGTCGGATCCGGATGATGCGTCGGAGAGAATGGAAAACATCGGAGAGCTTATCAATAAGGCCGTATCGTTTGAGGAAGAGAATGAGGATGCGACGCTGTCACAGTTCCTTGAAGAGGTTGCGCTTGTCGCGGATATCGACAATGTTGACGGGAATGCGGACAGGGTGATGCTGATGACACTTCATTCGGCAAAAGGGCTTGAATTTCCGAACGTATATCTTGCAGGGATGGAGGACGGACTGTTTCCGGGATATCAGACTATATGCTCCGGTGATGAATCGGAGATCGAAGAAGAAAGACGCCTGTGTTATGTCGGGATAACAAGAGCAAAGGATCATCTGACGATCTCGGCTGCAAGATCAAGGATGATAAGAGGTGAGACGCAGTATAACGCAGTTTCGAGGTTTGTCAAAGAGATACCGGAAGAACTGTTAGAGGGAGGGAAAGCGGTAAAACCCGTAAAGGAAGAGCCTTCGGGCAAGTATCGCCATTCGACGCCGGGTTCTGCTGCACCGAAGCCGTTTATTGCAAGAGCGACCGCATTTACAGACCTTAAAAAGGGTTCGGATATCGCAAACGCCGCGGTGCCTGACTATGGTCCCGGTGACCGAGTCAATCATATGAAATTCGGAGCCGGAACCGTTCTTTCCGTGGAGAAGGGCGCGAGGGATTACGAAGTGACGGTTGATTTTGACGGATTCGGGACCAAAAAGATGTTTGCTGCCTTTGCAAAACTAAAGAAGATGTGATAATATGCAGGTAGCATAAAAGGTTCCCGGCATGAGCGGGCGGGATTTGAAATATAACATGAAAGGGGTATACCATGAGCAGTATAGACAAACTTGAGAAGGTTATCGATGTAGTAAAGGCACAGGAAGAGGCAGGACTTGCGAAGGCAAAGAGTATCATTGATGAGGTCAGGAACACACAGCTTTCGGATATCCCGGTTCCCGATATCTTCAAAAAGGAAGAGGTTGTTGTGGAGAAGAAGAAGTTCAACTGGGGTCTGCTGATCGCTATAATAGTAGGTATTTTTGTTGTCGCTGCGATAGTATACGGTCTGTATTGCTATTTTACACCGGATTATCTGGAAGATTTTGATGATGAATTCGATGATGAGGAATTTGACGATGATGATTTCTTCGAGGATGAAGAAAAGGACAAAGATAAGTGAGGATGCTGATTACTACATGATATGATGATCAAATAGCCGGCTGTATGCCGGCTATTATTGTAAGAAACTGTAAGAGGATTGTTATATGAAAAAGGGAGAGGAATACACCGGCACGGTAGAAACCGTCAGGTTTCCCAATAAGGGTATCGTCAGGGTGACGGAGGGTGAGGAAAGTTCCCTGTGCACTGTCAAAAATGTGATACCGGGGCAGAAGATCAGGTTCCGTGTAAACAAGAAGAGAAACGGATCATGCGAGGGATATGTCACCGAAATACTCGAAAGATCCCATATTGAAACCGACAGCACATGCCCGCATTTTGAAAAGTGCGGAGGGTGCAGCTATCACACGCTGCCCTATGAGGAGCAGCTTGCCATAAAGGAGAGGCAGGTTCACGAACTGCTTGAGCCGGTGATACGTTCGGGATATTTGGGGAAAATAGGAAGCGGGGAAGTGCCTGATGAAGTTGACATAAGTAATCTGTTTGAACCGATTGTGCATAGTCCCAGCCAGTTCGAATACCGCAATAAAATGGAGTATTCGTTTGGGGATGCAAGCTTTGGCGGAGAACTGGAGCTTGGTTTACATAAAACTGGAAGCTTTTATGATATCATATCCGTACCGAAATGCAGGATCGTCGATGAGGATTATCGTATGATCGTGGCTGAGACGCTTGCGTATTTCAGGGGAAAAGATACTTCGTATTATCACAAACGGACGCACGAGGGCTTTCTGCGGTATCTGGTCGTACGTAAGGCTGCTGCAACGGGCGAGATACTCGTGGATCTTGTCACCACATCGCAGAAGCCGAAAGATACAGTGTGTACGGAAACAGGGCTGCTTGAGGACTGGACGGAGGCACTCCTGGGTCTGTCACTTGCAGGAAATATAGTCGGCATACTGCACACGACAGACGACAGGGTAGCGGATGCCATTGTCAATGATGATACAAAGGTTCTCTTCGGACGCGACTATATAGTTGAAGAGGTTCTTGGTCTGTCGTTTAAGATAACTCCATTCTCATTCTTTCAGACAAATACTTATTCGGCAGCCGTACTGTATTCAAAGGTAAGAGATTATGTCAACCTGACAGACACAGGCAGACCGGGTGTTATTTATGATCTGTATTGCGGAACCGGGACTATTGGTCAGATTATGTCAACCAATGCCAAAAAGGTGATCGGTATTGAAATTGTTGAAGAGGCAGTAAGAGCAGCAAATGAGAATGCGGCTCGCAATGGTTTACATAATTGTGAATTCATCGCCGGCGACGTGTTGAAGGTTCTTGACGAGGTTGAAGACAGGCCGGATCTGATCATACTCGATCCCCCGAGGGACGGGATCAATCCCAAAGCACTTGCCAGGATTGTCGATTACGGGGTCGATAATATAATCTACGTATCCTGCAAGCCAACGAGCCTTGCCAGGGATCTTGAGTATATGATGGGAAACGGTTACGCGCCGGTGAAGATATGCCCTATAGACCAGTTCCCGGAAACGGTGCATGTTGAGACGGTCGCACTTTTGTCCAAACTTTCTGAGGCAAAGCATCACATCGAGGTTAAGGTGGATATGGATGAGTTGGATTTGACCAGCGCAGAGGCGAAAGCAACTTACGAA
>CAJOMN010000016.1 GCA_905235745.1 uncultured Lachnospiraceae bacterium
CGGTATATGTTGCGAGGTGTCTGCGAAGCAGACGGAGTCCTCGCTACACCGCGAGCCTCCATTCGGCGAAGCCGAATTCAAATGGCGAGCGTCCTTGTGCAGAGGCGACATTTCCGTAGCGACAGCGAAGGAAATGTTGGTTGTAGATCAAGAGAAAGAGTTTGCTACACCGCGAGCCTCTATTCGGCGAAGCCGAATTCAAATGGCGAGCGTCCTTGTGACAATCCTTACAACATTTGCCGCAGTGGCGGAATTGGCAGACGCCCGGGACTTAAAATCCCGTGGGTAGTAATACCCGTGCCGGTTCGACCCCGGCCTGCGGCATTTTTCATATATACCGGAAATGAATTTATTTGCTTCTGTATCCATATAACCGGGCATTCTTATCCGAGCGTCTTGTTATGGTAAACGCATTAATCTAATTCGTTCACTATATATTCTTTGGATCTGGCTTCGGTTCGTCGCCGGTCTCGGCAGCAGGTACTATTTTCCCAATGACAAAGCGGCATATATTTGTAAATGATTATCTTCAGGACAAATACGGCGAAAAAGTATACAAGATTTCTATAAATGCCGGAATGACGTGCCCGAACAGGGACGGTACATTAGGCACGGGAGGCTGTATATTCTGTTCGGAAGGCGGATCGGGTGATTTTACGTTCGGAAAGGATGAACCGTACTCGTGTACGGCTGATGATATCGCCGGTCAGATTGAAAGGGCGAAAGCACTTATTTCCCAAAAGACAGACTGCAGGAAGTATATTGCTTATTTTCAGCCCTTTTCCAATACTTACGCGCCGGTCGGATACCTTCGCGAGGTCTATTATGCGGCTGCGGCCTGTCCCGATATCGTCGGAATATCCGTTGCGACACGGTGCGACTGCATATCCGGTGAAGTGCTCGAACTATTGAAAGAACTTAACGCGGTCAAACCGGTTTGGGTCGAAATGGGACTGCAAACCGTGCATTCATCGACACTTGAGCTCCTTAATTGCAAATACACATATGAGAAGTTCAAGGATGCTGTCTTACGATTAAGCAATGCCGGAATTGATGTTATAGCTCATCTGATACTTGGTCTTCCGGGCGAAAATCATGCGATGATGTGTGAATCCGTCGACAAGGTATGCTCACTTCCCATACAGGGCATCAAACTTCAGCTTCTTCACATTCTAAAGGGCACAGAGCTTGCACGGATGTACAGCGATGATCCTTTCCATATAATGAGCATGGAAGAGTACTGCCTGCTTGTTGCAACGCTTATTAAAAGGATACCTCCGGATATAGTGATACACCGGGTCACGGGCGACGGGGCAAGGAGGCTCTTGATAGAACCCGCGTGGAGTACCGACAAGAAGAGAGTGCTCAATATGATCAATAAAATGCTTGAAGAGTAGATGAAAATGATTTTCGTTGTATGACAGGGACTATTGGTTTATAATTTTGGAGTGCCGGGGGCAAAGGGACTATTGCCCCATATCATAATATGAAGGGAGAAAATCATGGCAAACAATCCTATCGTTACATTTACAATGGAAAACGGCGATGTTTTTCGTGCGGAACTGTATCCGGATGTCGCCCCGCAGTCAGTCCGTAACTTTGTCTCACTGGTTAAAAAGGGGTTTTATGACGGATTGATCTTTCACCGCGTGATCCCGGGATTTATGATCCAGGGCGGAGATCCGGAAGGCACAGGCATGGGCGGCCCGGGGTACTCGATAAAGGGTGAATTTGCAAGCAACGGGTTTGCAAACGATCTGAAACATACAAAGGGCGTACTTTCAATGGCGCGGAGCATGATGCCGGATTCCGCAGGCTCGCAGTTCTTCATAATGCACGAGACGAGCCCGCATCTTGACGGTGAGTACGCGGCTTTCGGCAGGATAACGGAAGGGCAGGAGGTGGTTGATGCCATTGCCTGCGTCCGGACAGACATTTCGGACAGACCGACGACGCCTCAGGTAATGAAGAGCGTGACGGTAGAGACGTTCGGCGTGGAATATCCCGAACCCGAGAAGCTGTAACAGTTGTAAGCAAATTAGAAGGAACGAGGTAAACATACATGGATACAATTGAATTTCGATATGACACACAGCTGCTGCTTGATAAATATGCGGCTGACGGAGAAGATCCCGATGATCTTGCCGATGATCTTGTGGATGAGATAAGAGATCACATTCTGGATGCGTTCAAGGGAGACAGCATGGTTGTAGCCGGAGACTCCGGAGAGGATGAAAACGGAGAGAAAGCCATTGTTAAGCTTCATTACCATACAAACGAACCGTGGCTTGTCCTTGAGTACTGCAGATCCATCGGGGAGATATACGATATTGTGGTCGAGGATATGGATCGCCAGTCCCGGGGACTCAAAGGATGAAGCGGAGCCGGGCGTTAAGGGATGACGGCATTTAGGAATGCGGTAAGCCTGTCCGGCCAATCGCTTTTGTCCGGAAGGTTATTGTCTCCTAACTCTATCAGCTTGTTTTTTCCGTGATAGTCGCTCCCAGCTGTGACATACAGATCGTACTTATCAGCAAAATCAAGCATCTGTTTGCACAGCTTCGGAGTGAATCCGGAGTAGAAGGCCTCTACGCCCTGTAATCCGAAACCGGTCAGCCTTTGAAGCCGGGCATCCATTTCGTCTCCGAGGATCAGCTGGTCGCCGCTGCCGTATGACGGGTGGGCGAGCACGGGGATGCCCCCGCTTTCCAGTATGCCTGTTATTGCCTCTTCCGGACGCACATAGTCGCTCTTGAAGTGCAGTTTATTGATATAATTGTTGATGGCATCCTCCTTGCTGGAGACGTACCCGTATTTGACCATAAGGTTTCCGATATGGGGCTTGCCGGGGTTTTGAAGCGCAAGGAGCGCATCAATTTCTTCCTTCGGAAAATCAAATCCGAAGTTTTCCTTCAGAAAATCAAGTCTTGCGTTTACTTTGCGCATCCTGTAGCCATGACCGAGAGCTACCACATCATTTATCGGTTGTGCATCAGGATCGTAATTGTACCCCAGTATGTGATATTTGCCGTGATCGTCCTTACATGAGAACTCAACGCCGGTGATGAATGCCGGATCATCAGGCGCAAGATTCCCGAGAACCGTACAGCATCCCGCTACCGCATCATGGTCGGTGACGGAAAACATATCTATACCGCACGATTTTACTTTGGAGAGTATTTCTTCCGGTGTGTCCGTTCCGTCAGATACGACCGAATGCATATGCAGGTCTATTAGCTCTATATCTCTCATATAATCAATGACTCCGGAAAAGTATAGCCTGATCTAAAACAGCAGTGTATCATATGAGGCGAGAAGCTCATTAAGCTCACCCTTCCACAGATCTATCTCTGCCCTGCCTGCTTCACTTTCAAGACCGCCGCGTCTTACAGAGCGTCTGATCAACCGCGTATAGCCTATTATGCGGGCTTTATCTTCCACTTCGCGGATCCGCTCTTCGCTGCCATCCTCCAGATACATGGCAAGTGTCTTTTTCCAGAAGGTATTTGCGGTCTGCTGGTCAAATCCCTGGAATTTAAGAATGTGTTCTTCATCATATTCGCTGAATCCAATGAACGCATTGTAGATGGAACCCAATTCAAATATCGGATGACCGACGGCAAGAGTATCCATATCGATCAGCAAAACCTCGTCGTTCTGCAGTTCAAGGTTTTTGGTGTGATAGTCGCCGTGGATCATGTGATCGTCATGAGGAACGGCATTTATCAGATCGAGAAGCTTCGTGCCCGCGGCATCCGGAAGGTAATCTTTGGTGAACCCTGCCCATTTTATGGCAGTCTCCTTCATATCGGGAAGCTTTCCTTCGGGAACAACGGTTGAGTGTATCTTTCTAAGCATATCTACGAACTCTTTGACGCACCAGTCGAGCTTATCCGGATCGCCTGCAAGTATTTTGGAAAAAGATCTGGCATTTAACAGCTCATATACGGATCCGTAACTGTTGCCGACCTTAACGACATCATAGCTGATCGCTGTCGGTATGCCGAGAATAAGGGCAAGCTTTGCGACCTCACGCTCATGCTTGATGTCTTCGAGTGCATCGGGATTATTAAAGACTTTGACAACATTGTCTTTGTCGATACGGTAGATCGTTCCGTTCGCGCCTCTGCCGATCTCCTCGCACCCCTCTATGGAAACCTCCCTGTATGCCCTTTCGACGGTCATCATTTCGGTAAAACCGGTCATCTCAAAGATATCATATATTTCGGGCGATGCATTTATGATCTTTAGATCCGGATGATTCTTTTTAAGACGCAGGATGATCCTGAGACCTGCGCTTGATATGTATTCCAGAGATGATGCATCAAATATTATCCCGGCACCTTCATTTTCTGCCAGCCTGTCCGTAAGCTCCTGTTCTACCGAAGCTGCATTGTCAGAGCTGATCCTTCCCTGAAGGGGTATGGTAATAGTGTTGTCAGTCATTTTGTTCCTCCTTATTACTTTCCTATCGCAATTGTGTGTATGGT
Organism: uncultured Lachnospiraceae bacterium; assembly: GCA_905235745.1. GTDB lineage: Bacteria > Bacillota > Clostridia > Lachnospirales > Lachnospiraceae > UBA2868. The sequence goes on from CAJOMN010000016.1 coordinate 4,491, forward strand.
AAACGCATTTGTTTAATGCGTTCACTCTGCAAGCAGGTATAAGTGTCCTGCCGGGTTATCGTATATACAGTCGTATTTTTCCATGACACTGTCGTATATTTCAGGAAGATTATCCTGAAAGTTATCTCCTATTATGAGCCATTTAGGGGGTGCTTTGTCAAGCGTTTCCAAAATATCGGTAAGAGCCTGCGGATAAAGCTCTATAAAAAAAGGCAGATTAACGACATATCTGGAGCATGGCATCATATCATTGGCTTCGAACATCTGCATATCGATCATGAACGAGAATACGCTCCCCCGGTCACATTCGGGTATGAGACTGCCTATGCTTTCGGCATTTTCCTGATAAGCCTGTGCTCCCTCGAAATTCCTGTCATACAGAACCGTTCTCACGGTATCGAGACCCGACGGCACATAATAGCACAGATACACGAAGAAAAGAGCGATACTTACGGCCTGTCCGGCGTTTTCAAACAGGATCAGCGGATCGTAGATCTTAAGGAACAGTATGAGGGCAAGCAGAAGAGAAGGATAAACGGTCGTAAAATAGTAATAAAAAGGCGTGCCCAGATGCAGCAGCAGCCATGTTGCCGCGGACATTGCCATCAGGATGATGGAAAGCTCCTTTTGCAGGCGCTTGCGGCCAAGTACGGCAAACGCGAACGCGGCAACGCATCCCGAAAGCTTAAGCTCCCATGTGATGCTGAAGCTCTCATAATAGTTTGTCGAACGTGAAAATCCGAGCCCGAATACGCAGAACAGCATATCCGACAGGGACGAGTTGAGTCCGAAGTATATTATTACGGGGAGGGCGGCAATTGCGACGCCGAGCAGCATATATATGATGTCAAGCAGAAGCTTTCTGATCTTCCCGGCGCTTATGTCATAGTACAGTATCGCCGCCGCTATGCCGAGTATCGGAGCCGCAACGCTTATCTTTGCAAAAAGGTCTATCCCGAGACATATCCCGAGTATGGCCATCGTAGAAAAAGGCAGATCCGAGAATGACTTTCGCTTTATCACAACGTGACGAAGCACTATATACAGGCATCCGAGGGAGAGCGGCAGAGCAAATTCCTCCAGCGTGTTCCCGCCCCAGAGAGTGGTTATGTTTCCCCACAGATACACGATCATGACGAAGATAGCCTTCTTTTTCGATATGAACATAAGGCTCAGTTCATATACGAGAACGAGAGAGGCAAAAGCAAACGGTATCTGTATTATAAAGGCGCCGATCCTGTCATGGGCGAACAACTGCCCCACAGCCTCGACAAAGAAGAAATAGGGGCCTTTAAGGTCAAAAAAATCACGGTACGGAACCTTCCCTTCCAGTATGCCGCGCCCCACAAGCGTGAAAAAGCTGGCATCGCAGCCATACCAGAGCGGGTAAAAAGGGCTTGTCCACAGCGAAAACAGGAGCAGATGAGTCGTACTTGCGATAAACAGTCCAATGTATTCGATTATCCTCTGCTTCACACGAAGTTCCAAGCCGCAAACCTCTAATTATTTTGACATTTAAGTACTATATAATTATAATAAGAAAGATTGATAATTGCAATAAAATCAAGGCTCGCGAGCGGGACTTGAAATATAGGGAGCAGGATATGTACGGACAGGAAGTAAATCTCAGAGAGCAGATCACCGAGGAATACAAAGATGATCTGACGAAGCTTCTCAGGTATCTGCCGTTTCTTGAGAAAAAGGGCGGGAAGAATACGCAGGAATACTACGAGGGAGAAGGAGACAACAAAGTTATCCCCGTTCCCGTGTATGATTCGTCGCTTCTTGCCTTCGTCAAGGAAGTTCGAAACACGAAGTTTTACTACAAGAATTATCCGTACGTATACTGCAAATGGAAAATGCCGGATCCGAAGTCCGAAAGGATCGCGATGGAGTCCGCGACATTAAGGGATATTGATCTGTTCCGCGCGATAATCAGCAAATATGTCATCGGGGGCCAGACAAAGGCAAGTGTATGGACAACAGCCGTTGAAGAGAGGATATTTGTAACGGCGCTGACCAGATTGCGTTCGCTTGTGTTTGATTACAGCAAGGATCCCGCAGATAAGCGTCCACGGTAGGGCGGCAGTTACGGAAGGAGACTGGATGATCTCAAAGAAAATGGAGGGTCTTGTCAAGGGCAGTTCGGTGATCCGGGCAATGTTTGAAGACGGGAAGCTGTTGGCACAGAAGTACGGTGCCGAAAATGTGTTTGATTTTTCTCTCGGCAATCCGAATGTACCCGCGCCGAAGGAAGTTAACGATGCGATAATAGATGTGGTGAGCAATACCGACAGCGTTAAGCTTCACGGTTATATGAGCAATGCCGGACATGATGAAGTAAGGGATATAATAGCGCAGTCCCTTAACGGAAAGTACGGTACCGCCTACGACAGATCGAATATAGTCATGACGGTCGGTGCGGCAGGCGGAATGAATGTCGCGCTCAAGTCGATCATCAATCCGGGCGACGAGGTGATAGTGTTCGCCCCGTATTTCGGGGAGTATGATAATTATGTTGCAAACTACGACGGAAAAGTGGTTGCAATAACACCTGATATTGATACATTTCAGCCGAATTTATCGGAGTTTGAAGACAAGATCACCAATAAAACCGCATGTGTTATTATCAATTCCCCCAATAACCCAACAGGTGTTATTTATTCAGAAGAAACACTGAAAGGTCTGTCGGCCGCTCTGGAGAAGAAGCAGAGGGAGCTTGGCAGGACGATATATCTTATATCCGATGAGCCATACAGGGAGCTTGTCTATGACGGTGCGTACGTTCCGTGGGTGCCGGATTATTACCGCAATACTATAGTAGGGTATTCATACAGCAAATCGCTTTCGCTTCCGGGCGAGAGGATAGGATATCTTGTGATCCCGTCCGACGCGGATGATCATGAAGACCTCGCAAGTGCCGCAAGCGTTGCCACAAGGATACTCGGATTCGTAAATGCGCCTTCTGTCATGCAGCTTGTTGTCGGAAAGTGCATTGATGCGTCAACAGACATATCTTATTATGAGAGAAACAGGAATACGCTCTATGAGGGTCTGACAAAGCTCGGTTTTGAGTGCCGTAAGCCCGAAGGTGCTTTCTACCTGTTCATGAAGACGCCGATCGAGGATGATAATGAATTTGCGGGCATGGCAAGAAAGCACAATATTCTGCTCGTACCGGGATCTGCATTCATGTGCAGGGGATTTGTCAGGATCGCATACTGTGTATCATATGAGACGGTTAAGGGCAGCCTGCCGAAGTTTCAGGAGCTTGCTGCAGCGCTCGGCTTAAGGGGAGTCTCATAAGATGTGGGAGAATAACGTCAGACATGTAACTCCGTATGTTCCGGGTGAACAGCCGGGTGATGATGCGGTAAACAGAGTTATCAAGCTTAATACGAATGAGATGCCCTATCCGCCTTCACCTAAGGTAATGGATGCACTCAGGGCGTTTGACTATACAAAGCTCAGACTGTACCCATCCACTGATGCGGCGCCTCTTCGCGAGGCGATCGCAGCGCGGGAAGGGGTTGACAGCGATGAGGTGTTTATTGGTGTTGGCTCCGATGATGTTCTTTCCATGGCATTTCTCACATTCTTTAATTCCGCAAGACCTGTCATCTTTCCGGATATAACGTATTCTTTCTATGATGTCTGGGCGGATGTATACAGGATCCCCTATGAGACAAAAGCACTGGATGATGATCTTCATATCGTCAAGTCCGATTATCTGTGTGAGAACGGCGGCATAGTCATTGCCAATCCGAACGCCCCGACAGGCATATCGGCTGATGCTGATATCGATATCATAGAGGAGATCGTCGCTGCCAACCGCTCGGTTGTCGTTATCGTAGACGAGGCATATGTGGATTTCGGGGGCGAAACGGTGCTTCCTCTCATCAGCAGATACGATAATCTGCTTGTAGTCAGGACATTTTCCAAATCAAGGGCGTTTGCCGGTGTGCGTATCGGATACGCGATGGGAGACAGGAAGCTTATCCGTTATCTGAATGATGTCAAGTATTCGATCAATTCCTATACGATGAGCCGCCTAGCGATAGAGCTGGGTGTTGCATCTCTTTCGGATGAAGAATATTTTCGAAGGACGGTATCAATGGTCGTAAGTACGCGGGAGTGGTGCGCGGCGGAGCTTAGAAAGAGAGGGTTTGCCGTGACCGACTCGAAAACCAACTTCCTGTTCGCGTCTCCCGTATCATTTATGAGTGCCGGTTCTCTGTATGAAGCGCTAAGGGCAAGAAATATATATGTCAGATGGTGGGACAGGCCGAGGATACGCGACTGGCTTCGCATTTCGGTCGGTACCGATGAGGAGATGCGGGCTTTTTTGGAAGCTGTGGATGATATTTCAGGGAGAGCAATATGACGACTTTTACACATTATCTTATTATATTTTTCATTTCCATGGTTCCGCTTATCGAGCTGCGCGGAGCCATTCCATATGCGATCGGGTTTATCACGGCGGGGGTGCCTTTATCTCTTCCGCTTTGTTATGTCATTGCGATCATCGGTAATATGGTGCCGGTGCCGCTGATATTCTTTTTTGCGAGAAAAGTGCTTGAATGGGGAGCCGATAAGCCCGTGATAGGGAGATTTTTTACCTTCTGTCTTGAAAAAGGGCACAAGGGTGGGGAAAAGCTCCAGTCGAAAGCAGGCCGCGGACTCTTTGTGGCGCTGCTACTCTTTGTCGGTATCCCGCTTCCGGGAACCGGTGCGTGGACCGGAACGCTCGCAGCCAGCATCCTGGATATGGATTTTAAGTCAAGCGTCATCGCGATAGTGCTGGGCGTGGTTCTTGCCGGGATAATAATGGGAATACTCAGCATGGGCGTATTCGGGGCGATCTTCGCACTGTAAGGAATGAGTGAGTCTATGGGTGATTATATAGTGCGCGCAAGTGCCGCGAACGGAAATATCAGGGCGTTTTGTGCCACAACAAGGGAATTGACCGAATATGCCAGGCAGTGTCATGACACATCGCCTGTCGTCACGGCGGCGCTCGGGCGGCTTCTTACTGCCGGAGCGATAATGGGGAGCATGCAAAAGGGAAAGGATGATATCCTTACGATCCAGCTTCGCGGAGACGGCCCGATGAGAGGGATGACTGTTACCGCCGATTCGAAAGCAAATGTGAAGGGGTATCCGGTCGTAAATGACGCGATGCTTCCGGCAAACAGCAAAGGAAAGCTTGATGTATCCGGTGCGATCGGCGCGGGAGTGCTGACCGTTATCAAAGATATGGGATTGAAGGATCCGTATTCCGGGCAGGTCGAGCTCGTCTCGGGAGAGATCGCGGAAGACCTCGCATACTATTTTGCGGTAAGCGAGCAGGTTCCCTCGGCCGTATCTCTCGGCGTCCTGATGGAGAAGAATAATACGGTCAGACAGGCCGGCGGTCTTATAATCCAGGCTCTTCCGGGAGCGGACGAGGACGGGATAACGCTGCTTGAGGACAGGCTTGGGAGCCTTCCTTCGATGACATCCATGCTTGATGACGGCATGCTTCCGGAACAGATACTTGAGCACATTCTCGGGGATCAGGATCTTCAGATATCAGACAGGACAGATACGCGGTTCTACTGCAACTGTGACCGTAAGAGGGTGGAAAAGGTCGTTGTAAGCCTCGGAAGGGATGAGCTTACCGATATAATCAAAGAAGGCGAGCCGCTCGAGCTTAAATGCCGGTTCTGCAACAAGGCATATGATTTTACGCCGGAAGAGCTCCGTATGATAGGAAAACGGCTCGGAATAGGGGGAAGACCATGAAGTTTACGAAGATGCACGGATGTTCCAACGACTATATCTATATCAACTGTTTTGAAGAGACGGTTGCGGATATGGGAGCGTTTGCAAAGGAGTTCTCCGACCGGCATAAGGGGATCGGTTCGGACGGTGCGATATTCATATGCCCTTCGGATACGGCCGACTGCGAGATGAAGATGTACAATGCCGACGGCACATATTCGGAAATGTGCGGCAACGGCATCAGGTGTGTGGCAAAGTACGTATATGATAATGCGCTCGTCGACAGCAGGGAAATGAGAATCCTGTCCGGCGGGCAGGTCAGGAATATACGCGTTGAGACCGGAAACGAAAGAGTAAACGATATTACGGGAAAGAGCTTTTCAAGGAGAGCGGACGGCCTTGCGGTCAATAAAGTCCGTGTTGACATGGGAGAACCGGTGCTTGAGCCGTACAGGATCCCTGTCATGTTCTCGGATGCCGCGGAATCGGTCATCGGACATGATCTGTATGTGGGAGACGCCAATTACAAGGTTACGTGCGTATCTATGGGCAATCCGCACTGTGTCATAAAGGTTGATGATGTAGATAAGATCCCGATCGGGGAGCTTGGACCCCTGTTCGAAAATCATGTATGCTTTCCCAACCGTATCAACACCGAGTTCGTGCAGATAACAGGCAGGACGGACATAAGGATGCGTGTATGGGAGCGCGGGACCGGAGAGACGCTTGCGTGCGGAACCGGAGCGTGCGCATCCGTTGTGGCATGCATCCTAAACGGCGAGACAGATGATCGCGTATGCGTCCATCTGCGTGGCGGAGACCTTGATATATTCTGGGATCGCGGCAATGATAATCATGTATACATGACGGGCGGAGCCGTAACCGTCTTTGAAGGAGAGGTTTGACGATATGACAAATGTACCCGAGATATTCGGCAGCATGGTGTTCAACGACGCCGTTATGCAGGAGAGGCTTACCAAGGAAACATACAGGTCTCTCCATAAGACTATAGAAGACGGGAAAGAACTGGACATTACCGTCGCGAATGCCGTTGCGCTTGCAATGAAGGACTGGGCAGTGGAAAAGGGAGCGACACATTTTACCCACTGGTTCCAGCCGATGACCGGAAGAACGGCGGAAAAGCATGATTCCTTCGTGTCCCCGCAGCCGGACGGCCGCGCGATCATGGAATTCTCGGGCAGGGAGCTTATAAAGGGCGAACCTGACGCTTCGAGCTTTCCTTCGGGAGGCCTTAGGGCGACATTTGAGGCAAGAGGTTACACGGCGTGGGATCCGACAAGCTACGCTTTTGTCAAGGACGGTATTCTGTGCATCCCGACGGCATTCTGTTCATACGGCGGCGAAGCGCTTGACAAGAAGACACCGCTGCTGCGCTCGATGGAAGATATCAATACACAGGCAATGCGTATACTGCGCCTGTTCGGGAACACCGAGGTAAAGCACGTGATCACGACCGTAGGGGCGGAACAGGAATATTTTCTTGTCGATAAAGATCTTTATGATAAGAGAAAAGACCTGATCTTCTGCGGCAGAACGCTGTTCGGCGCTCCGGCACCCAAAGGGCAGGAGCTGGACGATCACTATTTCGGCGCGATCAAGCCGAGGATATCGGCATTTATGAAGGAGCTCAACGAGGAATTGTGGAAGCTCGGTGTATATGCCAGAACAGAGCATAACGAGGCGGCTCCTGCCCAGCATGAGCTCGCTCCCATATATACGACGACCAATCAGGCGACCGACCAGAACCAGGTAATGATGGAGATAATGAAAAATGTTGCCAGAAAGCACGGAATGGTCTGCCTGCTTCATGAGAAGCCGTTTGACGGCGTAAACGGCAGCGGCAAGCATAATAACTGGTCGCTATCGACCGATACGGGCGTCAATCTTCTCGAACCGGGAAGTTCACCATATGAAAATGCCCAGTTTCTGCTGTTTCTCGCCGCCATGATCAAGGGGATCGATGAATATCAGGAGATGATGCGGGTATGCGTTGCGTCGGCGGGCAATGACCACAGGCTGGGAGGTGCGGAAGCACCGCCGGCAATTATATCCGTGTTCATAGGAGACGATCTTGCGGAAGTGCTTGACTGTATAGAAAACGGAAAACCGTATGCGGGCTCCGATACGGGCAAGATGGAGATCGGAGTATCGGTTCTTCCCGCGATCCCCAAGGATTCCACCGACAGGAACCGTACATCACCGTTTGCCTTTACCGGAAACAAGTTTGAATTCAGATCGGTCGGAAGTTCCCAGTCGATTGCCGGTGCCAATACGGTCATCAATACGATAATGGCCGAGGAACTGGGGCAGTTCGCCGATGAGCTTGAAAGCGCAGGCAGTGAGAACTTTACCAAAGCGCTTAATGACCTGATCAGAAGGACGATCAGGGATCACAGGCGTATAATCTTCAACGGCGACGGATATTCCGAGGTATGGGAGGAAGAGGCAGAGCGCAGGGGACTTGCCAATCTTAAGACTACGGTTGATGCGCTTCCCGCATTCCTGCTTGATAAGAACATTAAGCTATTTACTGGCCATAATATATACACAGAGAAGGAGATGAAGAGCCGTTACGCGATCCTTCTCGATTCCTACAACAAAACGATCAATATAGAAGCCCATACAATGATCGATATGGCAAGGAAGGAGATACTTCCCGCCGTGAGCCGCTATGTGGGGCAGCTGTTTTCCGATCTCGATGCCAAGCTCTCCATCGGAGCAAAGCTTAAGATCCGGATACCCCATAACATGGAAGAAGAGACGGCAGTAACCCTTGCCGGCCTGTGTGATGAGGCAATGACGGATGTTGTCCTTCTTGAGACACTTATAGCCAAGACGGATTTTACCGATGATCTTGCCCGCGGGCAGTATTACAGGGATTCTGTGATCCCTGCAATGAATGAGCTCCGCCGGACGGCTGATGCCATGGAAAAGCTCACTGCCAGGGAAATGTGGCCTCTTCCGCAGTACGGAGATATGCTGTTTAACATTTGACCCGCGGGGCCTATACTATAACAGGGTATTTCTGACGCGCTCAATTGCGTGTGTGACAGCCGGTATCGTAACTATTATCAGAGTGATGGCTGCTTCGATATAGATGTATGCACCGTTGTAGCACATACTGTATATCAGGGGATTCCATCCCTCGGGGACATACTCGCCAAAGAACGCAACACCCGAAATGACAGCGAATATGAATCTTCCGGTCACACCGGCAAGATATCCGAACTGCAGACCGTGTTTTGTGTTTTTGAAGAATCCTGAGAGTCCGAGTGCGGTAAAAGCGAATCCGTAGTCAATGATCACCTGGAGCGGAGTGTATATCTCGGGCTTTTGGACAAACTGAAGTATTCCGTACGCCAGAGCCGCGGTAAGAGAGTATTTCGGACCGTATAAATAGCCGATGACGCACACAAAGAACATTGACAGAAGTGTAACCGATCCTCCGAGCGGTGCAGAGAAGATCTTGACAAAGGACAGGACAAAAGCCAGCGCAATGCATATACCGGCAACTGCCAGTCCCTTAGCGGAAAAAGATTGTTTCATAGTAAATTACCTCGCTTCCTTACGTCGGTATCAACCGAAATCAAGTTCAAGGGGTTTGATCTCAGACCTTTAAGGGTCACCCCCAGCATAACGTAACGTAGTATATCACCCGAAACTGTTATTTACAACCATTAATATTGAAGCTATGTCCCTTAAATTCTGGCTCGGCGGAGCCACAAGCGATAAATCCCGCCGGTTGATGAAATACATATTGGATGATGCCGCGGATAATCCCGGAAGGCAGTACCTGTACGTTGTGCCCGAGCAGTTCGGGCTCGCAACCCAGCGTGAGCTTGTCACGGGTTCGGATAATCGCGGCATTCTCAATATAGACGTCCTGTCTTTTTCGCGTCTTGCGCACCGGATAAGCGATGAGGTCGGCTCATATTCTCCCGATGTGGTCACGCTTGATGAAATGGGAAAGAGCCTTATCATAGGAATGCTTGCCGCAAAGAACAGGAAGGAACTGACATATCTTGGCGACAATCTCGATAAGATCGGATATACGGACAAGATCAAGTCGGTTATATCCGAATTCATGCAGTACGGCATATCCGTGGAAAGAGCCTATGAACTGTCGGATCTGGCATCTTCCGCAGGCCGGAACCTTCTTGCCGGAAAGCTTCACGATGTTGCGATCATCTACGACAGATTCAAGGAATATATTAAGGACAGGTACACGACGGTCGAAGAGACCCTGGACAGCGTAAGCGCTCTTGTACCTCATTCGGAAACGGTCAAAAACAGCGTGATAATATTTGACGGCTTTACCGGCTTTACTCCGGTCCAGAACAAGCTTATCGGAGTGTTGCTCGAATACTCTCTTTCCGTCCATGTGGCACTGCTCTACGATGATTGTATACAAGAAAAAGACCCAAAGGGCACAATAAGAGAACATGAGTTATTTTATCTGTCGAGGAACACGATGGACCAGCTCGGGCGCATGGCGGACGAAAGGCACGTGATCATAGGAGACCCGTACAAAGCCCTGAAAAACGGAATAGATAACACATGCAATTCAAAACGGGAAATTGTATACACTAACGCATCTTCCGAACTCACATTAGATAACATCCGAACCTCAATATTCCCGGGGCAGAATCCCGATGATGAAATACAGATGGTCTTTAATAATATCTTCCATCTTGTGAGGACATGCGGATACCATTATCGAGATATCGCGATCCTTACAGGCGATCCGGATACATACCGGCATCCGGTGGAAAGAGTGTTTACAAAGCATGGCATTCCCTTCTTTATAGATAAGACGGAACCTGTGCTCCTGAATCCTTTCCTGGAGTATATAAGGTCGTTTCTGGCGGTATTTGCCGACAATTACAGCATTTCCTCGGTATTCGGCTTTCTGAAGTCGTATCTTACCGATCTTACCGGCTATGAGATCAACATGCTCGAGAATTACTGCATTGCCGCCAATATCAAGGGCAGCAGGGCATGGCATGAGAGGTTTGATATGCATACCGCGGCAGCCGGAGCCGACGAGCTTCTGATCCTGAATGATATCAGGGAGAAGCTTGTTCGGAGATTCGATGATTTTTCCGGGGAGCTTAGCGGCGGTGGTTCTATAAATGCCGGATCGGTATTTACCGTAAGGCAGTTTGTTACGGCGCTTTATTCCATGATCGTCTCGGACAGGATAGAGGAAAAGCTTCAGGAGGAAGCAAAACGGTTCGAAAGCGGGGGGAACCGGAAGGAGGCAGGCGAATACGGGAAGATATATGTGCAGATAATGAATGTCCTCGATGAACTGTGCGATCTGATCCCCGATGAAAAGATCGATATACGCGCTTTTGCGGCGCTTCTCGACGCCGGATTTGACAGCATCAGGATAGGCACTGCTCCGACGGGAATGGACTATGTTCAGGTTGCCGACCTTACAAGGAGCCGTCTGGGCGATATAAAGGCGCTCTTTATAGTCGGCGCGAACGAGGGAGTGATACCGAAGGCCGATGCAAAGTGCGGGATCATCAATGAAAGCGAGAGAGATTACCTTACATCCTCTATAGACGGGCTGAAGCTTGCGCCTACATCGAGGGAGGATATATATACGCAGCGCCTGTATATATATATGGCGGTAAACAAGCCGTCAGAGCGCCTATATGTATCATATTCGCGCACATCCTCCGGCGGCGGCACCCTTCTTCCTTCATACATTATCAGAAAGCTGAAGGATTCCAATCCCGGGACAACGGTCATCACAAGACCCGGTCTTCCGGAATACTATACGGACGAGCCGGAGGCGTTTGACGAGCTGACGAGCCTGTTGTACCCGGCGCTTTGCGGAACGCTTCCCGCTGACGGGTATGACAGGGTAAAAGGGCTCCTTAAGTATTTTATCGCTGCTGACGGATACAGGGAGCGCCTGCTTCGTATGATAAGGAATGAAATATTAAAGGAAGATGCCGGTAACGACTCGATAGGAGCGGCTCTTGCCCACGCACTGTACGGAAAGCGCCTTGAGGCGAGCATCACAAGGCTCGAAAACTACGCAAACTGCGCATACCGTTACTTCCTTGAATACGGACTGAAGCTTTCCGAAAGACAGGTCTATTCTTTGGAGCCGCGCGAGATCGGCAATATTTTCCATGATTCCATGAAGGTATACTCGCAGCTGATGGAGGAAGGGCATCATAACTGGGCCGGGATCCCGGAGGAGGAGCGAAACGCTCTTATGGACAGCGCCGTTGATACTGTAATAGACAGATACCGCCGGGATAAACTGTCATCTTCTGCCAGATACGCGTACATGGAGAACCGCATCAGAAAGATAATGCGAAGGAGCGCCTCTGTCATAAGCTGGCAGCTTAAAAAGGGTGATTTTACGCCCAAATACTTCGAGGTTGATTTTGACGAGCTTTCCGATAACGATACGCTTTCGGTCAGACTGACCGATGATGAGGTGATGCGGCTGCGCGGCAGGATCGACAGGGTAGATACATGCGAAACCGATGAGGGCATATATGTCAGGATAATCGACTACAAGTCCTCGGTGCATGAGATGGATCTTGCGGCGGTATATGAAGGCAGGCAGTTACAGCTCCTTGTATATCTGAATGCCGCAATGCAGATGGAATGGCTTGAAGTGAAGCGGTCGGGCAGGGATGAGCGCATTATCCCCGCCGGAGTACTGTACTATCATATGGATGATCCCCTCGTTGATGCCGGGGAAGGTCTTACGGACGACGACATCAATAAAATGATAGTCAGGGATCTGCGCCTCAAGGGTCTTGTTAACAGTGACAGGGCGGCGCTTGACCTGATGGATCGGGATCTGGCGGATGATCCGACGGTACTGTCCGTGTCGCTTACGTCAAAGGGAGAGCTTCGCAGCACGAAGCAGGCAGTTTCCGGGGACGATCTGGAGGTGCTGTCGCAGTATGTGACGAGGTGCATCCGCAAAATGGGCAGCGAGATCATGCAGGGGAACGTTGCGGTGCCGCATCCGGACGGGAAAACAAGGTTTACCGTCCCCGACTGCAGATTCTGCCCCTATACAACTGTCTGCGGCAACAGACAACCAGGCGGCGAAGACCGGCATGAAGAAACGCCGGCGGATGCTTCAAACGCCGGATGGATCGCGCTTATGAGGGAATACGATGAGTCTGACCGATAACCAGAAGAAGGCAATCGACATAAGAGATGCAAATGTGCTCGTATCGGCCGCTGCGGGGTCGGGCAAGACGATGGTCCTGACCGAGAGGATCGTAAGCCGTATAATAAGCCGCGAGGATCCTGTTGATGTAGACCGCCTGCTCGTCATGACATACACGAATGCGGCAGCGTCCGAAATGCAGGCAAGGATAAGGGATGCGATCAATAAACGTCTCGATATGCTCACTGCTTCACCGGATGCCGATCCGGATCTTGTCTCAAACCTTGAAAAACAAAGCATCCTGGTGCATGCTGCTCAGATAACGACTATACATGGCTTCTGCAAGAGAGTGATCACCGACCATTTCGAGGAGGTCGGTCTTGACCCGAATTTCAGGGTTGCGGATGAGAATGAATGCAAGCTGATCCGTCAGGATGCGCTTGAAGAATGTATGGAGGCGGCATACGAGAAGGCTGATCCCGGTTTCCTTGCCGCCGCGGAGTGCTTTTCAAATGCGAAGAACGATTCGGGTCTCGCGGGGCTTATCATCCCCGTATATGAATTCATAATGGCCAATCCGGAGCCGGAAAGCTTCATAAGAGAGTGCGCCGCAAGCTATGCCGCAGCCTCCTTCGGGGAGTTTGAAAGCTCTTCTTATGTGGCAGCGCTCGAGAGCGCCCTGCTTCTTAGATACGAAGCTGCAAAGGATTATGCGCTCTGCGCGGCACAGCTGATCGATAAATACGAGGAACTTGCGCCGTACAGAGCAAACGTTGATGCGTACATAGATGCTTTTGACCGGACTGATAAGGCGCTTTCCGGAACAAGTAAGGGTATTTACGATATACTGAGGACATCACTTGGAGGGATCAGGCCTCCGGCATTTGGAAAGATAAAGGGCAATGATCTGCCGGATGACGTACTTGAAGCCAAGGACGAGGTAAAGCGGCTGAGGGACGCCGCCAAGGATCAGGTGACAAAGCTTGTTGCGATGATGACTTTTGACCTTAAGACATCGTATGAACATATGCGCCTGATAGCACCGGCGATAAACGCCCTTGCCGACACGGTGCTTGAATTCAAGCGTATATATGACGACCGGAAACGGGCGAAGAACATAATAGATTTTGGCGATATGGAGCATATGGCTGTTGCCATACTGCGCAATCCCGCGATCGCGCAGCTTTACCGCGAGCAGTTTGCCGAAATATATGTTGACGAGTACCAGGACAGCAATATGACGCAGGAGACGCTCATATCGCTGATCTGCCGCCACGATCCCGGAAACGTGTTCCAGGTAGGGGATGTCAAGCAGAGCATATACAGGTTCAGGCAGGCGCGCCCCGATATCTTCCTGTCCAAATACAATTCATACAAAGATTCCGGCGAAAACATAAGGATACTCTTAAACGACAATTTCCGTTCGCGCCGTGAGGTCGTCGATTCAGTGAACGAGATCTTTGCGAAGATCATGAAGGCCGGTCTTGGCGGGATAGAGTACGACGATGATGCCCGGCTCATATACGGTGCCGACTGCTATGAAAACGACACCCCGTGCGAAAACGATACATACAGGACGGAGCTTATATTAGGAAAGCCCGAAGAACTTACGGCTGAAGAATTTGAGGCGGATGTTATCGCCGGCAGGATAAACGCGATGATCCGCGAGGGATTTTGTATATACGATAAGGGGGAGAAAATCACACGCAGGGTATCATACGGTGACTTTGTGATCCTTGTCCGTTCGATCAAAAAATACGAAAGCGTGTTCCGGAAAGTATTCCGGGCAGCCGGTATACCGCTCGCGGTCAACGGAAGGGAAGGATATTTCGGAACGGTGGAAGTTAAGACAGCGCTTGCCTTTTTATCGGCAGTCGATAATCCGCTGTGCGATATTCCGCTTGCATCGGTCGCGACAAGCCCTGTCGGGGGATTTTCCGATAAGGAGCTTGCCCGCATATCCGCCGCATCCGACGCAAAATGCCTGTATGACAGGATGCGGGAGGCTGCTGACGGAGGCTGCAAAGACTATATTGACAGTGAACTATCCGGTAAATGCGCGGGATTTTTGGAAATGCTCCGAGAATACAGAGTTATGTCAACCTACACACCGGTTTACGGGATACTTTCACATTTTTATGACAATGAATACGCCGATATCGTAAAGTGTATGGATAACAGCGGCCAGAGGATGGCCAATCTTGCCATGCTCCTGACTAAAGCGGAAGAGTTCGGGCGGACGAGCTTTAAGGGTCTGTACCAGTTCGTAAGATATATGGATCAGATACGCCGGTATTCGATCGACGACGGGGAGGCGCAGACTGCCGGAGAAGCCGATGACGTTGTAAGGCTCATGACGATGCACGGCAGCAAGGGACTTGAGTTCCCGGTATGCTTTGTAGCGGGCGTGGAAAAGCGGAGGAATACGCGGGATGAGGGCGGAAAGCTCATCTGGAACGTCAATTACGGATTCGGTGCCGATTTTACCGATCTTGAACGCAGGGTAACGGGAGAGACACTTCTAAAAACGCTTATCAGGGAGGATAACCGCCGCGAGAGCATTGCTGAGGAGATGCGCGTGCTCTATGTTGCCCTGACCCGTGCAAGGGAAAAGCTTATTGTGGTAGGAACCGGCGGGGAAGATGTATTTGAAGGCACAAAAGACATAGACGGCGCGTCATCATACCTTGACATGATAAAGGCCGCAAAGAGCGCCGGCGGCTTCAGGCATATCGATATAATATATAAGACCGAGGAGGATCTTGTGGATGAGCGGTTATGCGGCATGATCGAAGAGGAGAGGTCGACGGATGAGCTTCTTGCGATCGTAAGGGAGTATGAAAACGGGACAGGAGAGGAAATAGACAGGCTGCCCGGGGTTCCGTCATACATGTCAAAGGTTTCGGAGCCGTATCCTTATCCGCTTAATCCCAATCTTCGCGTGAAGCTTTCCGTCTCCGACCTGAAGCACCAGGCCATCGAGGACAAGATAGCGGAAGGGCTGTCGCTTGCTCCCGAGGGCGAGAGGCTGTTCGGCGAGACAATGCCCGACAGGTACATTCCGAGGTTTGCAAGGCATGAGGGCGAGAGCGCGACCGGAGGGACATTATACGGGACAGCATTCCACAGGATCATGGAGCTGTGGGATTATACGCAGGCAGCTGATACCGTTACAAAGGAAGATGTTGCCGCATTTACCGAAAGGATGTATGTGCTTCACCGTATTGACAGGCAGCAGGCGGATGCGGTGAGAGCGGATGATGTGGCATATTTCCTGAACTGTCCGCTCGGGCAGAGGATGAGGAGCGCCGCTTTAAGGGATGAGCTTCGCCGGGAGCAGCCGTTTGTCGTAGGTATAGATGCTGACGGCGGCACCGTGCTCGTACAGGGGATAATCGATGCCTATTTTGCCGGGAACGACGGGATCACGATCGTAGACTACAAAACGGATCATGTGGATGATGCACAAATGCTTGTCGACCGTTACAGTACGCAGCTTGAATATTACGGGCTGGCATTGTCGCAGATAACGAAAAATCAGGTAAAATCACTCGTGATATATTCTACACGTCTGAGAAGGGAGATAGTAGTACCACAGAACGGAAAGGAACTTTGCCTTGAGGTTTTGAAGGCATAGTGTTATCTTATTGAATATGGATACAATGAAATTCGGTACAAAGGAAATAGTAGCATCGGTAGCGGGAGCGTTCCTGTTTGCCGCCGCGAGAGTGTTTGAATCGTATATATACGAAAAGGGGACGATCCCGATGCTGACGGGTGAATGTATATGTCTTGGTATACTCGTCATAGCGGTAACAGCAGTGTTCTTCGGTCCCGTTTGCGGACTGGTCTGCGGGATCGGGGGCGATCTTATCATCAGGACTCTTCCGGGTAATCATGTAAGCCTGCTTGAGCTATCCACGCTCGCTCTTTACGGTCTAACCCTCGGGTGGTATTACGGAAAGAAGCATTACAACCCAGACCGGTTCGGATTTCGGGAATTTATTGATTTTAACGTTATCCAGATAGCACTCGCGATATTATGCGGTATGTTCATAATGCCTCTTGGAACGTACCTTGCAGGGGCAGATGTTGATGAGTCGGTGAGGATGGGATTGGCAAGCACTGTCGTGACTGTTGTCATGGTCGGGGTCATCGTACCTCTGATAATGCTCATTGTCAGGGGCGTCAGGTCGTCAAAGCGGAAAATCCCCGATACTTGAGTCAAACGGCCGCCTATGGTAGAATTTGCGTGAGATGGAGGTTTGATCTTGAACAGGATTGCTGTTTTGATACCGTGTTACAACGAGAGCAGGACGATAGCGAAGGTAGTCAGGGATTACAAGGAAGCACTGCCTGAGGCGACTGTTTACGTATATGACAATAATTCCACGGATAATACCGCCGAGATAGCCCGGGAAGCCGGGGCGGTGGTACGCTACGAATACAAGCAGGGCAAGGGCAATGTTATGCGCCGGATGTTCATGGAGATCGACGCGGAGTGTTATCTTATGGTCGACGGGGACGACACTTATCCTGCCGACAGCGCACGGGAGATGACGGACGCAGTGCTTAAGCGGAATGCCGACATGGTAATAGGAGACCGGCTGTCCTCCACGTATTTTACCGAGAATAAGAGGCGGTTTCACAATTTCGGGAACGCTATCGTCAAAAAAACGATCAATCTTCTGTTTCACAGTGACATTACCGACATCATGACGGGATACAGGGCTTTCAGCTACAGATTCGTCAAGACCTTTCCGGTGCTGTCCGAGGGTTTTGAGATCGAGACCGAGATGACTATACACGCCATAGACAAGAATATGGAAGTGGAAAATGTCGTCGTAAAGTACAGGGATCGTCCCGAGGGAAGCGAATCGAAGCTCAACACCGTCGGGGACGGGATCAAGGTCATGTTCACGATCATCAATTTCTACAGGATATACAAGCCGCTGCAGTTTTTTGCCGGATTGTCGCTGCTGATGCTCATTATCGCCTTTGCGTTCTTTGTTCCCGTATTTTCCGAATATGTGCGCACGCATTACGTATCGAAGGTTCCGACGCTTGTTGTATGCGGATTTGTGGCATTGGCGTCCATCCAGTCTTTTTTCTCCGGGATGATACTTAATTCCCTCAAGCAGAAGGAAAGGCAGGATTTTGAGATAAAGCTTCATCAGGTCAGCCGTCCGGCAGATGCTGATGAATATGATTTTTAGCTCCTATCCGGGAGTATTGGCTTATGGCTGATCAGAGGAATAAGAGGACTGCCCCCACCGTTCAGGATGTGATAAGCGGAACGCAGGGCAGGTCGCATGCAAAATTTAAAAGCGGATATACGGGTCCGAAGAAGGCGCCGGCGGCTGCAACTGTTACAAGCAGCATGCCGCAGCGTCAGGAGATTGTGCCTAAAAGCGGGGGGATAGCGGATTATGCGTGGGCGGCATACAGTGTTATCCTTGCCTTAGGTATTATGAGCGCAATAATAGCGTACAGCCTGACAGGAGGAGGACGGGGGATACACTATCCCAATAACGTGTTTACGATATCCGGCGTCGTACAGGATATCTTCTATGATTATCATAACGGGGGTCTTGGCTCGGGCATAGGCAGAAACGCCGGCACACAGGCGGAAAATGCGTCAAGTGCCGACAATCCAACGGATATCGCCGCAGGGACACCCGCGGAAGGTACGGATACTGCCGGTACCGATACAAGCGCTCTTCTGGGAGAGAGCACCGCGGCAGCAACCCCCAATTCCACGACCGGTGCCACGATGGCGCTTGATGAAGGATCGACATACGGAAATTACGCAATGGCTGCTTCCCACGAGCAGCTGCTGGAACAACTGGATACCGCGCTTTCCGCAAATGATCCCGGATTTGTCGGAACCAAGCTTGCATATGAGGATGCGCAGTCCGGCGCTCTTATCGGGTATCCGCAGTCTGTTGTGGAACATTTTACGCAATATATGGCTGACCATTCCGATAAACGTGCGGCATTTCTTGCCGAGATCGGGGATGAAGCGGAGTATTCCGCGAAAAACGGATCAGCATATATCGTTAAGCTTCCGCTTCTGCAGTTTACGATTAATATGGGATATGACGGAACGACGATATCGATCTCCGGATTTGCCGACCAGCAGATGGATGCCGGTCAGAGCGCCATTGTCAGCCCGCTCCTTCCGTGTATGTATACCATACATGCCGAAACCGCAAAGGGTTCGCAGACTTCGGATGTCGAATGTAATATGAACGAAGGTAATCTCAAGATAAACATTGGCGTGACCAATTAATATACGGATATGGAATGGACTACTCTGATGTGTTCCGACAGGATACGGAGCGTTACACGCACCGCATCCGCCGGGGACTTTCGTACAGAATTTGAAAAAGACTATCAGCGCATAATATCAAGCGCTTCGTTTCGGCGCCTTCAGGACAAAACGCAGGTATTTCCCCTTGACAAAAGTGATTTTATTAGAACAAGGCTGACTCATTCGCTCGAGGTGGCCAATTTTGCACGCTCTATTGGCAGAATGATAGGCACGAGGATCATAAGCGAAGGAATCGACGAAGAGTTTACGGAAAGTACCCGTGATGATATATGTTCGGTGCTTGAGTGCGCGGGACTTCTTCACGATATCGGCAATCCCCCCTTCGGGCACTTCGGGGAAGATGCGATACGCGACTGGTTCAGAAAGAATCTGCCGCTTATGGAGTATCGCGGCGGCAGACTGATCGATGCATTAAGCGCGCAGCAGATACAGGATTTTTACAATTTTGAGGGAAATACACAGGCGCTGCGTGTCGTGACAAAGCTGCATTTTATGGTCGATGAGCACGGGATGAACCTGACCAAGGCACTTCTTGCGACTATAATGAAATATCCGGTCTCGTCGGTCGAGATCAGTTATGATAAACATGACCCCGAAAGAGACATCGCACACAAGAAAATGGGATATTTCGCCGCAGACCGGGAGGTATATGAGGATGTGCAGTCAGCATGCGGGACAAACGGAAGAAGACACCCTCTTGCTTTTGCGCTTGAGGCAGCGGACGATATAGCATACAGAACCGCCGATATAGAAGATGCGGTCAAGAAAGGACTTCTTGACGTTAATGTCCTGATCCGGAACATAAAGAGCAGGATCGATGCGGCGAGGGAGAAAGCGATCGGAAAGCAGCAGGTCTCAACGGCAGAAAAGCTTCTCGGTAAGCTTGAGAACTATTATAAGAGGGCAATAGACAACGATTATGAGAACCCGCAATTGTATGCCGTGCAAAACTGGGTAATAAGAGTACAGGGCGTTCTTCTCACGTGTGCAGTTGATAGTTTTATGGACAATTATGACAGTATAATGGCCGGAACCTACAGGAAGGAGCTTCTGGCCGATACGCCGGGAAGCCTCATACTTGATGTGCTCGGCGATGTCGCATATACTTACGCTTTCATGTCGGAGCCGATATTGAAACTGGAGGTCGCTGCCGATTCGATATTTGATTTTCTGCTGACAAGACTTGTAAATGCGTTAACATATTATGATACGGATCAGTGGAAAATGCACGCATGCGCAGTTGATACGAAAATGATCGGTTTGATATCGCCCTCATTCATGCAGGTATACAAGATCCATTCGAAGGATGCGCCGGATAACGAGAGGCTGTATCTGCGTCTGCTCCTCGCAACGGATTATGTATCCGGCATGACTGACAGTTACGCGAGAAGACTATACAGGGAACTGAAAGGGATCGATTAGTGTCAAAAGGTGTCAAAAGGGACGGTTCTTTTTGTCACTTTTAGCAACATTATGAGTAAAATGGAAACAACAGGACAATTCATATTACGAAAGCTAAGTGATGCAGGTTCTTTCCTATACAGGAAGCTGGTGTTCCCGTTTGTTAAGATGGGAATAGAGAGAAAGCGCGACAGTATTATCGGAAAGGGTGCGTATCTCTATAAAGGTACAGTTCTTGAAGGCAGGGACTATATCGGTGATAAGGCAGAACTTTCAAATGTAAAGATGGGTTACAGCTCTTACATAGGCCGGGATTCTATTTTATCAAATGCACGTGTGGGAAGATACACTTGTATAGCAGGTCTTGAGACTGCCATCGGACGGCATCCGGTAAAGGGAGAATGCATGTCTGTCCATCCGGCATTTTATTCTGCCGCCGCCCAATACGGATATTCATATGCGAAGGAGACGTATTATGAGGAAGTAAAATATACCGATAAGGAAAACGGTATATGCATATCAATAGGAAACGATGTGTGGATTGGAAAGGGTGTAATGATAGCTGACGGGGTCACTGTAGGAGACGGAGCAGTGATAGGAGCCGGAAGCCTTGTGTTGTCGGATGTTGAGCCTTATGCGATATACGCCGGCACTCCTGCCCGGAAGACCGGTGATAGATTTGACAAGGATACAGTCCGCAGGCTCCTTGAGCTTCGGTGGTGGGATAAAGGAGAGGCATGGATAGCTGCACATGCGGATGACTACCGCCGCCCGGATACATTCTTTAACTCATTGGGAGATACAAATGACACATGAACTGTACAGAAAACTTCAATTTGCGGATCTTGGCGACGACAGAGGGAAACTTGTGGTCGCTGAAGGAGAGCTGGACATTCCTTTCAGGATTGAAAGAGTGTTCTACATATACGGTTCGGATGATACGGTAGTGCGCGGTCAGCATGCAAACAGGGAATCCGAGTTTGTGCTTATCAATGTCTCAGGCTCATCCAAGGTCATGATAACCGACGGGACGAACAAAGAGATAGTCGAACTTAACCGTCCTATGGAGGGAGTGTATATCCCGAAGATGATCTGGAAGGAAATGTATGATTTTTCCCCGGATTCCGTACTGCTCGTGCTTGCAAGCACCCACTACGACGGCAGTGAGTATATCCGCGACTATGACAGATATCTCAAAGAAATAAGCAAATATAATGCACGAACCTGATTTGTGCACTCTGCGACTCTTTTAAGGTCTTTTTAAATTTCACATAAAAAACACATTTGGCACTTGACATACTCAACGTGCAGTGATATTTTATGTTTTGTGGTTTAGCACTCGACACTGATGAGTGCTAACAAATCCGTAAAGAGAGGTTCATAATTCAAATAAAAAGGAGGCAATATATTATGAAGTTATCACCACTTGGCGACAGAGTCGTACTCAAACAGCTTGAAGCCGAAGAAACAACAAAGTCCGGCATCGTACTGCCGGGAAGCAGTCAGGAAAAGCCCCAGGAGGCTGAGGTTATCGCAGTCGGACCCGGCGGAGTGATCGACGGCAAGGAAGTAAAAATGCAGGTCGAGGTCGGACAGAAGGTAATCTATTCCAAATATGCCGGAACGGAAGTTAAGCTTGAGGAAGAAGAATACATTATTGTTAAGCAGAGTGATATTCTGGCTGTTGTATGTTGATCGCCGCAGGGCGTCTTCAATGGCCGAACGTCTTATAGTAAACGCATTGGATCCGTTCACTATAGAATAATTGTTTAGGAGGAAATCAAAATGGCAAAAGAGATCAAATACGGAGCAGAGGCACGTGCTGCCCTTGAATCCGGTGTCAATCAGCTGGCAGATACAGTAAGGGTAACCCTTGGACCTAAGGGCAGAAACGTTGTTCTTGACAAGTCCTATGGCGCACCGCTCATCACAAACGACGGTGTTACCATTGCCAAGGAGATCGAACTTGGGGATGCGTTCGAGAACATGGGCGCACAGCTCGTCAAGGAAGTTGCGACCAAGACGAACGATGCGGCAGGCGACGGTACAACAACCGCAACGGTTCTCGCACAGGCAATGATAAGTGAAGGTATGAAGAACCTTGCAGCGGGTGCCAATCCCATCATCATGAGAAAAGGCATGAAGAAGGCAACGGATATCGCCGTTGATTCTATTGCCAAGATGTCATCAGCCGTTAAGGGCAAAAATCATATCGCAAGGGTTGCATCGATCTCCGCAGGTGATGACGAGGTAGGCAATCTTGTTGCGGATGCAATGGAAAAGGTTTCAAACGACGGTGTTATTACAATAGAAGAAAGCAAGACAATGCAGACAGAGCTTGATCTTGTTGAAGGTATGCAGTTTGACAGAGGTTACATTTCAGCATACATGGCAACCGATATGGAGAAGATGGAAGCGAATCTTGAAGATCCGTACATCCTGATCACGGACAAGAAGATCAGCAATATCCAGGATATCCTGCCCCTTCTTGAGCAGATAGTACAGGGCGGCAAGAAGCTCCTTATCATAGCAGAGGATATCGAGGGCGAAGCTCTTACGACACTTATCGTCAACAAGCTGCGCGGAACATTCCAGGTAGTCGGTGTCAAGGCTCCCGGATACGGCGACAGAAGAAAAGCAATGCTTGAGGATATAGCGATCCTTACAGGCGGCGAGGTCATCTCGGATGAACTCGGTCTTGAACTCAAGGAAGTTACGCTCGATCAGCTCGGACATGCAAAATCAGTCAAGGTTCAGAAGGAAAATACAGTCATCGTTGAGGGCGAGGGCGACAAGAAGGCAATTGAAGCAAGGATTGCACAGATCAAAGCCCAGATCGAAGAGACAACATCCGACTTTGACAAGGAGAAGCTTCAGGAGCGTCTTGCCAAGCTTGCAGGCGGCGTAGCGGTTATCCGCGTCGGCGCTGCAACAGAGACCGAAATGAAGGAAGCAAAGCTTCGTATGGAAGATGCGCTTGCAGCCACAAGAGCTGCCGTAGAGGAAGGCATCATCGCAGGCGGCGGAAGCGCTTACATCCATGCAGCCAAGGATGTTGCCAAGTTCGCTGAAAAGCTTGAAGGTGATGAGAAGACAGGCGCAAATATCATACTGAAGGCACTTGAAGCACCGCTTTATACAATAGTTACAAATGCCGGACTTGAAGGCAGCGTTATCGTCAACAAGGTACGCGAGTCCAAGGAAGGCATTGGATTTAACGCTCTTACCGAGCAGTATGTTGACATGGTTGAGGACGGAATACTTGATCCCGCAAAGGTTACAAGATCTGCACTCCAGAACGCTACGAGCGTAGCATCAACACTACTCACAACCGAGTCCGTTGTAGCCAATATCAAGGAAGATGTACCTGCGATGCCCGCAGGCGGCGGAATGGACGGAATGATGTAAATGTAAACGTCAGTTGCAAGACGGATAGTAAAAGGGATCCCTGACAGGGGTCCCTTTTTTATATCCAAATCACATCTTGCAATATTATTTGAGATATCGCATAATAGTACCCATGAACACAGACATTATGACATTCTACGGAGGTAAAAGGGTCTTAATTACCGGCCACACGGGTTTCAAGGGTTCATGGATGACAACCGTGCTGCTGATGGCGGGTGCGAAGATCACGGGATATGCCCTTACGCCCCCGACTGATCCGAGTATGTATGAACTGCTCGGATATAACGGTGAGAACGGCACCGCGATCCGTCCCATAACGGAATGTGACGGCGAACTTACCAACATATATGCCGATGTCAGGGATCTTGACAGCCTGAAAGAAGCGTTTGACAGGGCGAAGCCGGAAATAGTGATACATATGGCGGCACAGCCGATAGTCCGGACTTCATACAAAGATCCGGTATGCACGTATGAGACGAATGTTATGGGTACCGTCAATGTATTGGAGTGCTGCCGGCTTACGGAATCCGTAAAGAGTGTCATAAATGTGACCACCGATAAAGTATACCTGAACAGGGAACGGGATGACGGCTACCGTGAGGATGAAGAGCTGTGCGGATATGATCCTTACGCCAATTCAAAATCATGCTCGGAACTCGTAACATACAGCTACAGGAATTCTTTTTTTGCCGAAAAGGGCGTTCCGGTGACGACAATGCGTGCCGGGAATGTGATAGGCGGCGGTGATTTTGCTATAGACCGGATAATACCGGACTGTGTCAGAGCAGCGATCGTGGGGGAAGATATCATAGTCAGGAACCCGTATTCCGTAAGACCGTACCAGCACGTCCTTGAACCCGTGATATGCTATCTGGGCGTAGCGGCAGAGCAATATGACGACCCGTCCGTTGCCGGCTGCTATAATGTAGGACCCGATGACAGGGATGCCGTTTCTACGGCAGAGATTGCCACGCTGTTCTGTGACGATTGGAACATTAGTACCGGTAAAACCGCTCCGGGAGCCGAAAGTAATAAAAACACAAGTGAGAAGATCAAGTGGATCAACAAATCTGATGCAGGTCCCCATGAAGACAAATATCTGAAGCTTGATTGTACGAAGATCAGTGAAAAGCTCGGATGGCGTCCGGTCTGGGATATCGACCGGGCTGTGGGAGAACTTGTTAAATGGTATAAAGCATATAACGCAGGCGATGATCTTACATCTGTTACAAAACAGCAGATAGAGGAATATATTATATGTTTGAAGAGTTAGAGGGATTCCGGCATGAATTCAAGTACATAGAGCCGGAGATCAACCTGATCGCGGTGGAGAGCCGCCTGAAGGCCATCATGAAAAGGGATTCCCATGTAGGTTCGACCGGATTCTACAGCATAAGAAGCCTTTATTTTGATGATTTTAATGACGTGCTCCTGTATCATAATATTGACGGTATTGATGAGCGTATCAAATGGCGGATCAGGATCTATAACAGTAACGCCAATTTTATCAGCCTTGAGCGCAAGATCCGCAAATCTGATCTGATCCGTAAGCAGGCATGCAGTATTGATGTTCAGACTTATAACAAGATTATTAAGAGGGAAGCGCGGATATCGGATTCCAATCCTGCGCTGCTTAATCTGTTTATAGGGGAGATATTGACAACCGGGCTTGGTCCCGCGACCATTGTTGAGTATGACAGGACGCCGTTTGTATGCAATGAGGGAAATGTCAGGGTGACAATTGACCGAAATATCCGTTCCTCGGTAGAACTGGACAGATTTCTTTCCGGCGAAACGCTCAATGCAAGGCCGGTGCTTATGTCCGGACAGAACCTGATCGAAGTAAAATATGACTCATATCTGCCGGATCATATCGCCCATGCCATTGAGCACGGCAGAATGCGGCGTGAGACATTTTCCAAATACAATCTTGCACGCAGATATCCACACGGACGAAGACGTATATGAAGACTATCAGTGTAATGATCCCGTGTTATAACGAAGTTGAGAACGCGGAACTTATGGCCAATTCTATAGTGAACATATTCAATGAAGCGCTGCCCCGGTACGATTATGAGATAGTGTTCATTGATAACTGCAGTAAGGACGGGACAAGAGAAGTCATCCGTAACCTGTGCGCCCACAATCCCAGGATCAAGGCGATATTTAACGTAACGAATTTCGGACAGTTCAATTCTCCGTTCTACGGGATATGCCAGACTACGGGAGACTGCACCATATCGATAGCGGCTGATTTTCAGGAGCCGGTCAATATGATCCCAGTATTTGTCCATGAATGGGAGAAGGGACACAAGATCGTCAGCGGTATCAAGACTTCGAGTAAGGAGTCAGGGATCCTCTATTTCCTGCGCAGCTGTTATTACAAGGTGATCAGGAAAATGTCGCCGGTAAAGCTTATAGAGCATTTCACGGGATTCGGACTGTACGACAGATCGTTCGTGAAATTACTTCGTGAACTTGACGATCCGATACCTTTCCTTCGCGGGATAGTCGCCGAGTATGCCGAGGGCTTCAATATGGTCGAGGTTGCATATGAACAGGAAGAGCGCAGAGCCGGCAAGACGCACAATAATTTCTACAGCCTATATGACGGGGCAATGCTCAGTTTCACGAGCTATACAAAGGTAGGCTTGAGGCTTGCCACGTTTACGGGCTTTATAGCCGGATTCATCAGTTTCATCGTTGCCATCGTATATCTGATACTGAAGCTGACGCACTGGGGATCTTTTACCGCAGGGTATGCTCCGATGGTGATCGGTGTGTTCCTGCTGGGGTCGCTCCAGCTGTTCTTCATAGGATTTTTGGGCGAATATGTCCTTAATATCAATACGAGAGTCATTCACCGCCCTGTCGTCGTCGAGGAAGAGCGGATCAACTTCGATACGGGGCAGCAGTCTTCACAGGTGATTAATGACAGAGTTTGATCATCAGAAACTACCATATAAAATCATGACGATAGCCGTTGCCGCGGCTGCCGTTTTCTTTGTATGCAGAACGCTCTATGCCGGATTCATAGCCCTGCCTTACCCACAGGAGCTGCTCGAAGCATCGAACGTGGCGCTTACTAATATGTTCCTTGACGGAAAGACTCCGTATTCGGCAGCATCGCTCCGGTATGATGTTCCGGGGATCAATTATGATTACCCGTTCTTTTCGAGCCTGGTGGCAGCCGCCATTGCCGGAGTAACCGGGTGCAGCGCGGTCACGGCACATTTTGTCATTTCCGTTATCAGTATCCTCGGTTCCGGCGCCATCGGATACTTTACTGTCAGAAGATACAGCCGGACGACCATTGCCCCGATCCTTGCCGCCCTTTTATTCATGATATGCCACTGGCGGTACGGATACATATCCGCAGCACCGGATGACCTGGGACTGCTGATATTGATGCTGACATTATACGGCGCGGCATCGCCAAAGCTGAAACATAAGCCGCTATGGTGCGCGATAGGCATCACATTGTGCTTTTATACGAAACAGTATCTTGTATTTGTCGCCATACCGGTATTTATCTATATGCTGCTGTATTCGCGCAGGGAAGCATTTAAGCTATTTATCATTACGCTTGGCATCAATATAGCGGCAGCGGTCATAATCACCGTCGAATGGCCGCTTTACTGGATGAGGGCGTTCGCTTTTACCTATATCGGCGCGGGAATGGGCGGAGGATTCAGGTTCTCAACATTCCTCGAGCAGCTCAATTACCTGCTGTACTCGTTTGCGGCGTTGTTTGCGATAGTAGTAGTGGCGATCATAATAGCAGTCAGAAAGCACAGAGATAAGGCAAAGAGACTAAATATCCGGGAAAACGATGCATTTGCGCTTTCCGCGGTATCTTCGATCGTCATGATCGCACCGCTCATGGTCATAGGCAGGAATGACGGTGCCCTGATGTCGTATTATCTCCAGCTTTGGATGCACAGCGTCGTCGTCGTTGCGCTTGTGTGCATGGAACGCATGAAGCCGGAGGATGAGCCGCAGAACATGAGAAAAGGCTGCATATTTGCTGCCGCGTATGCCTTTGTCATTGCGATCACCGTATATTTCGGTTTCGGCCGGCTCCCGCTCCATGTTCTTACAAGGGAAGAGCGTGCGAATTGGGAGAAGGCATATGAAATTACTGCAAAGTACAGTGAATCCGGCGATGTTTTCTATTCAAGAAGCCTCGCATACGACGGTTTTGCGAGAGGAAACGGCGAGTGGATGTGCGGACATGAAGGCGAGGTCGATGATGAAGCGGTATCCAACATCGAGAATGCCGGTGTTCCGATAGAATTCTTCCCTTATACCGAGCCGCTTGTAGAGCAGAACAATGCCTACAGGAAGGGGCTTGTGGAAAAGGCGGCAGATCACGGATACTCGCTTATTACGTTTGAAACAGGGGATTCATTCACGGAATTTAACGAAGAGGTATGCAAACGCTGCGGATACACATGTATAGACAAGATAGAGCTTCAGCTCGGGCTCATGTCGTACGAGGTGCAGTTCTATGTGGTTAGGCAGAATTGACAGTAAGAGAGGAGACATATTATGAACACATTTTCAGACATTTTCAAAAAATCATTCCTTGAAGGATATGCCAGCGTTGAGCTGTCTGCCAAGCAGATAGTTGTGGTCATATTCTTTGCGGTACTGCTGGGACTGTATATATACGCGGTCTACAGATTCCTTACCAAGAAGACATTTTATTCCAAGAGCTTCAATATTTCCCTTGTACTTATGTCGGTCATTACCGCCGCGATCATCCTGACAGTCCAGTCGAGCGTTGTGATCTCACTCGGTATGGTCGGTGCCCTTTCCATCGTCAGGTTCAGGACCGCGGTCAAGGATCCGATGGATCTTTCGTTCCTGTTCTGGTCGATATCCGTCGGAATAATATGCGGTGCGGGACTCGTTGAGATAGCAATAATACTATCTGTTATCGTAACAGTTGTTATCTACGCACTTGACCGTATACCGGTCATCAAGACACCTATGATTCTCGTTGTAAACGCCGGAGTTGACTCGGATGCGGGGATACTCGAGAAGATCAGGGAGAATACGGGGTATTACGAAGAAAAATCACGTGTCATTACAAACGGAGTCCTTGAGCTCGTATATGAGCTTCGTACAAAAGATTCCTCAGCGTTGTCCAAGGCTGTCTCATCGGTACCGGGAGTAAATTCGGTGTCGGTGATGTCTCATGACGGGGAAGTAAGCTTTTAACGTGACCGACCGCTATGAATGCACGGAGAAGACCGCTCAAATATACGATACCGGTTCTGTTTACGGCCTGCCTTACCATTCTGGTATATTTCGCGCCTCGTGTTAAAACGCCGCATGAACTTGTAATATATGATGTTCACGCGGACAGTCCGCGTATAATAAAGGCTGATGGGACGATAGAATTTGCGGATTATGTCCGTATAAGGAATATGACAGATCATCCTTATGATCTTACGGGACTGTTCCTGTCGGATTCGGCAAAGGATTATGCCAAGCTTCCGCTCGACGGGGTAGTGGTGGATTCCGGCGGATCGGTAATGATAAAGCTCGATCCGAGCTGGAACTTTGCGTTGAAGCGTGACAGGAGTGAAAATGTATACTTATCGGACATGAGAGGAAACATACTCTTCAAGTATACCGGGAGCATGCGCCCGGACAGACCGGTACTTTCCGCAGCGAGCGGATTCTATGATGATGATTTTCTGTTGAAAATGTCGGTCAAAGGCGACAGCCCCATCTACTATACTCTTGACGGAAGCGAACCCGATCAGGGTTCATATGTCTATGATGAGCCGATCCGTGTATATGACCGGTCGGAAGAACCCAACACCGTTGTAAACGTTCCCAATACGATCAAAAGATATCTTGAAGATGAATATTATGATGAAGAGACAGGAGAAACAGTTGAGGTCGAAAGACCCATAGAAGAACCTGTAGACAAGGCGTTCATAGTGCGAGCCGCATCCATAGACGAATATGGCAATAAAAGTGACACTGTGACACGTGAATACTTCTTCTGCAAGGATAAATACAGGAATATCATATCCGTGGTGGCAGACAGGGATGATCTGTTCGGACCATACGGGATAGTATCAACCGGCGCAGCGTATGATGAGTGGTATCAAAACGGGCAGGAGGGCAGTGAGCCTGATGTTAACTACAATGAGAAGGGAAGAGCCTGGGAAGTTGCCGCCGATATGGAATATTTCAGGGGATCTGAGAGCGTACTTACCCAAAAATGCGGGCTAAGGCTCCAGGGGAGGACCACAAGAGACCGCAGGATCAAGAATTTCCAGCTTCGCGCCAGGAACTGTTACAGCGGGACGGATGTGTTCGGGTATGATTTTTTTGACGACGAACGGTTCAGATCCGACGGGATAGTGCTTGATGACAATTTTTATGAATCGGTATTCTACGACCTTGTGGAAGATGAGGATATAATCAAACCGAAGACAACGGACAGGATTGCGCTCTTCATTAACGGCGAATTCTGGAATAATGTATATATCAGGCAGAGGATCGATGAGAAATATTTCGAAGACCATTACGGGATAGCCCCGGATAATCTTGTGATACTGTCGGAATCGTTTCCGGAAACGGACTACGCCAATGAGGATGAGTATAATGAGATAAGGGGCTGGTATTCGGCAATAGATGATTATGCAGATGAGCATGATCTTGCGGATGAAGAGAATTATGAAGCGCTTGGGACGATGATGGATGTGGACAGCTTCATGGATTATCTTGCGATCAATACATGGGCTGGCAATACCGACTGGGCGGAATATAATAATGATATGTACTGGAGAGTCAAAATACCGTACGACGATTCATACGGTGACGGAAGGTTCAGGTGGATGCTTCATGACGGGGATTATGCTTTTAGGGATCTGATAAAGATCGAGGATGAATGGTTCCTGCGGCAGGGTCCGTTATATCCTAATCTGCTTCAAAATGAAGACTTCAGAAACAGGTTTGCCGCAAGGCTTGAAGAGCTTGGAGACACTGCATTTTCGGAAGAAAATATCAGGAGTCGCCTTGAATCCGGCAAGTGGGACGAGCCGGAACTGGGTCTGATTGAGCAGTTCCTGCTGGAAAGAAATACTACTATACAGGAAGTCATTAACAGGATACGAAATGACTGATAAAAGCGGACATATACATGCAGGATAGACAGATTTGTGAAATGATATGATCAACAACCAATGGTATGCGATAACTTCATCAGCCTCGGTAAAGCCGGGAAAGCTCACCGGCCTTAGAAGATTTGGCAAAAACCTTGTATTGTACAGGAACACGGCAGGTAAACTTGGCTGTGTAACCGATCTGTGCGCCCACAGGGGAGCTTCACTTGCAAAAGGGTGCGTCAGCGACGGCAATATCAAATGCCCTTTTCACGGAATAGAATACGATACAAACGGCAAATGCGTCTACATTCCTTCCGAAGGAAGATCATCGGATGCGGATTTCTCAAGATTCAACCTCAAAAGCTACGAAACCCGTGAGATCGGAGGTATCGTGTTTGCCTGGTACGGTGACGGAATCCCCGATCATGAGCCGGATTATTTTGACATTATAACAGACAGTTCATATGTATATGATGAGATAACCGATAAGTGGTCTGTGCATTATTCAAGAGTCATAGAGAACCAGCTGGATGTTTCGCATCTGGCATTTGTGCACAAGACAACGATAGGACGCGGTAATAAGTGTCTGGTAAACGGCCCGAAGGTTGTATGGCTTGATGACAATACGTTGCAGACAAGCGCCAATAACGAGACCGATACCGGACAGCCACCCAAACCTGCAAGTGAATGTGTTATAAAATCAACAAATCTCAATTTCAAATTTCCGAATATGTGGCTCAACCACATATCGGATAAGATCATGGTACTTGCGTACTTTATCCCTGTTGATGATGAGAACTCGATCATTGCCCTAAGGTTCTATAACAAGATTACCGGAAACCGCGTCATCAACAAGATCATTGCATGGTTCGGAAGCCGTGCCAACAAGATCATAGAGCGCCAGGACAAGAGGATTGTGATAACCCAGCTTCCCAAGGCATCGTCACTTCGTATGGGTGAAAACCTTGTAGCCGCCGACATGCCGATAATAGAGTACAGGCAAAAGAGGGAAGAATTGCACGATGTATGATACCATGAAAACGATATAAGGGGTTTTTGACTATGGTATGTGTGAATGATAGAATACAACCATGAAGCCGATAAGTACATCAATATCAAATTTCAGTAATCTAATCAGTGCAGGTTACCTGTATGTGGACAAGACCGAATCAATCTACAACATGGTAAGCGAGCCTTTTGGACAGTATTTCTTTTCAAGACCGAGAAGATTCGGTAAAAGCCTTACGGTAAGCACCCTTGAAGCAATTTTCGAGGGAAAGAAGGAACTGTTTGAAGGCTTGTTTATTTATGATACGGATTATTCATGGGAACAGTTTCCGATAATACATTTTGATTTCGGCCGAAGCGACAGTTCGACGGCTTCAAACCTTGAGGAGTGGCTTAAACTGGAACTGACCGATATGGCAGAAAATCATGATGTCAAAATATCAGGAAGCACTCCGGCTCTAATGCTGGGTGAACTAATTAAGGCATTATACAATAAGTATTCCAAGGGTGTTGTTATATTGGTGGATGAGTATGACAGACCTGTTACCAACAATCTTGAGGATGGCAAGGGCATCAAACAGATCAGCAGGGTCATGGAATCCTTCTACCAGATAATAAAGGGATATGAAGCTATGGAGCGCTTTGTATTCCTTACCGGAATTACCAAACTCAGTCAAGTATCGGTATTCAGCAAACTGAATAATCTGGTGGATATCAGCAGGAGTGATAAATATTCGGAATTAGTGGGATATACAAGTGCAGAACTTGAGAAGTACTTCGGGGAGTACATGGAACCTGCCGCTTCTAAGAATGAATGTTCAAAGGCCGAGATATTTGATAAACTCGCATACTGGTACGATGGGTTTAAGTTTTCTTTTGAGGGAGCAAAGGTTTATAATCCGGTTTCTATAGGCAGGTTTTTTACAGAAAACTATGAATTTAGGAACTATTGGTATGCAACCGCTACTCCTGTTATTTTGGTCAATCTTGCCAAGAAGCAGAAGATTACACTTCAAAGTATAAATGATATTTATGTAACGGATATTTCTCTCAATTCGTTCGATATTACGGCACTTGCTGACAATGATGCGGATTCTTTGACAGTTACACAACTGCTACTGCAGACGGGATATCTGACTCTGGGTGAAAAAGATCCAAACAACAATATGCAGGCATACAGACTGGTTTATCCGAACAGAGAAGTTCAGATGTCTTTTGAGATGAATCTTGCATCGGTATACATGGGGAGGTCGATCGCAGAGATCAATACAATTGCCTCCAACCTGCAAAAGGCAGCATATAATGGTAATGCAGATGAGATGATTGCTATACTAAAGGGTGTATTTGCGAGCATCCCGTATGGAATCCAGTTAAAATATGAGAAGTATTATCAGTCATTATTATATCTTGTGTTCAAGATGTGTGGGATGGATGTAAGGGCTGAGGAACAGACATCCATAGGCAGAATAGACGCTACGCTGGACATTGGAAATATCATCTACATAATAGAGTGCAAACTGGACAAAACAGCTCAAGAGGCAATGAACCAGATAGAGGACAAGGACTATTTCGGAAAGTATGCCGTATCTTTTGAAGAGAACAAGAGAGTAATCGGATTAGGTATTAGCTTTTCTACTGATAAAAATGTAAGAAATATAGATGATTACATTATAAGAGAGTTTTGAACCTGCGGCGCGTGAATATCTCTGCTGTGGTGATGAAAAGGCACTTGATACAAATTAAGAAATATCTCAAGGACGATAAAATCCGCATTGCGCTTGATAGTTTAAAGGTAAACACCTCCGAAGAGACAAGATAATATCTTGCATCAGTCTCAGGAAGATTTGATTTTGTATTCACACCTAAGCATGGTTCCCGGCTCAACATGGCTGAAGGGTTCTTCAGCAAGACGACCAAGCAGATGCTACGTGGAATACGTGTTAGTTCCAAGGAAGAACTTGCCGACCGAATCTATCTATACTTTGATGAAGTAAATGCAGAGCCGGTAGTATTCCATTGTAAGTTCAAGCTTGATGATATAGATATATCGGACAAAATTATCACCAATACGCTACCACTATTCTAGTTAATTGGAGGACGCTATACTAGGTGTTATCACGGGCAAGCAGCTTCCTGACAAGAATCAACTGGTAGATCTGATTGATGAGTTTGATAAGGCATTTGAGAGTACCAAATGTTCAAAAAATAATATTGTCGGTATTTTGAAGAGTTACCTGCTTGATTTCGAGTATATTGAGATCGGTAAAGCCTTGATGGGAAGATGTAAATAAAGGTATAGTTGTATATTTATTTGTATTATAATGATAGTGAAGCAAAATGAGTGATAATTGTAGATTATCAGTTATTTT
>CAJOMN010000017.1:0-62169 GCA_905235745.1 uncultured Lachnospiraceae bacterium
GGACATCTTGGAAACTGCCAGCAGTTTTGAAGCCTTTGTCACCGTGACTTTCTGCCATCCCTGATACAACGCTGTAAGCAGCAGCCTCTGCGTCAGATAGGAGATCTGTGCACGGGTTGTAATTGCCTGCCTCCTGTGATCATCAAGCAAGGCTCCGATAAAGGGCAGATAGATCTGATGCCCTTCCCATACAAATGGAATCCCTTCCTCTAACAAGACATCCCTGGTGTAGTAATTCATATCAGTCATATACAATACACTAGGCAGCCCTGTATAAATCATCAGCTGATGCTGTTGCTTCCGTAAGACCGCCAGCGGCGTCTTTTCTACGGGTGCAGCCAGCAGTGCAATCTGCCCTCCGACAGTCATCAGCTTCAGATCATAGCTGCTCCTGTAAGAAATAGGGAGACGATCCATTTCTGTATACGGTGAAATCTGAACATCCTGGTGCAGGATTCTCTCGATATATTCCTTCATCATGCACTCTGCCTTTTCTTTGGGTAGTCTTTTTTTGAATTGTAACCTATTTTAAGTTACAGGTCAAATATTTCGTCATTAAACCAACCATAGCACACTGGCATTTGCTTTTGCAGCACTGTTTCCTATAATTTATACTACATCCATATGTGCACATGTACACCGATTTCTTCTCCGTTGCGGCAATACCGCTCAGTATGATCTCCATGAAGAAAGCCTGTAATTATGACCCCATTTCTTCGTAAATTTCGGTTAGAAATCCTTGCATATACGCATGACGGATTTCTGCTATCCTTTTTGCTTCTTCTGTATTCATTTCATCCTTAAGCAATAACAATTTGTCGCTAAAGTGTTGCAAAGAGGATTCCAATGATCTGCCTTTCTTACCTCCGTAAGCGAAGGTTCTGGCGATTCCGATCGCGCCTATGGCATCCAGTCTGTCTGCATCCTGCACGATTTTACCTTCTATGCTTTCGGGATGCTTCCCCTTATTTCTGCTGAATGATACGCCGTTAATGACCTCACAAATGAACTCAATCGTTTCGCTTTCTATGCGATGATTTTGCAGGAAAGTCCTTGCATTCTCATTATTTTCCGTATGGAACAGTTTGTGGTCGTCAACATCATGCAGAAGAGCCGCCAGCGATATGACCATCAGATTACTATTCGGATACCTCTCGGCAATTCCGCAGGCGTTCTGATATACTCTTATTGAATGGTCCGCATCGTGTCCGTCCGAATTACCCTTGAATAAATCATAGATATAGTCCTTAGCGGCAACAATGATTCCTTCTTCCATTTCAACCTTGAACCCACCAACTTCTGTAATCATTTTTTTCCTCGATGCTCTGGTGCGGAGACCATCCGGCAGTCTGTTTCAAGCGTTCTATTTATAAACAGCTCCATATCCGTACAATTCCATGTGCCGATCGGCATATCATATTTTCTCTGAGCATACTCCGTAAAACCTACGGCTTCATAACAATGCCTTGCGCTCTCATTATTCTCGAATACGCCAAGATCAATTCTTGTGGCATTCAGATTTTCTTTTACATACTCTATCCCGAGTCTGAGAAGTTCTTTTCCGTATCCCTTTCCCCGAAATTCAGGATTTACAATTACAAAACCAAATCGGACAGAGCTGTCATCGTTGTCTCGCGGATACCTTATGATAAAATGCCCAATAGCATCTCCATTATCATCCACTGCAGTGAGCGGAATGAACCTCCCCGTTTCAAGCTGAGGCGCATAATTCTCATTTATGTCTTCACCTGAAAGCGGATATTTATTAAATCTGTCTGCAGACCATTTGTATAATTCTTCCTCCGACCGAATCCACTCAGCTATAATCGGTGCATCTTCCTTTTTGTAATCTCTCAGTATCATTAATTGCTCCTATAATTTAAGCTGCATAAAATTCCCGTTCTTCACGAAACCAAAATCCGTATACAGAAGAACACCCATATCCGATGCCGTGATCTGCACAGTCCCGCAGCCATATGCTCTTGCCTCTTCAACCACTCTGGAAAGCAGTTCCTTTGCAATTCCCTTGCGGCGGTATTCCGGATCCGTAAACATACTTGACAGAATCCCCATCTTCCCGCTCGGGCATCCAAAATATGGCGGTTTTTCCACAAAAGACATCCCGCTTGTTCCGACAATTCGATCCCCGTCCATTGCCAGCCAGGAAACAAATGTACCATCAGCCATGTGCCGCCTGTAATAATCCTGCAGCGCCGGAACCAGATCAATCTCCTCCGTCGCACCCTCCTCGCGAAGCTGCCGGATTCGCATCTGTATGAAAGTATCCAGTTCTTTTTTTGTTAATTTCCGATAAGCGATCATTGCTCTCCATTTACCTTATAAGGTGCATTTATCATCTCAGAGACATTACATATATCTGACAAGGGTTTTCATCTCCCCACAATTCCTTCAGAAGTTCCGTTTCGCTCTTCTGCAGACTTCTGATAACATACTTCATCCATTCGCTCCTCTATCGCCATATCATCCATAGCACAACTATCCGAGCGCAACGTCCAGTGCCATCATCAGGCTGAAGCCAACGGCAAAGAACACGACACCGATATTGGAATGCTCTCCGGAGGACATCTCCGGAATCAGCTCCTCTACGACTACATACAGCATGGCCCCGGCTGCAAAGGATAGAAGATACGGCATTGCGGGAACGACCAGACTGACGAGCAGGACTGTCAGTCCGCCAAATATCGGCTCTACCGCGCCCGACAGGAGGCCTAAGCCAAAAGATTTCGGCTTGCTTTTTCCCTCCGCGAAGAGCGGCATGGAAATGATCGCTCCCTCCGGAAAATTCTGGATCGCGATGCCGAGCGCGAGGGCCAGTGCTCCACCTGCCGTGATACTCTCGGACCCGGCCAATAGCCCCGCATAGACTACTCCGACAGCCATACCCTCCGGGATATTGTGCAATGTTACCGCCAGCACCATCATGACCGTTCTGTTCAGATTAGATTTGGGTCCTTCCATCTGATCTGCCTGTTCAATGCTCCTGTGCAGATGCGGGATAATGTGATCCAGCAGGAGTAGGAACAAGATTCCCAGCCAGAAACCGATAAAAGCCGGTAGAAACGCCCATCTCTCCTTTTCCGCTGATTGTTCAATAGCCGGAACAATGAGGCTCCAGATCGATGCCGCAACCATCACACCCGCGGCGAAACCTGTCAAGATCCGCTGCACGCCGGCTTTTAGGTCTCTTTTAAGAAAAAATACGCAGGCAGCTCCGCCCGCCGTTCCAATAAAGGGGATCAGAAGTCCCCAGACGATCGTTTTTATCTCCTCAAATTCCATTTACTTCGTCTCCTTACCATTCAGCCAGCACTATAACGCTGCCTGAGAAAATATCTATTGGTTGGTTATACCCTCTTCTTCAAGTATCTCGGCGATCAGTACCCTCTCGTCCATGGGATGCTTGACCCCTTTTATCTCCTGGTAGTCCTCATGACCCTTCCCGGCAAGTACGATAATGTCGCCGGGCTGCGCGTTATTGATGCAGTACCGTATCGCTTCCTTGCGGTCGGGTATCTCGGTATATTCTCCGTCGGTTTGCGATATCCCGGTTCTGATATCGGCGATTATATCAAGCGGATCCTCATTTCTCGGATTATCAGATGTTATAACGGTTAGATCCGCCAGTTTCCCGGACACCTCTCCCATCTCAAATCTGCGGTTCCTGTCGCGGTTGCCGCCGCATCCGAACAGGCACACAAGCCGTCCGGGCTTATATTCCCGCAGCGTTGTCAGAAGGCTCTCAAGCGCCATTGCATTATGGGCATAATCGATCAGAAGCGTATAATCATCCGACACCTTTACCGGCTCAATCCTGCCCTTTACACGGCCATTGGGGAGCGCAGACTGCACTGTCGCCGCATCAATTCCCAGTACATCACAGACTGCTACCGCGCACAGCCCGTTATAAACGGAAAATCGTCCCGGCATATTGATCCTCACCGGATAGTTAGCCCGTCCCTTTACGTCAAATTCCATACCGAGGTGCGAACCTTCTCCGACAAACCGGACGTTATCGGCCGAATAGTCAAGACCCGGGGCAAATCCGTACTTAATTACATTGCAGGTGCTGTTGGCAAGTATCGCATCCGCATGTCTGTCGTCGGCATTAACTATTCCGGTCTTGCACTGGCGAAACAGCATCGCCTTACAGGCAAGGTACTGCTCAAAATCGGTATGCTCGTTAGGACCTATATGATCGGGTTCAATGTTCGTAAAGATTCCTATATCAAAGTTAATGCCGTCGGTTCTGTGAAGCATCAGGGCCTGGCTGCTCACCTCCATCACAACAATATCGCATCCTCCGTCCGCAATCCGCCGCAGATAATTCTGCAGCACCGGCGAGTCGGGCGTTGTATTGACCGCCGGGATATGCTCATCTCCTATGACAGTCTCAATGGTACCGATGAGTCCCACCTTATGACCGGCCTGCTCAAGTATTGATTTGATCAGATATGTGGTGGATGTCTTACCCTTTGTGCCCGTTATCCCTATTGTCACAAGCCCGTCAGCCGGGTAATCGTAATATGCGCACGAGATATGTGCCATTGCTTCCCTTGTGGAAGCGGTCTTAATGATCGTAGTATTGCCAATATCATCCGGACAATCCAGTTCATCAAGGGATCTCTCTACTACAATAAGCGCGGCTTTGGCCTCTACAGCCTGCCTGATGCATGTGTGACCGTCAAAATTGGCGCCCTTTATGCACACATACACACATCCTTCGGAAAGCTTTCTGTTATCCGTTACAAAATCCGTATACGTCTGATCCATGCTTCCGCATAACAACTCATATTGAATATCCTTACACAGTCTGCTTAATGATCCCACTGCGCCATCCTCCTATGCCTTATACACCTTCATGCAAAAATTCACTGTTTGAACACAGATTGAACACAATTGATAATTAATATATAACTACAGATAGTTGATGAACACTCACTATCTCCCCCTCATAAGATGGTAAAGGTCTCCGCCCCCGGAGGCCTTTACTGTTATATCATATAATCTTTGACGGTAAGCTGAATGCTGCGCTTACCATTATATTCGTTCAATCCCGGCTGGTACAGGATTGACACGCTCTTACTGTCTTTGAGCTCATCATATGCTTCGACGGTATCCCCGAAATAGACCGCTTCAACGGGTACGGTATCTCCTGCCGCATTTTTCCCTTCAAGAACCATTTTGAGAAGATTCCTGTTTTTTCCGAGTAACTGAACACTCCTTACCGGTACGTCCTTCTCGGCAAATACCGGCTTCGGATTGGATACTCCAAACGGCTCGAGTCTGTCCAGTTCCCCGACAAAGGACTCTGTAACATATCCTATCGGAAGCGGTATGTCGATCCTTATCTTTTCGACAAGATCATCATCCGAGAGCGTACAGTTATCGTTCAGTCTCTTTCTCAGTTCATCGGCAAGACCGGCCGGCATTGACAGACCGGCAGCCATTTTGTGACCTCCGAACTTAGTGAACAGATCTCTTACTTTGTTCAGCTCATCATACATTGGGTACTGCTCGATCGATCTTCCGCTCCCTTTTAGATTACCTTCGATATCATCCGTAAGCACGATTGACGGTCTGTAATAATGTTCCCGCAGTCTTCCTGCTACGATTCCGGCAATACTCTCATGACATTCCGGCATATATACAACAAGCACTTTATCGCTTATGTAATTCTCCCCGACGAGCCTGATCGCTTTATTCGTAAAAGCAACCGTCATATTCTTGCGGCTCTCATTGATCTTAACAAGCTCTTGGGCCTTCAGCAGCGCACTGCCATAATCGCTTTCCGTAAACAGTTCGAGCGCCGCGTCGGCAGTCTCCAGTCTTCCCGTCGCGTTAATGCACGGTCCTAATATAAAGCCCACATGATATGCGCTAATCTTGTCCCCCTTTAATCCGGTTGCCTCGATAAGCGCCCTCATACCTGTATTGGATGTGTCTTTTATTCTTTCCAGACCGTATTTCACTGCTATACGGTTTTCGTCCGTAAGCTCCATAAGGTCTCCTACCGTGGCAAATGCCGCAAAGACGAGCAGTTCTTCAAGCAGTTCCGCCCTGCCCCTTACAGTCTCACCTATATCGCAGTGATCATACATATAGCTTATAAGCTTATACGCGACCATCGCTCCGCATATCCCGGAGAAAGGGTATGTACAGTCTTCTCTTTTCGGATCTACAACAGCATCGGCAGCCGGAAGCCTGAAGTGTTTTACTCCGTCAGTCTCTTCATACGGAACTTCGTGGTGGTCGGTCACTATAACACTCATCCCGAGCGACTGGGCAAGTGCTGTTTCGGCTGATGCCGCAATCCCGTTATCGCATGTGACTATCAGCTCTATCCCGTCATCATAAGCGGTCCTGATTATGTTCTCGTTAATGCCGTATCCGTCCTTTATACGTTCGGGAAGCCTTACATCGACAATTCCGCCTGCCGCCTCTATTCCCTTCTTCAATATATAAGACGCACACACTCCGTCAATGTCATAATCTCCGACGATCCTTACCGGTACCTGTGCTTCAATCGCGTCAGCCAAGATAGATGCGGCGATATCCATATCACGCATAAGAGCGGGATCATGCATCTGTGAAATGCTCCCGTTAAGAAACATATCTATTTCCTCATCGCTCACGGCGCCCCTGTTTCGGATGATCCTCGCAAGATACGGACTGATCCCGTGTTCCTTCGCTATTCTGTTGTAATCGGCCCCCTTGGCCACAACGACCCATTTCTTATTGCTCATATCTTTGAACACCGGCTCCCCGGCACAGAATATTATAGTGAACGAATTAAGTTCGTTCAC
This sequence comes from uncultured Lachnospiraceae bacterium, assembly GCA_905235745.1. Classification (GTDB taxonomy): domain Bacteria; phylum Bacillota; class Clostridia; order Lachnospirales; family Lachnospiraceae; genus UBA2868. The sequence goes on from CAJOMN010000017.1 coordinate 6,825, forward strand.
TATTCTACCATATATTCAAGACCAATGCCGACTGAATCCGTAATCCCGTCACAAATGGTCTTGCGACAATTTACCCATGTTTTATCCTCTTCCTTGTAATTGCAACAGGCCGTCCTGTCACTTGCAAACGCTGCCCATCCGAAGCAACAGCTAAATTGCATAACAAATTGTACGGTTTCCGCAAGTTTGTTTCTGTCTTCGTACCACTCCATAGCACATCCTCCTTCCGGAATCACCCATTCACAGTATCATTTTTGAAGCAATCAAAATCCCATAATACAAATGTATTATTGTTTACACTTATATTATGGGATATGTGATGTTCAAGATGTTGGAGATTATGCGGTCATTCTAAATAAACGCATCATAGTATTTATGGAGCATTTCATCTGTGGTACCGTACACGTTATCACCCTTGAAATAATCCAAAAGTTTTTCGATAAAAAAAGGAACTCTTCTATACATCTATGGATTTATACCATTCTACAAGATTTTTAAACTTAACGGATGATTCAACCTTTTCCTGCAGAGATTTAACACTTTCTCCCGATATAAACCGGTTTTTCTCTTCTTCAGTCAGATCTCCCACTTTTTTTCCCATGTTCGTGTGCATATTTCATCAGACCAGCTAGATCAATATGCACTTTGGGAAGCTGCCCTGCAAGTATGGGGACGGGGTGTTCTCAAGCACAGTCTGCTATCTGTTATAGTTTATCATCTGACCATTTGTATACATACCCGCTCACAACCTTTCTTGCCGCCACACCTTATACAATAAAAAGATTCGGATGAAGAATGCCGATCGGATCAGCGTCAAACCACTTGATATAGTGCTCCAATAATTCCTTATTCGCCGCGAATCCAGTAACGGCACCACCGAAACCGTATTCAACTGATTTCTGGATTGCTATCGCAAATAAGTGTCCTCCAACACCATAATACTTCTGCTGTTCAACAATATCATTGTTATTATGGGGTGCTGTAACCATCCATGAGATATATACCGCTCCGTAATCTTTTTGTGGCTGTATCGCTACTAACCCTTGTATATCGACAGTTCCCTCTATTACTAAGGCACTGCGTTAAAGCCTTAAATATCAACGTTTTGCGCCCAAAAACACACGATCTTTAATTGCTCAAACCAATACTTTACTCTTCCGGTGTAAACTCGTCTGCCTCTTCTTCTACATGTCCCATAATGTCCGTAATATCACAATGCAGTCGATTACATAAATTATCAATCGTAGATGTTTTAAGCGGCTTATCATGCCGCAGCCTGTCTATTGTGTAACTATTGATTCCATAAGTATATATCAACATATAAGTACTGATCCTTCTCTTTTGCAGGTAATCCCAAAACGGTTTATAGGTAATCATAGCCTCAAAATCTCCTCATATATGAGATTTTATTTGTTATGATAGGCTTGAATATGATTGCCAAACCTACTATAATTAAAACATCCATTTAAAATCAGCACAGGAGGGATGATTTATGAACACAAAGAAAATAGTAGCATTATTAATAATAACTCTATCTTTTGTTTTGGGATTCAAAACGGAGGCTAACGCAGGACTATCTGACATCTTTTCAAAGAAACTGGATACTCCAAATCAATTTAAAAGCCAGTGGATAGGTGATGACTTTTGTGTCACGTGGGGAAGAGTTGCTAATGCAGGCGGCTATAGGGTAACTTATGACGGCAAAACACAGGATGTGACTGAAGCTAATTTCAAATTTAAGCCATCTCAAAAGACTGGATCAATCTCTGTCCAGGCAATTCCTTCAAAAAGCGAAAATAAATACAAAGCATCAAACGCAGCTAATTATTCCTTTAGTTTTAAAGAGTTACCTGCTCCCACAAAGTACTCTTATTATCAAGATGGAGAAGCCTTAGTATTTACAATCATAGATGGACGTAGCGATGGCGGATATAAAATTACAAATGATAACAATGGTATGGCATTTACTATTCCAAGTGATGATCCTACTTTCTATAAAGCACTCAACGCGGAAGAAAAAGAATTAGGATTCATAGACAATGTCCATATAAGTGTACGCGCATTGCCTGACCAAAATGATATTAACAAAATACAGTCTCCCGTTGCAGTTATTTCCGACGACTTTCCTATTACTAAGTATATCTGGATAAATGATCTATATAACGCCTCTCTCCTGAGCAAAAACGACTTAGAAGCATGGATGAAGGGATTGGGAGGATCGACTCCAACTATAACAAATGAACTCGGTTACACAGTAGTCACATTTACAGTGAAAGATTCCAATAATAGCGGCATAGGTTCCATAATATCAGATATATTAGGCAGTGCCATAGACGGCGCAGTTGGTAATGTTATAGAAAACTCAACTGATATATATAATTATTCAATAGACGCTGATTCCAGCCAGGAAATGAAAGAGAGAGCAAAAACCGCTACTGAAGGATCTGCTTTGGCAGGAGCCATAACGGGAATATGGAATAATAGAAAGGACATCTTCTCAGGCACCGATCGTCATATCTCATACTATTATTTGCCCGATAAAACCGACCGGTCGGCAGTATATATGACCTACGACTATATGGTTTCCAACAACAAAGCGCCTGACTTCAGCGATCAAGATTATGATAACAACGAACAATGTTACAAGATTGTAAATACAGGCTTTAATAGAATCATTAACTTGAATTACGAAAAGAAAAAAATAAATGGCAAAGACCGCTGGTTAATTTATTGTAAACCCGCCTCATACTACAAGGTTTTCAACATGCAATAAATAAGGAGAATCAAATGCAGGTTTTATCTATGGAATGCCCCGGATGTGGGGCCAATCTTAAAATAAATCCGACACTAAAGGAAGCGTACTGCCAGTACTGCGGAACAAAACTTCTTATCGATGGCGTGCAGGCTACCAATATACTTGGACAGCCCGTTGCTGATGAGCATCTATTACAAATGCTCCGCGAAGTAACCCCTCTTATATCAGAAAAAGAAGAACTGGAAAGTTCCCTTACTGCTCAAAAAAATGAACTGGAAAGCACGCAAAACAGGATTGACAGTAAAACAATATTCAAAAAAGTATTTAACCCTCAATATGAACAGATATATAAAAAAGTGCTTATAGCATGTACTGCCATGATAATTATCAGTTTATTATTCGTTAAATCGCTGGGGCTAACGTTTGTATTTGTTCTGGCAACAACTGCCATGTGGCAACTGTATAAGAACACCGTCAAATATAGCGGAGAATTAAATCACCTGGCATCAACTAAAGATACAATCGAACAGCTTGAAAAAGACATAGCGGAACGTGAAGAAAAACTGAAACCTTATAATATTGATGTCATTCCGTCTCAATACAGGAACGGCACTGCTCTTAAATTTATATATAATGCACTCAACAGTCAGAGGGCAACCACCATGCAACAGGCTATCAACCTATATGAGGATGATAAAAGGAATAAAAAGTTAGACGCGATGCAGGAACAACAGCTTCAAAACCTTAAACGTATAGAAAAGTTGGCTAAAGAAAATGCAGAAATGCGTGCCCAGATCAAAGCAGCCGGCAAAAATAATTAAGAATTCGTAGAAGCTTTTGTATTCAGAAAGATACTCACAGTTGATAATTGCCTAAAATAAAGCCTTGGAGGATACAAAAATGGAAAACCTGTTTGGGATAATAATTATACTCTTCTTTTTTTTGACTTATAAAATCGTTCACAACGCTGACAAAAACTATTACAAAAGTGATGCTGCCAAATGGGAACGAAAAGTAAGAGAATCAACACAAAGAGATTATGAAAATTACCTGGCTAAAAAACAAAAGAAAAAGGAACTTTTGCATCAAGCTGATATGTTCGACGATCAATCAAGATACGGATCAATCCGAGAGCGAAGAGAACTAAAGAAACAGGCTGAGGATTTAAGGCGAAAAGCCGGCAGATTATAAAATATCACACTGACTTTTGGATTAAGAAAGGAGACTCTATTATGTTTGGAATGTTTGTATCGTTATCCTCTAAAGCAACCTAGCGCGTAATTCTGACTATACTGCAATTCCGAAAAAAGAATACAAAAACTAATCGACAAACACGGAATAGACGTATTCAATGCGCAGCTCAACGAACTCAACGACTTTAATAATATGATGATAGAAACTAATGAACGATTGGAAAGAGCAGGGATGGCTGAGGATTTAAGGCAAATCAAAGACCAACTCTACCGATTATAATAATGCAAATCAATACGGAGGAAGACCAGACAAACATAGTTTCTATTATATAAGGGAAATATACTATGGCGCATAAAAAGAACTTTATTTCAATGATATCAGTGACCCTCGCAATATGCTTGCTTGTAGGATGCTCGGGTGAAAGCAATATAAATCAAGGACGTTCGCTGTTTGAATTCGGCTTCGCCGAATGGGGGCTCGCGGCGCCCCTCGCCGGGGCAGCATCCCGAACAAGTTCAGGATATCAGACAGGTTCTTCCCACGAAGTAGGTCCCTCCTATATGCATCCTACGGAAGTGCAGAGAGATGTTCTTTCGAAAGAACGCACTCAAACCGTGTGTTCTGCCAAGCGTCTTAACGACGATAGTATCTTATGTTATGCTGTTTCGGACAACAGAACATTTGGCACGACGGGCACGGGTGAACATGTAGATTTCGAGGCACTGCTTGGAATCAAAATAACAACAAAGGGTTCACAATTATCGGTCAAGGCTTACGCAAATAACGATAAGAACGTTCCCAAAGATGGTATCACAATTTTGAGAATAGATGTGGAAGACAGCAAAACTTCACAAAAGTCCAAACTTGTTATTGCAGAAAGCTTTAGTCTTAACAAGGTCGTATCGTATGATTGTGCAAAGCTTGCAAACGGAATCTATCGGGTAGACGCAGAGTTCGATAAGATTACAACTTACGGTTATGTCACCAAGGACGCAACAGGAATCCACACCTGTAGAACCTGTTTTAGCAAGAGCGACAAAGAACTTCAGGAGAAATTCGATAAGGCATTTGCAAAAATCAAACCCGAAGATAACCTTTCGATAAAGAACTTATCATACCCTTCGACACACAGAGAATATTACAACGCCGCAGACGACCTTTGCAAACTTACGGACACAATCGTAAAAGACGAGTGGAGCGATGAACTCAAGACGTATGCGATTTTCGAGTATATGAACAGACATTGGGCGTACGACGGTTGGTACGCCAACCAAGGTTACGGAAAACATTATAACAGGTTCGGCGGAACATGGACAGACCCGAGAGCATTCTTACCCGAATCAAAAGTCGGGTGCTGTACCGACTTTGCAAATTCAGCCGTAATCATGTTACGATATCTTGGCATACCCGCGTGCGGACTTGACAGCGAATCAGCCAATCACATGTGGTGTGCCGCATACCTTAACGGAGAATGGGTATCATTCGACGGCTCGAATCTTGTTGCACATACATGCAACGATGAAGACACCGACCCGTCCCAATGGAAGAAACACGGCTGTGACTTCGACTCATACTACGGCAACAAACAGTTTACCGACGACATGGTAATCAACAGTAAAGAACTACGTACGTATAGCAACTGATTATATGAAATTAATTACTGATCCACAGTACCATTTTTGAAGCAATAAAAATCCCATAATACAAATGTATTATTGTTTACACTTATATTATGGGATATGTGATGTTCAAGATGTTGGAGATTGTGCGGTCATTCTAAATAAAGGCATCATAATATTTATGGAGCATTTCATCCGTGGTGCCGTACACGTTATCGCCCTTGAAATAATCCAAAAGCTCCTCGATACAAAAGCGGAACTCTTCTACTCTATGTTTGTTTTTGGGATCTTCTATAGACAATTCAAGGAATTCCACGGCTTTATCGCAAAACCCCAATTTGCGTTTTGCATTTCCTTTATTCTTCCAGCTTATAGCCCGTGAGACTTCACTTCCGATATTCGATATTTGCATTGTCACAGGCATCTCAAACCATGTCTCTCTTATTTGATTATCCATTTTGCAACTAATTCCTTTATCTTCTCTCTTGCGACAGGATCTGCCACATCTCTACCGGCCCTCGGATATCCTGCTGCCCTGTTTCGTGGTGGATTGATCATAGAATCATACTCAATCTCGCCATCATAATAAATATTAAAACCATACAACGCTTCCTGGGACGATCCATTATCCAGCAACATTTGCTCTAGGTCGGAATGTAATTCTGCATTTAATGCAAGAATACCCTTGTCAACATCGGCAACAGCCTTTACCATCTCGTCTTCATCAAAGAACACTTTGTCCTCAAGATTTGGTAGTTGATTCAGTTCAATTGCCTCATTCACTATGATCATATTAGCTTCCTCCTTATAACATTATTGTAATAGTTCTACCTGAATTATAGGATATGTAATGTTTAAGATGTTGTAGATTGTTCGATCATACTAAATAGAAGCATCCTAACAAGATAATACTACAGACATGATTTATAGTCGAGTAGTTTCTCCAATAATTTGTATTTCCCCGATACAGGGCTTTGGCGCAACTAAAAAGGGACATATAATGTCCCTTTTTCAACAAAGCCTCCGGCTGATTATTCATTCATTGCTTAATTCTTCGCCCTGACCTTTGAACGCAGTATATACCATATTGAGCTTGCGAGACAGATCGACGAATAAGCGCCGCATATGATACCGATCATAAGCGGAAGGGCAAATTCCTTGACAGAGCTTACTCCGAGAATATAGAGCATCGCAACCATGATAAACGTTGTCAGTGACGTAAACAGACTTCTCGAAAGAGTCTGGTTGACCGCCTCGTTAACCATGACGTCAAGCGATTCCTTTGATGAGGCAAGCTTCTCACGTACCCTGTCGAATATAACTATCGTCGCGTTGATCGAATAACCTACGATAGTAAGAATACATGCTACAAACGTTGACCCGACCGTAATACGCGCAAGCGCGTAGAACGTAACTACGACAAGCACATCGTGGATCAGACATATAACCGAACTTGCGCCGAACCGCAGATCCTTGAACCTGAACCAGATGTATATGAGCATGAGTACAGTAGCCACAATAAGCGCAAGTATCGCATCCCTTGACATTTCAGACGATATCGTTGAACTGATCGTCTCGGCAACGATCTTGTCTGCAGGAACTCCGAAGCTGCTCTCCATTACATCATTGAAACTCTCTCTTTCCGCAACGTTAAGCGCACGGGTCTTGAATATGACTTCATTGGAGCCTGTCACCTTCTGTACCTGAACATTGGCATCACCCGTGATCTTCTCTATCTCGGGCACAACATTTGCATCTATATCGGCAAGAGCCATATCCTCATTAAATGTTACATTTGTTGACGTACCACCCAGGAACTCCAGACTGAGATTAAGAGCATGGCGTCCCAGCGCCGCGTTTATGATCATCGCTATTATACCGACTGCAATGATAGCCGATGATATGATAATGAACACGTTCTTCTTCGCCACAAAATCAATCTGCTTATATTCCCTGGACTTGCCGTACCACTTTTCGTCCCTGATACCGAGCGCATAGAATGATTTTAATATAAGCTTTGTAACAAAGAGCGCCGTTATCATTGATACAACGATACCAAGAGCCAGTGTCTGCGCGAAGCCTTTGATCGATCCCGTTCCGATGATCCCCAGAACAAGTGCTGCGATAAGCGTTGTAACGTTACCGTCTATAATGGCCGAAAGAGCTTTCTTGTAACCGTCATCAATTGCAGATCTGACTGACTTGCCTGCCGCCAGCTCTTCACGGATCCTGGCAAATGTGATTACATTAGCATCTACCGCCATACCAACCGACAGAACTATACCTGCGATACCCGGAAGGGTAAGCGTCATATCAAAGAAGTTCAGGCAAAACATAACTACAAGGCAGTACAGTATGAGGGCGATCGACGATGCTGCGCCGGGTATGAAATATACCGCACACATGAATACGACGATAAGCGCAAATCCAATGGCACCGGCCTTTAATGATCTTGAGATCGCCTCGCTGCCCAGCTGCGCTCCGACAACATTTGAACGCAGTTCCTCAAGTTCAAGCTTCAGACCACCGATCCTGATCGTCGAAGCAAGCTGTTCCGCTTCTTCTATCGTCCTCTGGCCGGATATCTGCGCCATGCCGCCCGTGATCGCGGTCTTGACTACAGGTATCGAAACAGGCTGTCCGTCATAATATATCATGATAGTGTCCTGTGTCTTGGCGGCCTCGGTTGTCGCTTCGGCAAACCTTTTCGTTCCCTCTTCATCAAGAGTCAGTTCGACGATGTATTCGGTGGAGCCCATATCATTTTTGATAGCGCCGGCTCTCGACTCTACAACGTTTGAACCGGTAAGCACAACCGATCCGTCCGCTATCAGTTCGTCAATGCTCTTAGAGAGATTACCGAAATTATCGTAGTTACTGTTCCCGTCCGGATCAACATGATTGATAAAATACAGGCTTCCGGGTCTTCCGAGCTCTTCAAGTACCGCATTTGCATCCGACAGCCCGGGAATCTCTATGTTAACCCTGTCGCTGCCCTCCTTGTAGACAAGTGCCTCCGTTGAATAGCCTTCAACCCTCTGCTGCAGCTTGTAGACAGTATCATCCATATCCTCTGCTGACGGCGCCTCTTCGCCGACTGCCTGATAGGTTATGCTGACTCCGCCCGCAAGATCGAGACCGAGGTGAATACCCCTGGCGCTGCCTACCTGGTCGACACCGATGCCGTACCATACCGAGTAACCGAACCCGGCAATAAGCAGCACAACAGCCACAAGAGCTATGATTGCATTCCTCTTCTTCATTGTTTTGTTTCCTTTCAAAACCCTGGTTATTATTGTGCGGTTGCCGCTTTCATCATAATCGCGCATTCAACACGCTTACGCTGCAAAGAGCATCCTATATCGTATACTCCGTTGATATCTCCGGTAAAATTGTATGCATTCGCTGCACATCCCCCGCTGCAATACAGTTTGGCAAAACAGCCCCTGCACTCCTTTCGCGAGTATACATTGCATTTTTTGAACCTGTCACGAAGGTGCGTATCGGTCACTCCCGTATCAACGTTTCCCATCAGAAAATCAGGCATTCCCACAAACTGGTGGCACGGATAGAGATCTCCGTTCGGAGCGACTGCCAGATATTCGCATCCCGAACCGCATCCCGATAATCTTTTGTATGCACACGGTCCTCCCGACAGGTCTATCATGAAATGGAAGAAATTGACCGCTTTTCCTTCGCGCTTTCTCTCCAGAAGGTACTTCGCAAGTATATCATACTGTTCAAGCAGCTGCGGAACATCTTCTTCGCGTATCGCATAACGCTCGCCCGGCGGGGCGACAACCGGTTCGACCGATATCTGCTTAAAGCCAAGATCCGCAAGATGCTTCACATCTTCCGCAAAATCAAGATTGTAGTGCGTAAATGTTCCCCTTACGTAATAATTCATCTGGCCGCGCGATTCGGCAGCCTTCTGAAATACGGGAACTATACGGTCGTAACTTCCCTGACCTCCGCGCATCGGGCGCATCCTGTCATGTACCTCCCTGCGCCCGTCAATGGAAAGTACGAGATTTCCCATTTCCTTGTTGGCAAATTCCAGTATGTCGTCATCAAGAAGCATGCCGTTCGTCGTAAGCGTAAAACGGAACTTCTTGTTATTGGCTTCTTCGATCGACCGTGCATACTCAACTATCTGCTTTACAACCTCGAAATTCATGAGCGGCTCACCGCCGAAGAAATCAACCTCGAGATTATGCCTCTCCCCGGACTGCGCGACAAGCATGTCGATCGCACGCTTTCCCACGTCAAAGCTCATAAGTTCGCGCTTTCCGTGGTATTCTCCCTCACCCGCAAAACAGTATTGGCAGGCAAGATTACAGTCATGCGCGATATGAAGGCAAAGAGCCTTAACAACGGTCTCCCTTTGGGCATAATCGGAAATATAATCCGCATACAGATCATCGGCGAACAGATTCCCGCTCTCTATCAGATAGGCTACTTCCTCATATGCTTCGGCAATCTCGCTGCTGTCATAAGAACCAAGCTTTGCACCAAGATAATCCCTGATATCATCATAGGAAACCGCCCTGATATCATCCTCATCGATGACGGATCTTATCGCGGTTTTTTGTGAATACTCATCAAGCGCCGCTATCATGTCATATACGATATCATCGACGACATGAATGCTTCCGCTCTCGATATCCATTACAATATTATAACCGTTATTCTGGTACTGATGGATCAAATGCCGGTTCCTGCCCTTTCTGTTACATTAGAAAAAGCCCCTTTAAGAGCTTTTTCATGCAAACAGCTATTTGCAACTGCTTTACTGAGCCTTCTCGCAGCTCTGGTTACCAACGGTGCACGATGTCTTGCATGCCGACTGGCATGACGTCTGACACTCGCCGCATCCGCCCTTCTTGATCGACTTCTTCAGATCTCTTGTCTGTAAAGATTTGATATGTTTCATCATCTGTCCTCCACACTCTTATGAGAGTAACTCCACAGAATTATAGCATAACGGCTATCCAATGGAAAGAGATTTTTTAATGGGTGAGGAAATACAGCAGCGCAATGATCGCCACAACGATCACTATCGCAAGAGCTACACGCCATCCGGATATCGGATATTCTCCTCCGACCTTTCCCGACTGCCCGTTTACGGCAAACTGGTATGTCTTGTCTTTGTAATTGAAGCATGACAGCCATACCGGGAGCATAAGGTATTTGTATGTGATGTTCGAATATGTTGTCTCTCCCTTGAAATTCCTGACATGATCGGCGTTATAGCGATCCATTATACTGCTCTCGATAGAGGACTGGAGCTTTCTTTTGATATACTCCTTGGCCTTCTCCCATGCGTCCTTGAGCCCTATCGAGTAGCGCTCGGCCAAAAAGCCGGCAAGATATTCAGGCTTGTAGGACTTGTTGTCTTTCGTATCAAACGGCTCGACGCACTTTAGAACCTTGACATTCTGGTCACCTGTTCCGGCGACAAGCTCATCATCTATGAATTCATCATAAGTCCCGCTTGTCCTGTGCCAGTCCGTAACGGTATGTTTGTCGTCGCCTTCTCCTTCGGTCCTGTCTATTCCGTATTCCGCCGTGTACTGTGTACGCGTATCGGCATCAAATGTCCAGTAGGGAAGATAGATACCCTTGAACTTGTCCGCCTTGGCACTTCTCTTGGCCGCTTTCGGGGCAAACCACTTCTTCGACAGCCACCGCGTAAAACGCTCTCCGGCCTCCTTGGCGGTTATCTTGAACACAACTACCCCGTTCGGGGCAAGTGTCTGAACATCATTTGCCTCCATAACCTGGTTGGAGCCACAATAGGGACATTCATTGGAGACCGTAAGCGCATCATATACCGATACGGCTCCGCATGACTTGCACGTTACCGTCTTCTGGCTGATGCCCCAGTTACAGTTTCCCGTATGCTCCGCTGTCGCAAAATCCTGCTCGGCAGCTACCGTCTCACCAACAGAGTTTTCTGTCTTGATCTCTTCATGATAGCCGCAATACGGACAATACATCCCTCCGGTTGAAGGGTCAAAATCCATAGTGGCTCCGCATTGCGGGCACTTTCTGTCCGTTTCCTTCATTGTATCGACTTTTTCCGCATTCATAACATCTTCGTAATCAGCCATATCATTCTACCCCGCTATTCTCTGACTTTGGTTTTGCTACTCTCTCTCCGGCAGCTTCCTCTTCCGGCGCTTCCGAACCTTCTTCATTGTTCTTGGCCTCCGGCGCATCTGTTTCGGATGCCTTCAGCTCTTCGTATTCATCTCCCGGATACTCATCTTCTGCCTCCGATATATATATACGCCCTCCGCCCTTGTCTATAAAGGCAACATTATACTTGTCCGCCAGGTACAGGGCGCTGTTATCTCCGGTAAAGCTCTTAGCTCCGGCCGATCTTAATATATCGAGAACCTTTGCGTCAAACGCGTCGGGTGGCTCCCCGTTTGCGTATTCGCTTCCGTATTGTTCGAGCCTGGCCTTATCAAGAGGATCGGCCGATGTTTCGTCCGCGACCGCCTTCTGTATCTCTTTGCCGTAGCACTCGCTTATATACATAAAGAGATCTGTCGGTATTGTATTTGCCGCAAATATGTCAAACGCCTCCGAATAATCCTCATAATCGTCTATATTTCCGGTTTCATAGCAAAGGATTGCGAGATTGTACCATTCCGTTATGCTTCCTCTGTCATTATAATCCGAATTGGCATACATCAGATTAAACGCCATTGACGGAACATAGTATTTGCAGTACAGAACATTCTTGTCTGAGAGCGTTATCTCGTATTCATACACCTTTGCCGAACACTCATAATCCATGTTCGCATATGTCGTGTTCTCTCCGACATGCGCATAATCCCCGATATCGCCGAACAGTTCGTCGCTTTTTGATTTTGCAAGCTCTTCAATGGCGGATACAGTCTTATCCGAGATATCGTACTCATTCGTTATATTAAACTTTGCACCCGGATAGCTCTGTTTCAGGAGCGGATCAAGATAGCTCCTGTCACCGTCATATTTGAAATATGTCATATAGTTGGTAAGATCCATTTCGTCGCTGTGGCTCTGTCCGGTCTCGCTTACCTTGTACCACAGCCTTCTCGGCGACAGATACGTAAATCTCACAACGCTGTCTTCATTGGAAGCCGTATAATTGATACTGAAGGGGTACCGGTCACAGTACACTTCATAATCCGTATACAGATCCCTTACCGACAGTTCCTTCGGGAGAACCGTGGTCAGTATCACGTTTCCCGCCTCATCGGCTACTTCCACGTAATCATAATACGTTCCCTTGCCGTCAACGACAGGTCTTGACGGTTCCTCTTCGACAGGCTCCGGCTCAGCCGCAGGTTCCGGCTCAGTCATGTCGGCATCTTCCTCACCGGTTCCGGCATCCGCCGTTTCCGTGTCGCCTATCCCGGTTGCCGGCATTTTCAGCCCGCCGCTGCCAAGTCCGTTCATGAACAGCAGGACGAGGGCGACCAGTACAACCACAAGCCCGATTATCATGGCAACGATCTTACCCGTTGCCTTCTTGCGCTTGCTTTCCTCCTCAAGGGTCTCCATGACCTCTATCGGATACATAGACACGTTCTCGGCTATCGTCACATCAGCGCCGCATCTGATGCAGTTGGTATGCGTATCTTCAAGAAGCATCCCGCATTTTTTACAATACTTCATACATCCTCCGTTTTAGGCAATAACGTCACCTCTTAAACTCCGAGTAGTAGAATTCTCTAATATTATCCGCTGAAAAGCCTTCTTTTTCAAGTTGTTCCTTCTGAAACTTTTTATTTTTGTTCATCATCGATACAAGAACACAGGCTCCCTGTTCGCGAAGCCTCATCGCCTCTTGCATGACCGATGCCGTAAAATCACCCGATGCGCCCTTTTCTATGAGGAAAGCATATTTTTCTTTTGAACCGGGCACCTGATAGTCCCTGTCAAGGAGAATGGTGATGATCCGCTCAAATCCTATGGAAAATCCGCATGCGCACACTTTGCTTCCGGTAAACTTTCCGATCATCTCGTCATATCTGCCTCCGCCCGCAACGCTTGAGCCGAATTCATCCATTGTTATCTCAAATATTGTTCCAGTGTAGTACGACATGCCGCGCACGAGAGTCGGGTCAAAGACAACATTGAAATCGGCATTTTTGACCTGCTCCACGCTCTCCATTATATCGCACAAGCCGCTTATACAGTCACCGTCAAGATACTCCGACAGCTCATCCGAAAGGCTCTTTAGATACGATGCGTCATTTGCGCCTTCCCGGAACAAAGAGAGATATCTGTCTATGCATCCGCTGTCATATCCGGCTGATACAAGCTCTTCCCGTACTCCTTCGGCGCCGATCTTGTCCATCTTGTCAAGAATGATAAAGACCGTATCAAGGTCATCCTCGCCAAACCCGCTGCAAAGAGCCATTGCACGAAGTATGCGCCGGTCGTTGATCCTTACCGTAAAATTCTTGAAATCAAGTCTTGCAAGTAGTGTCGTCGTGGCAGTTATCAGCTCTATCTCGGCAAGATTGGTCGCGTCGCCGAGTATATCTATATCGCACTGCACAAACTGACGGAATCTTCCCTTCTGCGGTCTGTCGGCGCGCCATACGGGACCTATCTGAAGTGCCTTGAAAGGGTTCGGAAGCTCCGCGCTGTGCGCAGCATAAAATCTCGACAGCGGAAGTGTCAGGTCGTACCGGAGCCCCGAATCGGCAAGATCGTCTTCCCGGGTTTTATCATCAAGAACAAGCTTGTCTCCTCTTTTTAATATCTTGAATATAAGCTTTTCGTTCTCTCCGCCCTGCTTGCTGAGCAGATTTTCAATGTGCTCAACCGCCGGAGTCTCTATCGCGGTAAACCCGAATGTCTGGTACGTTTCCTTGACGAGCTGCGTAACATAATCCCTTATCCGCATCTCCGCGGGCAGTATATCCTTCATTCCCGTTACGGGTTTTTTGATCATTGCCATTTTATTCCCCTTTTCTATGTAAACAATTTTCTCTTTCTGTCGATCATTTCCTCGATACTGTCAATATACATTGCCACATCCTTGACGTTATCGCACCGCTCGATCCTGCCGTCGGCAAATACGCGCTTTGATATCGTTCCGGCTCCCGCTGCGGCAATATCGGTCACTTCCTCCATGATCACGACATTGTATATGCCGAAGCACTCCCTGCGTGCATAACCGACGTTTTCAAAATTCCCTGCCATGTTCTTCTGACGGTACAGGTAATACGGAACGAGTCCCAGACTTCTTGCGCCTTTATCGGCGACATCCATTATCTCCGGAGTGTTGATGCTTTTGATATCCGGATGTTCCTCAAGGTACCGGTGCATATCGGCCGCTCTCTTGATCGCCATCGAATGTATCGTGATGCTGTCAGGCATAAGAGCTCCTATCCTGGCGAAAGTATTGGCAACATCTCCCGCCGTCTCTCCCGGAAGCCCGAGAATAAGGTCGGTATTGATATTGGTAAACCCGGCTGCCCTTGCCGCTTCAAAAGCGCGGTAAACGTCATCCGTAGTATGGCTCCTGCCGATTATGCGAAGCGTTTTGTCATTCATGGTCTGTGGATTGATCGATATCCTGCCGACTCCCGCCGCATAAAGCGCTTCAAGCTTATCGTCGGTAATGCTGTCAGGACGGCCTGCTTCAACGGTTATCTCCCCGACGTGCGACATGTCGAAGCTGTCCCTGATATATCCGATAAGCCCGGACAGCTGCCGTGCGGACAGTGTCGTAGGCGTGCCACCTCCCACATAGACGCTGTCAACGTGCCTGTCCCTGTAGCAGTCCGAGAAGAAATCAATCTCACGCTTCAATGCGTCGAGATATCTGTCTGTCTGCGGCTCCCAGCAGGCGATTGGATACGACGTAAATGAACAGTACAGGCATCTTGTCGGACAAAAAGGTATACCGACGTACAGGCTGAAGCCTCCCGGTTCAAGGCCGCTTAAGACATCTTGTTCCCTGTGGGCAATGGATACGGCAAGATTTGCCTTTTCATCCGAGCACAGGTATACGGACTTCATATGATCTGCCGCTTCCCGGTCGGTATATCCCTCCCTTATCATCTTCATGGGAACCTTCACGGGACGTATCCCCGTCATAGTCCCCCACGGGAGCTTCTTTCCGGTAATCCCGGACAGCAGATCATACAGCAGGCGTTTTAATATGTTTTTAACATTCGGGCGCTCATTATCATACAGTTTACCTTCCCGTATGTCCCGGCTGCATGATCGCCCGCCGCAGACCCTTATACGGTCATCGGATACAAGAACGCTAATATCCCAGTCATCACCTTCGCTTACGATAGCAACATCCTCTTCGGGATAGAATGCTTTGACGAGCGAATGAACGTCATATGAATAGCCGGGGCTGTTAAGCAGTACCTTCATGACTGTCAGGATACAAACGGATTATAGGCCAGTTCACGCTCTATAGTCGTGGATTCGCCGTGGCCAGGATATACCTTCACATCTTTCGGAAATCTGTTCACGATCATTTCCACGCTCTGCATTAACTGTTCTCCGCTTCCGGTCGGAAGATCGGTCCTTCCGACAGAACCGGCAAAGAGCGTATCTCCGGAAAACAGCCATTTCTCACTCTCCACATAATAACAGCAGCTCCCTATCGTATGTCCGGGAGTCGCGACCACCTCAAAGGTGATCCCGGCAAGCTCCTGTTTGTCGCCGTCGCACAGAAGCACATCGGGCTCTACAGTGTACGGACGGCGTATATCGTCCGACGCGTTAAGGCTCGAATTGCCGCATACTTCCTTTTCGGCCGAAAGTGCATACAGCTTGGCGCCTGATCTTTCCGCAAGCTCATGGCATCCCATGATATGGTCGAAATGCCCGTGAGTCAGCAGTATTCCGCATACTCTGAATCCCTTTTCGGTCATCTTGTCATATATACCGTTCTTGGCCGGGTCAATCACGACCGCCTCCATCGTATCAGAATCGTATACGATATAACAGTTTGTTTCAACTGCTCCCAATACCATCCTGCCAACTTTAATGTTTCCCATCAGCCTGCCGTCCTTTCAATATCTATCACTCCGTTTATCGCCCGGAGCTTTTGTACAACGTCCTGGAGTTCTTCCTTGCCTGTCGTTGAGAATGACAGGATAATGGTCGCTGTACCCTGTTTGCTCGTCCTGACGTTCATATTCAGTATCGAGACTCCGCGCTCTGTCAGAAGCTTTGTAACATCCATCAGAAGTCCCTGTCTGTCCTGTGCATATATGCGTATACCCGTCTCGAATCTGTCCGCATTATCGGATACCCTTACTTCATTTTCCCATACTGCTTCTATCAGCCTTGCACGCTCATCCTCCGGAAGAGCGATGATATTGACGCAGTCGGTTCTGTGGATGGAGACGCCTCTTCCCCTCGTCACATATCCTACAATCTCGTCTCCCGGTATGGGATTACAGCATTTGCTGAACCTGACCGCCAGATCGTCGGTTCCCTGTATCGCAACCCCGCCGTTTCTGCGAACGGTCAGACGCTTTTGGTTCCCCGATTCATTGATGTCCTCTATTATCTTCTCATCTGTGATCAGAAGCGGATGATCCCGGTCGTACAGATCCTTCATCCGGTTGATGATCGCACCCTCGCGAAGACCTCCGTGCCCGACGGCGGCATATACCGAATCCCAGTCGCGGAAACCGTACTTCTGCATTATCGCGTTCATGTACTGGGGTATCATTATCTGTGCCGGATCTATTGAATTGTTCCGGCAGTAGGCAAGAATAAGCTCCCTGCCCTTTTGTATGTTATCTTCCTTTAATTCATTTTTGAACCACTGGTTTATCTTGGTCTTGGCCTGGTTGGACTTGACAAGATTCAGCCAGTCCCGGCTCGGGCCTCTTGAGTTCTGGCTTGTTATGATCTCGATACGGTCGCCGTTCTGGATCTTGTAATTGATCGTGGCTAGCTGGCCGTTTACTCTTGCGCCTATCATTTTGTTGCCGACAGCGGAATGGACCGAATACGCAAAATCAATCAGATTGGACCCTGCGGGAAGTGTCTTCACATCCCCGGTCGGGGTGAAACAGTATACCGTATCCGAGTACAGTTCAAGGTCTGATTTTAGTGTATTGAGGAACTCCTTGTTATCCGACAGATTAACCTGCCATTCGAGTATCTGCCTCAGCCAGCTCATCTTCTCGGCTTCGGATTCTTCCACCTTTTTCCCGTTGGAGCTTTCCTTGTATTTCCAGTGTGCGGCGATACCGTACTCGGCGGTTCTGTGCATCTCGTATGTTCTTATCTGTATCTCGAACGGTTTCCCCGTAGGTCCGATAAGAGTGGTATGAAGGCTCTGGTACATATTGGGCTTGGGCATCGCGATATAATCCTTGAACCTTCCGGGGATCGGCTTGTACATCTCATGTATGATGCCGAGCGCGGCGTAACAGTCCGGTATCGTGTTTACGATTATCCTGACCGCAAACAGATCATATATCTGGTCGAGTGTTTTGTCCTGATTGAGCATCTTGCGGTAAATGGACGTAAAATGCTTGACCCTGCCATCAATGGTGGCCTCAATGCCCGCATTGCTTATATGCTTTTTGACATCCTCCACAACTTCCGAGACGTATTTCTCGCGTTCGGATTTGCGTATCTTGATCTTGTCCGCGAGATCGTAATATACCTCGGGCTCGAGATATTTAAGCGACAGGTCGTCAAGCTCCACTTTCATCTTCGAGATACCCAGACGCTGCGCAAGAGGTGCGTATATATCCATCGTCTCCCTGGCGATCTCTATCTGGCGCTCCGGCGGCTGGTACTGCAGTGTCCTCATGTTATGGAGCCGGTCCGCGAGCTTGACCATTATGACCCTTATGTCCCTTGCCATTGCAAGGAACATCTTGCGGAGATTTTCCGCCTGATACTCAAGCTTGTCGCCGTTATATTTGATCTTCTCGAGCTTGGTGACGCCATCGACTATCAGCGCAACGTAATCGCCGAACTCCTCCCTTAGCTGTTCATCGGTAATATCCGTATCCTCAACAACATCATGAAGTATTCCCGCGACGATCGTTTCCTTGTCAAGCTGTAGTTCCGCGAGAATTATCGCAACGGAAAGCGGATGGATTATATAAGGCTCCCCTGATTTACGGAACTGATCCTTGTGAGCCTCGTTGGCAAGATTATATGCTTTTTCAATGAGGGATATATCATCGGACGGATGATATTTTCTGACACGCGAAATAAGCTCCTGATACAGCTGTTCAGGGGTCTGATGCTCGGACGGGGCAGAAAAAGCACCATCGT
This sequence comes from uncultured Lachnospiraceae bacterium, assembly GCA_905235745.1. Lineage (GTDB taxonomy): Bacteria > Bacillota > Clostridia > Lachnospirales > Lachnospiraceae > UBA2868. Next base: position 25,677 of record CAJOMN010000017.1, read on the forward strand.
CAAGTATGAGTTCGGTTACATGTCCGTCATCCACTTACAACACGCTCCATATCCGGTATTTGAAAAAACCTCAAGGCCTGCCATGCAATCCCTGAGGTTTTATCGTTCGTAATCATGTCACAAACCAGCTCGTAGGGGAATCGAACCCCTGTTTCCGCCGTGAGAGGGCGGCGTCTTAACCGCTTGACCAACGAGCCGTACTTTCCCTATATTATACGAATTGCATCGAAAAAGCAAGCAAAATATTAAACCTTTCTGTTATTTGCAGCATTAATTGAAATATCTGAGCATAAATGCGGGAAGCATAACTTTTCCGTCAGAGCTTCTGACTCCGTTCACATATGTTGTAAAGGCGCCGTCGTTAGCTGTCTCTTGCGCCGCCTCTTCCGGAGCGGAAGGAGCAGAGCCGGCATTATCAAGTGACAGGAGCATGCTCTCGTCGATCTCCTCGCCCCGTGCTTTTGCGGCTTCGATTATAGCCTCGTTGAGAACATCGATAACCTCCTGGGGTATATATACATCATCCCCGGCAAGCTCTTCCTGCTGTTCTATCGCAGCGATCACAACCGGATCGGGAGCGGACTGTGCAGTCTCGCTTTCATGATTTTCCTCGACTACCCTGATCCTTGATCCGGAGTTGTTGATAGCGTCCATGTACAGGTCTATCGTACCCCTTACGTCTATCCCTGTCATTGCGGACAATGCATTCAGTACATCATCATCCATTTCGTTAAGTGTGATCACTACATCGATATCCGCTTCGCTCAGCGAATTAATATCAATATCTCCCAGACCCAGTGCGTCAAGATCAATGACGCCGTAGTCCTCAAGAAGTCCAAGCGACGCGGAGCTTAGTTCATTGAATATCTCCTCGTATTCTTCAGGAGAAAGATCCGTGTTGAATATTTCGGAGAATTCACCGATAGCCGCCTCGATATATATCTGGGAGATCGCCACAACATCATATTCCGCCTCTTCGAGTATCTTCTGTGCGCCCTGCTGCGTGAGTCTTCCCGATTCCACATCGCCGATCACATCTTCATATAATGACAGGAAGTATCTTTCAAGCAGACCGGAAAGATCTATGCCGGTCTCCACAACCCTGTTGCTAAGTTCGGCAACATCCTCGTCGGTTATGAGTTCGCCGGCGACCTTCTCGTAATCCATATTGATGAGGTCTTCCACATCCCCGTCGAAATATTTACCGACTATGCCGACTACTTCGTAAGATATCGAATTGATCTGTCTTGCTATCTCATTCTCTGCCCATCCGTCTCTCGGAACATTTTGTATCTTTTCTCCAAAATACTGTTCAAGCGCGGCAATGGTATCAACCTCCAGCTGCTGTGCCGCTGCCTTTGAGACATCTTCCGCGGCAGAAACCTCTTCCGGATCCTGAGTCTCTTCCGTAACCTCGTCAGCGTCTGTAGTATCTCCGGTTGCTTCTTCCGCGGGCACGTCTTCTGTTGTCTCCTCTTCGGCCGCTATCTCCTCTTCAACGGTCTCCTCTGCCTGTTCTGTATCCGGTTCGCCGGCTTCCTCTTCGGCGGGATTATAATTGCTGCCGCTCAGGAAGTCCTCTATGAGCTTATTGCTGTCAAATCCGATGAAAGTAACATTTCCTGTATCATCGCCTTCTACTACTACCTCGATCTGCTGATCTCCCTTTGTGGCAACGAATACTCCATCCTCGATACTCGTGTCCCATCCGTTAGCGCGTGCATATGCCACCGCATCAAACGAGCACTCAAAAGGAACCTGTTCGTCATCGGGTACGGTCGATGACATAATTCCGTTTCTGAACAGATACCAGTCAAGCTCATCGGAGATCCTTGCGCAGTCGTCGGCCGCATCATCAACCACCTTACTGATATAATCATCCATCAGAGCCGCCGCTTCGGCAGGTGATGAGCCGAACTCATCCTTCCATTCTCCGCGTACTGATCCGGATATATCATCGGCGCTGACTGCTTCCATTCCTTCCCAGTAATGTCTTATGGAAGCACCGTATACATCTCTCTTCGGATAAACGGTGCTGTTAAGCTTCGCAAAATCAAACTGTAATACTCCGTCTGTATATATATCATCTGTAACATCGGTAGAAATGCTGTCGGGAAGAGTGTCGGCAAGCGCCGGAACAGGTATGAAGGGCGAAGCCGTCGGATTAGCCGGAGTAGTCCAGATTACGGACGACATTTCCGCCGGAACGTCATCAAATACCTGTATCAGACTAACATTTGCGACTAACTGATTGTTGATACCGTAATACATCCTGTTATCGGCATCCGCAAGGTCATATGCGGTTCCCTCGAATCTGTTCCTGAAGAATGCAAATGCCTGTTTGATGCCAACATCGCCATCAGGTGTAAAGAATACATCATAATCATCTTCGGGATCGAAATCAAGTTCCTCGGAAGCCGCAAATATATCATGACCTACCCAGCCGCGAAGATGTGATTCTTCATTATAAGAATTGTCATAATTATATGTCAGTATAAGGTCGAGACTGCCTTCTTTGTCATATACGGCAAAATCATTCTCCTCGGGAAGCGACAGGAGCTGTGACGACAATATCATATCCTCCCTGTCCGGATCCGCTGTCTTGATCACGGGATCATTTGAGAATGTCGCGATACGGTCATCGGGAAGCTTTGCCGCAACATACTGATGACCTGTAAAGTTTTCAACGACCCATGCTCCGTCCGGATCAGTGATGAATACTGTCTCTGCGGTCATGGCGCCTGTATCGTCATATATGGAACACAGAAGATCCACCGCTTCTTCGGCGCTCTTCGAGGTCGCGCAAAGTACCGGTGCGATGACACCTTCGTTTATTCCGTCGGATACGAACGGATCTGCCTGCTGCGCTTCTATTGCGGTATCCGATGTTATCGATGCGATGACCGATACCCCGTACTCGTTGGACACGACATTCGCCCATCCCGCATAATCCGTATAACCCATCATCCTGATGAGCGTCATCTTGGCGGAATCTTCCGGCAGTTCATATGCATATCCGTTGTCCGATTCGATCACGTCCCCTTTACGCATCAAACCCTTGTCATAAATAACCGGTATGGAGGATATGCCGATGTCGGCTTCCGTTGAGACGCCTACGATCGTCGTTCCCTCCGCACTTACATCTTTACCGACATATATGCCGGTAGCGGCTCCGGCGCTTATACCGGTGCCGACGATGCACAGCCATAGTGTTGCCGCTCCTGTTAAAGTTTTTAATAATCCCTTCATTTTCCTCTCCCTTTTCATGCATGCCGATTTACATACACTTGATAAAACCAATACATTTACATAAATAATAAAAAATGGTGTGAAACCCACACCATTAAATGTAACGCTAATAATATATTATGTCAACACAATTATTATGTTAACAGATAATTTTATTCTCCTTGTGAACTTCGTATTTCGTAACTCCGGTTACGGTCTCGCCGTCGATCTGAAGTGCCGTCGGTCTGTCGAACTCCACCGCAACGTCACTTCCCTTTATTTCCGTGATGATCCTGTTGTACTTCAGATGCTTTCCCTTAAATATGGAAGAAAAAGCCATCAGGAGAGGGATACGGTGCTTCGAATGTACAATAATGACCGATACGATCCCGTCTTCATTCAGCCTGTCCTGATTGGGCGCACACATCATACCGCCCCCGTAGTATCTTCCGTTCATCGACGGAACCATCCAGACATCACGGTACTCCTTTGTTACTCCGTCAACGGTCACCTTCGCATTCACGCGGTGAAAATCATAAACAAGACCTTTAAACGCAATAATAGGATAATTGACACGCCTGCCCGGTTTACTGATCCTGACTTTGTCGCCTTCCTCACAGCAGTATCCGTCAATCCCGTATCCGATACCGTTTATAAAGAGGCTCTTCCTGCCGTTTATGGTTACGGTGGGGATGCATTTCAGATACATATTTATGCGGTACACACCGTTCGTCTTGTCTTCGTCGATATCATGATAAAAATCATTTCCGCTTCCGCACGGATAATAGAATATATCCTGCTCAAGCTCGGATGTATTGATCGAATTGATCAAATGATTCAGGGTTCCGTCGCCTCCGCAGATGATTATCTGATCCTCCGGATCCATGTCACGGACAAATCCCTCGAAGTCCTCAACCTCGAGCAGATTAATATATCTCTTTTCGTCGGATGCGAATATTGCTCCGACCCCTTTGCTCGTTTCCTCGCATGTGCTGTTACCGGCAAGCGGATTGTACATAATATATATCATCCGGTCATACCTCCGATTGAGCCAGTATCCTCCGGGCGACATATACACCGCTGGCAGAGGCATGGGAAAGAGAATGCGTCACGCCGCTTCCGTCACCTATAATGTACAGTCCCGGATACTGCGTCTCAAGGTTTTCATCAACTGTTACTTCCATATTATAGAACTTGACCTCTACACCGTATAACAGGGTGTCATCATTTGCCGTTCCCGGCGCTATCTTGTCAAGTGCGTATATCATCTCGATTATTCCGTCAAGTATCCTCTTGGGAAGAACGAGCGACAGATCCCCGGGTGTGGCGTTAAGCGTAGGATGTACCGTTCCCTCGGCGATACGCTTCTCATTGCTGCGCCTTCCACGCACAAGGTCGCCGAAACGCTGCACTATCACTCCGCCCCCGAGCATGTTTGACAGTCTGGCTATGCTCTCACCGTATCCGTTTGAATCCTTGAACGGCTCCGAAAAATGCTTTGCGACGAGGAGCGCGAAGTTCGTGTTGTCGGTCTGCTTGTCCCTTGCCTCATAGCTGTGCCCGTTTACCGTAATGATGCCGTTCGTGTTCTCCGTTACGACGATACCGTGAGGATTCATGCAGAACGTGCGGACGTTATCCTCGAACTTCTCGGTACGGTATACTATCTTGCTTTCATACAGCTCATCCGTAAGATTGGAAAAGATCACCGCGGGAAGTTCGACTCTCACGCCTATATCGACGCGGTTGCTCTTGGATGCAATGCCGAGCCTGTCGCATACACCTTCCATCCACTTGCTGCCACTCCTGCCGACGGATACGATACACTGTCTGCACGTTGCACTGCCGCCGGCGTACGATACCCTGTAGCCTCCGTCGATCACTTCAAGCTCCTCAATACCCGTCATGAAATGGAAGTCGACCGTATCCTTCATCCGGTTGTACAGGTTATCAAGCACAATATAATTGATATCGGTTCCCAGATGCCTTACCGATGCTTCAAGAAGCCGCAGCTTATTCTGCATGCACGTTTTCTTGAGGCTTGTTCCGGCAGTGGAATACAGCTTGCATCCCTCCCCGCCGTTCTCAAGATTGATGCTGTCGACATACTTCATCAGCTCAATTGCCTTTGTTCTGCCGATATGCTCATAAAGCGTTCCGCCAAAATCATTGGTTATGTTGTATTTTCCGTCGGAAAATGCGCCGGCACCTCCGAATCCGCTCATTATCGAACATGAACTGCATCCGATGCATTTCGTTATCCTGTCTCCGTCTATCGGACAGTGGCGTTTGTGAAGCTCCTGTCCGGCCTCAAACACGGCGACCTTCAGATCCGGCCGAGTCTTGCAAAGCTCATAGGCCGAATATATACCTCCCGGTCCGGCTCCTATTATTATAACATCATAATCCATATGCTTCTCCCTGCCAATCACACTTCTTCCGTCCGGTAGAAGTCTGCGATCCTATCCTCTTTGAACATGCGCATCATCTCATTCGTAAGCGACAGATCGTCCGGCTGCAGCACGATATCCTCGCGGCGTGTCCATACGGCGTATCTAAGCTCGCCGTCATCCATCCGGATATCCGTATCACCGTCAACATCGCAGAAAAATCCCGCAAGTATATCCATTGCCATACCCCACGGCTGTGACTTGTAATACCTGATATTCCTGACCATAAGGCCCGCTTCTTCCCTGACTTCGCGCGCGACCGTTTCCTCCAGGGTCTCTCCTATCTCCGTGAATCCGGCTATGAGGGCATTGTGCGAATATCCCGATCTGTATCTCGTTATCAGCATACTGTCATTGTTAATGACACCTACTATGACCGCCGGATTGATCCTCGGATATATGACATTCCCGCATTTCCTGCACACAAGCGCCCGCTCCGTATCATCCGGTACAGTCGCGCTGCCGCATCTTCCGCAATATCTGTTCGACGAATACCATTGCCACAGATGATATGCGGTAAAGCCCGCAAACAGCTCATATCCTCCCGTCCTGTCGCGCAGCTGCCGTACAGTATAATAATCCGATCCCGGCAGATCTTCCCGGCGTATGTTGGCCATATAATACCCGTGACCCGAGATCGAGAACAGATAGACGGCATCATCCGGGCATCCCGCCTCGGACGCATCCGCATATTCTATCCCGTCTTCACCGACTCTTGCAAGAAGCCTTCCTTCTTCATCAAACGATATTATCCTGTCATGCGCCGTACAGGCTCCGGGTGTATATTCATTTTTGAATTGATAAGGAGCGATGTCCTGGATCATCTCTAAGCTCTTCTTGTAATGCTCATATACGCAGGTCTTGCTATCTTGGAGCCGCTGGCCAGTTCTTCTATCCTGTGTGCGCTCCATCCCGCCACTCTTGCTATGGCAAATATCGGAGTGAACAGTTCTCTCGGAATGTCCAGCATCTCATACGCGAATCCGCTGTAGAAGTCAACATTCGGTGAAACGCCCTTGTAGATCATGCGTTTCTGTGCAATGACCTCGGGAGCGAGCGTCTCGACCTTATTATACAGTTCGAGATCGTCCTTGCGTCCCTTTTCCTCGGAAAGCTTCTCGACATACTTTCTGAATATCACTTCACGGGGATCGGACTTCGAATATACAGCGTGTCCCATTCCGTATATAAGCCCCTGTCCGTCAAATACCTTGCCGTCGAGCAGTTTGCCGAGATAATCCCTTATCTCGTCGTCATCCTTCGGATCCCTGATATTGTCACGGATATTATCCATCATTTCCGTGACCTTGATATTGGCGCCGCCATGCCTCGGTCCTTTGAGCGAACACATCGCGGCAGCGATCGTTGCATATGTATCCGAGCCCGCGGAAGTAACAACACGCGTCGTGAACGTGGAATTGTTGCCTCCCCCGTGTTCCATGTGGAGCATGAGCGCTACGTCGAGAGCCTTCGCTTCGGTCTCGGTAAACTTTGAATCCGAGCGCAGGAGCGTCAGTATATTCTGCGCCGTGGAAAGCTCCGGGAGCGGACGATGTATATACATCGAGTCCATGTTCTCATAGTGATTGTATGCGTGATAACTGTATACGGCAAGCATCGGGAATACCGCGATGAGCTGCATGCACTGGGATACGACGTTTTCGATCGTGATCTCACCGGCATTGCGGTCGTATGATGCAAGAGTAAGGATGGCGCGTGTCATGGAATTCATGACATCTTTCGTCGGAGCCTTCATTATGACGTCTCGTGTGAAATTGGTCGGAAGCTCTCTCGCATCAGCAAGTGTATCTATAAACTCCTTCGCCTCGTCATTGTCGGGAAGCTCCCCGAACAAGAGCAGATATGCAAGATTTTCGTAACCGAACGGATTGTCCGAATATCTCCGGATCAGATCCTCGACACGGTACCCGCGATACCATAACTGACCGTCGCACGGCTCACCGTCTTCATCCTTGGCAACGACAGTGGCAATATTGGTAAGACCGACAAGAACACCTTTGCCGTTTACATCCCTTAATCCTCTTTTGACATCGTACTGCTCGTAATACTCGGAAGGAATGCTGTCATTCTTCCTGATAAGGCCCAGGTATGACGATGTATCTATGCTGTCTCTTTTTTTCATTTAATTCTCCCGTTCTTCTTGAGAGCCACGCCATTAAAAGCTCGCTTCGCCCCTCGCCGGGGTGGCATCCAGCACTTCGTGCAGGATAAACGAGTCGTGGCCTACGTGCTTCACACCACCTATTATGAAACGACAACGGATAATCTTCATATCACTTCGCTACCTTACTGACCGCCTTCCATACAATGTAGAAATATACAAATCCGATGAGTGCGGTCGTAAACTGCGTCACGGAAAAAGTCATCTGGAACACGCTCATCTTGCCGCGAAGAGGGCTTGCTTCCGGTATGAATGTCGGAATGAGCCACAGGGAGATCGTAAAACCCATGAACACACCCTTTGCAAGTGCGGAAAGTATTGCAAAGATCGCGGATCTGAATGAAATGAAGATTTCCTCTTTGATCACCGCAGGTTTAAAGAAGAAATGCACCATAACCGCAAGGACCGCATTACCGGCCATGATGAACGGAACTATCAGGGGAACAGCCTGCGTTACCGGGCTTTGCGCTATAAAAAACGCCGTGACGGGTGTAATGACCGAGAGAATGATGCCCCATCCTATCCCTGTCATCATAACGGATAAGACAATGCACAGATTGATTATCGGTCCCGTGATGTAAACGCTCAGGTTCTTAAAGAACTGACTTGCTATACAGATCGCAAGAAGTATGGCATTTATCGCGATCTTTTTGGTAATGTTCATTGATACTTTTTCTGATTCACTGTTCATGATATTTCCTCCACTATAATAATGCTGAACTTTACACTGACATTATACTGCCTGTCATTCATATCTGCCGTATCTTTTCTTGATCTTCAGGCGGTTGGCAGCTCTCGCCATCATTCCCTTTGCCGCGCGGTAATTGAGCCTGTCGGTCTTGCCTGACAGAATATCCCTTGCCTCCTCGGCCTCAAGTCTTGCCCTTTCCTCGTCGATATCATCTGGATCCTCAGCCGATTCCACAAGGACGAGCACATTATTATTCTCAACCTTGACCATTCCGTTCGATACGGCGGCATGACACCTCGTTCCGTCAGGAAGAGTATACTTGATGACACCGATACTTATTGCGGCGACAAGATTTTCATGCATCGCCTGTATACCGTACATTCCTTCTGTAGTAGGTACGACAAGCGATACGCATTTGCCGTCATAAAAATCACGGTCAGCTTCAATAATATGCAGATTAAATTCATTCATAGCTGCTTGCTCTTGGCATACGCGTCGTCAAGAGTCCCAACATTATAAAACGCCGCTTCGGGCATATCGTCGGCATCTCCCCCGAGAATGGCGGAAAAACCCTTTATCGTCTCTTCAAGCGGAACATACACTCCGCGGATGCCGGTAAACTTCTCGGCAACGCTTAACGGCTGCGCCAGGAATCTTTGTATCTTTCTGGCTCTGTTGACCGTTATCCTATCCTCCTCGCTCAGCTCTTCCATACCGAGTATCGCGATTATATCTTTGAGCTCATCATATTTCTGGAGAAGATTCTTGACCGCCCACGCGGTTTCATAGTGCTTCCTGCCTACAATGCTTTCCTCAAGTATTGCGGAGGAAGACTCAAGCGGATCGACTGCCGGATAGATACCCTGCTCTGCTATTTTTCTCGACAGAACAGTCGTTGCATCCAGATGTGCAAACGTGGTCGCCGGCGCGGGATCCGTAAGGTCATCGGCCGGAACGTAGACAGCCTGAACGCTTGTGATCGACCCGTTTACTGTGGAAGATACGCGTTCCTGCAGCGCTCCCATCTCCTCTGCCAGCGTCGGCTGATATCCGACCGCCGACGGAAGACGTCCGAGCAGTGTCGACACTTCGCTTCCCGCCTGAACAAATCTGAATATATTATCTACGAACAGCAGTACGTCCTTCTTCTGTTCGTCCCTGAAATACTCAGCCATCGTAAGCCCCGAGAGCGCGACTCTCATCCTGACACCCGAAGGTTCGTTCATCTGTCCGAATACAAGCGCAGCCTTGTCGAGAACACCGCTTTGCTTCATCTCATTCCACAGGTCGTTCCCCTCGCGGCTTCTCTCGCCTACACCGGCAAATACCGAATAGCCGCCGTGTTCCATTGCAACGTTGTGGATCATCTCCTGTATCAGAACGGTCTTGCCGACTCCGGCTCCTCCGAACAGGCCTATCTTGCCTCCCTTGGCATACGGTTCGATAAGATCGATGACCTTGAGCCCGGTCTCAAGTATCTCGATCGCGCTCTTTTGTTCGGCAAACGCGGGAGCCTTCCTGTGAATGCTCCATCTCGTCGAATGGGAAGGTACATCCGCGAGTCCGTCGATCGGCTCTCCGAGCACGTTGAACATCCTGCCGAGCGTAACATCTCCAACGGGAACCGTAACGGAATCTCCGGTAGCTGTCACTGCCACATTGCGCGTAAGGCCTTCACTCGGTCCCATCATGATGCAGCGGACAACTCCGTGCCCGATATGCTGTTCCACTTCCATGAACACTTTTCTGCCGCCGTTAGTCGTATATAACGCTTCTCGTATTTTGGGGAGTCTGCCGTCTGGAAATTCCACGTCCACAACAGGACCAGAAATCTGAACGATCTTACCATCCATTTGTATATGCTCCTTTATCCGGGGTAGGCCGCGGACTTCTTGTTGCGAAGCGCACGCGCCCCCGCCGATATCTCGGTTATCTCACTTGTGATCTTGCCCTGACGGGCATGATTATATTCCATCCTCAGCTGCGACATAAGTTCGTTGGCATTCCGATCCGCTTCATCCATTGCGTTCATCCTTGCATTCTGTTCGCAGCAGTAGCTGTCAACAAGCGCACTGTACAGATATTCCGCAACATAGCTTCTGACTATGTTGGCAAGCACGCTTTCCGCCGACGGATAAAAATCAAATCTTACATTGTCCTGCACGGAATTCTCATCCGTAAAATCCTTGCGGTGAAAGGGCAGAAGCCTCACTGTTTTCGCCTTTTGCGACATACCGTTCTCAAGATCCGTATAGATCAGGAATATCTTGGATATCGCGCCCTTATCAAATTCATCGAGAATATAATCGGACATAAGCCTTGTCTGACGCATGGACGGATGATCGGCGGAATACCGGAATTCACCGTCATATTCGATCCCGAGCGCATCACAGTACTTACATCCGTAATCTCCGATCATAAAATACCGGCTTTCATGCTCCGTCATCTGGCTCTCGAATTCCCGGATGACCGCATGATTGTAGAAGCCCGCGAGCCCTTTATCGGATGTTACGACAATATACGCATAAGCACCCGGCAGATCATGCGACCCGTCAGCCGGATACATATAAGGGCTGTCGATCCTGCTCTTGGACCGGAAGATCCTCTTGATCTCATTATTGAGAGCGTCAAAATGCGGCCTCGTCATCTCGAGCTCGGATCTTGCTTTGCGCATCTTGCTCGATGAGATCATGTACATCGCCTTCGTGATCTTGGCAGTATCGCCAACAGACTTCATGCGTGATTTTATCTCTTTGATATCACTCATATAATCCTCTTAAGGCATCACATATCCTCTGCCTGTCATCATCGTCTATCGTACCGGCGCTTTCGATCTTATGGACGATATCCGGACAGCGGTCCATCACTTTTTGGGTGATCTCTTCTATCTTCCCGTCAATGTCATCCGTGTCCATATGCTCAAATTTATCCGTTGTTACCATGACCAGCATGAACACCTGCTGTACAAGGTCTCTCGGGCTTGCAGCCTTCTGCTTGAGCACTTTCATAAGGCCTTCGCCGTATCTTATCTGTTTCTTGGTCGCCTCATCCATATCGCCGGCAAACTGCGCGAAGGTCTCCATCTCCCTGTATTGGGCAAGATCGAGCCTGAGTGTTCCGGCGGCTTTTTTCATTGCAACGGTCTGCGCATCTCCACCGACACGCGAAACCGACAGCCCGACGTTGACAGCCGGCCGCTGGCCGAGCCTGAACAGTCCTCCCGACAGGAAAATCTGCCCGTCGGTTATTGATATCACGTTTGTGGGAATATACGCCGATACATCTTCTTCCTGGGTCTCTATGACCGGAAGTGCCGTAATGGATCCGCCGCCCTTTTCATCGCTCATATGGGCTGCTCTTTCCAGAAGACGCGAATGCAGATAAAATACATCGCCCGGATAGGCTTCACGTCCGGGAGCGCGTTCAAGCAGCAGACTAATGGAGCGGTATGCGACTGCATGCTTTGACAGATCATCATATACGATCAGCACATCCCTTCCCTTTTCCATAAAGTACTCGGCCATTGAGCATCCGGAATAAGGAGCTATATACTGAAGCGGTGCCGATTCCGCGGCAGAAGCATTAACGACTATCGTATAGTCCATAGCATCATGCTTTGTAAGCGTGTCAACCACTCTCGCAACCGTACTCGACTTCTGTCCTATCGCAACGTAAATGCATATTACGTCCTTGCCCTTCTGGTTGATGATCGTATCGATAACTATAGTACTCTTACCGGTCTGGCGGTCTCCGATGACAAGCTGGCGCTGGCCGCGCCCTATCGGAAACATGGAATCGATCGCAAGAATACCCGTTTCAAGCGGGACGCTTACTGCCTGCCTGTCTATAACGGCAGGGGCATCATGCTCGACAGGTCTGTAATCATCCGCGATTATCGCGCCTTCTCCGTCTATCGGAACACCGAGCGGATCGACGACACGTCCGAGAAAACCTTCGCCTGTCGGAACACCGGCAACCCTTCCGCTTCGCTTTACCGAACTGCCTTCGTATACTTCCTCCTCCGGATCGAACAGGATGCACGCGATCTCGTCCCTCCGAAGGTCAAGAGCCATTCCCCTGACGCCTCCTGTAAAGAGCAGTATCTCTCCGTAATAGACGTCATCAAGCCCGCTCACGGTAGCTATACCGTCGCCGACAGTCAGAACCGTCCCTATCTGCGTAGCCATAACGGACGGTGTCCACGACGACAGCGTATCCTTGATAAGCGGAATGATATCATCCCTTTCGCTCTTGAGAGCGTTAAGGGCATCCTGGAGCTGGCGCAGCTTTCCTTCCCTGTTCCAGTCGTATACATCATTACCTACGACCAGACGGAAACCTCCCGCCGTCCTTACGCTTTTCTTCCAGCCTATCGATATGTTTTCCTTGTACTTATCCAGCAGGAATTCCGACAGCCGCTTAAGATCAGCCTCATCGGGTTCGCTGCTGCTGTATAATACAGCGGTCAATCTGTCATCCATTGCCGGCTTCCTTCTGCTGTGCCGCGCTCTCGAAGAAAGAGTCAAAATCATCCGACAGGTTATCATCCTGCATGACTATCTTCTCGGCAGCTTTTGACACGTAATCCGTGATCTCCGCCTGTGTCCTTGCCATCAGCCGGTCGTGCTCGCTTAGTGCCTTCTCCCGCGCCTCGTCAACGATCTTCGCGGCACGCGAATGAGCGTCACTTATGATCTGCTCCCTGTCGGCTTCCGCTGCGGCACTTATCTCGGCACGTTTGGCAGCCATATCGGCTTCGGCATCCTTGAGCATCTTTTCGTAATCGTCCTTGAGCTTTTCGGCATCCGAGAGAGCATCCTTTGTCTGCTGCTCCCTTTTTTTGTATTCTTCCTCTCGCTTTGCCATATAATCGCGTACAGGCTTGTAGAGCAGTATATAAAGAATGCCGAACAGAAGGATCAGATTGAACATATGCAGCAATATCTGCTGCCAGTCAATATTTAAAGGCATTGTATACTCCTATCCGCACACTATAATACAAATATGATAAGTATCGCCACGATCAGCGCATAGATGATGGCGGTCTCCACAAACACGAGTCCGAGCATCATGGCTGTTCTGATCTTGCCGTCCGCTTCGGGCTGTCTGGCTATTCCTTCAACGGACTTCCATATTACAAGTCCCATTGAGATCGCGCCGGCACCGGCGGCAACTGCAATGACAATACCTGCGGCCCATGCTTTGGAATGGATCTGTGACGACTCATCCGACATAACGACGATCCCTTCAGTCTCATCCGCTGCATATGCCGTCTGCGGCTTTGCTATTGCGAAAAAGACAAGCGACAGCATCAAAACGGCTGCAATCCTTACAATAATCCTGTTCATTTATTATTCCTCCTATATTTACTCTATTCGTCAGAAGACGGCTCGCTGACCTCACCGTAAAACAGGGCGGTCAGCATTGTCAGAACATACGCCTGGATGAGCGCATGCAGTATCGTAAACATCACTGCGACAAATATGGGAATGACATAGCTTGTGGTGTTGTAGTAATATACGAGTTCCGTGACAAGAGCACCGGACAGCAGTGCCCCGAACAGACGGAAGCTCATCGATATCGGAAGCGACAGATCCTTGAGCGTATTGAGAACTCCCTTGAAACCGTTGCCCGCGATCCCCCCGGACAGTATCACGCAATATGACAGCACGCCCATCGATATCGCTCCGTTGATATCCGCAAGCGGAGCCGGAAGTGTAATGGAGCCTCCGGATATTGTCGGTACAATTACTCCGAGCAGTTCAAACAAAGTTCCGATAAATATGTATACACCCGCCGTAAATACATATGCTCCAAGGAACTTATGCCTGTGGGGGCTGTTTGAAGTCGCAAGATTGTCAAAAATACCTACGGCCTGTTCCAGTACAAGCTGGAATCTGCCGGGAATCTCGGAAAATCTCGGGATAACAAAGATCCTGACTATAAGCGCAAATACAAATATGATACCCGTAACGGTATATGCCGAGATGAGCGCCGGATTGACCGGAATGAGCCCGAATAAACTGACCTTACCATACGAATGAAGTACCGCGTCCTGCATGACCTCATTGATGGGTTCTTCCTCTGCGCCTCCGCCTGATAAAATCGTGCTTATAAATGTAAGCGTCAGTAATATCAGTATTATAATTATAAATCGTGTCCGCTTCTTCTTATCCATATCACATTCAGACCAGAATCTCCGCCCCGGCTCCGAGAAGGTCTTTGTTCTCCCGAAGCACAGGCCGTACATGATCAGACAGATACGCATCCACCTGATCGCTGCTCCTTCCCGTGTAATCGGACGGATCCATATACCCGTTAAGCTCTTCGAGCGTCAGGTCAAAATCATCCGATTCTGCTATAAGCTCAAGCAGGTCATTGTCGGTTCCGTCCTGTTTGACATGTCTGCCCGCTTCCATGGAAAGCTTCCTGATGCTCTCGTGCAGTTCCTGTCTGTTGCCGCCGGCCTTGACCGCATCCATCATTATATTCTCCGTAGCCATAAACGGAAGCTCGCTGCGGATGTGTCTGTCTATGACCTTTTCGTTAACAACCAGCCCGTCGGTAACATTGATGCACAGATCCAGTATACCGTCTGTCGCAAGGAATCCTTCGGCAACCGATAGTCTCTTGTTGGCCGAGTCGTCAAGCGTCCTCTCAAACCACTGCGTTGCGGAAGTAACGGCGGGATTGAGCGCATCGATCATAACATATCTTGACAGTGAAGCGATCCTCTCGGATCTCATGGGATTGCGCTTGTAAGCCATTGCCGAAGAACCTATCTGACTCTTTTCGAAAGGCTCCTCCACTTCCTTGAGATGCTGCAGCAGTCTTATGTCATTGGACATTTTGTGCGCAGAGGCGGCTATACCGGCAAGAACGTTAAGTACTCTTGTATCGACCTTTCTAGAATATGTCTGACCGCTTACGGGATAGCATGAATCAAATCCCATCTTGGCGGCGATCATTTCATCGATCCTGTCAAGCTTCTCCCTGTCGTTATCAAACAGCTCCTTAAATGATGCCTGTGTACCGGTTGTTCCCTTGCATCCGAGAAGACGGAGCGATCCCGCAACATACTCCAGATCGTCAAGATCCATCATGAATTCATTGATCCACAGTGTCGCCCTCTTGCCGACTGTGGTAGGCTGTGCGGGCTGGAAATGAGTGAACGCAAGTGTCGGGACACTTTTATATCTGTCAGCAAAATCCGCAAGGATACTTATGACATTGATCAGCTTCTTCCTGACAAGCTGCAGGCCTTCACGCATGATTATGATATCCGTGTTGTCTCCCACGTAACAGCTCGTGGCGCCGAGGTGAATGATCCCGGCAGCTTTGGGGCACTGCTTGCCGTATGCGTACACATGGCTCATGACATCGTGCCTTACTTCCCTCTCGCGCTCTTTCGCGACATCGTAATTGATATCATATATGTGCTCTTTCATCTCGTCGATCATATCACCGGTGATAACGGGTTTGCCGTCCGATTCAAGACCGAGCTCCATTTCCGTTTCCGCCAGGGCAACCCACAGTTTTCTCCATGTCGAAAACTTCTTGTCCTGTGAAAAGATATATTGCATTTCCTTTGACGAATACCTCTCCGACAAAGGGCTGATATATGTATCCGTGTTCATGCCAACCTCTTATATCTGTTGCAGATCGCTTCCCGTGAGCATTTTGTACCCTTGCAGGTATTTATCGATCGTAACGGCAGTCACGTCATCCGGAAGCTTCCATGAATGATCCTTGTGCGATGTCAGCCAGTCCCTCGCATACTGCTTGTCGAACGACTCCTGACCTCTTCCGGGCTCATATCCGTCACTTGGCCAGAATCTTGATGAATCAGGCGTGAGCACCTCGTCGGCAAGCGTAACCGCGCCGTCCGGATCAAGCCCGAACTCAAACTTTGTATCGGCGATGATTATGCCTCTCTCGCTCGCATAATCCGCACATTTATTGTATATCGCAAGCGAATAATCCCTGATGGCGGAAGCATACTCCGCGCCTTTTCCGGGGAACTTCGCCTCAAGACAGCTTACGCATTCGTCATATGAGACATTCTCGTCATGATCGCCAAGCTCCGCCTTGGTCGACGGGGTAAATATTGCCTCCGGAAACTTCTGTGATTCGACAAGGCCTGCGGGAACCCGGGTCTTGCACACAGTACCCGACTGAACGTATTCTTTCCATGCACTGCCGGTAATATATCCTCTTACGATACATTCGACCGGAAGCATCTCCAGCTTCCTGACAAGCATACTGCGGCCTTCAAACCTGTCGTTTCTGAAGAATTCCGGCATGTCCTTCGTATCGGTGGATATCATATGATTGGGTACTATATCCCTTGTAAAATCAAACCAGAATCTCGACATCTGGGTCAGTACTTTTCCCTTGTTTGTTATCTCGTTGTCAAGGATCACGTCAAAACAGCTTATCCTGTCAGTCGCTACTATCACAAGATTATCGCCGACATCGTATATCTCCCTGACCTTTCCGGATCTGACCGGCAAATACTGCTGCATTATCTTCTTCCTTTCCGGGTGCTGATTATGTCCGACCGTTATATCAGACTAACGTATTTTACTCCACCGTGACGCTTTTTGCAAGGTTGCGCGGTTTATCCACATCCAGCCCCTTTGATACGCTCAGATAATATCCGAGAAGCTGCAAAGGTATTATGGCAAGGCTTCCGGAAAAGTGTTCGTCAACCTTCGGTACATATACGGCAAAATTAACCGAATCCTCCACATCATATTTGCCGTATTCCGTCACTCCCATCAGATAGGCGCCCCTGCTCTTGCACTCCATCATATTGGAAAGGGTCTTCTCATACAGATCCGTCTGGGTGAGCACTCCGATAACAAGCGTCCCGTCCTCTATCAGAGATATTGTTCCGTGCTTCATCTCACCCGCCGCATACGCTTCGGAATGAATGTAGCTAATCTCTTTCATCTTAAGTGACCCTTCAAGGCACACCGCATAATCGATCCCGCGCCCGATGAAGAATATGTCCCTCGCATTCGAATACTTTGACGCGAACCACTGTATCCTCTCTTTGTCGTCAAGGGTCTTTTTCATCTTCTCGGGTATCGTCATAAGTTCTCCGATAAGAGGCGCGATATCATCCATTGTGCCGCGGACCCTGGCAAACTTCAGAGCAAGCATGTACATGCATACGAGCTGGCAGCTGTACGCCTTGGTAGTCGCAACGGATATCTCCGGTCCCGCCAGGGTATACATGCAACAGTCCGCTTCCCGTGCGATGGAAGAGCCGACTACGTTTACTATTGCAAGCGTCCTGATCCCCTTCTCCTTTGCCATTCGAAGGGCGGCGAGCGAATCGGCGGTTTCGCCTGATTGCGATATTATGATGACAAGCGCATCCTCCGGCAGGCGATTTTTCCTGTAACGGAATTCGGACGCAAGCTCCACCCTGACCGGCTGGTCACCGAACTCCTCAAGGACGTACTGCGCCTCCATTCCGACATGCCATGCGCTTCCGCATGCAACGATGTATATGCTCGAAAACTCCCTGATGATGTCATCCGTTATTCCGGTCTCCGAAAGGTCTATGTCATGTCCTCCGCCGTCTTCCCTGATATATTTGCGGAGTGTGTCCATGACAACCTGCGGCTGCTCATGTATCTCCTTCATCATGAAATGCTCGTATCCGCCACGTTCCGCCGCCTCGGCATCCCACTCTATCTCCGTGACTTCCTTTTCGATCCTGTCACCGTCGAGGTTGTAGAATGTTACACTTCCCGCGGCGATCTCTGCCATTTCAAGGTTGCCGATATAGTATACGCTTCTCGTATGGTTCAGTATGGCGGGTACATCTGACGCTATGAACGATTCATTCTCGTTCACCCCGATTATCATGGGTGAATCTTTTCTGGCCACGAATATCCTGTCCGGATAATCCGCAAACATGACAACGAGCGCATAGGAACCCCTTACCCTTACTATCGTCTTGGCAAGCGCGTCAATGGGTCCCATCTTGTACTTGTGGTAATAATAGTCAACGAGCTTGATCAGAACCTCCGTGTCGGTCTCGGAATAGAAACGGTAGTCATGCCGTTCCATCTTGGCCTTGAGCTCCTGATAATTCTCGATTATACCGTTATGCACGCCGACGACCTCGGATTCTACAGCACCCGACCCCGAATTGGTACAGTTGCCGGATACGTGCGGATGCGCGTTCGTCTTGCTCGGGGCTCCGTGTGTTGCCCACCTTGTATGTCCGATGCCGCATGTGCCTTCAAGCGCCCTGCCCTCATCCGTCTTCTCGATAAGGTTATTGAGCTTGCCCGTTGTCTTGACGACCTCGGCCGGAAGATCACCGTTCCTGACCGTTATCCCGGCCGAATCATAACCTCTGTATTCAAGCTTTTCCAGTCCCTGAAGCAGGATAGGAGCCGCCTGTTTGTCTCCGATATAGCCTACTATTCCACACATAAGGATATCCCTCCGCGGTTGCCCGCCCTATAGTAAACGCATTTCAGCGAACAGAGATGATGCGTTTACGAGACATAGCCGATCTCATCGGCAAGTTTCTTTTCGATGACTACAATGGCGTCCCTGTGCAGCCTCATGAATGTTGCGGGACACATCGGGTCTATCTTGTCATCCATAAGAAGACGCCTTGCGGCTTCCTGCTTGTTGCCGTTTATGATCATCAGGAGCGTTTTGGCCTTCATGATGCTTCCCATTCCCATAGTCACGGCATAACGCGGAACCTCATCGCGGCTGGCGAAGAATCTCGTATTTGCGTCTATCGTGCTCTCCTCAAGAGTCTCTTTGTGAGCCTTCTCGTAGAGAACCGCACCCGGCTCGTTGAAGCCGAGATGTCCGTCGGGACCGACTCCCAGTACCTGAAGGTCGATATCAGTCCTGTCAAGTATGTCGTTGAACTCCCGCAGATTTGCTTCCACATCGCCCGTACCCTTTGCCACATATGTATTGGCCTTGTCAATATTGATATGGTTGAACAGATTGTCGTCCATAAAATATCTGTAGCTTTGCGGATGTGTGGGCTCCAGTCCCACATATTCATCAAGGTTAACGGAATGAACCCGCGAAAAATCAAGTCCCTCTTCCCTGCATCTTCTTGCAAGCTCCCTGTACATTCCGACCGGGCTCGAACCTGTTGCAAGCCCGAGCGTGCATGACGGATTGTCCCTTACGAGCTTTTCGATAACATCTGCTGCCGCCGAAGCGCCCTCTTCGTAAGTCTGTGCTACTATTACTCTCATATTTCCCTCCATGTTACAGGTATCCCATATACCGTTCACTAAATGTTTTCTTTGATCACTATCTTCTTGGCTTCCTTGTATATGCTGTTTGCCGGAACAACTCCGCGCACGCATGAAACCGGGTAAACGTTGCTGTCGCGCCCTATTACCGTTCCGGGATTGAGCACGCTGTTGCATCCTACCTCAACCCTGTCGCCGAGCATGGCACCGACCTTCTTGCGTCCGGTCTCTATACGCTCGTCTTCGCTCTTAATGACGACAAGCTTCTTGTCCGACTTGACATTGCTGGTGATCGAACCGGCTCCCATATGCGACTTGTATCCGAGTATCGAATCGCCCACATAGTTGTAATGCGGAACCTGCACATTATCGAACAATATCACGTTCTTCAGTTCCGTAGAGTTGCCGACCACACAGTTGTCTCCTACCAGTGCCGACCCTCTTACAAAAGCTCCGGGACGTATCTCCGTGTTATGTCCTATTATGCACGGACCTCCGATATAATTGTTCGGATAGCGTTTTGCATCCTTTGCGATCCACACATCCTCCTCAGGATGATCGTATTCATCGGCAGGAAGCGTCGCCCCGATCTTCAGTATAAGCTCCTTGATACCCTCAAGCGCTTCCCACGGATAGGTAAAACCTTTGAGATATTCGCCTGCCAGCGAATGCGACAGGTCATACAGATCCTCAATCCTGCAGTTCATATCATTTCCTCCATATCAATCTTGAGAGCCACGCCATTAAAAGCTCGCTTCGCTCGGGCGTGGCCTACGTGCTGCAAAGTTTTCATAGAAAACTTTACACCACCTCAATCGCTTATTGCCTAACCTTGATAAGATGCCCCGAATCCTTCATCGCGGCAATTATCTCATCCACACACTTTTCACAATCCTTGTATGTCTGCGCCTCGCTCATGACACGAAGAACCGGTTCCGTTCCTGATGCCCGCAGCAGCACACGGCCGTCATTGGCAAGATAAGCCGTGGTATCGTCAACTGCCTTCTTAACCGCCGGATCTTCAAGTGTGGCGTCCTTGTCGTCAACCTCGACATTTTTGAGCACCTGCGGATACATCTTGACCTCGGAGGCAAGAACCGAAAGGGGAAGATGCGTCTCCACAAGAACCGTCATGAGCATGATCGCGGTAACGAGTCCGTCTCCGGTGTGGGCGTACTTTCTGAATATGATGTGACCCGACTGTTCCCCGCCGATCATATGATCGTTCTCTTTCATATTCTCATATACGTAGCGGTCACCGACCTTTGTCTTCTCATAGCCTATCCCGATATTGTCAAATGCCTTGTACAGCCCGAAGTTGGACATTATCGTTGTCACTACCGTGTTGCTCGCAAGCATCCCCTTGCTCTTGAAATGTTTCGCGCATATATACATGATCATGTCGCCGTTTACGATATCACCGTATTCATCTACCGCCAGGCATCTGTCGGCATCTCCGTCAAACGCGAACCCGACATCGACCTTGTTCTCGCGTACATACTTCTGCAGACCCTCGATATGTGTCGAGCCTGCGTTAAGGTTGATGTTGACACCGTCCGGTGAGTCGTTCATAACGTTTATCTTGGCACCGAGCGCATCGAACACGGCTCGTCCTATCATCCATGAGCTTCCGTTTGCGCAGTCAAGCGCAACCTTGCATTTTTCAAATGATACCGGGGCAATGCTCGTAAGATAACCGATGTAGCGGTTACGTCCCGAATAGAAATCTATCGTTCTGCCTATCTTATCATCTGTTGCCCATTCAACATCGATAAGACCGTCAATGAACTGTTCGACAAGGTCCTGAACCTCGTCATCCATCTTCTCTCCCTCACCGTTCATAAGCTTGATCCCGTTGTCATAGAACGGGTTATGGCTTGCGGAGATCATGATACCGCAGTCAAAGCCTTCCGTTCTCGTAATATAGCTGACGCAGGGTGTAGTTGTGACATGCAGGAGATATGCGTCCCCGCCGGAAGATGTAATACCTGCCGAAAGCGCATTTTCATACATATATGATGAGCGCCTTGTGTCCTTTCCGATCACGATCTTTGCCGGATGATCCTTGCCGTAGTAACTGCCGAGGAAGCGTCCGATCTTGAACGCATGCTCTGCGGTCAGCACTACTCCCGCCCTTCCGCGGAATCCGTCCGTACCAAAATACTTGCCCATAGTTGTCCTTCCTTTCTTCTGTGTCTTCCCCGCTGCCCTGTGGGCTTCCCTGGTCCGCCCGTCAAAAGGTCTGGGCGCATCCGCGGGGATCTGCCATACCTTGCCTTCCTTTCTGGCACCATCGATCGCGCCGTTTCGGCACAGCATGGTAATGCGTCTTTCCGTCATATCCCATTTGGATGATGCGTCATGAACATCAAGGTACTTCATGCAGTCGTTCCTTTCCGCACCGGGCCAGCCACCGATCCGGTGCTTTACAGCAGACAAAAAATAGATACCGCTCACTATAATACAAGATATAGTGCTACGGTATCTATTCTACACCCAACTGAAAGTTTGTCAAGTTATCGGTTATTTTTATGTCAAGTTATTGCGTTTATATCTTGACATTTATTAACTTGACATAAATATTTCAGGCTCCCATGCGGACGATCCGATCTACTGCTTCGCGCGTATTTTCCCGGCTTCCGAATGCAGTCAGCCGGAAGTATCCCTCTCCGCATGCGCCGAACCCGGAGCCCGGAGTTCCGACCACGCCTGCCTCTTCGATAAGCCTGTCGAAGAATTCCCAGCTTGTCATGCCGTCCGGAACCGCCATCCAGACGTATGGCGAATTGACTCCCCCGAACGCTTTATAACCCGCCTTCGTAAGCCCCGATAATATATAACATGCGTTATCCATATAGTAATCCACAAGAGCGGCAACCTGTTTCTTCCCTTCGGGAGAATATACCGCCTCTCCTGCCCTCTGGACTATATACGGGGCTCCGTTGTACTTGGTGGCGTGTCTCCTTGCCCAGAGCGAATTGAGTGACACACCTTCCCTTACAAGGTCTTTGGGCACGACCGTATATCCGAGCCGCAGTCCCGTAAATCCCGCATTCTTGGAAAAGGAGTGAAGCTCTATCGCACATTCCCGGGCACCGCTGCATTCATATATCGAATGCGGCACGTCATCCTCCCTGATATATGCCTCGTATGCGGCATCAAATATTATAACGGAGCTGTTTTGGGCCGCGTAGTCAACCCACTTCTGAAGCTCATCCCGGGTAAGCGCCGTACCCGTCGGATTATTCGGCGAGCAAAGATATATGATATCGTAAGCCTCATCCGGTATCTGCGGCACGAATCCGTTTTCAGCAGTGCACGCAAGATAACTGATCCTGCGTCCCGCCATTACGTTTGAATCCACATACACGGGATACACCGGATCACATACCGCTACCGAGGCATCTGCGGAGAATATCTCCTGTATATTGCCCGAATCCGGCTTGGCTCCGTCCGATATGAATATCTCATCCTCGTCTAT
Source organism: uncultured Lachnospiraceae bacterium (assembly GCA_905235745.1). Classification (GTDB taxonomy): domain Bacteria; phylum Bacillota; class Clostridia; order Lachnospirales; family Lachnospiraceae; genus UBA2868. The sequence continues at coordinate 48,964 of CAJOMN010000017.1, forward strand.
ATCGCAGCCCCTTTGCCGGTAATCATTCTCGCAGACCGCACGCCGCAGAAAACCATACCCCCTGTCAGGCGCATACCCGCGAAACGTCTTCTCGTCCGCCATTTCGTCGACTGCGGCATGAAGCGCGTCTGTTACAGCCTGCGGAAGCGGTCTTGTAACATCCCCGATCCCGAGCCTTATTATATTCGTATCAGGGTGCGCCGATGTGTACGCATTTACCTTCTGTGCGATAGTCGAAAACAGGTAGCTTCCGGCAAGCTTATTGTAATTGTCATTGATCTTAACCATGCATTCTCTCCCTTTATCATTAATATCCGATCCGTCATTCATCTATCATGGACACTATCATATGTGCAGTCTCGGTCAGTGTCCTGCCCATATCCATGCTGTTCTTCTGCAGATACCGGTACGCCTCGGGCTCGGTCATGTTGTTCCTCGCCATCAGGAGTGCCTTGGCTCTGTCTATCGTCTGCTTGTCAAGCGCGCTTCGCGCAGGCGGACCTTTCCTGCGTCCGGTCATCTGCTCCGGCAGCAGCATACGGGCGCTGTTTACCAGATCAGATGTCCGAAACGGCATCTGAAGAACTATTATATTGCTCGAATACAGACCTATCTGTACATCTTTCGTAAGCAGGAGCATACTAAGCGTTGCGGGAAGATAATTATGCAGCTCCTCGTAACCCATGTCCGGAAGCTTACGGGTGCAGATGACAAGACTGATGTCCATATCTTCTATCCTGCGCAGGATTTCCGATCCGGAAGCGCATATAAGCGTATCCGCATATATGTCGCTTTGCCTGATTATAGATGTGATCCGTTCCGAGTCTTCATGTTTGGGCATTGCCACGATTATCGCGCCCATCCGGTCTCCTCACACGAATCCTACAGTTTTGCAAGATAATTACGAATCTCCCAGTCGGTAACCTCGGATATAAAATCATGCCATTCGGCTTCCTTGATACTTGTGTATATATCCGTAAAGTCCTTTCCGAGAGCATCCGTCAGAGTCTTATCATTCCGAAGATCGTACAGTGCTTCGCGAAGATTATCGGGAAGGTGTCCGCGATCATCCGTTGAATATACCTCCATTTCCCCGCCCGGAGATGTATGACGTGCGATACCGTCAAGCCCCGCCGCCATGCAAGTTGCGAACAGAAGATACGGATTGGCTGCGCCGTCCGGAAAACGTATCTCAACCTTGACATCATCAGGCTCGGTATCTATGTTTACGAGAGCCTTTTCTCCCTTGGATGCCCAGTTGATCATATACGGGGCGTCAAGACCGGACAGCAGTCTCTTATATGAATTGACAATGGGATTGGCTACCGCCGCAAGCCCTCTCGCATGCTCCATTATCCCTCCGGCAAACCACATTGCCTCATCCGAAGGTCTTCCGTCCGGTGCCATAAACACGTTCCTTCCGCCCTTCATGAGCCTTAAACGGATATGCATTCCGGAACCGGCGACACCGGGACGCGGCATAGGCATAAATGTCGCATATAACCCGAACCGCTTGGCGATCGACCTTACGGCAAACTTAAACGTCTGAATGGAATCGGCCATTACAAACGCATCCTCCTCCTGAAAATCTATCTCATGCTGCGCCGGAGCATGCTCATGATGCGATGACTCGATCTCAAAGCCCATCTCCTCGAGCATGAGCACAATATCCCTTCGTGCGTTCTCGCCGAAATCAACGGGGCCCACATCCATATACTCCGCGATCTCGTGCGATGTCGTTGTAGGCAGTCCGTTTTCATCAGTATGGAACAGGAAGAATTCACACTCCGGATCGACTATGAAGCTGTAACCGCTTGCTGCCGCGCTATCGACGGCTTTCTTCAGAATATATCTCGGCGCGTTTTCAAAGGGAGTCCCGTCCGCATAGAACACATCGCAGAATATCTTGGCAACCTTGCCCTGCTGCGGTCTCCACGGAAGGATCTTGAACGTTTCAAGATCAGGATACAGATACAGTTTATCGTCAAGCTCATATTTATTGCCGTATATCGCGGCGCCGTAGAACGAGTATCTGTTATCAAACACCTTGCCCATCTGTCCGGGTGTTACGGCGATATTCTTCAGATTACCGAATATATCGGTAAACTGCAGCCTGATGAATTCCACTCCCTCCTCATCGATCATACTCAATATGTCTTCTTTTTTCATGATGTTCTCCTTCCGGAATGAATACTGACCGGATTAAAAAAAGGGTCATGAAATAATCCCATGACACCTTTGTCCGACATTTCGTTCGTCCTATTATATGATAAATCCCGCTTATACACAAGATTATATTATCCTGACAATCTTCCAGTCACTGTCAATGAGAAGTGCCCGGGCCCGTCTTCCCTCATCTATAATGCCGAGTTCATCTCCCATTCCGATCGACGCCGGAGGATTGCATGCTGCAGCTCTTATTGCATCCTCGGCAGGGATTCCCATATTAACAGCCTCGGTCATACAGTCATACAGATTGGTGACGCTCCCGGCTATAGTTCCGCTTTGCTGCCTGGCCACCCTTCCGTTTTTGATGACGGGAATGCCGCCAAGCTCATAGTCGCCGTCCGGCATTCCGCATGCTCTCATGCTGTCGCTGATAAGTACTATCCTGTCAGAACCGAACAGCCTGAATGCCGCCCTGACGCATGAGGCGTGCACGTGCACACCGTCACATATGATCTCAGCGTATACATTATCTCTTTCGGCAGCTGCACCGATGACTCCGGGATTCCGGTGATGGAGCGGGGGCATGGCGTTAAACAGATGTGTTACATGATCGGCACCCCTTGCAAAGCCTTCGGATGCGCGGTCATAATCCGCGTCCGTATGGCCGACCGAAAAATGAACCCGGCCGGACAGCCGGCTGATGCACTCCATGGCGCCCTCCACTTCGGGGGCGATCGTAACAAGCCTTATCATGCCGTTTGCAGCCACAAGCAGCTCCTCAAGAACCCCTGCATCGGGGGCGGCAACATATTCCGGATTCTGTGCCCCGACCTTATTCGGCGAGATAAACGGTCCCTCCAGATTGATCCCGATCAGTTCGGCCTCGTCTTCGTCTCCCCGGTGCATGGCCGCGGTTTCGCATATCTTCTTTAATCTGTCAGTGGGCAGTGTCATTGTCGCCGGGCATATGTTCAGTACACCGGCGCTTTTCTCGTATCTTGCCATAACGGAGATCGCTTCATCCGTACCGTCGCACAGGTCGCTCCCCATGCATCCGTGAAAATGGATATCGGTAAGACCTGGTATCAGCCGCAGATTATACCCGTCGATGATATCCTCGCCATTTTCCGGTATTACCGGCTCCGTGCAAAGCTTTTCATATACGCCGTTTGCGATACGCACGTTCATACGCTCGAAGCGGTAATCTTTGGTATATACAAGTACATTATTGATTATCATATCATTATCCGTTTCAGATCTTATTTCTGTATTCGTTCGCCGACATTCCCGTGTATTTCCTGAACACTCTGGAAAAATGCGCTGTATCGGCAAAACCGACCTTCTCCGAAATATCGGATATGTGCAGTGAAGGATCATCCATCAGCTCCTGCGCCTTTTTGATCCTTATCTCGTTAAGAATGTCGGAGAAGCTCTTTCCGGTAGCGTTAAGAAGCTTGCTCAAGTGCCAGTGGCTGACATATACCGCCTGCGCCACATCGGTAAGCTGGAGCTTTTCCCTGTAGTGCTGCTCTATATACGCAACAGCCTGGCTTACGATAAAATTATTGGCGTTTGTCTTGTCTTCCCCGGTATCATCCCCGCCTCCGGCCTCACCCGTTCCGGCAAGATTGTTTACAGCGGTCTCCAGAGCCTCCTTGAGTTCATCCATCTTCGACGGCTTGACAAGGTACCTGTGAACGCCGAGAGTCAGCGCAGTCCTTGCATATTCGAAATCCCTGTATCCCGTCAGGATGATAACCTGCAGATTCCCGTATTCAGAACGCAGGGCTGCCACCATAGTAAGGCCGTCCATTCCCGGCATCCTTATGTCGGTAAACAGTATATCGGGATTACTCGACCTTACAAGCTCGAGTCCTTCCTTGCCCGATGATGCGGTTCCGACAACGACACAGTTATAGCCGTCCCAGTCAATGGTCTTCCTCAGGCCTTCGGCGATCAACGGTTCATCATCCACAATAACGACCTTATACATATGATTTTCTCCGCTTATATGGTAAACGCATCATCCCTTGATCGCACCCGCCGTCATTCCTTTGATTATATTCTTCTGAAGGAGTATGTATACTATTATCACGGGTATTATCACAAGAGTCACCGCGGCAGCCATAAGACCGTAGTTCGTGCCTTCCTTGGATGACAGCTCGTTGAGCAGTCTCGTTATAGCCTGCATCTCCGGTCTTCGCAGGAAGAACATCTGCGTAAACAGATCGTTGTAGCTCCACAGGAAAGAAAATATGGCGACCGTCACAAAAGAAGGTTTCCCGAGAGGAACTACTATCCTGGTATATATCCCCGGTATCGTACAGCCCTCCAGATAGGCGGCCTCTTCAAGCTCCAGGGGCAGCGACCGGATGAAGCCCATCAGTACGATTATGGCAAAGCTCGTATTTCCGGCGATCTGCGGCAGTATTACCGACAGCATGTTGAGCAGCCAGCTCGACGTGTTGGTGATATGCCATGAGGTTTCCATCGTATATACGGGAATAATGGTGGAAAAGACCGGAAACATCATAGCCGCGATAACCATAGTATAACACAGCTTCTTCAGTTTGAAATCAAACCTTACGAGAGCAAACGCCGCAAGCCCCGCAAGCAGCATGACGCCTATCGTCACACACGTTGAAATGAATATGCTGTTTATATACGCTCTCCCGATCGAGAGCCTGTCAAATGCCCTCTTGTAATTGGCGAGTGTGAACAGATCCCCCACAGGAAGAGCGAAGCTTTGATTCAGTATCTTATCCTTGACCTTGAACGAATTCTCTATTACCCAGAACAGCGGGTATATTGTCGTCGCAGCCCACGCCGCGAGTATGACGTACAGAACGGTCAGTCCGGCTTTGTTTCTTTTCATGATTACAGATCCTCGCTTTCCCTGAAGATGAGACGCGTGAGCCTTGACAGTACCACTCCGAGTACAACTATAAGGATTGCAAGAGTAGCGCCGTAGTCAACGTTCTTGGCTTCCATTGTCTGATAGTACATATACGTTCCGGTGAGAAATGTCTGCTTAAGCGGCATTCCCTTCGGGAACATCGTCCACGGAAGATCGAAAACCTTCAGTGCGCCCGTAACCCCGAGTGTAAGGCATGTGCATATAACATTCCTCAGCATCGGGATCGATATGTAGAATACCCTCTGGAACCTTGTCGCTCCGTCTATCGCCGCCGACTCGTACAGTTCCTCCGAAATATTGTTAAGACCCGTTTCGAGTATCACGAAATAGAATCCCACATACTGCCATACGACCGGGATCATCATTGTCACAAGAGCATGCGACTCGTTCTTCCAGTCCGTAAGATCGGTTTTCCCGAAGAATTCAAGCAGCTGGTTTAACATTCCCTTGTCATACAAAAAGATCAGGTTGAACAAAAGACCGAGAGCCGTTGCCGATATCACTATCGGGAAGAAATAAACGGTACGGAAGAACTGCGTCCCCTTCGGGATATTATCTACCATAAGCGCCAGTATGAGCGCTATCCCGACCTGTCCGACTATTGTAACTATTATCATGTAGAGCGTGTTGATAAGCGATGTCCTTACGACCGGATCGGTTGCAAGCTTGACATAGTTCTCATACCACGGAGAATTCCATTTGTTGCCGTATGTCCCGAGTGTCCTGATGGAACGGAAGCTGCTGTATATGTTCACAAAGAACGGATAATACAGATACACCGTCAGAAATATAAAGGCAGGAAGCAGGAATAAGAAGACGTATTTTTTGTTTTTGTATATATTCGACATTGCGAACCCCCTTTTATAAAATGACCGGCAGGTTGCGACCTGCCGGTCATTTATAGCAAACGCACCTGATAAATGCGTTTACTATAACAAAGGCTTATTGATTATTCAAGTGTTTCCTGATAGATATCAATGCCTTCCTGTACTGCATCAGCTGCACTTACATTGCCTTCAACTATGTCGGGCATACCGTCGAATGTAGGTACCCGGCAGTCGCCGTTGAACAGATCCTGAACTGCTCCCGTAAGGCTTGTAACGCCGCTCATCATATCCATTGCCTTAACCTGAAGTGCGTTGAACTGGCTCTCGTCAACAGCCGGAGCGTTCTTGAGTGCAGATGCCGTATGCTGTGCGAATAAAGGAACAACCTCATCACTTGTCATATGCTCTACAAAGCTGACTGCTGCTGCCTGCTTGTCGGGATCTTCCCATGCCTTGGTCGTGATGTAATATCCCATTGAAAGACCGCCTACAAGATCTGTTGCCTTACGATTGCCCTTTGAAGGGAAATATGTTACGTCAAAATGTCCGACTCTTTCAGCATCGATCGTCGAAGGATCATCGGGATCAGACTGGCATGCACCTACTATACCGCCGACCTTCCATGAACCGTCAAGAAGGAATGCTGCCTTGTCATCCGTAAACATCGCGAACGTCTCGTCATCTGTTGCGGACAGGGTGTTCTCCGGGAAGAATCCTTTATCATACAGATCCTTGATATCATTAAGACCATCTACCCACTGTGTGCCTGTTGCATCGGTTGCGCTTCCGGGTATGTTCAGATGCTCATCGGGCGTCTGCTGATTGTAAATGCAGAACTCCCACCAGTAATGAGGTATGTTGCCAAGTGCAGCCGCTATAGGTGTATAACCTGCCTCTTTGATCTTTCCGCAATCGGCGATGAACTGATCCCATGTGTAATCGGCACCGGGCATTGCAACGCCGGCCTCATCGAGAACCTTTGTATTGACAAACATTGCTTCCCAATATCCGTTTACGGGAACCGCATACTTGACTCCGTCCGCCGGAGAAGCTGCGATAAGATCATCGTTCATATTGGATGCGTATTCGGGATATGCGGAACGGATCTCATCGATTGAAACGACCTTGCCTGCATTTACAAAATCATTTGCATCGGCTCCGTTGAAGAAGAACAGAACATCAGGTTCGGAACCTACTTCAAAATCTGTGATGACTCTCGTCTTGAATGTCTCGTCACTTGTTGCCGATGTATCGCTTACCTTGTTGCCTGTCTCGGCTTCCCATGCCGCAACGGCGTCCTTGTAGTTCTGGGCGTTCGTATCTTCGCCTGCGAATGTTGTTGTTACAGTAAGCTCAACGCCTCCTGCCGCCTCACTTGCGCTCTCCGCTGCTTCGGCAACGGTATCAGGCTCTGCTGCGCTTCCGCCATCTGCCGGTGCGGCCGATGATGCGCAACCGGTAACAGCAGTTGCCATTGCTGCCGCAAGTAAAATTGCTGTAAACTTTTTCATTTTCATACCTGTCTCCCTTCTGTGGACGGCAGAGCCGCCATCTTTGTTTTCAAATTACAAGGTTAGATTATATGATTTACAGCCGGATGTGGATTGCTGATTTTGCTATTTTTTGACAATAATTGCAGACACTGTATTTCCATGTCCGTCGGTCGAGATATACAGTCCGCTTTCCTGACCGTAGAAGATCTTAAGCCTCCTGTTGACGTTGCGTATCCCTATCCGGACGGCTCTTTCCTCAAGAGGGTCATACTCCTGCGCATTGTCGAGCAGCTCGTGAATCTTCTCCCAGTCTTCCTCCGACGGTTCTCCGTGGTTGATTATCCTGATACATATATCAATATGCCCGTCCGAACATGTTCCTCCGATGTTCAGGCTGACGTGACGGTCATCCTCGCTGTCATTGCAGTGATTGACGGCATTTTCTATCACGGGCTGGATTATGAGCCTTGGCACTTTGACATTCAGAAGCTTTTCATCGATATCTTCATCATAAGTAAATCTGTCCTGATAACGGCACTCGATTATATACAGATATGCATGAACATACTCAAGCTCTTCCGAGAGCGTGATCATCGACTGGTGCTTCCTGTCCATGGTCGCATTCATCATGGTTGAAAGCGCCTCTATCATACGGCTTACCTTTTCATCACCGTTGATCCTCGCCTCCCAGTTGATGATCTCAAGCGTATTATTAAGGAAATGCGGATTGATCTGTGACTGCAGCGCATGGATATTGGCATCCCTTAATGCCAGTTCCTCTACAAATATCCTGTCGAACTGTTCGTGGAGCTTTTCGCTCATCAGGTTGAAATTGCCTGCAAGATCGCCTATCTCCCCTTTCCGCTTCTCATAGCTTTCGTCAACCTTTACACCGTAATTGCCGTCGGCGATCTGTCTTGAAGCATCAGTAAGCGTGGAAATGGGCAGACTGACATTTTTGTGGAGAAAGTAAAATACTACCATTATAAGAGGTGCCAGAAACAGCAGCAGACCGAAAAATGTTATCAGAATATAGTTCTTTTCGACGTTTATGATCTGCCTGTCGCAGCTAACCAGATAGACAAATCCCGGTTCCTTGGAGGAAGGGATATAATACACTTCGGGAGCGCGTCCGTTTGGAATAAAGGCTGCTCTTCCCCTGTCGTCTCCGGTATCAGGTATCGTACCGGTAACGCCGTCGGATGTTATGACGCTGCCGTTATCAAACACCGTCATTCCATGATATGACCATACGCTTTTAAGGCTTTCGAATATCCTCGCCGAATTCAGTTCCATTACAAGGACGGCGTATGGCTCAAAGCTCCTGTTCATGATATTTCTGATCATGTACAGGTGATCCCCGCTCGCAAAGAATCCGACCTTGGTATCAAGTGCTTCCGACCGTGATAATGCATCGTCGAGCACACTATCCCTGAAATAGCGAAGCCGGGCGGTACTTCCCCGTCCAGTCGCGTTTCCCGAATAATATACGTCTTCGGGCTTATCCGTATATATAAGCACGGTCAGATCAAAGTTCGGATTGTACATATACTGTTCGGACAAAAATCTCATCGTGCTGTCATACAGATCCCCCGGATTATTATCCTTCTGGTATTTCGTCCATGCATTTCTGATATCCGGACGATATGACGCTTCACGCGAAGCGGCAATACAATCCGATATTCTCAGTTCGCATATCTCGGATGCTTTTTCCATGGAGGTTTCGACCGCACGCTTTGTCTGTCTTTCGATCTGCCCCGAAACGATCATAAGAAATATGACCGCTACTATAACGATCGGCACGATCCAACCGAGAAGCAGCATCCTCAGCATCTGCCATTTTAATGTTTCCTGCTGTTTCATTATCAATTACAGGTCAAGAAATTCCTTATAAATATTGCACACCTGTTCCGCCTGCTCCCTCTCCGGCATCTCGCAGAATATTCGAAGCAGCGGTTCCGTTCCGGAAAATCGTGTGCAGACCCATCCTCCGCACTTAAAGTATACCTTACATCCGTCAATATAGGAAACCCTATCTGTCTCAAAAGGAAGTTCCGGTATCTCCCGGTCCTCCATAAGGCGCTTTTCATAGGCGGCTCTTTGCTCGGGACGGAATGTGCAGTTACATTCCTCCATGTACAGGCTTCCGAATTCGCGTGTGATCTCATCATATATCTCCGACATCCTGCAGCCCGTTACGGCAAGCATTTCAACAAGCAGCGCAGCGGCATATACTCCGTCCTTGCCGTTTATATGTCCCCTTACCGTAAGCCCTCCGGAGGATTCTCCGCCTATAAGGGCATCAGTCTCGGAAATCCTGGCTGATATATGCTTGAACCCAACAGGCACTTCATAACAGACTTCACCGTATCTGGCGGCGATCCTGTCGAGCATATGCGTTGTGCATATATTTCTGACCACGGGGCCTGTTTCGCCGCGGTATTTCTTGAGGTAGTAATACAGCATTACCAGAATATCATTCGGGGTAATGTAGCGCCCTTTGTCGTCAACGATACCTATCCTGTCCGCGTCACCGTCCGTTGCGATACCTATATCGCAGTGCTTATCTATAACGCACGTTTTGAGCGGTTCCATTGCGGCTGCGTTCGGTGCGGGAAGCTTACCACCGAAGAGTGTGTCATGCATGCCGTGTATTGTCTCCACCTCGCATCTTGCGGTAAGCAGTATTGTTTTGATCGCATTCTCTGCAACTCCGTACATCGGATCGAGCGCTGCCTTGAGTCCGGCATTTCTGATGGCGACAATATCTATCTTATTGATTATCGCATCAAGATAATCATTTATGGGATAGAATTCATCAATAAGACCTGCCGCTTTCGCATCGTCATAATTCTCGGCGGGTACCGGAAGCGCCACATCCGAAATGTATTCTTCTATCTGCGCGGTCTGTGTTTCGTCGGCATCCCTTCCGCCGCCGGTAAACACCTTCACACCGTTATATACTGCGGGATTATGGCTTGCGGTTATCATCATGCCGTATGGCAGATCATTTTCCATTACATAATACATGACAAGAGGCGTAGGACACGACTTGTTGATGAGCTTCGCCTTTATCCCGTTAGCCGCGAACACCTCGCTTGCCCACTGCATGGCCTCCTTGGACAGGAATCTCCTGTCATATCCCATGACAATACCGCTTCCGTCAACCTTCTCGTCCTTCATCTTGGAAGCCATTGCCTGTGCCAGTATCTGAATATTCTCCTTGGTAAATTCGTCACCGATGACAGCACGCCAGCCGCCTGTTCCAAATCTGATCATATGTCCCCCTCTACATAAACGCTTCTACAATATGTTCTTTTCCGTCGTTAAATACCGGTATGGATGATGCCGCCGTACCGTCAACGGTCATCTTGCGGATCCCCTTCTGCTTATGCTCGGGATTCCTGACGGTTATCGTATAAGTGCTCCCGCGGAATTGCCTTTGAACCGTATATTCGTCCCAGTCGGATGAAATGCACGGATCCAGAACAAGCCCGTCATAACCGGGTCTTATCCCGAGTATATAATGCGTGACCGCATAGTATGCCCATCCGCCGCTTCCGGTCATGAACGGATGATGCGCCCTGCCGTATGTCGTATGATCCTTCCCGGATATGAACTGGCAGTAGGAATACGGCTCCGACATGCGGATCTCTATCATGTCATTCTGGTAATACGGACAAAGCGAATGGTAATACTCCATTGCCGTATCCCCGTGACCCATCAGGCATTCCGCCGACCACACCCATGGATTGGGATGTGAAAAGATACTGCCGTTTTCCTTCAGTCCCGGATATACTCTTGTAACGAAGCCTATCTCATCATCGGGAACCGTATAGACCGGGGCATTGAGCATTATCCCGTATGGTGTGGCAAGTTCATCATGTATGGTCTTTAACGCCTTCTGTGCCCTGTAGCCATCGGCAGCTCCGGATAATACCGCCCATGCGTTTGATTCGAGATGTACCTTCCCCTCACGGTTATCCTTCGTCCCTATCTTGCGCCCGCTGCTTGTAAAGCCGCGTATGAACCAGTCGCCGTCCCACAGTACGTCGTCACAGACGGTCCTGATCTTCCCGGCATCGGCGATAAACCGCTTCTCATTCTCCCTGTCATCACGCAGGGCAGCGATCTCCGACATGACCGTAAGAGCCTTATACAGCAGGAAAGTTACAAGTGCGCTCTCTCCTCCTCCGAGATTCAGGCAGTCATTCCAGTCCGCGCGGAGTCCCTTGCAGACTCCGTTTTCACCGACCTGTTCCATGGAGAATCCGACTATTCTCCTCATGTGGTCGTATACAGTGCCTTCGCCGCCGTCCGCATATGAATATGTCTCGTCTAAAAAGCCCGTGTCTCCGGTCTCCTTTACATATTCCGCTATAGTCGGGATGAGCCACAAAGCGTCATCGGAACATACATCCTCAATACCGTGAACCTTGACTGCCGGTTCGGGGATAACGGTCGGGGAACGAAACGGCTTCTTACGGGTCTCGCTGCTCTTATCGTACCATCGCGGCTCAAACAGATGTATTCCGTATCCCGATGTTGTAAGAGCACGCAACAGTTCTTCTATCCTCTGTCTGCAGCCCCGCGGGTTGGTCGCGATAACAGTCATCGCATCCTGAGCGGTATCACGGTATCCGAGTCCCGTTCTTCCCCCAACCTCTATGAATGAGGCAAACCGCGAGAACATAACGTTTATTTCGGACTGATACAAAGTCCATATGTTGATCATCGTATCCACGCCGTCATCGGGAGAGCTGACGCGGAACTTGTCCTGTTTATTCTTCCAGTAATCCGCCAATTGCCGGTATGCACTGTCAAGTGCATCCGTATCCTCATATTTCTTCCTGATCGCTTTCGCGTCGTCAAGTCTTCCCTCTCCGAGATAATATACAAGCCTTACCGTTTCACCGGAAGCAAGCGACAGGCTCTTTTGCAGCCCCGCACAGTGATTGCCGCCCAGTTCCTTCGAGCCGCTGCACTTGCCCGATACGACTGCCGCGGGATTCGATTCGGAATTATATGTCCCTATGAACGCATCCCTTACACAGTCATATCCGTCCGGCTCGAAATTTGCCGTAAAGTACTGGTATCCCTCTTCTTCATAGAACAGGTCGTACAGTATTGTTCCGTCCTTGTAATCCGATCCTGCGCAGTACAGGCTCATCTGGTAATTCTGGTTGTCTATCTGTATCTGGTGAAATGAAAACTCCGCATAGGAAAATACATCAAGATCCCTCGTAACCGTATCGTTATTCCTGATCGTAACATCCCATATAAGCGCGTTGTCCCCGAGCGGAATGGTCAGTCTTTCACTTGCATGTATCGAATCGTAATCGCACTCGTATATTGAATACGACAGCCCGTGCCTTGTCCTGTATTGTGCCTCGTCAAGCGGTTTGCCGACCGGCTGCCATGAGATGCTCCAGTAGTCGCCCGTCTTGCGATCCCTGATGTATACGTAATCCCCGGGTCTGTCCATCGGAACCGAATTGCCACGGAATCTTGTAATCCTGTGATACTCCGGCGTTTTGTAGAACAGATATCCTCCCGCAGTCTGGTTGACGACGGCGCACATATCCTCCACCCCGAGATAATTGGTCCATGACGTCGGAATATCCACCCTGTCTATAACATATTCATTGTTCCGGTTGTCAAAATATCCGTATTTCATTATCTGTTTTCCTCTTTGCTGTTATTCGGATCCTGCCCGCAGAACCTGATGCCGGATCCTGATTCAGAGTCTATCATCTGCCGGATAAGCCTTGAATGTCTGATTTTGGCAATTGTTGAAAAA
>CAJOMN010000017.1:62181-78811 GCA_905235745.1 uncultured Lachnospiraceae bacterium
ATCATTCAACATTATCTCTTGTGATGTTCTTCGCCCATTTGTGCGAATAGAAGTTCTTCAGTACCCACGGCCACTTGACAAACTCATCGGTACACAGGAGAAAATACACCCATTTGACCGGAAGCTTCAGGACGAACGCCGATATGAGTCCGAGCGGCACGGCATACACCCACATATCGATGACATCGCACACAAATCCGAACCTGCTGTCTCCACCGGCGCGGAACACCCCCGCTATAAGCGTCGTATTGACCGCTGTTCCGAGTACGTAATACGTGTTGATGAGCATCATGAACCGCAGATAATCAAGCGATGTATCCGTAAGGGACACGAATCTGAACGTTACGGGCATAAGTGCAAGTACCATGAGCCCGCCGATTATTCCGGTGATGACTGACAGCCGCAGGCACACATGACCTGCACGTATCCCTTCGTCACGGTTTCCTTCCCCGAGTATCTGACCTATGATTATGCCCGAGGCGCTTCCTATTCCGTAACACATTACCGTGCCAAGGTTCCTTACGACATTGACAATTGAATATGCGGCGACCACATCATCGCCCAAATGTCCCATTATCATCGAATATACGGAAAAAGCCAGCGCCCATGCGAGGTCATTTCCTATCGCCGGCATTGCCATGGAAAAGAAATCATGCTCGAGCAGCTTGTACCTCTTGAAGACCGTGGCAAGCGTAAGAGGGACGCCGGGCTTGCAGAACACCGATACGAATATGCATCCCATGAGCTGTATCAGACGGCTGAGCACTGTTGCAAGCGCTACTCCCGCCACTCCTAGCTTCGGCGCACCGAGCAGTCCGAATATGAACACGGCATTGAGCAATACATTGCATATAAGCGCAACGGTCTCCAGTATCGTGCTTATCATGACTTTTCCTATGCATCGCAGTATAGCCATATATACGGCGCTGATCGCCCAGAATATAAGCCCCGGCGCGATATATACAAGATAGCGGGCGCCTATCTCAATGAGGGTCTCATCATTCGTGTATATACGCATCAGAAGGCGCGGGATCAGAACGGCAGCAAGCGCTCCGAGCAGCGCCACTATGAGCGCAAACTTCAGACCGATACCCTCAACCTTTTCAATGGTCTTCATATCGCCCTTTCCGTAATACTGCGCCGCGAGCATTGCAATTCCCGTACCGATCCCGAACAGGAACATGAAGAACACTCCGATCATGCTGTTGGCGAGTGATACTGCGCTAAGAGACGACTGCCCGACATAATTGAGCATCAGGACATCGACTGAGCTCACTGCGGAATCGATCAGATTCTGCAGCATGATAGGCAGTGCCACGACCCATATTTTTTTATTCAGATTTCTGTCCGAAAGATATTTCTTCATCAGTTACACCTTGCTGCAAGCAGCCACGCCATGACATGAACAGCCTGCGGAAAGCTCCCGTTTTCGATCATCTCTTCAATCTCATCCGCCGAATGGCATTCGGCATTCAGGAATTCGTAAATGTCAAGATCCTGCTCCGCGACCTTCCTGCAATCCGCCGCATAATAGATATGCGCGTAATTATCGGCGATAGTCGCGTTCGACGGTATCGAAAGCAGATGTTTCCAGTTATCGGATTCATATCCGGTCTCCTCAAGCAGCTCCCGCTTTGCCGCCATAAGCGCATCTTCCATCGTGTCGCCCCGTTCTATCCCTCCTGCGGGGAACTCCGTTGTGACCCTTTTGATACCCTGTCTGTACTGCCGGACGCACAGGTATTGTCCCTTTGTATCCTTTGCGACAACGACAACGTAATCTTTTCTGCTGTAGCTGTAAAACGGTTCATATGTATTACCGTCCGGAAATCTGTATGCCGACCTTCTGAAATCTATCCATTCATCGTTAACTATATGCTGGGTACTTATCTCTTCCCACTCAAGCGGATCTTTGTCTGCGTTCTTCATGATCATACGGCTCCTTTGTTATTCCGCGCTTACCGCGCTCGGGAATAATAACATATCAGATTTCACATGACAATACAATAGATAACAATCCACAGCAAAACTACCGGTTGACATTTGTGAACATCTGTTCGATAATGGTGATATGGAACATACATACATAGCAATCGATCTGAAGAGTTTCTATGCCTCCGTGGAGTGTGTGGACAGGGGATATGATCCTCTCGTGACTAACCTTGTTGTGGCGGATTCCTCCCGTACCGATAAGACCATATGTCTTGCCGTATCTCCGGGACTCAAGTCATACGGGCTGCCCGGACGTCCGCGGCTGTTCGAGGTCGTTCAGGCTGTCAATATGATCAACGCCGAACGTAAGAGCCGCATTCGGCACCGCGATTTTACGGGCAGTTCATGTATTACTACCATGCTTGATTCCGATCCGTCCCTCAGGGTTGATTACATCACCGCAGTTCCGCGTATGTCGCTGTATATGAAATACAGCACCGACATATACAGGATCTATCTGAAATATATCGCCCCGGAAGATATACTTGTATATTCATGCGACGAGGTATTTATCGATGTGACAGCCTATCTTGCCACATACCGCATGAGCGCACATGAGCTTGCCATGACAATGATAAGGGATGTGCTTGCATCGACCGGCATCACGGCGACTGCCGGAATAGGGCCCAACCTGTACCTGTGCAAGATCGCAATGGATATCGTTGCAAAGCATATGCCGGCCGACAGCGACGGTGTACGCATAGCAGAGCTTGACGAGATGAGCTATCGCCGTATGCTATGGGATCACACACCGATCACCGATTTCTGGAGAATAGGCGGCGGGCTTGCCAAACGGCTTGCAAAGCTCGGTCTTGTGACAATGGGCGATATTGCGGCGTGTTCCGAGACGAACGAAGATGCTCTGTATAGTGAATTCGGAGTCAATGCCGAGCTGATAATAGACCACGCCTGGGGCTGGGAGCCGTGCACGATCGAAGATGTACGCAGTTACAAGCCCGCAAACAACAGCCTCAGTTCCGGACAGGTACTGATGCGTCCATACAGCAGCAGCGAGGCCGCGATCATAGTTCACGAAATGACCGATCTGCTGGCTCTCGATCTTGTCAGAAAGGGACTTGTAACCGACCAGATGGTGCTGACTATCGGATACGAAAGTGTCCGTGATCCGCATGATCTCGGCAGCTATAACGGAGAGATAGGACTTGACCGGTACGGCCGATACACTCCGAAGCACGCTCACGGAACAGTCAATCTGAAGCAGCGGACATCGTCGGCAAGAATCATAACAGAAGCAGTCGATGCTTTGTATGAGAGGATCATCAACAATGATCTTATGATCCGGAGAGTTAACGTGTGCGCCTGCAAGGTCATCTCCGAGCAGGAGGCGGATGCCGGCGGACAATATGAGCAGCTTGATCTGTTCACGGATTATGATGCCGCCGAGAGAAAGCGTCAGGAAGAAGAGACACGCCTTGCCAAAGAGAAGGCTCTTGCCCTTGCCACTCTGTCCATCAAGGACAAATACGGCAAGAACGCAATACTGAAGGGAACCAACTTCCTGGACGGCGCCACGGCAAGACAGCGCAACGAGCAGATAGGCGGGCACAAGGCATGAGCACATACGATAATATCATCGGTCACGAACATCATACATCGTCAACACATCCGCATATGTCCATGATCAACCGGGCAGCGCAGTTCTCTCCCTTTGCCGCATTGACCGGATATGACGAGGCTGTGGACGAAGCCGCACGCCTTACTTCCGACAGGATCATCCTTGACGATGACGCTATCTCCGGAATCAACCGGAAGCTGCTTCAGATCACGGAAGGGAAGACATCGGTCGCGATAACGCATTTTGTACCGGATATGTTTAAGAGCGGCGGAGAATATCTCATAACACCGGGCACGGTCAAAAAGATCGATCAGAATGACGGGACGATAATTCTAACGGACGGAACCGCCATCAATATCAGCGATATATTCGATATCGATATAACAGGATAAAAAAAGACTATCACTCAATGACATTTTCTGTTAGAATAGGATGATAGTCAGCAAATATTACAGATTGGATGGCGATATTATGGACGCTAACGGACTGGATCCGGAACAACAGGCATTACTGGCAAGTATAATGGGAAAATCCCCCCAGGTAGGAGGCGGAGCAGCATTTAATGCGACGCAGGTTACACCTGCACCCGCGCCGTCACCGGCAGCCGCACCCGCAGCCGATAATCCCGGAAGGATTCTCTCTCAGGCCGAGATAGATGCTCTCATAGCATCTATGGGTAACTGATATATATTATAGTTTGAACTTGCCTACTTCATCTCTAAGTTCGCCCGATATAGAGTTGCTTGCTGTAGCTTCACCATCTATACGGGACATTTCTCCGGACATGTCAACTGACTTCTCGGCAGTTTGAACAACATCTTCAGCAGCGCTTCCCACAGCATCATTAACCATATTGGCTGATTCGCTGATCCGTTCTACCTTAGTCTGTATCTCGGCTACTACCTCGTTAAGTCTTGTCATCATATCGGCAGTGCGCTCCGCCGTCTCCAGATATTTCTCACTTGTCTCTACAAGATCCGTAAAGCCTTCCATCGTTGTATCATTGGTAAACTGGATAAGCTTCTCCGATTCGTGCGCAAGTTCATTAACCGCCGCGATAACTTCTCCTGAAACCTGCTTGATCTCCGAAGCGGTTTCCTGTGAATTGTTGGCAAGCGCCCCGATCTCTTCGGCAACGACAGCAAAGCCTCTTCCCGCATCTCCGGCTCTCGCCGCTTCAATTGACGCATTAAGCGCAAGAAGATTGGTCTGACTGGATATTGAGATGATATTGCCGGTCAGATCCTCTATGCGGCTGACTGCCTTGGATCTTTCGATCTTATCCGAAACCGCCTGCGCCATGGCTGCAACCTTTGCCTCGGTAGTCTCGCGTCCTTTCGCGGCATTCTCACCGATACTGACAGCGGATTCGCGAACCTCATTGGAATACTGCCAGCATTCATTGACTTCACCGGCAATTCCGGAGAACGATTCATTTATATCCGTGATCAGCGAATTGATCTCATTGATAGCCGCAGCTGATTCCTCCATTGTGGCACTCATATCGGTCATGGTATTAGATATGATGTCTGCGTTCGAGCGTGCACTGCGCACACTGTCCGCTATATTTGCCGAGGACTGGTGGAGTCTGTCCGACTCGGAATTGATCGACAGAAGCAGTCCTCTGATGAACTCTATAAGCTGATTGATATTCTCACCGATAACCTCAAATTCATCTCCGGATGTCAGTTCGATCTTCTTCGTCAGGTCTCCGTCTCCCTGAGACAGATCGGATATCTTATCGTTAAGCATCACAAATTTGTGTCTTAAGCTTATGAACAGTATTATCAGCACCAGTATCCCGAGCACAAAAACGCACGCACCGGCGATCATCACAGTCCGAACAAGTGATTCCTGCTGTTCCAATATCCATGAATAATCGGAATCTACTCCGACGGCGCCGACTACCGTGTCTCCATCGTAAATAGGCACATATGATGAAAGATGCGTCCCCCATTCGTCCGTATAGGGCTCACTGTTCGATACAACCGTTCCGCTAAGTGCCGGTTCGGCTTCATCATCCGTAAAATCATCACCTATCATGGCCGGTTCGAATTGAGAATCAACCGAATACTCCATGCTGCCGTCTGCTCTGTATCTGATTGTATAGATATACTCGACTCCGGTGCTGTACAGAAAATCAGTAAGCAGATAACTTTCCTTCAGATATGCTTCTGTCTTCTCTTCTCCGGGCTGCACCGCAGCAACCGTTTGCGGATTGATCTCCACCGCCACTGCCGAGGCTATGCTTTCATTATTCATCCTGATCTGTTTATTCAGTATATCGTTACATGATCTGTATGCCATCAGCGTAAGGACCGCGTCGGACAACAACAGCAGGATTACGATAAAAAACAGCAATTTACTTGTGATGCTGAACTTTCTGACTTTCATTGCAGTTCCTCCATTGGTGCATTTCAAATGAAAATGATTTTCACCTTATTATAATTAAGGCTGATAAAATTCTCAACAATAAATTTGCATTTCTACATCACAAACAAACCTATCCTGAATGTTACATTGGGATGATGATTATTTCCGGGTAGCGGGTCTCTTAGCGCTGCGGGAAACCTGCTTCCGGAGCAGGGGCCTCCCATAACGTTATATCCGCCGCCGCGCATTACATAGCTGCTGCCGTTTCTCTCCCTTGTCCATTCCCAGTTGTCGCCTGCAAGGTCGTAGATGTTGCACGCTTTTGCCTCTTCCCACATGCCGGTATAAGTGCCTCTTGCATTCTCGGAAAAGCTGTCATCAGAGTAGTTTCCCCAGCTTGTACTGTCGTCGCTGATATCGCCGGACTCTTTATCGCCCGAATCTATGAGCCACTGCAGAGTTGTATCCCAATTGATCCCCCACGGGAAGAAGCCCTGTACGGTATCATTATCCGCATACAGCTCCTGACAGGCTGTCACAATATCCTGCGGAGAAAACTGTACCCATATCTGTCCGGGCTCACTGTCCGTTACTCTCCTGCTGGCAGGCAGTCCGTCATTTCCTTTGCTTGCCTCGAATCTCCCGATATAGAACCCGCCGTACTGCTCTGTACTTGCAACCATTGCCTGATATTCCGGAAGATCAGTCTCATCATAATAACCCGAGAACGAATCACCTCCGGAGAAATAGCTTCCGAAATCGCGGACCTGCAGACCGGTTACAGTGGTCGGGATCCATACGAATTCACTCCCGTCAGGACCTATCACTACAAGCCCGGTATTTATTGTCTGTTCGTCCTCCTTTGCGGATACTGTAAAATCCGCGGGTATGTACGCATTATCACCATTTATGTCGGTATATATGCTTTTATGAGCCGCTCTTTCGCCTGCTGCCACAACAGCTGACCCGGTATCATCTGACGATTCGGCTTCTCTCTCAACCGGCTCCGCTTCCTCATGTGAATCTGCGGAATCGGAAACCGTAACAGGGGCTGCCTGTTCCTGCGCTCCGGCATTTTGCGAAGCATCCGAACCGCAGGCGGATATTCCAAGCAGCAGAACAACACTCAATATAAGCCCGTATATTCTGTTATGCATCTTCATATCATGCTTCCTTCTTCACTTCTTGAGAGCCACGCCATTAAAAGCTCGCTTCGCTTGGGCGTGGCCTACGTGCTGCAAAGTTTTCATAGAAAACTTTACACCACCACTTTAAGGATCCTGGCGGCATTACCGTATGCTATCAGTTCTTTTTCGTCATCGGGCAGAGTGCTCTCCATCAGAAATTCATATACATTGTCAGGTTTCATATAAGGATAATCAATGGCATACATCACATGATCCGCTCCCATCAGTTTGACAATGTATTCCAACTGGTCGGAGGACATGATACCGCTGGGAGTGATATAGACATGATCCTTGTAGTACTCGGATACATTCCGGGAAAGTCCCGTGATATCCCGGCTCAGGATCGTATCCATCCGCTCAAGGAATGCAGGGATCGTCTCGCCCCAGTGTCCGGAGATCACCTTCAGATCCGGCAGCTTGTCAAAGATCCCGGAAAGGATCAGCCGCACCACCTGTATACCGACCTCGGAATGCCATCCGTAAGCCGCTGATGCCAGTTCCGAACCTACTACATAGGAATATGCGTCAGACATATAATAAGCTTCCTGCACTTCCATAGGGATCAGCGCAGGATGAAAGTACACGGGCACATCCAGTCCGGCTGCCCTCTCGAAGATCGGGAAGAACTCCGCCTCATTATAGAACCTGCCCTTATATCTTCCTGCAAGCATTGTTCCGCAGAATCCCAGCTCCTTCACGCATCGCTCCAGCTCATCCGCCGCCGCGGCGGGATCAGCCATGGGAAGAGTCGCAAAGCCCATAAAACGCCCCGGATACTCGTCCATATGCTGTCTGGTGATATCGTTGGCCTGTCTGCATATCCTGACCTGTTCCGTTGCCGGAACAAGAGCGGATACAGGAGAAGTCATGGATAGTACCTGCACGTCGATCCTGTTTCGATCCATATAACGCAGCCTTTCCCCGAAGTCCAGCAGTTCCGGTCCCGGGAACGAACGCGACATGAGAAGCTTCATTGCTTCTTCCTGCTCCGGTTTCATTGGCGGTCTGCTGCCGTTAAATGCACTATTGGCATCCATGATACGCTGATCGGCATAATGCTCTTCCAGTGTGATGATTTTAAACCGGATACTGTGATCATCCGACATTGTAATCCTCCTTCATCCGGCTCTGTCTTAATCCATGGACAGAACGAACTCCAACACTTTCCCGGCACGCGGGAGCAGATCTTCCCGCGTCAGCGCTCCCATTTCCATCGCTTTTTTCACGCGGTCCGGATAACCGGCTCCCATTTTGACATCATTTCCGGCCAGCAGTTCTTTGTAATGCTCTCCGCGTGTCCACCAGTCGCTGACAACGATCCCTTCATAGCCCCACTCTTCTCTCAGTATTCCCGTCAGAAGATCATGGGATTCCGAAGCACGCTGACCGTTTATCGCATTGTAGGAGCTCATGATCACATGCGGCTGTGCCTCGTCGATCACAATCCTGAAATTTCTGAGATAGATCTCACGAAGCGCACGTTCACTGACTCTTGAATCCGAATGTTTACGGTTGGTCTCCTTGTTATTGGCGGCAAAATGCTTGGGGCAGGCGGAAACGCCGCATGACTGGATGCCGCGTACAAGAGCGGCTGCCGTCATACCGGCAACGACCGGATCCTCGGAGTAATATTCAAAGTTACGGCCGCACATCGGGTTCCTGTGGATGTTCATGCCCGGTGTCAGCCAGATATACAGATTGTTTTCCGAAAGTTCTTCACCGCCGGCTCTTCCCACTTCATAGACAAGCCCGGTATTAAACGTGGATGCCAGAAGGGTCGCGCACGGCCATGCCGTGGTACGGATTCCGGTGTCTTCGGAAATACGCACGCCTGCGGGTCCGTCCGCTGTCATAAACGAAGGTATGTCATATTCGGGCATGTTGCCGATACCGAACGTATTGGCAACCCCGGTATTGGGCTGTCCGCCCAAAAGGTGGATCAGTTCGTCATCGGAAAGCTGTGCCAGAAATTCGTCCACGGTATGCTTTCCTTCCGCCACTTCCCGGAACGAGAATTTTCCTTCCGGAACGGAAGAAAACATCCCGTAGTAGCTCCGTCCCCGGGTTCCCGGCATGATGGCTTCGTCATGACCCGGCGTGATCTTCTCGAAAATACACTCGTTCAGATCTTTGGGCTCCGATACCGGCACATCACGGTAGCTGCCGTCGGGAAGCATACGCTTCGAAAGAGATGTCGGTGCCAGCAGGCTGTGGAGCTGTTCAACGACACGGTCTTCGGACAGAGTCCATTCACCGTCAAGCGCTTTGGCCGAGCGGACATCGCCACCCAGATAGAAACGGTATGTTCCCTTCTCCAGAACAAAAGCGCTCTTTTGCACAAGACCGAGGTCATCAAAGGACGCCATCCGGCAAAACGGTACATTAAATGTCATTATCTGGCTCTCGCCGGGAGCCAGCAGTCTTGTCTTGGCATAGGTCAAAAGCTCACGCTTCGGCTTGCCAAGCTGCCCCATGGGGGCTTCCATATACAGAAAGGCTACGTCTTTTCCCGCAATATCGCCTGTGTTTGTCACGGTAAAGCGCACGTTCACTTCATCTTCCGTAAATGTTACCTTTATATCCTGATGCGCGAATTCGGTATAGGACAGACCGTAACCGAACGGAAAGACAACCTTGTCCTTTGCTCCGGGTATCGTCTCAAAATAGCGGTAACCCACATAGATATCCTCAGTATATTCCACATAATCAAAGCTGTCGTGGAAGTTCTGCGTGGAGGGATAATCCGAAAGATCGCCCGCAAACGTATCCGGCAGTTTTCCGGAGGGAGTATCTTCTCCGGTCAGCAGGCGTGCCGCCGCAAGACCGCCTTCCATTCCGCCCTGCCATGCCAGAAGCGCTGCATCCACTGTATCCTTTACCCAGCGGGTGTCTATCACGCCGCCGACATTCAGCACGGCGATCACCGTGGTGAAATTCTTCCGCAGGATCGAAAGGGCATCCTCCTCTTCCTTTGTCAGATAAAAATCACCCTTGGGGTAGACCCTGGCTGCAATCTCCGGCATTGAGACTTCATCACCCCAGGGGTTGTACTCGTTCCTGCACACCACATCGGAGCGGTCCCAGCCTTCGCCGGAAAACCGGCTGACAACATAGATTGCCGTATCGGAGAATACCCTCGCTTCGGGAAGCAGATCGACAGGTACCGCAACCTCCGGGATCATTCCCGGTGCCGAGTGTTCTTCCTGATACAGCCTTTCCACTTCCTGTTTATAATAGTCCGCAACAGGTTCAAATATCCGTGTATTGCCAAGAAGTGTCAGTCCTTCGTACAGATTCCGAACATAGGGACAGCATACGTCGCCGCTGCCGCCTCCGCCTTTGACGTAATCAAAGACGCCCTTTCCAAACAGGACAATACGCTTACCTTTTTGCAGCGGAAGAACCCGGTCTTCATTCTTCAGAAGCACCATTCCTTCTGCCGCCGCCCGGGCAGACAGATCGATATGCTCCCGGCTTGCGGTCACACGTCCATTCTCCTTCAATGGAAGATTGGGCTGATATAAAGCTCTTGTCCAACGTTTCATAGTAGATATCCTCTCTTTCTGTTTGCTTATTCTATCTCACGCCAAGAAGCATGCTTATTATTCCTAATAATCCAATCCCTGACTGGCAAACAATGTCTCCAATGTGGTATCAAGCCTGTTGCGCCGCTGTACCATGGCGTCAAACAAAGCTGCGCTCATTGTAATATAGCGGATGACGTCATCCCGTTTGAACCGGTTGCTCGAGAATTCGGCTGTGATGCAGATGTTCTCATCATCAACATCCGTAATCTCAACTTCCATTCCGCTTTCGGCAGCATCATCGCCGGAAACCGGGATATCTATCAGCTCAACATTCATAGGGAGATTCTTTTCGAATCCTATCATGTCCTGATAGTTAAGAACTATATTGTCATTGCTGCTGGGGCTGGCGTTGAGGCTTACCCAGGGATAACTGCTGTGTACAATGCCCTGTATGATCTGATCCTGAATATCGGAAAGGAGTGCGCCAAGCGTAGCTTTGGGGTCGAAACGGATGGCGACGGGAAGCTCCCTGTACAGAAGTCCTACTACATTCTGCAGGTTCTGGTCATCACGTCCTTTGTATATCCAACTGATCAGGGCATCGGGAGTATGGTTGTAAGAAACCAGCGCCAGAAGCTGGGCGGCAATAAAGAGACCGTTCTTGCCCAGTCCGCTGTTATGCGTAAGTTCTCCGAGCTCCTCCGGGACAATCTTCACATCCTGTTTAATGTACTCAAATGTATTTCCGCGTGTGACTGCTTCCGTGTATAGACGCTTACTCCACGTGATCCCGCCATAGCGTTTTTCATAATAAGCTTTATCCTCCATGTAGTTTGGACGAAGCTTTGCCGATTCGCGCTTTGACAGCATCAGATAATAATTATCCGGCCGTGATGCCTCGATCTTTCCTGACATCAGATACCGTTCCATGATCTCTCGCACTACGATAACATAAGAGGTTCCGTCAACTGTCAGATGATTGATGTCCATAAAGAAGTACAATGCCTTCTCTGTCGAAAAGAGCCTGATGCGAAGGAGCGGACGGTTAATGGTAATATATGGCTGAACCAGCGTTTCTTTGAGCTTTTCAAGCTCTGCTTCCGTAATATGCTCCACCTCAACCGGAGTGAATATCTCCGGGTCATATATCTGAACAGGTTCACTGTCTTCACCAAAGTATAATCTTGACAGCAGGGACGGGTGGCTTTGGATTGTCGCATTCACCGCCTGCGCAAAGCGCTGTGCGTCAACATCCGCATCGAGCTTCATGAACTGGTACAGATTCAGCATCGCGGTTTTGGGAGAATAGAGCAGATAATCAAACATGTAGCACTGCTCTGCAGTCAGCGGCCATGCACGTTCCATGGCGGCTCGGTTTTTCTCTTCATCAGACCGGATATCATCGTCAGTCTCTTTCTCATAGATCGCGGCGATATTTCTCGGAGTACGCCCCCGGAATATCTGGCCGACATTCAGTCCGCATAGCGGGCAATCCCCGACCAACTGAATAGAGGCGATTGAATTACCTCCTATCTCATAAAAATCATCCGTGGCGCCTACACGGTCGAGATTCAGAACAGCTGCCATTGCATCGCAGAGTATACGTTCCGTATCGGTTTCGGGAGCATCATACCGGCGCTCTATGTTCATATCCGGTTCGGGAAGCAACATGCGGCTGAGCTTGCCGCTCTGGGTACGCGGCAGCTTTTCCAAACGGATGAACTGTGACGGGATCATGTAATAAGGGAGAAGTTTCAGCATATCCTGCCGAACCTCCTGCGTATCAAGATCCTTGCTGTTGGCATAATATAGGCAGATCCGGGTAGCTCCATTGACGACAAAACCCCGGACAATAATCTCTTTTAGTCCTGTGACTTTCATGGCTGCTGCTTCGATCTCTCCCGGCTCAACACGATTGCCATGGATCTTGATCATGTCGTCGATACGCCCGAGAATGACATAGTCCCCGTTCGGCAGACGCTTTGCCAGATCATTTGAACGGGTCTCACCGTTTACAAAGGAATGCGCTGTCTCTTCGGGTCGATTGATGTATCCGCGAACGAACGGATTCTCATAGCAGAATTCCCCTGCTTCTCCATCCTCGACCGGATTTCCGTCTTCGTCCCTTAGCACAATTTTCAGGGGGAATCTGGGCTGTCCGATAGGAGCGATGTCATTTGGCGAATCCAGTGTTGCAGCGGTAACTATAAGACCGCTCTCACTCATAGCATAGATGTTTTGCACAATAAGACCCGGATCCTCTGACCAGATTCCGAATGCCGGCTCGGAAGACACGAACAATGAATGCAGTGTGGGAATCCGTCTGAACATCGGATAGATTGACGGCGCACAGAAACTTTCCGTAATGTTATTGACGGAAAAACACTCCAGTAAGGAGGGGGGATTTTTCACTGTAGAATAGGGAATTACAAAAACCTCTCCTCCACAGTGAAGTAGTGTTATTATGACAATCTGTGTCGCAACGAAATTTATAGGTGCGACAAGGCCAAAACGATGTAATTCTAATCCGAGGGATATCGCTGTCCTGTCGATGTTACCGTATTCGTGCAGCACACCCTTTGGGTTGCCGGTGGAGCCGGAAGTATACACAGCATATGCGGCATCGTGATCGTCCGGTGTCTCAGAGCCCGGAAGCGGATCATAGCTTTGGATCTCCTGCCAGACGGCATGATCAAGTATCAGCTTGCAGCCGCAGTCCTTCTGGATATAGGAGATACGCTCGGCGGGATACCCTTCCTCAAGCGACACAAAAGCGGCGCCGGCACGCCACACGCCAATCATGGCGATAACTGCCTCTGTTCCGCGTGGCAGCAGAATGTTTACAAAATCTTCCTTCCCGATGTTATGGGACTTCAGGTAGTTATATACTTTTCCGGAAAGTGTAATAAGCCGGCTGTAAGTGATAACGCCTCCGGGCGTGCAGTCCGACAACGCCGGCTTGTCGGGATGGCGGGTTGAATAGTCGATCAGGTTATTAATGAATTCCATTACACATCCTCCATACTATTTTTTATGTATTTTATCATATTTCTGACGGAACGGTTAATCTGATTCCAGGCGAGGGCGCCGGATTATCTTCTTGCACAGGCGTGTCAAAATATTGTGCCGGCGATCACCATTACACTTCCCGCAACTATTCCGAACAGGAAAATGTATTGAGCCGTACTGACCTTTTCTTTCATGAGTATACGCCCTCCGAACATTGCAAAGATCGGATAGACCGCGAGCAACGGATCAGTCGAAACCGAGTTCATTGCCATTGCGTAGCTGTACAGTACAATCCCCAGATTATCCATAATTGAAGCAAGTATCATCGGGGCGCTATTCCTGCCGAACGGATTGTACGGCTTCCGTTCCCTGCAGTAGATGTAGATCCATAACCCAATGGCAAAAAACGCGTATTCCATACCAACGATGATAATGCTGTCACCTTCCGGCATCGCATAGCCATATGTGGTGTCCAAACAGATCCCTGTTACGATCGTCTCCAATCCGTCCAACGCGGAGAATATAACCGGAAAGATCAGGGTTCCCAGCCCCCGCTTCATCCAGCCGGCAGCTTGCTCCTGCGTTTTTTCCCGTAAAGACCTGTTGCGGACAAAGGACAGAAGGATAACGCTAACCAGTATCACCAGAATTCCCGCGGTCCGTAAAGGCGTTAACAGTTTGTGGATGGAATCCACCCTTCCAAGTACAAGATAGGCCAGAATGAGAAGGATTGTAGATGTTCCGCCGCTGATACCTTCTACGGGAGTCTCCACCGTTACCTCATTGTAGAGATATCCCTGAAAGGAGATTGTGCATATGATCATATAAGCAATGCCAAACAAAGTCATTGGCCAATATCTTACAGCGCTTTCCCAAATCGTAAATGGTTCATCGCGTATTATCATGTAGCCAATGGCAATCACACCAAACACGGTTCCGGAACAAATCGAGCATTTCAGGCAGATATGAGCTTCCTTACCGCCACAGACGCCGGCCTTGTAAAGCAAGCCGCACGATGCCCAGAGCAGTATCGTTATAAAGACAAGAAGTAACCAAATGGCGTTATTCATATTAATAGCTTACCTATTTTTTCTGTAATGCCTTTTGCATCTCGAGCATTTCATTTATGCTAAAGTCTTCCACCTATACTTCCTCCGTTACTTTTTTCATTATTACGAGATTCTCGGAAACACTGCGACTTCCATCAAGCTGAATCAACTTGCAGTCTAACTTACCAATGCTTCTTCGAACCTTGTCTTCAGTAAGCCCTGCAATCAGTTCACAAAAGGATTTTTGCTGCTCGTACATGTCCCCGCCTTCAGTTACTCTGTCTCCCCAGCGCTTTTCTTCGCGCTCCTTCACACGTCGTACTCTTTCTTCTGTTTCTGTCCTCAGCCAGAAAACATGCTTGATCGTGGATAGGATCTCTGCATTCCAATTAATGGTAACACCGGTCATAACATACCGGGGGTGTGCCAATACTTCTTTTGATATGGCTTCTTCGACCTCTTCCTTGGTTCTGGGCACGGAATAAGGCATGTCACCAAGATAAGAGCAATCTACTCCGTATTTACCATCGAGGGTGGCTTTTCGCGATTCCCTCTGCTCCGGAAAATAGTAGTCCTCAACGTCTATTTCATATAAATTTAGTGTTTTCGCCAGTGCATGCCCAAGTGTAGATTTACCGCTTCCATTCAAGCCTACAATGGCTATTCCTTCTCGCATCGGATCATTCCTTCTTTTCAAATTCTTCCAAATTCAATTCCCGCCTAAGTTCATCTTTAGTCGGCATGTATGGAAGATATTTCGCTGCAAAGATCTGTTTCCTCAAGATAAAACTGACGCGCCGCTTCATCCTCGACCCTCATAAGACTTCGATAATGCGTCCAACTCAATTCGCTACGCAGTGCGTTGCGATTCTTGAATGCAAGGAAAAATTGACGCATATTCCTAAGGTTAGGGACACTGAAACCTTTCCCAAACTCCGGTGTAAGCTTATCTGATAGAAACTGCAAAAGTTGCGTTCCGTACTCAGCGCATTCGTTTTCTCCACTTGCCTCATAAATCAGTTTTCCTATATTCCAATATGCCGTTACCATTGCAAAATTGACAGCAAGTCCCTTTTGTATTATCTATCCACTTACATATTTAGAACCGCTTCCTTAAGCTCAGATTCAGTCTTTACAAAACTATATGGTTCATATTCCCCGTATGCAGAAGGTCTACTGATAGTCACAAGCTGAATTCTTTCAAGCCCCACTTTTGAAATCAGTTCTTTTTTTAAGGCGACTAATTCTGAACCGTGCTTGGTCTTTAGAGCTATACACCCTCTTTTATTTATAGTCATATTTTGATGAGACTTGTCCATATAGACCTTTTTTAATTCGCCAGCAGTTATCGGTAGTCTTTATCAATTATCCAAACTCCCTTCCTGTCAGAACCCTCTCTATGTATGAAGCCCTCACTTTTCAGGATATCTATAGCTAATTTAGCTTGATTGTCAGAGATGTTGATTTCTCTGCTAATTGTTGCTCTGGAGATAGATGGATTATCTACAATTAAAGCATATACTTGTGCAACTCGATTCTGTATTTCGATTGCTTTTTTTCTGGTTCTTTTTCTGGTGTTTTTTCTGGTTCTTTTTCAGAAATAACCAGATCACCAGTTGTTAACGGGAGTGTAACTCCTCTGTCTGCTTATAGTCGTCAGGACTTGACGATATGAGAATTGCCTTATGACAGTGCCCTATACTTTTCTTTAGTTTGTCCAGAAATCCGTTCTTATTCGAAAAAGGCTTCATTGGCTCCCAAAATGGAGAGCTTGTCAGATATATTTCTTTACTCATATTGATTTCCCCCTGTTTTTTTAATAGTTAGTCTCTGGCCTCAGGAAAATTATCCTTTGTAATCACAGCAATAGCGCATGGCATACGTCCGTCTACCACACAGTATTGGACATCTTTGTAT
>CAJOMN010000018.1 GCA_905235745.1 uncultured Lachnospiraceae bacterium
AGTGTTCCTCAGCCAGGTCTACAGGAAGAGCGAGACCGATGTATTCAAATATTACCAGTTCTTTAATGCGGATACGGAAGAAGAGTTCAATGATTTTTATGACAACATCAAGAGCCTATCGATGTACGACACGGGCGTTGATGCCGCGTTCGGAGACGAATTCATAACACTTTCGGTATGTGCATATCATGTCGACAACGGAAGACTCGTTGTTGTCGGGAAGCGTATAAAGTAGTAAAATTATATACCGAAGAATACTATCGGAGCAGTATATGGACTTTTTTAAGAAGATCTTCGGTTATTTTTTCCGGAACGAACTTACAATCAGACATAAGCTTGTAAATGTTATCCTCGGAACAGCTTTCTTAGTGCAGTTTCCCAGCCTTATTATGGGAATTATCGTGAGAACATCGACAATGGGTATCATTACGCAGATAGTAATGATATTTTTCATTGCGCTTGTCCTGTACTTTACCAACAAGTACCCGGATTCCTCGATCCCTCCGATGATAATTGTCGGAGTCGCCAATCTGTTAGTCTTCCCGTATATGTATTTTGTGTGCGGCGGCTACAGTTCGGGTATAGTTATTTGGATACTGTTCGGATCTATATTCACATGGCTTCTTGTTGACACGAAACCGGCGATCGTTATTACGATCATCATTTTTGGACTCATAAACGGGTGTCTGTTCATTGAAAAGATGTATCCGCAGTTCGTAGCACGCCTATATACAAGAAATGACGAGATAATGGATACATCCCTATCGTTTCTGTTTGTAACGCTGATCTTCGGCGTAATCTTCAAATACCAGACCGCAGCATATGAAAAACAGGCCAAGACACTGAGGGCAAATGATGACGCGCTCCGTAATCTCAATGAGGATCTTGAAGAGGCGAACCTGAGGCTTGCGACCGCAAGCGAGGCCAAGTCGAGCTTTCTTGCCAACATGTCCCATGAGATCAGGACGCCTATCAATGCGGTTCTCGGAATGGACGAGATGATACTTCGCGAGTGCCGGGATAAGCAGATATTAGAGTACGCCAATGATATCGACAGTGCCGGACACCAGCTCCTGTCACTTGTAAATGATATCCTTGATTTTTCGAAGATAGAATCGGGCAAGATGGAGCTTCATCCCGTGGAATATGAGCTGTTCTCGGTGATGTATGACTGCTATAACATGATCCTCATGCGTGCCAGGAGGAAGGATCTTACGTTCACTGTAGCTAATGATCCGGAGCTGCCCGCTTTTCTGTTTGGCGACGAGGTCAGGATCAGGCAGGTGATCATGAACCTGCTTACGAATGCCGTCAAGTATACGAAGGACGGCTCCGTGACGCTGAGTTTCGGATTCGAGAATATCGACGAGGATAACATCAACCTGATCATATCCGTCAAGGATACCGGTATAGGTATCTCCGAAGACAATCAGAAGAGTCTGTTCGACTCGTTCACAAGACTTGATGAGAATATGCACCGCAATATAGAGGGCACGGGACTCGGATTGTCGATCACGAAGAAGTTTACCGATATGATGGGAGGGACAATAGATGTCGAGTCAGAGCTGTACAAGGGCTCTACATTCACCGTTACGATCCCTCAGAAGATCGCCGGAAGGGAAGCGATAGGCAAATTTGATGAAAAGCTCAATCACAAGAGAGTGACCGTACCGGAAGACAGGGATATTACCGCAGCTCCCGCCGAGAAGTTTACGGCGCCTCATGCAAGGATACTTGTAGTTGATGATGTGAAGATGAACCTTAACGTTGTAAGGCTGCTCCTCAAGAAGACAAACGTACAGACTGACCTTGCCGCAAGCGGGGATGAATGCCTCAAGTATACGCTGATGAAGAGGTATGACATCATACTCATGGATCATATGATGCCGATCATGGATGGTATCGAAGCATTTCACAGGATAAGGGAGCAGGCGGACGGACTTAATACGGATACGCCCGTTGTTGCGCTTACGGCAAACGCCCTTGTAGGTGCGCAGGAAATGTATCTTGCGGAGGGATTTGCTTCATATCTGAGCAAGCCGGTTAAGGGAAGCGATCTGGAGGACTGCCTGTTAAAGCTGCTTCCGGAAGATAAGATCGTATGGGAAGATAATGGAAACGAGGACAAAGCATAGAAGAGCGCTTATAACGGCGCTTAACATTTTCTCGATAATACTGTTGGGTCTGGTACTTCAGATTGGCGGCGCTTACCTTGTAAACGCCGCTGTGAACATTATGGGGGCATATGACGAAGCTTCCTATGCTGCGTCCGCAGCGCTCCAGTACAGTGATTTTATGTCCTATATCAGGACCATAGAGCCGAAACAGTTTGCAAACGTCATATTTGTGGCTCCTCTTGTCGAGGAGATCATATTCAGGCTGATATTTCTGCGCGCGGGCAGCATGGTCTTCCCGTTCTGGGCCGCGAACCTGATCCAGGCAGCGCTGTTCGGGCTGTACCATACGCTTACGATCCAGAAGGTATACGGTTTTGCCATCGGTATCGTCATAGGATGCGTGTTCTATTATTGCCCGCTCATATATCGTAATTACAGGGAAGCAGCCGGATATCGCGATAACGCGGATACCATTTCGAATCTTCCGAACAGTCTGATAGGCGTGGCGGCAACGTTTCTTCTGCATGTCGTGATCAATGCGGCCGGGATATTCGTGGCACCTCTCATGCCCGCAGATATCAGTAACACCCTCCAGATCATCATAGGCTCGGTCTTCATGCTCATTGCGTATGCCGCCTCGTATGTACTGTATTACAGCTCGAAAAAGGAGATGACAGATGCCCGTTAGAGGACTCCTGATAGTAAACGGTTTTCTGAAGACAGATGCGGTAAATGAGACATACAGCAGCCTTATTGCCGGAGCGAAGAGAGCCGGGATAGATATGACTCTGTCGGTCAATTCGGATTACTTCGTCGATCTGGCCGACCAAACGGTCAGATGTATCGATCCGAAGGTTCGCGCAATGCTTGATGATTCCGCGTTTATACTGTTCTGGAACAAGGACGTATTTCTCGGACGCGCATTGGAGAGGGAAGGACACCGGCTGTTCAACTGCGCCGATGCGATAGAATACTGTGACAACAAGGCCCTGACATTTGAGAAGCTCTCCGGAAAGGTAAGGGTACCGCGTACATACAAGATACCCATGACATTTGAGACGGTAGGCTATACCACGTTCGGATTCGAGGAATTTTTGGGAGATACTCTCGGATACCCATATGTCATCAAGGAGTGTTACGGCTCATACGGAGGGCAGGTATATCTGGCAGGCGACCGCGATGAGGCTGTAAGGATACTGGACAGCCTTGACGGAAAAGAGTGTATCGCCCAGGAGTTCATCGATACAAGCAGAGGACGTGATCTTCGGGCATATGTTGTGGGAGACCGTGTTGTGGCCGCGATGGTCAGAAGCAATGCGGATGATTTTCGCTCCAATATAGAAAACGGAGGATGTCCGTCCCGGTATGACATCACAAGGCAGCAGGAGCAGATGGCGGTAAGCGCCACACTAAAGCTCGGCCTTGATTTTGCGGGAGTGGACATCCTCTTTGGTAATAACGCAGAGCCGATACTGTGCGAGGTCAATTCAAATGCCCAGTTCCGGGCACTACTGAAGGCAACTGACATCGACATTACGGATGCGCTGTTTGAACATATTATCAGTTCTCTGCCTTGACCTCGTCGAATTCCTTCAGGATCGCGTCACTCGGTGCCCTCGTAACAAGAGATACGATGATTATTGCGAGAAGGCTTATGATGAATCCGGGAGCGAGAGAGTACAGACCCGTGATCGAACCTATCGTAGTTCCCGATACAAGAGGAATGTAATCCCACATTATTATCGTAAGAGCGCCGGATATGATGCCTGCGATCGCGCCGTAGAAGTTCGTGCGGCGCCAGAAGAGCGAGCACAGGACAAGAGGTCCGAATGCGGCACCGAATCCCGCCCAGGCATCCGATACAAGCTTCATTACCGAGCTGTCGGGATTCCATGCGATGATGAGGGCGATAATGGCAACGACTATCGTTGCGAGCCTTCCGACATTCAGTACACGTGATTCATCGGCATCTTTCCTGACGATCCCCTTATACAGGTCTTCCGATACGGCAGACGACGCAACGAGAAGCTGCGAATCCGCGGTCGACATGATCGCCGCAAGGATCGCCGCTATAAACAGACCTGCGAAGATCGCCGCGTTCATATCTTCGGTAAATACTTTCTTGATCATTTCTATAAACACTTTTTCGGAATCCTCGAGGACGCCGGCACTTGACGCAAGATACGCTCTTCCGAGAACGCCGATGAAGCATGCGAACGCCAGTCCGAGCACTACCCATATGATGGCAATGGACTTGGATTTCTTGAGTTCATTCTGATCTTTGATAGCCATGAACCTTACAAGGATATGCGGCATTCCGAAGTAACCGAGCCCCCATGCGAGCGAGGATATTATTGAAACCGCCGAGATATTCGTTCCGTTCTCCATTACGGGGTTAAGGAATGTCCCGGAATCAACGCCCGTCGATGCGAGGTTTGCCCCGAAGTTGGACGGCCCCATGATGGAAAAGGCGATGAGCGGTACTGCCAGGACCGCGACAAGCATCAGGAGTCCCTGAATGAAGTCCGTTGTACAAACGGCAAGGAATCCGCCCATAAATGTGTATACGAGAATTACGACCGCTACGATTATAAGAGCGATGTGATAATCGATTCCGAACACCGAATTGAACAGCTTGCCGCCGGAAGCGAATGCGGAAGCGGTATACACTACGAAGAACAGAACTATTACCGCGGAAGAGATACCGAGCAGTACCTTCTTCTCATCGTGATAGCGATTGACGAAGAATTCGGGGAGCGTTAAGGAATTGCCGGCGTGTATCGTGTATTTGCGTAATGGTCCCGCTACAAACAGCCAGTTGGCAATGGTTCCGAGCATCAGACCTATACCGATCCATACCTGCCCCGTTCCCATGGCGTAGATGCTTCCCGGCAGGCCCATAAGCATCCATCCGCTCATATCGGATGCTCCCGCGGAAAGCGCCGCAACAAATCCGTTAAGCGATCTTCCGCCAAGGAAGTAATCTTCGGAACTGTTGTTCTTTTTCATGAACATTGCGCCGATAAAGATCATCATAAGCAGATAGACAGCTATCGCTATAATGATCCACAGCATTGATGAAGTAGTCATTTGTTATCTCCTCCTGTATATCTTCCCGATGCTCCGCACGGGAGCACCAGATTGGTTCCCTTTACGGGAAGTCCGACCTCGTCGGCAATTACCGTGCCTCCGAAGCGACTGACATAAACAGTATTCATCATATATGAAAGTACCGCAGGCTGCAACCCTGTTGTGTAGGAATTGAGAAGAACGAACAATGGTCTGTCTGCGAGTATCTGTGTGGTCTTCTCCAGAAGCGGGAATATACAGTCTTCAAGCTTCCATATCTCGCCCTTTGGTCCCCTGCCGTATGAGGGAGGATCCATGATTATGGCGTCATATCTGCTGCCGCGCCGCATCTCACGTTCGACAAACCTGACACAGTCATCGACCAGCCACCTGACAGGAGCGTCCTCAAGGGCGCTTGCCCTGGCGTTCTCCTTCGCCCAGCCGACCATTCCCTTTGCGGCATCTACATGCGTGACCTTTGCTCCCGCAGCTGCGGCAGCAATAG
Source organism: uncultured Lachnospiraceae bacterium (assembly GCA_905235745.1). Classification (GTDB taxonomy): domain Bacteria; phylum Bacillota; class Clostridia; order Lachnospirales; family Lachnospiraceae; genus UBA2868. The sequence goes on from CAJOMN010000018.1 coordinate 5,692, forward strand.
TGGCGCCGCCGGTGTAGGCAAAGAGGTTCAGGACGTTTATCGTCCGCCCCGGCTCTTTTGCGATCGCTTCCTTTATTATAGTAGAAAACCAGTCCCAGTTTGCCGCCTGCTCCGGGAACAGTCCCGTGTGCTTGAACGCGAAAGGCTTTAGACAGAATGTCAGATCATTGTAGCGTATGCTCCACTCATCGGGCAGGTCGAAGAATTCCCATTCTCCGCCGCCCTTATTGGAACGGTGATAGTGGGCGTTGGGATGCTTCCACATTGGATGGAGCTTCGGAGTATCCCAGATCACCTGCGGATCGGGACGTATGAGCACATAGTCGCCCCATCTCTCAAGCTTTTCTCCGCCGCTTGTATCAAGCACTTCATAATCCTGCCAATTAGAGGCTAAGTACATTGTCCCTCCTAACTACGAGATCAAGGTCGCCCGCCCGTTGGAATTACAGAAACCAGTAATATCCGAAGGCTATCTGGGCGACAAGCTTTACTATCCACTGCGCGATCACAAGCCCCAGAAATATGTATATATATTTGAGGATAGCCCCGTCCCTTGATTTTCTCACCCCGAAGATGATATACAAAGTACATCGTACCATGAATACGATGTATACGATAACCCCGAACATAAGAGGCGGATAGTCGTACAGGCTCTTAAGGAACTCGCCCCGGAGCAGTGCCCTTAGCGAGCGTGTGCCTCCGCAGCCCGGACAGCAAAGATGTGTTACCTTATTAAATACGCACGGATAACTGATCCGCAGGACGTTAATACCCGTGCAAAAGTAAAGCAGCACTGCCGCAATACTAATGCCCAGTGCCACTAAACCAAGTTCATATAACAACTTATCCGTATTCCCGAGTCTGTTCTTACATATTCTCGATCGAATCAATAATATTCTCCAATGCATCGGGATCGGCGGCATTTATTATTCCGCCGGTAATAGCCGAAAAGATCAGGATCGAGACAGCGGTCACAAGTCCTATTCCGCCGCATATAATGCCGGCGATTGCCATTCCCTTTCCATCTTCATGTCTGCTTATTGATATGAAACCAAGTACACCGGCAGCAACGGCGGCAATGATCGACAACCATCCGCAGCAGCTGCATATAAGAGATATTATGCCGCATACGAGCGAGATTATAGCAAATACCTTTGATTCGTCCTGTGCGGCCTCATTGTAATCAATCCCGTTATTGTCTGTATCACCCATTCAATATATCCTCCCTGATTCTATGACTTGGCTATGCCCATAGAACGAATTATAATGTATCAATGCTGTGAATGCAAGAAGCAATCCCAATTACCGGGGCCGGTTGCGCCAAACGCTATATGTTGTGGTAGGCAGGTACTGCCGCACCATTGTACTTAAAAAAATACAATTTTTCGAAAAATTATTTTCAAATCTTCAAAAAAAGTTCTTGAAATGCCCGAACCCCTGTTGTATACTCGACATTGCTGTGACATTGATAGCGATGAAGCAGGAGATTGCTATATGCTGATACGGCAGGAACCGTTATTTACATATAGGTAACTCGGTGGAGCGAATGTCATGTTTCGAAAACTGACGACAAGTCACTGTATACTATGTAGATAGGAGGGACCCGTGAAACGGGAGGAACCTGTCTACACCGGGAGCCCCATCGCCGCAGGCGATTCTTAATGGGCGACCGTCCTTGTTAAGAAGGAACCATACCGTGTGGTTTGAACAGATTTAGGACACACACGGGAGAGTGTACAGTCACCGCTTGTCTCACTTATCACCAGAAAGTGCGAAAAGGAGGCGGCTTTTTTTATGGCAACACAGGTAATGAGAATCACATTGAAGGCATACGATCATGTCCTTATCGATGATGCGGCCAAGAAGATCATCGAGACAGTCAGGAAGAACGGATCAGAGGTTTCGGGACCGGTACCCCTTCCCACCAAGAAGGAGGTTGTTACGATCATCCGCGCCGTTCATAAATACAAGGACAGCCGTGAGCAGTTCGAGCAAAGAACCCACAAGCGTCTGATCGATATCCTTTCACCTACACAGAAGACGGTAGATTCCCTGTCAAGGCTTGAAATGCCTGCAGGTGTTTATATCGACATCAAGATGAAGAACAAATAACCTCAGCGTTTATGAATGTGTGAAGGAGGCTCGCCGTGCAGTCAGGGAATCTTTCCGGTGCGTAGTTTCTCCTTACAGCATATTCCGCTGGACAAAAGAAGGAGGCAGAAATGAAGAAAGCTATTTTGGCAACAAAAGTCGGAATGACGCAGATCTTCAATGAAGACGGAACGCTCATTCCGGTTACCGTGCTTGAGGCAGGCCCCTGCGTGGTAACCCAGATCAAGACAGAAGAAAACGACGGCTACAAGGCTGTTCAGGTAGGATTCGTCGACAAGAAGGACCGCATCGTCAACAAGGACGGCAAGGGCAAGAAAGAGGTCGTTCACAGGAACGGCGTCAACAAACCCCTCAAAGGTCATTTCGATAAGGCGGGAGTTACATCGAAGAGATTCGTAAGGGAATTCCGGTTCGATAACAGTGAAGAATATCAGGTAGCTCAGGAGATCAAGGCGGATATCTTCGAGGTAGGAGATAAGATCGACGCATCCGCGATCTCAAAAGGTAAAGGATTCCAGGGTACGATCAAGAGACTCGGCCAGCACAGGGGTCCCATGAAACACGGTTCGAAATTCCATCGCCATCAGGGTTCAAACGGTGCATGTTCCTCACCTTCAAGGGTGTTCAAGGGAAAAGGAATGCCCGGTCAGATGGGCGGCGTTAAAGTAACGGTTCAGAATCTTGAAGTTGTCCGCGTTGACGCAGACAAGAACCTGCTGCTTGTCAAGGGAGCGGTTCCGGGACCGAAGAAGGCTCTGGTTACCGTCAAAGAGAGTGTAAAGGTCGCTGAATAAGCACAGACCTGTGGAAAGGAGGAACATACAGATGGCTAACGTATCTGTTTACAATATGGAAGGCAAGGAAGTCGGCAAGATGGAACTGAGCGATGCCGTATTCGGCGCACCCGTCAACGAACATCTTGTTCATATGGCTGTAGTACAGCAGCTTGCCAACAATCGTCAGGGCACACAGAAGGCCAGGACACGCGGCGAGGTTTCCGGAGGCGGCAGAAAGCCGTGGAGACAGAAGGGAACCGGTCACGCAAGACAGGGTTCGACAAGAGCACCGCAGTGGAAGGGCGGCGGCATGGTATTTGCCCCCGTACCGAGAGACTATTCATTCAAGCTCAACAAGAAGGAAAAGAGGGCGGCATTAAAGAGCGCTCTTACATCACGGGTTCAGGAAGACAAGTTCCTTGTCCTCGATGAGCTGAAGCTTGATGAGATCAAGACCAAAAAGTTCTCGGAGGTTCTTGACAATCTTAAGGTTTCAAAGGCAGTTGTAATATTGGCGGAGGATGATAAGAACGTCGTATTGTCCGCAAGGAACATTCCCGGCGTGATCACGGCATCCGTCAACACGATCAACACCTATGACATAATGAAATACAGCACGGTCATCGCCACCAAGGATGCCGTTGCCAAGATCGAGGAGGTGTACGCATAATGGCAGCAATCAACTACTATGACGTGATCTTAAAGCCCGTAGTTACCGAGAAGAGTATGGCGGAAATGGGCAACAAGAAGTACACGTTCCTTGTACATCCCGAAGCAAACAAGACAATGATCAAGGAAGCCGTTGAAAAGATGTTTGACGGCACCAAGGTAAAATCAGTTAACACAATGAATCTGGATGGCAAGAAGAAACGCCGCGGCTTGATCGTCGGCAGAACATCCAAGTCCAAGAAAGCGATAGTAACACTTACCGAAGACAGCAAGGATATAGAGCTGTTCACAGGACTTTGATTAATGCAAATGGGAGGGGCCCACGAGAGTGGGAAGTCCGCGTTTGCACCGCGAGGCCTCATCGCGAAGCGATTCTTATGGCCGAGCGTCATTAGATATAGGATAAATACCTGACAAATATTTAAAAAGGAGACACAATCATGGGAATCAAAAAATACAACCCATACACGCCGTCCAGAAGACAGATGACATGCTCTGATTTTGCCGAGATCACAAAACATGAGCCCGAAAAGTCACTTGTTACTTCTCTCAAGAAGAACGCCGGACGCAATAACCAGGGAAAGATAACCGTTCGTCACAGAGGCGGCGGCAACAGAAGGAAATACAGGATAATTGATTTTAAGCGTCAGAAGGACGGGATTCCCGCCACCGTACTCGGGATTGAGTATGATCCCAACAGATCGGCAAACATCGCTCTTATCTGTTATGCGGACGGCGAAAAATCATATATCCTCGCACCCGAAGGATTAACGGACGGAATGAAGGTCATGAACGGACCCGAAGCTGAAGTAAGAGTCGGCAACTGCCTTCCTCTTTCCGAGATCCCCGTAGGTACGGTGGTACACAACATCGAGCTTTATCCCGGAAAAGGCGGACAGCTTGTCAGAAGCGCCGGTAACGGAGCACAGCTTATGGCCAAGGAAGGCAAATATGCAACGCTTCGTCTTCCTTCCGGTGAGATGAGAATGGTTCCGATCATTGCCCGCGCGACGATCGGAGTTGTCGGAAACGGAGATCATAACCTTATTAATATCGGTAAGGCCGGACGTAAACGCCATATGGGCATCAGACCTACAGTCCGCGGTTCGGTCATGAACCCCAACGACCATCCGCACGGTGGTGGTGAAGGAAGAACGAGTATCGGACGTCCCGGTCCGTGTACTCCGTGGGGTAAGCCTGCTCTTGGTCTGAAGACGAGAAAGAAGAACAACAGGTCAAACAAGCTTATCGTAAGACGCCGTGACGGCAGCACGATCAAATAATGTGCAGGAAGTTAGGAAGAGCTGAAATGTTAGGAGGAAACATATGGCTAGATCATTAAAGAAGGGCCCGTTCGCCGATGAGAGTTTACTTAAGAAAATAGACGCGATGAATGAGTCAAACAATAAACAGGTCATCAAGACCTGGTCACGTCGTTCCACGATATTCCCTTCGTTCGTGGGTCACACGATCGCGGTTCATGACGGCAGAAAGCATGTTCCCGTATATATCACGGAGGACATGGTAGGACATAAGCTTGGCGAGTTTGTAAGCACCAGAACTTACAGAGGACACGGCAAGGACGAAAAGAAATCAAAGGTTAAATAAGATAGGATAGTTTGAAAGGAGGTACATCCAAATGGCAAAAGGACACAGATCCCAAATCAAGAGAGAAAGAAATGCGAACAAGGATACCAGACCCTCGGCTAAGCTATCTTATGCAAGAGTATCTGTTTCAAAAGCTTGTTTTGTACTCGACGCCATCAGAGGAAAAGATGTCAACACTGCGCTTGCCATCCTGACCTATAATCCCAGATATGCGTCATCACTTATCAGGAAATTATTAGAATCGGCGATCGCAAACGCCGAGAACAATAACGGTATGAACCGTGACAATCTCTACATTGCGGAGTGTTACGCAAACAAAGGTCCCACAATGAAGAGGATTCAGCCTCGGGCACAGGGTCGCGCGTATCGTATCGAGAAGCGTATGAGCCACATTACAATCGTGCTGGATGAGAAATAAGGAGGAAAAGCATGGGACAGAAGGTTAATCCCCACGGATTGAGAGTCGGTGTTATCAAGGATTGGGATTCAAGATGGTATGCCGAGAAAGATTTTGCGGATTTTCTTGTTGAAGATTATCAGATCAGGGAATTCCTGAAGAAGAAATTATATAACGCAGGTATCTCAAAGATTGAGATTGAGCGTGCTTCGGATCGCGTAAAGGTTATCATATTCACGGCAAAGCCCGGTGTCATCATCGGCAAGGGCGGTCAGGATATAGAAAAGCTCAAGGCTGAACTGGCAAAGCTTACGGACAAAAAGCTTGTAGTGGATATCAAGGAAGTCAAGAGACCTGACAGGGAAGCCCAGCTTGTTGCCGAGAATATCGCACAGCAACTTGAAAACCGCGTATCGTTCAGACGCGCCATGAAGTCGACGATGTCCAGATCGCTCAAGGCAGGCGCACTCGGTATCAAGACGGCTGTATCAGGAAGACTCGGCGGAGCGGATATTGCCCGTACAGAGTTCTACAGCGAGGGAACTATTCCCCTTCAGACACTTCGCGCAGATATCGATTACGGTTTTGCCGAAGCAGACACCACATACGGAAAGCTTGGCGTTAAGGTATGGATATACAAAGGCGAAGTTCTTCCCCAGAAATCAAAAGAAGGGAGTGAGCAATAATGTTAATGCCGAAGAGAGTAAAGCATCGTAAGCAGTTTCGCGGATCGATGAGAGGTAAGGCACTCAGAGGAAATGTTATTTCATACGGTGATTACGGTCTTGTGGCCACAGAGCCCTGCTGGATCACATCCAACCAGATAGAGGCAGCCCGTGTTGCCATGACCCGTTATATCAAGCGTGGCGGTAAGGTTTGGATCAAGATATTCCCGGATAAGCCCGTTACGGCAAAACCTGCCGAGACACGTATGGGATCCGGTAAAGGTGCCGTTGAATACTGGGTATCGGTTGTTAAGCCCGGTCGCGTAATGTTCGAGATAGCCGGCGTTTCGGAAGATGTTGCCAAAGAAGCGCTCAGGCTCGCAATGCACAAGCTCCCCTGCAAGTGCAAGATTGCCGCTAAAGCGGACTTGGAAGGCGGTGTAGCAAATGAAGAATAGTAAATATAATGAAGACCTCAGGGCCAAGTCTGTTGACGAATTGTCGGAAGACCTTGTGGCCGCCAAGAAAGAGCTTTTTAACTTAAGATTCCAGAATGCAACCAACCAGCTGGATAACACAGCCAGAATCAAGGACGTTCGCAGAAACATCGCCCGCATCCAGACTTGCATAACCGAGAAGTCAAGGGCTTAATGGGGAGGATTAGACGATGGAAGAGAGAAATTTAAGAAAGACACGTACCGGTAAGGTAGTGAGCAACAAGATGGACAAGACGATCGTTGTGGCAGTCGTTAACCATGTAAAGCATCCGCTTTATAACAAGATCGTTAAGAAGACGTACAAGCTGAAAGCTCATGACGAGAACAACGAATGCAACATTGGCGATACAGTCAGGGTAATGGAGACAAGAAGACTTTCCAAAGATAAGAGATGGAGACTTGTCGAGATTGTTGAGAAGGCGAAGTAGTGTTGGAGGATAGAAGACATGATACAGCAGGAAAGCAGACTGAAGGTTGCTGATAACACCGGCGCAAAAGAGATCCTGTGCATTCGCGTTATGGGCGGATCCACAAGAAGATATGCCAACATCGGTGATACGATCGTTGCAACTGTTAAAGATGCAACACCCGGCGGTGTTGTCAAAAAAGGTGAAGTAGTTAGGGCCGTTGTTGTCCGGACCGTAAAGGGCGCCCGCCGTAAGGACGGTTCATACATCCGTTTTGACGAGAATGCGGCAGTTATCATCAAAGAGGACAACACACCGAGAGGAACACGTATTTTCGGACCCGTAGCAAGAGAGCTTCGTGAAAAACAGTTCATGAAGATCGTATCCCTCGCTCCGGAAGTATTATAGGAGGTGCGCAAGATGTCAATGGCAAAGATTAAAAAGGGCGACACCGTTAAGGTTATCGCCGGCAAAGATGTAGGCGTCGAAGGAAAGGTTCTCTCGGCAGACAGAAAGTCCGGAAGACTCATTGTTGAAGGCGTGAACATTGTTAAGAAACATACAAAGCCCTCCATGGCTAATCAGAACGGTGGAATCATTGAGCAGGAAGCGCCGATCGATGCTTCGAACGTAATGTATGTCCACAAAGGAAAACCCACCAGAGTAGGCTTCAAGGTTGAAGACGGCAAGAAGGTTCGCATCGCCAAATCAACCGGTGAAGTGATTGATTAAGGAGGGATAAAAGTTGAGTAGATACAAAGATTTGTATAATGACCAGATCAAGGATCAGATGACCAAAAAGTTCGGTTACAAGAACGTAATGGAGATCCCCAAGCTGGATAAGATCGTTATAAACATGGGTGTTGGCGAGGCCAAGGAAAACGCCAAGATACTTGAATCGGCAATAAGCGACCTTGAGACCATCACGGGACAGAAGGCCGTTGTTACCAAGGCCAAGAACTCGGTTGCCAACTTCAAGATCAGAGAGGGTATGTCCATAGGCGCAAAGGTTACCCTTCGCGGCGAGAGAATGTATGAGTTCCTTGACCGGCTCGTTAATCTGGCTCTTCCCAGAGTCCGTGACTTCAGGGGCGTCAATCCGAACGCTTTCGACGGACGCGGAAACTACGCTCTGGGTATCAAGGAACAGCTCATTTTCCCTGAAATTGAGTATGACAAGGTTGATAAGATAAGAGGAATGGACGTTATTATCGTAACAACCGCCAAGACAGATGAAGAGGCAAGAGAACTGCTCACCCAGTTCGGTATGCCGTTTGCTAAGCCGGTGGCGTAAAGCTTGTATGAAGCTGTACGGCACTCAAGAAGAAGGAGGAAATTAATTCATGGCTAAAACGTCAATGAAGGTTAAACAGCAGCGCAAACCCAAATACTCAACAAGGCAGTATACACGCTGCAGGATCTGCGGTCGTCCTCATGCCTATTTGAGAAAATACGGAATATGCAGAATCTGCTTCCGTGAGCTGGCATACAAAGGACAGATTCCGGGTGTTAAGAAAGCAAGCTGGTAAGGAGGAGACATAACTATGACAATGAGTGATCCCATTGCAGATATGCTTACGAGAATCCGTAACGCTAACACTGCAAAGCACGATACTGTAGATGTTCCTTCATCAAAGATGAAACTGGCAATCGCAGACATTCTTTTGAAGGAAGGATATATCAAGAAATACGATCTGATCGACGAAGGTTCTTTCAAGACGATCAAGATCACGCTCAAGTACGGCGAGGACAAGGATGAGAAGATCATCACGGGTCTCAAGAGAATATCCAAGCCCGGTCTTCGTGTATATGCCGGCAAGGATGAGCTTCCCAAAGTACTTGGCGGACTCGGAATCGCCATCATATCGACTAACAACGGAGTGCTTACCGACAAGGAAGCACGCAAGGCAGGCGTCGGCGGCGAGGTTCTTGCATTTGTATGGTAACTGCCGCAAACAGAAATGTAATTTCGATCAATGAGATATAACAGGAGGTACGGGCATGTCACGTATAGGAAAAATGCCAATCGCGATACCCGCAGGCGTAACTGTGGATGTTGCAGAAAATAATAAAGTGACTGTGAAAGGTCCCAAGGGTACGCTGGAGCGCGTTATGGCTCCCGAAATGAAGATAGAGGTCGAAGGTGCCGAGGTTAAGGTCACACGTCCCAACGATCTTAAGAGGAACAAATCTCTTCACGGGCTGACAAGATCGCTTATCAACAACATGGTGGTCGGTGTAACCGAGGGGTATGAGAAAAAGCTTGAGATAAACGGTGTCGGCTACAGGGCGGCGAAGCAGGGCAAGAAGCTCGTTCTTAATCTGGGATATTCGCATCCCGTTGAGATGGAGGATCCTGAGGGCGTTGAGACTGTGGTTGAAGGTGCGAACATCATATTCGTAAAAGGCATCGACAAAGAAAAGATCGGACAATACGCTGCGGAGATCAGAGACAAGAGAAGACCCGAGCCTTACAAGGGCAAAGGTATCAAATACGCTGATGAGCATATCAGACGCAAAGTCGGCAAGACCGGTAAGAAATAAAGAGGGAGGGAGACAAGAATGGTTAGCAAAAAATCAAGAGCAGAAGTCAGGATCAAAAAGCATAACAGAATGCGCAACCGTTTCAGCGGCACTGCCGAAAGACCCCGCCTTTCTGTATTTCGCAGTAATAATCATATGTATGCGCAGATCATCGACGATACCGTCGGCAACACACTTGTAAGCGCTTCAACACTCGAGAAGGATGTCAGGGATAAGGTGGAGAAGACCGATAACGTGGAGGCTGCCGCATATTTAGGAACCGTTATTGCAGAGCGTGCTCTGGAAAAAGGTATCAAGAATGTTGTCTTTGACAGAGGCGGTTATATATATCAGGGCAAGGTTGCAGCACTTGCTGATGCGGCCAGAGAAGCAGGCCTTATATTCTAGGAGGTAAGAAGACACATGAAACGTCAAATAATCGATCCCAGCACTTTGGAATTAAACGATAAGGTTGTTACGATCAAGCGTGTAACAAAGGTTGTTAAAGGCGGACGTAACATGCGGTTTACCGCGCTTGTTGTTGTCGGAGACGAGAATGGTCATGTCGGCGCCGGTCTCGGAAAGGCTGCAGAGATTCCCGAAGCTATACGTAAGGGAAAAGAAGATGCAATGAAGAATCTTATCGAAGTTCCGCTCGATGAAAATAAAAGTATCACACATGATTTTATCGGCAAGTTCGGTGGAGCGAATGTACTCATAAAGAGAGCTCCCGAAGGTACCGGTGTTATCGCAGGCGGTCCTGCCAGAAACGTTTGTGAGATGGCGGGAATCAAGAATATCCGTACTAAGTCTCTGGGCTCCAACAACAAGCAGAATATCGTTCTTGCAACTATAGATGCTCTGCGTCAGCTCAAGACACCTGAGGAAGTAGCTCGTCTTCGCGGTAAATCAGTGGAAGAGATATTGGGCTGATCGTCAGTAAGGAGGACTTAACAAAATGGCTGATAAGAGAATTAAGGTAACCCTGGTCAAGTCGCCTATCGGAGCTATTCCGAAGCACAAAGCAACCGTTGCCGCGCTTGGGCTCAAGAAGCTCGGAAGTTCGAACGATCTTCCCGACAATGAAGCGATCCGCGGAATGTGCAGGCAGGTAAGTCACTTAGTCAAGGTTGAAGAAGTATAATTGCTTAAGAAGGAGGCAAGCTATGGAATTATCCAATTTAAAGCCCGCCGAAGGCTCAAAACAGAGCGATAATTTTAGAAGGGGCCGCGGACACGGCTCGGGAAACGGCAAGACAGCCGGTAAGGGGCACAAGGGTCAGAAGGCCCGTTCCGGAGCACCCAGAATCGGTTTCGAAGGCGGTCAGATGCCTTTATACAGAAGAATCCCCAAGAGAGGGTTCAAGAACAGGAATACCAAGGAGATAGTTGCGATCAATCTGTCAAAGCTCGAAGTATTTGAGGATGGCGCAACCGTTACCGTTGATGCTATGAAGGAGCTGGGGATTATCAGTAATCCCAAGGATGGCGTTAAGATTTTGGGTTCGGGAGAACTTACCAAGAAGCTTACGGTTAAAGCCAATGCATTCTCGGCGTCTGCAAAGGAAAAAATTGAAGGTCTTGGTGGAAAAGCTGAGGTGATCTAATGCTTGAAACGGTAAGAAATGCCTTTAAGATCAAGGATATCAGAAATAAACTGATCTATACCCTGATCATGCTTGTAGTAATAAGACTCGGATGCGAGCTTCCGGTTCCCGGTGTTGACAGGAATTATTTCGCGAACTGGTTCTCACAGCAGACGGGGGACGCATTCAACTTTCTGGATGCTTTTACCGGCGGTTCGTTCCTTAATATGTCGGTGTTTGCGCTTAATATCACACCGTACATCACATCCTCCATTATCATGCAGCTTCTCACGATAGCGATACCGAAGCTTGAGGAGATGCAGCGTGAAGGTGAGGACGGCAGGAAGAAGATCGCGTCGATCACGCGTTATGTGACGATCGGTCTGGCTCTTATGGAATCATCGGCAATGGCTATCGGATTCGGACGTCAGGGTCTTCTGGAGGACTTTAACGCGCTTAACGTGATAATGGTCATAACGGCGCTTACAGCCGGATCGGCAGTCGTAATGTGGATCGGTGAGCGTATCACCGAGAACGGCGTCGGAAACGGAATATCGATAGTACTTACGATCAACATCATATCGAGGATACCTCAGGATCTGAGGTCGCTGTGGCAGCAGTTTGTAACACCGCAGTTTACGGCTCACAAATACGGTGCCGGAACGATAGCTCTCGTTGTCATAGCAGCGATCATAATCGTTACGGTCATCCTTACTGTTATACTTAACGGAGCAGAGAGAAGGATCCCGGTACAGTATGCCAAGAAGGTTCAGGGTCGTAAAATGGTCGGCGGACAGTCATCATATATCCCTCTCAAGGTTAATACCGGCGGAGTTATCCCGATCATCTTTGCATCGAGCCTTATGCAGCTTCCGAGTGTCATCTCTTCATTCTTCGGAAGCGGCAGTGCGACCGGATGGCAGAAGTTCCTGTATTTTCTTAATTCCGGGAACTGGTTCAAGCGTGGTGCATGGCAGTATACATGGGGTGCGCTCATATATGTAGTGCTGGTCGTATTCTTTGCTTATTTCTATACTTCCATTACCTTCAATCCTATGGAAGTTGCCGAGAATATGAAGAAATCAGGCGGGTTCATACCGGGTACGCGTCCCGGCAAGCCTACGCAGGATTATCTTAACAAAGTACTCAATTACATAGTATTTATAGGTGCCGTAGGACTAATCATCGTGGCGCTCATTCCGATAATATTCAACGGACTGTTCGGAGCCAGCGTATCATTCGGCGGCACAAGCCTTATCATCATCGTAGGCGTTATTCTTGAGACGATGAAACAGATCGAATCACAGATGCTTGTAAGAAATTACAAAGGTTTTTTGAATGATTAATGCGGACAGTAAGGACAAGGCTCGAACAGCCTTGTCTTTGTCTGCCCCACGGGAGTGTATATATGAAAATCATTATGCTTGGCGCTCCGGGCGCCGGGAAAGGTACACAGGCAAAAATGATTGCCGACAAATACAATATTCCCCATATTTCGACGGGTGACATTTTCCGCTCGAATATCAAGGAGGGAACACCCCTTGGCATGGAAGCCAAGGAGTATATGGACAAGGGACAGCTTGTTCCGGATGATCTTACGGTGAGGATACTGCTGGATAGGGTATCCAAGGACGATTGCAGGAACGGATATGTTCTTGACGGTTTCCCGCGCACGATCCCGCAGGCTGAGGTGCTTGACAACGAGGTTGCCAAGCTCGGACAGAAGATAGATTATGCGATAGATGTCAATGTGCCCGATGAGGCGATAGTCCGCAGAATGGGAGGCAGGAGATGCTGCCCCAAATGCGGAGCGACGTATCACATTGAGTATATCAGGCCACAGAAAGAGGGCATATGCGACGAATGCGGAAGTGATCTCATACTGCGTGATGATGACAAGCCCGAAACCGTATTAAAGCGCCTTGAGGTATATCATCAGCAGACACAGCCGCTCATCGATCATTACAGCAAGCTCAACATATTGAGAACGGTCGACGGAACAAAGGATATGCAGGAAGTCTTTGAGGCCATTACAGAGTATCTGGAGGCATAGAATGGCTGTAACGATCAAATCCGAACGTGAGATCGCTCTTATGAGAGAGTCCTGCAGGCTGCTCGAAGAGGTTCATGACGAACTAGGAAGGTTCATAAGACCCGGTATCTCGACATGGGATATCAACAAGTATGGTGAAGAGCTTATAAGGGAACGCGGAGGAGTTCCGAATTTCCTGAATTATAACGGATATCCCGCGAGCATATGTGTTTCGGTCAACGAGGAAGTGGTTCACGGTATTCCGAAGAAGAACCGCATATTGAAAAGCGGAGATATAGTAAGCCTTGATGCGGGACTGATCTACAAAGGTTATCATTCGGATGCCGCAAGGACATATCCGGTAGGTGAAGTATCGCAGGAAGTGCAGCAGCTTATCGATGTCACGAAGCAGGCGTTCTTTGAAGGCATCAAATACGCACGGGCAGGTAATCATCTGTATGATATATCAAATGCGATCGATGATTTTATCAAACCGTACGGATACGGAATAGTGAGGGATCTTGTCGGTCACGGGATAGGAACATCCCTGCATGAGGACCCGCAGATACCCAATTTCCGCCAGCACCGCCGCGGCCTCAAGCTTATGGCGGGCATGACACTCGCTATTGAACCGATGATCAATCTCGGAAGGTACGATGTCGAGTGGCTTGATGATGACTGGACGGTTGTTGCCGAGGACGGGCTTCCGTCGGCGCACTACGAGAATACGATACTGATAACGGATCAGGAACCCGAGATACTCACTCTCTCACATTAATCTTAGGAGGCATAGATGTCAAAAGCGGATGTTATAGAGCTTGAAGGAACTGTAGTGGAGAAACTTCCCAATGCGATGTTTCGCGTCAAACTTGAGAATGACCATGAGGTCATCGCACATATCAGCGGAAAACTTCGAATGAATTTTATCCGCATCCTGCCTGGCGATAAGGTAACACTTGAGATGTCGCCGTATGATCTGACCAAAGGACGCATTATATGGAGAGATAAATAACATCATAAACAACATATTGTAGATCAGATTTTTGTTGAATTTTAGCGCCTTTGGTGTTAAAATATATAGCGGTCTGTTTTCAGACCGTGATAGAAAAAGATCGTAGAGGAGGTACAGAAATGAAAGTAAGATCTTCAGTAAAACCGATCTGCGACAAGTGCAAAGTCATCAAAAGAAAGGGTAAGGTCAGGATCATCTGCGAGAACCCTAAGCACAAGCAGAGACAAGGCTAAAGCCGGAGCGCAAAGCGGCTGCAACTTAGATAGATTTTTGGAATAACCCGCCGAAGAGCTATCTGTTTATTACATTCAATTTGTAACGGAGCGTTAAGCTCGCTGTAAGTAAGAGAAAAGAGGTATAATAGTATGGCTCGTATTTCCGGTGTGGATTTACCAAGAGACAAGCGTGTAGAGATCGGACTTACCTATGTGTACGGTATCGGAAGACCTACCGCTGCAAAGATTCTGGAAAAGGCAAAAGTTAATCCTGATACCCGTTGCCGTGATCTTACGGATGACGAGGTCAAGAAGATAAGCGACATCATAGATGCCGATTACGTAGTTGAGGGTGATCTCAAGAGAGAGGTTGCGCTCAATATCAAGCGTCTTCAGGAGATTGGTTGCTACAGAGGCATCAGACACAGGAAGGGACTTCCGGTTCGCGGACAGAATACGAAGAACAACGCGAGAACACGCAAGGGTCCCAAGCGTACAGTGGCAGGTAAGAAGAAATAAGATTCGGAAAGTAGGTTAGTTTAAATGGCAAAGACAACAAAGAAAGCAGTTAAAAAGCGTGTCAAGAAAAACGTTGAACGCGGGCAGGCACATATTCAGGCATCTTTCAACAATACGATCGTGACTCTCACTGATCCCGAGGGTAACGCTCTTAGTTGGGCAAGTGCCGGTGGGCTTGGCTTCAGAGGTTCAAGGAAATCTACTCCCTATGCGGCACAGGTAGCAGCGGAAACCGCAACAAAGGCAGCCCTTGTTCACGGGCTCAAGTATGTTGATGTTTTCGTCAAGGGTCCCGGTTCGGGACGTGAGGCAGCGATACGTGCGCTTCAGGCAGCAGGTTTGGAAGTCGTATCGATAAAGGATGTTACTCCGGTACCTCATAACGGATGCCGTCCGCCCAAACGCAGAAGAGTTTAATCAGGAGGAAGAATAAATGGCAGTCAACAGAGTTCCTGTATTGAAAAGATGCAGATCCCTCGGTATTGAGCCGACGGTATTAGGATATGATAAAAAGTCAAGAAGAACCTTGACAAGATCCAACAGAAAGACGAGTGAATACGGACTCCAGCTTCGCGAGAAGCAGAAGGCGAAGTTTATATACGGCGTACTTGAGAAGCCTTTCCGTAACTACTATGAGAAGGCCGACAGACAAAAGGGCATGACGGGTGAAAACCTGATGATCATGCTTGAGACGAGACTTGATAATGTCATCTTCAGACTTGCATTTGCAAGAACAAGAAGAGAAGCCCGTCAGATCGTTGACCACAAGCAGGTAACGGTAAACGGCAAGGTAGTAAACATCCCTTCATATCTTGTTAAAGCGGGAGATGTTATCGAGATAAGAGAGAGCAAGAAAGACTCTGTTAGATACAAGGAGATCATTGAGGCAGCGGGCGGCAGGATCGTTCCCGCATGGCTTGAGGCAGATCAGGAGAATTTGAAAGGAACCGTTAAGGCACTTCCCACACGCGAGGAGATTGATGTTCCCGTGAATGAGATGCTTATAGTCGAGTTGTATTCAAAGTAATTTGTATCAATAAGAGAGGAGACAATTTATGTTCGATTTTGAAAAGCCAAGAATTGAGATTGCGGAAATATCCGAAGATAATAAATACGGCAGATTTGTTGTTGAACCTCTTGAAAGGGGCTATGGTACAACGCTTGGCAATTCTCTTCGCAGGATCATGCTTTCCTCCCTTCCGGGAGCTGCAGTTTCTCAGATTAAGATCGACGGAGTATTGCACGAGTTCTCATCCATTCCCGGCGTCAAGGAAGACGTTACCGAGATCATCATGAATATCAAGAATCTTGCCATACGCAACAATTCTTCATCGGACGAACCCAAAACGGCCGTTCTTGAGTTCGAAGGCGAAGGAGTTGTAACCGCAGCGGATATACGTGTTGATCAGGATATAGAGATAATCAATCCGGAGACCAAGATCGCCACACTTAACGGCGGTCCGGACAGCAAGCTTTACATGGAGCTTACGATCACAAAGGGTCGCGGCTATGTAGGAGCCGATAAGAATAAGAACGAGGATCTTCCGATAGGAGTAATCGCCGTTGACAGTATCTACACACCTATCGAACGTGTCAATATGACTGTTCAGAATACACGTGTAGGTCAGGTAACGGATTATGATAAGCTTACGCTTGATGTGTACACAAACGGAACGCTCGGTCCCGACGAGTCTGTCAGCCTTGCGGCAAAGGTCCTTTCGGAGCATCTTGCACAGTTTATCAATCTTTCGGAGAGCGCAAGAGAAGTATCCGTTATGATCGACAAAGAACCCGAGGGAAAAGAAAAAGTTCTTGATATGAGCATCGATGAACTCGAGTTGTCAGTGCGTTCATACAACTGCTTAAAGCGTGCCGGTATCAATACCGTAGCCGAGCTTGTCAACAAGACACCCGATGAGATGATGAAGGTACGTAATCTCGGACGTAAGTCTCTTGAAGAAGTATTGGCAAAACTGAATGAATTGGGACTTCAGTTGAACGAAGGAGAGGAATAAGATGGCTAAGTACAGGAAGCTGGGAAAGACATCCAGCCAGAGAAAAGCATTAATGAGAAATCAGGTGACACAACTGATCTATCATGGCAAGATAACTACAACGGAGGCAAGAGCCAAAGAGATCCGTAAGGTTGCGGACGGTATAATAGCACTTGCGGTCAGGGAACGCGACAATTACGAGACTGTTGAAATAGATGCCAGGATCCCGCTTAAGGACAAGGACGGCAAACGTGTCAAGGAAGTCGTTGACGGCAAGAAGGTTACACAGTACGAAACAGTGAAGAAGACCATCAAGAAGGATTCGCCTTCAAGATTACATGCAAGAAGACAGATCCTCAGGGTTCTCTATCCTGTTGTCGAGGTACCCGATACTGCTGCCGGAAGAAAGCGCAATACCAAAAAGGTCGATCTTGCAGCAAAGCTCTTTGATGATATTGCACCGAAGTACGCAAACCGTAACGGTGGCTATACAAGAATAGTCAAGATCGGACCCCGTAAGGGTGATGCCGCTATGCAGGTTGTTATAGAGCTTGTATAATACGGCTGCTATAGTCTGTTTGAGTTATACGGGAGCCGCATGAGCGGCTCCTTTTTGTAATTGTTATGAGTCTGATAAATGCGAACAAGGTATCATTTGAATATGTAAGACGCGACAAGAACGGGGAAGTTGAGGGCTTTAAGCGTGCGGTAGACGACGTTGACCTTGATATCAGGCAGGGGGACTTTATCGCGGTCTTAGGTCCGAACGGCTCCGGAAAATCAACGCTCGCCAAGCATTTCAACAGCCTTCTTCATCCTACGGAAGGCGTTGTATACATTGACGGATGGGATACAAAGGACGCCGACAAGCTGTGGGATATCAGGAAAGCTGTGGGAATGGTATTCCAGAATCCGGAAAATCAGATGATCGGCACTATTGTGGAAGAGGATGTTGCGTTTGCGCCGGAAAATATCGGTGTAGAGCCCGAAGAGATCAGGCAGAGGGTAAAAGAGAGCCTTGTAATGGTCGAGATGTACGATAAGAGAAAGTCATCTCCTTCCAGGCTTTCCGGCGGACAGAAACAGCGCGTCGCTATCGCCGGAGTACTTGCAATGCATCCGGAGTGCATTGTTCTTGACGAACCTACGGCGATGCTCGATCCGGAGGGAAGAAGCGAGGTCATAAGAGCCGTAAGGGCGCTCAATGACGTTGAGAATATAACAATCATACTGATTACCCACAACATGGAAGAGGCCATCTACGCTGACTGTATATATGTCATGAAGGACGGGCATATAGCCATGCAGGGAACACCGCGCGAGATATTCTCCAGGGCAAAAGAGCTGGAGGAGTGCCGCCTAGCACTGCCGCAGGCTGCCAGGCTTGCATATGAACTAAGACGCGCCGGACTGGATATACCGGAGGGAATACTGACCAGAGAGGAGCTGTGCAGGGTTTTATGTCGATAATCGTCAATCATGTCGATCATATATATAATCCCGGGACTGTCTTCGAGAAGAAGGCTCTGTGCGATGTTACCTTTTCTGTGGAGAATGGAGAGTATATAGGACTTGTCGGAAGAACCGGATCCGGAAAATCGACGCTTGTCATGCATCTGAACGGACTGATGAAGCCGACTTCGGGCGGGATCTTCTATGACGGAGCAGACATTGCTTCGGAAGGATACGATCTGAGGGAGCTTCGCGGAAAGGTAGGAGTGGTGTTCCAATATCCCGAACACCAGTTGTTTGAAGAAGATGTCTTCGCAGACGTGTGTTTTGGACCCAGGAATCTCGGACTTGACAAGAGCGAGGTGGAGATTCGCGCCTATGAAGCGTTAAAAGCGGTCGGGATAAGAGACGAGCAGCTCTATGTGTCGCCTTTTGATATTTCCGGAGGAGAAAAGAGAAGGGTGGCGATCGCCGGTGTACTGGCCATGAAACCCGAGGTTCTCGTCCTTGACGAACCATGTGCGGGTCTTGACCCGGCCGGAAGGGATGAGATACTGGCTATCGCTGATTATCTTCATGACAATCTCGGCATAACCGTTATTATAGTGTCACATTCCATGGATGACCTTGCAGAACATGTACATCGTATCCTTGTCATGAACGACGGGCAGCTTGTGATGGACGGATCCGCCCGAGAAGTGTTCGGACACAGGGATGAACTCGAATCTATCGGGCTTGCCGTTCCCGAGGTTACCGCGATCTTATCGGATCTGAAGAAAGCCGGGCTTCCCGTGCGTGATGATCTGATCACGGTCGAAGAAGCAAGAGATGAGATTTTAAGGGTTTTCGGCAAATGATAAGAGATATAACACTTGGACAATACTATCCCACGGACTCCGTACTGCACAGGCTCGACCCTAGGGTCAAACTGTGCGGCACAATGGTCTATGTGATATCACTGTTTCTGTTTCAGAGCTTTACGGGATATATAGTTGCCACCGTATTTCTCGTATCGATGATCGCGCTGTCGCATGTTCCGGTAAAGTTCATGTTCCGGGGCCTTAAAGCGATCATTTTCATTCTGATATTCACCGGTATACTTAACGCGTTCCTGACTCCGGGAAGGGAGCTTGTATCATTCTGGAAGATAACGATAACCATTGAAGGTGTGCGGCTGGCGGCATTTCTCGTATTACGCATTATCTACCTGATCATCGGGTCTTCCATTATGACTCTTACGACCACACCGTCAAACCTTACGGATGGTCTGGAGAAGAGTCTCGGATGGCTGAAGATATTCAGGATCCCTGTTCATGAGATCGCCATGATGATGTCAATAGCGCTCACATTCATTCCTGTGCTGGTCGAGGAAACCGACAGGATAATAAAAGCGCAGCAGGCAAGGGGCGCGGATTTTGAGAGCGGCAATATCATCCGCAGAGCCAAAGCGATGATACCGATACTCGTGCCGCTGTTTGTATCCGCGTTCAGACGGGCAAATGACCTTGCGGTCGCCATGGAGGCAAGATGCTATCACGGCGGGGACGGCAGGACGAAGATGAGACCGCTTAAATACGCGGCGCGCGATTATATCGCTTATCTGGTGCTGCTTGGCTATCTTGCCGCGATCATAGCGGTCGGCATCATTTTTTAGAGAACACGTATGAAGCAAAGGATATTGATAGAAGTTGCATATGACGGGACCGGTTACAGCGGATGGCAGTACCAGCCGGGAAAGCCTACGATAGAAGGCGTGTTAAATGCCGAACTGTCACGGCTTCTTGGCGAGGATATTAAGGTGATCGGGGCGTCAAGAACCGATGCCGGGGTTCATGCGGAGGGCGCGATAGCCGTATTCGATACCGCATCGCCTATCCCTGGCGACAAGTTTTCATATGCGCTCAATCAGAGCCTTCCGGATGACATAGTGGTCAGACGGTCGGAAAAGGTCGCGGATGATTTTCACCCCAGGCGCGTGAACTGCCGCAAGACATACAGGTACAGCATCTGGCACGACCGTTTTCCGATGCCGGTAAACAGCAGATACACATACTGGGTGTATACCGGGCTTGATATCGATGCGATGAGGCAGGCGGCGGGATATTTTACCGGAGAGCATGATTTTGCGGGATTTTGCAGTGCATCGACGGATGCGGCATCAACGATAAGGACCGTGTACGATATCAGGGTCGAGAATCCTGATAAGCCCAGGGAAGACGGGCGTTATCACGGCCGGATAGATATTTTTGTTACCGGGAACGGTTTCCTGTATAATATGGTCAGGATCATAGCCGGAACGCTTACGGAGGTCGGAGAGGGCAGGATCGCACCGGACGAGATCCCGTCTATCATCGAATCCCGTGACAGGTCAAGAGCAGGCAGAACAGCTCCGGCTAAGGGTCTGACCCTTATTGGATATGAATTCTCCGGGGATGATCGCGAAGAGGGCCTTAGCATTGGATGATACGCTTGGCAGCCGGATATCGGAACTTGCAAAGAAGGTGCTGGATCTTGCGAGGGACAGTATAGTCGTAAAATACCGGTTCTTTGATAAAGCGCTGGCTAACCTGAAGCTAACGGAAGACAGATCGGCTGCGGCATATGTGAGCGCTGCAGGGGGCCTTACGTATAATCCGCAAAGACTTCTGGAAGATTATATGGAAGATTCCGGTTTTGCGGTAAGACTCCTTCTTCACGTCATATTTCACAATATTTTCCTGCACTATTCAAGGAAGGATATAGCAAACAGCGAATACTGGGACATAGCGTGCGATATAGCGGTTGAAAACACCATTCTCGCAATGGACAGCGGATATGAAAAGCTTAGCGACACACAAGTGCAGAATGTAATCGCAAAATTAAGCAAATGGGTGCCAAGGCTTACGGCTGAGTGTCTGTACAGGGAATTCATGGTCGGAGGCATATCGGCAGATTCGGCAAGGGAATACGCCCGTTTGTTCTCGCCCGATGTCCATTACAAGGCAACGGATGACGCCGATGATGAGATAATGATACTGCAGGACGACTGGGAGCGTATCGCAAGACGCGTATCGGCTGAGCTTAAGTCTTTTTCAAAGGATGTAAAGGGGAAAGACGCGATCCTCATCAATATCAGCGAGGGCACGGGAAAATCATACGACTACGACGACATTATCAGGCGGTTTGCGGTAATGTCGGAGGAGATAAAGGTAAGTCCCGATGAGTTCGACTATGTCTATTATACATACGGACTTGCCACTTATAAGAATATGCCGCTCATAGAGCCTCTTGAATACACAGATGAGAAGAGAGTCAAAGATTTTGTCATTGCGATCGATACATCCGCTTCGGTAAAGGGCAGGCTTGTACAGGGATTTCTTGAGAAGACATATGATCTGCTGATGCAGTCATCTTCCTTTTCCGAGACAATGAATGTGCGTATAATACAGTGTGACAGCGAGGTTACGAGCGATACGCCCATAACGGGCAGAAGCGATATCGCACGTATAGCGGGGAGCCTTGCGGTCAGGGGATTCGGTGCGACGGATTTCAGGCCGGTATTTGATTACGTGAACCGTCTTATCGACAACAGGGAGTTCTCGAACCTGAAAGGCATGATATATTTTACCGACGGGTATGGTATATACCCTCAGGAGCCTCCCGGATATGACTGCATGTTTGTATTTGACGGCAATGACGATTACAGACCGCCCGTTCCCGCATGGGCGATCAAGGTCTGCCTGGATGTGTGAACTGCCATGAATATTAAAGAAGCGAAAAACTACATTAAGGATACGATAACCGCTTATCTTAAGAGGGACGAGTTCGGCGATTACAGGATACCTGTTGAAAAACAAAGACCGATATTCCTCGTGGGAGCGCCCGGGATCGGCAAGACTGCAATAATGAGCCAGATAGCAAGCGAACTCGATATTGCACTTGTGAGTTACTCGATGACCCACCATACGAGACAGTCTGCCCTGGGTCTTCCGTATATCTGTGAAAAAACCTACAAAGACGTTACGGTCAGCGTATCGGAATATACTATGAGCGAGATAATTGCGAGTGTATACGATACTATGGAAGAATCCGGCGCGGATGAAGGAATACTGTTCCTTGATGAGATCAACTGCGTATCGGAGACACTCTATCCTTCGATGCTGCAGTTCCTTCAGTACAAAGTGTTCGGAAAGCATTCGGTTCCCGAAGGCTGGGTGATCGTTACGGCAGGAAATCCCCCCGAGTATAACAGGGCGGTAAGAGAGTTTGATGTCGTGACTCTTGACAGGCTCAAGGTGATCCATGTGGAGGCGGACTACCCGGCGTGGAGAAGCTATGCCGCCCGAGCAGGGATACACGGAGCCGTAACGGGTTTCCTTGAGAGCAACAGGGACTGCTTCTACAAGGTTGAGACTACCGCGTACGGAAAGAACTACGTGACAGCGCGCGGCTGGGAAGACCTGTCTGATATGATCAAGCTCTATGAGGAAGACGATAAAGACGTAAATGACAGCCTTATCGGTCAATACATCACGGATGAGAATACTATAAAAGAATTCTCCGCATATTATGATCTGTATAACAAATATAAGAAACAGTATGACGTCGAGGCGGTATTTGCCGCTACGCTTTCCGACAGTACTGTAAAGGCAGCCTCCCAGGCGCCGGTGGATGAGAGACTGGCTCTTACAGGGCTGCTTGCGGATACGGTAAAGAGCGAGATATGCGATATACTGTCCGTTCATCATATGCTGTCATCGATAAGACCCGGGATAAAAGCAGCTGCCGATGCCGCGGATTCCCGTGAGGCTGCGAAGAAGATAAGAGGGCTTGCCGATGCCGCAGCAACATCGATCACGCTAAGATCAAGAGCGGGGTCGTTATCTGCGGATGAGAGGACAAGGAATAAGCGCATAATCAGATTCTGCACGGATGCGGCGTCCCGCGTTGAGTGCGGCGAGAACATCAGGGATATATATAACGCCGCGATCAATGCACTCCGGCAGGATGTAGACAGGGAACACGGCAGGATAGATAACCTGTTTGACGGCATGGCAAAGATGTTCGGGGAAGACGGGAATGAAATGCTCGCGCTTGTAACCGAATTGACATTGTCGGATACTGCGGGAGAATTTCTGTATGAATTCGGATCCGGATCGTACGAGAAGTATTCAAACGTGCTGAAGGTAGGAGACAGGGCAGAGAATCTGCGAAGAGAGATAGCGGAGCTTGAAGAGTTGTCATGAACGACGGACGATGCGAGATATATGGCAGCCGGATCGAAAGCAGGGCGTACCTGTCGTCCAAGGACATCAGGAATGTCGTGATAGGAGCCGGTATCGAACATATCGGTGACTGGGCATTTGCTAAATGCTCCAATCTCATGACCGTATCGTTCGCGGGTGATCATCGCCCGGGGCTGTTCGGCAAGGATGTCTTCATGGGATGCGCCCGTCTTGGCAGCATATCGTTTCGCGACACGGATGATGTAACTGCCGCGCTGCTGGCTATTTGTACGAACAAGATGTACTGCGACCATCTCCTGCGCGCCGAAGATGTCGGTCAGAAGAGCTGGTACGGGAAGTGGGATATCCGCCTCGTGACAGAGCTTAAGAGCGATGATGCCGAGGCAAGGATGAGCGCGGCGCTCTGCGGGGAAGAGGATATTTCCTATGACGGTATCGGTTCCGTGGACGGTGAACTGCCGGGCGAGACGGACGACTATGTCAGGCAGGAAGAATACAGAAAATGCTCACTGTGCTATACGCGGCTGTTATACAATAAGTATCTTTCAGACGCGACAAGGGGCATCATCGAAGATCATCTGAGGGCGAACAGTTTCGGAAGCGGAAACAGTGCCGCGTTCTATTCTCTGTTTGACGATGAGGCCAATACCACTTCGTATATGCGCATATATCTTGATACCGTAAGGCATGATAAGTGCACTCTTAAGAAGCTTATCGAAGCTGTTCCATTCGATAAGGTTGATGCGAGGTCATATCTCATAAGGCAGTCGGACGGTGGAAGCGATAAGATTTCGGAGCTGCTGCTGTAATATCGGAATGGATCAGAAGAGAATATGCAGGAAGTGGAAGTAGAAAAATGTTCCCAAATATGGATTATCGTGTTTGCACGGGCGCAAATCCGTGCTATTATTGTGATAAATGTTAGGAAATGCATCAGTAATATACTGATGTTGATTACATCAAATATACGGAAACGGAGAGGGCTATGGATATTAACAATTTTATCGAATCGGGCAGACTGGAAGAAATATACGGACATGACCCCGAACTTATAGCGTATCAGAAGGAGCGTTACAGGAAGGCCTGTGATTCATATGAGGAGCATTTCGGCAAGACGGATGATCTTCATGCCTTTTCCGCTTCGGGACGTTCCGAAATAGGCGGCAATCATACCGATCATCAGCGCGGGCAGGTTCTTGCGGCATCACTTCATATTGATTCGCTTGCTTTTGCGGCGCCTGTTCCGGGAAGTATCGTCACGCTATATTCGGAAGGGTACGAAACCTACACGGTCGATATATCCGATCTCGAGGTCAAGGATTCGGAGACGGGCAAGACCGCATCGCTCATACGGGGAGTTGCGGCGGGCTTTGCGAAAAAGGGTCTTAAGACCGGCGGGTTTAACGCCTACGTTACAAGCGACGTTATCGGAGGCTCGGGATTGTCATCTTCGGCTTCGTTCGAAGCACTTGTCGGCGAGATATTGTCGGGACTGTACAACGACGGCGGGGTTTCGACCGTCGATATAGCCAAGATAGGCCAGTATGCTGAAAATCAATATCTCGGGAAACCTTGCGGTCTCATGGATCAGATGGCATGCAGTGTCGGAGGTTTTGTGCATATTGATTTTGCCAGGAATAATGATATGGATCCGCTCCTCGATGATTCCTATCCGAAGTATGAAAGGATTGATTTTGATCCCGAGGATTACGGTTATTATCTTATAATCACGGACACCAAGGCATCCCATGCCGATCTTACCGATGAATATGCTGCCATTCCGCAGGAGATGAAGGATGTTGCGGCATATTTCGGCAAGGAAGTGCTCTCGGAAGTGTCCGAAGATGAATTTATCAGGCTACTGCCGGATATAAGGAAGAAGACCGGAGACCGGGCGGTAGTCCGCGCGATCCATTATTTTGAAGAGAACAAGCGCGTTGTTGAGGAAGCGAAAGCGCTTGCCGCCGATGATTTTCAGAGCTTTTTGGGAATATTTAACAATTCGGCGAAATCTTCATTCCAGTATCTTCAGAACATATACTCGGTCAAATCCGTTAATCTGCAGAGCATGTCGGTAGCTCTTGCGCTGAGCGATGTTGTCCTTAATCAGCACGATAAAGGATGCGCGAGAGTGCACGGAGGTGGATTTGCCGGAACGATACAGGCATTCGTCAGAAAAGAATATGCGGACGAGTATATACAGGCAATGACCGCTCTGCTCGGAGAGGGTTCTTCGAAGAAATATTCGATAAGAAAATACGGATGCGTCCAGGTATTCTGAGCATATCCCGAAACATACAAGGAGAAGACCGATGGGTGATGTGAATAATATTTCTGATCTGATAAGCGAGCTTGTTACATACGGGATCAATACCCGGCTCATTAAGAAGGACGACAGGATATACTGTGAGAACAGACTTCTCGAACTGTTCGGAGAGGCTGAATACAAGCCGGAGAACACATCCCGGAAGACAAGGGAGCTTCATAATATTCTTGAGGATATGACCGAATACGCCCTTAGCAGGAATATTCTGGCAAGCGACACGATAACAAACAGGGATCTGTTCGATACGAAGATCATGGGGCTGATAACGCCTCCCCCGTCGGCAGTCCGTAAGAAATTCGCGAAGAAATACAAGGTGTCACCCGCGGAAGCGACCGATTACTATTACGGTTTTTCAAAGGCGACGAACTATATAAGGGTCGACCGTATTCAAAAAGACATTAAGTGGAAGGCAGCATCCCCCTTTGGAGATCTTGATATCACGATCAATCTGTCCAAGCCCGAGAAGGACCCGAGGGATATTGCGAATGCGCTCAATGCGCCCAAATCGGGGTATCCGCTCTGCCTGCTGTGTGCCGAGAACGAAGGATATGCGGGAACCCTTACACATCCCGCGAGACAAAATCATCGCGTAATCCCCATCAAACTGTGCGGGGAGCCTTATTATCTCCAGTACAGCCCGTATGTATACTACAATGAACATTGTATAGTCTTCAATCAAAAACACACGCCTATGAAGATCGATGAGGATGCGTTTGCCAAGCTCCTTGATTTTATCCAGGCATTTCCGCATTACACGATAGGATCCAACGCTGATCTTCCGATAGTCGGCGGTTCCATACTGACCCACGATCATTTTCAGGGCGGGCGCTACGAATTTCCGATGATCCGCGCCTCATATACGAAGAAGTTCAGGCTGAAAGGCTATGATGACATAGAGGCGGGTATAATCAACTGGCCGCTTTCCACCATAAGGCTTCGCAGCAAGAACATGGCGAAGCTTGTAAAGGCAAGTTCGATGATACTGGATAAGTGGAGAAAATACACGGATGAGAAGGCATTTATTTATGCCTATACATTTGAAGACGGAAATAAAACGCCTCATAATACGATCACACCCATTGCAAGGATGAGGGACGGCCGTTACGAAATGGATCTCGTTCTTCGCAACAATATTACTACTGCCGAGCATCCTCTCGGAGTATATCATCCGCACAGTGAATACCATCATATCAAGAAGGAAAACATAGGTCTTATCGAGGTAATGGGTCTGGCCATTCTTCCGGCAAGACTGAAGGACGAGCTTGGCAGGATAGTGGAGATCATAGAGGATACCCTTAGGGATTATCCTGATGACGGTCAGGCGGCAGATGTTATCTCCTCAAAGGTATCCGGCGATGATAAGCTAAGTGTCCATGCGGCATGGATCGATGAACTTGTTTCCGGAGATACAGGTAAGCTTCGCAATATCAATATAACAGACTATATACGTCAGGAGGTCGGCACTGTTTTCTCCCATGTACTCGAGGATGCAGGTGTATTTAAGCAGGATGATGAGGGCTATGCCGCTTTTGACAGATTTATAGACAGTCTGTGAACAAAGGAGGAGCTGCAATGAAGCTCAAAGGGATGGCCGCAGGCAGTTCGGCACGCATCGTCAATGTTGGCGGCGAAGGTGCCGTCCGGCAGCACCTGCTCGATATGGGTATCATCCCCGGAGCAGAGGTTACGATCGTTAAGTACGCGCCCCTGGGGGATCCGGTCGAGCTCCGGGTGCATTCATATGAATTGTCGCTCGGTCTTGATGAAACCGAAATGATAGAGGTCGAACCGATAGAGACGGCTGATGTTACCCGCCAAGAGAAGGTTCGCAAAAAGGGTAATGAACATCCCGGACTCGGAGAAGGCGGAAGGTTTCACCCGAAAGGAAGCGGCAATCCTCTTCCCGATTCCCAGCAGCTTACATTTGCACTCGTCGGCAACCAGAACTGCGGCAAGACTACATTGTTCAACCAGCTGACGGGAGCCAGACAGCACGTCGGTAATTTTCCGGGCGTTACCGTAGATCGTAAAGACGGCGCTATACTGGGCTATGAGAACACACTGATCACCGATCTTCCCGGCATCTATTCCATGTCTCCATATTCTGCCGAAGAACTCGTATCAAGGGATTTTGTCCTGAATAACAGACCAAGAGCGATCATCAATATAGTGGACGCGACCAATATCGAGAGAAATCTGTATCTGACGATGCAGCTTCTGGAGATGGATATCCCGGTCGTTGTCGCTCTGAATATGATGGACGAGGTGATCGGAAACGGCGGATATATAGATGTTAATATAATGGAGGAGATGCTCGGTACGCCTGTCATACCGATCTCGGCTGCGAAGAGTCAGGGAATTAACGAGCTTGTTGAACACGCGATCCATGTGGCAAAGTATCAGGAAAAACCTTTAAAACAGGATTTTTGCGATCAGAATGACAATAACGGAGCCGTACACCGTGCACTCCATGCGGTCTCCCATCTTATAGAAGACCATGCAGGGGCGGCGGGCCTTCCGGTCAGATTTGCGGCAGACAAGGCTATAGAAGGGGATAAACGTATAATCGAACAGCTTGAGCTTGATGACAACGAAAAAGATATGCTCGAGCATATCACCGTGCAGATGGAAAATGAAAGGGGACTTGACAGGAATGCCGCGATAAGCGACATGCGGTTCGCCTTTATACTGAAGGTCTGCAGGGAATGTGTCACAAGGTCTGACAGGAATCAGGAAAGGGAGCGCAGCAGCAGGATTGACCGGATCCTTACCGGAAAATACACGGGCATCCCGATATTCATTCTTATTATGGGAATGGTATTTTTGCTGACGTTCAATGTTGTCGGAGCGGCGCTTCAGAATCTTATCGCGGCCGGGATTGGGTACCTTGAGAGGGCAGTCGATCAGCTGCTTACCGCATCGGGTGTCAACAGTGCCGTTCACGGACTGATAATAGGAGGAATCTTCCGTGGAGTGGGAAGCGTATTATCATTCCTGCCTATCATAGTGACCATGTTCTTTTTCCTGTCGATCCTCGAGGACAGCGGATATATCGCAAGGGTCGCGTTTATCATGGACAAGCCCATGCGCAGGCTCGGACTGAGCGGGAGAAGTATCGTTCCGATGCTGACAGGATTCGGATGTACCGTTCCCGCCGTCATGTCGTCGAGAACCCTTCCGAGTGAAAGAGACCGTAAGATGACGATACTGATGATCCCGTTTATGAGCTGTACGGCAAAACTGCCTGTATATGCTTTCTTTGCGGACATTTTCTTTCCGCATCACAAGGCGCTTGTAATGACCGCCTTGTATTTCCTGGGGATAGTGGTTGCGATGCTTGTGTCTTTCCTGTATAAGCATACGTTCTTTAAGGGTGAGGCGGTTCCGTTTGTTATGGAGCTGCCCAATTACCGTATGCCGAAAATGAAAAACGTTATTATTCTTATGTGGGAAAAGACAAAGGATTTTATCCAGAAGGCGTTTTCCATTATATTGCTTGCCACGATAATCGTGTGGTTCCTGCAAAGCTTTGACTTAAGATTTAATCTTGTATCCGACTCTTCCGAGTCGATCCTTGCTGTTATATCGGGATGGTTCGTGCCGGTATTTAAGCCTGTAGGCCTCGGGGAGTGGAGGATAGTGACTTCCATGTTCGTGGGAGTAAGCGCCAAGGAAGCAATAATTACCACTATGCTTGTACTGTTCGAAGATGCGGGCGGTGTAGAGAATGTTGTTACTGCCGTTACCGCCGTTCCGCTTCTTGTATTCAGCCTGCTGTATACTCCGTGTGTAGCGGCGGTCTCATCGGTCAGGAATGAACTTGGCGCCAGATGGGCATGGTTCATGGTCATATGGCACTGCGTTATTGCCTGGATGGCAGCCTTTATCGCCTATCATATTATGGTATAGCAAACGTCAACCTTGTTCACTTTGGTAGTTGCTGCGCTGGTTATTGGCTGCCAAAAGCGCCAAAGTACTGTAAATACGGGTAATAATGATGGAACAGTTAAACTTATTCACGGATTCTCCTGCTTCATATTCGAGAGCGCCTCTCGCATCGAGACTTCGTCCCGAAACTCTTGACGAGTACGTGGGACAGGAGCATCTTGTCGGAAAGGGAATGCTGCTTCGGCAGCTTATAGAGACAGATCAGATCTCGTCAATGATCTTCTGGGGGCCTCCGGGTGTCGGCAAGACTACGCTCGCAAGGATAATCGCCGGACATACGCACGCGCATTTTGTGGAATTTTCCGCAGTGACGAGCGGCATCAAAGAGGTCAAGGAGGTCATGAAGGATGCCGAGGACAACAGGAAGCGCGGTATCAAGACGCTCCTGTTTACTGATGAGATACACCGTTTCAACAAGGCACAGCAGGATGCATTTCTGCCCTACGTCGAAAAGGGCAGCATTGTGCTTGTCGGAGCCACGACGGAAAATCCCTCGTTTGAGATCAATTCGGCTCTTCTGTCCCGCTGCAAGGTTTTTATACTGAAGGCTCTTACAGAAGAAGACCTCTTCAAGCTTCTCAGGCATGCACTTACATCGGAGAAAGGCTTCGGAAATCTGCAGATAGAGATATCCGATGACGATCTGCATGCCATCGCCATGTTTTCAAACGGAGATGCAAGGGGTGCGCTTAATACGCTGGAGATGGTGATCAACAACACTCCGCTTGATTCCGGGGGCATCATAAAGGTTACGACCGAAACGGTTGCCCAGTGCATGGATCGCAGATCGCTTCTGTATGACAAGAACGGGGAGGAGCATTATAACCTTATCTCCGCGCTTCACAAATCAATGCGCAACTCCGATCCCGACGCTGCGGTATACTGGGTGTGCAGGATGATAGACGGCGGTGAAGATCCTCTGTATATAGCGAGGCGGATGGTCAGATTTGCGAGCGAGGATATCGGGCTTGCGGATTCAAATGCACTGACTGTTGCCGTTAACGCATATCAGGCATGCCATTTTATAGGGCTTCCCGAATGTAACGTCCATCTGGCACATGCGGCAGTATATCTGTCGATGGCACCCAAGTCGAATGCGCTTGAGAGAGCCTGCATGGATGCGGCAGCGGATATAGCCGAATCCCCGGCGGAACCGGTTCCGCTTCAGATCAGAAATGCGCCGACATCGCTTATGAAGGAAGCAGGATACGGAAAGGGATATATATATGCACATGACACGGATGAGAAGATGGCAAGGATGCAGTGCCTTCCGGATGCTCTCAAAGACAGGAGATATTATGATCCCGGCGATCAGGGCGATGAAGCCGCAATAAAGCGCCGCCTCGAAGAGATCCGCAACTGGAAGGCGGGAAAATAGATCATTTCAGAGGGATACCTTTATGAGAACTGGTCCTGACAGTCCCTATGGTTTATTACTATATAGTTGATGGTGAGTCCTGCCGATAAGTGTGACTGCTAAAAGCGTTGTCAACTATTATAGAAAAGCATTTTGAAATCAAAATATAAATTGACGCTATAGAGCGGTGGTGGTATTATACTAACAAAGGGTGCTACCGATAGACGGTTAGTCCTGTTATGATTGGTTAAATAACCGCTCAAACGTATGGTGGACGTGGGCGGTTATTTTTTGTCTTGCTATTACGACCTATCGCATTACCAAAAGGGACAGTACCAAAAGGGACGGTTCTTTTTGTCATCTTTCATAGAAACGTAGTTTGCCCGTCTTTGATTTTTCTTCCTGTTTGCTTTGGCTTGTGTTATTATAATATCGAATCATGACACGAAAGGATCTACCGGCTCGATATATGTCAGACATTGAAAATGCCCTCAATCTTGAATATGACAAGAAGCTCGATGCGCA
>CAJOMN010000019.1 GCA_905235745.1 uncultured Lachnospiraceae bacterium
TTCTACTGCAAATCGGAAAAAAAATCAATTTGCGGTCGGAAGATTGTGAGGCTTTAAATCGGATAAATATTTGTTTTTCAATCGGAAGATTGTACCAGTCCCGCCGTCGCCAGCAATTTACAAGCCAACAAAAAAGAGGACCAGGATATCTGAAACTTTGGCTATTGAAGAGCATCTTAAGAAATTGCATTAAAAAACTTATTGTAAAAATATAACTAATAAGTTATAATATGAGCAGAAAGGAAAGATACTTTGTTCGACATATACTTTTACGCAGATGCAAATGGCGTTGAGCCTGTTACTGAGTTTATCAAAGATTTACAGTAACAAAATGGCAAAGATGCCCGTATTCGCGCAAATAAGGTAAACGATTACATCCAAATTTTAAGCCTATTTGGAAAAGCTGCCGGAGAGCCATATATTAAGCATCTCGACGGCGACATCTGGGAATTGAGACCCACAAGAGATCGAGTGCTATTTGCCGGATGGACGGATAGTGGATTTGTCCTGTTGCACCACTTTATGAAGAAAACTCAAAAGACTCCAAAACGAGAGATAGAACAGGCAAAAAGAGAACTTGCAGATTGGATAGAAAGAGGTGGCGTTGATGAAAGCTAGAAAATGGGATGAAGTAAGAAAAGAATTATTTACTCCTGAGCAAATCGCGGAAAGCGATATGCGTGTATCAATCATGAGCGAACTGATTAAAGCCCGGAATGAACAGGGCATTACACAGAAGCAACTGGAAGATATGTCCGGAGTGAAACAGCCTGTTATTGCACGGATGGAACACGGAACATCGAATCCTCAACTAGAAACCGTCTTAAAAGTGTTGGCTCCTTTAGGAAAAACGCTTGCCGTTGTACCTATGGAATCCAGATCCGCAGTATAATGGACAGACCCATTTTCTACGTACAAACCTATATCTGCTTTTCTGTCTGTAATAATCATTGGAGGAACATAAAAGAAAATCTCCTCATCAATCGCTTTTGCTTCATCCGATACATAGTTGCATTCTTTAGTCAACAAATCATCTTCCAGTGTCTCATCTGCAATCAGATACTCTTCGCCGTTAATATCAACCCACTTACACAAATATTTCTTTTCTTGAAATACTATAATATCATCCAAAGTATGTCTTATATTTTTTTTTCATTTTTCTTGTCATAGTCCACAATCTCACATAGGTATATCTATTATCCACTGCCCACCATTTGTTGTGTCAAAAAGGACGGTTCTTTTTGACAGTTTTCTCCTATGGTGTCAGTAAGAACCGTCCCTTTTGACATAAGAAACCAATGCATCCACAGCAGTTTCAACTAAGTTCACAAATGATACCTCCCGCACGAAATTTATTATTCTATTCTGTTTGAATTCTTATTGTACCGATTCTTCTTGTATACACTTCTATATTACTCAAATAATTAGAAATTTCGTCATCTGAAATCTTCAATAATTCACCTAAGTTATACTCCTGTTTCATGTTTTGCTGTATCCCATCATTATATATATCAAACACTACCTTCTTGGCAAATATTTCCCCTGCTCCCTCAATCTGTATAATACCATTCCTATTGTTATTCTCTAAACACTCTCTGAAAAACATTCGAAAATCCCTTGGTGGCATGGTGTCAGGATCTAACATAGTACAAATCCTTGCTCCATATTTACTGTTGTTTTCCCATACCTGATTAAAACTACTACTATATGATAAATACTTATCTTCATCTCTCCCTGACGTATCTATGTCATTTAACCCCCATTCTAAAGATATCTCTTCTACTGCTTCCTTAAAAAGCGCACGCATTTTCTCAGACAAATAATAGAGATTAGAATCATAATATACCCAATCCTTATCTCCTCCTTTCCAACCATTTTCCTTTGCTATTATTTCTCCTCTTTCGTCACATACCAATTTTGCCATAATTGAGTTTGAGCTTCTAAATTGTTCATAAGTATCCAGTATTATCTGCTTGTTTGCATCTTGATCCACCCCGGATATTTTACGATCTTGAATTAATGTAACTCTCATATCGCAACAGCAGTCCAGAAAGAATTTTTTTATCTCCTCATCATCGATCTGAGCGCCAGAAAGCGTATTCTTTATCTTATCATTGATCTTAGCAATCTGGCTGTTTCCATAAGAAGTTCCATAACAATATTTTGGAATTCCGCTTAATGGCTGACAAATACCATTGTAATTATTGTATTCTATATGTTTACTATTAACACTTAGTTCACACACATTGTTCTTATCCGCATCGAATCTGTAAGTGTTATTCCTGAGCTTAGTATTTAATGATTTATTCATTTCATCCGATGCACCGATAATAGTCCACTTTCCTGATTCAACATCTATGCTGTATGCACCAATACAATTTGAAAAGTTCATACTCATTATAATTATTCCTTTCTTTCCAGGTATACCTCATATTATATATCGGCATCGTCCCTTGGGAAATTTACAGAGAGTTGCGGATAACCATAACCCTCAATTATGTCTGTATGTTCCTGGGGCTTTATCGTTTGTTTTTATCACTTCAAAACTTGTTTCATTTTGAAATGGTTTTGTGGTAGTTTTTATGGTAGTATTTGCGGTAGTTTTTGCGGTAGTTAAGAAATAAATGCCTTTTATATCTTAGGAACAATAGAACTCAAATCGGGAATTCTTTTTTTCACATCCCATATCCCAACTCTCATTTTCTTTATTCTTTTTCCGTTTCCAAAATCTAGCAAATCTTCACGATTAAACCCTAATAGCAGCTTTCTTAACGTTCCAAGATCACTTGATGTAAGAAGCCACGCCTCTTCTGGATCAACCAACTTGCAATATGACCATAACTGTCCCAAATCTCGTAGGGTAAGCTTTGTTTTCTTTGCTTCAATAAAGAACAGTTTTACATCGTTCTTTTTTCTCGCAATTCCCAAAACATCTATCTGTATATCAACACCGATAGCCTGTTCTTTAACGACACCGTATTTTTCCAGAGCCTTATCCAAACGTTCACTATGCGAATCAACAACTATAACCTCATACCCCTTATAATTATCTTTAAGGTATTGGGCAAGCCACTCGCACATGGGCTCATATAATTCCCATTCTAACATTTTGAGTCCTCGTTATATCCAAGTTCATTAGCTATATCCTGCCATGAATCAAAGTGTTTACCTCTGATTTCTTCCGGTATGATCGGATCATCTTCACCCGGATGAACGGGTTTTTCTCTTCTCTTCCTTGTCAGCTCCCAATAATACCTGTGAACAACATCATTGACGTCCTTGCCCTCTTTTTCAATATAAGTCTTATGCTCATTAGCAAAATAGTCCAATGCTTCTTGCTTATGTAACACGCCGAAGCCTATACCCTCAAATTCCAAGGCCCATACCTTGACTTGATGCTCTTTTTTCCAAAAATCCGGTTTCCCTTCGTTATATTTTTTGAGGTTCCCATCTCTCATGTTAGGATGTCCCCAGTCGATGTTCTGAACTGGAATATCAACACTCTTTAGAAGATTGCAAAAATCCACAACCAATTCCCAGTTTTGCGGTATCTCAAAATACACCCTGTACTGGGGTTCCATAAAGAAATAATTGCTTCTTCGGATATACCCTGTTACATCCGCAAATCCCCTTATAAACTCCCGTCTTTCATCAGTTGTAAAGCTAAAGACCTCTGGTGATATTCTCATATTTGCATGAGTAGTCGCATTTCCAATATATCTCATAATTTCACGCATCAGATAATCTTCATTTGGTTTCGTGAATGATATATCTGAAACATTATTGCTCTGGCTAAACTTTAATCCTGTTCCAACCAACGGTTCTATTATTTGTCGGATATCTGTTATGCTGGCCTTAACATATATACCAACGTCCTTCTGAAACTCAGTTTCAAGTTTCTTATGCGGTATCTCTATAACAACTGTAGTTTCATTTGCTCCACGTTGGATCTCGCCGTTACCGACTATCATGCCAAGTAGATATGCCATTTGAGCATTCATTTTACTTTCCCCCGATAATAAATGTTGCTTCTTTCATATGCTTCGGATGGAATAATTCTTCATAAGGATTCATTATAACAATAATGTCCGGGGATTCATCCTGTAGAAGCCTTTCAAGATTATTGAGCTTTATCAAGACATAACGGTTCCCTTTTGATTCCATTTCCTGCATTTCTACAGAAGTCATGCTGAAAAAGGGATATGATTTCCTGCTTGATTTTACCTCAATCAAGATACTATCTCCGTTGGTAGGAGTAACAACTATATCGCAACCCTTTCCAATGGACTGATCATCCCAATTCTTTACAAATTCTCCACAAGAACCGTTTTTTTGAAGATCACGGAAAACAATTCGTTCAGACGCATTTTGAAATCCTTGATTAAACCATTCAACCTCATAATTCGAATCTTCAGATAATCCGATCGAATTCAGTAGCGTGGCATCTTTGATGCGAAGCAAATATGCGATGTACTCTTCACCTATCCATCCAAATTCCAGAATCTGAAACGGGGTATATGCAGAAACCGATCCATCACCGGAAAATATACTTTTTTCTGTACGTTTGGATATCGTCTGTTCTTTGTACTGAAGCAGATTTGGAAGCGGCAATTCCTCTTCCTTTTTCATATAATCTCCAATTCTCTGCATAAAGACATTATAACCTTTGTAGCCTTTATCAAAAGCCTCTATAAAGGGGCTTGAAACCTGATTGAAAACTAATTTCCTAATCGAATTGCTATCCTGCGGTTGCTTTGTAAACTTGAATCCATATTCCTTAACAAGTTCATCAATAAATTCAGTATTGTTTAATCTGTTTCCATATGCCCCATCCAAGTTTTCTCGCAGAAAATCCGGACAACCGTCCGTATCATTCAAATAAATACGAAACTGCTTACCATATTTATCCGCTTCATATGGGTACTCATCCGAATATTTATTCTTATATTCTTTTCTGAATTGTTCTTTTTGCCCTTTTGGAACCGTAGCCTCTATAGATGCTATAACACCGGGAGCTGCCAGATATCCTATCGCTTCGTATTTATCTTCATCTGAAGGCCAGTTCAATTCTGCCATGAAATCACTTCTTCCTTTCCCTCAATCTTCTAATTGTAGTATTTCATCTATCCTATCTGCTATTGCCTTTGCCAAAAGCGGTGGTACTGCATTTCCTATCTGTCGTCCTATCGAACGCTTATCACCATAAAACACAAAACAATCGTCAAAGCTTTGTATTCTTGCGGCTTCTCTCGGCGTTATTGCCCTATTAAGAAAAGGGTGATTATTTGTACCATTAGAGGCGGCATCAAATCTTGTGTCAATTGTTGGAGAAACATCATCCCATTTTAATCTTCCCCATGTTGTTTTGAACTTCTGATTGCCAATCATCTTCTCTGGCAAAAACTCTTTTCCTTTTTCCGGTGGTATCATCTTTAGCTTATCGATCGCAACTTGCTTATGCTTTGAGGCAGTATGGTTATACAATTTTTTGCTATCATTTCGCATAAATCTCTGATAAGTACTATCCGCAGGGTTTATATAATCCTGTTCAAACTCACCTTCACCCGATTCGCAATATGCCAAATCTCCGATAGCTTCTCTTACAGTAACAGTCTTCTTCACCGTAGGCATAGGTAATGTGACCTTGTTATGCTTTGAACAAATAAATATAGTTCTTTCCCTTGCCTGTGGAACTCCAAAGTCAGAGGCGTTCAAAACCCCAAAATCAACAACATATCCCAATTCATCTATAGCATTAACTATTTCGTCCTTAAACCATCCATTAGAAGCAAGCAATAGTCCCTTAACATTTTCAATTACAAATACATCAGGCTTAAGCTCCTGTACGAAATTAAGATATTCTCTGAATAGAAAATTCCTCGGATCCTTAAGACCAAGTTTCTTTCCTTTCATAGAATATCCCTGACAAGGTGGGCCGCCGATGATCATATTAACTCCCTTGTCTTTCGCCATTTTTATGATTTTTTTCTTTGTTTCATCACTTGTTATATCGCCTACAATAACTTCGGTCTGTGACATATTTTTCTTAAAAGTATTGCCCGCCTTTACATCATTATCAAGAGCAATGACAGTCTCAAAATTAGGGTTTTTCTCCATTCCGTAAGAGAAGCCCCCCGCACCACAGAATAAGTCTAATATTCTAAACTTTGCCATGTTATGCCCCCGCGACTAAACTCTTTCTTTGTATGAGAATACGCTTAAATTTCAGTTTTCCATCTACGGTAGGCTTAAACAAATCAAATGAGTTATCCGAACCATGATTTGCTTCCCCAACAATATCAAACTGCTCAGGATTATGCTTGTTAAGAAATGTAATTGGCACCCCCATAATCCCCTCATAATCCATCGGAATATCCGCAACTTTGGAGACTTCTATTGCATCATATTCGTCATATTTAGGATATGATATTGAATCATAAACCTTGCATAATGCCAGTTCCTGATGCCTGCGATTTATGTCAATATTAGTGAGCCACATCGCATTCCCCAAGCTTCTCCATTTCTGTCCACTCTCATCTACCCAGTATCGTGTATCTCTCGGCTCAGAATCTGCTGGTACTCTAAACTCCATGTCACCAAACTGATATCCTATCCACGCTTTATTCTCCTGTATTAACGGAAAAATCTCCTTATAAGTTAGGGCATTCTGGTTTCCAATGACAAGAAATTGTTTATTATGTTCAACTATAAGCGAGATCAATTCCCTAAAAAGAGAAAAAGGTGGGTTAGTAACAACTATATCTGCCTGATCCAAGTATTCTATGCACTCCCCACTCCTAAAATCTCCATTACCCTTAAGTTTTTTTACTGCCTTTATCTTCTTCAAAAAACCATGTACGGCTTCATCACTAGATTCTGGTGTAATCCTTTTGGGCACAGAAGTCAAAGAAAGCACATAGCCGTTATCAGTAGATAACGGCTCATTATACTCGTCAACCAA
The DNA here is from genome assembly GCA_905235745.1 of uncultured Lachnospiraceae bacterium. Lineage (GTDB taxonomy): Bacteria > Bacillota > Clostridia > Lachnospirales > Lachnospiraceae > UBA2868. The sequence goes on from CAJOMN010000019.1 coordinate 6,962, forward strand.
TTCACTCTCGGAACCAATTACTCTTGATGCGTAGTAAGAGGTGCATATTAAGCCTTTCAAGCCCAAGCTATTGAAGTTTTTTATAAAGTACTTTGAAAAGCTCGACTCAAATGGATCATCACAGTTGCACAATACCACCTTATCCTTAAACTGTGGAATGTAATGAGCCATCTCACGAGCAACTGTTTCATATGTCGTATAGAATTCATCATTATCCTTTGCAGATTTTGCCTTGTTGAGAATAGAATTTCCGGCACTTAAGCGCCCAATGATTCTTTCACTAGATAAAATCTTATCTATCATTCCCACCACATAAATAGGCGGTGTTCTTCTATCATGCTCCCAATCCTGCAAGGTACTGGTAGGAATTTCGAACTTCTCCGCAAAGCTATTTTGTGATAATCCCGATACTTTTCTTAATTCCCTTATCTGCGCATTCAATGTATCCATCTGTCACACTCCCTTCGCAAAACATTATACGGCAGTGCCTTATAGTGGTCAATAGCATTTCACTCCATTTTCATCGTAGCTCATGCTCTTTATGATCTTATGAAGGTCATCCACGGATACATCCAGTACTTCCGACAGCCTTTTGAGATTATCCCGGTCAGGCAGCCCCCTGTCGGTCTCCCACTTTGCGATAGCGGACTTTGATACTCCGACCATTTTTGCAAGATCATTCGGGGTCAGTTCCCTGAACTTCCACCGGTCGGCTATAAACCTTCCTAAACTTGCATTCTTTGTCATGTAATTTCCGCTCATTCCCACTCCTTTCTATGGTATAGGCGCAACCGTCAAATATCAAAGCACTCTTTGATTACCCTGCGTAACCGGATCTTTGAATTAGCTCTATCGTATCCGCATCCGGACACAAAAATGCCCACCAAAATGGTGGGCATTTTATCGGCGCCGGTACGACCGGACATATAAACTATACTATACTTATTCCTCTGCCAGCTGATCCTTCAGCAATTCTCCTTTCTGCTTCCGTCTCTCGGCAAAATGCTTATCCAGATTCTCCTATGGAACCCTGTCATTTTGCTCCCGGACTGTATTCCTTTGTTGATCTCGGTTAGAGGTTTTTCCATCGCGATTATCCGCACTTCTTTCCCGATCCGACCTCGAAATGGTATCTGACTATCCCCAGATCGACCTTGCTGAAGAACCCGCCTTTATCCGTGAACTTTACGGTCTCATCCGCGTTAAGGCATATCTCGAATTTCTGCTGGTTCATGGCTGTTGGTGCCAGGAGCGCCATTTCCACGCCTTTATCAAACCATTCCGGCCTGTCTCCTGTTGCTTGACTTACCTGGTCAACGGGTTTGGATTTGTGCTGCTGCCCTTGATTTTCACCGTATCCGATCGCTATGGATATGACGAGCTTCTCTCCGGGGGCAATGTTGACCGGTATCTTCTTCCTGCTGAAGATCCCCGCCCAGCATGTATTCAGACCCAGGGTCTGGGCATACAGTACAAGCTTTTCTCCGTAGTATCCCACTTTCTCATCGAGATCGCCGTCGGATTCATTGCCGACGCAGGCAATTACGCTCGGAGCGGAATCAAGTCCCGCTGTCCGGTTAAGGAGCTTGTTGTACGTCTTGCCGGCATCGTCTATGAGCTGCAGGTGCAGCCCGCTCTCACGGTTGATCTCATCAATCATTGCCCGGATCTTGTCCGCTGCTTCCTCCGCTATCCGTTCCGGCTTGTAGTTTCTAACGGAATGTCGTTCTCTGATCGCTTCTGTCTCTGTCATTTCTTCGCTCCTCGTGCAGGATTGTATGTCTTCTCAATGATTTTTCAAATACCGGTTCTGCATGTTTATTGCATATACCCCAAAGGCTATCACAAGGCCCAGTGACACGAAATAGACCGTGGCCGCGAAATTCTCCGGCAGCGCGATATTCATCATCGGCACCACCATCGGGAACAGGCCGCAAAACAGCATCAATACCCCGACAAACATCGTCGGCAGGAACATATATTTGATGTATTTATCCTTTTGGGGCGCATTCTCTATTTCGATATTCCGGCTGATAAACGATTTCGCGATCTTTCCCGTACTCTTCATGAGCAATCCGGCATAGATCATATATGCGCCGGCGGCCAGTATTATAATATCCATGATATTATTGGAGTTTTGTAGCGTCTGAGCTTCATTCATTTTTGTATTCTCTCCTTCTTTCCTGTGTTTGCGTGCGGCATCTTTCTACAGGTCCCATTCATATGCAAGCTTTGTGCCGCCGTCGAATTGAACCAGTCCGCAATACCTGAATCCTTCCCTTTCCAGTATGTGCTGCATCACTTTATTATCTTCCTGTGTATCCGCGCGGATCGCGTCAAAATCAGCCGATCTGCATATATCGCTGATGAGCGAGATAGCCTCATGCGACAAGCCGCTTCCCCTGGCAAAGCTCCTGAACGCCATTCGATGTACCACGGCATATGGCCTGTCTGTTTTCCACTCTCCGTCGATTATCTTATATGCGGATTCCTCGCCGAAGATAATGCAGCAGTAGCCGATGACTTTATTGTCCTTGGTAAACACATACCCCCTGTTTTGAGCGATGTCATCAAGGATTGTCTGCTGCGTGGGATAGTCGGGATGCCACTGCACAAATCCAAGGGATTTATGGTAGGCTCTCGCATCTTCGATGCACCTGTAGCAGACCTGTGCCTCACCGGGCGCTGCCAGTCTTAGTTCCATTTGCGGCTTTCTCCTTTTGCGATGCCCCGTCCCATAAATACGGAGGTCACGATCGTGCTCCTTGTCTTGAGGTCGAGGGCCTCATCGTTCCAGACCTCTCCGAACAAAACATCGTCATTGTATCTTGCTTTCTAATAGTTTTGCGGCCAAATCGCAGCCACAGATTACTCTCCCCAGTAATCAGCAGACTCCTGAGTTCGCCCGGAGATTCCAAACAGTTTATACATAAAGTCCTCCTTCTCTCCGAACATTTCCGCAACAATAATCGTATCTTTATCCTTGTAATAGAACAAGTGATTATGATTTACAAACAGTTCCCTAAAGTCCGTATCAATCTCATATTTTGCAGACAAGTCTACACCTATATCCGGATTCTCCTGCAGGTCTCTCGCTCTGTCTGTTATTCTCTTTACCGCAGATTTTGCAAAATCTTCTCCATACTGTTCCGCAAGATACAATTTCAAGGATTTTAGCTTCCTGCGAACAATCTGTGTGTATTGCAGCTTGTATTTCATACTATAGTCCAAGCTCCTTCTCAAGATCATCCGCAGAGATGGTTCCTTCTTCTCTTGCAGATACCTTTGCTTCAGCTAATTTTGTCATAAGCTGCAAAAGTGCTTTTTGCTTATCAAGTTCATCAAGCTCTGCTATATCGACCAAAGCGCACTGGCCATGACCATTTTTTGTGAAATATACTCTGTTACCGTAAGAAACTTCATTTACAATACTTGTATAATTCTTTAATGCTGAAACAGGTTTTATACTCGGCATAAGTTCACCTTCTTTCACTTCTTATTGATGTATCATATCACACGAAAGATACATCGCCAATAGTTTTCCCATAAATTTATCCCTAAATTCACCCCATTATTATCACTCATGTCCAAAATACTTACTGTAAATCTCACATCCGAAAGCATTATTTTTGCAGCTACAAGAAATGGGAATCCGCTTTTTTGGCGGATTCCCACTGTTTTTCGTCTGTTCCGGCCCGATTTTGCCGGAAAATCATCCTTAGCCTTTTGTCGTTAGAATATCAGGTCCGGAAGCGACTCGTAAGTCTTGCCGTTTTCCATGTAATCCTTCGCGATCAGCGTCCGGATGTACATCGACCCGTTTCCGCCGTATGCTTTTGATGCTGTCTTTATCATGTCCAGTATCTCGGGCGTCATGTAGAATGTTGCCGGAGTGCTCTTTCCACCTCCCCGCCGCTTCGGCGCGGTTACTGCCGCTGTGGGCTCTTCCAGTGTGGTAATTTCCGGTTCGGGAGCCGGTGCCTTTAGTGCCTGCGGCTCTTTCTTTTGTGCCGGCTTTGCGGCGGCTTTTTGTGCCCCGGCAGGCTTCTTTGCAGGTGCCGCCTTCTTCACGTTCTTCTGGTCTTCAGCCGGTGTATAGTCCTTTTTGATGTTGTCAAACAAAGATATCGCATTCGGTTTCGAAACTGCCATGATCATCTCCCCTTTCTCTTTATCTTCTTCAGAAGCTCATTAAGTGTCTCGGCATAGTCAATTGCGGCATTTGATGTGGGTGCCGTATCGAACAGGGACCGTCCCACCGCCTGCGCCTTGCTTATCTCCTGGCATGTCCTTATCGGTTTACGAAATACCGGAAAATCAAGCTCCTTCCCTATCTTCGGCAGCGTATTCCATATCTCCTTGTGAAGCGCTTTCGTCTGGTTGTAGTTGTTGAGAAGTACCCCGTATATCTTAAGATCGGGATTGGTGTTCTCCTGGGCATCCCTTATCGTCTTCAGCAGTGCCCCGAGCCCGTCTATGGCGTATTTGTCCGCAAGTATCGGACAGATGCATCCGTCTGCCGCCGTTATCGCGTTTATCATCCATGTCCCGAGGGTCGGCGGCGTATCAAAGAGTATAAAATCATAATCCGCATCAACGCCTGCCAGCTTCTTCTTGAGGATCATGTACCTGTCCATACGGGAGTTGATCTTCGAATCGATCTCCGGCAGATCCTTGTCCCCGGGAACTATCGATCCCCTTTCGGTCGTTACGATGCACTCTTCTATCTCGACTTTCTCATTGAACACATCATAGATCGTCGGAATGCCTTCCGTGTCCGCTACATACTCTCCCGTCGTGTTGCACTGCGGATCCATGTCCACTATCAGTACTTTAAAGCCGCAGTATTTCATTGCATCGGCAAGGCACAGCGTCGTCGTAGTCTTGCCGACACCGCCCTTCTGATTGGCTATTGCTATCTTTACAGACATTTTATGCCTCCTTCATATTATTTATACCCTTTGCATAATATATCATCTTACAGTGCATGCGTCAACCATATATTACATTATATTGTTATATAATGGGCTATATTGTATTATATCGCATTATAATTTTATATGTGTCTATATATTTTATTAGTCATCATCTAAATTACTTATAATTTGTGAACATTATAACATATTATAATGTATTATTTGTACATTTCGCAAATTATATAAATGTATATCAAACGTCCATAACGTATAATGTATTATAATGTGCACAACATTGTTCAATGTAAAGAGAATATGCGCACTGTATATAATTCATATAAAATACATTGATCGCTACAATATATGCAAACATCCACCGGTAGTTGTTTTATTAATATTAAATATCAACATAATCTTAATTAGTTATTTACAGCCGAAACAGGAATACCAAAAACCGCGTAATCTAAAGGATATCGCGCATATCAATCGAGCATTTGCAGTACCAAAAAGGGATATCACGCGGAGGCAAAAGGGACAACTAAGAGAAAGATAAGGAACAAAGTGCGTACCAAATAGGGACAAAGATCATCATGCGTAAGCCAAGACTGGCGCGAAATACGGGAGAAGAAACGGATAGAAACAGTTATAGATGCGGACGCAATAGGGAACATGCCATACCTAATATGTCCGTCAAATACATAAGACCGCAAAATGATGTGGTTTTTGCCGGCGATCATATCACCGAATCCCTATTTTGTCCGTAAGTTGCCCCTCCGGAATACGCAGTATAAAATTTTGTTACATTTTCACAAAGGTAGTTGGAGCAAGGCCCTATTTTGTCCGCAGTTTAATCCCTAAATCGTCCGCAAGTAAAAGGACCATATCCCTAATTTTTCCTTACTTTGCACGTGTTTTGGTAATATTTTCTCAAATTCACCATATATTGACTCCAAAAACAATAAAATCATCAAGATATAGTATTTAACGGACGGATTAGGGTTGACATCAGGGCACGAAAAGTAGTACCTTTTTAACGGACAGATTAGGGACTGTCCGGGGAGCATAAGAGGAAGTATATTTTTAAGAAGGGGATCATATGGACACATCTATTGTACCGGTAGAAGAGTATCAGGACGAGAATGACATCTATGCTCGTTCTAATTTTATGATATCCGGAAAGTATAAGAGTTCCTTATACGCCAACCGGCTCATGGCATTGTCATTATCCAAGATCAACACAGCCAGTGAAAGTGAAGAGGGATTCCTTACCGTAAGGATCAAGGGACGGGAGATCAAGAATGCATTCGGCAGCAAATCCGGTGATTTCTTCCGGCAGCTTGATAATACCGCAAGGGACATGACCGGACAGACCGTAGGCTATACGGATGCGAATTCACAGAGCTTTACGTACATTGCCGCAGTCATTAAAGCAAAGTACGAGAACGGCGAGTTTGCGATAACATTCCACAATGAGCTAAAGCCGTATCTTCAGAACCTTTCCCAGAACTATTCAACGTTTTCGCTCAAGATAATGATGAAGTGGCAGTCAACGCAGACGTTCAGGTTTTATGAGCTTTTGAAGAGCCGCATGTATCACAGGAAGAATGATTATGCGCCCGACAATAACCTGTACAAACTGCAGTTTGATATTAACGAGCTGAAGCTGTGCCTCGGGATCGTAAACGCCGAGCTCGCGGATGTCCGGAAGATCCTCAACAAGAGCAAGGGCACGCCGGAGGACTGGGCAAGAGCCGTCGCGGCATCCCCGGAGAAGACATACAGCACATGGTATGATTTTAAGCGGAAGGTCATAGACAAGGCGACCAAAGAGATAAACGCCAATCCGGAATGCGGCGTAAAGATACACAATGTCGAGACACTAAAGTCCGGAAAGGGCGGAAAAGTCTACGCGGTCATCATATATGCCGAAAAGACAACACCGGGAAGCCGCAAAAAGACTGTAGTTGACGCTCTGCCCGATTATGACGATCTGAGCGACCAGATCAGGGAGATGATAGGAGACATCCGGACAAAGGAAGCGCGCGCGATAGGAGAAGCTGCCGGATGGAATATCGAAAAGATCAGGCGGAACTACGAGTATTCGAAGGCAAGAGATGTCGAGGATATAGTGGGCTACATGATAAAGGCCGTAAAGGAAGACTGGGCGGAGAGTGCCAGACGGCCGCGCAGCAGGGTCAAAACGGCAGGGAGTAACGGATTCGCGAACTTCAAAGAGCGCACATATGATTATGACGAGCTTGAGGCCGGCATTGCCAGATGAAATGTCCTGCGGACAAAATAGGGATGAAATGGCGCATATAACGGACAAAATAGGGAGGCGGCAGATACTGACCAGTACGGTCAATCGGCAGAAAAGGCCGGTATACGGCTGTATCCTTTGCCTTCTGGCAGCGCTCCTTTTATCCGGATGCGGTAATAACGGTAATACCGGTGATGTTTCCGGACAGGAGATAGCGGTTGAACTTATAAGCGGCACCGGTAATGAGGCGGCCGAGGGCATTGAGCCTGCGGACGACATTACCGAACCGGCGGATGACAGTTCCGGACCTGCGGACGAAGAGGGCCGGGAAGGATTTTCTGTAAGTGAGATAACAGATGAGCTGTTTGATCGGATGAAGGCCGGGAACACTTACAAGGAGGACTGCATCGTCCCCAGGGAGGATCTTCGGTATCTGTCGGTTTTGCACATAGACAAGGACGGCAATACCCATCACGGGGAAATGGTAGTGAACAGGCTCATCGCGGACGATGTCCTGGAGATCTTCGAGAAGCTCTACGATGCCGGTTATCCGATAGAGAGGATGGTGCTCGCGGATGACTATATGGCTGATGACGAGATGATGATGCGCGACAACAACTCATCCTGCTTCAATTTCCGGTTCATATCGCACACGGACAAGGTTTCGAAGCACGGTCTGGGGATGGCGGTGGATATCAACACGCTGTACAATCCTTTTCACAAAACAGTGACAAATGATGACGGCTCTACGGAAGAGATTACGGAACCTGCCACGGCAAAAGCATATCTGGACAGGACGAAGGACTTTGATTACAAGATAGAAAAAGGCGATCTGTGCTATACGCTATTTACGGAAAAAGGCTTCGAATGGGGCGGTGACTGGAAGAACACAAAGGATTACCAGCATTTTGAGCTGCCCGACGAGATAACGGATAAGTACAGCGGCAAGCTCCTGGAGGACGCAAAAGAGCCATAGAGCGTGAGGAATGATTATGGAATGGGAAGTAAGACTTATCGGGTGGATGCAGTCGGGGCCTGGCGGCATGGATGTATTTGAGAAGGTGATGGATTTCTTTAGCGGGGAGACCGGCCTTATGCTGCTTGTGCTCGTTGTCATGTTCTGCTGGAGAAAGGAAGCAGGGCAGAAGATTGCGCTGATCGGTGTTTCCGTGAACGTATGGCTTCCCATGATCAAATCGGTCGTATGCAGGCCAAGACCTTATATGGGGCATCCCGACAGGGTGAAAGCCCGCGTTCTGGTCGAAAAGAGCGCATCGGCGCAGAATGTGGCTGCCCAGGGTTATTCCTTCCCGAGCATGCACAGCGCATCTGTCCCCACGTTGTACTTTTCACTGGCAAAGGAAGCCAAAAAGAAATGGCTGTGGATAGCGGCATCCTGTCTTACCTTGTTGGTGGGGATTTCCAGGGTCGGAGCCGGAATGCATTATCCGACGGATGTTATCGCAGGATGGGCACTGGGCTTTGCGGTTATCGGGGTATATGCCCTGCTTGACCGCTATGTACATAAGGAGTGGCTGTATTATACGATACTGATAGTATCAGCCCTTCCGGGTATATTCTATGTGAGGACGAACGATTACTTTACTTCACTGGGATGCCTTATCGGCGTGATAGCGGCGATCAATTTCGAACGAAGACATGTAAATTATCAGGATACAAGGAAGATCCCCGCAATGATACTGCGCGTTCTCGGCGCGGTTTTGATATATTTTGTCGTAAATACACTGCTGAAGCTCCCTTTCGACAAGGAATATCTTGCGGGAGCAAGTCTAGGCGCCCTGTTGGTCAGATCTGCCAGATACGCGGTCGTCATGTTCCTGTTAGCAGGCGTATATCCGATGATTTTCCCGCTGTACGAGCGTATCGGCAATTAGTGCCTTTGTTCCACGACAGCCTTACCCATCCATTTCCGCCTGTACCAGTAGTACATGACGATCAGCCCGCGGATGCATTCGTCCGTTGCTGTTCCGAGAAAGATGCCGGCGACTCCAAGGCCGAGTACTACACCGGCCACGTAACCTGTTGTAAGTCCCAGCCCCCAATTGCACAATATACCCGCGATAAGCGGGAAAATAGTCGCCCCTGCCGCTTTGAGACTGCTGATAAAGATCATATTAAGGCAGCGGCCGGCTTCCAGGAATATATCCACGATCATTATCGCCTGACCGAGCGCTATAACGTTCTCGTTGCTCGTAAACAGCCGCAGCGTATACGGACAGAGGACCGCATTGATGGCGGCAAGCGCTATCGTTATGGGCATCGATGTTCGCAGCGTCCTGAACACTCTTTTGTATGCTTCCTCTGATTTTCCGGCGCCTACGAGGTGTCCGGTTATTATCTGCGCGGACATGGCGGCGGCGCTCGAGAAGAGCATTGCGAAAGCGATAAGAGAGTTGCAGTAGGCCCGTGCGTTGACCGAATCGTTCCCCATGCTGTTGACAAATGAAAGAAGAGTTGTCTGGCACAGGTTGTATGTAAGATTTTCACCGGCTGAGGGAAGACCGATCCTGATCATCTTGCCAAGCAGCCTTCCCGGAAAGGGCACAAGATACCGCAGCGACAGGCGGCCGGTCTTTGTGACATAAAAGAAGAGAAGAAGTACACCGACAGCAAACAGCCTCGCAAACACGGTGGATATGGCAACTCCGGCAACTCCCATGCCAAGGGACTTCCAGGGACCGTACAGGAACAGATAATTGCCGCCTATATTTATGATGTTAATGGCAAAAGTCACCCACATACCGATCCGGGTATGTCCGTTGCACCTCAGGATCTGGAGCATGACATTGAAGACCGCGGTAATAAACCCGCCGCCTCCGACGATGTATATGTATATCATGGAATAAGGGCGCATTTCCTCTGATACATGCAGGAAATTCATGATCAGGGGATTTGCCAGGCAGAATACCCCGCTGAGTATAATGCCGAAAACAAGGTTGACCGTGACAGCCAGCGTATAGATCATGTTCATGCTTTCATACTGTTTTGCGCCGAGATACTGTGCAACTACAACGCTTGTAGCCGTCGCTATTACGTTAAAGAAGATGTTCATCATGAACAGGATGATATTGGCGTTCCCGACTGCCCCTACCGCGTATTCGTCATAGTGACTGAGCATGAGGGTGTCGATATTGTTGAGCATGGTGTTCAGGAACAGTTCCAGAAACATTGGCCCTGCCAGTATAAGAAGCGGCGTATTCTCGTCTATTGCGACAGATTGTCTCTTATCGGTCTTCATATCTTCGTACTCAACAAAAGTCCCATGACTTTTACAGCTTCTATTGCAAAAATCACAGGACCTTCGGGTCAACAAAACTTCCTAACAAAGTATTCTATTATTAAACCTGCAAAAAATCAAGGAGAAAAGAGCACTATCGATCCGTTTGCTCGGTATGGGAACTTTGGCATATCCCGCACATGGAACAATGGCTGCAGTATGCGCAGGAAGAATGCTTTCCGTTCTTTCTGCGTTTTATCATGCTCGCAACGATCATTATGACGATCCCGGCAAGGATCAGAGATGCTATGATCGTTCCAAGGTTTTCCATAAGCCATGTTGTCATACCCTAAGACCTCCTACTACTAATTCTATTATAACACTACGGAATTACGGTATACAAGATTTTGAAATCAGACTTCCGGAATCCTGAATTTATATCATGAATTTATATTTTTTTATGTTGACAAAATAAGACCATTTGATTACAATTCTTAGTTAGCAATAGCTAATTAGCGACAGCTAATTAGCATACGCTAACCAACAGGAATGGACTGAAGTATTGTAAAAAGTCTATGCGTATACAAGTTGATGGAAAGAGAGTTTCGATTTGAAAACACATTTATATAGGAATCTTATTGTAATTTTCATGATCACGGCTTTGTTTGCGTCATTTTGCCGGATCAAAGCGGCCGCAGCAGATTACTATTCTTCCTGGGATGAATACAAGGCATCTGAAGGTATAAGTGATTTTACCTGCAATGATGTGGTGGATGCTATCGATAACGTACTCGCCGTTGCGGTGGCTGACCATAAGGCGGGTAATAATGAGGACGCACTGTCCAAGATATCGGATGCCAAGAACAGGTATTGGGGGCAGTCAGGCTTTAAGATCATGATGCAGAAGCAGCTCCCTAGCGCCGGGAAAAAGACGATAGAGAGTGACTTCGCTGATATCAACAACCTCATAAAGAACGGGAAAGGCAATGACGAAGTTGCTACCGCTGTTGATGTGCTGTCAGCGGATCTAAGGCTCTACGCCAATAAGCTTGACGGAGTAGAGGAAGAGGTTGAAACCATAGCCGAGACGGATACACAGGCGACCGAGCTGTTTAACAACAACTACTACGCCACATGGGAGGAATATACACAGGCGGCAGGGCTTCCTGTGGGTGTTACGAAATGGAATGAAGTAGCCGATGCAATGTCCGAGGTATTCAGGACAGCCAAGGCCAAATATGCGCAAGGGGATGCGGAAGGAGCATATAACTGTATAAATAATGGCTATTACGGTTATTACGAGACTACCGGCTTTGAACGAAATGCGATGGGTTATATCTCGGGAGCAAGGAAATCCGAAGTGGAGCTCCAGTTCTCGGCCTGCAAGTCGGCAACAAAGGGCGGAAGTACAGAGGAATTCAATAAAGAAGTTGATGTGCTCCGGACCATGATAAGGACTGATGCCAACAAGCTTGACGGAGTTGATGAAAACGGAGAGGCGACAGGCAACTCCAGATCCGCCTCTATGGCCACATTTATTGCGTGCTTTGGAATAATATTAAGGGAGGGCTTTGAGGCGATACTTGTTGTGGGTGCCATCATCGCCTACCTTGTCAAAATATCGGAGAAGAACGGTGAAAACGGCAGGACAAAGCTTCGCCCTGTTTACGTAGGCGCCGTGCTTGGTATAGTTCTGAGCTTTGTATCGGCATGGGCTCTTAACGCCCTTAAGCTTGCAAACAGCGCCAGTCAGGAGGTCATCGAGGGTGTTACGGCCCTGATAGCGGTGGTAGTGCTTTTCTATGTGTCCAACTGGATGGTGAGCAAGTCGGAATCTGAAGCGTGGGATGCTTACATTAAGAGCAAGGTCGGTGAAGCTTCTGAAAGAGGGAGCGGTGTGGCTCTTGCCTTCACGGCTTTTCTGGCAGTGTACAGGGAAGGGGCGGAGGTGATCCTGTTCTACCAGCCCCTGCTTGCAACGGGAGATAAAAGATCCGTATGGCTGGGTTTTGTGCTGGGTGCCGTGGTACTGGTATTTGTTTATCTTGCCATCCGTTTGCTGTCAGTAAGGCTTCCGCTTAAGCCATTCTTCCTGGCAACAAGTATATTGATGGCCATAATGTCGATATCCTTCCTGGGATCGGGGATCAAGGAGCTTATCGAAGGAGATGTTATTTCGATGACATCGCCCACATGGGTGGCATGGATACCTTCAAATTCATTGCTGGAGGTACTGGGCATATATCCCTGCGTTCAGACTATAGTGCCCCAGATCATATTGACGGTGATCACGGTGGTTACATTTGTATACTGGCTCAAGAAGAATAAACGCCTCGCAGATGAAGCCAGATCGGCGCAGGCGGGATCATGATACGGTAACAGCCTTAATGTATGTAAAGTACATGAAGGGTTACAAATAAATATATGCTATACAAGGAGGAGAAATGATGAAAAAAAGGATTGTAGCAGCATTGTGCGCAACAGCTCTTGCTTCGATGATGATAGCAGGATGTGGACAGAGTTCAGAAGCGCCTGCAACAGACGCAGCTTCAACGCAGGAGGAAGATGCCGCAGCGGAAGAAGTTGTTAAAGAGGCAGAGGTTGTTGAGGAGGCAGATGATGCCGCAGCAGGGGCAGGCTTTACCGAGCACCCCATTTTTGAGGATGAAGAGCTTGCGTTTATCAATCTTTCGGCTGTATATTTCCAGTCAGTACCTATGACAGACAGTGAGCAGCAGAATTACAAGGCGGAGGATTACGATATCCATCTTGAGGCAGATATTTCCGCACTCGATAATGAGCTCGGATATGGTGTCGGTGACTGGGTTCCTTATCTTACGGTTGATTACGCCATAGTTAACTCATCAGACAAGAGCGCCGTAACCGATGGAACCTTCATGCCTATGGCAGCATCTGACGGTCCTCATTACGGAAACAACATCAAGCTTGATCCGGGTACATACGATGTTACCTTTACTATCCACAGCCCCGGTGAGAACGGTTATCTTATCCATTCGGATGCTGAAACAGGCCCCGGCGGATTGCTTGCAGACGTATTCGGCAACGGTCCTCTTACCTATACCTATGAAGGATGGGAATTTGCGGGACTTGAGTAATGCATCGGGACATTTGCTTTAGCAATGTTTAATACAGAACAATGACAGCGGCGCACTTCTTACGGAAGCGCGCCGCATGGTGCGTTTAAAAGGAACCCATCTTTAAACGCACCAAAATGTGGAGGAAGGCATGTTAAGTTATTTATTATATACCATTAAGGCTGTGCTTCTGGGTTCCGTGATCGGTGGAACGGTTACCGGGTATGAGCGCATAGAACCGGATCGGAGAAATGAGAGGATAATGTCTGTGGGAGCGCTCGCAGGTCTCCTTATTTCCATCGTGATAGCTTATCTTCGAAATAATACGAACAAGGTAAGTACAGCGACGATAAATACAGTTATATATACTTCATCTCTGTGTGCCTTTGTTTTGTTGATCATCCTGTGCATCACGGCATTTATAAAGAAGGGTAACAGGCTCATTGATATCCTTATTTTCAGTGCTCTTGCGACATTTATCGCTTCGCTGACGGTATATTCACTTCCCGAAGTGCTCATGTATCCGCACCAGATTATGAACACCGAAAAGAGTATGGTATCAACGGATCTTTTGCTCAAGATGGCCGGAGTTTTATTCGGGCTTGTAATTTCTTTCATAGCCTTCATGACGGCACTTAAATGCACATCACGGATAAGTAAGAGTGCTGCAGGTGTTTCGGTGTTTCTGCAGATGCTTTTCCTTGAACTGATAATGCTTTCGGGAATTTTATCGGTCAATCTGCAGAATGGGAATATCAAATCAAACCACGCCGTTTTTTCATATGTTGTTTTTGTTAAGAATCATAGGAATTATTTCATATATATTTCCTTTATCCTGCTATTTGCGGAGGCCGTATACCTGCTGATCAAAAGCCTGCATGTAAATGAGGCATACAGGAATCCGGCAGAGCACAGAAAGATCAGGGCCAAGTGGAGAAATATAAGAAGATGGGCCGTGACCGCTCTGTGTTCCTTTGTTTTGACGATCATTAATCTTACGGTTGTTGAAGCCTATAATTCCAAGGATGTTAGCCTGTCGCCCGTTGAGGATACCGAGTATGATGATGAAAATATGTATGTAACCTTCGAACAGGTCAGTGACGGTCATCTTCACAGGTTTGCCTATGAGAGTGCGGACGGTGTGAGCATAAGGTTTATAGTTATTAAAAAGACCGGTTCATCAACCTACGGGATAGGTCTTGATGCGTGTGATATCTGCGGTGAGACAGGTTATTACGAGAAGGACGGACAGGTAGTATGTAAGCTGTGTGATGTGGTCATGAATGTGAATACAATAGGGTTCAAGGGTGGTTGTAATCCCATAGTGATCCCTTATGAAATAAAGAACGGAAGGATAATCGTTCCGATAAGCGGTCTGCTTGAATATGAGAAGGAATTCAGGTAGAAAAGATTGATAATGGAGAATTCATATGTTTATACGAATGATAGCCAAGGCATTTTTGAGGCAGTGGAAAAAAATGGTCATGATAGCCTTTACTATAGCTCTTGGAGCGTCCTTAGCCACCGCAATGCTGTCAGTTATGATGGATGTGGGGGACAAGGTCAATCATGAACTTAAGGCTTATGGCGCCAATATCAGCGTTGTGCCTAAGAATGCCTCGGTAATCTCAGAACTATATGATATAGAGGACGGGGATGTTTCGGGTGAATATCTTGCCGAGGATGAACTGGGAAAGATCAAGACCATATTCTGGGCATTCAATATAGTGGACTATGCTCCCTTTATTAGCACGGAAGCGGTTCTTGATGAGGGCAGTACCGTGACTGTGAAGGGCACCTGGTTTGACCATCATATGGCGCTTCCCACCGGTGAAGAACTGGATGCCGGTGTCATTTCGATGAGGAGCTGGTGGGAGATCATTGACGGAGACTGGCTGGATGAGCAGAAGCTGGGAAGTGACTTTTGCATGGTTGGAACAGGGATTGCACAAAAGGAGGGAATTTCCGCCGGGCAGACTATAAGGCTTAAAGGTCCGAAAGCCGAAAAGGATCTTACAGTGGCAGGAGTCTTTGACGCAGGGAGCGATGAGGACAATGAGATCTATGTGCCGCTTGATACGGCCCAGGAGATATCAGGGCTTGAGGGTAAAGTCAGCAGCATAGAGGTGTCTGCCCTGACAACACCTGATAACGAGCTGGCAAGAAAAGCGGCGGAGGATCCCGGGTCTCTTTCGGTATCGCAATATGAGACCTGGTACTGTACGGCTTACGTGAGCTCGATCTGCTATCAGATAGAAGAGGTGATAACCGATTCGGTTGCCTCGGCGGTAAGGCAGGTTGCCGATTCGGAGGGCCAGATACTTAACAAGACCCAGATGCTTATGATACTGATAACCATACTGTCATTGATAGGAGCGGCTCTGGGAATATGTAATCTTGTAACAGCTTCCGTGATGGAACGATCCCAGGAGATAGGTCTCATGAAGGCTGTCGGAGCCCACAATCCGGCCATCACCGGGTTGGTACTCACCGAGATAATGTGTACGGCAGTGATCGGCGGAGTTATCGGTTTCTTCGCCGGTATAGGCTTTGCACAGATCATAGGACATACCGTCTTTCAATCGGCCATAGAAATAAGGGCGATGGTAGTGCCCATAGTTATCGTTCTGGTCATCGTTGTAACACTGATAGGATGCATACCGGCCATCAAGATGCTGCAGAGCCTGCGTCCGACTGAGGTATTACACGGAAGGGCATAAGGAGCAAAGCGATATGAATAAGAGAAAAATGTATATAAGGATGATAACGGCCTCCCTGCTGAGAAGAAGATCCCGTATGGTGATCGCTCTGCTTGCCATTGCAATAGGGGCTACGATATTGTCGGGGCTCGTGACCATATACATAGATGTTCCGAGACAGTTGCGGGCTCAGTTCAGAAGCTATGGGGCAAATATGTTGCTTGCCGCCACAGAGAGGACCTTTACAAAGGAGGATGTGGATAAGGCCTTGGCCGTGATACCGGGCGAAGAGATAGTGGGAGTGGCTCCGTACAGGTATGAGACTGTCAGGATCAACGACAGGCCTATCCTGGCCGCTGCCACCGATATGGAAGGAGCTAAGGCTTCCAGCCCCTTCTGGAAGGTTGACGGCAGTTGGCCGGCTTCTGATGAGGAGGTTATGGTAGGTAAAAATGTTGCGGACACCTTCAGGCTGTTTGAAGGTGACAGGATCAGTGTGACCTACAGGCCTGAGGATGCGGGTGAGGAAGACCTTGACAACAGTGTTGATCTTACCGTAACCGGTATATTGGATACCGGAGGCAAGGAAGAGGACTATATTTATATGACCATAGCAATGATGGAGGAGCTTACGGGTGAGGACAGGGGCTTCAATGTCTGCGAAATGTCGATTGCGTCGGAACAGTCCGACCTGTCAGGCTATGCGGACAGGATATCGGCAGACAGTTCAGTGCTTGATGCCAAGCTGGTAAAGAGGGTTACCCAGTCGGAGACCACAGTACTCGGAAAGCTGCAGGCCCTCGTTCTTCTTGTTACCATAATTGTCATGCTGTTGACAATGATCTGTGTCGCAACCACAATGACGGCCGTGGTGACTGAGAGAAGAAAGGAGATAGGGCTGAGGAAGGCTCTTGGCGCCTCGGACAGAAGTATAATCAATGAGTTTATGGGAGAGGGGCTTGTTCTCGGTGCTGTGGGTGGCCTGTTGGGAGCTGTACTGGGTTTCTGGTTTGCCCAGGCGGTTTCGATGAATGTGTTTAACAGTTCGATAAGCCTCATGCCGTGGTTGCTGCCGGCGACGATGGTGGTGTCTGTGCTGGTTACGGGTATTGCCTGTCTTATACCGATAAGATCCGCTACGGATGTTGATCCGGCACTTGTATTGAAAGGAGAATGATATGAGTACTTTGTTAGAGCTTAAGAATGTATCTAAAATATATGGGGATCTTCACGCTCTGGATCATGTGAATATGAAGGTTGAAAAGGGTGAATGGCTGGCAATCATGGGACCGTCGGGCTCCGGCAAGAGTACTATGATGAACATAATCGGTGCGCTGGATAAGGCCAGCGAGGGTGAGATATTGCTGGATGGTGAGGATATAGCAAAGAAGAGCGCCAAGGCCCTTACAAATATAAGAAGAGACAAGATAGGGCTTATATTTCAGCAATTTCACCTTGTAAGCTATCTTACCGCAGTTGAAAATGTTATGCTGGCACAGTATTATCACAGTGTTCCCGATGAAAAGGAGGCACTGGAGGCCCTTGAACGGGTAGGGCTTAAGGACAGGGCCAGGCATTATCCCAGTCAGCTGTCGGGCGGTGAACAGCAGAGGGTATGTGTGGCAAGAGCTTTGATCAATTATCCTGAGATCATTCTTGCCGATGAGCCTACCGGTAATCTGGATGAAGCAAATGAGGAGATCGTTGTGGAGCTGTTCCGCAAGCTTCATGAGGAGGGAACGACGTTGGTGGTCGTAACCCACAATCCTGAGGTTGCTGAAGTGGCGCAAAGGACCATAGTGCTGAGAAACGGTAAGGTTGATCATGAAAGCATAAATCCCGATTTTACCGGAAAGATAAAGCATATAACCCTGCAGTGACATTATAATAAAAACGTGGAGGAACATTATGAGAAAAATCATCGCAATTCTGTGCGCCGGTATGCTGCTTGCTCTTGCCGGCTGTGGCAGCGGCACTGCGTATAAGGATGGAACCTATGAAGGCAAGAGTAACGTATATGTGGATGAGAGCGGAGACGACGCAGGCAACGGCTATGGAGTCGTAACGCTGACTATAAAGGATGGCAGGATAGCCGACTGCACATATCTGACCTATGAGGTTGACGGTACCCTTAAGGATGAAGAATATGGTAAGGAGGACGGAAGAGTCGCAAACCGTGATTATTACAACAAGGCTCAGAAGGCCAATGCCGCATGTAAGGAATACGCAGATATGCTTGTACAGAACGGGCAGCTTAAGGGAATAGACGCGATAAGCGGAGCAACCATTAATTATAATGAATTCGAAGAGGCGGTAAACGATGCCCTTGATAAGGCAAAGCAGTAATAAGAGGCCGGTCCTTAAGGGCAGCATTGCAAGACATACCTGCATATGTCTTGTAAGTGTGATCCTGCTTGTGGGTCTGCCCGCATATTTTTTAAAGATACCCAAGCACTTGATTGCCGGTGCTGATGCTATCACCAGTCCGACGGTGGTTATAGAAAAGCCTTCGGGTGATTATATTGTGCTTATCAACAGGGAAGCACATACGGACACGGATAAGCTTTCCACATGGACTGATTTTTTTATGGGTAAGGAGATAGGATATCTTTTTGAAGATATAAGCTGTGCCGTTCTGACAAACGATATCCAGGGGGTCGATATCGCAAGAAGCTTTGCCAGCAGGCTTCCCGAGAACCAGATGAAGATAAGCTCTTATGATGATGCGACTCTGCTGCTGTCCAAGGCTTATTACGGACATTTCGATATTATCCTTATGTCTTCGGAGGCATACAGGGCATACGGAGCAGACTGGCTTGCGGGTTTGTCCTTTATTGAGTATATAAGCAGCAGTAGGGAGTAATGTATGAGAAGAGTCAATTCCTTTGTAACCATCGGGATAATCGCATTGTTTTTGGCACATATGATCTATGGAGGCTTCATCCTGATGGGATGGGTACAGGGCGGAAATACTGTCTTTAAGCTTCTGTCATACTTCATGCTTGTGCTCATACTTATACATATTGTGATAGGCTGTATCTTAAGTGCCCGGACTATCGGGGCATCCAAAAAGGCCGGTGTATTTTACATTAAGGACAACGCGCTCTTCCTGATAAGAAGGATATCGGGGGTTGCCATGGTCATCTTTATGCTTGACCATATATTACTGTTCAGGGGAAGGAGTATCGGAGGCACATATGTGTTGAATGAGTACACTACGTTGCGGTTGATAAACCAGATACTGCTGGTAGTATCACTTCTGATACACCTACTTGTAAATATCACTCCGCTTAAGCTGGCTCTTGGTCTTACGGATAAGAGAAATTTCAAGACGGATGTGCTTGCTGTGCTCTCGATATTGATGCTTCTTTCGGCGATAGCCTTTATCGTTTACTATTTCCGTTGGATACGAAGGTAATCTAAGAGCTTTATGAGACTTGCGAAAAGAAAGGCCTTTATATTTGCCCTGATCCTTGTGACCATAGTCCTTTTGCTAAGGGGTGATATTGGAAGCGAAAACAGGACGGGAAGAACATACAGCTTAAAAACCCATGCTGAGATAGTGGAAAGGATACGCTCCGCGCTTAAGAACCGTTCGTATCGTGTGACAATATCATTTGATTCGGACTCGACGCCGGATAAAGATAAGCTTAAGGCTCTGGTGGATGACCTTATGGAGCAGGCCCTGTATGAAAGCGATGATCCGTCAGGCGGCGATTATATAAGGTATCAGCTTGGCGGCTACAGGATGAATTACAAGGTTGAGAACGGGCCGTTTAAGAATAAGATCATAATACGATTGAGGCCCTCATATTACACCTC
The DNA here is from genome assembly GCA_905235745.1 of uncultured Lachnospiraceae bacterium. Taxonomy (GTDB): domain Bacteria; phylum Bacillota; class Clostridia; order Lachnospirales; family Lachnospiraceae; genus UBA2868. The sequence continues at coordinate 26,992 of CAJOMN010000019.1, forward strand.
ACGGGATGAGGAGGAGTATGTTGACCAAATGATCTCTCAGATAGTAAATGAGCTTAAGGAAGAACTGCCGTCTGATGCAGGGGATGCTGACAGGATCAGGCTGGTGCATGACTATGTAACCGGGCTTCTTGACTATGATATGGTTCATAAAGGTAACAGATCCAATCACAAGAAGACAACAGCCTATGCGGCGCTTAAATATCACAGGGTGGTATGTCAGGGATACACTGTACTGACTTACAGGCTTCTGAAGGAGCTGTCGGTCCCCTGCAGGATAGTCACAGGTGACGCGGTGAGAGATGGCAGGAGCGAGAGGCATGCATGGCTGATCATTAAGCTTGATGATTCGATATATTGCATGGATCCCACCTTTGATGACGTGGATGAATGCTATGACTGGTATCTTAAGACTCAGGAGGAGTTCTCCGTGGATCACACACCGGACAAACGATGCGAGACGTTTACGATAGATTAAGAAGGGACAGGTCAAGATGAAACAAACGCTTCTTTTGGCATATAAGAACGTATTAAGGAGAAAGTCAAGAAGTGCTGTGCTTATTGCCCTGGCGGGCTTTTTGGCTTTTGCGCTTTTTATGACAGCTATGATCATATCCGCCCTTTTAAAAGGCTTTACTTCACTGGAGGAGAGACTGGGTGCAGATATCATGGTGGTTCCCTACGAGGCTGCCACCAGATCATCCCTTGAGAATATCGTCCTTCAGGGAAACACGGGCTATTTTTATATGAACAGTGATGTACTTGATAAGATATCTGCCATGGATGGCATAGAAAGGATATCGGCGCAGTACTACCTTGCCAGCGCAACAAGCAGCTGCTGTTCGATACCCGTAGAGATAATAGGCTTTGACCCGCAGACTGATTTTACCATTTCGCCATGGATAAGGAAGAGCAACGGTAAGGAGCTTCAATATCTGGATATAGTTGTGGGGAACGATATTAATGCTTTTGTGGGTGATACATTGTCTTTTTACGGTGTGGATGTAAGGGTGGCCGCCAAGCTTGATAAGACCGGAACCGGCTATGATACGGCGGTATTTACCGGACGGGATACCATTAAGACGCTTATTCAGGCCTCCCTTGATAAGAAACTGAATGAGTACGGGAATATAAATGCGGGTAATGTGATCTCCTGTATACTGATAGATGTTTCCGACGATGCCGTTACCGAGGAGGTTCTTAATGACATCAACATTCATGTAAAAAAGGTTAAGGCGGTACAGACTAAGGAAATGATATCCGGGATAGCAGGCAGTCTTGCCGGCGCATCCTATATGGGAAGGCTTATCAGTATATGTATATGGATACTGGCTCTTATGATCATGGCAGCTGCTTTCCTGCTTATGACCGGTGAGAGAAAGAGAGAATTCGCACTGCTCCGGGTGGTGGGGTCAACAAGGAAGGAACTGGCACTGTTGGTTATAGGCGAGGGAGTCATGGTAAGCCTTTTGGGTGGTCTTTTCGGTATAGCGCTGGGAATGGCTGTATTGCTTCCTTTTTCGGGTCTGCTTGAACAGACCATGGGACTTCCCTTTCTGCTCCCGTCGGCTGCAAGCATGCTTACAGCTGCGCTTCTGGCACTTATCCTTTGTGGATTGACCGGAGCCGCAACCTCGGGAATATCGGCCTATAAGATAGCCGGAGCCGATACCGGGACTATGTTGAGAGTAGGGTGATGCAGATGCTTGTTCACGGTAAGAATATTAAAAAGGAATTCATAAGGAAAAAAACGGATACCAATGTTTTCACCGCTGTGAGGGAAACCGATATCAGTCTTGAACCGGGAAAGTTAACGGTCATAACGGGCAGGTCAGGCTCGGGCAAGAGCACTCTGCTTAATATGCTGTCGGGGATACTTATGCCTGACTCGGGTACTGTATGTTATGATGACATAAACATATATGAAATGAGTGACAGGGACCTGTCCCGTTTCAGAAACAGGAATACAGGCTATATCCCTCAGGGCAGCAGTGCGGTATCTTCGCTTAATGTCAGGGAGAATATCCTGCTGCCTGCAATGTTTGGCGGTAATGACATAAGGATCGATGACAGGGAGCTTGATGCGATGATGGAGAAGCTGTCTGTATATGAGCTTGCCGGAGTGATGCCTGATGAGCTGTCCGGTGGGGAATTAAGAAGGATGGCGGTGGCGCGGGCCCTCATTTTAAAGCCTGCGGTCATCTATGCGGATGAGCCGACAGGGGATCTGGATGATGAGAATACGAAGATAGTCTTTTCCATGCTCAGGGAAGCTGCAGATGCAGGAGCCTGTGTACTCCTGGTAACACACGAGAGTGATGCGGCAGGATATGCCGATGTCATGTACCGTATGGATGCGGGAAGGCTTGATAAGTGTTGAAATACGGTAAGCGGATACTTATGCGGAAAGGCTATAACAGACAGGTGTTTAAGGGCTAAGGCCGGATGATCGGGAATGGGAACGAAAGATGTAAGGGTCAATATAATAGGAGCGGGACTTGCCGGACTGGCAGCCGCTATCCGGCTGTCACAGCTGGGCGTGCAATCAAGACTTGTATCCGTACAGCCATCGGAGAGAGCACAGAGCAATCTCGCAGAGGGCGGGATAAACGCCTGCCTTGATCTTATGGGAGAAGAGGATACGGTTGAGGAGCATATAAAGGATACCCTGCGGGGAGGGTGCTTTTTGGCTGATGAGGCCATGGTGGAGGGCCTGTGTAAAGAAGCGCCTGAGATAATACGGGAGCTTTCAGGATACGGAGTTGCCTTTGCAAGGGAGAACGGAAGACTCATACAGAGGAATTTCGGGGGTCAGAAAAAGAAAAGGACCGCTTTTGTCAAGAGTTCTACCGGTAAGGTGATAATGGCCTCAATGATAAAAGAGGTAAGAAAGCATGAACGAAACGGTATGGTTCAGAGGCTTTTTCATCATGAGTATACGGGACTTATAACGGATAAGACACGGGATGAAAAAGCCCGTGATCCGGGATCTTATATGGTTAAATGCAGGGGAGTGTATATAAGGGATACATATGATTCTTCTCTGTCTGCCCTGTACGGTCCCGTGATAATAGCTACCGGAGGAATGAACGGTGTATTTGAAGCTATGACAACAGGGACCTATGCCAATACAGGAGAAGTCAGTGCGGATCTTTTCATGAGAGGGGTCAGGCTTGCCAATCTTGAATTTATCCAGTACCATCCTACGACAGTGTCTATTTCCGGTAAAAGAATGCTGATCTCGGAGGCGGCAAGAGGTGAGGGCGGCCGTTTGTTTTATTACGGAGATAATGAAGAGAAGATATATTTTCTTGAGGATGAGTTCGGCGAAGGCGGAAACCTGATGCCAAGGGATGTTATATCCAAAAGAATGGATATGTGCGGGAAGCAGGTATATCTGGACCTTACACAGATAGACGGGGATAAATGGAATAAGAGACTGTCGGATCTGAGGAGAGAGATCATGTATTATCTGTCAACAGACCCCGTAAAGGAGCCTGTGCCCGTATCCCCCGGGATCCATTTTTTTATGGGTGGCATTAAGGTCGGAAGGGATCATATGACCAATATCAGAGGACTGTACGCAGCAGGAGAGTGTTCATGCGCCTACCATGGGGCCAACAGGCTTGGCGGCAACTCGCTTTTGGGAGCAATATACGGCGGTAAGGTGGCGGCAGCAAGTGCTGCAGCCATATATAAAGATGAATACATCGGTGCTGATGATACCCGGAAGGATGCGGATGACTTTTCGGATGAGCGCATGAAGGCTTACCTTAAGGAGCCCGGTGATAAGGATATGGAATTAAGGGTTCGCATGAGGAAGCTGCTTGCTTCGGCGTTGTCGGTTGTAAGGAAAGAGGCAGAGATTGAGGCTGCCATACGGCAAACGGACAGCCTCTTAAAGGAGGCGGAGGATTTGGGTGCGTGTATCAGGACACTTTCACTGCTCATGCTTTCAAAGGCTATGCTCGTAAGTGCTTATGGCAGAAAGGAATCACGCGGTGCCCATAATCTGGCCGAATATCCTAAGCAGGCCGAGGAATATGGAAAAAACAGCACTGTTGCCATAGAGGATGGCAGGATCAGGCTTTCTTACGAATACCCCGGAGAATATTGTGAATAGGCTTATAAGGATAAGACGACAGGAGAATAAGGACAGCCTGCCTTATTATGAGGAATTCTGTTATGAGGTGAATGACGGGGAGGCAAGGATATCAACGGTGCTTCTTGAACTTTCAAGGCCGGGTGTGCGTAATAAAGCAGGAGAACAGACTCGTCCCGTAAGCTGGGAACACAGCTGTCATCAGAAACGGTGCGGCGGCTGTTCCATGATCATCAACGGGGAGCCCCGTCTTGCCTGTGATACAAGACTTTCAGATCTTAAAGGAGATGTGATAAGGCTTGAACCCCTGAAGAAATTCCCTGTGGTATGTGATCTTCTTGTGGACAGGAGCGCTGTGTTTGAACGCTACAGAGAGCTTGGCCTGTATCTTGAAGAAGAAACGGCTTATGACGGATATGATGATGAAACGGTGACAGAGGCGGCCTTCTGTCTTCAGTGCGGTCTCTGCCTTGAGGTATGTCCCAATTATCATCCGGCCGGAGAATTCCTTGGAATGTCCGGCATGACAGAAATGGCAGGGCTACTGGTGCAGGCTGAGGGAGACAAGGCCGGAGAACTCAAGAAGACATACAGGAGGGATGTATATGAAGGCTGTGGCAAATCCCTCTCATGCAGAAATATATGTCCGGCAGGACTTGATATGGAAATGCTGCTTGCAAGAAGTAACAGGCGGGCCTGGACCCGCAGATAGTTTCCTTGCCAGCTCGCTGCTAAGGGCAACCCGGCTGTCCTTTACTTTTCAATCACCTTACGGTGTATACGGTTCGTACATAAACAGTACCTTTCCGTTCTTATCCAGATAAAGCTGCATCAGACGTCCCCAGTCGTCCCAGTCGTCATATCCTTTGGCAAGTGCGGCGAAACCTTCGGCATCCGTGAGCGAATCGAAGATGTTTTCGGGGAACTGCATATATATCGGGCATTCCGGCACCAGGTCATATTCGGAATAATCATCGTCAAGGTTTCCGAGCGCATAATCATTGACTATATCATCGGGATCTATACCGTATTCTTCCAGAAGATCCGTGTCATCTTGCGTGATCCATACGAGCCTTTGAGCCAGAATACTCTTGCCATCATTCGGTTTTACATAGGCCAGAACCATGGAATCGGCCTTCTCCTTTCCGGCAGAAGAAAGGTTTTCGGGTGAGCCCGTAAATGAGAGGGAACCGAGATAGAAATTCGCAGCCTCCCCGGTCATTATCTCGCTCTCGGGATCCCGGGAGATAACATAGATATATGTCCGGCCGGAAGAGGAGGTTATTCTTGCGATATTATACATCATATCCTCATTGCTGCCGGTGTTCCAGCTTGCGTATACGGAATCTTCACCTGTAAGAAAGACATATTTTCCCATGAGTATGTTGTCCAGATGATCCTTGTCCACGATATAAACATCCTCCGGATCCCGGGGACGAAGCTCCCTGGGAAGCTTTTGCAGGGCGTATTCTGCAAATTCGGCAGTGCTCTGCCACATTGCGGGACCGTCATCGTATGCCAGACAGATATTTGTCACCCTGTACATTCCCAGCGGGTCGGAATCCACATAATAATATGTGCCGTCATCATTTAACTGTGCCCGGTCGGAGGTAAGACCGGGGAATCTGGCGGTGTTTATCACGAACTTTTTATTTTTGTCCGAAGTATTTACGGAATAAAAGCCAAGATTTCCATTGGTGTTGAAAAGCCCGCAGAACGGAAGCCCGACAGGGGAGGATTGGTAATATTTCCCGTAGTCATCGTAAGTGGTTTTTATATATGTGCCATTAGATACAAATGCCCACGAGAGATAGTCCTCCGGAAGCTCTTTAACCGGAGTGCCGGGCAGGTAGAGTATAAGGGTATTCGTACCTTCCAGGCCGTAGGGAGTGGAATAAATATAGCGGGTATTCCCGACTATTTCTTCCGTGTCGGGAGTCTTTTCGTATTCGGGATCGTCAAAATCCAGCTCATATATATAGGGAGTTTTTTGTCTGTATCCGGTAAACTGTCCCGTAAAGTCGCATCTATACACTGTGCCGTCGGGATAGTCCGGGGCGGTGTCACCCATATCGGAATCAACAAAAAAGCCTTCAAAGCTGCCGTCGGGATTGACGTTAAGTTCGGTTCCCCAGCCGCCTGCGCCGCTTGAAAATTCGAAGCCCCAATCTGAAAGCTCCGTATAGAGCGGGTCTTCTTCGGGAGTTTCCTCTTCCTGCGAAACCTCGCTATTATTGCCGGTATCTTTGTCCCGGGCTTCGGAAGCATCTTCCGCGACAGGCGTGCTTTCGGCAGCCGCAGACTCCGATTCTGCGGCATTACCGCCGCACCCTGCAAGCAGTGACAAGCCGAGAGTTGTAAGCAACAGCATGATTAGTAGTTTGTTTGATTTCATATATGCCTCCTACCTTTCTTTTCCGGACTTTCCGTTTGGCGGTATGACAAAAACATGACTATAATGATGTCGTGAACGGATACATGACACATTGTAACATATTTTCCCTATATATAATACAGTGTACCGGTCAAGAAAAGTATTTTTGATCTTGAAAGCCGATGATATAATACTTTTGAAGGTCGAAAGAGGAGGCAAAACGAAATGATCAAAAACAAAACCACACAGATTATATATCAAACAGCGTATATTACACTGGGCCTTGTGGGAGTTGTTGCAAGCCTTGGTTTTTTTGATATGGAATTCAGATGGGATTTTTACATCCTGTTTACGGATCTGAGCAACTATTTTTGCATCATAATCATGTTGAAGGAGCTGATACAGACAGTTAAGAGGGACAAAGACGGTTATGTGAGCGCGACGCCGTTTATGAAATTCTGCGGATTGCTGGGTATACTTCTTACTTTTCTGGTATTCAATCTGCTGCTTGCCCACGCATCGGGAAGAAACCCGGCTGATAACTATAAAGTAGCCAGTGTTCTGCTTCATATAATGTTGCCGCTGATGTATACGGCTGATTGGATATTATTCTATGAAAAAGGAAAGTGCAGGCTTTCTTACCCGCTTCTGTCCATACTTTATCCGCTGGTATACCTGGCGTATGTATATATTCATGCGGCAATTCTTCGATTTGATACATCCATATTGAACTATCACGGAACCGATCCGCTCATCTATCCTTATTTTTTCCTGAATCCCGAGAGGGTGGGAATTACAGGCGTCATCGGATGGTGTGCCGCTCTTCTGGTTCTGTTTGCTGTCGGTGGATTTGCTTTTGTGGGGATTGACAGACTTATTATGCACATAAAGGCTAAGACGGGGGTGTCAGGAAGAGAGGAAAGTTAATGATGTCTTTTTTGCATAATTGTTGGAAGGACCTTGAGATAGTGATAATATAATCATAGCTAAAATGCGGGCAGGTCTGGAAAGGAGAGCACGATGAAGGTAGCGGTAATCGGAAACGGAAATGTAGGAATGGCGACATTCAAAGAACTGCAAAGACAGCGCGAGATTCAGGAACTGGTGCTGATCGGCAGGGATCAGGAGAAGCTGCAAGCGGAGATAGAGGATTTTCTGGACGCAGAGGCTTTGGCAACATTGCCTACGGCAAAACTTACATTTGGCGGATATGACGCAGCCAAGGGCGCAGATATATTGATATATTCGGCGGGAGTCGCCCAAAAGCCGGGTCAGAGCAGACTGGAACTTGTCGAGCAGAATGTAAAGATTACCAGAGATATTTTCACAGAGGTGTCCAAAGTAAACCAAGGTGCCATAATCATTGTGTTAAGTAACCCTGTGGACATTATCACTGCAGTCGTTCAGGAGACTATGGGGCTCCCGCGGGAGAAAGTGATCGGGACAGGGACGCTGCTGGATACAGCGAGGCTGAAACGATTTATTGCTTCTATGTTGGATGTGTCTGTGAATTCTACGGATATGTTTGTATTGGGAGAACATGGGGACAGCTCGTGCGTGATATGGAGTTCTGTCCGGATACTTGGGATGTCGCTGGACGATTATATAGCATTGGATGTGGGCGAAGGAACTTCCGTCAAGCAGAATAAACTGTCGGAGCATGTCCGATCTGCTGCCGGGAAGATGATCGCAGCGAAAGGATACACGGCCTATGGCGTGGCAGCAGCGGCTGGCAGAGTAGTGTCTGCGGTGATCAACGACACCCATGAGATCCTTCCGGTGTCGATAAGGCTGAACGGAGAATACGGCGTAGAGGGAATCGCAATCTCGGTGCCTTGCATGATCGGAAGAAACGGTGTTCTCGCGGTGAAACAGATGCCGTTGACGGAGGACGAGAACGAGGCGTTCCATAAATCTGCAAGTATATTAAGTGAATTTGCCAAAAGTGTCCTCTAATGTATACATTTGAGGGCAAGTGAGACATAATAATCTCTTGATGAGAATTCAGTATCAAATCTGACATGGCAGAATATCAACAGATACCCAAAAGTCCGAAGGAAAAACAAATGAAACCAAAGAAAAAAGTACCGCAGAGGGCGAAGAAAGAGAGGATAGAGTCATAATGAAAAGAGAAAAACGTAAACTGGAGAACCCGGAGCAGTTAGAGGAGGTCACCGGAGGACGCAAGAAAGGGATGCCTCATGGTTATATACCGGAGTGCATTGGTTCGTATGAACATGACTTTGTCAAGACGGGCCAGCATAAGGAAGTCCCCCTTTTACCGTTTGGCCTTGGCGGCTGGACAAGTGGACGGGACGAGTATGTGTGCAACCGCTGCGGAATTACAGTCTGGTCGCATGATAAGCCCCATACAGGTCCACGCTAATAGGAGGAACCCAAAAGTCCGAAGGAAAAACAAATGAAACCAAAGAAAACAGTACTGCAGAGGGCGAAGAAAGAAAGGATAGAGTCATAATGAAAAGAGAAAAACGTAAACTGGAGAACCCGGAGCAGTTAGAGGCAGTCACCGGAGGCGTTCCACGCAAGAAAGGGGGGCGTCATCTTACCAGTTCGGTGCCTTGCAATCCGGGGATGTCACATGACCTTGTCAAGACGGGCCAGCATAAGGAAGTCCCCGTCCTGTTCGGCCTTTTCGGCTGGTCAAGTGGACGGGACGAGTATGTGTGCACCCACTGCGGATTTAGATGCTGGTTAGATGATTAGCCTTAATGCAGGTGTCGGACTTTCTGCCATATCTTGTGGCATCAACCAAGACATATGATAAAAGGTATACAGGAATGGTATTATGGTGGTCAGCAAAAATGGCCACCATTTTGTAATATGACGGAAGTCCACAAAAAATAGCGATTTGCGTCACTCATTCATTCCCAATCGGAATTTGGCGGGAGCTTTCGGGCGCAGAAGAATATAAAACGAGGTGAATCGATGTCGATTCGACGTAAACTTCTTATTTCAAATATCATATTGGTTTGTGTGCCTGTTGTTCTGGCAATCCTGCTATGGATCGGA
>CAJOMN010000020.1 GCA_905235745.1 uncultured Lachnospiraceae bacterium
AATCCAGTTTCAGTCAAACTTGGCTTTCGCTTTGTCTTCTTCCACTGTTTTATTTCGTTTCCGAATTCTTTTTTTGTTTAGGAATTGTGTATCACCTTTCGGTGTTACTTCTTTCGGGTTTGGTTGTACTATTTTATTTTCAAGGTTCAACTGCCGCAAAAGCCCTGATTTTCTCAATAAAAAAGCGCTTGATTGGCGCGGACAGCTTATTCAATATACCACTGCCCTCATTTCCCGTCAAGCACTTTTTTAGGCTATTTTCTCCCTCTATCCGTTATTTGATTTCAAGTACTCAATAAAATCGCTTTCCGGTATAGGCTTTGAAAAATAGAAACCCTGTATGTATTCAATTCCCATATCGATCATCGCATCAAGCTGTTCTTTCGTTTCAATGCCTTCCGATACTATCATCATGTTCATCTCGTGCATCATGTCTGCCATGCCCTTCAGCACATACTTTACCTTTTCGTTTTGGAAATATCCCTGTGTAAATGAACGGTCAAACTTGATATTCTGAACGGGCATATTGACAAAATAATCAAGATTAGACCGTCCTGTGCCAAAATCATCAAGAGAAAATGTCACACCTTCTTTGGTCAATTTGTCCACGTTCATTATTATCGACTTCTTACTGCCCAGCTGCACTGTCTCTGTTATCTCAAGATTGATCCACCCGGGATTGAGATTATACTTTTTAATATACTCCATAACAAACTTCGCCGGATTGTCATAATCAAACTGTGCAGCCGAAACATTAACTTCGACATATTCCAGACCGTATTTTTGTCCTTCACCTGTGGCCAGGAACCGGCAGACCTTTTCAAAGATCCGCATTCCCAACTGAATAATCTGCCCGTTTTCTTCTGCCATAGGTATAAACTCTGCGGGAGGAACAATCCTGCCATCTGTATCTTTGATACGGACCAAAGCCTCTGCCGCTGTAAATTTCTTTTCTTTGACATTATAGAATGGCTGGTAGAACACTTCCACTCTGTCATCAGCCAATGCATCCGTTATCATCTGACTGACATAACTTCTCTCACGTATCTGCCGAACGCTTTCTTCGTCCGCTATCGTAATCTCCTGTGTGTCATTCTCATGATAATGCAGATATTTGAAGAATTCTTCCGAACTTGAGAATATACTGCTGTCGGGAATGAGTATATATGCAGCATCCGCAGGAACACCGGTAACACTGTCTTTGCGATTCTTTATGAACAACATACGTTCATTCATGCGTTCCTTGTCATCATATACAACACAGAACGTTTTATCATCTATTCTGAAAGCAGGTTCGGAACCCAATTCCGTCAGTGCCCCCGCAATACGAAGAACTGCGTTCTGCTCCATATCGAAATCTATATCGCTTGTCAGATATATGATCCTTGCGGTAAAGGCCGAAAAAGGCATGTTGTATTTGTATTTATCACGTATATAAACAGCCAGCGCTTCATTGGTGAAAAGCCCTGTATATGCATCAATATATGCACTTGGATTTTCAAGCTGGATATATAAAATGACCATACCGAATGCCGACGCAAACCCAACAAGCAGCAGTTCGGGATTCAGAAACTGAATGACCGCTGCCAACAGCCATGTGGACTGCCACGTCAATAAGGCAATGTACTTCCGTCTTGACATCCTCTTTTTGCATGTCAGGGATATGATCACGGATGCCAACAGAAAGACGGCGCATATTCTGTATGCCACCGCAGTAGAAGCGCCATAGGAATAAACCGCGTCATCATCACATGTATAATATATGGGCAGAACAAGTATCAGTATTTCACCTATAGCAAATACCCACCGGAAAATGATCCTGAACTTCGATCTGTTGACACCTTCAACTGTCAACAGCCCTGTGGATACATAAATATAACTAAGATACCCTTGTGCTGTAAGAAGCATTATATATATTTTACATATTATCACGGTGGCAACAGGACTGAACGACCCATAAACAGTACGGTTGATCGCGATCACGGATATGATATCAAATATCAGACATACAAAGCACGTAAAAACAGCGTGAGTAAAGAGCCTCCTGTCAACAAGATCCAGCTTCTTCTCGCGCAAAAACATGATTATTAAGACACCTACAATAAATAGGCTGCAGCATTGTAATACTATATTCATCCAACTACCCTATGAAACACTTCATTGTATACTATATCTCTTTTCTCACCACGCAGTTCCTACCCATGGCCTTCGCCGCGTATAAAGCCTCATCAACTTTTTTGATTATCCTCGCCGCATTCTTACTCCAATCAATATTCTCACTTACCTCAACAACGCCAAGACTTATCGTTACCGAGCCGGTCTCACCAAAATCCAGACCGGCAACATTCCTGCGAAGCGATTCGGCAATATCCACCGCTGCATCTCCTCCGACTCCGGGGAGCACCACAAAGAACTCTTCACCGCCCCATCTGCCTACGAGACTGTCTGATCCTGTCGGAGCCTTCTGCAATTCCCTCGCAACGCCCCTTAAAACAATATCTCCCGCATTATGTCCAAAAGTATCGTTTACATTCTTAAAGTGGTCGATGTCAACCATTATGAGTGATGTTAGTCTGGGCTCACTCATAACCTCATCCATGATCCTGTTTATCTCCCTGCGATTGTATAGCCCGGTCAGACCGTCACGAATGGCAAGTTCCTCCAATTCTATAGACGTTTCCCTGATAAGTGTCATAAGCCTTTTAACCACAAGCGTCTGACCCGTAATTCCGTTTACATCTATCTTCGGAGGCTCAACAACTCTCTTCTTTTCACCTTCACGAAATGCAGCGCTTACGATCGTGACATTGTGCCACATGATCTCGCCTGTAAAGCTGTCCCTGCTTATCTCTCCTCCGGTACAAAGCCCGCATGTGGGAGCAATATCGTTAAACGGCGTTATCTCATTATTTACGAGAGCGCCCCAGAACAGCCTTCTGGCAACGCAGGAATACAGAAGCACTGCTTCGGGCGCAAAACTTGCCACCACCGCGCAGCGCTTATTAATCTCATCGATTATCGTTTCGGGATCACCATACGCTATCTTTGCGATCATTCCTTTTTCAACGTAACCGTCAAGATCGATGGAACCGTCCTTGTTAACTCCGGATATATGCCTGAGCATATCCCCGCCCTCTCTGTTGACTATAAGAGGGAACTCGAATGAAACGTTATGAAACTCATCTTCTTCACTCATTCCGAGGTATTTCTTATATATATCAAGCCCCGGACGGTTGTCTATCTCATATATCTTGCACTTTTCCGCTTTTGTTATCTTGAAGTTCCTTCCGATTGCCTTCCAGCCCGAAGTGTAGTCAACATTAATATACAAGTCACTGCCTTTATAGATTATCGCTATCCCGCCTGCATATGACACATTCCCGGGAACTACAACAAACAACGGATCATTAAACGGATCATGTGCATATGGCATACAACCAAAGACCTGTATCCGATGATCACATGTCTCCAACTCTTTGAATATATCAAGAATCTGTACTCCGGGATTGCATAACAGAAGCTCTACGGCTTTTACAGCATCCGAACTCATCACCCTGTTGGCAATATTCCTGCCGAAATCTTTCGCATTGTGCTCAATATCCGGACCATATACCAATTCTGCTTCAGAGTCATCAAAAGATAAGACAGACAGCAGCAATACCTGATCGGTCATCCTGCCATTCAGAAATTCCGCATTGGACGTAATACCTGCAATAACCGATCTTTCAGGCAGCTCTTTGGCAAGCGCATCAGCCACCTTCAAACAATCATCACCCGAGCCTGATCCGCAGAACAGGTGACAGACTATAAAACTGTTATGCTCTGTCTGATCCTCTTTTATTGCCTGTATTGCCCCGGTCAAACAGCTGTCATCATATAATTCGAACGCAAGCTGTCTCATTTTACCCCCTCTTATTCTCTTTTACGCCTCAACATTTTCCGGTTGCTCTTATCGGTATAAATAACAACGATATCGCTCTTTGGAACGAACTGTACGCTGCAGCCTGCCAAATGTAACGATACCGCGATAAGCATTATGCAGTATTTCATGCATTTTGTATTCAATATCTCCTGGACCATATGAGACTCGAACTCACGACCTCCACACTGCCAGTGTGGCGCGCTCCCAACTGCGCCAATGGCCCATATCTGTCAGGTTATTAATAACCCCAGGTTACAAGATCCCAGCCTCCGTCTGCCTTTTGTCCAAGCCAGAACTGGTAATCCTTGTACTCTTCATCAGGCTCCCATTGTATCGGAGCATCCGGCAACGTAATAAAATCACAGGTGAATTCACATACGGCATCATATTCGGTATCTTCCATGGATCCTAACCACTTTTTGTTGTCTTCCGTATTGTTGTCATCACCGGCATAGGTGAGACTGCGCATTTCACATCCGTCCCAGTTGTCGAACTCATCCCTGATCAGACCTACAGCATCCTCAAGCTCGTCTCGGGTAAAGAGCTGCGAGCTGCCGTAATCAATGTCGACATTTCCCGAATCGGCCGGAGCATCCCCCTGTGTACCCTGCTCCCCTTTGCTGCTTCCGCATGCGGTAAATGCGCATACCGTAACAGCCAATATCATTGCCGTCAGTTTTCCATAATTCTTTCTCATTCGGATTGTTCCTTTAATCTTATTATCTATCCTTCCCGCTTTCCAATCCGAAGCGTGCGCAGATATGTTTTACGGTCATCGGGTATCCTGTAGCTTTCGATTGATTTTTGTATGATCTTGTTGTGAACCCATTTATCAAAACGTTTTTCTTCCAGAAAAGGGATCACGGAATCATACTGTTTGGCAAGGGCCGTTGCAAAATACCATGCGATCATCATGTTCACATAGTATTCTTCCGATCTCACCGAAGCTACTGTCTGAGGATATCGTATATCGTAATCCTCGTCAAGGAAATGCTCCATCAGCATTTTGATCCCGAATCGGACCGTGTATGTCCTGTCCGACACGATCCAGGAATCTATCCTGTCAGACAGCGCGCTGCGGTTTTTTTTGAACACTTTGGGCGACATCTGGTCACAGGTTGCCCAGTTGTCAACGTATGGAAGAAACCGCTCCACTGCTTCAATACATTCTTCATAGTCCCTGTAAAGGGATATTATAAATGCATGCAATTGATTTTCATCAAAGTATCTGTGCGGAAGGTCGTCAAGATACTCTGCTATGTCGCTTCGCTTCACGAGCTCACGTGCATATTTGCGAAGCTCGGGGGTTCTGACTCCGATTACGTGACCCTCCGGCATATCGGGAATAAGCTTTGACTGAAAATCCCTGCACCTGCTGTCGCTAAGTTCATATAATCTTTCGGTGATCTCGTCGCCAATCATAGGTTTCGCCGCCCTTTATCTCATCTCACGAAGCGAATCAAACAGCTCGAGATCCGATTCGAGAACCTTCATGTTGGAAGTGACCGGATTCTCTCCGGGGCGTGTGATCGTAACCTCAACAACCGAATCAACCGGAATACCCGTTCTTACAAAATACTCTCCAAAGCTTACAAACTTCGGATGACTGCTCTTAAACGATGATAATGCGGACATCGTCCGCTTCATATTTCCCGCTATCATATCACACCTTCATGAGACTGTATTGTTCTTCACCGTCGTCAGTTACAATAAGAAGATCCATAGAAGATACTTCCTCTCCCTCGGGTATCTCAAAGACGAGCACCGAATCGACCGTCTCGCCGGCCGCAAGAATTCCGTGGTAATTCATCAGGTCATTTTCAAGGAATGTAACATCGCCCCTGAGCCTCGTGCTCCCGTTCAGCATCAGCCTAACCTTGAAATTATCCGAATCCGTAACAACCTCGATATCTCCGTCTGTCGGATTGGACATATCAAAATGCAATATCAGAAGCTCCTTGCCCGCTGCCGCTTTCATCGAAAAAGCGATCTCGGTATCATTC
Organism: uncultured Lachnospiraceae bacterium; assembly: GCA_905235745.1. GTDB lineage: Bacteria > Bacillota > Clostridia > Lachnospirales > Lachnospiraceae > UBA2868. The sequence goes on from CAJOMN010000020.1 coordinate 5,926, forward strand.
TCCGGATAGTGCGAAGCAGTCTCATAATAAGTGTATGTAAGCATTGCCCCGTCTGTTCCGAGGGCATCTTCAAGCGCTACCGAAGGTACGGTTGCAATATCTTCCGGCACATCCGCAGGCGCATCCGACCCGTCTGCGTCCTGTATAGAACCTGCGCCCTCATCAAATGAACCGTCACCTGTATCATCCTGCGGCATATCGGGTGCAGGAAGGCTGTCGGGCATTGGCGGATTATCCGGCTCTTCAAGCTCTTCCTTCTGCATTCCGGGATTAACATCCGCGCGGTCAACATCTTCGAGGATCATCAGTCCGCCCGGGTGTCCCCTGACATATTCGACAAGCTTTCCGGCCGCATACTCGGCGATCAGGTTACTCTCCTCCTCGCTTAGCTCAATCGTAACGGGAGAACTGCATCCGGTAAGCGCCAGAGCTGCCATGATCCCCACGAGCATATATGTGATTATATGTTGTAGTTTTATTCTCATATGTCTGATAATAACACAATATACATACAATGTCGAATTGCCGTTCCCGATGCGCTCAGATCGAATCTGTTGCATCGATCTCGAACCAGAAATTGACGCCGTCGGGGAGATTGTCCACGCCGTAATCTCTTCCCATTGCTTCCATGCTCGCTTTGACTATCGACAATCCGATCCCGCTGCCGCCGTATTCCCGCGTTCTTGCCTTATCCGCCTTATAGAACTTCGTCCACAGGTTGGGCAGGACATCATCGGGGATATTGTCTCCGGAATTGAACACACCAACCCTTACAAGGTGATCTTTTTTCGTCACGGTGATCCTGACGATCCTGTCTCCTCCCGCATAATGTATCGCATTGGACAGATAATTGCCAAGCACCTGCTCTGTTTTCAATTCATCCGCCCACACGGGAATACTCGTATATTCAGGCAGTTCCAGCCGTATGCCTCCCTGTTTGATGAGGATATCCATCGACTCCGCGCAGTTGCGTATGAGCTCCATCAGATCAAAATGCTCTATATCTACCCCCGCGTCTCCGAATTCAAGTTCGTTGAGATTGAGCAGGCTCTTGACAAGCCTGTTCATCCTGTCCGCCTCGTCGGTTATCACGTCGCAGTAGAAATCACGGCTCTCCGCATCGTCGTTGACGCAATCCTTGAGTCCCTCGGCATATCCCTGGATAAGAGCTATCGGAGTCTTGAGCTCATGCGATACATTTGAGAGAAAATCCTTGCGCATCTCATCTATCTCGGTCTTCTTCTCTATATCCTGCTGCAGTCTGACGTTTGCGCTTTTGAGTTCGCGTATCGTGCTCTCAAGACTGTCCGACAGATGGTTCATGTGTTCTCCGAGCGTATCTACCTCGTTGTCCGTACTGCTTTCGTATTTGCCCGAAAAATCAAGTTTCATCATCTTCTCGGACATATCAACAAGCTTCATTATAGGTTTGGTTATCCTCCGCGAGGCAATAGATACCAGTATCACGCCTGCGATAATGGCTATGCATCCGAGTCGCAGAAATATCTTATTGGCAAGCACCGATGCTTCCTTCATGCTTTGTACCGGTGTCCTCATCAATATCAGATTATCCCCCTCAAGAGTGCCCCAAAGCTCGAGATAATCAATATGCACGCGGGGATCTACCGTTCTTTGTATCCGGATCTTCTGATCCTCATATATCGGCTCGATATCGTCCGTCCCTCCGAAGACGAATTCAAGCAGCCTGCGCTGCATAAGAGTCGAATCCCTGTCTGTGGATTTGAGCAGGTGATTGTCCGCATCTATGATAAGGACTTCGAGATTATTGATGATCGCGATCTGGTTAAGAGAATCGTCAAACGCGTCCGATGAAATGTCGCCATTCGAGGTTGCGGAATTGATATCGTCGTAGCACGATAACAGAACTTTCCGCTTATTGTACATATAGGCATCCTCAAGTGTCAGCATATTAACGACACTGATAAGAATAATGCACATTATCAGCAGAAAACCGAATATACACGTATATTCCCTGTTGATCGATTTACTGAAGAAACGTTTCATTATAGTTTGAGAAGCTCGAGAAGATACTTCCACTCGCGCTGTGTGCTTGAGATTGACAGTCTCTCCGCGGGAGTATGCGCTCCATGTATGTCGGGGCCTATCGAAATGGCATCAAGATCCTTGATCTTCTGTGCAAACAGGCCGCATTCAAGTCCCGCATGAATCGAGATTATCCCGATATCCCGGCCGAACATATCACTGTATAGCCGCTGTGCACTTCGTGCATAATCGGACACTTTGTCACACTCCCATGCCGGATAGGTGTCATGGCAGTTAAACTGTACATTGTACGCCTCACTAAGAGACCGGATAATTGATGTTATCCAGCCAAGAGATGCCTCTTTGTTGCTTCGCAGTGATACGCATATATTGAAGCTTTTCGGCCTGGCGGCAACTATCGCGATATTGGAACTTGTCTCGACCATAGGGGCAGTCTGGCTCATTTTGAATACTCCGTTCGGCAGAAGATTAAGAAGAGCGATAAACTTCGTCATATCCTTGGTTGACATAACTTCGAGTTTTCCCTTCCCCTTATCCTTGCACTTTACGGTAAGATCCGGATCTGTTTTCTGATATTCGTCCCTTGCGGATTCGGCAAATGCCTTGACGCATTTTTCCAGTGCCTTGCTGTGTTTCTTCCTGACAACGACTGTTGCGGATGCGCTTTCGCATATCGAATTATGTTTTGTCCCGCCCTGGACGGTTCCAAGGTTTATCTCCACACTGTTTCGCAACTGATCGAGCAGCAGTCCCATCAGCACGTTTGCATTTGCAGAGCCGTTTCCTATCTCTGACCCGGAATGTCCTCCCGTTAGATTGCCGATCGATATCTCGTAAATGTTGCCTTCGATCTTTTGATTTTTGCACTTCAGGGAAACATCGCATATGCTCCCGCCGGCGCATCCGGTCACTATATGGTTCTCTTCCTCGGAGTCAAGGTTAATGAAGCGCTTCCCCGTAAGGTGCGAGACATCATATACGCTCGCCCCGGCAAGACCTGATTCCTCGTGTGCCGTAAATACAGCCTCTATCATCGGGTGCTCAATATCGGTGCTGTCGAGCACTGCAAGTATCATTGCGATCCCTATCCCGTCGTCGGCACCAAGGCTCGTTCCCCTTGCCTTCACGTAATCACCGTCAATATACGCATCTATCGGATCCTTTGTAAAATCCTTCCGGCAGCCGTCATCGGCAACGCAGACCATATCCAGATGCGCCTGCAGTATAATGGTATCCTTATCTTCCATTCCCGCAGTTGCATATTTGACGATCGTTACATTGTTGTAATCATCCTGATATGCCAGCAGTCCTCTTTGGGACGCGAACTCCACTAGGTAATCGCTGACTGCCTTCTCATTGCCCGAGCCTCTCGGTATACGGTTAAGCACACTGAAAAATTCAAATACCTTACGTGGTTCAATATCCGATAATTGCTGTTCCATCACTGTCTCCCTTGCCGGTTACGGCAAACGGATTTAATCCGTTTCAAACTTGTATCCCATCCCCCAGATGGTCTTGATATAGTCTCCCTTATCTCCCATCTTGGAACGCAGTTTCTTGACGTGGGTATCTATAGTTCTGGCATCCCCGAAATAATCGTAATTCCATACGTGATTGAGTATCTTCTCTCGCGAAAGCGCAAGCCCTTGATTTTCCATAAAGTATGTCAGCAGTTCGAATTCCTTGAACGACAGCTCTGTCTGCTCTCCGTCGATCGTTACCGTATGCGCCGCTTTATCAAGTATTATACCGCCCGCCTCGATCCTTGCCTCTTCACTTATCAGGTTGCTCCTGCGCAGAAGCGCATCGACTCTTGCCACGAGGATCTTCGGTGAAAATGGTTTGGATATGTATTCATCCGCGCCGCTGTCAAAGCCTTTGAGCTCGTCTCTTTCGTCGCCCTTGGCGGTCAGCATGATAACCGGGATCTTCGAGTATTCCCTGATCTCCTTTAATACCTCCCAGCCATCCATCTGCGGCATCATAACATCAAGGATCACAAGAGAGATGTCCTTCTGCTCGAAGAATATATCGACGGCTTCCTGTCCGTCCGCAGCCTCCACGACCTCGTAATCCTTTTTGATGAGGAAATCTCTGACGAGTTTTCTCATCCTTGCCTCGTCATCAACAACAAGAATCTTCACTTTGTCCATATTGAATCCTCGCTTTCATCAACGCTTACGAACGATCTTAACACCAATATGTGACAAAATCGTGAAAATCACTCCTTCTCCAATTCAAGTTCTCTTTGCTTTATCGCAGTCTCCCTCTCGTTGAGCTCCTGCTCCCATTCGCTGTACTGGTTCAGTATGGCGGTTCTGTAGTTGATCATGTTGGGATTGTCAGCTTTGAGCGTAATGATAAACATTGCTATTACCATTAGCACGAGAATGATATTTACGATAAGCGAGACCTTGTATTCGGTCTTGAAGGTTTTGCGAAAGGTACGCATCTGCCTTTCCGAAGCAAGCTTCTCATCGCGTTCCTCGCTCCTCAGATTAAGCGCCCTCGTATATGAAACGGGAACCGGTATCTCCTTGACGGCATCATCGGGGATATCTTTGCATTTGTACAGATAATTCTGAAGAGTACGCAAATACTCATAACCGACGGGTGTCACAAATATCCCGCTCGTTATGAGCTTGTCGTATACGGCAAGCACTCCCTTGGGATTATCCATGTTCATCTTGCCCGCTATGAATTTGATCTTTTCTATTTCTGACGAAGCGAGCGACACATCCGCGTCATCCGAAAACGAAAAGCCGTCTATCACTGATCTGTTAGCCACTTTACACCCTCCGTATTTACGCAGATTATTATATCAAAAATCGCTTAATTATCAAGTTGCGCGGCATAGGCGCTACATGGTCTGCGGTCAGCCGTCGGTATCGCCCCGCAGTATTCCAAGCCCGTGTTCAAGACCCGGCAGTATCAGATCCAGACATTCCTCCACCGCCTTCGGACTTCCCGGAAGATTGACTATCAGTGTTTTCTTCCGGATAACGCTTACTGCTCTTGACAGCATCGCATTCGGCGTAATCTTCATGCTGTATGCCCTTATCGCCTCGGCTATTCCGGGTACATCGCGGTCTGCCACGCGTTTTGTAGCCTCCGGCATCCGGTCACGCTCCGACAATCCTGTCCCTCCGGTCGTAAATATCACATCCGGCCTTTCATCATCCGCTATCCTCGCAAGCTCCCCGGCAAGACCGTCCTCATCATCCGGCAGGAGCACCCTGCTTCCGACATAGTAGCCGCTCTCCTCAAGCCTGTTTACGATAGCCGGACCGCTCTTATCCTCTCGTTCTTTCCTGTATGATCTGTCGCTTGCGGTTATTACCGCGGCACGATAAGGGATCCTCACTTCGTCTCCCACGGCAACGCTTCCTCCTCTTATCACCTTTGCGAACACGCCTTCCTGCGGCATTATGCATTCACCGGTTCGTGCCATTATATCGCATCCGCTGTGGCACGTCTTGCCGATCTGCGTTACCGCAAGTATAACGTCACCGATTATTATGATTGCTCCGACCGGATAATTCGTAAGATCAACGGAATCCACCAGAAGGTTTTCCCCGAATATTCCGGGAGATACCGTAACCTTCCCGTCACACCTTCGGCGAAAATCATTCACCGCATTCTCCGACAGAAGACTTACCTGACGTTCGCTTCCGGCATGTGCATCGCCTTTTAGTCCAAAGTTTTCAATTATCTCGCAGTTTCCGACATTGGTTTTGGCAGTGCCCTTCCTGCTGCTAATGCACACCGCCGTGATCCTTCCTGTCAATATTCATCCTCCGATCTGAAACATCTGTCTGTTGTCATGATCCGGCGAACTGCTCCCAAATCCGTGCTCTGCCGGTTTGTTATTAATACAACTCATTATTGCTTTCTTAATATCTTCGTCACTGCATCCGCCTCTTATCATTTTCCTAAGGTCAGCGCTGTCCGGATAATACAGGCAAGGCTTCAGCTGCCCCGTCTGCGTTAACCTGATCCTGTTGCACGATGAACAGAACGGGTGCGACATCGGACTGATATACCCGATCCTTCCGCAGAATCCTCTTAAATTATAATATACGGCGGGGCCTTCCCCTGTGCCGCCTTCCGCTGCCCACTCTCGCTCCCCGAATGCCTTTGTAAGAGTGCTTCGTACCTCTTCCGAAGATATTCCCTCATAAGCATTTGCACATCCTATCGGCATCAGTTCTATGAAGCGTACATCGATGGCTCTATCACTCGCAAACATTGCGATCTTTACAAGCTCGTCGTCGTTGATGCCCCGTATGGGAACACAGTTTATCCTGACTCTCATTCCCGAAGAATATGCGGCATCAACCGCGGCGATAACATCCTGAAGGGCATCCTCTCCCGTAAGACGCGCATAAGCGTTCCTGTCAGTCGTATCAAGGCTGATATTTACGCTCTTAAGCCCCGCATCGATCAGGCTGTCGATCCTGTCCGCCAGGAGCACCCCGTTTGTAGTCATCATTATCGCGGGAGCACTGTCAATCTCCGAAAGGCGCTGTACCAGCTCCGTTATCCCTTTTCTGACAAGCGGCTCGCCTCCCGTGATCCTTATCCGGCGTATTCCCAGATCGCACAGTATGGCGCATATACGACTGGTCTCCTCTATTGACAGGATATCATGGTGGGACAACCTTTCCACTTCGCAGGGCATGCAGTATCTGCATCTGAGATTACACTTGTCGGTAACCGACAATCTGAGATAATCCGTTATTCTTCCGCATCCGTCGGTCATCCGCCCGCCGTCCTTTCCTCCGGTCCGCGAAGCTTCATGAGCTTTGTGGCGTCAAACGCAAGTCCGGATGCACCCGCCGCAATATCATCCCTGACAGCTTCCCACACATTCTTGTCCGCGACCCATGTCAGAACCGAGTCGTCCGAATCGGAGACGTTTCCCCTCTGGCGGAACAGTACGATGACGGAAAAAGTATCCTCTGTCACACGTACGATCTCGCAGTCAAACGTATTCTTACTTTCGCCCGCCCTGACAGGCGTAAAATAATGAGCCCGGTAGCCGACGCTTGCAGCATCTCCCAGCCCGTCATCATCACAGGATATCTCTATCCCCCAATCCGACGCGTAATATGTTCCTTCTCCCGTTTTCGAAACGGCGGATATGTTCTTGCATCCGGTAAGCCTTGCCGCTGCAACGGTATCAGGTCTTTCAAAAAAATCATGCCGTTCCTTGACCTCGACAATGCTTCCCGACTCCATGACGCCTATCGTATCTGCCATCCGGTATGCCTCGTTCCTGTCGTGCGTGACCAATATCGATGGACCCGGAAATTGCTCCAGTATATCCATCAGCTCCCTTTCCATACGCATTGCAAGGTAGTTATCAAGCGCCGAGAACGGCTCGTCAAACATCAGTATGTCCGGCTCCGATGCCAGCATCCTCGCAAGGGCGGTGCGCTGGCTCTGCCCTCCCGACAGGCTCCGCGGATAGAGGCCTTCCACATCCTCAAGCCCAAAGCGTGCGAGAAGGCTTCCGGCATATTCCGGATCCCCTGCGGCGGCAAGGACGTTCTCTCTTACCGTCATATTCGGGAACAGTGCATAATTCTGAAACAGAAAGCCGGTCTTTCTCTTGCGCGGCCGAACGTTAATATTATTGTCCGAATCAAACAGTACCCTGTCTCCGAGCCGGATGATCCCCCTGTCGGGCTTCTCTATTCCGGCAATGCATTTAAGCGTCATAGTCTTGCCGCATCCGGAAGGTCCCAACAGGGCAAATCTTTCGGTTCCGGTTTCGAACCTGCTCCTTAACCGGAAATCACCGAGTTGTTTTTCAATATCGACATACAGTTCCATACGGTCAGCCCACCCTCTTGGAGCGCGGGGCACGGCCGCCTGCTTCCGTAAATATATTCATGAGTATCAGTATTGCGAGCGAGAAGCAGGTGATTATAAGCACCCACTTCATGGCAAGAGCGCGGTTACCCGACTGCATGGCCGTGTATACGGCTACTGACATCGTTCTTGTCTTTCCGGGAAGATTTCCAGCGACCATGATCGTTGCGCCGAATTCCCCGAGTGACCTTGCAAAAGCAAGAACAACCGCAGCGGCTATCCCGGGGCGTGCCGCCGGGATCACGACCCTCCTCAGTATCGTTGATTCCTTCATTCCAAGAGTCCTCGCAGCATATATAAGATTCTCATCAACCTGTTCAATAGCTCCGCGTACCCCGCGGTACATAATCGGAAATGATACGACTGCGGCAGCTATTACGGCTCCCTGCCAGGTAAATATCACCCTTATCCCTACACTTTCAAGAAAACGCCCGAATCCGCTGCTCCTGCCAAACAGCACCAGAAGCAGAAAACCCACGACCGTAGGTGGCAGGACGAGCGGAACGGACAGAAGAGCATCTACCACATGCTTTGCCCCGTTTAGATACGTGACAAGCCAAGCTGCCGCCATACCCGTGATAAATGTTATAACGGTAGCGCATACAGCTATCTTAAGCGATATGAATAACGGTGAGTAATCCATATTAGCATCTCCCTATAATGCGGAAAATCCGTATTTTTCAAATACGGCAACAGCTTCGTCACTGTGCAGGTAGTCAACAAAATCCTCCGCCAGTTTAGCGTTTGCCGAGGATCCCACGACCCCTGCGGGATAGATGACGGGATCACAGCTTCCTTCGGGAGCATATGCCGCGATCACTACCTTGTCGCTCGTATAAGCATCGGTTGCATATACGACTCCGCAGTCGACCTCACCGCTTTCTACCCAGTCAAGGACAGCCCTGACATCGGTTCCGTAATTAGCCTTCTTTTCTATCTCGTCCCATATACCGAGACTTGTGAATATCTCCTTGGCGTACTGACCTGCGGGAACACTTTCGACCTCACCGATCCCGATAACCGTAACATCGTCGGATGCCGCATCCTCAAAAGATGCGATATCCTCATTTCTTCCGGCGGGAACGATAAGAACAACCTTATTCTCCAACAGCTCCCTTACCGTCTCATCTTTCATGAGGCCCTCGTCAACAAGCGCGTTCATCTGCTTTTTGGCAGCACTGATGAATACATCGGCAGGCGCACCCTCTTCGATCTGTGTCTGAAGCGCACCCGAACCCGCATAGGAAAAGGTTAACATAACATCTGGATTATCTTTTTCGTACAGCTCCTTTATCTCATCGCACGCATCCGTAAGAGACGCTGCGGCAAGTATCGTAAGCTCACCTTTATCTGCCGTATCCGCCTTTTTAACATTGACCGTAACGCATCCCGTTATTGTCATCAGCATAACTGCCGTAAGCGCAGTACATATAATTCTCTTGATCATCTTGTTCATATTATCAGTCTCCTGTCTCTTATACATTCTTAACATTTGTCAGGCTCTCACATAATGACCGGACTTGCCCCCGTCCTTTTCTTCGAGCCTGATATCGCCTATTACCATTGATCTGTCTACCGCCTTACACATATCGTAGATCGTAAGCAGCGCGATGCTCACGGCCGTAAGAGCCTCCATTTCGGCTCCCGTCCTGCCTGTAAGGCATACCCGGGAGTTGCAGCGTATCTTATGCTCATCACCAAGCACTTCAAAATCAACCGCCACATCATCAAGCAGAAGCTGGTGGCACAACGGGATAAGCCCGGAGGTTTTCTTCGCTGCCATTATCCCGGCTATCCTCGCAGCTCCGAGAATATCGCCTTTCGTAAGCTTTCCGTCATCTACACCCGATAAAGCTTTGATAACCTCATCTCCCACGCTTATATTACCTGACGCTGCGGCATATCGTACCGTTTCCGCCTTGCCGGAGATATCGACCATATTGGCCTCGCCCTTTTCATTGATATGTGTAAAACCTGTCTCCATTATCATTTCCTCTGTTCATAGTGAACGAGTTTGATCCGTTCACCATATATCTCACATTCACATCGGATGATCATACTCCGAAACTGCAGTTCGGAAAGCGGCAGTCATCGCATCCCCTGCACAGTCCTCCTTCACCGTACGCGGCTATGTCACGAGCCGTAAGTATCTGTCCTGCCAGCACCCTCGGAAGTATCAGATCCAGTATCGTCCGCTTATTGTACATTGCGCATCCGGGAACACCGAGCACGGGAATATCCTTATCGCCCCTTCGCAGATATGACAGCAGGAACATCGCACCGGGAAGTACCGGCGCTCCGTAGCTTATAACCGAAGCTCCCGTATCCTTTATGGCTCCGGGTGTTCTGTCGTCAGGGTCAACGCTCATGCCTCCGCTGCACAGGATGATATCCGCGCCGGAATCGGCATACTTCAGTATTTCCCGTGTTATTGCCTGTCTGTCGTCGGACGGATAAGACAGCCCGACAGATGTCATGCCATATTCACTCATCTTATCCGTAAGAACGGGGCCGAACGCATCCTCTATCCTCCCGGATGCCACTTCGCTCCCGGTGACTATCAGGGCGTATTTCGACATCCTGTACGGAATAACTGACAATACCGGCTCACCGCCCGCTGCCTCTTTCGCCCGCTGCATGATCGTATCTTCTATCACGAGCGGAATGATCCTTGTTCCCGCAAGCATATCACCCTTACGCACCGGACGGTTTCCCGGAATGGTTGCGATCATCATCCGTCCGAGATTATTAACAGCATCAAGCCTGTTGCGGTCAACTGTCAGCAGTCCGTCTGCCGCCGCATATATACTGATCTTTCCCTCGGACGGGGCCGATGCGTACATTGAAGCATCATCTCCCATGACGATACCCCTCAGTACTTCCGCGGCATCATCCTCGTGCATCATACCCTCCTGCGGCTCCCACACATACAGGTTCTCCTTGCCGACCGACAGCAGCACCGGTATATCTTCCCGGGTAACGATATGTCCCTTTTTGAATACAGGTCCCTTGGTCACTCCGGGTATTATCTGCGTTATATCGTGGCAGAGCACACATCCTGCCGCATCTTCAGTCCTGATCAGTTTCATAGTCCGCATCCTTGTTAATGACTTCGCCGCCTATACCGAAATAATCCGATATGCATGAAAATATCCCCGCAGCATCATCCGGTGCAAATACCGGACATTTCACTTCGCTCGGGGATATACAATCGGTCGATATACATATGAGTGTTTCGGGATCAGCCTCGCTTCGCGGCCAAACAGATCTCTTTACGATCTCGACTTTCGGATACTTTGAACCTTTCATGCCTTCGAGTATGATCACGTCGGGAGGCGGTGATTCTCTCTTCATATATTCTATAAGATCCTCACACGAGCCGTTTCGTCCCGTCAGAACATACGCTGTATCCGAATAGACGGCCGTACTGACCGCGCCCCGCTCCATGCAGCGGAATGTATCCGTTCCGTCTGCATAAGCTATGTGATCGCTCCCGTCATGCTTTATGACACCGACCGAATAACCGCTTCCTATGAACCCGTTGATAAGCTTTTCTATGAGCCATGTCTTACCCGCGTTACTGTAGCCGCTTACCGCAAATACAACAGGGAAGGATAAACGGATATACTCTTCCCTTGTATTGACATTCTTCAGTACCTTCTTATCAAGCTTTGTCTGTTCGATACTGATATACTTGCAGCGGACACGTTTTAATATCTCCGTCAGCCGGTATCTGCCCTCGCTTATCGCTTCGTTTACCGCACTCAATATCCGCTTCGAATATATCGCGCACAGCGGATGTATATGCTCTTCGTCCGCTATAACGAAGCAGTCATAATCCGACGAGATAAACTGACTGATATATGTTACAATATCCGCATTTACAAATGGCATATCAGCGGCGCATATGAATACATACTCGCTATCCGATTCCGTGACAAGCCTGCGTATCCCTTCTATCGGACCTATGTCCCTGTTCTCATCATATACTATATTATCGGCGTACTGCTCGTATATTCCCTTTTCGGACGCAGATACAAGGATCGGTCCGCAGCCGGACAGACTGTGGATGATCCTCGCAAGCATAGTCTCGTTATTCAGTTCCATCAGCGCCTTGTTGCATCCCATCCTGCGGCTCTTTCCGCCTGCGAGGATGCCTATCGACACCGGCACCGTTTCACCTGTTCCGTGCATTATCATATGGCATCATAATGATCTTTACCGTATCACCCTCCGCAATGGATGTTCCCTCCGGCAGATCTATATAGCAGTTGCATCCGGTAAGGTTCGACAGCACCGATGATGCATGTGTTTGTGGGATCGTAACCATACCGTTTTCATATCTTGCGCGAAGAAAGCGCCGCATATGATTTTTCTTCGGATAGTCCGAGGCGGACACGGCATCCACCGTCTTCAGCAGAAGATCGCCGCATCCGGTCATCCGGCACACAAGAGGCCAGAAATACCAGTCATAATTGACAAGCGCCGCATATGGATTGCCTGACAGGGACAATATCGGTATCCCGTTATATATGCTCCCCATCGTAGGTGTTCCAGGCTGTATGTTCACCTTGTAGAATATCGTTTCGGCGCCAAGGGAGCCGACCACTTCGGGCAGAAGATCCCGCTCCCCCACGGACACGCCGCCGGTTGTTATTATTATGTCAGACCGCCTGGCGGCATTTATAATAGCATCTGTTATTATATTCGCATCATCCGGACAGATCTCTGCATCTGCCGTAAATCCCGCTGCCTCAACAGAGGCTTTGAGCATATACGCGATGCTGTTATATATCTTTCCCCCGGGGAGCATTCCGGAAGAGTCCGCCGGATCCACGAGCTCGCAGCCGGTTGAAATGATCGATACCTTTAACGGAGCTAATACATCTGCCTCCGGGATCCCAAGGCTGGCAAGCACTCCGATATCTTCCCTTCCCAGTCTCGTTCCCTCTTTTATCACGAGGCTTCCCTTTACGATATCCTCTCCGACGCGGCAGTAATTGGTATACGGCACTACAGACCGTTTGATAGTTACGACCTGCTCATTGTAATCCGTATCCTCCTGTCTGACTACGGCATCATATCCGTCTGGAACCCGTGCGCCGGTCATTATCCTGACCGCCGTACCTTCCGTCCCAACGGCTCCGGCAGCCCCCTCCGGTATGATGATATCCTCGCCGGCAAATACCTTTCCGGAAACGGTGAGCCTGACCGGCTCGTCGCCTGCACCCGCTGTATCGCATGCTCTTACGGCATATCCGTCCATTGCTGACTTGGGAAAATGCGGCACATCGATCGGCGCCGTTATATCAGAGGCCGTTATCCTGCCATGGCACCTTCCAAGATCCGCAGTTTCATGCCTGCGCTTATATCGGGCTGCATCCGCAAACAGTCCTACCGCCTCTTCAAGTTCCATATATCACCTACAGTTTTCCTATATTCACCGCGCACACCTTGTACTCGGGAATCCTCGCATATTCGTCAAGCGCAGCGTTTGTCAGGACATTGACGGGTGAATCCGGGAAATGGAACGGCATCCATGTCTCACCCTCGGAAACCTTGCGTCCTACCCTTGCAGTCGCCGTTATACTGCCTCTCCTGCTGGAGACGCTTACCCTCTCTCCGTTTGCGATCCCGAGGCGTTCGGCATCCTTGTAATTGACTTCGATAAATCCCTCGCCCGCTATCTCATTAAGCCCCGGGGAACGCGATGTCATGGCGGCGGCATTGTACTGATACAGTATTCTTCCGGTTGTCAGGATGTACGGGTAATCATCATCGGGAAGCTCCTGTGAAGGTTTGTACTCGGCAGGGTACAGCAACGCTTTTCCCCGTACCGGCCCTTTCGCGTGCATTATAGGCGTGCCCGGGTGGCTGCTGTCGGGGCACGGCCACTGGAGACTTTCTCCCGCGTCAAGCCTTGCATGGGATATCCCACCGAAGCTCGGCGTTACCGATGCGATCTCATCCATTATCTGTGAAGCCGTAAGATGCGGCTGTGAGTATCCCATCGCATTCATAAGATCGATAATGATATCGGTATCAAGCCTCATGTCACCCTCGACGGTAACCGCTTTCCTGATCCTCTGTACTCTTCTCTCGGTATTGGTGAATGTTCCTTCCTTTTCGGCATAACTTCTTCCGGGAAGTATAACGTCGGCATATTGGGCCGTCTCGGTCATGAACAGCTCCTGGATCACGAAGAAATCAAGACTTTCAAGGGCTCGTTTGATATGCTCCGTATCGGGATCGGTAACGATCGGATCCTCGCCGCATATGTACAGGCCCCTGATCTTTCCTTCTATCGCGGCAGGGAATACTTCCGTTGCCTTCAGACCGGGATTGGGATTGAGCCTGACACCCCACGCCTTCTCGAACTTCTCCCGAACCTCCGGATTATCGACCTTCTGATATCCGGGGTAATCAGTTGGCATGGCTCCCATGTCGCATGCTCCCTGAACATTGTTCTGTCCGCGCAGCGGATTGACTCCGCACCCGCTCCTTCCGAGCTTTCCGCACAAAAGCGCCATATTGGACATGCTCATGACTCCCTCGGTTCCTGTCGAATGCTCGGTGACGCCGAGGCAGTAGATGATCGGAGCCTTATTGGCGGCAGCATACATTCTTGCCGCCTCGATGAGCTTATCGGGATCGATATGGCATATCTGCCCTACCTTTTCGGGCGTATAATCCTTCACAAGTTCCTGTATCCTGTCATAGTCTTCCGTGTATTTCTCTATGTAATCGTGATCGACCAGATCCTCTTTGATCATCACATGCATCATTCCGTTCGCGAATGCCACATTTGTTCCGGGACGGATCTTCAGATGGATATCCGCCACGGAAGCTAATCCTATGGATCTCGGATCAACGACTATCAAACGTGTTCCCTGCATTACAGCCCGACGGATCTGCATGCCGACAACAGGATGCGCTTCTTCGGGGTTCGAACCGCACAGCAGGATGCAGTCAACATCATGGGTAATGTCATAGATCGGATTCGTCATGGCGCCTGAGCCGAGCGTTTTGGCAAGTCCTGCCACTGTTGCCGAGTGGCATACTCGCGCGCAGTTATCGGTATTGTTAGTACCGAAGCACGTCCTGACCATCTTCTGTACCATATAGATGTCTTCATTTGCGGAGCGTGAACATGCAAACCCCGCAAGGCTCTCGGATCCGTACTTTTCTTTGATCTTCATAAAATTGTCCGCAGCGTATCTGACCGCCTCATCCCATGATGCGCTCTCGAACTCTCCGGTTTCCCTGTTTTTGATAAGAGGGGTTCTGATACGATCAGGCGAGCTTACAAAATCAAAGCTTCCCGAGCGTCCCTTGACGCACAGAAGCCCACGATTGGAAGGACCTTCTGCCGCTTCCGCATCAACTATCCTGTTGCCCCTGACTGTCAGATACAACTGGCATCCCGTAGCGCAGTGCGGACAGGTCGTAAGAACCCTTTCCGTCTCCCACTTGCGATAATCTCTCTTGCGTTTTTCGGTAATCGCACCTGTAGGACACGCCGCCGCGCAGTTACCGCATGATTCGCATCCGCTCTGCCTCCAGTCCGGTCCGAACGGAGCATCAACCGTATGGAACACTCCGGTATGCCCGTTGGAAAGAGCTCCGTTTACCACAGCTCTTCTGCATGTACTGATGCATCTCATACAGTGAATGCATTTGCTCGGGTCATAGGACAGATACGGATTATCAGCCAGTTTGGGAAGTTTATTTTCGATATTACGTCGCGATCCGGTATACGGGGTCTCATCTATCCCGTATCTGTTGCTGAGTGCCTGAAGCTCACAGTTGGAATTCTTCGGGCAGCTCATGCAGTCAACGGTATGATTGGACAACAGGAGGCGCAGCATCTCCTTCCGGTATTTCGTCAGGCGCTCCGACTCGGTTGTGATCACCATACCGTCCTCAATCTTGGTTCGGCACGACGCAACAAGAGAGTCATATCCTTCTATCTCGACCATACAGAGCCTGCATGACCCCACATCGCTGTAATCCTTCAAATGGCACAGAGTCGGTATTTCGATCCCGACATATCTGCACACGTTCAGTATCTTGATGCCCTCGGGAACCTCATAGCTTACACCGTTGATTGTGACCGATACCTTCTTGTCAGCTGCTACCATGCGCATCTTCCCCCTTCCATGGCTCCGCATCCGAAGTGGTCACATCTGAGGCACCTTCCGGACTCGCGCTCCGCTTCTTCCGGTGTCATTGCGATCTCAACATGTTCAAAGTCCTCGCGCCGTTCGAACGGATCCCTTTCTTCGATCTCCGCCCGCCCGGTAGGTATGCACTTGTTGGGCTTTGCCGGAGGCGCTGCCGTCTCGCATGTGATCTTATGATGATATCCGAGATATTCGTCTATGTTGTGCGCGGCAACCTGACCCGCAGCTATCGCATTTATCGCCGTAGAAGGCCCGGTCACGCAGTCTCCGCCCGAGAACACTCCGTCAACACCCTCGATAGAACAGGACTCATCCGCAAGTATCCTGCCTCTTTGCGTAGGTATCCCGGCCTTGTCAAAATCATCCACATCGCACCGCTGGCCAACGCCGAGAATCAGATAATCGCATATGAACCTGTACGGATAAGCGCTTGAATGTTCGGTCATAACGAGTCCGTCATCATCATATTCACGCACGATTTCCGGCTGAAGCCATACGGCATCGACCATATCGGGATTATCCTTTGAGTTCTCCAGATACATAAATGACAGAAGTGTTCTGAACCTGACCCCCTCCTGCATCGCACTTTCTATCTCCGACTCAAGCGCGGTGTAGTCATCGCGTTTTCTCGTAAACACGTGAACTGTTGCGGCATTTAGTCTGACCGCGGTTCTTGCCGCATCCATGGCGACATTCCCGCCGCCGATCAGCACTACTCTCTTACCGGTAAGGTCTATCCTGTCGCCCCTTGCCACAGCCTGCAGAAAATCAGCCGCCGGGATCACATTCTTACACTCGGCGTTCTCAACCGGCATACGGTTGCCCAGCTGTGCTCCGAGTCCCAGATATACGGCATCATGGCTGTTTCGTAGTTCCTCTATCGAGACATCTCTTCCTACCCGTATGCCGGTGTGGACTTCTATGTCGCCGGCACCTATGATAGCCCTGATGTCCTCGTCAAGTCTCGCTTTCGGAAGACGGTACTCGGGAATACCGTACCGCAGCATCCCCCCGAGCTTTTCATGCTCATCATATACAACGCATTTGTGACCCATGAGCGCAAGAAAATATGCCGCCGTAAGACCCGAAGGCCCTCCGCCGACAATGGCAATTGATTTTCCTGTTGAAACATTGGGGCGGGGTGTCGGAACGGTATCTGCTGCCACCTGATCAACCGCGTACTTCTTGAGACCCCTGATATTGATTGCGTGATCTATTATCGTCCTGCGGCATTTCTTCTCACACGGATGCTCGCATACCATCGCGCATGCGGTCGGAAACGGATTCCTGTCCCTTATGATGTTAATTGCGCCGGCATAGTCGCCGTTCTGAACAAGCGCAACATAACCCGGTACATCCACGTGAGCCGGACACAGTGTCATGCACGGGATCGTCTGTCCCACTTCATCCACACATCTCCGGTTCCTGATATGACTGGCATACTCGTCGGCAAAATCCTCCATGCTTTCAAGTATCGAATTGGCAGCGACAACACCTACCGCGCAGTCCGCCGTCTCGGATATCATCGTGCACAGTTCCTTCAGTTTGCCAAGTGTCTCATCCGTTCCATCCCCCCGGAGTATATCCCGGAGCATCCTCTCTGCCTCGACAAGACCGTCACGGCATGGAACACACTTGCCGCATGACTGGTTCATGGACATCTGAAGTATGGAACGGTACATGACAAGCGGGCACATTCCGGGAGGATATGATGTCATACGTGAACGGAATCTGCTTAAGGCAACATCCATTCTGTCATTCATATTGCCGCGTTTTGCCAGTCTTCTGTACATTACCTTCTCCTTTTGCCGGATATCACACGTTAAACTTACCTATCGTCTCCTGCAGGGACTCCAGACCACCGAGAACACTGTGTGTCTCATCGGCAACCGATTCGCTCGAGTCTGATATTTGCAAAAGGTTGTTGTTGATATCGGCAATAGCCTGTGACAGGCTTTCCTGGGTCGAATCGATGTTTTCGATCGCTTTGTTGATGCTGCTCATGGATCTGGCAAGTTCCTGAGAATTGGCGTGCAGGCTGTTGCTCGCATCACCGTAGTAGTTTGCATCATCCTCGTAATTATGCGCAAGTGTCTCAAGATTGTCGTAATCTCCAAGAACTACATCGGTAAGGAACTTCAATATCTCATTACTCTCGTCAGACAACGCTTTGACGCTTTCCGTTACCTTCTCGATAAGGGCATTGACTTTACCTATCTCGCTCTGGGTCGTTGTTGACAGAACATTTATCTCATCGGCGACAACCGCAAAGCCTCTTCCGGCTTCTCCGGCTCTTGCCGCCTCGATCGAAGCATTGAGCGCCAGAAGATTGGTCTGATCCGCTATAGTGCCGATTGCGTTTGACACTTCCACGATCTGATCGATCACCTTGGCCTGCTCAATTGCCGCCGCCAGACGCTGACGTGACTCTTCCGTTACCGCTACGGCATGCTCCTTGTTCTTCAGTACCTTCGGAACCATTGCACGAACCCTCTCGGTTATATCCTTTGCCTTGTCCGCCATTTCGGAAGTAGACTGCGCCAGTTCGTCAATATTCGTGTTGACTGCCGAACTTGCCTCATCTATACCCCTTATACTCTTTGTCTGGTTATCGATATCATCACCGGTCTGTCTCATCGTGGTACTGATGATGGAAATATTGCCGTTGATATCCTGTATCCTGTCGCTTGTATCCGCCATCTTGTCCTGGATCGCATTAGACTCATCCCTTGTCCGGTGTATCGTATCTATGACCCTGTCCTCAAGTTCCTGTATCAGATATTTGATCTCTTCCGTTTCATCCTTGGTCTCTTTGACATTTGCCTCGCCAATGATCTTCTCCCTGATGAATGCTTTCATCTGCTCCATAGGGCCGAGCAGTTTTCTGATAAGCAGCATCATTATCACTACGGCGGCCGCAAGCGCAACCACTGCGATCACAACGGCCGATATTATCATATTGGTTACAGTGGCATTGACCGTCGAGCTCGGAAGTGCGATGCCAAGCGTCCATCCGCTCTTATCAACCGCTGATGTTACGAAGTACTTTTTAACACCATCATAATCATTTGCCTGTAATATGCTGCTGCCCGGGCCGGAGATAAGAGGAGATAATGAGCTGACCACCGAATCCACCGATACGACAGCATCCTCGCCCGGCTCAAATGATTCATCCTTGTGGATTATATAGTTACCGCTTCCGTCAACAAGAAAACCGTACTGACCTCCGTCCGTCGGAATACTGTCCATAATGGAATTGATCGTATCAAGCGTCACATCGGCACCTACAACGCCTATAAGCGCACCGTCATGATATATCGGGCTTGCGATCGTAATGCACATTCCGCCGATCAGGACATCCATATACGGATCCGTAACGATCGTACCTCCCGCTTCCTTGGCGGCTATATACCATCCTCTTGCAGTGGGGTCATATCCTTCCGGAGTCGTCGCCTCGGGATCGGACTGGGCAAAATCCTTAATCTCGGTTCCGATATACATATTCAGAAGTTCTCCTCTGTCGGTGGCCTGTGCCCTGACGATCGTTATAAGGTCGTCAAATGAAGGTGTGGCAGTGTTCAATTCACCTACATCCTTTGCCACGCCTTCCGTAAGTGTTCTTTCACTTTCAAACCACTCGTCAATATCAGAGGCATACTTGTCTGCCTGCACCTGAAGCTTCTCGGTCTGCTGCCCGGTCAGGTTCCGTCCCGCAACAATGACACTGATCCCGTTTGACACAACAAGCGTCAGCACGACTATCAGTATCACTACCGATGTGATCTTTGAACTGATCTTTCTACCCATTTACAATATCCTCCTTGAACATAGTTTTGGGGATCCCCCACCTAAGATATATTATCTTAAACGAAATAAATAATTCCGTTTACGATGCCACAATGAATCTCAATGACAAACCGCGACTACAACGAACCTTCCGTTCTTCACCTGATAACTGCATGTTGAAAGTGTTAACAGTTCGTCGCCCCACTCGGCCGATACCCCGGTGTCGTAGAGCGATCTTTCTTTTACATTCCTTACATAATACTCATAATCATTCCTGTCGGCAAGATCGGTATAGTAATAGTACCTGAACCTTCCGTTGTCCATGTCCTTTTCTTCGCGGTAGATGTCGGTATCTCCCCAGTCTCCGCCAAGATCGAGGTCTCTTACGGTAAGTGTGGCAAATGCCGGATCAGGCAACTCCTCTCCTGCACTGCTTCCCTCTTCAGATGCGGTCTTGCTGCCGCCCTGTTCCTCAAGCTTTGCAAGGCTTCGCTCCTCGATGATCTTATCTGCCGCAGCCCTGTCTTCTTCCGTCTCAAGCTCATCTTCCTGTATCTGGGAATAGAACACGCCCAAAAGCTCATATTCCCTTTCCTCATACAGCGTATCGAAATGTATGATTTTATGATCCATCCCATAACCGCTGTCGGCATATTTGAGAAGCGAACCGAACCCGCTCCCGTCCTTCATATTATGACCGTATATAAGCGTATTGTTGAACCCGTCCCGCCAGTTAATGGCGATAAAGAGTGTTCCCCGCTCAAGGTCGCTTCCGTCAAGCGCACGGTGGAGAAAATAGTTCTGGCTGCCCGGAGTATATACGACCGGATCATCGATCTTTGTTCCGTCGATCGACAGCCATCCGGCAACATAAGGATTTATCTCCAGATATTCATCATACACGGGAAGCGGTGTCATATCAGAGGTGGGTTGTACGGTGGAGGAATCTTCCGAAACCAATCCCATCATCTGCTGAAGTTCCGCTTCAGAGACCATTCTTTCCTCATCGGAAGAAGCAGGCGGCAGCTCCTGCTCCGGCATGGTGATATCATCCTCATCGACTGCTTCGTATGCGTTAGACGCCTCGTCCTGCTCCGGAATATCCGCAACAGTCACATCCGCGACGCCCGTATCATCCGCGGTGCTTCTTGACTTCATGCCTGCCACAGCCGCAACAGTCACAAGTGACAATATGATTACCGAAAATATTATCGCATATTTATTCTTCATGTGACTCATCCCTGATACTGATGATCTTATAACTGTCGGGCCACGCGCAGCATATAAGCTTCAGACCGTATTCGCCCGCAAGCTTTACGGCCGCGTCGGTTGCCACGGATTTGCTGATAAGAACGGGAAACTTCGCCATGATACACTTGCGCACCATATCCTCCGGTACTCTGCCTGTTGTATACACGAGGCATCCTGACGGGTCTATACCGTTTATGAGCGCATATCCTGCCGCCTTGTCAACCGCATTATGGCGGCTGATATCTTCAAATTCAAGAATGTCCCCCGCGGGAGTCCTCAAATAGCAGCTGTGCGTTCCTCCTGTCTTCCTATGCAGGCGGGAATCCCCGGCAAAACGGGCGGCAAGCTCAAATACCGCCGCGTCATCAGGTGCCACAGTCCCCAGATGCTCCGGGCTCCGCGATCCTTTTACCGCAAGAAGCTGTATATTGCCTGTACAGCATGTCATCTCATTGTAAACGTGATCGACAGGTTCTATATCCTTACTCAGGATCACATCTGCTATACTTCCTGTTTTGCATATGAACAGGCGGGATATCTCATCATACGAATCAATGATACCCTCGGTATACAGCCTGCCTGTCACAAGTTCGTTCAGGTAAGACGGCGTGCATGACAGTCTGACCGCCGGATATGTGTTCACGCTTACTTCCATGAAATGCTCGCACAGGACAACGCCTTCGGCCACATCTCGCGATCCGTCCGGATATACAGTGGTTTCCGAAATATCACGAGTCACTTCCGGTACTTCTGCCTGACTCATTCTACGCCCTCACTCATATGCATTTACTATAAATCATTATTTTACCATAAAACTGACACTGCTTCCTTCATAAGTTCGATCACGGGAAGATGCTGGGGGCACACGCTCTCGCACTGTCCGCACGCTATACAATCGGAAGCCTTGCCGCTTCTTGCCACGAGACCTTCATAGAAGTTCTTCGATCTCCAGTCATCGGGATAGCGGCGGAGTGTATTGATCGTTCTGAACACATCCGGTATGCTTATCATCGCAGGACATCCGTCACAGCAATATCTGCATGCAGTACATCCTATCTGCGGCATCCCGAGAACCTTCTCCGTAACCTCATTGATTATCTGAAGCTCGTCATCCGCGAGCGGCTCAAAATCGGTAAAGGTTTTGATATTATCTTCCATCTGCTCTTCGTTCGACATTCCGGACAATACAGTCATGACTCCCGGGAGTGATGCCACATACCGGAGAGCCCACGATGTCACGGATCTGTTTGGCTGACGTTTCCTAAGCAGTGCCTCTATCTCGGGTTCAAAGCCTGCCAGCATCCCTCCGCGTACAGGCTCCATTACAATGATAGGGATATTTCTGTCGCGAAGTATCTCATAGAGCGCCTGCGAGCGAACCACGGGATTGGTGCGGTCGAGGTAATTAAGCTGGATCTGGACAAATTCAACCTCCGGATGCTTGTCAAGAACCTGTTCGAGAAGTTCCGGACTTCCGTGAAACGAAAATCCGAAATGCCGGATACGGCCTTCTTCTTTCCTCTTCATGCACCAGTCGAAACAATCGAATTTCTCATAGGTGTCATAATTGTTCCCTTCTTCGATCGAGTGAAGCAGATAAAAATCAAAATAATCCACTCCCGCTCTTTCGAGCTGTTCGTTAAACAGCCTTTCCACATCATCGGCCTTGTGTATCTCCCACGCAGGAAGCTTTGTAGCAAGCATAAAGGAATCTCTCGGATAACGCTTTACAAGTGCTTCTCTTGCCTCAACCTCCGACAATCCGCTATGGTATACATATGCGGTGTCAAAATAGTTCATCCCGGTCTTCATGTAACTGTCGACCATATTGCAGACCTGCTGATGGTCGATCACTCCGTCCGACTCGGGAAGCCGCATTAATCCAAAACCAAGTTTCGGCATTTTGTCAACATTAATACTCATGTTCAACCCTCCAATCGGTTAATACCTTTGTATATTATACACTATTTCATTCACGTCCGTTTATAAATTAATGAGACAAAAAAAATTGTTGTTCACAGTAAAATGAATTACAATGGATAATAATCTGTACTACAGAATGATTTTAAAGGGAGATTATCGGGATGGTAGGCAAATTATTCCGCCAGATGATCGTGGCACAGGTAATATCCGCCATGACAGTAACATTGTGTATGCTGATCGACAGCATAGTGATCGGACGTTTCCTCGGAGTGGAGGCAATGGCCGCTTACGGATATACACAGCCGGTACTTCTGGCTTTTGCCGCGCCCGGTGCAATGATCAGCGCAGGCGTACAGGTAGTCTGCGGCAGAACTCTCGGAAATGGTGACAGAGAAGGCACCGATTCCTGCTTTACGGTATCCGTGGCACTTACCACGCTGATATCGATACTGGGGCTTGTGCTCGTGCTGCTCTTTGCAGGTTCGCTGAGCACGATACTTGGAGCAGGGAAGCCTTCCTCAGACAATACTGTCTATTATCTTACCAAGGACTATCTGACAGGATTTATCATTGGAGTTCCGGCATTTCTTGCCGCGCAGATGATGGTACCTTACCTGCAGATGTCCGGCAGGCGCTCCCGCCTTGTGTTTGCGGTACTGCTCATGACTGTTCTCGATGTTGCTCTGGATCTTCTGAACGTGCTGCTCGTTCACGGCGGCATATTCGGAATGGGACTTGCATCCAGCCTCAGCTACTATGCGGCTGTGTTTGCGGCTATAGGCTGCTTTATCGGCAAGGACACTATCTTTCATCTCCGGTTAAAAGGGCTTCGCATGGATACGCTCCGCAGTATCATAAGCGGCGGTATCCCTACGATCATCAACTCGTTAAGTCTCGCATTCCTTGTATTACTGTTAAACCACCTGCTGCAGATGACAGGAGGTAATATCGCCGTTGCGGCTTATTCGGTTATATCAACGATAGGGAATCTGTGCTACGCTTTCTGCAACGGTAATTCCTCCGTTGCGCTCATGATGTCTTCGATCTTTGCCGCAGACGAGGACAGAACGTCACTTTGCGAACTTGTCCGCAGCATGGTCCGGTGCGGTGTAGTCCTGCTTGCCGGTGTAACACTTCTGGTTGTGATCTTTTCGCGATATCTGGTACTAATGTTTCTTGCAAATGATCCGGATGCCGTACCGATCGCATCCCGGGGACTGGCGCTGTTTGCCCTGTGCCTTGTACCGTGTGTGCTCAACACGACATTTAAATTCTATTATCAGGGTATCGGACGCATAAGACTGATGGAGATCATATGCGTACTTCAGAACTTTGTGCTTACTTCCCTCTCGGCGCTTCTGCTCGGAAATATCTTCGGAACGACAGGCTTGTGGTTATGCTTCCTGTGCGGTGAGGGGATAACCCTGCTGTTTATATGCATATATGTATGGTCACATAACAGGCGCATCAGCTTTAGCGCCGCAGACTTTGCGCTGCTGCCGTCAACATGGACGATCTCGGAAGAAGACTGTTTCGAATACAGGGTATGCGACAAAGAGGACGCTGCTAAGGTTTCGGAGGAAGCTGTCAGGTTCTGTACCGCCCACGGAGAAGATGCCGCGACCAGTATGATAATAGGACTGTGTATAGAAGAAATGACCAATAATACTATCATTCACGGTCCCAAGCATTACAACAAGCCGTTTTCGATCGAGGTACGTCTGGTGATCAACGATGACGGGAAGATCATCCGGATACGTGACAACTGCATCGGATTTGATCCGGTACATTATCATGAGCTTCATAGAAGCGACGACCCGCTCGCCCATATCGGGATCCGCACTGTCATTTCCCTTGCCAAAGAGGCCGTTTACCTCAACACTTTCGGTCTTAATAACCTGATGCTGCGTATGTAATAGTCTTATATCTTGAAGAATTCCAGTTCATCTTCAAGCTTCTTTGCCACCTCATTCAGATTGGACGCCGAGTCGGCAAGGGCTGCTGCAGTAGTATCCAGTCCCTCTACCGAAACCCCTGTCACCTGTGTGGAGGCAGCGTTTTCTTCGGAAATAGCCGACAGATCAACCATGGCATCAACGATCACACCCTTGGAAGCATCACACTCCTGAGTCAGCTCGGAGATGTTCTGAATGCCTCCCACAGTCTCCTCAACCTCGTTTATCAGTGAATTGATCGTATCGACGGTATCTGCCAGAACAGCGTTTACATTTTCACTGACAGCGGATACCTCATTGGTCTTGGCAATGGCATTCTCCGAAACTTTAAGCAGATTCGTCATCTCCTCACGGATCTTATCCGCTGTATCCGACGAATCGCTTGCAAGCTTCCCGATCTCCTCGGCGACCACCGCAAAGCCTCTGCCGCTTTCTCCCGCTCTCGCTGCCTCTATGGAAGCATTCAGGGCGAGAAGATTGGTCTGGGATGCGATGCTGTTTATCATATCAACCATTTCATTCACACCCTTCACGGCGCTGCTGGTAGCATTCATGGTCTCCTTTATCTCATTCATGGAGCCGCTCATGGACTGCATATTAACAGCCAGTTTCTGCAGGGCTTCAACTGATGTCTTGCTTGCTTCGTTTATACTGCCGGCTGTTCCTGCCAGACCCTCCGCATTTTGCGCAACATTCCGTATCGCTCCGGAAAGATTGTTGAGGTTCTCGGACGCTTTCTGGATAGTATCCGCCTGTCCTGTCGCACCCTTTGCCACCTCCTGAACCGCCGTGGAAACGTTTTCTGTCGTCATCCTGATCTGCTCCGAGGTGTCGGACAGCTCTCTTGCCTGATTGCCTACAAATTCAGAGGATACCTTTATATCAGTGATCACTTCGGTAAGATGATCAATAACACCATTGGTATTATTAACTATCTCTCCGAACTCATCCCTCCTGGATGAGAATTTATTTATCTTTCTGAACTCACCGTTACGAAGACCGGTAAAGGTTTCGTTGATGGCGTAGATAGGCTCTGTAAAGGATTTGGCCAGCAGATAAACGATAAAACCCGCTATCAGCAGCAGTACCGCCCCGACGATGATCACGATGATTGCGGCGTTACGGGCTGACTGCATTGATACCGACACATCCCTGTATATCACAGTGATCCAGCCGGTAGTGGGCTCCTTGAAATAGGACACTCTCCAGTCGATACCGTCGGATGTGACATTATAATCACCGGAAGCTGTTTCCACGTCGCGGGTATCGGTAAACCACGGCTCCGAAGCCATATTTATCTCCTGCTGGTTCAGATCAAGCCCGCTGTGTGCCACCAGATCCCCGTTCCTGTCGGCAATGAGAACCTGTTCGTTTTCCTCGATCACGCCGGATCTTACCAGCTCGTCAAACAGACTGAGATTGTAATTACGCTGGACAAGCCCCAGGAAGCCGCCCTCCTCGTCATGCACCGGAAAGGCAAAGGTACAATACCGCTCGCCGGCAGGAGATATCTGTACATTGGAAGCATAGAAATCATCTGTCTCCATAACGGCATTGAAGAATTCCGTTCCGGACACATCCTCGCACTCACCTTCCTCCCTGAGAAGCTGCATGCCGTCCTTTTTGACCACTATCAGCATATTGCCATCGCCCATCGTACTGTCAACGGCTGTGAGCCACGTCTGAACCGTGCTCCTGTCAAGCCTTCCCAGCAATACCCTTCTTGTGGAATCCGAATTGGCCACGGTCTGCAGTACACCGTAATTCAGGCTTGCAACCTTTACGAATTCCTGCTCGACGTTCTGCACCTGCGCAGTGTTGAGCTGATCCATGGTCTTCCCGGCTTCATTCATCTGTATGACATAATTGATGCAGATGGCTATGATCAAAGGCATTGCCATAACAAGCAATACCACCAATGTAAGCTTGGTCTTGACGCTGCTCATAACCCTTCTTTTGTTTCTCTGTTTATCTTTTTTCATGTATGTACCCCCAATCCATTCACTATATAATACAATATCATTCATTCGGTTATTTGGCAAAAAATTTCTCGGTTATTTGGCGTTTCTTAGTGGAGGAATTTGTAAACACGTCGAAATACTATTTGATAAACCTGACGTAAAGCACATTTATATGGAATTCTGCCCGATACAATACAGAGGGTATGTAAGGAAAGGCACCCTGCGCTTCCTTTTGGGACTCTGATATGATGGATACACCGCCCATCCAATAAGTTACGAGTGAGAAGAAAAATGCACTCGCATGCGCGGGTGCTTCTCTTTTTTAGTGGACCTGAGGGGAGTTGAACCCCTGTCCGAAAGCCCTTCCGTTAAGACTTCTCCCATCACAGTCATTTGTTTAATATTCCCGGCATTGCAAGACAAATGACAAACCGGCAACGCCGGTAGCTTCATTAATCTCTCGCACACTCAAAGCTTTGCATGCAAGGTTCCCTACCTGTTTGATGCCGTATCCGCAATCAGTAGGCTAACTGCGGGCGACACGCAGCGCTTAGGCTGCGAACGCTAACTTTTCGTCTGCGTTTAAATTTAAGTGTCTCATTTGATGACGCGGGATGAGGCCGCGGATGGCTATCCTAAGTTCTGGACCCCCGTCGAAACCGGTACAGGCCCTTATTATCTCAAACTAACCTTATAATCTCTCTCTGCCTCCCTCTTCTGATCTCTTGCGGCGATCGCCTCACGCTTGTCGTAAAGCTTCTTACCTTTGGCAAGCCCTATCTCCACCTTGCAAAGGCTCCCTTTAAGGTACACCTGCAAAGGAACGATCGTATAACCTTTCTCTGTAAGCTTCCCTAGAAGCTTGCGGGTCTCTGCCTTGTGAAGCAGGAGTTTTCTCGTACGCAGCGGATCCTTGTTGAATATGTTACCCTTCTCATACGGCGGGATATGCATCCCGTATATGAATGTTTCGCCGTTCTCGATGCCGACGTATGACTCCTTGATAGAGCATTTCCCCTGACGGAGTGATTTTATCTCCGTTCCGGACAGTTCGATCCCGGCCTCATACTTCTCTTCGATGAAGAAATCATGGTATGCTTTTTTGTTGTTGGCAATCAGTTTGATGCCGTGATTCTCTTTACTCATAACTGTAATAGACTTCTCTATATCGTATTATACCACGAAACAATGGGCCGGACATAAACTGTTGGTTCAATTTAGTGTCAAAAAGAACCGTCCCTTTTGACACTTTTGACATCATCCGCAATGATAAAATCAACCGCACGCATCTCAAGATCCACCATATTACATACAACCCTGATCCGCGAACCGAGGCAGTAGCGTCTGCCGGTGGTGGTGCCGACCAGCTCGTATGTGTCCTCATTATAATAGAAATAGTCGCCTTCTATCTTCGATATATGCACGAGTCCCTCGACAGTATTGGGCAGCTCGACATACAGCCCCCAGTTCGTGACCCCGCTGATCACACCTTCGAACACTTCACCGATGTGATCCTGCATATACTCGGCTTTCTTGAGCTTATCGGCCTCCCGCTCCGCATCATCCGCGCGCCGCTCCATCGTGCTTGAATGCCGGCACACTTCTTCCAGGATCGAATTATAATGCTCCATCCTCTTATCATTAAGGCTGCCGCACAGATACTCTTTGATAATGCGGTGTATCTGCAGGTCGGGATAACGCCTGATAGGCGAAGTAAAATGGCAGTAATACCTGAGCGCCAGCCCGTAATGCCCGCTGCACTGTGTCGAATATTTTGCGCGCTGCATCGACCGGAGGGTCAGCCTTGATATCAGCGCCTCTTCCGGCGTATCCTCTATCTTCTCGAGAAGCTTTTGCAGTTCCTTCGGATGCACCTCGTCGTCCTTGACCCTTATACCGTATCCGAAATTCCGTATAAAGGTCTCCAGCTTTCTGACCTTGTCGATATCCGGTTTCTCATGGATCCTGTACACAAAGGGCGTCTGAAGCCAGTAGAAATGCTCCGCAACGGTCTCATTCGCGGCGATCATAAACTCCTCGATAAGCTTTGTTGCATTATTTCTCTCGTAAGGATATACAGCGATCGGATGCCCTTCGTTATCAAGCTCTATCTTCGTCTCCGGCATGTCAAAATCAATCGATCCGCGTCCTCTTCTCCTGCTGCGAAGTATGAGTGCCAGTTCATGCATACGGATAAGCATATCCGAAACATCGGAGTATCTCCCGATAAGTGCCTCGTCATGATCCGTGATTATCCCGTTCACATCGGAATATGTCATCTTGTGGTTTGAGTGTATCACGGTCATTGCAAATCTGTGGTCGGTTATCTCTCCCTTTGGGGACACGGTCATAAAGCATGACAGCGCCAGCCGGTCAACTCCCTCATTAAGCGAGCATATCCCGTTGCACAGAGCCTGCGGAAGCATTGGTATCACGCGGTCTGCCGGATAGCAGCTTGTGCCCCGCATGAGCGCTTCCTTATCTATCGCGGATCCCTCTTTGACATAATGGGTGACATCGGCGATGTGGACTCCCAGTTCGTACAGATCACCGTTCATTGTAAGGCTGACGGCATCATCAATGTCCTTTGTGTCCGCGCCGTCGATCGTGACCATATCAAGGCTTCGCAGATCCTCACGTCCGTTATGATCCGTTTCGGTAAGCTCTCCCGGGATCTTCCCGGCCTCCTTTACCGCCTCATCGGGAAATTCATCGTCGATCCCGTATGCTTTGAGTATTGACAGCACATCGATTCCCGGATCATCCTTGTAACCGAGTATCTCAATGATTTTTCCCTGGGGATTCCTTCGTTCACCGCCATAATCAGACAGCCTGACCACTACCTTATGTCCGGTCACCGCTCCCATAGAATCACCCGCGCCAATGAAAACATCACATTCGAATCTTGATGAGTCCGGAATGACAAAACCGTAATGACCCTTGACGGCATCATATGTTCCGACAACAATGTCCGTTGCACGCTCCACGATCTCTACTATGACCGCCTCCCGGCTCCTGCCGCCGCCCCGGCGCCTCCGGTGTGTGATCTCGTACGGTTCTATCCTGACAGTATCTCCGTGAAGCGCAGTCCCGGTATGCTTCCCGCTTATATAAAAATCATCCTCAATACCGTCAACATGGACAAATCCGTATCCGTGTCCGCTTGCACTGAATATCCCGGTAAGCGATGTGCTGTCCGGAAGCTGGTACCTGCCACGCTTACTGATGATTATCGCCTTTTCGGCAAGAAGCTCTTCAAGGCACTGTTTGAGCACCGGTCTGTCCTCTGCCGATACATCCATCAGAACCGCGAGATCCCGTTCACGCATCGGAATATATGCCAGATCGTGAAACAGCTCCAGTATTTTGTTTTTACGTTCATTAATATCCGCCATGGCATTCAAAAGGGACGGCACACATGCCGTCCCCTGCTTTACAATATACCTTAATACTTCGATTAAAACAGATTCATATTCAGAAGGATCGCAACCACCATAAATACGACAACCATTATCTTCGTATACTTCTCAAGCTTTCCCTCTATCGAACGACCTTTGTTTTTGCCCCAGTATGTGTCTGCGGCTCCGCTTATAACGCCGAGACCGGCGCTCTTGCCCTCCTGCATCAGAACGATTGCCGACAAACCCACGCTGACTATTATAAACAATATGGTAAGAACTATCCTGAGCGCTCCCATAATACACCTCCGCTGTAATAATCATCTCATATTAAACGAACGAATCAATCACGTTCAATATAGTAATCTACCATACTACCGCAAGTAGAATTATAGTTCACGCATACGCGTCGTATGCAAGCTCACGTGCCTCGTCATATTCCATCGGGCGTCCCCAGATGTAACCCTGAATGAAGTCACAGTCAAGATTCCTGAGGCATTCAACCTGATTGTCGTGCTCGACTCCTTCGGCGATGACCTCGGCATCCATCAGGTGACCCATATAGATGATCGACTTGACGAAGTCCATGTTCATCTCATTACGGATCAGGTTATCGATAAGCGATTTGTCTATCTTGACAAGATTGATCGGAAGATTCATCAGCTGACCGAGAGACGTGTATCCCGTCCCGAAGTCGTCAAGTGCTATCATTATCTGGTTATCCCTTAATATCTTAATGTTCTCTATCGTGTGATTTCCTTCTTCGGCGAAGGAGTACTCCGTGATCTCTATCTCAAGGCATTCAGGCGGGAACTCGTTCCTGGCGACCACTTCGAGAACCTTATCCGCAAACCCGGCACGCGCTATATCCTTGGCAGATATATTGACGGCAAGAGTGATCGTGTTCGACGATGAATAGCATATTTCTCTCAGCTCACGCATGGAGCGGTCAAGTACATACTGGTCGATCTCCAGGACAAGATCAGACAGCTCCGCGATCGAAATAAATTCTGACGGCGGAACCTTTTCCTCACCCGGCACATTCATGCGGATCAGTGTCTCAAAGCCGCGAAGTCTCTTGTCCGAGACGGTGTACTGCGGCTGGTACACAAGATAGAACCAGCCGTTCTTGAGGCTGTCCTTTACGAGACGCTCAACCACAACCTGACGCTGCAGGCTCTCCTTCATAGCATCATCAAACATGAAGAATGTGTTCTTGCCGGATTTTCTCGCGTAGTTCATTGCGATGTCCGCATGCTTGAGCACCGTGTCAACATCATCGACGCTTCCGCCGTATTCGGCCGCTCCGACATACGCACCGAGATAGCAGTTGGAGGATATACCTTCCTTGTTGATGGTTATCGGCTGTTTGATAGTCGCCATCACCTTGTTGATAATATCATCCGGCGCAACCGATTCCGGCATCATTATCGCATATTCGGAGCCCTCTATCTTGTAGGCCGAACACTTCGCCGGTATCACATTCTCTATTCTGTTCGCGACAACAGTCATCAGCTCTTCGCCGTATCTTCTTCCGAGGTTGGAATTGACCGGTCCGAACCCGTCAACATGAATGAATACTATGCATCCCTTTTCGTTCTGCCAGAGCTTCCTGCGAAGAACCCGATCGAATCCGTACCTGTTAAGCAGTCCGGTAACCGAATCCGTGACAGCCATTTCGTTGCTGTACTTTATCTGGCCTGATATCATAATGATCGCCAGAATGAAGATAAGCGCATTAAACGCACCCGGCGCGGACGACAGATTGCCGGATACGATTATTGCCCTTACCGCACCCGCAAGCGACAGTCCCATGAAAATGCACGCCGTGACGAGACCCTTCTTCCGGTCGATCAGCACCATTATTATCCCGATAAGCGCCATGAGAGCCTGCATGCATCCGTTAAGACTGCTGACAGGCAGCATTATATGTTCCACCGGAAGCATAGCGGTACCAAACCTCATCGAGACAACCGTACTGGCGACGAAGAGTATAGCGGACAGAACTATACAAAGCCCAAAGAGCAGCTTTCTTAATTTGTTATTGATCAATTGGAAATTTTTCATGGCTATATATTTAATCTTCGAACAAATACACGTCCTTGAACACTCCGTGAACGAAAAAACGCTTCTTGTTTGCACCGCTGCCAGAGCAGGTTACAAGCGTGACTATATTCTTGTCCCGGTCGGACTTGGCGCTGCACTCCCTGACCGATCTGGCTTCCGCCTCGCGCAGATATGCCCTGTACTCTTTGAAGGTCTGACAGTTATAGTACATTTGCGACTCGGGTGTGTCGAGATAGAACGAGAATATCTCGTAGCGGTATATACCCTCCGGACGGAATACATATATGTACGGATATTCGTCATATGTCGAACTGACGTTGATATAGTTCTTCAGATGCCCGAACATCGTACCGTTTCTCATGTTATGTCCGTAGAAGAACGTATTCCAGCTTGTAAGTTCAGGATCCGCGTCGCAGTCCATGAACACGCATCCGGCATTGTTCGGCTGCATCTCAAACGTGTTATGAAGATAGAACTCGTTGTCCTCCCCCTGAACGACCGGATGATTGACCTCGGCACCCGGTGCATAGAGCCAGCACACGAAGCCCTCGTTTATCTTCTCAAG
This sequence comes from uncultured Lachnospiraceae bacterium, assembly GCA_905235745.1. Classification (GTDB taxonomy): domain Bacteria; phylum Bacillota; class Clostridia; order Lachnospirales; family Lachnospiraceae; genus UBA2868. The sequence continues at coordinate 38,917 of CAJOMN010000020.1, forward strand.
ACTGTCGAAATCCACTTCGATATCCGGAAAATCACTTCTGTTATAATTACGCTTCAGAGTCTCCTCTTCTGTTTCGTCAGGCTCCGCTTCCGGAACTTCTTCCACAGTTTGCGGCGCAGTAGTATCCGTGCTTATTACCCTGGCGTACTGCTCAAGATTAGCGTACTCGTTTTCCGCACTCTTATATTCAATAACGGTTTTGATGAGCATACCGCCGGATATGACCAGCATAACGCTCGCTATTACCAGAATGATTATTCTTCCCTTGGACATAGAACCGCCTCTCCAGGAAATTATATATTTCGTTTATAACAGTTATAAATATAGCATAAATATCCCTTTTCTGCAATCCGATAGGGTGTCAAAAGGAGCCTGTTATGCGCTGTGCACAACAGACTCCTCTATAATCCCGGTTTGCGGAACATATCACGCGTTTACGATCTGCCCGAAATCAGGTTTGAGGCTTGCTCCGCCGATAAGTCCTCCGTCGATGTCATCCTTGCCGAGCAGTTCCGCGGCATTGGATGCGTTCATGGAGCCGCCGTACTGGATACGTACTGCATCGGCAGTTGCCTGATCATATATCCTGGCAATGAGATCACGTATGAGCTTACATACTTCCTCGGCCTGGTCGGCAGTTGCCGTCTCGCCCGTACCGATAGCCCAGATAGGCTCGTAAGCGATGACAAGGTTCTTGACCTGATCAGCCGTCACATCCGTAAGATCCCAGCGGATCTGTCTCTCGATCCATTCCTTGTACGTGCCTGCCTTGCGAAGAGCCAGAGACTCGCCGCAGCACAGTATCGGCTTGAGGCCGGCCTCGAATGCCTTCTTGACCTTGGCATTGATAAGGATATCATTCTCCCCGAAGATATCACGTCTTTCGGAATGTCCTATGATGATATACTCTACACCGGCATCCTTGAGCATCGGAGCTGATATCTCGCCTGTGAAAGCGCCCTTGTCCTCAATGTAGAAGTTCTCGGCACCCACCTTGACATTGGTGCCCTTAACCGCTTCAACAACGGGAACGATATCAATTGCGGGAACGCAGTATACTACGTCCACATCATCATTCTTAACAAGATCCTTGAGTGTTGCACATAATTCCTTCGCCTCGCTGGGAGTCTTGTTCATCTTCCAGTTGCCGGCTATAATACGTCTTCTTGACATACTTCTTCTCCTTTTGTCACCTGTATACTATTTGTCGTCTGCTGCATATACGCCGGGAAGTTCCTTGCCCTCAAGGAATTCGAGCGATGCGCCGCCGCCTGTTGAAATGTGGCTCATCTTGTCGCCGAAACCGAGCTGGTTGCATGCCGCCGCGGAATCTCCGCCGCCGATGATCGTTGTTGCGTCCGTCTCAGCAAGAGCCTTGGCGACCGCAATGGTACCCTTTGCAAGCGTGGGATTCTCAAATACGCCCATAGGTCCGTTCCATACAACCGTCTTGGCTTCCTTGACAGCATTTGCGAACAGTTCCTGAGTCTTGGGTCCGATATCAAGACCTTCCATATCAGCAGGGATCTTGTCGGAATCCACATATGTTACATCAATGGGTCCGTCGATAGGATCCGGGAATGATGCGGCAATGCCCGTGTCAACAGGAAGAAGCAGCTTCTTGCCGAGCTTCTCCGCCTTGGCCATCATCTCCTTGCAGTAATCGATCTTCTCATCATCTACAAGCGACTTGCCGATCTCATAGCCCTTTGCCTTGAGGAATGTGAACGCCATACCGCCGCCGATGATAAGTGTATCTGCCTTCTCGAGCAGGTTATCGATAACCTTGAGCTTGTCAGCAACCTTGGCGCCGCCGAGTATCGCAACGAAGGGACGTACCGGATTGTTAACGGCGTTGCCGAGAAAATCGATCTCTTTCTGCATGAGGTATCCGACAGCATTCGTGCCGCCCTTTTCGGTAATATACCTGGTCACTACCGCAACTGATGCGTGCGCTCTGTGAGCCGATCCGAATGCATCACATACATAATCGTCCGCAAGGTCGGCAAGCTCTTTGGCAAAGCCCTCACCTGCCCCGGTGGGATCGGTCTCTTCCTTGCCGCGGAAACGTGTATTCTGCAGAAGGACTACATCTCCCTCCTTCATATTGGCAACAGCTTCCGTTGCAGCCGCGCCCGTAACGCTGTAATCCGATATGAATACAACCTCCTTGCCAAGCTGCTGCGTAAGTGCCTTGGCAACAGGAGCAAGCGACTCCTTCTCGTTCGGGCCTTCCTTAACCTTTCCGAGATGTGAGCACAGGATCACCTTCGCCCCGTCATTAATAAGCTTCTGTATCGTGGGAAGTGCAGCCCTGATACGTGTGTCGTCCGTGATGACTCCGTCTTTTAACGGAACGTTAAAATCACACCTTACGAGTACTCTTCTTCCCTTCGCGTTGAAATCGTCAACGCTCTTCTTGTTAAGTGCCATATCATTTCCTCCTGTCATTAATAAGAAACAGGGACGGTTCTCTTATCTCACAACCGCGGAGCCAGTCCATCAGTGCGGCCACCCGCTATTGAGACAAGAGAACCGTCCCCTGAATTATAGTGAAACCACTATGTATAATATCGCTTACTGTAACGGATCAGCCAAGCTCAGCAAAGTACTTGATCGTACGTACCATCTGTGATGTGTAGCTGTTCTCGTTATCATACCATGATACTACCTGAACAAGGTTGTCAGCGCCAACCATTGTCTGGGTTGCATCAAAGATCGAACCGTATGTGCTTCCGATGATATCGCTTGATACGATCTCATCCTCGTTGTATCCGAATGACTCTGAAGAAGCAGCCTTCATGGCAGCATTGATCTCTTCCTTGGTAACGGACTTCTCTACTGTTGCAACAAGGATCGTTGTTGAACCTGTAGGAGTGGGAACACGCTGTGCGGAACCGATGAGCTTGCCGTTAAGCTCGGGAATAACAAGACCGATAGCCTTGGCAGCACCTGTTGAGTTGGGAACGATGTTGATAGCGCCTGCACGGCTTCTTCTAAGATCGCCCTTTCTCTGAGGTCCGTCGAGGATCATCTGATCACCTGTATAAGCGTGGATCGTGCTCATGATACCGGACTTGATCGTTGCAAGATCGTTAAGAGCCTTAGCCATGGGAGCTAAGCAGTTTGTTGTACATGAAGCGGCTGATATGATCTTGTCATCCTTGGTAAGTGTTGTATGGTTAACATTGTATACGATAGTAGGAAGATCATTTCCTGCGGGAGCAGAAATAACAACCTTCTTGGCACCTGCATTGATATGTGCCTGAGCCTTTTCCTTGGATGTATAGAATCCGGAGCACTCAAGAACCACATCAACATCAAGCTCGCCCCAAGGGCAGTTGTTGGCATCGGGCTCTTTGTAGATCTTAAGAGTCTTGCCGTCAACCGTGATGGAATCTTCTCCTGCCGATACCTTATCAGCGAGTGCATACTTACCCTGTGAGCTGTCATACTTGAGAAGATGAGCAAGCATTGCGGGAGAAGTAAGATCGTTGATAGCTACTACTTCGTATCCGGGAGCGCCGAACATCTGTCTGAATGCAAGACGTCCGATACGACCAAAACCATTGATTGCAACTTTTACTGCCATGTTTAAATCCTCCTGAACATTTAAATAATATTGTGATATAGCGTATAACGCTTAATAACCAGCACGTCTATTTTACACACATTACATGGAAAATACAACTGTTTTTTATTTTCATATTTTTCCGTATTTTGCCTCATAGGCTGCGATTACGGATGCCTGATCAGCGACTTCCTGCTTGAGATCATTATTCTCCTTCTCCATAAGAGCCTTACCCTCAGCAACCCCCTTGGCATGACCTTCCGCTTGTCCCTCGGCACGACCCTTATCGTAGCTTAACTTCTTCTCATTTTCGATATGAAGATCTTCATCATAGTCCGTGAGGAACGAATCGGTATAAGCTGCTTTGTTGGACACAAGAAATCTCTTGATCACAAA
>CAJOMN010000021.1 GCA_905235745.1 uncultured Lachnospiraceae bacterium
GCCATGTTATTTGTGGATTTCATAAGCAGGAATTTCAGAAAATACTCAGATGAGATTATAGACGGCAATTATATGCCATGTGTGAGAAAAACTGCTTACAGTATGATTTTATCATATTAAAGAGGATTTGTCTTGGATTTTTGAAAACATATGCACAATATGAGCGGGCTCCTTTTGGTGTTTCTTGTATCACCTGTGTTCTGAAGTTTAATATACCGGTCTGACTCCACAGTCTTTCTTCCTTATTTAACATAGAAAGAGCAGTAAATCATTCAGACTTACCGCTCTTTCACGCAACTGTTATGCTATTCATTAAGGCCGGTCAAGGCATCGCCGAATGCCCGGCCTACTTATGCCTTTTAATCCGTACTCTCTCTCCAGTACCCCACATGGCGCAGGTTGATCTCTTTGATCACCTCCGGGTCCACCTTATAATTTCTTTCCATATCCATAAGGCCGTTGATCTCCTGCTGCACGTCGGTCACCTGCGTATAACAGTAGCCGCAGATATAGGGGATCTCCTTGACCGCCGTGACGATCGCGTCAAAGCGTTTTTCAAAGGCTTTTTCATCATTGACCTTATTGCCGTAGCCCCAGCCCTCATCATCATTATCGAACGCGATACCGCCGAATTCGCTCAGGATGACCGGCTGACCCTTATACGCATAGCCGTTTGCGAGAGCGGATTTGAAATCATTGTGATAGACCTCTGAGGATAGGATTCCCTCCCTGCACTTCGTATAGCGCTCCCGGAAGGTTTCGCCCTCCTCCTCGTAATCATGCAGCGTGATAATGTCCGAAACGGTATGCTCCCATCCGTCGTTGACGATCACGGGGCGGTACGGATCCATGCTTTTTGTCAAATGGTAGATCGCCTCGGTAAAATGCTGCTCATCTCTCCTGGTCTCTACCCGGCTGATGCCCCAGGATTCATTGAACGGCGTCCAGGTGATGATGCAGGGATGATTGTAATTCTGTGATAGGATCTCCATCCATTCCGCCGTAAACTCCCGCACGGCGCTGTCGGTATAAACATAGGCGGCCGGTGCCTCGCTCCAGACTAAAAGCCCCTTGACATCGCACCAGAACAGGAAGCGTTCATCCTCTATCTTCTGATGCTTCCTGACCCCGTTATATCCAAGCGCCTGTATCCTGTCGATATCGAGGATCAGCGCTTCCTCATCCGGCGGTGTCAGATGCGACTCCTTCCAGTAACCCTGATCCAGGATCAGCCGCTGGTAAAGAGGTCTTGCGTTCAACAGGATGTTGGTACCGTCGATCCGGATCTCCCGCATGGCGCAATAGGAACCCACCTCGTCAACGACCTCACCCCTGTATCGGATGCGGATGTCGATATCGTACAGATTCGGCTCCCCGGGGCTCCAGGTCTTCATATCCCAGACATAGTTCATTTCATCCTTCCCCGAGAGGCACATATCCGCAGTCAATGTCAGTCTGTCCGATAAAAAGGCGCCCGATACGAAGGAAACGGGGCTGCCCTCAAAGCTGATCGAAACCTCCGCAAGAAGCTCCGTACCGAAGCACTCCGGCAAAGCAGCCGCGGTAAGCTCAAGCTTCAGCTCGTTGCTGTCAAATAGCGGCGTTATTTTCATGCCGTCAAGACGTATCTCAGGGACGATCTCCGCCCATACGGTCTTCCAGATCCCGGTGGTCTGAACGTACCAGCAGGCATAATTCTCATTCATCCACCGCTGCTTCCCCCGCGGCTGCTGAACGTCCATGGAATCCAGAACCTCTACGGTGATATGGTTCTCCCCCGAAAGGACAAGCTCCGTCACGTCAAAGGAAAAACGCGCATACCCGCCCCTGTGGCTGCCGGCGCACTGTCCGTTCACCCATACGCGGGTCAGAAAATCGCTTCCCTCAAAATGCAGCAGCAGTCTTTTCCCCGAAGGCACCCCTTCGTCAAGTGTCAGAACCCTGTGGTACCATACGCAGGGATGCTGGCGTTCATCCCCGATCCCGCTCTTTTCGGTCTCATAGGTAAAGGGTACCAGGATCTCCCGGGGCTCCTTCGGAAAGGCCTCAAACCATTTTTCTCCGCAGCCCTTTTTCTCGTCATCAAAAGCAAATTCCCACTGCCCGTTCAGATTTACCCATTCCTTCCTGACTAATTGGGGACGGGGATAATCCTTCCTGTAACATTTAACCATCTGTTATCTCCTTCCGATCTTACAGATCTCCTCCGGTTCATCGATTCCCTGTTCCAGTATTTTGATCATTGTATCATGCCTTCCTTCCCGCCGGATCCTGCCGCCCCAAAGTACCCGGGACGCAACCATTCTGATCTGATTATAGGGTATTTGTACAGTCAGGGCAATTATATTTTCATTGACCAGACCATGCAAAACACGCTACGCCGCTAAGAAAGGGTACCTCCGCTTCGGAGGTACCCTTTTCTCTGATCTTATTGATTAAATCTTGCTTTTCTTCCTTCTGCCCGTGGCGATCACTGCTACGATAACTGCCAGATTGGCCAGTACAGCCATCAGTGCTATATAGAAGATCGTTATCGCCTCATCATCGGTAACCGGGCCTACTCTTGCTCCCAGAACTCCCGAGCTCGGCTCTGCCCTGACTCCGAGTACCCCGTTAACTACTCCGCCGTTTCTGATCCTCTCTCCGAGTACACGGCCTGTCTGGACTCTTACATCATCCGTAGGTTCATATACATACTCTTCGACCGGTCTGTCATAATATCTCTCGATCACTCTCTCGTTGATGGTTTCAACAGTTCTCTCAGTCGTTATAGTCTCGGGAGTTGTCGGCGTAGGCGTAGGTGTCGTCGTCGGTGCCGGAGTCGTTGTAGGCGTTACCGTCGGTGTCGGAGTCGTTGTAGGCGTTACCGTCGGTGTCGGGGTTGTGGTTGGCGTTACCGTCGGTGTCGGCGTAGGCGTAGGTTTCTTATAAGTATTCGTAATAGTTACGATATTTACCTCACCGTTATTCTGAGTCACTTCCCTGACACTGTAGTCCTTCGGGATGGATTGCTCTCTTGCCGAATAGTTAATACCTATAAGTACTGTATTACCTTCTTCATCCTTGGAAAGCACATATCTCCGAAGACCCGTCAACTCCTGCTTCCAATCATTGGCCGCATTAAGTGTGACTGTTCCTACCACGCCATCATCTCTGTCTGATAATCCAAAGAACTCCAGCAAAGGTTCAAAAGCGGTTGCCTGACTGACACCGAATGATTCTCCGGCTAATATTTCAACATCAATATGATCCGGTCTTACAGACTCATCATCATCAACCCATATTTTCCTGACAGTAAGCGAAGTATCATCCAGCTCGTTTATGACTTTTATTATGCCGTCATTACTTGAATCATATACAGGATCTTTGTAATACTGACTGCCCGAAATAACCTCCTCTATGACCTTGTACGTAATCGGATCGCCCTTGAGATTATATACCGGCAGTTTCTTAAATGTATGCTTCCAGTTGTCACTTGCCCTGATCCGGACACCTTCGAAGTACACTGTACCGTTCGCTATTGCAGCATCAATAGAATTACCGGAATAAAGAGTTACTACAACATAATCATTCTTATCATCTCCCGCGTTTCCGGCATGATAACCCCAGTCATTTTCCCATGACTTTTCAACCGTAATATTCTTTACAGGTCTGTTATAGAGATTAACCACATAGTAGCTTACCTCATCGTCCGCATTCTCTCCGGATTCGCCGACAGCATCCTGCGTATTATTGGCATTTTCAGCAATAACCTCACTTACAGGCCGGGCAACAGTTTCTCCCTCAATCTCCTTACCATCTTCATCAACCTGAATATACTCGGCGTTGGCATCAATACTCTCCTCTACGGAATAGATTATTTCCTCGTCAGACTCCGTGTATTTGGGGAGAAGTTTATCTGACTTCTTTATCATTAAGCTCCAGAGACCACCATTAGATTCAACTGTCTGGTATATGGGCTTAATGACATTATCGCCAGCCTTATTTCTGCCATGAATGATCACTTTGATTGACTCAACAGGAGCTTTTCCTTTCCATTCCTTTGTGATCAACAGATCAACATACTCCTGCGGTTTCGGCCCTAATGTATTGACAAACGTGGCAGTATCTTCTTTTCTGCCGAAAATATTAAGAATATGTTTTTCATGGCTATAATTAAACGTTACAGGTATGGTGCTTTCGTCAGAACCTAAGGAATCTATTTCATGAATAACGTTAACACTCTCTATTTCATACTTATAAGTGTCATAGTATACTCCGTCATCACCCTTCTTCCTTATATCCGATCTCTTTACACTAACATCTATCCTGTATTCGGATTTATCCTTTATAACCGGAGCGCGTCCGACTGAATCCGTTACGTCCATTTCTTTCAGATAATAAGTATGTTTTCCATCTGCAGTATAGTTGCTGTTATCAAATGTGAGCGGGGTTTCAAATACAATGTCCCCCTTTTCGTCATTTGTGGCGGTTCCAACGCTCTGATCTTTCGTACCGGTAATCTCGAAGCTGTACGTATGACCGGCAATAATATTACTTCCGTCCTCACCTTTCAGAGCTTTGGTTGCACTAATCTTAAGGTAATCCGGTTCAGCCAGATCATCTTGCCTGCTAATAGACCTGTTGAAGATCTTAACTGTAAGTTCATTGGAATCATCGGACTGTCCGGACGCCTGTGTTCCCTGCTCATCTCCAGTATATTCAGTCCCATTCTCATTAACCTGATAATAGCCAGCGTCTTCGGGAACTATCTCAGATACGAAATATCTGATCTCATCACCTGATTCGGTGAACTTATCCAGGTCTTCACGCCTCAAGGTCCAGTTCTGATCTCTATAAATCTCAAGTGCACCGGATGTATAAACTTCATTACCGGCCGTATCCACACCGGTTACTATAACGCTTACGGAATCTAAGCCATCAGGTGCGCTGCCAATCCAGTCCTTGTTAATGGTTAAGTTAACACGCTCCGGTTCGGGTTCGGGATCAACCCTGTTGACAAACGTTTTATTACCTTCAGCGCCATTGATCGTCAGAACAGCTGCATGGCTCTCATCTCTCGTGTCAAGAGTGGTTCTAATCGACTCTGCATTCTCAATCTCATTTCCGTCTTCATCTACGAGCGTAACCGTCGCTTTGTCTACCACATATTTATCGGTATGAAAATTATATCCGCCGACCTTCTGTTCAGTAGTATTAATACTTACATTAATATCTATCCTGTATACGGAACTGTCCCTTTTAACCGGTACGCCATCAACTAGATCGTTAAAAGGTTTCTCATGCAGATAATATGTATATACTCCACTCTCAGGATAATTGCTCTGGTCGAATGACAGCTTTCCATCGAACACAATATCGCCGTTTTCTTTACTCTTACCTGTGGTAACAATATCATCATCCGTATATTTATCAGAAGGAGTGTTTGTGATGACGAAATCATAACTATGACCACTCAGGCCAATATCTCTTCCGTCTATGTCCTGCAGAGATTTGAATGCCTTAAGTTCCATAGACTTGCCTACCGAAAGCTTATCTTCATTCGGGCTGCCTACAACAATGTATCCATTACATAGGATTCCACCGCCATGAGTGTATGACGTATTATTTCTGATGATTACATCTATCCCACGTCCTTCGGGATCCGGAGGATTGGAAAGGTCAGCGGTAAGTCCCGAAACGTAACTTGCCTCAAACAGCGTTTCGTTGCCGCTGATCGCTTTCTGATCAACACTTCCGCTAAGTGCAGCATTTCCGAATACAGAGCGTGACACAACGCTGCTCAGAGCGCAGAAGAAATCATCGGATCCGTTATTTATAAATGTATCGTTTTCAGCCGCATATTTGTGGTCATCGCTCTTTGCCGACTGACTTCCCGAAATATGTTGACCAATCGCTTCATTATTGTATAGTATTGCATTCTGGGATCCGTCACCAAAGATGAAAACCCTTCCTGTAGAACATCCGGCGACACCGCCCCCGAAACCACCGGCAGTATTTCCATATATTGCTGAAGCAGCGGGAACAAACAGACTCGCCGAATCGGCAATAAATATCGCTCCGCCGCCCCAGTCGTAATAACTGTCGTTGGCATTTTCATTTTGGTCAAAACCGGTCTTATTATATTCAAAGGTACACTTGCCAAGCTCGGCTTCGCTCATATCCGTGCTTGAATTCCCGAATACAGCCACTGCACCGCCTTCATGCAGATAAGCAGTGTTTCCGGTATAGGTGCCGTTAACGGTCAATTTCTCTCCACAAGTGAATAGAATAGCACCACCGCTTGCATTTGCATGGTTATTAATAAATTTGGTATTCTCCCCGACAATAAAATGCTTTCCTTTTTCTACGCATATGGCACCGCCGCCGCTTCCCCAGCCGCTGGATTCAGAGCTGTTACCCTCGAAAGTAATATTATCAATAATAGTCTCATCACCAGCCATATTGCCAAAGTAAATGGCTCCGCCTCTTTTTCCGGATTTCGCTTTGTTGTTCAGGAAGAAGTTTTCTCCCGCCGCAGTGAATGTTGACCCGTTTTTAAGCTGGATCGCCCCACCATCACCGTTGTTGTAGTTGTTCTGGAATGTACAATTTGTAATATGCACGTCGGCTTGTTCTTCCGCTTCAACGGGATAATAAACGCCATCTATAGTGAGGTCTTCAAGATACAGATGAGAACCTTTCTTACACTCGAAGAACTCACGGCTCGGGTTCGAGCCGTTTTGATCATAAGTCCCCTGAATTGTTCCGTTCTTTACGGTAAAATATCTGTCTTCATAAACTGCAAAAGTGGAATTGGTAAGATTTTTAGTAAATATCTTATGATCATTCAGATCAAGTGTAACCGTAAAGGATGCTCCCTCATCATTCTCGTCATAGCCGGTCTTACTGACATCAACCCATCCGAAATCGGGAGTAATAATTACATCATTATCAAGCCTGGCACTGTATCCGTGACCTAACGCATTCTTCAGATCCTCAGCATCGGAAACGAGAACATACCCGTCGTCCTGCAAGGCATTGTTTTCAACAATAGCCGTATAATATTCCGAAAATGAATCAACATCCGCTCCAATAGATGTTTCATCTTCTGCATCTTCCACGCTCTCTATCAGGTCAAGACCTTCGCTCTCATGATCATCATGGTATATGACAATCGAGCACCCCTCGGGCACATCGAGTCCGTCAAACTGGATGTGTACATCACCGTCAGGCTGAACCTCCTCGCCGTTATTTATAAATGAAATATCGACGCCGTAGATCTTGAGTACTTCGGCGCCCTCTCCTATATCATCAATTATCGCATCCGCTATGGATTCTTCTATGGTCTCATCAACCTCGACCGCTTCTACGGTTACGACTGTGCCTTCCTCGAAGGCCTCCTCACTGAGAGGCTCCACGGATACGCTGACACCATCCTCCAGTTCGAAGCCATCAACGCTGACATCCTCGATGTCGGCATAACCGGTCTCTTCCTCTTCAGGCTCGACCTCATCAGACTCAACCTCTTCGGTGATCTCCTCTACATCCTCCCCGGATATGTCGTCCCTTATTACCTCTATTGAGGATTCTTCCCCGACAGGCTCGTTGCTGTCGTATTGTTCGGAATCGATTGTATTTTCTACAGGTATGATCTCCGATGAACCGTCGCCTTCGGTCTCGAAAGCATTGGCATACGAAGGAAAGCCTGTTGCGACAAAGGTAAATGCAAGCATTACCGCCAGGCATCTCTTGATTATCAGCTTTTTCATTCTCCTGTTATTCATAATTATCGATTCCTTTCTTAAAATATGATTAACATAATGTTGCATTGTGCGCAGAATGTGACACAATTATCTAATGCTAACTTAACACACTAAAATACATGAATCAATATGTATTTTTAAATTTTGTGAAATATATACAATTTCTGTTTTGATTTTTGTGCTATATGCCATATCGGAACTCAGCCACTGAGAATCCCGGCAAAAAGCCCCGGCCATACAGGCCGGGGCTTTAATGCTGCATCTTACGCTGCATATCATATACCTGCCGGGCGCGTGGGGAGCGCTCCGTGAATTCATCCCTTACAGCGTCGGAGAATATCCTCATTTCCTCAACAAGCTTATATTTCTCAGGTATTACCTCCGCCATGATATACACATCCGAAGCGGTTCTCTCTAATTGCTCGTCTTCGGAAGCGGACGCTATCCCGAACCATTTTCTGGCATATCTGGAACCCTTGCAGTTCTCATAATATCTTCTGGCAGCGTTTCTGATCTCCCAGTATACAGCCGATACGCTCATATCATCATCCGTGATGCTCTCATCTATTCCCAGTACGGACATCGACTTCATAATGCTCTTCGCAGTCCATGGCAGTATCCTGTACAGCGCCTTATCGTTTATTGGCATGAGCATTATCTCCCACAGGCCGCGGTCCACCGGTCTGCCGGGATGTTTGGGATCAGTGTGGCGATTATCGAACAGTGTCCGTCGCAGTGCGTTTGCACCGTCATCGCCAAGATCCGACAGCCTGTCGAATATCTCTTTTCTCTTGTCCGGATCGGTCTCAAGATAATACTCCATCCAGGAGCCGCTGCATTCATATCTCATAAATATCTCCCGTAACGCACAATGGAGCAGTTTGCAACAAACCGCTCCATTGGCGTAATCCTGTTTCTATATAGTAATAATTACTTCTTCGTTACATACTTTCTGATATCGAGTGATATAGCTATGTAGATGATAATACCAAGAGCTATCCACTGTGCGTTTGCATTGACTCCCAGGAACTGGAGAGCTGCTTTCAGAAGTTCGAATACGGCAACACCGAGAACAGCCGATGAAACCTTTCCTCGTCCGCCGGTAACCGATACACCACCGATGGTACATGCTGCAATAGCTTCCATTTCGTATCCGAGTCCGAGGTTGACCGAAGCTCCTCCTGACTTGGCACCAAGCATAAATCCCGCAAGACCGTAGAAAGCTGCTGCCTTTGCATAGATGAGGATCATGGTCAGCTTAACCGGAACACCGGCAACCTCAGCAGCCTGAGGATTGGCACCGATCGCATACATATATTTGCCGTGTCTTGTCATATTGAATATGAACCAGGTGATCGCGGCAACCAGTATCGCTATCCATACAAGCCACGGTATGAAGAGGAACCTCTTCGTGGCAAGTGCCGTGTAATAATCAACATAACCGCCTATAGGAGTTGCATTCGTATATATCAGATTCAGTCCGTATACGATCTCCATCATTGCCAGTGTGGATATGAAGGGCGGTACGTTCAAAAATGCGATAAAGAAACCTGTAACGGCTCCGAATGCTGCAGTAATGCACATAACGATTATGATTACCAGGAACAGATTCATAGGTTCCATATCGGGATAGAACTTACCCGAATAATCAGCTCTCTGCAGCAGGATACCGGCGATACATCCTCCGAGTCCGATCATACGACCTGCTGACAGGTCGCAGCCTGCGGTGATAACGCAGCCCGCAATTCCAAGTGCGATAACAAGTCTTGCGCTCATGTTCAGCAACAGGTTCATGAGGTTATTGCCGGACAGGAAGTTGGGGCTCTTGATACTGGTAATGACAACCAGAATGATCATAACGAGGATAACACCGTAATTGATGAGAAATTCCTTTAAATTAAATGCTTTTTTATTCATCTTCTTTCCTCTCTACTACTGTATTGTACTCAGAACATGGTAGCGAACTGCATTACACGTTCCTGTGTCAGTTCTTCCGGATCGGATATTTCTCCGCGTATGTAACCGTTGCACATAATATATACACGGTCAGACATACCAAGCAGTTCCGGCATTTCCGAAGAGATCATGATAATTGCCTTTCCTTCTCTGGCAAGCTCGCACATGATCTCGTATATCTCATGCTTGGCACCTACATCAATTCCGCGGGTAGGCTCATCCATTATGAGTATATCAGGATTGTTGGCCAGCCATCTGGCTATTATAACCTTCTGCTGATTACCGCCTGACAGACTGCTTATCGCGGTTGACATGCTCGGAGTCTTGATACTGAGCTGCTTGATGCTCTTGTCCACAATACCATTGATATTACCGTGATTCAGAACAAACCCGGCTCTTAGGTTCTTGTCATATACCGAAACGCCGACATTATCCTTGATGGACAGGCATCCTAAGATACCCTTTCCTCTTCTGTCCTCCGTGATCAGCCCCATACCGGCATCCATTGCCCTTCTGGGAGTCTTGGAATCAACCTTCTTACCGTTAACGTATATCTCTCCGGATTTGATATTCCTGATACCGAATATCGCCTCCATAAGCTCGGTTCTCTGGGCTCCGACAAGACCACCGAATCCGACGATCTCGCCTCTTCTGATCTGGAACGTGCAGTCCTTGAATGAATGCTCATTAATGGACGTTATATTCCTGCAGTCAAGAAGCACTTCACCCGGAGTGTCCTTATGCTCAGGATAGATGTTCTTGAGTTCACGGCCGACCATCTTGGTAATGATCTCTTCCGTGGTCAGTTCGGATGCTTTCCATGTCCCGACATAACCGCCGTCACGCATGATCGTGATATCATCGGCGATCCTCTTGATCTCATCCATCTTGTGGGAAATATATATCATGGCAACGCCCCTGTCACGCAGGTCATTCATAATCCTGAACAGAACCTCTACTTCCTTATCGGAAAGGGAAGATGTAGGCTCATCGAAGATTATCAGCTTTGCTTCATGGGACACAGCCTTTGCTATCTCTATTGTCTGCATCTGACCGATCGACAGGTCAGATAATTTTGTCTTGGGATTGAAATCCATACCAACCTCTTTGAGCCAGTAGGAAGTATCCTCATTCATTTTCTTGTGATCGATTATCTGAAGCGGACCGTATTTTCTGACAGGGAATCTGCCAAGATACATATTCTCCGCAACGCTTCTGGGGAGTATCGGCTGAAGTTCCTGATGCACCATTGCAACACCAAGCTTCATTGCCTCATCCGGATTATTGATCGTAACCTTATTACCCTCGATCAGAATCTCACCCTCATCCATCTTGTATATACCGAAAAGGCATTTCATGAGAGTAGATTTTCCCGCGCCGTTCTCACCCATAAGAGCATGTACGGTGCCGGGTCTTACCGATAAAGACACATTGTCCAATGCCAACACGCCCGGAAAAGACTTTGTCACACCCTTTAATTCAAGATAGTACTCTGACATTCCTCCTCCTTTTAATATGGCGGGTACCTTTCGGCACCCGCCAGATTACAATTAGTATTTTTGTAAACTATTACTTAAGTGAATCAAGAATTGACTGTGCGTTCTCTGTTGTAACCTTTACATAGTCGCATCCGATGTAGTGCTCGTTGCCGGCACCTGTTAAATAGTTAGCTGCTGCATCTGCTGCGCTGTGTGACTGAGAAATATGATCGTTGAATACGGTACCTGTGATAGAACCGTTGATAACATCCTCAACAACCTCTGTCAGAGCATCAACACCAACAAGGTAAATGTCTGTGCCAACTGTACGGCCTGCTGCCTTGATTGACTCAAGAGCACCGAGTGCCATAGCGTCGTTGTTACAGAATACAACTTCGATATCATTGCCGTTCTGTGCAAGAGAGTTAGCAACAAGCTCCTGACCCTTTGTGGTATCCCACATACCTACCTGGTCATCAAGTTCGTTAACTTCGAGACCTGCATCTGTAAGAGCCTTAACTGAGAACTCTGTACGATACTGAGCATCGATATTCTCGGGATCGCCTTCGATCATGATGTAGTCGATCTTGCCGTTCTTGTTGAAGTCGATTGCATCAAGACCAAGATCAGCGATGATCTCGCCCTGCATTGTTCCGGACTGACGAGCGTCACAACCTACATAGGTAACATCCCAGTTGTTGTCTGCCCATCTCTGCTCCTCAGCTTCATCGGGCTCTCTGTTGATGTATACGAGAGGGATGCCTGCGCCTACAACCTTATCTGTGATTGTAGCTGCTGAAGAAGAGTTAACAGGGTTGATGATCAGAACGTCAACGCCGTCTGCGATGAAGTTATCGATCTGACCTGACTGTGTAGCCTGATCGTTAGCACCATCAACGATTGTGATGTCTGTGAAGCCGAGCTCTTTAAGATAAGACTCAAGCTCTGTACGGAACAGTGTCATGAAGTTATCATTGAACTGATAAATGCAGACACCAACCTTCTTGCCTGCAAGATCTCCGGAAGCCTCAACAGCTTCGCTTGCTTCTTCAGCTACCTCAGCTGCTTCTTCCTTAACCTCTTCCTGTGCAGGTGCTTCTGCTGCAGGTGCTTCTGCTGCAGGTGCTGCGCTTCCGCTACATCCGGCAAGCAGTGTTGCGCCGAGAGTAGCTGCCAAAACGATTGAAACTACTTTCTTTTTCATTGTTATCCTCCTTTATTCCGTAAAGATTACGGTTACTCATAACATTTAAAATTTTATTCCACCATGCCATTACAGTCTTTATACTTTTTTAACCAAAATTTGTGATTTTTTAATCTAATACTTCCTGTTTCGAAGAACCGTATCAGGTACATCCTCATCAAAAGTACCTTCCGAAGAGATCACCCTGACCGGCACTTCCTCACCCTTTCTGAGCTCTTCGATCGCCCGCATGGCGTTCTCGCCCAGAAGGGGCGTGCACTCCGCCACAAAGTTCGCCTCGCCGCTCTGAAGCGCCAGAAGGGCATCCTTTGTTCCGTCAATCGACAGAAGCTTAATATCGCTTCCGGGCTCCAGCCCCGCCTCTCTTATCGCCTCTACAGCGCCCAACATCATGTCATCATTATGGCAGAATATAACATCAAAGTCCCTTCCGTGGTCATCCAGATAGTCCTTGATGATCGAATATCCCTTTTCCCTGGAGAAATCACCGACAAGGCTTGCAACGATCGTATATCCGCTCCTGCCTCTCATCATATCCCGGAATCCCATGCCTCTTCCTATGGCCGGAGATGAGTTTCTGGTTCCCGCAAGCTCCAATATCCTGACATCCTGCTCACCCTGCATATTATCCTCTATCCAGCGCATACATCTGGCGCCTTCCTCCAGAAAATCGGCTCCGACAAAAGCCGTATACAGGTCATCGTCAAGATTGACCTCGCGGTCGGACAGTATCACGGGCACGCCTTTTTGCCGCGCCTTCTCAAACAGATCCTTCCAGCCGTCCTCAACTATCGGCGACAGTATGATCGCATCCATGTCGCTTTCCAGGAACCGCTCAAAAGCGGAAAACTGTTCCTCCACGGTCCTGCATTCGACTATATCAAGCATGATCCCGTGCTCGGCGGCCGCGGACAGGTAGGAATCGGTATTCGCACGCCGGAATCCCGTATCCTCGTCGATCTGCACATATCCGACGGAAGAGATATCCATGATCCTGTGATCATCGGATTCTTTGACATATCCGTCGGCATTATCGGCAGTCACGAGGACGTTTCTGAGGTTTATCTGCTTGGGTCCGTCTGTCATTCCGTCAAAATAATTCACTGCGTAAGAGATCGCCTCACGTCCGCCCGTAGGACATACGATAGTGGCGTCAATGATCCCTTCCCTGACCATTTCTATCCCGCCGTTCTCTCCGGAAAATCCGTCGCATCCCATTATCCTGATATCGCCCATCCCAAGGGCGTCACAGGCACGCGCGGCTCCCTGGGCCATATAGTCATTCTGGGTGATGATGATATCAACACCGTCAAGCAGAGAAGGGCGTTCAAGCAGTGTATCCTCCGTCGCATCCCTTGTCCCGCTCACGACAATTATCTGCCTGACCTCGGTATTGTCGGCAACCGCATTCCTGAACAGCTGTGCTCTCTGCCGTCCGGTGTAATTATCCATTATGATATTCAGTACCGTTGTGGCTTCACCGGGCGCTTTTCCGGTGACAAGCGGCAACGCCGCCGCCTCCTTACGTGCAAGGATTTTATCGTCAACCCCGAAAAAGCACGTATAGTCGAAACCCTTTACGGCACGATCCAGCAGGAGGATCGGAACCCCGTCATAATACATCTGTTCCACGGGTGCGATAAGCGACTCGACGTCTACCGGTGATACTATCAGAAGCTCCGCGCCGTATCCGACCAGTTCGTTCAGATCGCTCATCTGCTTTTCCACATCGTCGCCGGCATCGAGGAATATCAGCTCGACTCCCTCATATTGGTCGGCTTCGTCCTGTAATTCCTCTTTGAGCACACTTCTCCACTCATCCGTCTGATTGGCAAGCGATACGCCTATCAGCCGCGTGACCTCGGTATCCCTTGTCCTGCCGCATCCCGCGAGGAAGCACAGGGCCGCGGCCGCGCAGATAACGGGCAGCATATGATTTTTCCCGTGTTTGTTCCCGGTCATGATCTAATCCTTTTTGACATTCCCCTTGCGGTATTCCGCCGGAGACATACCGACTTCCTTCTTGAACGCGGCGCTGAAATAATGCTGCGACGAATATCCGCATTGTTCTGCTATATCATAGATCAGGAGAGACTCATCCTGTAACAGTTCGGTTGCTTTCTTGATCCTGATCCTCTGAAGATAATTCTGGAAATTGTCACCTGTTTCCTCACGGAAGATCTTGCTCAGGTACGGTGCGGACACATGCAGCTGTTCGGCTATTCCGTTAAGCGACAGTCCCGAATCGCTGTAGTTCTCCTGCAGATATTTGAGCACGGTCTGGGTATTCCCGGAGTATGAAACCTTGTTCTGCTCTATATGCTCCATTTCATCAAAGTTTTCCCTGCACCAGTTCAGGATGCGCTGATTCCTTCTCTTTTCATCAAGGACTGCCCGGAGCTTTTGCAAAGTTACCCTGAATTCATCTTCTTTGACCGGTTTGAGCAGATAATCCCTTACCCGCAGTGTAAGCGCCCTCTGCGCATACGCAAAATCATCATAGCCGGTCACTATCACCACCATGGCTTCCGGGCATATCTTCTGCAGACGTTCTATGAAGTCGAGACCGTTGACAAACGGCATGTTGATATCGACAAAACAAACGTCCGGAGCCTCCTCGGTCGCCACGGTCAGCGCTTCCTGCCCGTCCTCGCACATCGCGTAGACAGTAAAGCCTTCCTCGGCTTCCACGAAGCTCTTAATACCGTTACGGATTATCATCTCATCATCTGCAATCAGAACTTTATACATTTGAATCATCCCTTTCTGTAAGCCTTATTATAACCTCGGTATAGGCATTTTCAACACTTTCCACCTCCAGGTCAAAATCACCCTGTCCGTACAGTTTTAACCTCTCAATGATATATGTCATGCCAAAGCTGCCCTCGCCGCCCTCTTTGATCGATCTGATATTGTCCCTGAGCTTGTCAAGATCTTTTCTTGATATCCCCACTCCGGTATCATAAACGCTTAAGAGGAGCTGATCGTCCTGTTTCCCGGCCGTGACCTTAATATGACCGCCGCCTTTCTTCAGCTTGATCCCGTGATATATCGAGTTCTCCACGAGCGGCTGCAGTATAAGCTTCGGAATGACCGTTTCCAGACAATCCTTGTCGGCATCTATCTCATACGTGATCTTATCCCCGTATCTGACGCTTTGAATATACAGGTAATTCCTGACGTGGTCAATCTCCTCCCTTACCGTGATATAATCCTTGCCCTGGGACAGACCCAGCCGGAACATATCCGTAAGGGCTTCAACTATCTTGACAACATCATCCGCATGATGTTCTCTGGCCATCCAATTGATCGTATCAAGGGTATTATACAGAAAATGAGGTTTGATCTGCTCCTGCATGCTCTTAAGCCTTGCCTGGAGCGTTCTCTGCTTTTCCGTCTGTATCTGTTCGAGCATGCCGTTCATCTGGTCGAGCATGTGGTCAAATGATTTTCCGAGCGTTCCGAATTCATCCTGATAATTCATATTCGCGCGGATAGACAGATCCCCTTTTTCAACAAGCTGCATCTTGCCGATCAGCTCCCTGATGGGCTTATCGACGGAATCGGCAAGCCTTACCGATATAAAGATGGCGGCCGCGAGAACAAGCACCGTGATAAGAATGAGAACGATGTACATTCTGAGCATGCTGCGGTTCAGGTCATACAGAGATGTCACGCTGATGAAATGCCACTGCGTGTCTTTGCTCTCATAAGTGCTGACAAGGTACTCGTTATTCTCTATTCTGATGCGTTCCTGCGAACCGTCGGCCATTGTGCGGCATTTTTCGTCGAGTCTGTATACGATCGGATTGACCGGGGTATATACGATCTCCCCTTCCGCATCCGTTACGAACACGAAGGTTTCCGATGATACCGCGGCGGAATCTATCAGGGATTGGAACACATCCTTTTTGATGTCCATCATGATGACGGCATTCACACCGTCGATATTACCCGCTCCGAGAACGGAAAATATTCTGTCGGCGCTGTATGCTTCATTCGTTATGATGACTTTGTTATCGGAAACATTCAGAACAGTAAGATCATTGGGATTATCAAGTGCGGCAAGGAACCAGTTCTCGTTCATGACCGGATCCCTGGAGATGCGCTTCATACCGGTTCCGATAAAGCGGTCCGTCTCGTCAGCCATGGCAATTCCGACGATCTCGGGAGTGGCCTCCATTATCTCCTCGTGCCTTCTGGCGAGCAGCGGCTCGGCGTTATTAAGAGGGGCCTCTCGCTCCATCGCCTCGACCAGATACGTCATTATCTCATGGTACACATCGAGGTATACGTCCATGGCTTCGCCCGCCTGGCTGGCGGATCTTGCCGCATAATCAGACATATCCCTCCTAAGATCCCTTGTCATTCTGCTTGTAACAAAGATCGAAAGGATCAAAAGAGGGATAATTGAAATCAGGCAGTAACTCCATGTCAGCCTGCTTCTAAGATTCAGATTGCGTAACTTCTTAAAGGGAGCGCGGATGGTTAATTACCCCTTTCCTTTTTGTTTGTCCGCCCTTATAGAAATGATACGCTGAAGTACAATAAAGAGACACAGCAATGCGGCGATCGTAACTCTCGTCCACCATGCATTAAGGTTCTGATAGGTGACTATCGTCTGGATAACGCCCTGTATCAATACACCTATTACGGAGCCCAGAACATTTCCGACACCTCCCGTAAGGAGTGTTCCGCCTATTACGGCCGAGGAGATCGCATCAAGCTCCATACCCATATTCTGCAGTGAATAACCCGCCAGGGTATAGAAGCTGAATATTATCCCGCCGAGCGCGGCGCAGAAACTAGAGATCATGTAGACCCCTATCTTCACCCATTTAACATTCAGTCCCATGTATATGGCGCTTTGCTCATTACTGCCGACAGCATATACGGTTCTACCGAACTTAGTATATTTTAATAATAAGCCACGCATACCACAATAAGTGCAATAAATACGTATAAATATATCTTGGCGTTCGATCTGCCGACCTTAAAGCTTATCTTATTGAGCGCCGCAGCCTTGTAAAAGGCATTGTCGATCGGGATCGAGACCGTACTTACTACAGCGCACAGACCTCTCAGCAGGAACTGCGAGGCAAGCGTGATGATGAACGGCTGGATCTTGTACTCCTGTACGCAGTAACCGATCAGGTATCCGTTAAGAAGCCCCACCAGAAGCACGATAGGGATGACAATGGCAGCCGACCATCCTCTCTCCAGAAGATATGCGGAGAACACGCATGTAAATGCAACTACCGACGATACCGAAATATCTATGCCTCCCGTCAGGAGAACGAAGGTTTCCCCGATCGCAACGACTATCAGATACGAGTTGTCGTTAAACAGGTTCAGGAATGTCGGAACGCTTCCGAAATGGTCATACAGGAGCGAACCTATGGCAAACATTACGACAAACAGCACAAGGGCTATTATCATTGAGATATTCTCAATCTTAAGACTCCTTTTTTTCTTCATCAGGCCTGAACCTCCTTTCTCTTACCGGAGGTAAACAAACCCTTTAATTTGTCCATAAACGCCTGTGACTGTATCAGGCAGACGATGATGACGATTATCGCCTTGGCAACCCTTGTAAGCTCCGGCGCTACTCCGAATGCGTATATCGTGGTCGAAATAGTCTGTACTATGAGCGCGCCTATCACGCTGGAAATGATCGAAAAACGTCCGCCGGCAAGTGATGTTCCGCCGATTGCAACGGCAAGGATGCCGTCCATCTCGATCATAAGACCGCAGTTATTGCAGTCGGCTCCTTTAATACCGGCACTTTCTATGATCCCGGCAAGAGCTGCGGTAATGCCGCACAGTATGTATATGATCCACAGATTTCTCTCTACTTTGATACCTGCCAGACGGCTTGACTGCTGATTGACACCGATCGCCTCAACCTGCATTCCGAATGCCGTATACCTGGTCAGTATCATGAACAGTATGATGACGCCTATTGCTATGAACATCGGTGCGGGGAAGCCGAGGATATATCCTCCGCTTATCGAATAATATGCATCCGATGTAATGGTTACGATCTTGCCGTCAGCTACGAGCTGTGCAATTCCGCGGCCTGCCGTCAGCAGTATCATTGTCGCGACCATCGGCTGAACCTTGAGCTTCGCGATCATGAAACCGTTCCATGCGCCGCAAACGGCACCTGCCGCAAGGGCGATAAGTACTGCAAGGAATACATTTCCGCCCAGTCCCGGAAGTATTCTCGAATCGACGATAGAGCATGCGATCGCACCGGATATGGCCATTACCGAACCTACGGAAATATCGGTCCCGCCCGTTCCGAGTGCCATTGTCATACCTGCAGCCAGTATCGCGTACCGGCTTCCGTTCCTGAGTATATCGATGAGTCGGCCGTAAAAATGTCCGTCCACTATCGTGATCTTAAAGAAGTCTCCTCCCGATATGATACCGCAGATCAGGATGATCGCGATAAGCACACAGAAGGGCTTAAATTCCATTTTTTGAGTAAATTTCTTCATTCGGTCTCCTCCCCGGCGATCTGCTTCATGATATAGCTCTGGCTGATCTCGTCTCCCGATAATTCTCCGACGATCTTCTTATCTCTCAGAACAAACATCTTTGTGCAGCACCGCTCCATTTCTTCAAGCTCGGATGAAATGAATACGCAGCTCATGCCGCGTCCGGCCAGTTCAACCACGGTCTTCTGTATCTCCGCTTTAGCACCTATATCGATTCCTCTTGTGGGCTCATCGAGGATGAGCAGCTTCGGATTCGTTGCCAGCCATCTGGCGAGCAATACCTTCTGCTGGTTTCCGCCCGAAAGATTCTTGATCTTCTGGTCTGCGGACGGAGTCTTGATCGCGAGCTCCTCAATAAGCTTCTCTGTGATCTCGTCTGCCTCACGCCGCGAGATCTTATGCAGTACACCCCTCTTGCTCTGCAGGGCGATGACAATGTTCTCGCGTATTGTAAGGTCTCCGATTATTCCTTCTTTCTTACGATCCTCCGGACAGAATGCGATATCGTTATTGATAGCGTCAAGCGGGCTCGTGATCTCGGTTTTCCTGCCTTCCATCTCTACTGTACCCGAATGCTTTTTGTCAGCTCCGAATATCAGTCTTGCGATCTCACTTCTTCCCGAACCGAGAAGACCGGCAAAGCCTGTAACATCTCCCTTTCCTATCGTGACGTTTACATCGGATATGTTATCTGTCGCGCCGTTTACAACGCTGAGCAATACCTCTCCGTCCGATCCGCCGCCCGAAAGCTTCGGGATTGCCTCAAGCGAATCATAATCCTTACCGATCATCTTACCTACAAGGTCGATCATAGGCAGATTTTCCGTTTCATATGTGCCGACATATGAACCGTTACGAAGTACCGTGATCCTATCAGAAACCTCATAAACCTGATCAAGGAAATGTGTAACAAATATGATCCCCATTCCGCGGTCTTTCAGCATCCGCATTATATCGAACAGCTTCTGCACTTCCTGGGTCGCCAGACTCGACGTCGGCTCATCCAGTATCAGAACCTTTGCGTTTGTATCAACCGCTCTCGCGATCGCTATCATCTGCTGTACGGCAACGGAATAGTTGTCAAGACGCTCCTCTACATTGATATCCAGATCAAAATCCTTCAGCAGTGCGACCGTCTTCTCGTTTACCGTTTTCCAATCGATCCTGCCGGCTTTCTTCGGCTCTCTTCCGATAAAGACATTCTCCGCGACCGACAGATCCGGACAGAGATTAACCTCCTGATAAACGGTACTGATCCCTGCATTCTGGGCATCTATCGGAGTCCTCGGTGAGATCTCCCTGCCATCCATGATGATATGTCCGGAATCCTTGATCTCAACACCTGTAAGAACCTTGATGAGGGTTGATTTTCCTGCCCCGTTTTCTCCCAAGAGTGCATGAATCTCGCCGGGTTGCAGAGAAAATTCCACGTCACTTAATGCCTTGACCCCCGGGAACTCTTTATTGATATTTTCCATTCTCAATATACTGTCTTCCATGCCTTCTCCTTTACTTACTGACTATATTATCAGTGAACGCATTCACTTCATTTGCGATAGAAAACTCCGGCAGGGTGGCTTGCGCCAACCGAAGCCGGAGTTCTGTCTTGGTTTTACATTATAAGTTTATGAAGAAGAAACTTAATATGTACGATTAGGAAGTTCTGCCTCAGCATCAGCCTGTGTGAACACGCCATCGTTGGAAACGATCCACTTGTCTACTGTCTCACCGGCCTTAAGCTTTGCAGCTGTGTCAAATACCTGCTCTGCAAGGCAAGGATTACACTCAACTGTTCCGTTCATCTCGCCTGCTACCATTGCCTCGAATGCGCCCTTAACACCGTCGCATCCTACGATCTTGATATCAACGCCGGGCTTCTTGCCTGCTTCTTTGATAGCCTCGATTGCGCCGAGTGCCATATCATCGTTATGTGCGAATACAGCGTCGATCTCGTCATAAGACTTAAGGAAAGACTCCATAACTTCCTTACCGAGTGCTCTTGTGAAGTCACCTGTCTGGGAAGCGATGATCTCGATATCGGGATACTTTTCAGCTATCTCGTTATCAAAACCTTCTTTACGCTCGTTAGCAGCTGATGCACCAACAGTACCCTCAAGCTCAACTACCTTTCCTTTTCCCTCAAGGAGATCACCAACGATATCTGCTGCCTGTGCACCTTCCCAGATGAAGTCTGAGGAAATCTGTGTAGCATACAGATCAGCACAAGACTCGTCAACGCCTCTGTCTACGAGGATTACAGGGATGCCTGCTTCCTGGCACTCTGTAAGAACTGCTTCCCAACCTGTCTCAACAACGGGAGGGAATGCGATAACATCAACACCCATCTCGATGAAGTTACGGATTGCCTTGATCTGGTTCTCCTGCTTCTGCTGTGCATCAGCAAAGATAAGATCGATCGTATCCGTGTTCTGTGCTGCATACCACTGGATATCATTTGTCTCTCCGTCACGCCATCCGGATTCCTGTCCGATCTGAGCGAAACCAACTACCAGCTTATCGTTCGCTGAAGCAGCGGGAGCTGCGGGCTCTGCTGCGGGCTCCTCAGCGGGAGCTGCCTCTGATGTCTCAGCGGGAGCTGCTGCAGGTGCTGCAGGTGCGGGCTGAACCGCACAACCGGCCAGAAGTGTGCTGCCAAGTGCGGCAACAAGTGTTAATGCGAGTAACTTTTTCTTCATTTGAAATACCTCCTTAATAAAATTACCGTATCAACGATACAATATGTAGTATAATGACCTTTATCCGTTTCGTCTTTATCGTCAGATATTCTGTTTTTATAATTTTTTAACTCTGTCGGGGTACAAGCCCCGAATGAGCAAATATGATATAATATGTAAGGATCCGTTTAGTATTAACAGTAAGCGAAATAAGCAGTTTACCTTACTGTAACTGCTCCGCATGTATGCGCACGGATCCGGGAGGTTTGCATGATAAAAGCGGACACACATCTTCATACATCTTTTTCCGGCGACTGCGACGAAGATATGGAGAACGTTATCAGATCCGGCATCAGCCGCGGTCTCGACATATTATGCTTTACCGAGCATATGGACAAGGATTATCCGGTAGAGGGACTGTTTGATCTTGACTGCGACTCATATAGGAAGAGATATCTCGAAATGCGGGACAGATACGAGGACAATATCACCCTGCTGTGGGGCGTGGAGCTGGGTCTTCTGCCATGGCTTGCGGATTGGTGCAGTAGTTATGTAAACCAGTATCCTTTTGATTTTATAATCGGCTCGGTCCACAATCCCGGAAATGTTGACCCGTACTACCCCGAATACTTCGAAGGACGAAGCGAGGAGGAGGCGTATACCGAGTACTTTACCGAATCGCTTGCTTGCCTTGAGGCTTTTTCGGATATTGATGCGCTGGGACATATGGATTATGTCGTCAGATACGGTCCGAACAAAAATAAAGAGTATTCCTATAAGAAATACTCCGAATACATCGACCCGATATTAAAGTTCATCATTGAAAAGGGAATAGCGCTTGAGGTCAATTCCAAAGGTTATGCCAAAGGGCTTGGCGAGCCGAACCCGTGCCGCGATATCATCAAACGCTACAAAGAAATGGGCGGAGAGCTTATCACTATAGGAAGCGATGCCCACCTGGCCGCAAATGTCGCGGAAGATTTCGACCGCACACAGCAGCTAATCCTTGACTGCGGTTTCAGATATTATGCGGTATTTACCGGAAGAACTCCGAAGCTTTATCCTCTCGGATGAGCTTTCGCATATACCTCTCTGATCTTGTTATGGTTCATTGTTGCATATATCTGGGTCGTGGAAATATCGGAATGACCCAGCATTTCCTGAACCGCGTGAAGATCCGCACCGTTTTCGACAAGATGCGCCGCAAATGAATGGCGCAGCGTATGCGGTGTGATGTCAGCGGCGATCTTGGCCTTCTTGGCGTAGTACTTGATCAGTTTCCAGAATCCCTGACGGCTCATCTTCTGCCCCGAGCAGTTCGCGAACAGTATATCCGACGACGGGTCTTCAACAATAGCGGCGCGTCCGCCGTCAAGATATCGTGTCATGGCGCGCTTTGCTTCTCTCCCGAACGGGATGACGCGCTCCTTGCCCGCATCATGGCATGTAATGTAGCACATCTGCATATTAACATCGGAGACTTCGAGATTGATCAGTTCGGATACCCTGATACCAGTCGCATACAGCAGTTCGAGCATTGCCTTGTCCCTGATCTCCTTCGGGCTGTCGCCCCTGGGCTGTTCGAGAAGCCGGGTTACCTCATCCATTGTAAGTATTTCCGGCATCTTCTTCTCTATCTTCGGTGCCCTGAGCGTCACCGTAGGGTCTTTCTTCACAAGTCCCTCGTTCGCACAGTAATGGAAGAACGCCTTCGCGCTTGCCACCGATCTCGAAACCGTTGCCGCGGCAAAACCGTTCCCGTTCAGATACGCGACATATTCCGCCAGTGCTTCTTCGGTAATATCATCAAGCTCCGTGATACCTGCCGACGCGAAATAGTCCTGCATCTTGCTCAAGTCTCTCTTATATGACAACTCAGTGTTCAGGGATTTCTTCTTGACGTTATGTAAATAAGTTATGAATCCTTGAATAGCTTCTTCCATAAAATAATCTGCCTCATACAACGCCCGAAAATCGCGTTACTCGTTATATTATAAGCAGATTACATAATAAAATCAACCTTAAAATTCCTTGATTTTATCGCATTTATGACACTTTTTGCCGTTCGGCACAACATATCGTAAAGGACGTTTTTGACCCTAACAATATGTTGTGAAAAGTTTACAATAAAAATTTAACATAATTTGTTAATACATTTACTGTATGTCATTAGTCCGGCGATCGTTTTCCCGTCCACTATCTTCCCTTCAAGGATAAGATCTTCGAGTTCCTCGATCGTGTACACCTCCACATCGATGAACTCGTCATCATCAAGATGCTGCCTCGTCTTTCTGAGGTTCCTCGCAACATATATATCTATCTTCTCGTTGCAGAACGCGACCGTGGTATACATGGTCAGAAGGAACGTGACATCTTCAATCTCAGCATAATACCCGGTCTCTTCCTCAAGCTCACGGTGCGCCGCAACCTTTGTAGGCTCGTCTGCACCGTTAAGGCCGCCTGCCGGGATCTCAAGAGTATAGGAGTCGATTGCGTTCCTGTACTGGCGGACCATTATGATCCTGCCGTCATCAAGCACGGGAATAACAGCCGCCGCACCCTTGTGTTTGATAAAATCAAAGTTTTCACAACTTCCGTCGGGAAGCTGCATCCGGTCCCGGTATATGTCTACTATCGCACCGTTATGAATAAGTTCGCGCCCTATGCGCTCGGGTCTGTCCGGCATTGTCACCTCACTGCGTCTCCAGCATCTTCCTGACGCTCGCAAGCTTAACGCACAGCGTAAATACATCAAGCGCCTTGTCAAGCTCGTCTATTGGCGGGAACGTGGGAGCTATCCTGATGTTTGAATCCTCAGGGTCTTTCCTGTACGGGTATGTCGCGCCGGCGCCGGTCATGGTAACGCCGGCATCCTTGCACATTCCGACAACCGTTCTGGCGCATCCGGGAAGTGTATTGAACGAGACGAAATAACCTCCCACGGGATTCGACCACTCGCCGATGCCAAGGCCTCCGAGTTCATCATTAAGTCTCTTCTGTACAAGCTCGAACTTGGGGCGCAGGATAACTGCGTGCTTTTTCATATGATTTTTCATGCCGTTTATGTCCTTGAAATAGCGGACATGGCGAAGCTGATTGAGCTTGTCGGGGCCTATCGTCTGGATGGTTATCACGCTCTTGATATAGTCAAGGTTTCTCTTGCTGGCTCCAAGCGCCGCAAGTCCGCTTCCGGGGAAAGTAACCTTGGATGTCGAGCAGAACTTGTAGACCATGTCGGGATTGCCGGCCTGCTCGCACGCTGCCAGTATCTCCACAAGCTTATCCTGCCGGTCATCGTACAGGTGATGGATGCAGTACGCATTGTCCCAGAATATCCTGAAATCCTCCGCTGCGGGCTTCAGCCCGGCAAAGCGCATTACAGTCTCGTCAGAGTATGTGATACCGCCCGGATTGGAATACTTCGGAACACACCATATTCCCTTGACCGAAGGATCAGTATTGACATACTTCTCGACAAGGTCCATATCGGGGCCTTCCGGCGTCATCGGAATATTGATCATCTCTATCCCGAACTGCTCGGTTATCGCAAAGTGCCTGTCGTATCCGGGAACGGGGCACAGGAACTTGACCTTATCAAGCTTGCACCACGGCGTAGAGCCGCATACCCCGAGTATCATCGAACGTGCGACCGTATCATACATGACATTCAAGCTTGAATTACCGAACACGATGACATTATCGGAAGATACTTCCATCATGTCCCCCATAAGCACCCTTGCCTCATGTATTCCGGTAAGCTCACCGTAGTTGCGGCAGTCCTTACCCTCTTCCGAAATAAATGTCGAATCGGGATACAGTATTCCGAAGAAATCCGCCTCCATATCAAGCTGTTCCGCCGAAGGAAGCCCGCGGGCCATATTAAGTGACAGGCCTCTTGCCTTCATATCTTCATATTGAAGGAAAAGCTTCTGCTCAAGTTCGATAAGCTCGTTTTTGGAAAGTTCACTGTATTTTTTCATAAGTCTTCGCTCCCTGCTTAATATATTCGCAATTAAACTCCAAAAAAGTTTACCATTTTAGATAGTGGTATTCAAGAGATTTCGAAGTTAACAAGAATCTCCGGAGAGGCGTGTCTTTACTTTCTCCATTACATAATGAGCCGGCGGATTATAATCCGCCGGCTCATCGTATCATCGATTACTGTTTGTGATCGTACCGATTAGTTTGCTCCTATTGAAGCATGGATCCACTGAAGATAAGCATATCCTCCGTTGAATCCGCCGGCAGCCTGACCCTTAGCCCATTCAGCCTTGGGAATAACACCGTTTGCAATTGACTGAATGAAAGCAGTTTCATTATTTGCAGCTGCCTCAATAAGTGCTGCTCTTGCGCTCTGTGCTGCAGCTGTTCTCTCGTTAATCCAGTTAAGATATGTAAGACCGCCCTCTGCTCCGGCTGCTGCCTGTGCATCTCTTGCTGCCGCAGATGCGAGTGTGCTTGAGAATACATTTGTCAGCCATGCCTTCTTAACATCAAGATCGTGCTGTGCTGCGGGAACAAGTGCAGGATTAACAGCATTGAGATAATTGATCTCTTTCTCAGCTCCTGCTGCATTCTTGGAAAGTGCAACATTCTGGGCCGTGATGGTCTGCTCATTGATCCAGTTAAGATATGAAGCACCACCCTGAAGACCCGAAATAGCCTGTGCATCTCTTGCTGCTGCAGCTGCTGCGGTTGACTCCTTGATAGAAACCAGATAAGCGATCTCTCTGTTAAGACCGTTCACTGTCTCGGTGAGTGCTGCCAGAGCTGCTGCCTGTGTAGATGCCTCTATAGCATCAAGCATTGCCTGCTCTCTTGCATAATCAGCGTTAACCTGTGCATCAAGAACTTCTGCACCTGCTACAGTCTTAGCCTGGATAGCATCAAGCATTGCTTCCTCGGCTGCGAGGCTTGCCTCTGCTGCAGGAAGAAGATCAGGATTAACGGACTGAAGATAAGCCTTTTCTCTCTCGATTGCAGCGTCAAACTTAGGACTTCCGGCCGTTTCCGCCTTAACAGGTACTGCGGCAATGAGCGCAGCTGCGGCTAATACACCGATACCGGCGATAACCTTGTTACTAATGATACTTTTTGTCATGACTAAATCCCCTTTCATAGATCATTATTGTAGCGCAAATACCTAATTATTCACGCCTCTTAGGTAATTACCGTGTGATATTGTAACATGCCAATTACAAATTGTAAAGTTTTTTCATTAACAATATTGCCTTGAATGTTTCTATCTAATATGGTATATTAGTTGACAGGATATTGTAAATTAACAGTGGGCAAATCTGTTTCGTTCACTATCCGCCGGTTGTATGGCTCTGAAGATCTACAGTTATGGAAGAGGTGGTGTAAAGTTTTCTATGAAAACTTTACAGCACGTAGGCCACGCCCGAGCGAAGCGAGCTTTTAATGGCGTGGCTCTCAAGAAGGGGAAAGGGGATTACAATGAATACTGCATCATCAAACATTCATCAGCCAAGAACAAAGCTTAAGGATCGGGTATTGCCCGATTACACGAAAGGCGAAGAGATATTCAATATGGTCAGCCACATAGTCGGAGGCGCCCTCGGGATTGCCGCGCTTGTGCTGTGTGTAGTTAAGTCCGCATTAAAAGGCGATGCCTGGGGTGTCGTATCATCAGCCATCTACGGCTCATCACTCATCATCCTCTATACGATGAGCAGCGTTTACCACGGGCTTCACAAGAATATGGGCAAGAAAGTCATGCAGGTTATAGACCACTGCACCATATATTATCTTATCGGCGGAACATACACTCCGATCGTTCTTACCGGAATACGCAGGATCCATCCGGGATGGGCATGGACTATATTCGGAATTGTATGGGGTCTGTCGATAACCGCGGCAGTCTTTACCGCTATAGATCATAACAAATACCACCGATTTTCGATGATATGCTACATTGCCATAGGCTGGTGTATCGTTATCGCCGCAAAGCCTACTATCGAAGCGATCGGATGGGCGGCCGTACTGTGGATTCTCGGCGGCGGCATCGCTTACACGATTGGCGCACTGCTGTATTCGGCCGGCAAAAAAAACGGAAAACGGTATATGCATTCCGTTTTCCATCTTTTTGTTCTTGCGGGTTCGATCCTGCAGTTTGTCGCTATTTACTTCTATGTGCTATGAGGAATCCCTTATCTGACGTAATGCTCTATCAGCTCCTCAACACGGCTATGCGTTATCCCGGCTCCGGTACTGTATGAAACAAGCGGAGCCATTGTACCTCCCTCGAATCCGGAAACGGCATCCTCCATTGATTTTTCCTTCTCCCGGATCCACTGACGCTGTTCACTGCGCAGGCTGTCCATGCTCTGTTCATCAAGCCTGTCGGAAATATAAGTCCATACAGAGTTGAGGAGACTGTCCCACATGGCATATTCCTCATACGCAAGATCGTTGAGTTCACTCTGGTTCAAAAACTCATTCTCGAACTGCGCGTCGATCTCTTTCTGTCTTG
This sequence comes from uncultured Lachnospiraceae bacterium, assembly GCA_905235745.1. Classification (GTDB taxonomy): domain Bacteria; phylum Bacillota; class Clostridia; order Lachnospirales; family Lachnospiraceae; genus UBA2868. The sequence goes on from CAJOMN010000021.1 coordinate 28,055, forward strand.
CAAGAGATTCATCATACCGGTTCAATATGGACGTTTTGTCGGTTGCCGAAGCACCCATCATCTCCGCAAACAAAGCACGGTTACTGTCCGTTGTGCAGTTCTCCAATGTGACCTCCCGATTGGAAAACGCGTAGTATTTATTGTCCCAAAACGAGCAGTCCCTGAACGTAATGCGGTCATACTCGCCAAGCTCGACAAAATAAACCGTGTCAAATGCATCTGCTCTGTTATTGTTAAAATCACATCTGTCAAATAATACGTCGGACGAGTCGTGTGCGTATATCATGGAAAGGTCGCTGCTGTCCCTCATGACACAGTCTTCGAATGACGCATGGCTGACACTGCTCAAGGATACAAGTCCGTATGTACACTCATATATTTCCGTATTCCTGACCGTAATATCATATACGAAGCTGGCCTCCACGCCGTACGTTCCGCTTCCGTAGAGCTTGCAGTTCTCTATATCAATGCCATCCGAATTGGCAAAGTAAAGTACACTTCCGGTACAGTATCCGGGCTCGACCGAATGACCGACGATAAGGTTTTTCAGGGTAATGTTCCTCGCATCTCCAAATGCAAGAACGGGCTCATAAGCATCATCAATGCATATGGTCACATCAGCGCCTTCTGCCGCCTCAAGGCAAAGGTTGCTTGCATTATTTATCTGATATCTGTAATAACCCTCGCCTATATTTGAATAATCCTTCCGGTCAGGATCGACTGACGAAATGTCATATATACCCTCCTGCATGATGATCCTGCGGTTGCTTTGTATACTGTCCAGCAGTTCATCCGCATCAGATACGGTAACGGTATCAAAATAACGAAGCTGCTCCGGATCATCGAGCTCGGGTGAACCCTTGCGCATATAAACATTCTTCTCCAGACTGTAATAATACTCCGACTCTTCATATCCGTCTTCAGTATCATATTCATCAAGATATTCGAAGGAAACGACCAGTCTGCCGTCATCTGTCATTGAGTAATTCCTGTAATATCCGTCCTCGGACTCATCGGCAAACGGATCGTAAAGCTGTGCGTACCAGTCAGTGTCCGAGGCGCCGGCATATGGCTCCCCCTTCCTGATCGTAAGCTCCGAGCCCGATATGATCGCTGATCCCTCATATGTTTCGAAGCGGTAGTCCGTAATATACCTGTCACCGTCCTTGCGGACGATTATCGTAGATTTCGGAGCGTAGTCATCATCAAGCATAACGATATATTCGTAAGATTCGCTTTCGGAGTATTCCGTATGGTTGATCTGGTACACAAACTCCCATTCGCCGACCATATCATCCGCTCCGCCGCCTCCGATTCCGATCCAGTCACCTTTATCACCGGAAGTGTTATTATCCGTTGTTCCATCTGCGGTCTCATTTGCCACCGCCGTTTCAACTGCTTCTGCGATATCTTCCGCCCTGCCGCATCCCGTAAGACATACAACGCATACGGCAGTCAGCACTACCAATAACCTGTTCTTCATCTCCATCTCCTCCTATATACAACCAACCGGTTCCTTACAACAGTAATTCACAGCGTATATCCCGGGGCAGAAGCCCCTGAAAGAAGTCCCCGTCAACAGGACTTCCCACAATACTTCCGTAGTGGGTCGGGATCACAACCTTCGGGTGGATACAACGCGCCAGATGCGCAGCCGCCGTAGCATCCATGGTGTACGTCCCTCCTATCGGCAGAAAAGCCGCGTCGCATTTAATATCCTTTATCTCCGGGATCTCGTCGGTATCTCCCGCAATATAGTATTTCGCGGCATCCATTGTGACCAGATACCCTACCCATCCGCTTCTTCTTATGTGAAAAGGTTTCCCCTGATTGTATGCCGGGTACACTTCGACCATCAGCCTTGCGATCTCACGTTTTTCTCCGACCCTCACACTTATGATATGATTGCCCGGTATCGTGGTGATATCGCCTGTCATATTCGACATGGATTCCGGAATGACGAGATACCCGTCCGGTTTGAGCACCTTACGGATATCATCCGGCGAGAAATGATCGTAATGTTCATGCGTGATAAACACATAATCGGCATCGAATCTTTCATCTTCTATCTGCCACGGATCAAAATATAAAGTCTTCGAACCGCATATCCGAATACTGCTTTGTACGTTTACCGCAATGTTTACGGGCATCGCTCATTCTGCCGTAAGCAAGGCTTACAGCGCCTCCCTTATCGCCGCGAGCAGATCGACGTATTCGTCAAATGCCGGAATATGCGCATAATTCTTCCTGATCGCGTCCGTTGTCCTGAACAGGAAGCCCTTCTTACCCGCCTCGATCATCGCAAGATCGTTGAAACTGTCTCCTGCCGCGATCGTATCAAATCCCATGGACTGCAGTGCGCGCACCGTTGTAAGCTTTGACTGCGGGCAGCGCATCTTATATCCCGTGATCATCCCGTCGCTTCCGACCTCAAGCGTATTGCAGAAAAGCGTCGGCCATCCGAGCTTCTTCATCAGCGGGGTGGCGAACTGTTCGAATGTGTCGCTTATTATGATAACCTGAGTCAGGCTTCGGAGTTCATCCAGAAAATCCCTCGCGCCCGGAAGCGGGTCAATCCCGGCGATCGTCTTTTGTATACCGTCAAGACCCAGTCCGTGCTCCCGGAGTATTCCTATCCTCCACTTCATCAGCTTATCGTAATCAGGCTCATCCCTCGTTGTGCGTTTCAGTTCGTCTATTCCGCTTTCTTCGGAAAACGCGATCCAGATTTCGGGCACAAGTACTCCCTCAAGATCAAGACATACTACATTCATAAATCTTCTGCTCCTTAATTCAAGTCCCGCTCATTGGCGGTAGTTTACATAAATGTGATTATATCAGACGGGGATTATTTTTTCAAATCAATCCCTTTTATGAACTATGAGGCTTCGCTGCCGGAAGCCACAAGGCAAGCTTGTTTTCAAGCTGGGCAACCTCGATCGGCTTGGACAGATAATCGTCAAATCCGGACTCCATATAGAACTCCCTTGCCCCGGAAACCGCATTGGCGGTAAGCGCTATGACGGCACATCCCTTAGGGATAAGGTTCCGGTCCTGTAGAATCTTAAGCGTATCTATACCGTCCATTTCCGGCATCATGTGGTCAAGGAATACTATATCGTATGATTTCTGCGACATCTTATCGATCGCCTCGCGCCCGGAGGCGGCCTCGTCGGGAACGATACCGTTGCGTTTCATAAGAGCCTTCGCTACCCTGCGGTTCATGCTGCTGTCGTCCACAATAAGCACGGACGCATCCGGTGCGTATATGTAGTTCTCTTTCCCGTCCGCTTCCGTCTTCGTATGGATTCTGTGTGTAAAGTCTCCTATCGGTGCAGGATCCATTATCTTCTGCGTCAGGTCAAATGAAAATACCGAGCCTTTACCGTATTCGCTCTCGACATCAAGAGTGGTTCCCATCATATCAAGCAGTCCGGCCACTATCGACATCCCCAGTCCGGTACCCTCTATGTTGCGATTTTTCTCCTCGTCGAGTCTGGCGAAGGATTCAAACAGCTTGTCCATGTCCTCCTTGTGTATGCCGATTCCGGTATCCCTTACCGAGACGGACATTACGAGGGAATCACCGTTCCTTTCCCTTACGCTTACGGAAAGCGTGACCTTTCCTTCGTTCGTATACTTGACGGCGTTGGTAAGAAGATTCATGATAACCTGCCTGATGCGGACATCATCACCGTAAAGGGCGCACGGAAGATTGGGATCTATGTCAAGCTCGAACTCAAGACCCTTGGTCTTGGCTCTTTCCATGATCGAATTGGCAAGATCATTTACCACTACACAGACATCGTATTTGGCGGGAACAAGCTCCATCTTGCCGTCTTCTATCTTGGAAAAATCGAGTATGCTGTTTATGAGAGACAGCAGGGTTCGTCCCGCAGACTGGATGTTTTCCGCATATTCGCGTATTTCATTATTATCGGTCTCGCGCAGGATCATTTCGTTCATCCCGAGAACCGCATTGATAGGAGTGCGGATCTCATGAGACATCTGCGCCAGAAAAGTACTTTTGGCATTGCCGGCGGCAATGGCCTTATCGGCGGCATCGGTAAGTTTCCTGTTGGTTTCCTCCTGCAGCCTGATAAATGACGTAAGTATCCTGTATGTAAGTATGATAAATGTCAGGGAGGCGATAATAGATATCAGACTTACCACAACAACCTGTCCGTACATATCCCACGCATCATACACGACATAAACCGTAAAACCGGAAGCAGCATCTCTTGTGGCAAGGCATATCTTACGTGTTTCGTCGTAATCCCTGAAGTACTCGCTCGCAGAGCCGTCTACCTCCATGTTCCCGAAAGGAAGATCCGTGACCGGTGTTTCATGATCGAGTGACATCTGGTATGCTCCATATGGGTGATTGATGATCATTCCGCCGGAATCCACGAGGAATGCGTATCCTTTCTCGGAATAACTGTCACCAAGTATGTTGATCAGCTTATCCATGAAAAAGTCTATACCGAATATTCCCAGAAATTCCCCGGTCTCATGATCGTATACGATCTCCGACAGAGTCACGCAGTAGCCCCCTGTCCGCTCATCATAGTAAGGTGATGACATGCTCCAGCCCTGATCGGAAGATAACGTATCAACGTACCACTGGCGCTCCTCCACATGCCAGTCGCTGCTCGGCTCCCAGCCGTTATTCATGTAAACGGTATGCGGGAGGTCGGGATTGGTCATATACGTGGCCGATATTTCCGGATACTGCTGCGTTATCCTGTCAAGATAACCGACCGTGCCCTCATAATCGTCAAGCATCTGCGGATTGGTGGAGATCACGCTGACAAACATATCCAGTATGCTTTTCTGTGAATCGATCCATTCGGAAAGCTTGTATTCGTACTCGGCGGTCTCTTTTTGCATACTGGTATTACCCCACCGTAATGCGGAGAATACATTGATATACAGACTCAGCAGCATTGCCAGTATCATGATCAGAAGGATGATCGTACGCGAGCGCATATCTAAGCTGATCTTCCGGGGCTTCATGTCACCTTCCGGCGAGGTATCACCCGGCTGGGTCAGATTCCGGTATGATATGATCTGATTGATCATATCCGACAGATGCTCTCCCGCGGAATGTATCGATGCCATATCCGTTTCGTAATCATCCGTCATCATGACGTTCTTCCTGCCGGATCGATCCAATATCTTCTGCAGCGGTTCGGCAAGCTCGCCTGTAATACGTGACAGAAAATCTTCCCTGGATGCAAGTGCATCCTCGGCATTCCTGCGGCTCCTGATCGAAGCAGAATACAGGGTAATGATAACCGCGAACAGTGCCAGTGACATCAGGAGCGTTGCAAAGAGCTGGATATACGAATTCCTGTACATTTTGAACTCATCGATGCCGACGATCATATACCAGCCGTTTCCCGATCTGGTTGCAAACAGGTTTTCATAGAATATGTCCGACCGTACACGGCCCGTTACAACATCATCACTGTTCTTGGCACTTGTATATATACCGGCGCATTCCGGTAATGCATCGATAAGCTTCTTACCTATAAACGATTCATCCGAGCATCCCGCAATGATACCTTCATCCGTGACAATAACGGCACTTACGGCATCCTCCGCCATTTCACCGATGTACTTCTGGATATTATCCATAGTATAGTCTATTGCGACGACTGTTCTCTCATCCGTCAGCATCACGGATACCGTGTAGCACATATTACCGGTTATGACATCCAGATAAGGTGAAGATACATACGGCTTCCCGTAGTTCCTCAGTGCGCCTCCATACCACACACGCTCTTCAAGAATGAAGTCATCCGGAATGTCAAAATCGGGAATTATAATGTAATCATCATTGGCAATATAGACATTTAATGCCCCCGGATTCCGGGAGACGACCCTGTCCCTTTCGGAATAGATATAATCCGTAACGGCATCTGTATCAGCCAGGTACTCCCTTGCATTTACTGCCTCCTCCATCGTAAGGAGCTTTGCATCGTTGATCGTGGATTCAAGCTTGCCGCTTACCGATTCGAGCTGGTAACTGCCCGACTGCCGGGTCTGCTCCCTCGTCTGCGAAAACAACAGCCATGTATCCGTCAGCATGACCACGAGCAGGAGTAATGCCACCAGTATTACGACCCTTAAGCCTTTATTTTTCATATGATCCTCCAATACCGACGATCAGATCTGCCTCCGGTAAATAGTTTCATGATAAAAAAACTCAGTTGCCTTTGTTCAGATAGTATATTATCATATTTTGAAAAGGTGAAGAAATGATTTTCTTTCAACGGAAGCTGTAAGATAAACAGATTACTGAAACACGAAAAAGCTCCGGTCAGATGACCGGAGCTTTTATTGTCTTACTTTGCGTAATCGGTTACACGACTCTCTCTTATGACACTAACTTTAATCTGACCGGGATATTCAAGTTCAGCTTCTATCTGCTTACTGATATCCCGTGCCAGCAATACCATATCCGAATCGTCCACCTGTTCGGGAATAACCATTACACGGATCTCTCTACCTGCCTGAATAGCAAAAGACTTGTCGACTCCTTTGAAGCCGTTTGTAATATCTTCCAGTTGTTGTAATCTGTTAGTATAAGTTTCAAGCGTCTCTCTTCTTGCGCCCGGACGCGCTGCGCTTATCGCATCGGCTGCCTGTATAAGACACGCGATCATTGACTGCGGCTCTACATCACCATGATGCGATTCGACCGAATTGATGACGATCGCATTCTCCTTGTACTTCTTGCAAAGCTCGACGCCAAGCTGGATATGCGTTCCTTCCATCTCATGATCGACGGATTTGCCGATATCATGAAGCAGTCCGGCACGCTTCGCCATGCGTACATCCGCACCGACCTCCTGAGCCAGCAGACCGGCAAGAAGCGACACCTCGATCGAATGCTTGAGCGCATTCTGACCATAGCTGGTTCTAAACTTCATGCGGCCGAGAAGCTTGATAAGCTCGGGATGTACGCCATGCACTCCCGTTTCGAGAAGTGCGGACTCACCGGCCTCACGAATGCCGTTATCCACTTCCTTCTCTGCCTTCTCAACCATTTCCTCGATCCTCGACGGATGAATACGTCCGTCGACGATGAGCTTCTCAAGCGCGATCCTCGCGACCTCTCTTCTGATAGGATCGAAGGCGGACAGAACGACTGCCTCCGGAGTGTCATCCACGATAAGATCAACGCCGGTCAGTGTCTCAAGTGTACGGATATTTCTACCCTCACGTCCTATAATACGGCCTTTCATCTCATCGCTCGGCAGCTGTACGACCGATATGGTCGATTCGGCAACATGGTCGACCGCACACCTTTGAATGGCATTGACCACATATTCTCTTGCCTTTTTACCTGCCTCTTCCTTGACACGCATATCCATCTCTTTGATCTTGATAGCGGTCTCGTGCTTTACTTCGTCCTCAACAACTTTTAACAGATACTCTTTTGCCTGTTCAGAGGTTAAACCAGAAATCCTTTCAAGTTCCCGTACTCTTTGTTCGTTAAGCCTGTTAACTTCTTCCTTCTTCTTGTTCAGCGAGTCTTCTCTTGATGACAGCGACTGCTCACGACGTTCTATCTGCTCAAGCTTCTTGTCAACGTTTTCTTCCTTCTGCTGGATCCTTCTCTCGTTTCTTGTAAGCTCGGCTCTGCGCTCTTTGATCTCCTTGTCGAGTTCATTCTTGGTCTTGATAGACTCTTCCTTGATCTCGAGAAGGCTCTCGCGCTTCTTGGTCTCTGCAGTCTTCAGTGCATCATCGATTATCTCCCGTGCCTTCTGTTCGGCATTTCCGATCTTGCCTTCATCAGCCTTGCTTCGGGCGTTATAGCCTACCTTATATGCGACCACGCACCCTACTGCCAAAAGGACGGCACCGACAATAAGAATAATCAGAGCACTTGTTTCCACGGTTTACCTCCTTATTTAATTGTCATAGTACAAAAAATATATATTGTATAAATGTACTTGCAATAATACAACATTCTAATAATAATCATTCGGACAAGTTATGTCAAGCGATGAATATACCTCTTCGATCATCGGGACGGAAAATCCCTTGCCGTACAGATACGCAAAAAGCTTCTGTCTGTCGCTGTATTCAATGCCTCCGGTGCCGTTTGGAAACCGTTTCAGTATAAGCTTACGTATAAGCTCTCTTTCCCGTAGATCACTATCCGTACCGTCTTCGCTACAGACATCTTCAAAGGCAGCCTCTATTACGTCTGCTGCCACCCCTTTTTGCAAAAGCTTAACGGTTATCTGCTTCCGGCTCATCGATCCAGTCCTGGATCTTATATACTCATTCGCATACCGCGTATCGTCGATATAACGGTAAGAACAAAGATAATCTATCGCGACGTCAACAGCATCCTCAGGGTAGCCTCCCTCGGAAAGCCTACGTCTGACATCCGCTTCCGTCCTGTCCATACTCTTGAGAAGATTCATTCCTCTCTTCTTCGCCCTCGGATACACAGTCTCCTGCATTATCCTGTCATATAGCTCATCGTCGACAACTTTGCCGATTTCAAGATCATGTTGAGAAAGTTCGCCTTTATATAAAACAAAGGCGAACTTATCATTCAGATACACGGAAACTCTGCCCTTACCCTTGGGATACGGTTCTATTCCTGTAACTGTCATATCCTATTCTCACTCATCCTTTATATCCCCGGAGGGTTTGGAAGATTTCGCAGTCTCCACTGCCTCTTCGGGATTGTCGGTATTGGAAGCAAAGTAATGGTCTCTGACAAGACCCTCGACCTCAGCATATACTTCCGGATTATCAAGAAGATACTGCTTGGCATTCTCCCTGCCCTGACCTATCTTCTGACCCTTGTATGCATACCACGCCCCTGTCTTGGCAATGATGTTTGCCTCGCTTGCAAGGTCAAGAAGATCACCTTCCTTGGATATTCCCTTGCCGAACATGATATCAAATTCCGCCTCCTTGAACGGAGGGGCGATCTTGTTCTTGACAACCTTGACCCTTGTACGGTTGCCTATGACCTCGCCACCCTGCTTGAGCGATTCTATACGTCTGACATCAAGCCGGACAGATGAATAGAACTTGAGTGCTCTTCCTCCGGTCGTCGTCTCGGGATTGCCGAACATGACGCCTACCTTCTCTCGAAGCTGGTTGATAAATACAACGGTACAGTTGGATTTGCTGATGACCGCGGTAAGCTTGCGAAGTGCCTGGGACATCAGTCTGGCCTGCAGTCCCACATGTGAATCACCCATCTCACCGTCGATCTCGGCCTTGGGTACAAGCGCCGCAACCGAGTCAACAACAACTATATCGATCGCACCGGATCTGACCATTGTCTCTGTTATCTCAAGAGCCTGCTCGCCGTTATCCGGCTGTGAAATATACAGATTGTCGATATCGACACCGATATTCCTGGCATATACGGGATCGAGCGCATGTTCCGCATCAATAAAGCCTGCGATCCCGCCGCGCTTCTGAACCTCGGCGATCATATGAAGAGTGACCGTAGTCTTGCCGCTGCTCTCCGGACCGTATATCTCAACGATCCTGCCCTTAGGGATCCCTCCGAGCCCGAGTGCTATATCAAGGCTGAGGGAGCCGGTCGGTATCGTCTCAACATTCATCTGGGCTCCGGGATCTCCGAGCTTCATGACCGATCCCTTGCCGAACTGTCTCTCAATCTGTGCCAGTGCCGCATCTAATGCTTTAAGCTTTTCTTCACGTTCCATCTGATTCTCCTTTACCAATTATCTGCCCCTGTCAAGAACATTTGTTCTGTCAAAGAGCATAAAACATTTGTTCGATTTTGTCAACATGATTTTACAAAAAAGGAAATAAATGCCCGAAATAAGGCATGACGTGGAATATCCGCATCAGATTCATATACAATAATAGATGTTCGGCGTGTATACGTCAATACTTTTTGTACAGCGTCAGTATATTCTCACCGCCAATGCGGCTGTATGTGACATCATCCATGCTCTTTTTGACCATAAATATGCCGAGTCCTCCGATCGGTCTGTCCTCGGCGGAAAGGCTCGTATCGGGATCAGGCCTGGCAAGAGGATCGAATTCCATACCGCTGTCACGAAACTCAATAGTGATCAGTCTTTCTTCCTCATCGATATCCATTGATATCTTCGCGGTGCCGTCTCCGGAACCATATGCATAATGAGCTATATTAACATATATCTCCTCAACAGCCACATCAAGCTGCATCACAAGCTTCCGGTCGCAGCCGTTCGTTTCGAGATATTCGTTCACAAACTCAAGAACAAGGTCAAGATTTGATAATATTGCTTTAATTGTCATCTCACGTTGCATTTTCGTCCTCTTTCTACAGTAAACTCAGGCTTCTGTAATAGACCATTGCGTCACATCTGCAGCGTCCATTGCATATACTGCATGTTCTGTCCGAATACTTCCACCACGGGCGTATCTGCCTCTTATAGCATACGTAACCGTTTTGCACAAAAATGTTCTCCATCGGAACCTGTTCATTCCTTATCCAGCCCTGGGTGAAGATCGCGCCATAGCGTTTCTCCTGCTCCAGAGAATCTATGGCATCTGCCAGCATCCGGGTCATCAGGCCCTTTCCCCTGCTATCTTCCCTTACAATGCTGAATTTGTGATGAAGAGTCGGAAGACCTTTGCTGATCCGGTCATAATCCTCTTCCGATACTTCCATGTCCTTTATTATCGTCTCTTTATCTTCGCAAATAAAGAGAATGGCACCGATTATCCTGCCGCCTTCTTCTTCAACAAAGAGTCTGTTGTCGTCATTCAGAATAACCGCTTCCATCTCATCGGGAAACATATATTTCGAACCGAAACAATCCTCACAAAATTCCAGTATTTCCTTTGCCTCGTCTATCCTTGCTCTTCTCAATCGGGTATATCCTTATAATCTCATTTGCCGCGTTTGCCGGATGCTGCAACAATGACCGTACCTGACAGCAGGAACAGCGCCATACCTATGATCAGGCTTCCGGACAGCGCCAGCGTTGTACCGAAAACAAGTATCAGTCCGGGAGCTATCGTCATTCCGAGACGGGTGATCAGTATATACACCATCAGGGCATCCGCATCACTGTAACTGCTGTCGCGTTTTGAATCCGTATATGCCTCCGTCATAACACTTAAGCCGAACGAATCCATGAGGCCGAGGGCCAGCACTACGACAACCAGAAAAGCGAAGCTGCTCCAAAGCGTATATACAGTGATCAATACCGACACTCCGGCACAATACACGAGTGTAGCCCTGATAGGCGTCATATGGGACGATATCAGTCTCGTCATAAACGGCCCCGCATAGGCGGTTATCAGATACGCCCCGAGCAGAAGCGCCGATATGACCGTGGCGGAATAACCGAATCCGTTAATGGCAAGCGGTACGGTATATGATGTAAAAATAGTGCAGGCAAACAGCGGAAGAACCATAAACAGCAGATAGACAACTGCTCCGGGATTACCGAACACCCTGAACGAATGCCTGATCGAACCGACCTTAAGCCTGCTGTCGATCCTGACCCTTCCGAGGATACATACAGGAAAAACGAGTATGATAACCGCCAGCAGATAAACCATCCTGTACGGCATCTGTCCGGCCATTATACCGCCCAGTACAGTACCCATGCACTGACCCGCAAATGCACCCCCGCTGATAAAAGCGAGTGTTTCCATTCTCTCCTTCTCATCATCGAACAGATACGCGTAATACCGTATCCCTATATAGAAGCATCCGTATCCGAATCCGGTTACCGCAAACCCGAGCAGCAGCATATAGTAATGAAACGACATCCCGCGAATCAGCAGTCCCGCAGCAGATACAATCGTGCTTATGCGCAGGAACAATACAATATTCCCGTTCCGCCGGATCATAAGATTAGCTGCAACGACTCCGGCGATCATCATGGCGTTCATAACGGTCACCGGTATGCTTATAAGCAGCTCATACCTGTCCGGGGATGCAAATCCCAGTACCAATTCCCTGATAAACAGAACATTGAACGTATCTCCGATGGAGAGCGCGAAAAAAGCAAAAAGGAAAAGGAGCCGTACATACGCATTCTGACTCGTATCATACATGGTCGTTCTCCTCCCCTGTCATTATTCCGGACATAAATATCTGATATTCCGCAAGTATAATTATCGAAAATGCCAGAAACAGAAGAGTCTGGAGCAGGTAATCGACAGCAACCCTGCGCATATATGAAACAGCCGGCGTATATTCCAGCTTGCCCCCGTTATAACTAATAGATTCGATCTCGTTGATATTATCGCTGTATCCGGCAAGATAATCGTCAATGCCGGTGATCATATCATCATCGATCTTCATGTCCCGTATGGTTGCAAGATCATTACTGACCGCACTGTCTATTGCCGTATATATACCATCGATGCTTTTGTTGTATTCTTTAAATGCGCCGGCGCCAACATAACTGCTGATCGCCACTATCCATAATATAAGCACTGCCAGCATGATCCTGTATGCCCTGTCATGATCTTTCATGCTTTTCCAGATGATGAGTATTATGCCGGCGGAGACGGCGAATCCAACCGCAGCTATAATACAAAGATGCAAATAGTACTGCCGCCACACAGTAAGGGCATCGCTCATGTCCGAACAGCATACAAGCCTTGCAAAACCCGCAAGTTCAAAAGCGGAATAGAATGTGCTGCCGTCTTTTTGATATTCATTTTCGTCAAGTGTCAGCACATCGGGATCCGGATCCTTGCCGCCATCCGAAAAGACGGCTATGTTATCATCCGTCACGATATATAATGCGTTTACATCAGGTGTACCGTCTACCGCTTCCTTAAGGAGCGGTTCCATGCCGTAATACGACTCGATCGATTTGCCGAAATGAAGCCCGTAGTTAATATTGGAAATAAGCCCCGTCATTTCGACATAAATACGGTTGTTCATGACGGACAGATAGTTGGATCTGTACATGAAACATCCCAGTACAAGGGATAATACCGTAACAGTAAGATCGAGAACAATTACAACGGACAATATGAAATTATCATTCAACCGTTTCCGCATCTGTCTATTCGTACACCTTGTCCGCAACAAGATAAGTCTCGAGCGGCAGTCTGACTCCTGTTCTCCTGATGGTGGTTCTGTTAAGACAGATCTTCGGCGCTATCTCAAATACCATATCCATGTCGGTGATCGCGGCTCCGCGTGAATATTCGAGGATACGTCCGGCCACGAACTGACCTTCCTCATAAGCATCCGACATTGTTATATGCATCAGTGCACCGTACTGCGCCTGACTCTCGGAAGTCTCTGCGACTGTCACAATGCCGGCATCTATCACATCCTCAAGCAGCCACGGAAGCTTCTCATCCTCGATCGATGCCGTTGTTATGTACAGCATGTCAATATCAGGGATAAGCTCTGCATAAGCTGCCTTCAGTTCCGAATAATACCTGTCATAGTCGTCCTCATACACTTCCGTTACATGACGTTCATGTATCTCAAATCCGTATTTGCCGGCAGCTTCCCGAAGCTGTCCAATTCCCGAATAACTGTATGCCGCTTCCGAGTCTTCATATACTACACCTACGCTTGTAAATCCGAATATTTCATAAGCCGCCTCTATCTGGCGTGTTATACGCTTTGTATCGACAACGGCAAAGGACTTGTCATTGACCCTCTGATCGGCGCCTGCTACTATACCTGCCGATACAGGGTCGGCCACGGCAATGACCATGTAATCATATTTGATCCTGTCAGCAACCTGAGTCAGATATGTGCCGGCAAGACTGCCGACAGCGATCATAAGATCTACGTCGTCACAATCTGCGGCCGCATCAAGCTCATCATCTGTCATATAATATTTTTCATAATACACTTCCGGTATGAAGTACAGACAGTCCGATTCGCACCCGCAAAGATCATGCCATACTTCCTCCGAGGAATTGCGAACCTTATCCGTATCATAGCCTGATATATATCCCTGTCTTTGAAGTTCCTGCGCGATGGAATCAAGGACATCCTGATAATAATAGTATTCACCGGAATTAAAACACCCTATCCTGATGACGGAAGGCTCCGAAACCTGCTCCGTTGCTTCAACCTGCGCATTACCCGATCCGCATCCTTCAAGCGCAAGAAGCAGTGATAACGTAAATGCACACGTTTTAAGTAGTCCTGTTCTATACCGCTTCATTGCTTTCTTCACCCGTGAAACCGTTAAGACGGAAAGCCAGCATCGTAATATCGTCAAACTGAGGAGCATCGCCGACAAACTCATCAACATCCTTGCGGATATCATGAAGCAGGGCGCTTAGTTCCTCGTTACCTTTCTCCTCAAGTACCCTCATAAGCCTGTCCGTTCCGTACAGTTCATTGTCAGTATTAGTAGCCTCCGGAACACCGTCAGTATACAGGTACAGACTATCTCCTTTTCTGAGGGTCGTCTCGTTAGGGATATACTTCATTCCCTCCATAGCTGCAAGCGGCGGTCTCTTCTTGGGAGGAACAAGCATTTCCACCGTATTGTCACTGTGAATTATATACGGGTTCTCGTGACCTGCATCGCAATACCTCATAACTCCGGTTTTAAGGTCAATGACGCCGATCCATGCCGTAACGAACATTTCTTCTCCGTTACCTTCACACAGCTGGTTGTTGGAAATTGCCAGTACATCATCAACGCTTTCACCTTCCTGGGCGTGATTCTTGATAAGAGTCTTGGCAATAACCATAAACAGAGCAGCAGGAACCCCTTTACCTGATACATCCGCGATAACGAGGCCTAAATGTGAATCGTCGATCAGGAAGAAATCATAGAAATCCCCTCCGACCTCCTTGGCGGGTTCCATCGTGGCATACAGATCAAACTCCCGTCTGTTTGGAAACGCCGGAAATACCGAAGGAAGCATTGACGCCTGAATATTAGTTGCAACGGACAGTTCCGCACCGATCCTTTCCTTTTCGGCGGTAATCTCGGTAATATCCTTGATATACTGCTTCATACGGGATGTCATCGATCCGAATGATTCGGCAAGCTTCTGTACCTCATCACCCGTATCCGTATCCCATTCAAAATCAAGAGAATCGCCCTCTAACTTACTAACCTTATCCGTAAGCATAACTATTGGATCTGACAGTTTATTGGCGAGCCTGCGTGATGCGATCGATGCAAGCAGGCCTACTAAGAGCAGCAGAATAATGCCGTACAGAATTGATGACAATATGGAAGAAGCTACAAAATCTTTCTGCTCCATATCATTCTTGTTCAGTTCGGCGAGAAGATCCTTCGTGGGCTTCGTCACCTCCCCCTTGGGAAGCACCGTAAAATAAGCCCAGCCAACGGTTGTCATAGGCTCAAAGGCCGCATAGTATTCTTCTCCGTCCAGTCTTATCAGTCGAATTCCCGATACACCGGCAAGCGCATCATTCGTCAGAGTGGCAAGAGTTTTATTGGAGCTTGTCCTCAGGTCATTATCGGCATCATCCGATACCGCAAGAGGTCCTGTATCTGTCCCCGAGAACAGAACCTGCCCCTGAGAATTGACCACACAGGCAAAGCCGTCAGCTCCTATGCGGTAACTGTCTATATTCTCACGTATTATATCCAGATACATACCGGCGCCGGCAACTCCGATGAGGACACCGTCCTTGTACACGGGTACGCCGCATGTCACTGCACTCCTTCCCGTGTCGGCATCTTCTATGATACCGGTAAATACCGCTCCGCCTTCCTCAACCGCCTCCTTATACCACGGTCTTTCCCTTCCGTCAAACAGAACCGGCTTCTCGTTACTGTAAACGTTAATATCGGAGATAATCTCATTCCCCACATACAGTCCGGTCTCCGTGGCAAAATAACTGGTCGCTATTGCCGGATTAAGCTCGTTTATCGCTTTGAGACTGCCCTGAAGATTGCTGATAAGAGCCAGTTCACTTTGAACCTCTTCCGATTCGGGATCAACTCCTTCACCATACGCGCAGACTGTCCCGTACTCGCCATAGTTCTGGGAAGTATAATGCGGGAGCGTTGATTTTCCGTATTTATCACGATTCTCATATATATACGAGGCACACGCGGCAATAGATTTGCTCGAAGATAAGACATCGGCAAATTCTTCGTCGGCTATCTCCGCTCTCGCTGAAGCCGATTCCTTAAGATACTCACTTATCTCGGCAGTCATTGCATCTTCGGACATGCTCTTTACACGATCGCTCGCCTTCTGGCTTCCATCAACAAGAATCTTCTGGATAGTCATCATCTGTGTAAAAAACAATCCACAGACAGCTATTATGATAATGGCAATTGTGAGTAATATCACCCGGAGAATTTTCTTTCTCATAATTAATATATCCTCTTGTAAGCTCCCGCCCGAAAGACCCGGCGCCGGATTGGCAACCGCTTTGGCGGTCTTACTTAGATTTGTACTTCAAAAGCGAGAACGCCATACGACCTTCCCGCTTTTACAAAACATACAGTAACGCATTAAAAAACGCGATTACAATAAATCAATACTGTTCCCGGACGGACTCAGTTCTCAATATCAAGTATATCAACAAATCCCGTCACTTCGAATATTTCCATTATTTCCGGTTTGACATTGCGCATTACCATGCCGTCCTGCTTGCTCATGACCTTCTGTGCGGACAAAAGTACGCGAAGACCCGCCGACGAAATATAATCAAGTTTATCAAAATCAAAATAAAGTTTGGTTATACCGTTAAGAACAGTTGAAAGCTCTTTATCCAATTCGGGGGCGGTGATAGTATCAAGCCGGCCTTCAACGGCAATGGTCAATTCATTTCCGTTTTGTTCTTTTGTAATATTCATACAACAACCTCCATGAATTCTTGAGAGCCACGCCATTAAAAGCTCGCTTCGCTCGGGCGTGACCTACGTGCTGCAAAGTTTTCATAGAAAACTTTACACCACCAATCATTATTATATGTTCCAATATATTTTATGCGACAATACTTACATACGTCAAGTAAAATATGATATAGTTATAAAGGATCCGTTCAGATTATACTCACATTTTCTTCACCGTCTTTTCATATTCAGAACTTATAGTAAACGCATGCAACAGATTCGTTCACTGTAAACAATCCATAATATAACGGAGGTGAGCACAATAGATAAGAGGTACAGACATGAATGGAAGCATGAGATCAACTACTCCGACCTTCTGGTCATCAGACAGCGGTTACGCGCGGTGGCATCTGCCGATCCCCACGCCGAAGGAGGCGGGTATCACATAAGAAGCCTGTATTTTGACAGTCCCGGCGACAAGGCACTTCGTGAAAAGATCGACGGGGTTAACCGCAGGGAAAAGTTCAGGATACGATATTATAACGGTGATACTTCCGTGATCAATCTCGAGAAAAAGAGCAGGCTTAACGGGCTGGGAACCAAATACAGCGCACGCCTTACCAGGAACGAGACCGCGCAGATAATCTCCGGAGATACCGGATGGATGACAAAGCGCGGCGACCCGCTCATAAGGGAGCTGTATTGTAAGATGAATTATCAGCTTCTTAGGCCCAAAACGATAGTAGACTATGAGCGGGAACCATACATATACGCTCCCGGAAATGTCCGGGTAACATTCGACTATAATATAAGGACAGGATTGTCGGGAATTGATTTTCTTAACAGTGAATGCATAACGATAGCCGCAGGTGAGGATCTTCCGATCATACTTGAGGTAAAATGGGATGATTATCTTCCCTCGATAATAAGGGACTGTGTCAATGTACCGGGAAGGCGCGTGAGCGCATTTTCCAAATACGCGCAGTGCAGGATATACGGATAATTACAGAAAGGAATGGCAGTACATGCTGCCGGGTAACAACAATGACATTTAGTGATATTTTCAAATCAAGCTATCTTGAAAACGTAACAGCGGTAACCGCATTCGACATGATACTGAGCCTCGCTCTGGCATTTGCCGTGGGGCTGTTCATATTCTTTATATATAAGAAGACATATGCCGGAGTAATGTATTCATCAAGCTTCGGAGTCACTCTCGTGGCACTTACGATGATAACCAATCTCGTCATCCTGGCAGTAACGAGCAACGTTGTTCTCTCCCTTGGTATGGTCGGTGCTCTTTCGATCGTAAGATTCCGTACCGCCATCAAGGAACCGATGGACATAGCGTTTCTGTTCTGGGCAATAGCGGACGGAATCGTTCTCGCAGCCGGGATGATACCACTGGCAGTATTCGGAAGCGTATTCATCGGTATCATCATATTGATATTCGCGAACAAAAAAGATACGAGCAATCCCTATATCGTCGTGATAAGATGTGACGGACATGACAGTGAGACAAGGGCTGTTGATTATCTGAAGGCCAATACAAAGAGGTGTGTCGTCAAGAGTAAATCCGCACAAAAGGGTGAGGTCGAACTGAATCTGGAGATACGGCTCAAGGACGACAATACCGATTTTGTCAATACACTCGCTGATACCGAGGGTGTGCACAAGTGCTGTCCTTGTAACATACAACGGCGATTATATGGGGTAACATATGTCTACGAATAAACATATCGACAAAATCTGTATAGCTGTTACCGTCATCGCTCTCATTGCAACGACCCTTTTCATATTCGGGGAAAAGCTCGGGATCCGCAAGGTGGTCGATGAAGACGGCGAAGGATATGAAGCAAAATCCGGCTTTACAGGGAACGACCTTAATCCCGGCTGGGACGACGCAGAGGCAACGACGATAACCCTCACGGGAGATTCGGCGGTTATATCGGGAGATGGCGCATATACCTATAACGGAAAGGTGGTTATTGCCAGCGCCGGAAGGTACGTGATCTCCGGAGAGCTTACAAACGGCAGCATTATCGTTGATTCGGACAATTCGGCAAAAGTGTTCGTAAAGCTTAACGGGGTAAATGTCTACTGCGGGGATGATGCGGCATTTAGAGTCGATCAGGCAGACAAAGTATTCCTGACACTGGCGGATAATACCGCCAATTCCCTGGAAAGCGGAGAGACGTACTCGGAAGAAGCACTGTCCGATAATACCGGCGGAACGGTATTTGCACACGACGACCTTACTGTCAACGGAAACGGGAGTCTTGCGATAACGGCTTCCTATAAGCACGGGATCGACTGTAATGACAAGGTTGTGATCACCGGTGGAGATATAATGATAACGGCGCCTCAGGACGGCATACACGCGAATGACGGCGTTAATATAACAGGCGCGTCGCTTACTATCCGCGCAGAAGACGACGGGATCAGCGGAGGCGAATCGGTACTCATAGCAGGAGGCGTCATATCCGTTGATGAATGTTATGAGGGCATTGAGGCCGAAACCATTGAGGTGACCGGCGGAGACATCACCATAATGTGCTCCGATGACGGAATAAACGCAAACGGAGGCAGCAGCGGCTTTGGCGGCATGAACGGCGGCTTTGGCGGCATGAACGGCGGCTTTGACGGCATGAACAAAGACTTCGGCGGCAATATAGGGCAGCGGCCCGGCAATATGCAGGATCAGAGCGAAGGAAAAGCCCCGGAACCCGGTGGTATGATGCCGGATGACACCGGAATGCAGACTGCGGATTCCGATACCAATGAGGAAACGTGGATACATATAAGCGGCGGTGATATAACCATTCTCAACAATTCCGGAAGGGACGCCGACGGACTTGATTCAAACGGTGATATAATAATATCCGGAGGTAATATCAGGATCAGCCTTACAGGCTCCGGAAGCAACAACGCCATCGACTACGGAAGCGAAAGCGGCGGAGTATGCGAGATAAGCGGAGGAACGGTCATAGCCTGTGGAGGATCATCTATGGCAGAGCCTTTCAGCTCCTCTTCCACTCAGGGCTCGGTACTGTATATGCCCGGCGAAGAAAGCGGTGACGATGTAACGGTGGCATTATATGACTCTGCCGGAAAGCTCCTGCTATCATGGGATGTTCCGTATTCATTTACTGCAGTTACAATAAGCTGCAATGATCTTACGCCCGGCAGTGATTACATGATAAACGTGGGCGATCGTTCGGAGACGATAACGCTTGATGAGATAGCGGCTTCCTACGGGGAATTCGCACAGGACATGCGCGGCAACAGGCACGGAAAAGGAATGGGAGACAAATTATGAGCGAACTGCTTCAAGACAAATCAGCAATAAACCTGATGATCATGCTAGCGATTAGCCTGGTACTGCTTATCGCCGTGCGTTTTATTCTCAGGGACAAAAGTCTTAAGAGCGACAAGATACACAAGAGATTTCTCAAGAGGCTGTTCACGCTTATCATAATGATATTCATTATTGTCGACATACTGGAGATCTTTAATCCTTCGCTCAACATCTCCTCCAGTTTCTGGAGAGGCTCGGCTCTTATTGTGGCGATAGTAGGTTTTGCGGCGCAGGCGGTCATCTCGGATATCCTGTGCGGATTCCTTATCAGTATCAACAAGCCTTTTGAGATCGGTGACAGGATAATCGTCGAGGGAATGGAGCCGGGTATAGTTGAAGATATAACTCTCCGGCACATTGTGATCAGGGTATATGAAGATTTCAGACTGGTAATTCCCAACAGCATACTCAATTCGAAATCCGTCATTAACACAACGAAGAACAACGACCTTATCGGTGTGCATCTGACATATCCGGTGAGCTACGACACCGATGTGGCTCTTGCGATGGATATCATAAGGGACTGTGTCGCGGCAAGTCCCTATACTCTTCCGGTTGAACATGATGGTATCCAAGAGGACTCGGAACCGGTATATTTTATTGAATATGCCGAAAGCGCTCTGATACTCGAGACTAATATATGGATACCAAACAATATCGGTTTTCATGCCGCCACATCGGATATGAATATGCGTGTCAACCGGGCATTTCGTGCGAACGGGATCGAGATACCGTATAATTACGTTAATGTTGTGGAACGTAAGTATGAAGCCCCCATCGTAACAGAGCCGAAAAAAACCTCCCGCAAAAAGCCGCCTGCAATGCGCCATTTCAGAACGGAAACATTCATTATCAATACAGGTGACAACAGTATCAGCTATGCCGTCGAGGCAGTTCGTACATTTGCGTCCAGGCAGCGCCTTGACACAAGATCACAGAATGATCTGTCACTTCTGACCGAGGAACTCATCGGGGTAACTGAAAATATAATTGGAGATACCAAAGCGAAGTTATGGATAGAAGGAAGCGGCCTTAAATACAGGATACATCTGGGCTTTAAGGCAACAAGCATTGAAATTGAAGAGCGGATGCGGCTTCTGGCGATCTCATCTTCCGGAAAGAACGAAGCCGCTCATTCGCTGCCAGCAAAGATCCGGGAGAAGATCATCTTCGGGCTTCATTCAACAGAAAGCGCCGGAAATGCCGGCAATACCGGAAGCAAAAAATATGAATGGTCGCTAAACGGTAACGAACCGACAGCGGATAAGATAGGAGAATCGATCCTGACCGCGCTCTCCGATGATATCAAGGTCAGCGTAACAAATGACTACATTGAACTTACAGTCATCAAGTCAGTTTCCTGAAGATGCACTGTCAGTCGTAATCTATTGCCTTATCTATATCCTCCGCAAGTCTCCTGATATAATCCTCAAGATCCGGGCGGAGCTCGTCCCGGCGCAGACCGAACTCAATGCATGCCTGTATGAAGCCCGTCTTGGAGCCGCAGTCATATCTGTGCCCCTTAAAATCATATGCATACACTTCACGATCCGCTGCCATTCTCTCTATGGCATCGGTAAGCTGTATCTCACCGCCGGCACCCTTTTCCTGATCGGAAAGATACCCGAAGATATCCGGTGTCAGGATATACCTTCCGAGAATAGCAACATTCGACGGAGCCTTATCAACGGGGGGCTTCTCCACAAGATGCCTGACCTTGTACAGCCTGTCGCCTGCCTTTTCCCCGTCCACGATCCCGTACTGATATGTAAGCTCATGCGGTACGGTCTGTACTCCTATAACAGCAGCTTCCCGTTCGTTGTATACGTTTATCATCTGCCTGAGAGCCGGTGTTTTCGATACGACGACATCATCTCCGAGAAGGACCGCAAACGGATCATTGCCGATAAACTTCTGTGCGGATAATACCGCATGCCCGAGTCCCAGAGGCTTCTTCTGCCGGATAAAGTATATGTTGACCATTTCCGGTATAGACCGGACCATATCAAGCAGCTCATCCTTGCCTTTGCTCTCGAGCTCCATTTCAAGCTCGACGGATCTGTCGAAATGATCCTCTATCGAGCCCTTGTTCCGGCCGTTTACTATTACTATATCTTCTATACCGCTTTGCACTGCCTCCTCGATGATATACTGTATTGTCGGCTTGTCGACAATGGGAAGCATCTCCTTGGGCTGCGCCTTCGTGGCGGGAAGAAATCTTGTTCCGAGTCCCGCCGCCGGTATTATTGCTTTCTTAATGCTCATGTTAACTCCTGATGCCAATTCCGATCCCGCGCGCTTAATCTTCAAATCCGTTGGGGTTCATGGACTGCCAGCGCCAGGAATCCTCGCACATCTCCCTGATGCCGTATTGTGCGCTCCAGCCGAGTTCCTTCTGCGCAAGATCAGCGGACGCATAGCACGTAGCTATATCTCCGGCGCGTCTCGGCTTGATGGAATAAGGTATCTTCTGTCCGGTTGATTCTTCAAACGCCTTCACGAGCTGGAGAACACTCACTCCGTTGCCTGTTCCGAGATTATATATCTTAAGACCGCAGTTTTCCTTGATCTTGTCAAGAGCCTTAACGTGACCGTCAGCAAGGTCTACAACATGAATGTAATCCCTGACTCCGGTTCCGTCGGGGGTATCATAATCATCCCCGAATACTCCGAGCTCCTTGAGCTTGCCGACAGCGACCTGTGTGATATACGGCATCAGATTATTCGGTATGCCGTTCGGGTTATCACCGATAAGTCCGGACTTGTGAGCGCCGATCGGATTGAAATAACGCAGCAGGATAACGTTCCACTCGTTGTCCGCTTTCTGAACATCGGTCAGTATCTGCTCAAGCATCGACTTGGTCCATCCGTACGGATTGGTGCATGCTTTCTTGGGACATTCCTCTGTTATCGGAATAAATTCGGGGTCTCCGTAAACAGTCGCGGATGACGAGAAGATTATATTCTTCACGTTGTGCCGTCTCATCGCATCTATGAGTACAAGCGTTCCCTGAATATTATTCTCGTAATACTCCCATGGCTTTTGCACCGATTCACCTACCGCCTTGAGGCCGGCGAAATGAATGCATGCATCTATTGGTTCCTTATCAAGGATCCGGTTCATCGCATCCGCATCAAGTGTATCCGCCTCGTAAAACGTAACCTTTTTGCCCGTAATCTGTTCCACCCTGTCTATGCTCTTTTTCGATGCATTGACAAGATTGTCGACTACGACGACATCATAACCGTTTTCAAGAAGCGATACGACCGTGTGTGAACCGATATATCCTGCGCCTCCGGTAACAAGTATTCTCATATAACAATCCTCCTTGTCAATCTTGAGAGCCACGCCATTAAAAGCTCGCTTCGCTCGGGCGTGGCCTACGTGCTGAAAAGTTTTCATAGAAAACTTTACACCACCGTCATAATAATGATCAGTCTTCCGCAACCGGCGAGAAGCCTGCGGATTCTCCGTTTCCTCCGAATGTATATGTCATATATGTCACGTCTTCCCTGAACGGTGAATAGAACGTATATGTCGAAGTACAATTGATATTTTCGTAATTACCTTCCGCAATGACGATCGCATTGCTTCCGTCGGTATTCATCCTTATCAGGGCGGGGTTATGATTGCGCTGATAGAATATCACACTTCCGTATACGTTAAACGTATCTATCCGTTCATCGGTCAACCGGGTCAGTTGTCCGTCCGACAGTGAATATCTGTACAGTTTGTAATCATCGGACATATTCATGAAATACAGATCGCTTCCGTCCGCTACCGGATTGTATACCGGATATTCAAGGAAGTAGCTTCCCCCGCTGCTTCCGGGCCGGTAGACCTTGAGCTTCATCGAATCCTGTTCACAGTAGTATATATCACCGTTTACCACGCACGCGGGATTGATGATCTCACTAACGGCAAGCCCCTTGTCCTTGCCGTCAAGCGAAGAGTGATAAAGCTGCATTCCGTTCGTATTATCATAGTGCTCATAGTAAAGCGTGCTGCCGATCAGATTGAGTACCCCGGAAGTGCACTTGTCAAGACATACAAAATCTTTCTCATCCTTTTTGATCCGGAATATCCCGCTCATCTTTCCGGATATTCCCATGAACTTGGTTCCGCCCGGATCGTCAAAGTAGAAGTATATATAGTCTCCGCCGGCATTGATATATGATACGGGAACTTCCGCGATCCTCTCCGGATCCCTGCCGTCCGATGTCATCCTGTAGAGATAATGATTGTCTGCAAGATTGGAGAAATAAATGTATCCGCCGCTTTCGCAATACAGTCCCCTGTTGTTGAGATTCCCGGAAGTATTTCCGATTGTATCCGCAGGATTGTCCGGTATATTTGACGCTTTCCGGGCAAATATAACGGCCACGATAATTCCTCCGAGGATCAGAATACTGATTGCGACCGGAATGATTTTTTTCATGCAGATCCCCTCCCCGAATAATCCTAACCGCTTATATTATAATTAATCCGCTGATTTTCGGCAAGTTCGCATATTCTCCTGCCGGTGACCGGGTGAAGCGCGTATGGCGCTATCTGGCATAGCGGTCTTAGCACAAAATCGCGGTTTGGCATATCGGCATGGGGAATAGTAAGAGTATCCGTGCTCATTATCAGATCATCATACAAAAGGATATCCATATCAAGAGTCCGCGGCCCCCAGTGCTCGTCCCGCACTCTTCCTGCGGCATCCTCCGCCTCATGAAGCACATCCAGCAGCTGCTCCGGTGATAAAAGTGTCTCAAGCTTTACCGCCGCGTTTAGAAAATCATCCTGATCGGTCTTGCCGTACGGAGCGGTATTGATAAAATCCGAAACCGCCAGTATCCTGATATCCTCACAGTCTCTTAAGTGCTCTATACCATCCTCAAGATACCTGCTCCTGTCTCCAATATTGGAACCTATCGAAAGATAAGCCGTATGCCACCCTCTCTCAACGGTGATGCTCACGTGCTCAAGCGGGAGCCCTATCGGAGCCCACGGTTTCTTGACCGTAACCTCGACGCTCCTAACGATCCCGTAATCGGTCAGAAGCTTATGCGCGAGCCTTTCGGCAACCGTTTCGATAAGCTTGCATGAATTGGTCTTCATCCATTGGGTGATGCCGGCGCAGACCTTTGTATAGTTGACCGATTTCTTCAGATCGTCTTCCCGGCCCGCAGCGGATGCGTCGAAATACAGTCTTACCGACACGATAAACTTCTGCCCGAGGTTGACTTCTTCCTCGAACACTCCGTGATTGGCGAACACTTCCAGATTGTCAATGCTGATATAATCCATCTCTTCCCGTTTCCTCCTGATCTCCTGCCGTGGGAGATGCTGTGCATACCGCCTCAAGAACGCGTATTGCCTGTATGTTCTGCGCGACATCGTGAACGCGGACTATTCCGACACCCGCAAGGGCTGCAAGCGTTGTGGATACTATTGTTCCGGGAAGGCGCTCCGCGGGGGGTATCTCCGTGTATGTGCCGCCCGCCTGTGCTGTGTATTGCCGTAATAGTCTGTTAGCGGTCATGCAGTAATTGATAAATGATTTTCTTGAACAGCCGAGAAGCACCGGATATCCGGTCTGCGTGATAAACGGAAGATCGTTCAGTACGGCAAGGTTCTCCTCCTGGGTCTTGCCGAATCCGATCCCGGGGTCGATGATGATACGGCTTCCGGCAATCCCGTAGTCTTCAGCCTGCTCCGCCATACGGATGAGCGCTTCGCAAAAAACATTCCGGTTGACATAACTCTTTTCGTATGTAAGTACCGCGTATGCATTGCTCCTGCTAATGACTTCCGCCATGTCAGCGGGCATCCCCGCGCCTTCGACCGTGTTTACGATATCAGCGCCTGCCTGAATCGCTGCCAATGCCACCTCAGCCTTGGTCGTATCAACGGAGAGCGGTATATCCGTTACGGCCCGCACAGCCTCAATGACCGGTATTACCCGCTCAAGCTCCTCCCCGGTACTTACCGCGGTATGTCCCGGTCTTGTCGACTCGCCGCCTATGTCAATTATCGCGGCACCTTCCGCTTCCATTTTCAGGGCGTGACTAACGGCACCGTCTACAGTATTATGTAAACCGCCATCAACGAAAGAATCGGGAGTGACATTAAGTATGCCCATCACATATGTATTATTCGCAAGATCAAATTCCCTGTTCCTAATGATCATCTGTACATTATCCTATACCTTCAACCAGTCCGGCAAAATCCGCAAGATATGAAAGCGAGCCGCATGCAACGATCGCGCTCTTATCTCCCGCCTTCGTATATTCCTCCGCCTTATCCAATGCCCTTTCAAGGCCTTCACAAGGATCCCGGCATTCAATGACACATTTACAGTATCTGCCTGCGCATGCGGCAAGATCTTCTGAAGGGAGCGCTCTCGGGTTGTCCGGTATCCGCACGGTCACAATACAGTCCGCAGTACCGGCAAGTATTCTGATGATCTTCTCATATTCCTTGTCGGCAAATACCCCTGCGACAATAATGATCCTGCGTCCTTTAAGGAGTGTTCTTATCGAAGCGGCAAGCTTTGCTGCCGCATCCTCGTTGTGCGCCCCGTCAACGATCACAAGCGGTTCTTCGCTTATACATTCAAACCTGTACGGCCATTTAACCTTTTGAAGGCCGGATCTTATTATGTTATCATCTATTGCCCGGCCGTCAATCAGATGCTCTTCTCCCATTATCTTAAGCGCCTGTATCGCCAGTGCCGCATTCTCTGCCTGAAATGTTCCCGAAAGCGGTATGTCCGCATTCTCCAGACCGCAGCAGCTTACGGTAATGCCGGAGCTGATGTCATCGCTTACAATTGATGCGGGCGAGACCGTATACAGCGTGGCTCCGACAGTCTCACATCTGTTTTTAATAACATCTGTGATCTTATCGTCTGCATCAAGTGTTACGACCGGACACGGCGATGTGATTATTCCCGCCTTTGCCTTCGCTATCTCTTCCGTCGAATTGCCAAGATACTGCATATGATCCAGACTTATCGACGTTATCACACAGAGCATCTTGTCCCCGGCGATATTGGTCGCATCTTCCGCCCCGCCCATACCGCACTCGAGCACGACGACATCGCAGCCTTTCTCTTTAAAGTACAAAAAAGCGACCGCAGTTTCGATCTCAAACTGCGTCGCGCTCTCTCCGGTTTCGTTCCTGAGATTCTCGTTAGCGGCGGCGACAGCAGCTACCGCGTCCGCATATTCTTCCCCGGTGATCAGCCTGCCGTCAACCATGTAATGATCGTATATGGCGGTCATCGCCGGCGAGTAATACATTCCCGTGCGAAGACCCGCCTCGGTTAATACCGATGCGATCATGGCTCCGGTACTTCCCTTGCCGTTCGTTCCCGCAATATGGACAAACCTGAGATCGTTCTGTGGATCGCCGAGGGCAGCGCACAGACTGCGGATCCTCTCCAGCCCCGGCCTGCTGCCATATTGGGATGTCTCCTCAATGTACGAGCACGCGCTGTTATAATCAAGAACCTCAGCCAATGTCGTCTCCGTCGCCTGCGTCCGTATTAAGACTCATTGTGTTGAGCGTTCTGCGCTTCATCCTCATCTTCTCCGACTTTTCAAGGATAAAATTCTTGATCTGCTCCGAATGCCTGACATGGGTGATCTTCAGCACCTTGTCCGTCGTATCGGACGTATAGCACACAACGGTTCCGAGCCCCAGCATCTTCTCAAGCAGCGATCTTTCAAGCTGGACATCGACTACCTTGTACATATAGCAGTCATTTATCACTGTCTTGAAGAATCCCTTGTTGACCGTTAATATCTCATCCTTGAGGAGATATTTCGTAAAAGTCCACGGAAGTCCGAACAGCAGCCATCTCTTCCGCTCGGTAAATACGGGAACATCATCCTGATACCTGATCTCGGGTGAATCCGCAGGTTTGCTGTCTCTTGTTTCATCAATAATACTCTTATCTTCTGCCATAGGTCACGTTCTCCTTTGCTCATAGACATTATATATAAATTCCATCGTTTTATCAACAAACACCCGGTCACCGCTAAAGCGGTCAAAACCGGCGCAGTATACTAACATGACGATAATCGTATTGTCGTTTACTATTAATTCATTTACTATTTCATTGCAAAATTGTAACAGATACGATATCATATAATGAATAAATCCAATTCGTTCACCTTGCGCCGATTACGGGGCGCATTCAGTAATTGCCTGCGGTCGCATGGAGGGTTATATGGAAACATTAGACAACATACGCACAAGAAGAAGCATACGTAAGTTCACAGATGAGCCGGTTGATCATGCCACACTGGAGAAGATCGTTGAGGCTGCTTCGTGGTCTCCGTCATGGAAGAACACACAGATAGTCAGATACATTGCGATCGATGATCCCGCCCTCAAGGCCAGGATCGCGAAAGAATGCACGACCGGATTCACATACAATGCCGGTACGATGGATTCGGCACCAATGATAATAGCCGTTACCGTCATTAAGGGCAGATGCGGATTCGAAAAGGACGGTTCCTATACTACTAGCCGCAAGGATACATGGCAGATGTTCGATGCCGGCATCGCATCGCAGACGTTCTGCCTCGCCGCACATGAATACGGTCTCGGTACTGTTATAATGGGTATATTTGACGATACGCTTTCCGATGTTCTCGGAATCCCCGAGGATCGGGAACTGGTCAATCTGATCTGTATCGGGCATCCGGCAGAATCCCCCGAAATGCCGAAAAGGAAACCGGTATCGGATTTACTGTCTTACAAATGATCTTACAAGAGTCTCCCCGGGAGGCTCTTTTTATTGCAGATAGGAGGGACCCGCTATTATGCGACATTTAATGAGTCCGCTGGATTTTTCCGTGGAAGAACTTGATAAGCTTATGGATCTTGCCGATGACATCCGGAAGGATCCGGCAGCATATGCCCATAAGTGCGACGGCAGGATACTGGCCACATGCTTCTATGAGCCGTCCACAAGGACAAGATTATCATTTGAATCCGCAATGCTGCGTCTGGGAGGACAGGTGCTCGGATTCGCGACTGCCGACTCATCAAGCGCAGCCAAAGGCGAAAGCGTTTCGGATACGATCAGGATCATATCAAGCTACGCGGATATATGCGCAATGCGCCATCCGAAGGAAGGCGCGCCGATGGTTGCCGCAAGCAAGTCGTGGATACCTGTTATAAACGCCGGAGACGGCGGACACCAGCACCCGACACAGACACTTACCGACCTTATGACAATACGTTCTCTTAAGGGTCGGCTGTCTGATATGACAATAGGGCTGTGCGGCGACCTTAAGTTCGGCAGAACGGTTCACTCACTCATTAATGCGCTCATCCGTTACGAGAATGTCTCGTTTGTATTTATATCGCCGCCGGAGCTTCGGATCCCCGACTATATAAGGGAGGACGTCCTTATCAGGAACAACGTGCAGTTCGAAGAGGTCATAAAGCTTGATGATGTCATGCCGAAGCTTGACATACTCTACATGACAAGGGTACAGCGCGAAAGGTTCTTCAACGAGGAAGATTACGTAAGGCTCAAGGATTTTTACATACTCAATAAAGATAAAATGGCGCTTGCCAAAAATGACATGATGGTACTGCATCCCCTTCCGAGGGTCAATGAGATCTCGGTAGAAGTGGACGAAGATGAAAGGGCTATGTACTTCAAACAGGTTGAATACGGAATGTACATACGAATGGCGCTGATACTCACGCTTCTGGAAATCGAATGAAGTAAGAAGTTATAGAAAGGAATCTGTCATGTTAAACGTAGGAAAGATTGAAGAAGGATTTGTTCTCGACCATATGAACCCCGGCGAGAGTCTCCAGATATATCACGACCTGAAGCTTGACGAACTCGACTGCACGGTCGCAATGATCATGAATGCCCGGAGCGAGAAAATGGGCACGAAAGACATCCTGAAAGTTGAATGCAGCATCGATATGCTCGATCTGGACGTTCTGGGATTCATCGATCACAAGATCACCGTCAATGTCATCAAGGACGGCGAGATAGTCGAGAAGAAGCGGCTGTATCTGCCGAAAGAGATCAAAAATGTCATCAAATGCAGGAACCCCCGGTGCATTACAAGCATCGAACAGGAGCTCGACCATATCTTCGTACTGACGGATCCGGCAAACGAAACATACCGCTGCAAATACTGTGAGGAAACATATTCCCGTATCTGACGGTCAGCCCCTTACCTGTCCGTCGCCGTATATCTTGTATTTGTAAGAGGTCAGTTCATTAAGCCCCATGGGGCCTCTTGCATGGAGCTTCTGGGTGCTGATGCCTATCTCGGCTCCGAAACCGAATTCGAAACCGTCGGTAAATCTCGTACTGGCATTCACGTATACACACGCACTGTCAACGCCGTTCATGAACTTCTCGGCATTGGCAGTGTTATTTGTAATGATCGCTTCGGAATGATGGGTAGTATACCTGTTAACATGCGCTATCGCCTCGTCCACATCCGACACTACCTGAAGTGAGATGACAGGTCCTAAGAATTCCGTCCCGTAATCTTCCTCGCTCGCATGTTTCATGTCACCCGCCGAACCCGGAACAAGCGTAAACGCCTTCTGTCCGGCCCTTATTTCGATATCCTTTGTCTTAAGGCTGCTGCATATCGCGGGTATACCTTCCTCTGCGATCTTCTCATGTATGAGAAGCGATTCGCATGCATTGCATACTCCCATGCGCTGCGTCTTGGCATTATATATTATGTCAACCGCCATGGCTATATCGGCACTTTCGTCGACAAATATGTGACAGTTCCCCGTACCGGTTTCGATCACCGGGACCGTAGCGTTCTCAACAACGCTCCTGATCAGCCCGGCACCGCCCCGTGGGATCAACAGGTCAATGTATTTGTTAAGACGCATCATGTCATTTGCCACAGCTCTTGAGGTATCGCTTACAAGGCTGACCGCGTCAGGAGTTATGTCAATCGACTGCAATGCCTCGCGTATGATTTTTACTATAACGGTATTGGAATGAATGGCATCGCTTCCGCCCCTGAGAATGACCGCGTTGCCGGTCTTGAAGCAAAGGGAGAACGCATCGGACGTGACATTCGGTCGTGATTCGTAGATTATCCCGATCACTCCCATCGGAACCCTGACCTTTTCTATCTTCAGTCCGTTAGGTCTCACCCAACTGTCGATCACTTCCCCGACCGGATCCGGAAGATCGCACACCTGCCTGAGCGATACCGCCATATCATTGATACGTTTGTCGTCAAGACAGAGCCTGTCGATCATCGCCGCAGATGTGCCTTTGTCTCGCGCGGCCTCAACATCCGCTGCGTTTTCGGAAATGATAAGCGCACTGTTATCCGTAAGTGCATCGGCGACCGAATATAGCGCCCTGTTCTTGTCAGCTGCACAAAGCGCCTGCAGAACATATGAGGCTTCTTTTGCACGCTTTCCGGTTTCATTGATATCAAATGACATTTGCATTATTCCCCGTTATTAACGTGTACCATATCCTGCGGCAGATATTTGAGCAGGATATCGCATATTGACTGCTCGGTAATGGGCTTGGTGATAAAATCAGTGAATCCCTCACGCATATAGAAATCCCTTGCGTCGCTCATCGCATTGGCCGTCAGCATGATAACCGGCGATTCCTTGCATTTGTGATCCATCAAACGCATCTTATGAAGCGTTTCCACTCCGTCCATTCCGGGCATCCTGTGATCAAGGAATATAACGTCAAAATGCTCCCTGCCTACATAATCCAGACATTCATCCCCGCTTAATCCTGTAGTTATGTTAACCCGTGTGTCACGAAGCAGCGCTTTTGCCACGATCAGGTTTGTCTTGCTGTCATCTATTATCAGAACTCTCGCGTCAGGTGCCGTAAATCCTGCGCCGGTACGCTTCCTGACTGTTTCGTGCTTCGTAAGATCGCCTACTGTCTCTCCGTTTTTCGAACGGACGAACTGCGGAATGATGACCGTGAACACCGAGCCTTTTCCATACTCGGAATATACCTTTATCTCTCCGTCCATCAGATCGACCAGGTTCTTGGTAATGTTCATTCCCAGACCTGTTCCCTCAACGGAACGGTTCAGTCTCTCATCAAGTCTCACGAATACTTCGAAGATCTTGTCAAGCTCTTCCTTTTTGATACCTATTCCCGTATCCTCGACCGACATGATAAGATTACCTTTCTCCTCCGTAACCTTTTCAAACCGCACACGAAGCGTAACGCCGCCTTCGCGCGTGTACTTGAACGCATTTGACAGTATATTGGTTGCAACCTGCCTGATCCGCAGAACATCACCGTATAGGATGAGCGGTATATCCTTCGCGATATCGGTCGTAAATCCCAGTTCCTTCTCCTCGCCCTTATGCTCAAATACCATGATGATATCCCTGAGAAAATCATCCATCCTGTATTCCGCGTTTGAAAGCGTCACCTTTCCGGATTCTATCTTCGAAAAATCAAGTATGCCGTTTATGAGCTCAAGAAGCTGATCCGCGGCGCTCTGGATGTTATCGGCGTACTCCAAAAGCTTGGGGTCATCATAGTCCCTTAATATGACTTCGCTCATTCCCTGAACAACGTTTATGGGAGTACGTATCTCATGGGAAACATTGGCAAGGAAAGCGGATTTGGCCTGATTGGCGGCATCGGCGGCAAGCCTCAGTTCATTCATCTTCCTGATCTGCTGCATCGATTCGGTGACATCGAAGAATATCATCGAATATCCTATGAAACTGTTGTCGAGACCGCCTCTCGCATACAGCTCGTTAATATGTACATCATAGAACCGGTCGCCTATCTCGATCTCTTTCTTGTCATTATTGTCAAACACGCTGTAGAATTCATCGTTGTCGACAAGAGCGCCGTAGGCGGTTCTGGAAAGCTCGGGGAAGATAGCTATCGCAGCTTTGTTGGCTTCCTGGAAACCTCTCCTGTAATCGAGTACCACTATGGCGTCATCAAGTTCCATGAGTATGCTCTCACGGGCTGTTTCCACGACATCAAACACACGGCGGAAAATAAGATTGGCACAAAATATCATCAATCCGGTTGCCGCACCCAGCGGAGCCGGATCATAGCCGTCTATAACATTACATACCCCGCCAATGTAGAAGATGAGCGGGACGGTATTACTGATCATAAGGAGACTGTAATTCCTCTTCATATTCGGGTCTTGCGTCCTGACCCAGAATACTGCGGACACAACAAGCCCGGCGATCAGCTCACAGTATACCATGACGCTGAAGATGACATAGAGGAATCCCTTACCCAATATGACATGCGGAAATACTCCGGAGTACTCAAAATAGATACTGCTGTAATATATCGGGACATAGTCGTAGCACCAGACGCACACAAGAACAAGCGCATCAATAGCCAGTATTGTATATTCCAGCCAGGACATGAACCTGACCCTGCAGTACCTGAACACAAACAGCATTGACAACGTCGAGATAAAGGCGGTTCCGACATATTCAAGCCTTATGGCGACCATGACCTCATCGATATTCATGCTCATCATTTCAAGCAGATATCCTGCATTTTGAACGAATGCGCATAAACAGCCGACAAGAATAAGCTTCGTTACGTCCGTACTCTTCTGGGCGAGAAGTACAACAACGCATAAGAAGCTCAATATAACCGCTGCTATCTGTATTACCATCAGTGCCGTATACATATTCCTATATTTCCTCTTATTGATATTTCTATCGTAACCAAATTAAAATTGTTCACTGTATTCTTAGTCGCCGGGACATAGAGAAGGCAATAAGCCGGGTTCTGTACGGATCAACCGCGACAATCATCTATCTAGGATCGCCGTTACCGGCGACCTCAAGCGACCTACCCGAAGCACGGCGGGCAACCGTATCGCTTCTTCTTGGTCTTGCTTCGGATGGGGTTTACAATGCCCCGCGTGTTACCACCCGGGCGGTAGTCTCTTACACTGCCATTTCACCCTTACCATACGGTGAAGACAGTATGGCGGTATACTTTCTGTTGCACTTTCCTTGGAGTCGCCTCCACCGGACGTTATCCGGCATCCTGCCCTGCGAAGCCCGGACTTTCCTCTGTATTTCAAGCGATTGTCCTGCCTTCTCCATGTCCCGGCGCCAAAGCGTCCGATCATTATACGTTGAAGATACTTCCTCCGACGAACTCTCTTATGAGTGAATTGTTCGGCAATCCCTCACTTGTCATCCCGAGGAAATAATCAAGGAACTTGAGCAGTCTCTTCGCCTCGTAGTATTGCGGATCTTCTTTGCTTATCCCGAATAAAAGGGGCTCCGCATAAAGCTTTAACACTGCCAGTTCATATATAAGTGCGGAGTTGAATATCGCATCCGCGCTTTCCTGGAACGGGAAGATATTTTTCTCCTCGCCGCGCCTGACGCTGTGCCACATATTAAGCGTTCCGGACGCGGACGTTCCCCTTGTCCTGTTATCTCTTACCATACGGCGCAGCAGCCTGACATCGGTTGTCGATATCCTGTTGTGTTCATCCACGTTGAGCGCCGTAAGAGCCGATATATATATCTTGTACTTGCTGCTGGCCGGAAGCGCATAGGACATCTTCTCGTTCAGCCCGTGAATGCCCTCGATTACAAGTATATCATTTTCGTTCAGTCTCTTATAGTCGCCTTTGTATTCGCGCTGTCCCGTCTTGAAGTTGAACGACGGGATCTCAACGGTCTGCCCGTTCAGAAGAGCCAGCATGTCGCTGTTGAACTGCTCAACATCTATTGCTTCGAGACATTCAAAATCATAATCCCCGTTCTCATCCTTCGGCGTATCTTCACGGTTCTTGAAATAATTGTCAAGCGCTATGGGATGCGGACGCAGCCCGAGTGCCCGCAGCTGTATAGCAAGCCTGTATGAGAAAGATGTCTTGCCGGATGACGACGGCCCGGCGATCATAATAAACTTCCTGCCGCCTTTATTTACTATATCGGCAGCGATTTCCGCGATCCGGCTTTCCATGTATGCCTCCTGCAGAAGCACCACTTCACCGACTCCTTCGCTGCATATGCACTCATTAAGGTCACCGACATCCTCAATACCTATGCTCGCACCCCACCTGCTCTGTTCCTGAAGAGCTTTCTCAAGCTTCGGCGAATCCTTCTTATCGGCAACGACATTCGGAGAATGCTTTGACGGCAGCTGAAGTATGATCCCCTCGTCATACAGATAGAGTTCATACTGCGTAACATATCCGGTTGACGGCACCATATACCCGTAATAATAATCCTTGTAATCGCCTATCGAATAAACGTTGACCTTGGAGGCACGCCGGAATTTGAACAATTTCACCTTGTCATCCATTCCCGCCTCCGCGAAGACCTTTCGCGCCTCTTCAACGGAATACGACGATTTCCATATCGGAATATTCTGCGAGATCAGTTCATCCATTCTCGCATGCACGCTTCTTAAGAACTGCTCGGTTATATCAACATCGACAAGCTTGCATAGAAGTCCGTTCCCCACCGTATACTGGGTGATTATATGATTCCTGCTGTCGTCTCCTATGACATCATGCACGGCCTTGACCAGCAGGAAGATAGCGCTTCTTCTGTATGTATCCATTCCGATCTCATCCGCGATCGTAATGAACTCTATAGTACAGTCATTCGATAATATCTTATGAAGCTCGCGAAGCCTCCCGTCGGCAGATACGAGTACGATCTTGGAATCGTAGTCCTTCTGGAAGTCCCGGGCGACCTGTTCATATGTACTGCCCGCCTCATACTCATACTCTTCATTCGCAATGGTAACCGTAACTTTTCTCATTTGCAATCCCCTTTCCCAAGAACGTGTAGTGAACGAAATTATTTATTTCGTTTACGATAATTCCGGCTCCGCAATCAGCCGTAGCGCCTCCTCATTCAGCGCAAGATCTGTCCTTAGCTCCTCCATTCTTGCCGCAACATTCGGCGTTTCGATATTGGCGGCAAGTTCTTCCAGAAGGTTGGAACAATACTGTCTCTCAAGCAGCAGAAAATCATGCAGCACGGGATTACCTTCCCGAAGCAGTACCTTGCCGTATCTGAACATTACTTCCCGGTTCTCGTCCGTCTTGCCCGGAACCGCTTTGATGACGGGATAGAATTTGTCCCCGTCATTTACCATGTCCTCGCTTATTATCATGTAACCGTTATCCTGCAGGTAATGGCGCAGTTCGCTTACCTCCGACTGCGGCTCCATGATGATCTCATATACCTCTTCAAGGACGGCGGCGCCCTCCGACAGAATCTTCATCATCAGCCTTCCGCCCATTCCCGCAAGTACTACCGAACCGGCATCTCCGGGCTCTATGACCGATAATCCGTCTCCCTGCCTGACTTCTATCCTGCCCTCAAGTCCGGCTTCCCTGATGTTATCACGCGCTTTCGCGACGGGACCGGAATTGATGTCAGCAGCGATAACATACGGAGACACGTTTTCCCTGACAAGATAGATCGGAAGATACGCGTGGTCACATCCTATATCGGCAACTTTCAGTCCGGGCGTTACCATTTGGGCAACAGCCATTAACCGTTCCGATAACATCACCGGTCAGTCCAGATAGTCTTTGAGCTTCTTGGAACGTGAAGGATGACGGAGCTTGCGCAATGCCTTTGCCTCTATCTGTCTGATCCTCTCACGTGTCACGTTGAACTCCTTGCCGACCTCTTCAAGGGTACGCGCCCTTCCGTCGTCAAGACCGAAGCGCAGACGCAGCACCTTCTGTTCCCTGTCGGTAAGTGTGTCGAGAACCTCAACGAGCTGCTCCTTTAAGAGTGTATATGCAGCGGCATCGGCGGGAACCGGAACGTTGTCATCCTGGATAAAATCACCGAGATGGCTGTCTTCCTCCTCGCCTATAGGTGTCTCAAGCGACACGGGCTCCTGCGATATCTTAAGTATCTCTCTTACACGCTCGACAGGAAGATTCATCTCTTCGGCTATCTCTTCCGGGGTCGGCTCACGTCCGAGTTCCTGCAGGAGCTGGCGGCTGACCCTTATAAGCTTGTTGATCGTCTCTACCATATGGACCGGGATCCTGATCGTTCTGGCCTGATCTGCGATGGCTCTCGTAATAGCCTGACGTATCCACCACGTCGCATATGTACTGAACTTGTAACCCTTTGTATAATCGAACTTCTCCACTGCCTTGATCAGACCGAGATTGCCTTCCTGGATCAGATCGAGGAACAGCATTCCTCTGCCGACATAGCGTTTTGCGATCGACACAACCAGACGGAGATTGGCCTCGGCAAGCCGCTTCTTGGCCTCTTCATCGCCCTGCTCCATACGCTTTGCAAGCTCGATCTCCTCCTCCGCAGTCAGAAGCGGTACTTTTCCTATCTCTTTCAGATACATACGGACAGGATCTTCGATAGACACGCCGTCGGGAACTGAAAGATCGATATTTTCAACATCAACCTCTTCCTCCTCGGACAGGTCTATTTCCTCGTCGGGAACATCCTCCTCTTCCTC
>CAJOMN010000022.1 GCA_905235745.1 uncultured Lachnospiraceae bacterium
TCTGTGGCGAAATGCCCGATCTGTTCACATGAATTGTGAATTTGATATGCCATTTGCGATGTAATTAAAAAGATAACATACCACGAAGGTAAAATCAACCGCTATCGAACTATAGGAGAAAATCATCGAATAAGAATAATATGTGACAGATTCCCCTATTTTTAATTTTAAAAAAACGTGATAGAATTACAATATGTTTGCCGGACGATGATAATGTCGTGCAAAGAAAGATTACAAGCAAGAAAGGAAGTTATACCTATGAAGAAGATTCGATCCAGTATCAAGACCGAGCTAACATTAATCATGATCACGATCATGGCTGTTCCGCTGATCGCGGTTGTGGTTATTGCCAACCTGACCAGTAACAGCAGAGACACGGAATATATCGTGCAATATAATGAGGCCAAAGCAGAGGCTATTGAACAGTCATTCAGTGATGTTCTGAATAAGAATATGATGTCACTGGTTGCTTTTTCGAACTCGCCGTCTACCATCGCCTATGTCGAAGCAAGAAATAACGGCGATGTTATCCCGGCGGAAACCGAAGCAGCGCTTATGACGCAAATGACAACGATGGATGAGCTGATGGCTGACGGGAACACCACTATTCTGACCGGAAACCAGGGAATGCAGCTTATACGGACAAAAGGGGATCCGGTTGATATATCAGATCGAGAGTATTATATAGTAGGAATGAGCGGCGAATATGTCATCTCCGATGTACAGGTATCAAAAACCTCCGGTGAACGCATCACGACCTTTACCGCCCCGATTTATGATCAGAGCCGCAGCAAGGTCATCGGTATTGCCCAGAGGAACTACAACCTTCAGGTTTTTTATGATCTGCTTGTGGACAATGTATTTGAAGATCAGCAGCAGCTCCTCATCATAGACAAGTCCGGCAATATAGCGGCACGCTCGGATCATGAGATCGGCCCTGACGATGCGGAATCCGCAGCAGATTCAAAGTTCTTCATGGAAGCACAGCAGCCGGATGTATCAAGCGGTTCCTATACGGCAAAGGATAATCAGGGAGAATGGCAGATCGCATGGGCTCAGGAACCTTATTCGGGCTGGATAGTCGTATCACGAAGACTAACATCAGTGTCTCTCCATTCCCTTACAGTGAGCCTGTTCGTCATGCTCGGCGTAGGGATCGTAAGCCTGCTCTTAGGTGCATTTGTTTCAGCGCGTTTTGCATCTGCGATCGCAAAACCCATTCAGTCTGTTTCCGAGTCGGTTGACGGACTGACTCACGGAAACCTGATGAGTGAATTCGACCAAAAGGCCGCAGCACGTACGGACGAGGTCGGAAACATCGCCAAGAATTCCATTTCTCTGGCAGAGAAGCTGCAGGATGTCATCGGGCGCACAAAAGGAATGGCAGGTGAATTGAAGGATGCAGGAATTGAACTTTCCGGTTCTTCCAGTCAGGCATCCGAGGCAGCCGGACAGGTTTCCACTGCAGTGGAAGATGTCAGCAAGGGCGCCGTTTCCCAGGCAGAAAGCGTACAGAATGCAGTGAATGAGACAAACAAGATCGGTACCGATGTCGAGGCAATTTCGGAAAGTGCCGTCGAGCTTACCGATGCATCGAAGAACATGGAAAAAGATTGCGGTGATACAATGGAGGCGTTAAAGACTCTGCTTGCGCAATCAGACAAAGTGTCGGAATCGGTCACAACGATATCAGACACTATAAAGAGCACCAACGACAGCGCAAACGAGATCAGCGAATTCACCGAAGCCATCAATTCCATCGCTTCACAGACCAACCTTCTCTCACTGAATGCCAGCATTGAAGCTGCAAGAGCAGGAGAAGCAGGAAGAGGCTTTGCTGTTGTGGCTTCTGAGATCAGCAGCCTTGCGGAGCAGTCCAAGGAAAGTGCGGATAAGATCAAGAGCATCACGGAGAAACTGCAGCAGGAAGCTTCATCATCAGTGAACGTAATGAACGAGCTCATAGAGAATGTTACGGAACAGGGAACCCAGCTGAACTCCACCAGGGAGCGTATGGACAATATGTCCGAGGCCATTTCGGCCGTGGCAGCTTCCGCCGGCAATATCTCCGACAGAGTAGACGGACTGCGTTCTTCCAGAGACTCTCTGGCAGGCATCATAGAGGATCTTGCGGCTATATCGGAGGAGAATGCCGCATCCACGCAGCAGACCAACGCTTCAATGGAAGAGCTGAACGCAACATTCAATGTTATAAGCGAATCAGCAGGAAGTCTCCGGACATCTGCCGAAGAGCTGGATGATATGATCGGATTCTTTAAACTGGATTGATAATAAACTGATGAATAAGCCTTGCGAGTTCGCAGGCAGTCCTTGCAATGTTTTCCTTTGCCGTGTCCTTATTCATGGCTTCAGCGCCTGATAATGGATCCGGTACTATAGGGAATACGGCATCGATGCCTGCCGCATGGCAGTTAACGGCATCTTTCGTAAGACAGCCCCCGATGGCGATTACCGGCTTGTTATATTTCTTGGCAGCCGCGGCAATCCTGGCGGGGGCTTTTCCCATTGCCGTCTGACCGTCTATCCGTCCTTCGCCTGTTATGACAAGATCCGCCGACGCTATCTCCTGCCCGATACCGCATCTGTCAAGAAGAACCTCGGCACCGCTTATCATCCTGCCGCCAAGAAACGCCTGCAGTGCGAAACCGAGACCTCCCGCGGCTCCTGCACCTTTTGCCGCAGGATCTGCACCCGGCAGCACTGACTGAACTATACGTGCATAGTCTTCCATCCACCTGTCCATCAGCTCTGCCTGCGCGGCGCTTGCGCCTTTCTGCGGAGAAAATACCCTGCTTGCCCCGTTGTCCCCGCACAGGGGATTCGTAACATCGCATGCTATCGTAAAGCTGCAGTCTGTCAGATGCGGCAGAGCATTATCGATCGTTACATTCTTAACAAGTGACATTCCCGCGGCTCCGGCTCCTACCGGCGCACCCTTCGCATCAAGTATCCCGAATCCAAGTTCCTGCAGCATTCCTATCCCGCAGTCATTGGTGGCACTGCCGCCTATTGCTATGATGAACTGTCTGTATCCGCCCTCCAAGGCGTGCCTTATGAGCTGCCCGACTCCGCGTGTCGTGGTTCCGAGAGGATCCCTCTCATCATCCGCCAAAAGGCATAATCCCGCGGCCTGCGCTATCTCTATGACAACGCTTCCATCCCCGAGAATGGCGTACTCCGCCTCTATAGTTCTTCCGACCGGGTCTGATACCGGGACCCTTATCTTCCTGCTTCCCTTATCTGCCGCACAGAAGGCATCAACTGTCCCCTCGCCCCCGTCCGCAAAGGGATATACCAGAACCTCCGCATCCCCATCGGCAGCAAGTATCCCCCTCCTTACGGCTTCTCCGGCCTCCTCCGATGTAAGGCTTTCCTTGAACGAATCCATAACCACTACCGTCTTCATAAATAAAATCCTTTCTGTTCTTATAGGCGGAAACCCACTGCCCTTGGGCGGTGGGAGGAGCCTTGTAAACTCGAAGCCATTAACCTTGGCTTTCGATGTACCTTTGTATAGTAGCTGATGATACTTCTCCAATGCTACAAGCAAAATAACAATCTGACCAAAAGATCTTATGCTTACAATAACACTTGGAGAGGAAGTTTGGGTATCTCTGCCATAGATAATGTGTGGTCTGTTGTTTAATCAGCTTAACAATGTCACAAACCCTATCTGTAGTATCGTAACTTAACAGCAAGTGTATATGGTCTTTGTCGGTTTCCATAGCTATAATGCCATATCCCTTAAAGTTGCAGATATCGTATATCTTTTGTTTTACATCGTCAGCGATAGAACCTTTAAGTATCTGCTTTCCATAGAAAAAATCCCTTAAGCCTATTGACTTTCACTAATCTATATTATATCATATAATTAGTGAAACATCAATGAGGTGTATCTATGGAACAGATAACAATCATAGCTAAAATTCAGATATCTGTTAAAACAGGCGATAAAGGTTTACTTGATGAAACCATGTCTGCTTATTCCGATGCCTGTAATTATGTGTCTGATTATGTGTTCCGTACTCATGACCTCAAACAGTTTTCGCTTAACAAGATTCTGTACTCTACGCTTCGAAAGAAGTTTGGCTTAAAATCCCAGATGGCACAGTCTGTATTTAAGACTGTTATCGCAAGATATAAGACCATTCTCGAAAATCAGAAAGAATGGATCAAGCCATCCTTTAAGAAGCCTCAATATGATCTTGTTTGGAACAGGGATTACTCTTTAACCCAAAACTGCTTTTCAGTAAATACATTAAGCGGTCGTGTTAAGCTGCCGTATTTTTCTGAAGGTATGACTAAATACTTTGACCATGCTATCTATACGTTTGGCACTGCCAAACTTGTAAACAAACATGGTAAGTATTACTTACACATCCCTGTTACTTATGATGTCGAAGAGAGTAACATTTCCGACATCTGTAACGTTGTAGGCATCGACAGAGGTATCAACTTTGTCGTAGCTACTTATGATAGTAAACACAAATCTGGTTTTGTAAGCGGTAAAGCTATCAAACAGAAACGTGCAAGCTATTCCAAACTCCGTAAAGAACTCCAAATGCGTCAGACACCATCATCAAGACGTAGGCTTAAAGCTGTCGGTCAGCGAGAAAACCGTTGGATGCAGGATGTTAACCACTGCGTTAGTAAGGCACTCGTTGAATCTAACCCGAAGCATACACTCTTCGTTTTGGAAGACCTGACAGGTGTTCGCAATGCCACAGAGCGTGTCAGAACGAAAGACCGTTATGTTTCCGTATCATGGTCATTCTATGACCTTGAACAAAAACTTATCTATAAGGCTAAACAGAATCAATCTACTGTTATAAAGGTTGACCCTCGCTATACGAGTCAGTGCTGCCCTGTCTGTGGACACATTGAAAAAGCCAACCGCAATAAAAAGATACATCTGTTTACCTGCAAGAACTGTGGCTACAAATCAAACGATGACCGCATTGGAGCTATGAATCTGTACCGCATGGGAATAGACTATCTTGAAGAAGCCCAAGTACCTGATACAGTTATGGCAGAGTAAATCTTTGCCGTAAAGGGTGCTGTCAATCACCCTACGATGCGACCCCACGGAAGTTACACCGACAAAATGTAGGAGTTAGCCAACGAACTACAGGGGAGTCGCAAGCCACGTACCTTTAGGTGCGTGGT
The DNA here is from genome assembly GCA_905235745.1 of uncultured Lachnospiraceae bacterium. Classification (GTDB taxonomy): domain Bacteria; phylum Bacillota; class Clostridia; order Lachnospirales; family Lachnospiraceae; genus UBA2868. Next base: position 5,188 of record CAJOMN010000022.1, read on the forward strand.
AGTTGACAAGCTCTCCTATGAGAATAAAATCGAGAACGCTATGAGAAGCTGCGCGGCATAGTAGAATGACAGGTTGATGATCCTCCGCGATAGCTTCGTTTCCCCACCGAATGTATTAAATATGAGCACTATATCCGACACGGTAAACAGTATCGCTCCCGCGGCAAACATGAGGCGAAAGCTGTCATGTACCGATATATAGTTTCCTACCGCCACAGCCGTCATTATGACTACAGCGCCGATATAGAATATCCCGAATATCTTAAATGCCGTCTTAACATCCATTGTGCGGAATATATACGCAAGAAGAAGCGCGGCTATCACAACACCCGCGATGACCGATATGACAAGATTATCCGACAGAGGGATGATCGCAACAAGATACATGATATGCCCAGCCAGAAAAGCCGCTATTCCCGCCAGGAATATCTTCTGGCCGTACTTTTCGGACAGGTAACGAAGGTTCAGCAGAATATCCCCCAGGGCTCCGAGCGCCAGTCCGGCAAGTATCCTGCCCCCACCGGCTGCCGTACTTGACCTGTAAGCGATACAGCCTATGAGGACAAACACAAGTGACGCACTCCCCTTCAGTATCACCGCCGGAACGTATCTTTCCCTGCTCTCTTCCGCAATAAATGTACCCTGAAGTATCATTCCCCAAACAGCCAGTACCAATAAAATCATCATAATCTGTAACCCTCCTATACCTTTAGTACCAAAAACAGCGGGTCATCTGACCCGCTGTCAAAATCATATGCCGGGCATCATACTGCCGGAATTATTTCTTGTACTTCTTGACTTCTTCCTTCTGTGCCTTTTTCTTCTTATGATTCTCGTAAGCAACAGCACCTGTAGTTCCCAAAAGAGCTGCAATAAGGAGCCACCACCAGCTCATGTTCTGTCCCTCTTCATCCGGCATTGCTGCAAGAGGAAGCTCGTTGTCTTCGATCTTAACGAGCTTCTTGTCAGTATCATCCTTACTGCCGGTAAGATCTTCTTCTACCACGCCCTGTCTCGGAATTTCCGCTTCTGTAACAGCCAGTTCCGTATCATCTCCGGAATCCTCGGGATTCTCAACTCTTACGCCTGCCACACCGGATCTCCTCGTTGTAGAAGGAGTAGATGCTGCATCTGCAACTGTAAATATCGGAGTTAATACAGGACCTGCATCCGAAACAGCTGTCGATGCCGTTGCTCCTGCAATTCCGGCTCCGGCACCTGCGCCAGCAGAGGAATCATCCGAGTCAGAATCATCATCACTGCTACTATCAGATCCGGAACCTGACTGAGATTCGCGGCGCTGTCTTTCAGTCTCTTCCGCTATTTCCTGCTTCTTGTCTTCACCGGCATTTATAACTTCTTCAAGAACATTATCAATTGCTTCCTTATTTTTTTCAGCCTGTGCAAGATCAGTTTCAGCCTTTGTCAACAGCCCTAAAAGCTGATTTAATGTTGCCTGTGCAGAACTTAATGCTTCATTGCTTGCGTTTTGAAGTTCCGGAATATTGATATTATTAATCTTCTCTTTAAGACCTTCTATCGTACTCTTAAGCTCTTCAATCTGGTCATCCAGAACTTTCTTGTCAGCTATAAGCTGCGCATAAGCTTCGCTTCTGCTTTCAACATTGCCAAGAGCCTCTAAAGCATCCTTGGAATCCCTTAATTCATTTTCCAAATTACTAAGACTCTCTTTTGCTTTAGCACCGGCATTTATTTTTTCTTCATTTCCTGCTTTTGCATTCTGTGCTGCAGCCTTGTCATCCGCTGCCTTCCGGGCTGACTCATCTGCTGTCGCCTTGTCAGCCTCTGCCTGCTGGGCTGACGCATCTGCTGTCGCCTTGTCATCCGCTGCCTTCCGGGCTGACTCATCTGCTGTCGCCTTGTCAGCCTCTGCCTGCCGGGCTGACGCATCTGCTTTCGCCTTGTCATCCGCTGCCTTCCGGGCTGACTCATCTGCTTTCGCCTTGTCATCCGCTGCCTGCCGGGCTGACTCATCTGCTGTCGCCTTGTCATCCGCTGCCTGCTGGGCTGACTCATTTGCTGTCGCCTTAGCATTTTCTAATTCTTTTTTTGCATCATTAAGCAATTTGTCAAGATCTTTATTATACTGTTCAGCTTCTCCTACAAGCCTTTTATAATCCTCTAGAAAAACTCGCTCATCGTAGAATGGTTTCCGACTATCTTTATAAACAGCAATAATATATGCAGTCCGATCATTACCAAAATCACCTAACACAGCATCATTCTTATCATATGTGATAAAATCGAACTGTTGTTTTACTGTTTTCCCGTCTTGAGTGTATTCAGCAACATATGTGTGATTATCTTTCTTATACACATTTATAGTGTCGGGATTTATGTTATCTCTTGCTGCATTCATATACACCGCAAAACCAATTATATTGTATGCGATCTGGACATTGTCATTAAAAGGACTTATATCTTGCCACCATGCATAATTACCACGTTTTTTTGCATACTCGTCGTAGTTGTCCTTATATTTCGCATCTACGATCTTCTTGATAGCCGGAATATTATTGAGATCTTCTTCGGCTTCCATTACGGCTACTGCATCTTGTTCTGCCTTCCGGGCTGACTCATCTGCTGTCGCCTTGTCATCCGCTGCCTGCTGGGCTGACGCTTCTGCTGTCGCCTTGTCATCCGCTGCCTGCTGGGCTGACGCTTCTGCTGTCGCTTCAAGTCCATCTTGTGCTATCTTTGCTTCATTTCCTTCTGCTATTGCTGCATTGGCTGCATTTACAGCAGCTTCAGCTACTTTTACAGCTTCTTCAGCAACTATCTTGGCTTCCTTAGCTGCATTCTGTGCTGCAATTGCCTGGGCTTCAAGAAGCGCAGCACTTGCATTAGCATCAGCAAGATCTTGTTCAGCCTGTTCAAGAGCTTCCTTAGCTCCTATCTTACCCTTCTCGGCATCTTCAACTGCCTGTTTATATGTATTTTCTGCCTTCTGTACTGTTTCTAGCGCACTCCCTACTTCAGCTAGAATTTTTTCATATTCTGCTTTCTTTTGAACTACATTATCCTTAGCATCAGTAACAATCGCCTTAGCTTGCTCTACAATTACATCAACATCATCAGCTGATCCAGTGTTTAATATAGCATTAATCTCATCTAATTTATTATTAAGCTCTGTGTTCGCAGCATCAATAATGCCGTCTATCGCTGAACTGATAACATTTGCATTATTTGTAAGTTCCTCTGCCTTTTCGCTCTGTCCATTAATGATATTGCTTTGACTATTTGCCTCTTTAAGATTCGCATCAACGTCATCGAGGATTTCTTCTACACCGGCAACATCTTTGTCAACTGATGTTTTCTCATTATTAACCGCATCATCTATAGCTTCTGCTGCAGTTTGTATTCCATCAACTGCGTCCTGTTCATCCTTAGGAAACTGTGTTTTATCAACAACTATAATTTGATTTACATCATTTACATCAGCCTGTACATGATCATTGGCATCGCTAACAGAATCTGCTTCTTGAGGTTGAACTTCAGATCCGGTCTCAGTAGCCTCTTCAGTGGGGTTATCTCCCCCCCCCATTTGCTGTTTCATCAGCAAGCACAGTCACAGGTGCGCTTGTCGCAGCGATCATAGCAGCAAGACCTATAGTGATAGCTCTCAGTACCTTGTCATTCTTTACATTTCTTCTCATTTTGTTTCCCTCCAGATAGAAGATGGCGAAGGCAATAAAAAAAGCCTTCAATCGGACATTGTCTCCATACGTGAAGACAAATGCCATTAAGGCTCGATGTTGCGGGCGTTCCCTTGTACTTATTCAAATATATAGATATATGGATATACTGTATTATAAAGTACAATATTTAGATTTGCAAGCACTAAAAACAACATTTTCTCGATAAATAGTTCTTGAAATGCAGTACGGATTATCGTGGTGTTTTCGAATTATCTGCTGCGTCGGTCGTGTTCCCTGTAATACTCGGCCTTGTTCTCATACATCCTCTCATCAATGCGTCCGAATATCTTGGAAGCATTGCCTATGTCAAATATATCGCCTCCCATTGAAGCAGAGAGAATATACGGTTTTCCCGAATTTGCGTTGTATTCGCTCAGGGCTTTTTGTATCTTCATGCGGTATTCCTCGACGATATTATCATCGTCCGCATCCATTATTATGACAAATTCATCGCCCGCGTATCTGATCACGTTTCCGCTGGTTCCGACCGTTGATGTGAGAATATCGGCCATTACCTGCAGGGCTTCATCGCCCTCGATGTGGGAATAATCGTCGTTTATTGACTTGAAGCCGTTCATATCAAGCATTACGGCGGCAAATCTCTTCTTTTTGCGCTTGTGGTAATATTGTATGATTTTGTCGAATTCGTACCTGTTGTATACGCCCGTAAGCTTGTCTATGTACAGATATTCCTTCTGCAGGCACAGTACTATTGCGCAAAAAGCTACGGCAAAGCACGACGGTGCGGAAGATACTCCGTAGAATTGCGTCTGGATCAATACACCGGCAATTATCGGGATTGCGAACTCCCACACGGGAAAATACCGGAGCGACCCTTCCTTGTTCCTGCCGGAAAAATAAAGCACCAGGCTGTACCCGAGAAGATATGCGGCAACCATTATAAACAGATAATATAACGGTCTCCTTGAATATACATTGTTATCATCGACGGCAAATACAACCGGAGTGAACAGGTTAATGACAAGGACGACCGTCTCTATTAACGTAAGTATTATAACGGTTATAAACTGGGTTCTGGAGATCTTCCTGTTGATGTGCTTCGCAACAAGTGCGAGCATTCCGGCTCCGACCACAAGATTGTACAGGAACAGAGCCGAATTGCCGTATAGAATGATAAAACGGTTAAGGGCTCCCGGCTGTCCGTCTACCTTGTATATGAACGGATCTATGATGCAGTCAAATAAGGTCGCGAGTATCAGAGCGAGCAGAATACGGCTCTCGCTCTTGCGGGCGGGAAGCTCCCACGCCTTAACGAGCAGCACGAGAGCCAGTATAAGCGCTCCCAGAAAATCCGCCATATATACAGCTATCAGGTTAATGCCTTCCGTCATTGTGTCAGTTCCCGTACAGTATCCTTGCAAACTCCGAATCCTTGTCAAGGATGATCGTCTTATTGTTTCCCGTCTTGAGCGAGCTTATGGCGTCAAGGCTTCTGATGTAATCATAGAACTCGGCCTTGTCTTCGCTGTTGTAGGCATCGGCAAGTATCTGCATGTACCTGGCCTCCGCCTCGGCTCTTATCATTGCCGCTTCTTTTTCGGCCTCGGCCTTCTTCTCGGCAACTTCCTTGTCGGTCTCATTCTTGATCTTCTGCGCATCGGAATTACCCTTCGCAGTATATCCGGCCGCAATGTTATTTCTCTCGGAGATCATACGCTCGTATACGGCCTCCTTGTTGTCGTCCGGCAGGTCAAGAGCCTTGATCTCCGCCACCTTGATATTGACTCCGTACTGCGAGATATCCGAGTTGGATGCCTTGGTTATCATTGATGTCAGGAGCGTCCCTCTTGCAGCTATGATCTCGTCCTGCGCCATTGAAGATATGGTATTCTTGGTCGCGTTAAATACCGCTGCCTCTATCCTTTCCTCTGCACGCCCCTTTACGGCGCCGAGGGTCTGATAGTACTTGAGAGGCTCGGAAACGCACCATATGAGATAATCGTCCGCGATCATCGACTTCTTATCGGAGGTTATGACATCGGATGCGGGAATATCATACAGATAATCTCCCGTGTATATCGTTACAACATTGTCAATAATGGGGATCCTGTAATGGAGTCCGTCTACATCGGTTGATGAGACAACCTTTCCGAATCTCACTACAAGCGCGGTATTATTGGGCTTCAGCGTGAAAAATCCCGACAGCAGCACTATGGCAACGATCGCGATCACAACCCCTATCGTCACTTTAGTCTTCATCTTCTGTCACCTCCGTCTCCTGCGGGGCTGCTCCGGCTGCGGACTGCCCTGATTCTTCATCCAGGGCGGCAAAATCATCCAGCGGAAGCATTGTCTGCGTTGAACCGTCCGTTATTATCACCTTGACATTCGGCATCAGCTCTTCCATCTTCTCGAAGAACAGCCTCTTTTTCGTAACCTCCGGGAATCTGGAATATTCCTTGTACATCTCGTTGAACCTTGCCACCTGACCCTCAGCCTCGGCAATTCTCGTTGCCTTGTACGCGTTTGCCTTCTGCACTATAGCATCCGCATCCGCCTCGGCAGCCGGTATCTGCTGATTTTTATACTGAAGCGCCTGGTTCATGGCCGTGTCGGCGCCCTGTTTGGCGGTCTCGACCGCTTTAAATGCCGATACAACCGATTCAACCGGAGGCCTTGAATCCTGTATAGTTATGTTAACCAATGAGAGGCCTATCTGCTGTTCATCAAGCGCCCTTACTATATCGGCCTTGATATCCGCCTGGATCTGATTTTTGCCCGTGGTCATAGCTTCATCGACCGTGTAGTTGGATACGATGTTCCTGATGCTCGCAAGCGTGATATTCTTGAGAATGTCTTCGGGGTCTTCCGCGTTGTACAGGTATGCTATCGGATCGGATACCTTGTATTCAATGTAAAAATCAATATTCAGCAGGTTAAAATCCGACGTTATCATTATCGCGTTGAGCTCATCTACCGGATACGCGCCCTTCTGACCGTCCTCTTCTATGACATAACCTATGCTCGTGCCGTGTGTCGTGACATCCACCTTCTTGACAGACTGCCACGGCGGGATGAAATATACTCCCGCAGTCTTGACATCGACTACCTTGCCGAACTGCGTGATAACCGCGTTGGTCTGCTCATTTACGCTGAAAACACACCGGTATATGAGGTACACGGCAATAACGCATATTACGATCGCGGGAGCCGTTTTCCTTGCTCTGTCCATAATGGTTCCTTTCATCTAATATTCTTTTCGTTTTGTCGCCTGCCGCGCCGATTGTAAGGTCGCCACAGCACGCATTAAATGATTTTATATCACCAATTATACGCGTAATAATCCGGTCAATGCAAGGACGTTATGACAAAACCGGCCGAAACGCAAAAACAGGCGGAAACTTCCGCCTGTTTCTTACTGAGGGTTATTATGTATTACTTCTGAGCCTCTGCTGCCTCTGCCTTCTTCTGGTGCTCATCGTACATCTTCTTGCCGGTTGCTCCGAGAAGTGCGATGATGAGGAGCCACCACCAGCTTATGTGCTGTGCTTCTTCGGGCGTTGCCGCGAGAGGTACTGCGTTATCTTCGATCCTGACGAGTTTCCTGCCGTTTTCGCTGTTATCTATCTCTTCAAGATCATATATTACCGTTGATCCCTGTACGGGCACCTCTTCGATGCCTGATCCGTCTTCGATATCAGCCGCTTCATCTGCCGCGCCGTTTCCCGAACCCGCGGGAACTCTTACGCCTGCAACTCCTCTTGCGCGAGATGCTGCTTCGCCGGTGCCTGCCGCGCCTGCTGCCGGAAGCACTATCGGATCGATCCCGAGTCCCGGAACCGTTACCGTAACGGATGCCGGTGTTACTGCTGCGGTGGGAGCTGCTGCTTCTGTTGCTGTTGTATCTTCATCTGTTGCTGTTGTATCTTCATCTGCTGCATCTTCGTCTTCCGATGTACCTGCCTGGCTTACGTTGAATCTCGAAAGATCGATGGATTCAACAGCAGCTCTTGCCTCTGCAACCTTTTCTTCAAGGGCATCCTTTGCTTCGCCGGCAGCGGCAAGTTCTGCCTGTGCCGTCTCGAGGCTTTTCCTGAGATTCTCAATTGCACTGTTGTCAAGTGTTACGTTCTTCAGTCTTTCGATCTGCTCCTGAAGTGCCTGAACCTTGCCCTGTGCTTCATCAACTGCGGCCTTGGCTGCATTGTACTCTTCAATATCTGTTATTGCCTCGAGGGCATTCATGAGCTTGTTGTAATCATCGAAGTTGTACTCGTTATCGGTTATTCTTGTAATTTCCCATTTGTCACCGACCTTTTCAACTTCAGCAAGATAGAACATTCCGTTTTCAATATCAAGCTCATCCCCGTATGCGGAGTTCTTCCTGACATAGTTATAACGCTTGGTCTGAAGATTTCCGTCCTTATCTATGTAATCTACACGAACGTAATTGCTTCTTCCGGCATCGCCCTGATTGGTCGACATCCATTGCATTGGGATTTCATCGCCTACCTCAATCTTCTCACTCTTGTCTTTGTGCCACAAATCATACATAAGTTCACCAGAAATAGCTGTCTGAACCTCATAAGACCAGTTCGTAAATACCGTACCGGCTTTTCCGTTCGCCTGACCGCCTTCTATCCCAAACTGAATATTGGCAGTTTCGGGATCAACATTTTCGTCGGAAAGGATCATCTGCTCAACAAGAAGCTTTGTTAAATATCTGCCAAGTGCCAGATAGTTACTATCATCATTTTTCACCATATTACTGTACTGGGCTGGGTTTTCTTTGAGTTTTTTAGCAGTCTCCTCTATATTAACTATAAGTTCCTCATTTCTATCTTTTTGGTCAGATTCATAGTTATAATAGACTATATTTTTTGCATTACCATTGAGCCGGAAGAAGCTCACCATCATTGCATAATACTGATGCTGGATCGCTTCAAGCTGCTCTTTGTTCTCGGCAAGCTTCTCAACCTTGGCATTGATGGCATCCATCTTGGCCTGTGCCGCTTTCAGACTCGCGTTAGCAGCTATTGCATTACCGTCTGCATTGTCAAGAGCTTCCTTAGCCTTATCAAGATTCTTCTGTGCCTCTTCCTGCTCGATGAGGGCTTTATCAAGATCTGCCTGTGCCTTTGCTGCAGCTTCATCCGCAAGCTCATAGGCTTCCTGTGCTGCCGCAAGTCCTGCCTCGGCAACCGAAAGAGCTTCTTCTGCGCTGTCCTTTGCCGCATAAGCCTCAGTTCTTGATGCGCTTGTATTGGCAGTATCTGCATTGTCAAGTGTGTTATCAGCTGCTTTGTCAGCCGTATCAACTGCTGCATTAACATTAGCAATATTGGTATTGGCAGTGTTTACTTCGTCATTACCGGAAGAAACTGCCGCTTCGATCTTTACTTCGCTTGCAAGAACTTCATTGAAGCCCTCAACTGCCGCGCCAAGGCCAAGTTCACCGGCTGCATCTTCAACCAGCCCTTTGCCTGCTGCAAGATCATACTGTATTTCTTTAACAACTTTGGAATCTGCTGTTTCAATCTCTGAAACTGCTTCAGCAGCATCATCGATAGCAACAACCGTTTCCGGTGCTGTCTCTTTTATTATCTCATTGCATTCATTGGAAGCATCGCTTACACTCACTTTCTCAGAGGAGGCTTCAGTGGTTTCTTCGGTGCTCTCCGGTATACTTTCATTCGAAGCCGGGCTGTCGGAGTTGTCAGACTCATCAGCCAATACCGTAACCGGTACGCTTGTCGTTGCTATCATTGCTGCAAGTCCGATCGTTATTGCCTTCAGTACCTTGTCGTTCTTTATGTTCTTTCTCATCGTCCGTCTCCTTATTCGTTAATCTCTAATTTTTAGTGGCAATAATAATATCGGTTGATTTTCTGTTTTCTGAACCCCTTTTTGAAAAAAATTTTAACAAAAATCACATATCATTACAATGTGATTACTTGGCCCCATTCTCCCCGGCGCTTGATTTTAGTGCTTTATTGGATTAACGTAAAAAAGACGACGCATGCTTTGGGCAATTTCGTCGTCTTTTTAGTGATTTTATCCCGGTTAAGTGACCGTTTCGGTCAATCTTACTCCGCAATATGCTCGAACAGATACTGCAATACTTCAGGCGTGAACTGTCTCGCGTTGATGCCGATAGTGTATGTGCCGTCCCCGTTCTTCTCCTGACGGTTTACGTCGGCATACATTATAAGAGTGCTCGCAACTATTATTATGTCCTTGCCGACAATGTCGGGAGTGTCCGCGGGCGCGATTATACCCATGCCGAGCGGGCTGACGTTCGTGGTATCCACGTAATATTTGTCACCGGTCTCGCATACCACTATAACGCTCTTTGTCAGGTAATCCACCCTCGATATATTACGTTTTTCTTCCATATTATATGTACCTCCTTCCTCGATTGTGTGCTTTACTCGTCGCCATCATCTTCATCTTCGTCATCGCCGTCATCTTCTTCCTCGTAGTATTCTTCCGGTGAGTTCTCTTCGGGCGCGGCTTCTTCGCTGCTCTCCTCTGCCTGCGGGGCCTCTTCCTTCGGTTTTGTCACCCATTTGTAGAAGAAGGCGTGATTGCCTATCATCGTATATTCGGCAATACCGTAATAATCGGCGTAATACTTCGTCATAAAGAACAGATAGTCGCCGACACGCGCACCGCCCAGCACTTCCTGTGCCGCACTGACACATGTGCTGTTCGGACCGTTTGCTATTATCAGCTCGACCTTCCCTGACCGGTATGAGGCAAACTGCATGTTCTGGGTGATGACGCTCTTGATATCATTGGGAAACGCAGAACTCTTAACCCTGTTCATTATAACAGATCCGACAGCGAGCTTACCTGTATATGATTCTCCGCCGGCCTCTGCCTGTATCGTGGCTGCCAGCCATTCAAGCTCAGATCCGCTTGCCGCATATGACCCGGAAGTATCCTCCTTGTTCATCGCGAGCCTTGCGGCTATCTGCTGCGCCAGTTTTGCCTGTGCCGCCGCCGTCTGCGACTCGAGTGACTTCATCGTCTTATCGAGCGCGGCGAGCTGCGCGTCATAATCCTTGAGCTTACCCGTCTCCGCGGATATGCTGCTGTTGGTCGAATCGAGCCTGCCCTGCACCTCGCTTGTCAGGTTTTCAAGCTCGGTATACTTATCATCGAGATCCTCCTGATATTCGTTGATCTGCGCTTCCTTTTCCTCAATCTCGGCAACCTTGGATGCGATCTGCGCTTCAAGCTCCTGCAGTTCCATGATCCTCTGCCTGTCATAATCGACCATGGAATTAAGATACTCATACCTTGTCAGTATCTCGCGAAAAGTCCCCGCATCAAGGATCATTTGAAGCATTCCCTTGGAACCGCCCTTTTCGTACACTCTCTTGATCCGCTTTTTGAGCAGGGTCTCCTGCTCATCCTTGCGCTTCCGGATATCAGCAAGTTCATCATTCAGGCTTACTATCTGAGCGGATAGAGACGACATTTCATCTTCGGTCTTTTCTATCTCGGCGCCAAGATCGCCCAGCCTGTCGGAATAGCCCTCGATCTCGCTTTGCAGGGCATCGCTTTTCCCCTGAAGGATGCTGACATTACTCTGGGTTGCCTGCCTTTGCTGCTGAAGGGCATTGATCGAGTCCTTTGTTGCCTGCGTCTGCTTCTCGAGGTTGGAGATCATCTCCTGCGTTTCCTGCTCCTCACTCTGCATATTGGCGATGGTATCTTCGTATTCGTCGGCCAAACAGGTATATGAAGCCACGGCCAGTACAATGACCGCAACCAATAAGCATACACCTGATCTGATCGTTTTCCTCAATAATGCCTCCTGCATCTATAGTAAAATTCGTTTACTATTTATCATCAATTATTGCAAATGCCAAATATCTTTGTTGTATTCCGCTATGGTGCGGTCGGATGAGAAGAAACCGGCCCGGGCGACGTTAGTGAGCATCTTGCGTCCCCATGCAGCCCTGTCCTCGTAATCCGAGAGCGCTTTATCCTTGACTGCAATATACTCCTCAAGATCAAGAAGAGTCATGAACCAGTCCTTGTTGAGCAGCTCCTTCTGAAGCCTTTCAAGGTTCTCCCTGTGCCCTGCCCTAAGGACTGCCTTATCTGTTATATAATCAACCGCTTCCTTTATTACCTTACTCTTCTTATAATAATCCTTCGAAACATATGACTGCTTTGCATACAGATCAATGACAGTATCGGAATCCTTACCGAATACATATATGTTATCGTCTCCGACAAGGTCATGTATCTCAACGTTCGCGCCGTCCATGGTTCCGAGAGTCACGGCGCCGTTTAGCATGAATTTCATGTTTCCTGTTCCGGACGCCTCTTTGGAGGCAAGAGATATCTGCTCGGAAATGTCGCACGCCGGGATAAGCTTCTCCGCATAGGTAACATTATAATTTTCTACCATGACAACCTTCATGTACGGCGATACATCCGGGTCATTATTCACTATCTCCTGCAGGCACAGTATCAGATGAATGATATCCTGCGCGATAACGTACGCCGGAGCGGCCTTCGCTCCGAATATGAACGTTATGGGCCGGGACGGTCTTACTCCAGACTTGATCTCAAGATATTTGTGGATAATGTACAGCGCGTTCATCTGCTGACGCTTGTACTCATGCATCCTCTTGATCTGGATGTCAAAGATCGAATCTTTGTTCAGCTCGATACCCTCATGCTCATTGATGTACTCACATAACTGCTCTTTTTTCGTGTTCTTGACGGCCAGAAGCTTCTCAACTGTGCTTTTATTACCTGTATGATCCATTAATTTCTCAAGCTTTGAGGCATCTTTTTTCCAGTCATCGCCGATAGAATCGCTGATAAGTGAGGCGAGCTCGGGATTGCATGACATAAGCCATCTTCTGAACGTGATACCGTTCGTCTTGTTGTTGAACTTATCGGGATATATCCTGTAGAAACAGTTAAGTTCGGTCTGTTTGAGTATCTCCGTATGAAGCGCGGCGACCCCGTTTACCGAAAAGCCGTAGTGGATATCTATATGAGCCATGTGCACAAGATCATCCTCATCTATGATCCAAACCTTCTCGTCTGTGTATTTTGCACGGACTCTCTTGTCAAGTTCCCTGATGATCGGGACAAGATCCGGCACTACCTTTTCAAGATATTCGAGCGGCCATTTCTCCAGTGCTTCCGCGAGTATCGTGTGATTGGTGTATGCGCATGTCTTCGAGACCACGGCTATGGCTTCATCCATTGTCATATGCCTGTCCGCGGTAAGCAGCCTTATCAGCTCGGGAATTACCATGGTCGGGTGCGTGTCGTTGATCTGGATGACAACATGCTTATCCATATCATGCAGATCGATCCCGCGATCGCGAAGATCCTTCAGGATAAGCTGCGCGCCGTTTGATACCATAAAATACTGCTGGTATATACGAAGCAGATTCCCGGCCTCGTCGGAATCGTCGGGATAGAGGAACAGCGTAAGGTTCTTCCTGATATCCTCCTTGTCGAATGTAATGCCCTTTTTGACAATCGATTCGTCAACCGACTCGATATCGAACAGATGAAGCTTATTAACGCCGTTCTCGTAACCTATAACGTCTATATCATACAGCACGGAACGTACCTTCAGATCCCCGAAGCACACATCAAAGCCTGTGCCGGTCCGGTTAAGCCATGACCGGTCGCCAAGCCACGTGTCCGGAACAGCCTTCTGGAGCCTGTCCTCAAAGACCTGCCGGAACAGCCCGAAATGATAATTAAGTCCTATTCCGTCGCCCGGAAGTCCCAGGGTCGCGATAGAGTCGAGGAAACATGCCGCAAGGCGCCCCAGCCCGCCGTTCCCAAGGGATGGCTCACTCTCCGTCTCCTCGATACCGGTGATATCCTTGCCGTATTTTGCGAGTATTTTCTTAACATCATCATAAATGCCAAGATTAATGAGATTATTGGAAAGCAGCTTTCCTATCAGAAACTCTGCCGATATATAGTATACCTTCTTATCTCCGGTTATCCGGGGCTTTGATACCGCCAGATCCTTTGTCACCTGCAGAAGGCAGTTATATAACTGCGCATCATCCGCCTCCCCGAGCGACTTGCCATATATATCCCGGCATGCTCCTTCAAGTCTTCCTTCAACGTCACTGCAGATCGATCCTTCCATGATTGTGTCAGCTTCCATGATTCCCTCCAGACATTTAATATCCTTACATAATGATTGACTTCAAAATCCACGCTACCTATAATAATTTCGCAGGTCAAATTTATCAATACTTTTTTATTTCCATGGCAGATAAAGTTTTCGAAAATGCACTGCGCAATTTCACAATGGATGCCGCGGCAGGAGATGCGATAAGGCATCTTGCCGATAAGGGCATGACCCCGGTTGAGGTCAGGGAGCACCTGACATTCCCCGCACCTATGGATTATATCACAGGCGTAATGTGGGACCATTTTGTGAAGACGCGCCGGATAATAACACAATACGATCCCGAAGATCCCATGAGGGCTTTTGCGGCTCCAGAAAGCCATGCGTACGAGATCGTCGAACATTACGATGAATACGGACGCAAGAGTTTCCTCAATGTTCAAAAAGAATCCCCCGAAGAGATGATTTTCTCCCCGGAGGATTACATTGTCTGTGACTATAAACGCCGCATTGCATCAGGCGAGAAGTTTACAAACGACTATATCATCCATCTGCCCTGGCCGGACAGGCCGGTCCTGGGGCTGAGGGAGCTGTTCTCTCCCTGATTATCAACCCTTTTCCAGAGCGAGCGTTCTTGTGGTGAGGTCGCATACCTCGGAAGGTCCGTAATACTGGATCGCTCCGGGATATGTGAATGCCGTTTCAACAGCCCATTTGTCCCTGTTGGCCTCGAAGTACTTAAACGGCTTGCCGTCAAGTTCCACAAGCGCTTTCCTGATAACGGGCTTGTCTTCGCCGTTTCTTCTCTCGATGTTCATCATCTTGGTGATGGGCATTCCGCCTGCAACCCATTCTTCGGCAGGCTTGGAAAGGTTTGACACCTTCGACAGATATCCCGTGTAACCGTACTGAATGAGCATGAATGCATTGTATCCGAGCGAATAACAGTAGTCTGCGTCAAAGTTCGAAGGGAACGCGCATCTTCCTTCGTAACCGAAGAAGTGATGGAGCGGTGCAAACTTACCCTTGTATGTTCCGGCTGCTTTTCTCTTGTCAAGCTCATCCTTGACAAGCGCCGACAGGAGCTTTTCGGACTCGATGAGTGATACCTGGACGTTTCCGTGAGGATCGCGCTCCAGGAAGAGCTGCTGCTGGATAAGCTGGGGAAGAATGGCAAATACAGCCATCGATTCTTTTGTAAGACCCTTTTCTATAAAATCATACTTCGCATTCCAGTCGGGAAGCGCATTGAACTTCTCTGTTGCCTCACCGGCGAGAAGCTCGTTGATCTCCGCGATAAGCGTCGAGAACTCGGGTACGAACTCAACGATACCTTCGGGGATGATCGCAACGCCGAAGTTGTTGCCGGCATTTCCTCTCTTTTCGACCGAATCGGCTATCTGCGAAGCAATCTGGGACAGCGACATCTTCCTGGCAGCAACCTCTTCACCTATAAGGCAGATATTGGGCTGTGTCTCAAGCGCGCACTCAAGTGCAACATGGCTCGCGCTCCTGCCCATGACCTTGATGAAATGCCAGTATTTCTTGGCCGAGTTGGCGTCTCTTTCGATGTTGCCGATAAGCTCGGAATATGTCTTCGTTGCCGTATCAAATCCGAATGATGCTTCGATATCCTCGTTCTTGAGGTCTCCGTCTATCGTCTTCGGGCATCCGATAACCTGTACGCCCGTATTGTTTGCTGCCATATACTCCGCAAGTACAGCCGCGTTCGTGTTGGAATCGTCGCCACCGATGATAACGATCGCATTCAGTCCGTGCTTCCTGGCTACTTCCGTAACGATCTTGAACTGTTCTTCTGTTTCAAGCTTTGTTCTTCCGGAACCGATGATATCAAATCCGCCTGTGTTTCTGTACTCATCAATGAACTTGTCGTCAAACTCGACATAATCGTCATCTATAAGGCCGGACGGACCGCCCTTGAATCCGAGAAGCACGTTATTCTTGTCCGTTGCCTTGAGCGCATCGTACAGACCGCATATAACATTGTGTCCGCCGGGAGCCTGACCGCCCGAAAGTATAACGCCCACAACCTGCTTTTTGGCAGCGGCCGTATTGGTGCCCTTTACAAAAGTGATCTCGTTCTTGCCGTAAGTATTAGGGAAGAGCGCTTTTATCTTGTCCTGATCGGCAACGCTCGATGTCGCCTCGCCGTCCTTGACGCTTATCTCGGAAATGCCTGCACGCAGCATTCCGGGAAGCTTGGGCTCATATTCGTATCTTGCTTTTTGAAGAGGTGATAGATTCATGGTATTTCTCCTTTTCTGATTAATTACTGTGAACGACGTCACAACCCGCTTGTAATTGTAGCATACGCGGGAATTATTTCAATAGAAATTATCCGCATAGAACTGTGAGTACTTCACAACTTCCGTGTCAATGTAATCGCTTCCCAGCTCCTCGCACAGTGTTTCCTCTCCCGAGAACATATTGGTTCCCAGTCCCAGCCTGTTGCCCGGCACATCATACCCAACAGCGGCAAGAACCGTCGGGAACAGATCCATTGTATTGAACTGCCTGTTCTTCATGTTAAGCTTTGCGGCATCATAACCCGTGTTGATAAAGCAGTTATATACCATACGATCCTTGGCATCGCTGACAAGTGACTGATCCATTCTCGGATGATCGCCCTGGATCACTATGACCGTATCATCATACCAATCCTGAAGCTTGCACCATTCGATAAAATCATTTATCTGTCTGTCCGCGCACACCATCACGTTTGCAAGCTGCCCGGGATACGTATCTTCACACAGCGGACATATCCACCCGTCAAAATGGTGTGTGTCGACGGTAAGCATCGTAAAATCAAACGGGGTATCCTCCGCCGCTATTCTGGTAAGCTCATCCTTGGCGATCTCATATAGCAGCCAGTCTTCCACGCCCCAGTTTACTTCCTCTTCCGGGGTAAGATATCCCTCTTCTTCCGCGGTGTACAGATCATATATGCGAAAATCTCCGTGCTGTTCAAAGAATTCCTTTCTGCCTCCGAACGTCGCATCCGATCCGCACAGGAATTCCTGGTAATATCCCTTTTGTTGCAGGATATCCCCAAGAGTGACCGTATTCTTCGCAAAATTCTCACGATCGCTAAGATCCGAATTCCCTTCTATAGGAAAATTAAATGCCGCCCCGGTCTGCGTCGCCCATATTGCCGCCATCGTCCAGTCGGTGTCCGCCGCACTTATGAACCCGCCAAGCCCCTCTTCGTCCGAAAACGACACGTTTTCTTCCGCCATCCTTGTCAGATTCGGAATGTAATTGATCTCGGGCTGTTCTCCTCCGACGTCACGTGAAGCATACGTCGTCTCCATGCTTTCCAAATATATATACAGGAGATTCTTCGGTCTGTCCGCCGTAATAGCATTGCAGTCCGGTATTACATAATAATCCTCGTACAATTCGGTTCTTGCATTGTATTCGCTGATGAATCTGGTGATTTCCAGCTTCGAATTGATGTCCGATATGACCTTTGCGCTGTATCCCACAGCTATGATTACTATCAGTCCGAATGCTACGTTCAGAAGATCCGCCTTTTTCGTGCGCCCCGTCCTGCCCGTAAGGATGAGATCTACGCTCAGATACCTGCCGATGCCCATAAACAGGATCACGGCAACAAGTATTACAACAAATACCACAAGCTTTGGTACAACATACCGTACGGCTCCCAAGAGAAAATCACTGTTTGCGCCCGAAAGCGGCGATTTGATCGTATATATGATCTCACGGAACGTAACCCCAAACGAATCTTCAAACCAGGCAAGCATCCCGGATATGGCGGTATCGATAAAGAGAGCTATTATGAATATGACAAATAATGTGTTTTTTACCTTCTTACTGCTTTTCAACAGGAGAACCGTCCTCTTTTCCCTTGATCTCACATCTCACGTTGATATAGGTGGCAAGCATTTCCTTGATATAAGGCAGTATTAGTGCAATAACTGTCGCCATGATCGTATATATCCCGCTGCCCGCGTCGGTATCTATCGCTATTCCGATCCTGCTCATTACCACGCGCAGGACATACACGATGATTATTATCGCCACAGTATACGAGACATAGGACAGGAAAGCCCCGAGCGACATCCTGATCTCCTCCCCGTTACGCTTCAGCTCGATAGAAAGCGCAATAGCAGGTATCAGCAGATAATCGATAAAAGTCATAATAATGTCAGTGTTCATATCATATCTCCTTAGAAGTACTGGTCTTCTTTGTTAACTACATCCGTATATATACCGTCAATTCCCATATCAATGAATGCTTTCATTTCTTCACTGTCATTAACCGTATGCACAAAGAGCGGCAGCCCCGAAGCCGCAAGGACACCAAAGCTTTCCTCATACTGTGACGGATAATCCGTCCAGAAAGTCACTCCCACAAGGTTTGCCTTATCCGTAAAGTCCTTCGTCTCCTCCGGTGTAAGCTCTTCATCCGTCGCTCTGTACAGCGTGTATATGATGTAATCAAACCCGAGACGTCTGATCCTGTCATATTCATCGGGATGGTATATCTGAATGATGAAATTGTCGCGCAGATGCGGGTAATTCTCGCTGATGATCCGGCAGACACCAATGTTATCATCCTTAACATCGGTAACTATATACAGGTCGGGATGATCCTGCATATATTCCGCGAGATCGTCAAGCGACATCGTAGTCAGAGTGCCGTTAAACTTCGCACCCATGAACTCATAGAATGTCAGTGGCTTGTTTCCCGCATCGGGCAGGCTTATGCCGTGCGCCCACATATCTTCCTGTTCGTCATTATGTGCACAGACAACCTTGCCGTCGACAGTTGTCAGAAAATCAAGTTCGCACACTCTGTTGCCGCTCTCATAGCAGTTTTCAAGGGCTTCGCGGCTGTTCGTGTATGACAGCAATTCTCCGTTTGTATCTTCAACGAATCCTCCCGCATGGACTATATATCTGTCGGATGTAAGCATCCTGCGGCATCCGTTGACGGTGAAGATACCCTTCCCCGGTATCAGTACGATAACTGCCAGACACGCCGCCACAGCAAGGACAACGAGAGCCGTGATGAGCCCTCCCGCCTTGATCTTCCTGTCTCCGAAGTATAGATTGACATCCACGTATCTGCTCAAACCGTGTCATCCCCCACTGCCATCAGAACTTTACCGTCTCGGGCGCTCCGGTAAACGATGAGAATGTTGCCGTGGCATTCTTGAAATAATATACAACCGTATTATCATCATCTGCGGAATACATGCCCTGAAGAGAAGGATACGCGTCGAGCATTGACTGTCTGGCTTCCCTCCTGTCGTCCTCTGCAAGCTCTCCGGCAACTCTTAACCATGTACCGTCCTTAAAGGTGCATATCTCCACCTTGGGATTGGCCTGTATCTGCTTCGACACATCCTTGACCTTGCCCGTCTGGATATAGAGTTTTCCCTCGAATTCGTGTATTGTTCCGAACGGCCGTACACGCGGCTGGTTGCCGTCAACCGTTGCGAGATAATATGTTTCCGCTTCTTTCAGAAAATCAAGTACTTTTTGCATTTAGCCTACCTCCAATAAGTATACATTCTCCATATGTATAATGAAGCTTAACAACAAATGCTATTATAAACCCGATGTGGTTTGAATAAAACAGTTTTTTATGATAATATGCTGGGGTCGGCTGAGGAGACTCGCGCTTTTGCTTCGGGGGTCGGCCGTGGAGACTCGCCCCATTTAAATGCGGCTACGCCGCGGGGCTCGTCGTGTAGACAGGCTTCTTCCCAATTTGCTACGGGGGTCAGCTAAGGAGTGTCGCGCCATTGAGAGTTCGCCTGTCGGCGAAGGCGCTCCACGTGTAGACAGGCTCCTCCCACTACGTGGGCCCTCCTATCTACATTTAGCGGATATGGCGGAATTGGCAGACGCGCCAGATTTAGGTTCTGGTGGGAGACCGTGGGGGTTCGAGTCCCCCTATCCGCAGTGTGATTTTATAAAGAGTATATGTGTTCAGGCTTCGCTGTATTGCTCGAGCTTACTGATGAAGGTCTGCCCCATGTCGCTCAAGGCAGCTCCTTTTCTGATAATATACCCGAAAGTAAGACTTTCCTCCTCCTTCAATTTAATAACCTTGATCTCGGAAGTGTTGAGGGAGTCTCCGAGCATTGCGGCTCCGACCGCATATCCGTTTAATCCCAGCATCAGTTCAATGGATGTGGCCCTTTCATTGGTGCTTATGATTTTCTTGTAATCATAGGTGGCAAGAGCTTCTTCTCTATAGTAGAAAG
The DNA here is from genome assembly GCA_905235745.1 of uncultured Lachnospiraceae bacterium. Classification (GTDB taxonomy): domain Bacteria; phylum Bacillota; class Clostridia; order Lachnospirales; family Lachnospiraceae; genus UBA2868. The sequence continues at coordinate 25,266 of CAJOMN010000022.1, forward strand.
ATGTGTTGTCGCCCTGGTCGAATACCATGCACGGATAATCCTGCATCTCGTCGAGAGATATCTCTTCCCTGTCTGCCAGAGGATGGTCTTTCTTCAGATATACATATGTGTTTCTGGTAAAGAGTTCATGGAACTCAAGAGATGCGTCTGCAAATACCTTTTTGAAAGTGTTCTTGTTAAAATCACTTAAGGCGATGACCCCTACCTCGCTCCGGAGCGTCTTGATGTCATCAATCACTTCACCTGTCTGGGTCTCTCTTATGAAGTACTGATATTCCTGAACATCATATTCTTTTACGGTTTCTATAAATGCATTTACAGCTATTGTGTAATGCTGCATCGATACGGAGAACGAAGGTTTCTCATTCCGTTTGTTGAGATATCTTGTCTCAACCTGCTCAAACTGCTCCACGGCATTTCTCGCATAGGCAATAAAGGAAGACCCGGCAGCTGTGGTCACGACGCCGTTGTGGACTCTCTCAAATATCTGTATGCCGATCTCGTTCTCAAGGTCCCTTACCGCACTGGAAAGCCCCGGCTGCGACACATAGAGCCTGTCGGCCGCCTTTCTCATTGAACATTCTTCGTCAATGGCTATTACATATTTGAGTTGCATTATTGTCATAAGGGATCTCCTTCATACATATACTGTACAAAGGATTATAACACATTATCCGCACTTTACCTAACTTCAAACTGTTCAAACGCCCACACCGAAATATAGATTCTCATTTTTCCCCTGTCTATCGTCTGTATTTAATGTCGGGATCTTTACCAAGGCGTGCTCGGTCATGCGGTTCATGCCATATTAAGGCTGACAGATCAAGCGAAGCAAGGTTGCCTGCAGAGCGTCAGGTGACGGCACATCAAACGGAGTATGCGCAGGGTCAAACAGGTCAAAAACAAGGATGCAAGAGGAATGAAGCATCGCTGTAATTAATAGTCGGCGCAATTATATACCGGCAAGCTAAAAACCGCGTGGTTGCAACAAAGACAGCGTTAGAAGCTTCCTTGTTTATATTGAAAAAATACGCTCTATATTGTATAGTAGGGTTACAAGAATAACTGGGTTCTGACGTGATACAAGGAGCGTTTTGTGGGAGTAATAGACACTGAAGGTAAGAAGTACCTTTCAGATAATGAAATATTTGCCGATGCCTTTAATTATCTTGTATACGATGGCAGGCAGGTTATAAAAGCCGGCGAGCTTCGGGAAATAGATACAACAGAGCTTGCAGTACCTTATGGCAATAACGCCAAGGCTCCGGTGCAGAAGTACAGGGATATCCTTAAGCTATGGAATGCAATGATGGATGATGATGCAATATATGTTATTCTTGGAGCGGAGTTACAGGACAAGGTACACTACGGAATGCCTGTCAAGGATGGGCTGTATGATATGCTTGGGTATTCAAAGCAGATAGAGGAGATCAGAAGATCATACCGAAAACAGGGCGAAGAAACAGGTGGTAAGATTACAGCTGAAGAAGGATCTCTTAAGATAAAGCTTACAAGTGAAGAATTTCTGTCCGGTCTTCGTAAAGGAGATAAGCTGATACCGATCATAACTGCGGTTGTGTATCTTGGAGATTCTCCATGGGACGGACCGAGATCACTTCATGATATGCTGGATTTTAAGAATGATATGATCAGGAACTTTGTGCCGGATTATAAACTAAACCTTATTTCTCCGGTGGATATGGACGATGGAGAGTTTGCAAAGTTTAATACGGATCTTGGTTTTGCAATGGAGGTTATAAAGCATCAGTCAACTGATGCCGATGAAGTAATCAGCAGGACTAATCACAGGAAAATAGACAGAGATACGGCGGTATTCTTAAACACAGCCGTAAAGCTAAATCTGGAATATGAAGAAAAGACAGGAGGAATCGATATGTGCCTTGCAATGGAAAAGAAACAGCAAAGAGATGAAATCAACGGAGTAATAAAATTCTTGCGTTCTTCAGGTACACCGGAGTCTGATATCCTTACGAAGGTGATGGAATCATTTAATGTCACCAGGGAGTATGTCCTCGCGCTCCTTACACCGCAAAAGGCATAACTGAGTTGATTCAAATTCTGCACTGACCGGGAGATATCTATTATGCTCATATGCTGCCCAGCTGCATCCTGTAGTACTTCTCATACAGGCCGCCCTGCCTGATAAGCTCCTTATGGGTTCCCCGCTCTTTGATGCCATCACCGTCAAGGACGATGATCTCATCCGCTCCGAGGATCGTGGACAATCTGTGCGCTATGGTTATAGTCGTCCTGCCCGCCGAGAGCCTGTCAAGACTCTCCTGGATATTCCGCTCGCTCTCATTGTCCAGTGCGCTTGTTGCTTCATCAAGTATCAGTATAGGGGGATTCTTCAAAAAGACTCTTGCGATCGCTATTCTCTGCTTCTGACCGCCGGAGAGCCTTGTGCCCCTCTCTCCCACCTGCGTATCAAGCTCTCGATAAAATCAAGAAGATCAGCACTTCGCGCAGCCTCTGTAATCTCTTCCATCGTGGCATCTGCTTTCCCGTATGCGATATTATCTCTTATCGTACCGTTAAAGAGATATACATCCTGCTGCACTATTCCGATATGGGCACGAAGCGATTTCTGCGTCACATCTCTGATGTCGGTCCCGTCGATCATGACGCAGCCGGCGGTAACATCATAGAACCTCGGGACAAGCGAACAGAGGGTTGTCTTGCCCCCACCCGAAGGCCCGACTATAGCAACATTCTTCCCGGCATCAACATGAAGATCTATGTTGTTGAGAACCGTATCCTCTCCTTCATATGAAAAGGAAACATCCACATAATCTATATTCCCCTTTACGTCCGTAAGCTCTCCCGCTCCGGGCTTATCGGTGATCTCCGGCATTGTCTCGACGACATCACGGAACCTTTCGAATCCCGCCATGCCCTTCTGGAGCTGCTCCGTAAACTCTACCAGAACATTTACGGGGCCGATAAAAATGTTTATATAAAGGGCATAGATCGCCAGATCCTCGCCCGTTATCTGCCCCCTTGCTATAAAGAATCCACCTGCGACAAGAACCGTTACATACATCAGCCCCTCAAAGAAATTGTTGCCGGAAAAGAACAGTGCCATACGCTTATAATTAGCCTTTTTGGAATCAAAAAACGCAATGTTTGATCTGTCGAACTTCTCCTCCTCGATCTCTTCTCCGTTAAAGGATTTCACAACCTTGATGCCGCCAAGTGTATCCTGCAGGGACGAATTGATCCCGGCGATCTTTACCCTGTTATCTGCGAAGGTCGCTCTCATGAGCCCGTTCTGCCTTACGGAAAAGAACGCCATACACACAACCACTGCCATTAAACACAATGTCATCGGTACGTTGATGCGCAGGAGCAGTATGAAAGATCCGATTATCTTGATAACGGAGATAAAGATATTCTCCGGTCCGTGATGTGCCAGTTCCGAGATATCAAACAGGTCGGATACAAGCTTGCTCATCATCTCACCTGTATTGTGGGTATCATAATAGGAAAACGAAAGCGCTTCGAACCTGTCAAACAGGTCTCTTCTCATGCCCGACTCCATCCTGGCTCCCATTATATGGCCCTGATAAGTGACATAGTACCTGCACAGGCTCCTGATGGCATATAAGATTAAAAGGGAGACTGCGAGAAGTCCCAGCCTCCCAAGAATTACAGACGGTTGTTCAAGAAAAAGCGTTATGCGCAGTATCCGAAGGAACTGGGGAAATGCAAGATCGATAACCGATAAAACAGATGCACATATCAGATCCAGTATGAATACTCCGATATATGGTTTGTAATAAGGGATGAATTTTTTAATCAGTTCCAATCAGATGTCCTCGCAATGTATTTAATTCTTATCACAGAAAACCTCTGATCATCATAATACACTTTGCTTTTCAATACCATATGGAGATTCTATATTGAACGACAAATTTTTTTTGTCGTTCAATATAAGAATAGTATCATCAGACTAGAATCTTCCCAGAACAGCCTCATCAACACTCTGTCTGAGCGGAGGATGCGGTGTCTGATCCCCGTATCCCACATCAACATAAGTAACAAGCCTGATATAATCCGGAAGATTAAACTTTTTTCTTAACCTATCACAGAATTCCTCGTTGGGAAATGTAAGCCATACTCCTTCAAGACCCGCAGCATGGGCTGCAAGAACAATATTTTGACCTGCAGCACCCGCATCAAGCAGTCTGTTTCTGTTGGGAGTAAAGTCATTTGCTCTATAACATCTCATATCCTGACATATTACCAGATGAATTGGGCCTCCCGGAACATCACTTCCTCTGAACAGACCGGGCTCATTCTTTTCCCTTACAACAACGTACCTGATTGATTGGATATTGCATCCATGCGCCGCCCACAGACCTGCTTCAAGTACTTTATCTATCACTTCATCCGGTACATCAATATCTTTAAATTCTCTTACAGATCTTCTCTCATGAAGAATGGTGAAGAAATCATCCTCCATCTGCTTTGTAACCTCATGGGGTTTGTAGGGCGTCAGATCAATAGCTTCGCCATTTGCAAGGCGCTTTGCGCTTTCAACTAAAAATGTCACATATTTGTACTCGGGAAGGTCATGAGACAGACCCTTTCTATCCCACACTCTTAGAAATTTCTTGGCTATATCTGCCTGATCGTTTCTCAGTTTCTTGCCCCTATAAGCGCATGAATATAACTGAATCTCAAGTGTATGATGGCTACGTTCTCTCATTCTTGCACGAAATTCGGTGTCATCCATTTCGAACAACTCATCCTCGGTAAGCGCAGAATTCCTCTGATAAATCGCCCTTACCTGCTCTATTGGCTGATAATCCAAACATGTATCATGAAACTCATGAATCTGTTCAACCGACATATTAATCCTCCTCAAATAATAAAATCACTTTCCTGAGATATAGCTCCACGACTTATATCAGCTACAATTTCTGACGCTATATGCACAAGATAATCATCTGTTCTGCTTCTTGGATGAGACACATTTATCCTGTATTCCCTCTGAATAACGCTGGGCCTCGGACTCAGAAGAACTACTCTGTCCGATAAAAATACTGCCTCATTGATATCATGCGTGACAAACAAAACTGTTTTCTTTTCCTTTTGATGTATTCTGACAAGCTCTTCCTGCAAAGTACATCTTGTAAGATGGTCAACGGCACTAAACGGCTCATCCATCAAAGTTACCTTTGGATTCATGATTAAGGTGCGGGCAATTCCGGCTCTTTGTCGCATTCCTCCGGATAGTTGGGAAGGATACTTATCTTCAAAACCCTTAAGATTCATCAGATGCAGATACTGATCCAATTTCTTTTCCTGCTCATCCTTGGATATCTTTGCAATTTCCATTCCGTATAATATATTCTTTTTTACAGTCTTCCAAGGAAAGAGCGCAGCATCCTGGAATACGACACCAATTTCCCGGCTGGGCCCCGTCACAGGATTTTCGCCTATAAAGACCTCTCCTGCTGTCTGTTTCTGGAGCCCTGCCACTATCTCAATAAGTGTGCTTTTTCCACACCCTGAGGGGCCGACTATACTCACAAACTCTCCGTCTTCAACTTCCAAACTTATTTCTTTTATTGCATCTGTCGGATTTCCGTTAGTATCTTCGTATGTCTTGCTTACGTTTTTTATCAGAATCTTAGGCATATTTCTTACCCCTTATCTCAATTCTCAGGATTCTTTAGTCCAAGTTCGTCCGCCGCCTTCTGGGCAAATTCGTTTGTATAAGTTCCTTCAGGTGAAATTCCTTCATCAAGCCAGCCATACTGCTGTAAATAACCGATAGTAGTCTGAAGTCTGTCTTCAGGTATAACAGAATAATCTGCCCATACATCAATCTCAGATTCAACAGCCTTTCTTAATATTTCCTCATCAGTATTCATATAAGTTGCTGCCCATGTGATAAACTCATCGAAATATTCGTTCTTTACTTCCTCATGAACCTTATAATACGCAGTTATGAATTTTTGAAGCCGTTCAGGATCATTATTAATAATTTCATCAGATGCAATTATGGTTCCTGTATAGTAGTCCGGAATATAATCCCAAGCTCGACCAAGTGCATGTCCTATACCTTCTGACTCCGCGAGAGATACATACGGATTGTGGATAATTGTAGCATCTACCTCTCCAGATGTCAGTGTTGCATATGCTTCTTGATACACTCCATTGGCGACCAGAGTGACGTCATCCTCTGAAATTCCGTTCTTTTCCAACATTTTTAGTACAGACAGCTTCATTCCGCCGCTGGGGCCGGCCGTTCCGATTGTCTTTCCTTTAAGGTCTTCAAAGCTCTGAATATCATTATTTGCAAGAAGCCAGAAGCACCCTTGATATCTCCACATATTACCAACAAGTTTTGCCGGAACACCATTCTGAATGGCCGGAATAAACGTACTGGGATCTCCATCAGCAATTTCTATATCTCCGCGTGAAATCAATGACAAAGTCATGTCATTAGATTCACTGTCAGTAACATCAAATCTGATCCCTTCTGCTTCATATAATCCTTTTTCGATAGCAAATCTGTTTACCGCACCTGTCATTCCAACTGCAAAACATGCTTTATATGTGACAAATCCCTCATCATCGGTTTCCGACGCGCTCTCTGAATCCGCAACCTTTGTATCGGCCGCATTACTTCCGCATCCGGCAAGCATAGAGACAGCAAATACAGTTACCAGTAACATTGATACAATTTTTTTCCTCATAATATTATTCTCCTTTACTATACTTTTCTCCACTTATGGCATACTGAATACTCAATAAGTGAAATAATCTTGACAAATAACACCGACATAACGGTTATCAAAATTATCAAAAAGAACACCCTTGGTGTGTTTAGAAGCGTCTGCGCCTCTGAGAGCAGATAGCCAACTCCAGCTTTTGCTGACTGCATCTCTGAAAAAACGACTCCTGTAAACGCAGTTGCTGCTGCAAGCCGCAGTCCGGTAAATATCGTCGGCAGAGCCGACGGAAGTACTACCGTAAATACTGTCTGAACTCTTGATGCTTCAAACACTCTTGCAACCTTATGGTATGACTCCTTACACTCTTTTGCTCCCGTAACCGTGTTATACAGAATCGTAAACACTGAAAACAGAAAAATAAGTACGACTTTTGATTTAAATCCTATTCCGAACCAAAGTACTAGCAGTGGAAGTATGGCAACTTTAGGTATAGCCATAATCGCAGCACAGAAGACATTCATATACTCCTCAAGCTTCGGAAACAAAGTCCATAAGATGCCCAAGCCTATTCCTACTACGGCAGCGATTCCATAACCTACAAGAATCTCCTCTACACTAACCAAAAAATGTGGCCAGAGCGTTCCATCAGATATTATCTGAACTCCTTCTTCTATAATGTCTGTAGGAGCCGCAAGAAAAACTTTGCTTACTGCGCCTTTAGTAACAGCCACCTGCATATACACAAGCAGTGCCACTAATGTCAGAATTTGTAATATATTTATATAATTTATCTTTTTTCCCTTTTTAGACTGCATATGTATATTCCCCTTGCTTTACTTTTTCATCTTCATAGTACTTTCTCAAACATGCATCTCCGCTTACAATCACGTTCTGTGTGATATTGTGAGAGAGTTTATGTGTGAATTTTTCAATGGTTGTGGTATCAATAACATCACAATAAAATGGCGCGAATTCCTTAAACCAAGGGTATTCATCAAAATATTTTCTCCACACTTCGGCGTAAGGGCAATGATCTTCTCCCCATTCCGATATCCATCCATCAAACGGAAGGTCGATAAATGCCATGAAATCTTCAACAGTATCTGTTGGGCATCCTGCTTCAATCGCCTTACTTCTCATCTGACCTGCCCTGTCCTCTGCCAGTTCATACACCGTTTTCTGAACCAATTCCTTTGCCTTGTCATGGCCGAAACCCTCATATAAAGTCTTACAGAAATGGAAATACTGCATTGCAAACTGTCTTGCGGCTTTTCTTATCTGATCAACTTCCCTTTCTTTCGAAACTGTGCCTTCCAAACTTCGATCTCGTGTTGCCATTTCATCCTCCATAGCTATCTATACGATCCCTCTTCAATCTTGTAGAATGAATCCATATATTTAATGTATTCATCCTTATTCTTAAACTTAGGCTTGTAGTTATCGCTGATTGTCTTTGCCAGCGTTGCATCATTCCTCAAAAGCCTGTACGCACTGACGGCAAACATCTTCGCGGTAAGAATATATGCCGTCTCATCGTCGATTACATCAAAATCATCCTGATGCAATCCTCCTGCGATTCCACCTGTATTAAAGGTGAGGACCGGAAGTAAGTGCTGTACATCTCCCACGTCTGTCGAGCCTGTATTATGAAGTTCCTTGTCAACCTCCGTAAAATCATTGTCTGTAAGGGCAGCAAAGGCCTCAACTAATTCACGTGGAACAGACTGTGGGATTTCCGGAAGATATCCCGGCATAGTTTCTATACGATAATCCGCGCCCATTGCCAATGCACCTGCTTTAAAGGATCTGTCTGTTTTAACCGAAGCATCCGAGAATGCTTCAAGCGTTCTTCCCCTTACAAGCGTTTCAATAACCGCTTCCTCAGGAACGACATTTACCAGTTCTCCTCCCTTTGTCAGAATAGGATGAACCCTCACGGAATCCTCGTCCCTGAATGTCTCCCTGTTAAGTCCGAGAGCCTGAAGTCCCAAGGTTGCGGCAGACAGTGCGTTTATGCCTTTTTCAGGTGCACCTGCTGCATGCGCGGCTTTTCCTTTTATCTTAATTACCTTTGAAACAAAACCATTGCAGCTTCCCGACCCTATTCTGTTTCCATCCGCATTCAGATGATGGGCTATAGCAAGATCTATATCATCAAATGCACCTATCCTTATCAATTCACATTTTCCGCCGCCATACCTTATCTTTCCGGCATCAATAAGTTCATTTTTAAACTCTACTTCCCCGTATTCCTCGGCTGGTACTGCAAAAAACTCAACCTGACCATCCAGTTCTTTTGCCACTTCTGGAATCGAGAGTGCAATAGCAGCACCCATAACCCCCGCTAATTGCGCGTGATGTCCGCAGCAATGGGCACCTTGTGTTTCTTTGTTCGCATACTTATGAGTAGGAATTCTCAGGGCATCAAGTTCACCCATAAGTGCAAGCGAATAGTTATTCCCTTTTTCCTGATTTAGATACGCCTTGACACCTGTAATGGCTAATCCGTCTTCAATCGACAGATTAAGGTTTTTCATTTCTTCTTTAAATCTTTCACTGGTTCGGAATTCTTTGTATCCAAGCTCGGCATGTTTGTAAATATCATCAGCAAAATCTATAATATCTTGGCGTCTTGAATCTATGACACTTATTATTAGCTTTTCTGTCTCATCCATCAGCGTGCATCCCTTTCTTTTTTCACATAGCCTAATATACAAATATACGGTCAGTTTGAAAAATATCTATAATTGATTGTCTGCTATAAAAAAAATCTATACCTCTTTCGGGTTCATGCAGGTCTCCATCTTTTCTCCCTATACCTCGTTATTATAGTGAACGAGTTTAATTCGTTCACCAGGCTCCAAATGATAATTATTTGCATCAAAATACATTTCCATTCCTTATGTGTTATAGTAATCGTGTAATTCCGATTGGTGTTATTCAGGGAACTGGGAGATATAGGATGAATATTGTTCAAAAGATCATAGAACCTTCGCAGACTATACGCGAAGAGCAGAGGATATTTACGGGCGAAATGCTGAAAGCGATGATAATTCCGCTTGTAACGGAGCAGCTCCTTCAGATGGTGGTCGGACTTGCCGATACCCTGATGGTGAGCTATGCCGGAGAAGCCGTTGTGGCAGGCGTAGGGCTCGATACAATGATCTACACCATTTTTATCTTTCTGTTCACCGCGATCTCAACAGGCGGTGCAGTTGTCGTATCCCAGTATCTCGGAAGCAAGGACAGGGAGAACGGCAATCTTGCAGCTTCCCAGATCTACCATCTGGCGGGTGTGATCTCCATTGTCTGTATGGTGCTCATGCTGATATTCGGTTCTTCTCTGCTGCAGGTTATGTACCCGTCAACAGAAGCGGCGACTATGGATGCATGCAAGACCTACTTGTGGATCGTTGCCATATCTTTTCCGGCAAACGCTCTGTATAACGCCGGAGCGGCGATCTACAGGACTATGGGTAAGACAGCCGTCACAATGAGAGTATCGCTTATTACGAACCTTATAAACGTTGCCGGCAACGCGATCGGCATTTTTGTCCTGCATGCCGGAGCTGCCGGAGTTGCCTGGCCGACTACGATTTCATGGTATGTTGCGGCCGTCATTATGACAGTGCTTTGCTTTAAGACCGATAATGAAGTATATATCCGCCGGAAGTACATACTGCTGCTCGACAAGGGCATGGCAAAGAGGATCCTCGGCGTAGCCATTCCCAACTCCATAGAAAACACTCTGTTTCAGGCTGCAAAGGTTGTTCTCGGAATACTGATCGCCACTTTCGGAACATCACAGATCGCAGCCAACACTACCGGCCAGACCTTCTGGAATCTGGCTGCCTGCATGGGAATTGCCATGAGCACGGTGTATATCACGGTCATCGGCCGCTGCATCGGTTCCGGAGATGAAGAAGCAGCCCAGTGGTATATGCGCATGCTCACGCGTCTGTCTATTCTGCTGGCGTCCGGATGGAACATACTGGTCATGGTATTGACGCCGCTGCTGCTGCCCCTGTATGATCTTGGCAGTGAGACCAAACGTCTCATTCTCATCATCGTTGCCATTCACAATCTGTTTTCCGCAACAGTCCAGCCGTTTGCGTTCCCTCTTTCCTCAGGGCTCCGCTCAGCCGGAGATATAAGCTTCACCATGTGGTCATCCATCTTCTGTACCGTTTTCTTCCGGACGCTGATGTCATTTATCCTCGCCAAATGGATGGGGCTGGGCGTTATAGGTATCACTGTTGCAATGGTCATGGACTGGTGTCTTAAGGCGATCCTGGACGTCTGGCGTTTCAGGAGCGGTAAATGGCGGAACAAGAAGATTATCTGACCGGTTACTGCCTGTCATATAGCTCGAATACCCTCTCAAAATCACCGATCAGGTCATCTATTCCCTCTATCCCTACCGACAGCCGGAGCAGCCTGTCATTGATCCCGTTCTTCTCAAGGAGTTCCCTTGGTACATCGGCGTGCGTCTGGGTTATCGGATAGGTAATAAGTGTCTCTGTTCCACCAAGACTTTCCGCAAAGAAAGCGACCTCCACGTTCTTTAACATGAACTCGACCAGTTCCCTTGAATCAACATAGAATGAGATCATGGCTCCGAATCCGCGGGACTGCCTGCACGAGATCTCATACCCGGGATGCTCGGTAAATCCCGGATATATGACTTTTGTTACATGCCTGTTCTGCTTCAGATAAGCGGCAAGCTTTATCGCGTTCTCCTGTGCCCTGTCCATCCTGACCGCAAGAGTTCTGATGCCCCGTAGGATCAGCCAGCTGTCGAATGGCGCAAGACCGGCGCCCGTTGTCTTATATATGAGCCTGAGCCTCTCATCTGTTTTTTCATCCTTTAATACAATGAAACCCCCGATAGTATCGTGATGCCCGCTCAGGAATTTGGTTCCCGAGTGGATCACAATGTCCGCGCCCAGATCAAGCGGGTTCTGATAATACGGCGTCAGGAAAGTATTGTCCACGATCAGGATCACGTTCCTCTTGTGACACTCACCGGCAAGAGCCGCAATATCCGTCACATTCATCATGGGATTGGTCGGCGTTTCAAGATATACCGCCTTTGTATTGCTCTGAAACAGCCCTGCATAATCCCCCCTGGACAGATCGGCAGTGGTAAAGGTAATACCGTTCTTGCTGCTGATCTCGTTAAACAGCCTTACGCTCCCTCCGTACAGATCCGCATCTACTATGATATGGTCTCCCGGTGAAAACAGTTCCATAAGTGTTGCGATCGCAGCCATTCCGCTTGCAAATGCCATTGCGTCAAGTCCGTGCTCGAGCTTCGCAACCACATATTCAAGCTGCTGCCGTGTGGGATTCTGCATTCTGGTATAATCAAATCCCGTACTGTCTCTGAGCCCCCTGTGGGCAAAGGTTGCCGACTGGTATATGGGAAAGCTTATCGCTCCCCACTGATCCGCAATGCTCCTGTCTATGCTTTGACAGACTGTTTCTATACTGTAATCGCTCATTGTCCTCTCCTCTGTAACGCGTCATATAACTGATCCATCGCCTGCACGAGTATCGACCGGGGGCATGCGATATTGATCCTCTCGAACAGGGCCGTCTCATCTCCGAATATGATCCCCGGATCGAGCCACAGCTTTGCCTCATCCACAATGAGCTTTTCAAGCTCCTTGTGATCGTCGGTAATTCCCGAAAAATCAAGCCATACAAGATATGTGCCCTCCGGTTCGACCAGTCTTACCCCGGGTAATCTTGTACTGACGTAATCCCGTATATAGGATACGTTCCCCTCAAGATATTCAAGAAGCTCGTCAAACCACTTGGCTCCCTTTGTGTATACAGACTCCGTGGCTGCCATTCCGAGGGTATTCCCCTGGCTGTACCCTGCAGCATCATTTTCACGTCTGTAGCGCTTCCTTACATCATCGTCGGGAATAATGATATTCGCCACCTGGAGCCCGGCGGTATTGAAAGTCTTGCTCGGACTCGTGCCGAGGATGACCCTCTTTGTGTATTTGTCCCCAAGCGTTAGAAAAGATGTATGCTTATACCCCTTATATACGAAATCCGAGTGTATCTCATCCGCGAAGATCATCACATCATGCGCGTCGCAGATATCTCCCAGCCTGACAAGCTCTTCCCTTGTCCACACTCTTCCCACCGGATTATGCGGTGAGCACAGGATGAACAGCTTAACATGGTTCTTCTCTATCTTCCTTTCAAAATCGTCATAATCAATCTCATAATGTCCGTTCGTGTAGACAAGCTGGTTGTTTACGAGCTTTCTGTTATTGAGTATGATGGCACTCATGAAGGGATAATAGACCGGCTGCTGTATGATGACAGCATCTCCCGGGTCGGTAAAAGCCCTTATCGCACACGCTATGGAATACACTACGCCCGGCTCGACCGTGATCCAGTCGTCTTCGATATCCAATCCGTGCCGGGCTCTGTACCATCCCTTTACTGCCTCGTTATATTTTTCATCGGGATCGGTATATCCGAATATCCCGTGCCTTGTCCTTGCTGCAATATCGTCCAGTATCTCATCAGGAAGCCTGAAATCCATATCAGCCACCCAGAGAGGAAGCAGGTCATCCCTTCCCTTTCGCTTTGGGCCAAAATCATATTTCAGGCTTGCCGTACCGCGTCTGTCATATACTGTGTCAAAATCATATTTTCCCATTGACCGGCATGACCTCCGTTTCTTCGAAAAATCCTGACATCATCTTATTGAACAAATATTCCGTTGTCTAATACTGTAAACAAATGAACGGTTATAGGCCCGGGCTATAACTCGCAAAAAAAGACCATGTAAGAGTGAAATGCTCCTGCATGGTCGTTTTCTTTACGTATGTTTTTTTGTTAGCGGCTTTTTTACCACTGTTCTTATTCCGTAACATCTGTGGATGCAGCAAGTTCTGTCTGCGTTCTGTAGTCCGCAATACGTTCTTCCAGACGTTCGATCGTTGCACGGAGCGCCTGAGAGCCGAGCGGAGCCGGTTCCTTTTCAACGCTCTCGATCATACGAGCCGCCATTTTCGCAGGATCTCCGGGTGCCAGTCCCTTCGCCGGATCAAGCATATTCAGAAAACCATGAACATGATCATATTCCGGCATCAAGTTAGCAACATGGGCGCTTCCGTAACGGAACTCTGTTCTTGCTCCGCCCGGCTCTACGATGGTGATACCGATGTTATACGCGCCACAGACTCACAAAAACCCTCAATGCCGAACTTCGTAGCGTGGTACATTGAATTCGCCGCAAAAGCCACCTGTCCGCCATAGCTTGAAAGCTGGATGATCCGTCCGCCTCCCTGCTTTCTCATAAATGGAAGCGAATCATGGATTATCATTATTGACCCGGTCAGATTTGTATCAAGGATCTTCTGGATATTTTCATAATCCAGTTCCTCTGCAGCACCGAAAAGTCCGTATCCTGCATTGTTTACAACAACATCTATTCTCCCATGTTTCTCAAACATCTCAGGAATAAAGCTATGGATGTGCTCGATATCCGTCACATCAAGTATTTGGCAGTCAAAGGTATCAGGATACAGCTCGATTAGTTCCTGCACTTTCCCGGTGCTTCTTACTGTTCCGATGACGGTGTCGCCCTTTTCAAGAAGCTGCTTTGTCATCTCATTTCCAAATCCGCTGCTTACACCTGTGATCAACCATGTTCTGCTCATAATAAAAACCTCCTATTTCGACCTTGATGCTTTCAGCATCTGATTTGCCTTTTATGATTTCATTATAAAAATCTGTGACAAATCAATCAATTCGAAATAAGAGGCTTTCGGATAAGTATGAGTAATCTGACTTGTTCGAAGCCAAGTAGAATTTGTCCAAATAGACTTTGTGTGCTCGCATGCAAAAGGCTATTGGGACAATATTCTATCTGGCGAGAAGTCTCAGCTGCTTACTTTTCGATCAATCCACTATTAATAAGCAGCGTTTCCACATCTGTTCCCCTGACCGCCTTCAGGACTTTCTTCAAAAGGAACTTTTCCTTAAAGGACAACGGGGCCTCTGTGACCGGCTTTTTGTCGATCGCATAATAGCAGGCTCTGAGAAGCTCTCTGACATCATACTGTGAACCCCAGACTTCAGGGACTGCACGATCTACATTCATCAGCGTGTAAACAGCCTCCATACCGGTACGAATAGAGTACTCCGTCGTAAAAATAGTATCTCTCGGGGTTTCGGCAAACTGACCTATAAACGCGAAATTGACTGCGCCCTTTGGCACGACAAGCGGTCTGTCCGATGCTTTTCTGGGCTGGAAGAAAGCATTGATATACGGCATATAGCATGTAGTTGTATTACAACGATTCTTCGCCCAATCGGCGATCTTGTCTTCCGGAACGCCAATGTGATACAGCCACTCTTCACATACTTCTTCACCGGTACACTCTCGCATTGCTTTCTTTACAAAGTTACCGGGCTTATTGGTACTGAGGGCATATACCCAGATCAGGACAGTATCCTTGCTCTGCGCTTTGAATTGTGGCTGACGATTGATCGTCCAGGAAAGATACCAGTTTTCCGTGCTGTCCTTCACCGTTACGATCCCGCCTGTGGTAACCTTACCTTCCCTGGGATCTCTTTTGCATACTCCTATGATCTTCTGAATGATCTCTTCATCGGAAGTGGCGATCGTTGCACTCATCCAGTTCGTCGCCTCGGGATCGGAGCAGAAATTCTCCGGATTACCGTATTCGCCGTTCTTTGCCTGCTTCGCGATATTCTTCCACAAATCCCATGACTCGCCGCATCCGGGCTTGATGCCGGACAGATCCGGGGCTGTATTCTGATCTCCGTAACAGGAAGTATCCGTACAACAGCCATTGGTAATGAATACCAGATCATTCTCATCCAGATCTATGGTCCCTGTCTGTCCGTCCTTCACATATACGATCTGCTTTGCGGCTTTCTTCGTGCCCTCATCGTTGATCACGACATTTTTCACATCCATGCCGTATTCGATCGAAACTCCATGCGCTTCCAAATACCTGACGAGCGGCAAAATCATGCTTTCATACTGATTGTACTTCGTAAATCTAAGGGCGGAGAAATCCGGAAGCCCATCGATATGGTGACAATATCTGCACAGATACCGCTTCATTTCAAGAGCCGACGACCATCTCTGGAATGCAAACATGGTCTGCCAGTAAAGCCAGAAGTTGGTATTCCAAAAAGAATCCGGCAGGATCTCCGAGATCTTCTTATCCTCCAGATCTTTTTCCGGAGTCATGAACAGTTTTGACAAAGCAAGCGCCGATTCCTTATCCAGTGCGAATTTTTTATCCGTATGTGCATCCTGTCCGCATTTTTCCGATGCACGGCATAACGAATAATTCGGGTCATGCTTATTCAGCCAATAATATTCATCCAGCACGGACACACCCGGTGTTTCAATGGACGGCACATCGCGGAACATATCCCACATACACTCGAAATGATTATCCATCTCACGTCCGCCGCGCATGTAAAAACCCTTGGTCACATCTTTCCGCCCATCACAGCTTCCGCCGGCCAGATCGAGTTTCTCGAAAACATGAACCCTGTCACCTTTCACCTGCCCGTCACGAACCAGATAAAAAGCAGCCGACAAACCCGCCAAACCTGTTCCGATGATGTAAGCCGATGTTCTGTCCGCTCCTTCCGGTTTCTCCGGACGAGCAAATGCTTCATAAGTTCCTGCAGAATAATACATAATTACCACGCTCCTTTTTTGCTTGATGATTACAGTATATCCGGCAGGGAAAAAACTAAAAATATGGAACAGGATCGGTCTGTCCTATTAAACGACGTTCCGGATCAATTGACGATTTTTACGACAAGCACGCGCATTTGTCGTATCACCGGTTCAGCTTCGCATTGCTCAGCGCCTGCTCAAAGGAACCGGCGATCAGGGCGTTCAATCTTTCAATGATCTCTTCCGGGTCCTGTTTCATATCGTGGTCGATCCAGTCCGCAACGATACCAACAAAACCGAATTTATAGAAATTGGCGATGAACTCCTTATCTTCGTCTCTTACGACCATCCCCTGCGACTTTTCTTCGATCACGTTATACAGGAGCTGGTAAGTAACCCGATACAGATATTTGTACAAATAATCTTTCGGCGCATATCTGTAGATATTGATGATAAATGCTTTGTCCTTTTTTATCATCTCAAAGATCGCCAGAAATCCCTCCTGCCAGGTTTCATAGGTCGTATGCTCATTTAACGCTCTCTCGGCATCCATCTCGCAGGTCCATTCCGCCAGCTCCAAAGTATCATGAAAATGATAATAAAAGGTCTGTCTGTTAATGTCGCACTTTTCCGCGATATTACCGACGGTAATCTTATGAAAAGGCTTTTCCAATAACAGCTCTTTAAATGCATATCGTTGTTTCTTTACTCATTTTTCCTTTTCGTCCGGTACAAATTCCACGACATCGTCCAGCTTGCAGTCAAGCACCCGGCATATCTTTTCCATTGATTCCAGGGAAACATAGCGGCTGTTTCGCAGGCGCGTGGATATATTCGCGCTGTAACCGGCTTGCTTCTGCAGGTCGGCTACGGAAATATCTTTATCTATCAATAAGTGAAATAGTTTTTTATAGCTAACAGCCATGAATGCACCTCCATATGCGTGTCAGATATCATAAACAGGCAACAAATTGATTATATCACGAAAATGTGAATTTTTCAAGCCGTTCTAAAGGTTGCAAGAAAAAACGGCATAACCAGCGTAATGCCAGCTATGCCGTTATTTTTTTAAGGATCAAAACCCCTTAGTGCGGACCCCTTTCGGAGTCTTCTTCTTATGATGTTTATATACTATTTCTGTAGTGGTCTATTCAGCGAACAGCGGTGTTGAAAGATATCTGTCGCCGGAGTCCGGAAGAAGAACAACGATGTTCTTGCCCTTGTTCTCTTCTCTGGACGCTATGATAGTACCCGCCTTAAGAGCTGCACCTGACGATATACCTACAAGGATTCCCTCCGAGACGGCAAAGCGCTTGCCCTCCGCAAATGCATCCTCGTTCTCTATCGCGATGATCTCGTCATATACGCCGGTATTGAGTACATCGGGAACAAATCCGGCTCCGATACCCTGGATCTTATGCGGTCCGGCCGTCCCCTTCGAGAGTACGGGGCTGGAGGCAGGCTCAACGGCAATTATCTTGACTTCCGGATTCTGCTCCTTGAGATATTCTCCGACACCTGTGATCGTACCGCCTGTTCCTACACCGGCAACAAAGAAATCAACCTTTCCGTCTGTCTGTTCCCATATCTCGGGACCGGTTGTTGCCTTGTGGATTGCGGGATTTGCAGGATTGACGAACTGTCCGAGAATAATTGATCCGTCGATTTCCTTCTCAAGCTCTTCAGCCTTTGCAATAGCGCCTTTCATTCCCTTGGAGCCTTCCGTGAGAACAAGCTCGGCTCCATATGCCTTAAGGAGATTTCTTCTCTCAACCGACATGGTATCGGGAAGTGTGAGTATCGCCCTGTATCCCTTTGCTGCCGCAACCGCCGCAAGACCGATGCCCGTATTACCTGAAGTGGGTTCTATGATCGTAGCTCCGGGCTTTAACTTGCCGCTTTTTTCCGCATCCTCTATCATAGCAAGCGCGATCCTGTCCTTGACGGATCCTGCGGGATTAAAATACTCAAGCTTTGCCAGTAAAGTAGCGTTAGTAATACCGGCCTTTTTTGAATAACCGTTAAGTTTGAGAAGAGGCGTACCCCCGATAAGTTCGAGCGCACTTTCCTTGATCTTTGCCATATTCGTTCTCCTTTCAATCCGTTTTGAGATGTATATAGGTTTTGTGTTTATATAATAACATGAACATTTTACCCTCAGAATCAACTTTTACTTATTGCCGGTTATAATTATTTCATATGTATATCCACCTGAGGGAACGGGATCCTGATGTCATTTTTATCAAACGCAGGCTTGATCTTTGCCATGATGCTTCCGCGTCCGGCATTGTAATCATCAAGCGGGAATACGCAGAACAGGTTGAATATAATGGAGCTTTCGGAATATTCGACTATCCTTACCGCATATGAGCTGTTTCTATCACGCAGTGGCTCATCCCGGACTATCTGTGTGAGGATCTCTTCAGCTTTTTCAATATCCGAATCGTATGATACTCCGACACGAATATTGGATACCCTGACATTCTTATCATTATCATCGTTATAGAACGTGTAATTCATGATACTTGTATTGGCGAGCTCTCCGTTCGGCAGTATCACGATCCTGCCATCGGAGGTTTTGAGCTTTGTATAGAAGATCCTGATCTCCTGAACTACTCCCTCGTTCTTGTGGGCATCCTCAAAAATATAGTCTCCGACCTTGAACGGTTTCTGAAGCAGTATGAGAACTCCTCCGGCAAGATTGGATAGACTTCCCTGCATCGCAAGACCGATCGTAACTCCCGCAGATCCGAGAACCGCAACAAATGAAGCTGTACTGACGCCAAAGCCCGACAGCAGAAGAATAACGAGTATAATAAAAAGAGCCACCCTTAGAAATGACTCCATAAATGATATGACCCCCGGCTCGGCGTTCAGACGTTCAAGAGCTCGTACCACCATCCCGGTCAGTACCTTGATCAATCTGATACCGATCAGGAATAAAAGTACGCAGACGACAGTCCTTAATCCGATACGAAGCGTCTTTTCGGGTAACGAATAAATATAATCATGTATATTCATAATTAAATGCCATTAAGAAGTGCATCGACCTCTTCCTGAGTCAGTCCTACCTTGAAATTGCTTGAGAGAACCTCTTGGGCGAGTTCAGCCGCATCCATATCCTGCGCTCCGGAATCGCCTTCGTCTCTGGCGGCATAGAACGGATGATCCTGGGTGATAGGTTTCTCCTTCACCATCGTATAGGTTCCGTATTTAAATATCTTCTCGTGGCCTACCCGGCTCAGATACATTACTCTTTCTTCTTCAGGATCCATAGTTACCTCTGCCAAACATACGCCTTGCTTCCCTTTTGTTTATAGGATAACACGATTTTTGATCAAATCAACTGTATATTCGCAAAAATCGCCCTTTTATTTGCCGTCAGGGAAGCTTGTGAACGCTCCGCTTTCTACCGTCGGGTACCCTTCCGCCCGGTCGGCGGCAGCGATAGCCCTTATCATAAATGCCATGTTGCGGGCAAGATTGCGCATTGTCTGCAACCCTTCAAGGTCTTTCTTCACATCCTCCGCCGTATGCCCATGCACCTGATTCCAGTAAGTGCTTGAAGCAACCGGCATACCGCTGATCGTAAAATACTTGTTGAGCACATCAAAGCTTGCCGTGTTCCCACCCCGTCTGCAGCTTACGACTGCAGCGCCAACTTTCATATGCTTGGAAAAAGATGTGCTGTAGAACAGACGGTCCAGGAATGACAGGATGGTTCCGTTCGGCGAGCCGTAATATACAGGACTTCCGACGACAAGTCCGTCCGTCTCTTCAAATTTGGGCGCAACCTCATTAACAAGATCGTCAAATGCACATCTTCCGTTCTTGCCGCAATAACCGCATGAAACGCATCCCCGTATGTCTTTGTTACCTACCTGGATTATCTCGGTCTCGATATTCTCTTTCTCGAACACGGTTACCATTTCGTCCAGTGCCGCTGCCGTACACCCGTGCGGGTGGGGGCTGCCGTTAAGCATAATGATTTTTGCCATAGTATTCGCCTCCCTTTTATCTATTAATCTATCAGAATCTGCGGCTATAGTAAATATGGGGAACGAGGATTGATATAATAAGAACCCGGCAAGAGCGCTGTGTCCTGCCGGGTGCTTATATAAGGGAGGTTTCAAATGAAAAAGAGTTTGTGGCTAACATTCTTATCTTTGATTAATATATCGTCACATGTATTCAAAAACATAACCCCTGTGTCACACTTTTATGTATAAAAATATGCTGGAATCTTTGATCATTGGTCTTGGGGCAAAGAAAAAAGCCTTGAAATGCTGATTTTTCAAGGCTTTTCCGATACATGAGACACGGGGGATTCGAACCCCCGACAACCTGATTAAAAGTCAGGTGCTCTACCAACTGAGCTAGTATCCCAAATTATAGTGATAATGTGACTCGCCCATTCAAATCGCCTTCGGCGATGGGCTCGTCGTGCAGACAGACTTCTTCCCACTTCGTGGGCCCCTTCTATCTGCCTAGCACGGCTAGCTGGATTTGAACCAGCGAATGCAGGAATCAAAATCCTGTGCCTTACCGCTTGGCTATAGCCGTAAAGTTTACTGATCCGACCGTCACCGTAACTTTTGTCACGACAGGAGTCGTGACATTTCCCAACATTCGCTTCGCGAACGTCGCCGCGTCACGACAAGAGTCGTGACATTATGTGCCCGAAGGGATTCGAACCCCCGACCCACGGCTTAGAAGGCCGTTGCTCTATCCAGCTGAGCTACGGACACATTCAGTCTGAGATTCATGCAGACCTTTAGCATTATAACAAGTCAACTGACTATTTTCAAGACACATTCTTACATAAATTCTTTCCTTCCGGTTACACTATTCTTTCACCAGACAATATGATATTATTTTCAGTTGTATGAATAAAACCCGACCGGTCAGTAACCGGTAAATGGAGTGAAGGGAGAATTGCAGCAATATGAAAGAATTCTACATAACCGACGACGGTATCAGGCTTCATGCAAAGCTTGAAATGCCCGACGGCAAAGATAAATATCCGCTTGTGATCATCGTGCACGGATTTACCGGGAACATGGAGGAGCCCCATATAACGGAGACTGCAAGGATCGCTGTAGAAGCCGGATATGCCGCGCTTCGTGTCGAAATGTACGGTCACGGGCAAAGCGACGGCAGATTCAGGGATCATACCTTATATAAATGGATATCCAATATGCTCGCGGTCGTGGAATACGCCCGGAATCTTGATTTTGTAACGGATCTGTTCCTGTGCGGACATTCGCAGGGCGGATTGCTCGTTATGCTGATCGCCGGAATGTGTCCGAATAAGTTCAGGGCAGTCATTCCGCTGTCACCGGCATGGATGATCCCCGAGATCGCAAGAAAAGGGGAGATACTTGGAACCGCAATCGATCCTGTGAACATTCCGGATGAATTTGTGCAGAACGGGGAAAATGTACTGTCCGGTAACTATATTAGGGTTGCCCAGACACTGCATGTCGAAGACGAGATCGAACGCTACAAAGGGCCTGTGCTTATCGTTCACGGCGATGAAGATGAGGCTGTGCCGTATGAGTACGGTGTTAAAGCGGCCGAATTGTACAGCAACGCAAAGCTTGTAACGATCAAGGGAGACACCCACTGCTTTGACAATCATCTCGATGAGATGACCGCCGCAGTACAAGAGTTCCTACTTGATTTTGTAAATTAAATCTGATATTATTATCCGGCAACTGTTTGGGAGCATAGTGCCTGTTCCCTAATAACAATGGTGGGTATGGCGCAGTTGGCTAGCGCGCCAGATTGTGGCTCTGGAGGCCGTGGGTTCGAGTCCCACTATCCACCTTACCGAGGAAAAGCCCAGTAAAATCTGATTTTACTGGGCTTTTTCGAATAGTTCTTGGCCGGGAACATCCGGATCCGATCATCCATTGCATCCATAGGTGACATTACAGCTTGCTGCCGTTGCTTCTGATAACATCGGCATACCACAGGGCTGAGTCCTTCAATGTTCTCTTCCCGGTTCTGTAATCCACATATATCATGCCGAAACGCTTGTCATATCCGCTCGTCCACTCGAAATTATCCATAATCGACCAATACTGGTAGCCGAGCACCGGAATACCGTCATCCGTCGCCCGCTTCAATTCCTTTAAATATCTGCTGAGAAAATCAATCCTCTGCGGATCGTGAACCTTCCCGTCCTCAAACTCCCAGTCGGTATTCGCCATCCCGTTTTCCGTGATCATGATCGGCTTTTTGTATCTCTCATAGAAGAACTTCGGCGCATAATAGAGCACTTCCGGAGTGACATTCCAGTCCGTCGTTGTTCGCGGACTTCCGATATACGAATAATCATCGTATTTGGACCGGTCGGGCACCATATCGGTCTGAGCCTGATACACATTAAAGGCGTAGTAATCAAGAGGCTGGGATACCAGTTCCCATTCCTCCTTCGTGAAGCTTATTAGGTCGTCACCGAAGACGTCACAGGCACAGTCCGTGAATCTTCCGAGCATTATCGGATCAGCCCACCACGCGTTTGAGAAGAAATAATCCTCGGAATCGAAATCAAATGTTCTCCGTCTTGCTTCGTCTTCCGTGATCTTATCCGTCGGAATACATACTGACCCGGTAGGAGCCATTCCGATCATGGGCGAGAGCTTTGCATTCCTGCGGATGACTGAAACTGCCTTTCCGTGAGCCAGGAACACGTTTCTGTATAACGTCATCATATCTTTTGCGGAGTTTTCTTCGAATGGCGCATGAAACCCTATCTTATGGCCTCCTCCCAGAAACAGCTGGGGTTCGTTGAACGTGAACCAGTATCTGACCCTGTCCGAGAGAGCATCCACAACGACCTTTACATATTGCGCAAACCATTCGGGACTGTCGGCATTCTTCCAGCCGCCCTTCCTGTACAGCTCATAAGGATAGTTCCAGTGGAATAATGTCACCATAGGTTCGATCCCCGCGCCAATAAGCTCGTCGACAAGATCAGAATAGAACCGGATTCCTGCCTCGTTTACCTTTCCGTATCCTTCGGGAATGACCCTTGTCCAGTTTATGGAAAAGCGGTAGCTCTTCAGCCCGATCTCTTTCATGAGGGCAACATCTTCCTTGTAACGATGATAGTGATCGCAGGCGATATTGCCGTTTTCACCGTGTGCACACCGGGTTACATCCTGTGTGAAATGATCCCAGATGCCTGTTCCCTTTCCGTCTTCATCATAGGCGCCTTCCACCTGATATGCTGCCGAAGCGGCTCCCCACAGAAAATCATCCTTAAACATAGTTGATATATCCTTCCTTTTTCTTCAAATCCGGCTTATTGGTTCAAGCCCCGCCCGCAGGACCCGGCGCCGGATATATGATCTTCTCCATTACTCCGGGGATCATACAATTCATCCTGCCTTCATATTTCGCAAGTATGTATTCCCGGAACTCATTCGGATCAGCGCTGTTATCGGCAAACATGTCCCAGTGCCCCGGAATGACGATATCCGGCAGAACTTCTCCGGCAAGATCTGCCGCCTCCTGATAGGTCATGTTCCCGATGCAGTTTCTCATGTACCGTTTGGCATCACGTCCGTTTATCGGCAGCAGTTGTATATCTATCCTGCCGAATGACTGAATGGCGGGAAGCATTCCCTCATATCTGACCGTATCTCCGGCATGATGTATCCTGACACCGTTTCCCTCGATAATGTATTGCAGATATGGATATAAGCCCGTTTCCGGGTCTTTATCGAGAAATTCATGAGATGCCGCAACGGCATGTATCGTAAAATCACCGACAGTAACCGATTCTCCGTCATTAAGCCCGATGGCGCTTGTCGCTGCAACACCGTCGGCAAGGACGCAGTCCGTATGCTTACGCGGGAATATAAACTTTGCATCGGGATTGGTCACAGCCCATATCTTCCATGATTCATGGTCGATGTGATCCAGATGGTCATGTGTTCCGATAAACGCATCCACGCCATGCAGCTCGTCTGCCGGAATGGGCGGCGGTACCTGCCGCTTGTCGTAAGGCGCCGCAAAATAATCAATGCACAGTGTAGTGCTGCCGGTTCTTACGATCAGACCCATCTGCCCCATCCACCAGAGAGCCACCGTGTTTTCTCCGTAATTCTTATCCATATTGTTCTCCATATTCAGAATGACAGCATGCGCACTAAATCCGTGCGCATCATCCCCTCCGGATCAATAATACCATAATCCTTATAAAAAGAGTGTGTAGATAATTTGAGAATAATTACTATATGTGTTATTATTATGAATCGACAGCGAATTACAGTGAACGTATTTAATTCGCTCACTATATGTTCAAGGGGCATTAGCGCAGCTGGGAGCGCGCAACGTTCGCAACGTTGAGGCCACGGGTTCGAATCCCGTATGCTCCATTATTTATTGTATTGATTTTTTCATGTATATAGAGTTAGAATACATATTGATTGTCATTTTCAATTACAATGCATGGAGGAATCAGTTATGAAAAAAATCATTGCTTTAGGATTAGTCATGTCTATGGCGGCATCCGTTCTGGCAGGATGTTCGGGATCTGCGGGAACTCAGGGTACATCCGGTTCCGATAACAGCGGCAAAACCTATACGGTTGGTATATGCCAGCTCGTTCAGCACGAAGCTCTTGATGCGGCAACCCAGGGATTCAAGGATGCGCTTACCGAAAAGCTCGGTGACAGAGTAACCTTTGATGAGCAGAATGCTTCGGGAGATTCGGCAACCTGTGCCACGATAGCCAATCAGTTCGTATCATCAAATGTTGATCTTATAATGGCAAATGCAACGCCTCCTCTTCAGGCATGCGCGGCAGCAACATCTACGATCCCCGTTCTCGGAACATCTGTTACGGATTATGCAACTGCTCTTCAGATCGACGACTGGTCCGGAAAGACAGGTATGAACATATCCGGTACCTCCGATCTTGCTCCGCTTTCCGAACAGGCAAAGCTTCTGAACGAACTGTTCCCGGATGCGAAGACCGTTGGTTTGATATATTGCTCGGGCGAGCCCAATTCACTGTATCAGGTAAACGTTATCTCAAAGGAACTTGAAGCGCTCGGATATACCTGTCAGGAATTCTCGTTTGCCGATTCCAATGATATCGCATCGGTTACGACAAGCGCCGTATCACTTGTTGATGTAATCTATATCCCGACCGATAACGCTGCGGCATCCGCAACTGAGGTCATTGATAATATCTGCCTTCCCGCAGGGATCCCGATCGTAGCAAGCGAAGAGGGAATATGTGCGGGCTGCGGTGTAGCGACACTGTCTATCAGCTATTACGATCTCGGTTACCAGACAGGTCTTATGGCATATGAAGTACTTGAAAACGGTGCCGATGTTTCCACTATGGATATCGAATATGCACCTAATGTGACCAAGAAATACGTTCCGTCAAGATGCGAAGCTCTTAACGTTACTATCCCCGAGGGCTATGAGGCTATAGCCGAATAATACGGAGGTTGACTGTTGAACATCATTAATCTGCTGACTGCTTTCCCCGGTGCGATCGCCCAGGGACTAATATGGGGTATTATGGCCATCGGTGTCTTCATCACCTATAAGCTGCTGGATCTGGCGGATCTGACAGTGGACGGGACGATGTGTACCGGAGGCGCCGTGTGCATCATGCTGATGCTTGGCGGGCACAGCGTATGGTTTTCTCTTACCATGGCTTTTCTTGCAGGAATGATCGCCGGCTTTGTGACCGGTTTTCTGCATACATTTCTGGGGATACCGGCAATACTTGCCGGAATCCTCACCCAGCTCGGGCTGTACTCCATCAACCTGCGGATAATGGACAACAAGGCGAATCAGGCAATAAATGTTGACAAATACGACCTTCTCGTATCCCTGAGATATATCAAGAACGTTCCGGTATACAGGAATACGATCCTTGTCGTTGCAGTGATAATTGTGATATTGATCGCAATACTGTACTGGTTCTTCGGGACGGAGATCGGCTCTGCGATAAGGGCGACAGGCTCGAATCCGAATATGTCAAGGGCGCAGGGTATCAATACCGATATCACCAAGATACTCGGGCTCATGATCAGCAACGGGATCGTCGCTTTTTCAAGCGGTCTGTATGCGCAGTACCAGGGGTTTGCCGATATCAACGCGGGACGCGGCGCTATCGTCATAGGGCTTGCCGCCGTGATCATAGCGCAGGTGCTGTTTGGGAAGATCGAGCGTAACTTTGCCCTCTCCCTTGCTTTTGTTGCTGTCGGCGGAGTGATCTATTATCTTGTACTGCAGGTCGTATTATGGCTCGGACTAAACGCCAATGACCTTAAGCTCGTATCGGCGATCATAGTTGCGATCTTCCTTGCGATACCGCACCTTGGTTCCAAGCGGAAAGGAGGCAGCTCAAATGCTTGATGTCAGAGATATTCACAAGACATTCAATCCCGGTACGGTCAATGAAAAATGCGCTCTGGACGGGGTTGACCTGCACCTTGATCCCGGTGATTTTGTTACCGTAATAGGAGGGAACGGGGCCGGAAAATCAACCATCCTCAATGCTATCGCGGGAACATGGTTCGTCGACAGCGGAACAATATCTCTCGATGGCACGGACGTTACCAGGCTTGCCGAACACAAACGCGCCGCATTTATCGGAAGGGTATTTCAGGATCCGATGAACGGGACGGCGGCAAGCATGCAGATAGAAGAAAATCTTGCCCTTGCGGCCAGAAGAGGATCCCCGAGAACACTCCGGCGCGGCATAACAGCCGAAGAGCGCGATGAATTCCGTGATAAGCTCAAGATACTGGAACTGGGACTTGAAGACAGGATGACTGCCAAGGTAGGACTGCTGTCAGGCGGACAGCGCCAGGCTCTGACGCTTCTTATGGCGACTCTCAAGAAGCCGCGGATACTGCTTCTGGACGAGCATACAGCGGCGCTTGACCCCAAAACCGCGGCAAAGGTTCTCGATGCAACGGAAAGGATCGTTCAGAAGGATAAGCTTACAACTCTCATGATCACTCATAATATGAGGGATGCGATAGCACACGGAAACCGGCTCATCATGATGCAGGAGGGCCGGATAATATATGATGTGAGCGGGGAAGAGAAGAAGCATCTGCAGGTTAAGGATCTTCTTGATATTTTTGATTTTTGACCGTTTATGACAGCTTCACTCCGTAAGCATCATAGATACTGATCCCGTCGGTCACGCGGTAATCACCGGCACCGGCGCTTTTGACAAGGCGTACAAAATCATCTATATCACGGAGGCGTTCGGGAAATGCCATCCCGCCGCCGAACAGATTGACGCTGTGGGTGTCGCTTCCGCCCGTTACCGGCAGATGAAGAGTGCGGGCATACCGTAACGCCCGTTCATTAAAGAGTCTGTTATCGGGCCATCCGTTGTACGGACAGTGCGACGCATTAACACCTTCTATCGCATCGACATATTCGGGGTACAGCCGTATTTTCCGAATATAAGACGCTTCACGGAACGGGTGTGCGTGAACGACTATGCCGCCGCCCGAATGTACAATGTCATACTGCTCTTCTACCGATGCATCCCTGATCTCCGGATGGGCGTGCATCCAGTCGATATCGAGACCGTATATCAGGAATTCCGTTCCGTTATATCCCGCTTCATAGCCGCAGAATACCTGAAAATCATTATCATCTCCCCACTTTTTGGCAAGACGGTAAGGCTCGAAGAAAGCGTCAAGGTAATCATCCCACGGAAGATTCCGGCTGACGGCAGTATTGCCTCCCCAGTTATGGTTGGTCAGTATGAAACCTGCGTATCCGGCCGCTTTATGGGCAATAGCCATATCGACCGCGGTATTGTTCGCACACGCGCTTGATTCCGACGAGTGGACGTGTGTTTCATATAGAAACGGATAACCCTCTGTGTATAAGTCTTTTATCATTAGCTCCGATCTCTATCGTCTATAAGACTTTCCAGTGTCTCGTACAGCCTGTCCGGTTCAACCGGCTTGCTGAGATGCGCATTCATCCCCGCCTGAAGCGAGCGTTCCACATCCTCATCAAATGCATTCGCAGTCATGGCTATGATCGGAATGCTCTTCGCATCCGGCCTGTCGAGGTTTCGTATATCCGCAGTAGCTTCGAGTCCGTTCTTTTCGGGCATTCTGACATCCATGAGTATAGCGTCATAGTAATATCCGGGGCTGGCAGCATATTTATCGACAACGATCTTTCCGTTCTCCGCGCATTCTACTGTCATCTGCCGCATCTCCAGCAGAGTCTTCATGATCTCCGCGTTGATGGCAACATCCTCTGCCAGAAGGATCCTCTTTCCGGCAAGGTCAGCCTTACGCTGCTCATGGCTTTCGGATGCCTGTCTGCGCGACAATGCCTGCTTGTATTCGCCCATAACGTCTGATGAGATAAGAGGCTTTGCCATAAAGCCGTCCACGCCTGCTTCAAGAGCCTCGTCGACTACATCCTCCCAGTCATAAGATGTCAGTATGACTATTACTGATTCTTCGCTGTACAGCTCCCTGATCCGTCTTGTCACATCCACGCCGTCCTGTCCGGGCATCTTCCAGTCTACAAGTATCAGATTGTAGAATTCGCGGCGGGCATGCCGCAGCTCTATAAGCTTAAGCGCTTCCTCTCCGCCGATGGCCGTCTCACCCTTGACTCCTATCTCACTGAGGACGAGCTTCGCGTGTTCACATGCTATCGGATCATCATCAATGATAAGCACATCCATATCCTGGGGATTCAGGTTGAGCAAATTATCACCCTTGAGCTTGCTGTCACTTAGGGTGATCGTAACCGTAAATTCCGTACCGGCACCTTTCTTACTCTTTACCGTAATGTTGCCGTTCATCATTTCGACGATACTCTTGGTGATCGCCATTCCGAGGCCGGTGCTTCCGTATTTATTGGCTTTGTTCACATCCTCCTGACTGAATGCATCAAATACCCTCGGCAGGTAGCTTTCGTCCATCCCTATCCCGGTATCCTTCATAATGAAGCGGAGCGTGGATCTGCCCTCATACTGTGCGGTCCGCTCCACTATAAATGACACGGTTCCGCCTGCCGGCGTAAACTTCACCGAATTGCCGAGAATGTTGATGATGACCTGTTTGAGCTTCATATCATCACCTATGTAGTAATCACTCACATCCCCGATGATCCGGAAATCATATGTCAGTCCGTTGTCATCGCACTGACCGTTGATCATCGTATTTATCTGATCGAGCATTTCACGGAATGAAAACTCTTCATTCTTGATCGTCATCCTGCCGCTCTCTATACGGCTCATATCCAGTATATCGTTGATGAGCTCCAGCAGATGCTTTGCGCTTGCGTCGATCTTTTCCAGATACTCCCTCGTCGATGCCGGAAGATCGGGATCCTTTAATGCTATACTGTCAAGACCTATGATAGCGTTCATGGGAGTCCTGATCTCATGGCTCATGCTTGACAGGAATGATGTCTTTGCCGCGTTTGCATCCTCTGCCTCTTTCAGTGCGTTTGACAACAGCTCGTTCCGCTCCTGCTGCTCCTTTATCACCGCAGTCACATCCGACTTCATCAGTACGTAGAATCTGGCTTCTTTGTTTACCATGTAGAACACAAATCTTTTGTGGAAGACCTCACCGTCTATCTCACAGACGATATGAGTCTCGTAATGATCCTGACTGTCAAGCGCACTTTCAACTGTTTCCGGCAGAAGCGATCTGGCCATCTCTTCCTTTTCCTCATCCGTGCCGTGCAGTACCGGTATTACCTGATCGTTTATATACTGCTTGTAATGTCCTTTCCTGGCCTTGGGGAAAATACTTCCTTTCTGGATATGCTCCGCATCACCGATCACGACCCCGTATTCTCCGTCAATAACATACGTGATCATGTCATATTGTTCCACGAGAGCTTTGGTCTGGACGACCTGGTTCACCATTTCCTCGGTATAATCGTATTCGGTAAAGAATGATATGATATCCCCGGATGTCGGCTCCTGTCTGATATTCTCCGTTACCTTCACAAAGCATTTGCGGCCGCTTCTTCTCTGCGTATAGAAGTAATCACTCATATATGTCGTTCCGTTATTGAATGCCTCTATCAGCGCAGGGGCGGAAAATCGCTCCGCAAATCTCTTCTGATCCGATTCAAGTGGGAAGAACTGATTCCATTCGGAAAGATGGTCGGCACCGGGAGTAGGATCAAACGGGAATGCATCCGAGCCTCTGATATCCTCCATAACATCTGTCGTAAGATCCACTCTCAGAAATGTCAGCGCACCGTGCGACAGGCTTTCCAGGTCCGCAACGGTGCTCTTATACATACGTTCGATCTGAGCCTGGCTCTCCTTGATCTCTGTCACATCGGTATATGTGCAGTATGCATAGAGTACACCATCTTCCTCTACAAACGCATAATGGATGTTTACCCAGACAGTATTGCCCTTCAGCGTATATTTTCTGACGGTGAGGCTGTTTCCGCCGTCCCTTGTCGTATGATTTTTGAACAGATAACCCACATCATCCCGGTCGTCCGGATGGATGGTACTCATCGTACCTCCTGACTCCTTCCGGATAAACTCTTCCTCCGTGCCCTCCATCATTTCGGAGAACTCTTTGGAACACCAGATCGGATAATAGGTGCCGTCATCCTCAACACGCATTAATACCGCATTGTTGTCAAAAGAATCAAACAAATTCTGATAGAAATCCGTCTTAAAACTTAACATATCTCCTGTTCCTCAATCCTTGTGATTTGTTGTAAGCGCTGCCCTCAGCCAGTTCCCCAGCTCGCGGTAATCCTGCAGGAACGAATCCGTATGATCACGTATATAGTTGTCATCACCGTCACGGCCTGCCTTTTCCAGAGCCTGCGCCTGCCCTGATATCCCGACTGCCCCGATCGCCTTTGACGTGCTCTTGAGGGAATGTACCATCGTGATATATGTTTCCATATTCCCGGAGGTATACGCTTTTTCTATATCCTCCGCTTTTCTTGCGATCGAAGCCTCATATATCTCCAATGCTTCCATATAGTCTTCCGCGTCGCCGCAGTATTCCAGCCCCTGCGCCGGATCTATCGTATCTATGTGGAAGATCAGGGGATTCAGCTTGCGCAGTTCACTGTCTGACGTCGTCTCTTCTGCGCCTACCCTGCGCACCTTATCGGGCGGAAGATATTTCAGCATCATCGCCTCCATCTCGCCGATGTTTACCGGTTTGGACAGATAATCGGTAAATCCCGCAGTAAGCATCTTCTCTTTGTCTCCGAGGACCGCACTTGCCGTAAGACATATGATCGGCACCCCGGCGGCCTTCGCGGGGTACAGCTCCTTCAGTTTTGCCAGCGTCTCTATCCCGTTCATCAGCGGCATGCGGTAATCAAGGAAAACCATATCGTAATCTTCCTCTCCGAACTTCCTGATGCATTCCGCACCGCTTGCGGCAGTCTGGATCTGCACTCCCGTATGCTTCAGAAGGCCTACGATAACCTTCAGGTTCAGCGGAGTGTCATCAACTATCAGTACATTTGCGCCCGATGCGACAAAAACGTCCCTCTTAATCTGTGCCTCGTCTATATCATTGATAGATTGACCCAATGGGTCAAAATCACCGACCGGGGTATTATCGGTTACCTTTTGCGAAATGGTGAAATAGAAGTTCGAACCTTTCCCGTATTCGCTGTCAACGCAAAGTGTGCTGCCCATCATTTCAAGCATCTGGTATGTAATGGCAAGGCCAAGCCCTGTTCCCTCTATGCTCCGGTTCTTCTTGACATCGAGCCGGTCGAACGCCGAAAAGAGCAGCTCTCTTTCCTCTTCCTTGATGCCGATCCCGGTATCCTGTACGGAAAAATAGATGTCTGCCGTATCTTCCCGGGAGGAGATGACCCTGCACACGAGAGTAACCGTGCCTTCCTCGGTATATTTGATGGCATTTGACAACAGATTGGTGAGTATCTGCTTGAGTCTCAGCTCGTCTCCGAAGAGTACCGAGGGAAGGAGCGGATCTATCTCGTATTTCAGTGCTATTCCCTTTTCCTGGGCGCGAAGCCTCGTCAGATTGGCAGCTCCGCTCAGAAGATCCCTGATGTTGTAATCCGCGTTTACAAGTTCCATCTTCCCGGCTTCTATCTTGGAAAAATCAAGTATGTCATTGATGATCCCAAGCAGACTGTTGCCTGCCTTGTCAATATTGTCGGCATAATCCTGTATGGTTTTGTCACTGCTTTCTCTGCGTATCAGTTCATTCATGCCAAGAATGGCGGTGATGGGAGTGCGGATCTCATGGCTCATGTTGGACAGGAAGTTGGACTTGGCATTATTGGCTTCCTCGGCAGCCCGCAGCGCCTCGCGAAGATTTTCGCTTTGCTCGAGGAGCTTTTCCTGCAGTGCGATCTTTTCCTGCAGCTCCTGCTCCCTCGCCTTCGCCTCCGCTTCGGCGGATTTGATCCTCGTCATCTCCGTCACGTCAACGCACATACCGAGAGTACACAGCTTGCCGTCGGCATCGGTGAACTTCATCTTGGTAGTCTGGAAGTTTCTTGGCGCACCCGCTGCGTCCGGCACGTCCTCAAAGAATATATAAGGCTCGTCCATGCTGATGGCTTTTCTGTCATCATCGGCAAAATGAGCTGCGGTTTCCTGATCAAATATCTCAAAATCCGTTAGTCCTATCACCTCATTGGGATCCGACTTGCCCGCATATTCCGCAAAAGACTGGTTGCATGCCAAATATCTGCCTGTTGCGGCATCCTTGGAAAAGCTCATGGCAGGCATGTTGGTCAGAAGGGATGCGACCGAGCCCATGAGTTCCGCAAGCTTTGCGGCGTTCTCGACCTCCTCCACCAGACGCTCATGCTCGGCATCCATCTTTTCTTTTTTCTCGGTTATATCCGATATAAATACATGGTAAACACCGCCGAATGCCTCAGTATCGCTGAAATGTCCGAAATCATCCACCCATCTGACAGTGCCGTCCTTACGGATGATACGGTATTCGACGTAATCCATGTCGTCATCGTTTTCCTTGATCTGGTCATTGATGGAGCTGGATATGGCAGCATAATCATCGGGATGCACCATACCTTTAAATGTGTATCCCGTCAGCTCCTTGAATTCGTCAAGATCCCTGCAGCCGAATATATCCAGCACGGTATGATTGACATAGAGCATTTCCTCGGGCTCTTGGGCTTTGTATATAAAAAAGCCGCCGGGCATATGCTTCCCGATCTGCTCGACAAAACCAAGATTAGTTTCATTCAGTTGAAAATCTTCTCCGGACATTTCTTCACCCTCCGACTATGCAAAATAATCTGCCAGGGTATCTAATATCTTCTGCTTTCCTCCGGACTTGGAGATATACCCTGCCGGATTCAGCGCTCCGGCATCTGCCTGCGCCGTATCATCATCCATGCCCGTCAGAAACATCACCGGTACTGCCGCCGTATCCTCTGCGCTTCTGATCGCACGCAGCGTTTCGATCCCGTCCATCCCCGGCATTGACAGATCCATAAGTACCAGATCGAAGCTTCCCCCGCCTATCATCTGCAGCGCCTCCTGACCGGACAGGGCGCACTTAACATCGTATCCTGCCTTTGCGAGCCATCTCGATGTGAGCATCAGCATATCCTCGTCATCATCAACCAGCAGTATCTTCTTATCCGGCATTATATCTCCTCCTGTTCCAGAACCCTCTCAAGCATCCCGAATAGAGCATCAGGCTCCACAGGCTTGGTCAGGTGTGCATTCATTCCGGCATCTATCGACAGCCGCACATCCTCGTCAAAGGCGTTGGCAGTCATTGCTATGATAGGGATAGATTTCGCATCCTCCCTGTCCATTGCCCTGATCTCTTTTGTGGCTTCAAGCCCGTTCAGTATAGGCATGCGAATATCCATCAGAATGGCGTCATAGTAGTTCTCACTGCTCTCCCTGAACATATCCACTACAAGCTCGCCGTTCTCCGCGTGATCCATATCAACATCCCTCATGCGAAGTATCTGCTTCATTATCTCCGCATTGATGGTCATATCCTCCGCGAGAAGTACGCGCCGCCCGGCGATCGAAGCCTTCTTTTTCCTGTTCTCATAACCGGATGCAAGCATGATGTTCTGGATCTGACCGAGAATGCTCTTCTTGAAGAACGGTTTGGACATGAATCCGTCGACTCCCGCCTTGATAGCCTCATCCACGATCTCATCCCAGTTATAGGTGGTCAATATTATCGTATAATCCTCATCTTTGAATTTATCCCTGAAGCGTCTTGTCGTCTCGATGCCGTCCATTTCCGGCATTTTCCAGTCCATCAGAACGAGATTGTACGCATCCTGCCTTGCGAGATGATTTTCAAACTGCTCGAGTCCCTGGCTTCCGGACAGGCAGTAATCGGAGCTTACGCCGATACGGTTAAGTATCATTGCGGCATGCTCGCAGGCGGTTATGTCATCGTCAATGATAAGGGCGTGAATCTGTCCCGGAGGCAGCTTGTTGTCTGCTTCCGATGCCTTAGCGACGCGTCCGAGCGGAACGCACAGTGTAAATTCCGATCCCTTTCCCTTTTCCGACTCGACCGTAATCGTGCCGTTCATAGCGTCCACGATGTTCTTGGTGATCGCCATTCCCAGTCCGGAACCGCCGTACTCGCTCTTCACACCGTCATTTTCCATTGCAAAGGCATCAAATATCTTCGGCACAAATTCCTTGTCCATACCGACGCCCGTATCCTTTATGACGAACCGCATTACGGCTTTCTCGAGGGACTCTTCGGCAAGATCCACATTAAAGGTAATGCTTCCCTTGACAGGGGTAAACTTGACCGCGTTCCCGAGAATGTTGATGATGACCTGCTTCAGCTTCATCTCATCTCCGATGTACGTATCATCAAGCCGGCACGATACACGGCAGTCATAGACGAGCCCTTTGTCGTTGCACTGCGAGCCTATCATTGTATTGATCTGCTCTAACATATCTCCGAATGAGAACTCCTCATTTTTGATAGTCATACCTCCGGATTCAATGCGGCTCATGTCCAGTATATCGTTGATGAGCGACAGGAGATGTCTCGCACTCGCACCTATCTTGACCAGATAATCCCTCGTCGCATCGTCCAGATCGGGGTTTTTCAGGGCAATATTATCAAGACCGATGATGACGTTCATCGGTGTGCGTATCTCGTGACTCATATTTGACAAAAACACGGTTTTGGCTGCGTTTGATTTTTCCGCCTCTTTCAGCGCTATTGCAAGCTGGCGGTTTCTCTCCTGCTCCTGCTCCAGGATATCCTGTATCGCATCTTCCGAGCCGGGGTGCCTCATATTGGCATCATCCATTTCACGTCCTCCTGTCTACGTATGTTTAAGGAATGGTCTCCGTATAATTCCTTGCGAAAAATCTGTCCAGAAAATCAAGAAGCTCCGTTTTGGGCGTTGACTTCAGGAAATAACCGTCCGGCTTTCTTTCCAGTATCCTCACCACGTTATCGCGTTCGCTTTTACTGGTGAAGAACACGATCGGTACCATCCCGCATTTCGGATCGCTCCTAATCCTCTGCATGACCTCGTACCCGTCCATTTCCGGCATCTCATAATCCAGAAGGATAAGATCCGGCTCCGAGCTTGTCAGGAACAGGAGCGCATCCTCTCCCGACCGTGCGCAGTCCACTTTGTAGATCGGTCTCAGCCACTTTTCCATGATGGTCAGAAAATCAATATCATCATCAACTACGAGAATGGACTTTCTTCTGCGCAGCTCATGCAATGCATCATAATAGTCCGATATATCCTGGACAAAACGGTTCATATCCACCGGGCGCTCATATGACGCGCGGATATATTCGGCAAGAGGTATCCTCTGTGCATTGCCGATATCCTCGGCCTTTCCGGTCAGGATATATATCTTCCTGTCGTCACGGCTGACCTCGGACAGGTAATTGCTTATCGTATAGACATCGCCCGCATCGCCCTCCGGATAATAGACCACGATGTCTCCGTCCTGCCGGTGCGCGAGTATATCTGTCATGTCAGCTTCGGCATGCGCGACATGAAATCCTGCATTTTCCAGAGAATTAATGATGCTCTTACCGACCACACCGTTATCGTTTCCCACATACAGCAGCCTGCGGGTGCCCTGAGCGGGTGCAGACTCATCGCTTATCGTATTCTTTGCCTTATTGCCTGTTTTGGTAAGCAGCGGATCAAACATGCGATACTGCTCTAACAATGAGCCGGTTTCATCCTTTAGCCTCTCATAATGCTCCTGCTTGCCTTCGTATTCAAGCTCCGCCGCATGCTCTGCCAGTTCCGACGCGCCTACCAGCCTTGCCATACTCTTCAGGGAGTGAACCCTGATCACATACAGGCTCCAGTTTTCCTCGCGGGCAAGCTCCTCAATATCATCTGCCTTCGAAGATATCGATCCGGCAAAGACCGACAGCGCATCCATATAGTCGTCTGCCGTCTCGCAGTTTTCTATTCCCTTCCTGAGATCCAGCTTCGGAACGGTCTTGAGCCACTCCGGAAGCTTCGCAAGTTCATGCTCCGTCCGGTCTTTTTCCCGGCCGGTATCCGGAAGCTTCAGATCATATCCGGGCAGATATTTATCAAGAATAGCCGTCAGTTCCTCCGGCTGTACCGGTTTGATGAGAACATCCGCAAAGCCGGCTGCCTTGTAGAGGTTGATGTTATCCCTGCCGGCCTCGGTAGTGTGGCATACGACGGGTATCTCGACCGCATCCTTCCTGAACATCTCCTTGAGCTGTACCAGAGCATCCACACCGTCCAGTCCCGGCATCCGGTGATCCATCAGTATCAGGTCGTATCTGTTCTTGCTGCATAGTTCGAGGCATTCGCCGCCGTCGCCCGCCGCATCGCACGCGATACCATGTGCGGAAAGGAGCGAAGACAGTATTGTCCGGTTGACGAGCATATCGTCTACGACAAGCACTCTCGCTTTTGACTTGTTACTCTCTGCAGGCATCGGATCTCTCCTCTTGAATTTCTTCACTATATAATGCTTCACATTCCGATGTGAAAAGTATAGAAAAAAACGCGGCTTATTGTCAAGGATTGTGACAAAAGGTGACAAAAGGGACGGTTCTTTTTGTCATCCTCGTCTTGCGCTTATTACAATCAATGCGATAAGTTCCACGAGCATCGCAGATAGCAACATGGAGACCATCTGCTTGCCCTTAACGCATCCATTGAAGCCGCAAGAGCGGGTGATGCCGGCAGAGGTTTTGCTGTGGTAGCCTAGGGGATTGGCAAACTTGCCACGGAAAGCTCCAATACTGCCGAAGAGATCAGGAATGAGATGCAGAACCTCTTGAAAAATTCAGATGAGGCGGCACAGAAAACGGATGAGATCGTCGCTATAGGCAAGGACGTGACCTCAGTGCTTGCCGAAACAGTAGAAACCGTTAACACGCTCATCGAAGGGGTCAACGAGACTGGATGACACAGCAGAAGGGCTGAACGAGGATCTGGCCTTCTTCAAGCTCTGATTGCCGGAATAACCGCCACCGCTCTGTAACGCCAGTTCATATTGCGCCCGATAGGGTATAATATGAATTGTCGAATTCTTTTTTATACCCTACGAGGTATAATCTAATCAGAATTATTGCAATCATACCCGATAGGGTGTATATTCTTCTTATGAATACGATATCCGAGTATATTAAAACTGAAAGAAAAAAAGCCGGACTGACGCAAAAAGAGTTTGCACTAAGGTCTGGTCTGGGG
The DNA here is from genome assembly GCA_905235745.1 of uncultured Lachnospiraceae bacterium. GTDB lineage: Bacteria > Bacillota > Clostridia > Lachnospirales > Lachnospiraceae > UBA2868. The sequence continues at coordinate 63,387 of CAJOMN010000022.1, forward strand.
CTTCGTTTTGTAAGGGAACTTGAACAGGGAAAGGAAACCGTGCGCCTTGATAAGGTCAATCAAGCGCTTGCTATGTTTGGAATGAAGGCTGTTCCCGGGGAGCTTGAACGGAATATATGATTATGCGAAAAGGAAAAGTCTTTATACAGGATGTATTTGCCGGCATTTTATCCGAGACAGATGACGGTTATGAATTTGTTTATGACATTGACTACTTAAACAGACCTGACTGCGTTGCTGCAAGTCTGACTCTTCCTTTATCGGATCAGGTGTACCGCTCCAATACTCTTTTCCCGTTTTTTGACGGACTGATCCCCGAAGGATGGCTGCTTAATGTTGTCGAAAGAAACTGGAAATTGGATGCAAGGGATCGGTTTGGTTTAATGTTGGCATCATGCAGGGATTGTATCGGTGATGTCTATGTGGAGTTATAAAAATAATGATCAGATGCCTGTGTTGTAACAAGGAAATCGCAGAAGCAAGCGAATATGAACGATCTGTAAGATGGCACAAAAAATGTATCAAGCGATTTTTCGGGACGGCAACTCTGCCCGAACTGGATTGTTCGGAAGCTGAACTGGAAAGAATTGCTAACCTGACAGTCAGCAAAGGATTAACGATACCCGGCGTCCAGAAGAAGCTCTCACTTCATTTGAGCAGTGCTGATAAAATCAGCAAGCTCACAATAGTTGATTATCCGACCGGATATATTCTCAAGCCGCAATCCGGTGATTTTTCCCATCTTCCCGAGGCGGAATTTGCCACAATGAAAATGGCTGAATCTATTGGAATCAAAACAGTTCCAAGTGCTTTGCTTTTCCTTGACAACAGTTATGTTTATATTACAAAACGTGTTGACAGAATAAACGGTCAAAAACTGGCAATGGAGGATTTCTGCCAGCTTTCCGAACGAGTAACAGCCGACAAATACAAAGGATCCTATGAGAAATGTGGTAGGATTATAAATACGCTCGCTAAAAATACCGGTCTGGATATGGCGGAGTTCTATTACAGGCTTCTGTTTTGCTACATTACAGGTAATTCGGATATGCACCTAAAGAACTTCTCTCTGATCGAAACCATGCCTAAGAGCCGCATATACAACCTCTCCCCGGCTTACGATCTGCTTCCGGTTAATCTCATTATGCCCGATGATAAAGAGGAGGTTGCTCTTACATTAAACGGCAAGAAACGTAATATAAGAAAAAATGATTTCCTCAAACTGGCAGAAAGCATTGGAATACACAATCATACCGCCGAAAAGCTAATGTATGACCTTGTAAATAAAGCTGAGGAATTGACGGCTCAAATTGAGATATCGTATCTTCCGGAGAAAATGAAAGCAGGCTTTGCACAGCTTATTGATCAGCGTATCAAGATGCTGTCCTAAAATCAAACCCGGACCATGCATGTTCCATTTTCTCTGTTATGCAGTAATCTCCTGCTTTCCTCCATTGCGGATATTCTGCTGTGAGCGGTCTCCCCTTATATCCTTATATCTGTAGATCGACAAGACCATACCGATCATCGCGTAATCAACGATACTAAAGGAAATACTGCTGGTGAAAATCGGGAGAGATGAGCCTGTCATCGGAAGCAGTCCAAACACGATCATGATATTGCTGATGCTCTGAAGGGCAACAACGATACCGCAGGCACACCCTGTTATATATCCGAGGCTGTTCTTTTGCCTTGCGGAAATGATTATCATATACATGGCAAGAGCAAGCATGCATATAATTATGCCGGCAACCATGATCAGGCCACATACGGCAGCCGTAGAACCCACAACAAGGTCAGACCAATAGCCCGGAAGATCAGACATTATTCCGACCGCTTCATCACTTTTTCCTATGACCGCGCTACACGCAAATACCCTGCCCAGCCGGGCATTTATATAATTAATCCCGGTATCATCGGTAATGCCGCTGCCTATTCCAAGGTTAGACAGCCAGTTTGCAAACCTGGCGCTCTGATACGTGTTCAATCTGTATATAAAGGCAATACCCGCCATGATGAGTGCGGCAAAGGCGGCCGAAAATCCGCCGTACACGATCTTTTTATTGATACCATACCAGTTTTTATGAACGGCAATAAATATCAAAACTGTTTCCGCAAACAGGATAAACAGCGCAGACGGAATCGAAAGATCCCCGGTAAAGAAGGTCGATATAACCGGCAAAATCATCCAGAATACAATCTGTGCCATGACCCGTTTGTCTTTACCGCGAAGTTCATATAAAATGCCGGCAAAAACAGGAATGTATACCATCATCAGTGCGCGAAGCGAAAATGACACGAATCCTATACGAATAATCCCACTGCTGCCGTTGATTCTGAAACCAAAAGCGGCCGCGATCAATGTAACAACCGCCATGAAAATCCCTCCGATCAGCCTGCTTCTGCCCAGAAGGACAGTATAGTCAATACGATATACCAAAAACATTGTGATGATTCCCGCCAGGATACCGATGATATGTCTTCTGGAAATATCATAAAACACATTTCCCGTTATCGTTCGCGAATCCATTTCTCCGGCGATAAGATATTGGATCACTATGCTAAGCGCACTGATAAACATTATGAATATCAGATAACGCCATTCCATATGAGGTCTGTGTATCCGGTCAAGGTCTGCTCCTACACTCACCGGATCCCCCATATCCTCAACAGCTTTTGATAAAGCCGCCTCGCGGTCCATTCCGGTTTGCCGGTACAACTCGGCCTGCTCCTCGATATGCGCGGATATCTCATCGGAAACAAGCATCCCCGCACTCTTATCCCGGATCTGTCCCTTAAGTTCACTCATGTATTCTTCCAAGCTCATGATATATCCCCCTTAATAAGAAATGGCCAGTACACTGGCAACTGCCCCTGTAAACGTTTCCCACTCGCTAAGCTTCGTTTTCAGATATTTCCTTCCGGAATCCGTTATGGAGTAGTATCTGCGTGTTTTACCCGCTCCCTCCTGTTCATATGAGGAAAGATAGTTCCTGGACTCAAGAGTATGCAGAAGCGGATATAATGTACCGGCTTTCAATTCAAAAACATTCTGTGAACGCGACCTGAGAGTCTCGATCATCTCATACCCGTACATATCCTTTTCCGAGAGGAGCTTTAACAGCATTGTTCCCATACTGCCGGACAGCAGTGTTTTATCTATGTTACTCATACAGCCTCCTTTGTATCGAATATCTATATATTGATATTCTATATATTATATCGATATTCTATACTTGTCAAGACAATTTCGGATGTATATACCGGTTCCTTTAGTATGATCACTTATGCGTATGCGAAACTGCGGATATATTCGTCAGAAGCATGCTTCATGAATCTTGTATCAGCCTCATCCGCCTTCTGGTTATTCTCTTTGTCCTGCATCTTCTCTATAAGATCTTTCCGCTTCTGTTCGCTATCTTCTATCATCTTCAGATATAAATCGATCAGATTATCTGTCATTTTATCGGGATCCAGCTTAAGTACGTCGAAGCTATCCAGTCCAAGCTTCTCTCGTAACTCCTCCTCTGTCGGAATTCTTACCGGGGAATGCATTCGTGACAGTTGGATTTTTCCGTTAACATCTTCAAGGCAAACTGCCACATAAGGCTCTTCCGGAACTTCTGTCATATATTCGGAAAATCTTTCCCTGGAATCCTTTATATACCATTTGGCGGCTGTTTCATAATTCTTATCGGTTCTCATTCTCGAGATTACGGAAACATCTATTTCTATGCTGCACTGTCCTATTCCGGCAAAATTCTCACCCACCTGATGCATACTGCCGTTATATCCCAGACTTATCTTACCCATAGCATTTTGTTTTAATGCTGTTTCCATATCCCCTAATCTGAATGTGATTCCCGGGAATTCCTTGCACAAAGAGTGATAATACTCCAGATTAAGCTCCACTTCGGATTTCTCATTAACCTTCGACATCTTATCTGAAAACGAAATGGTTTTTGTATTATCATTGACCGTTGTTGATTTATACCCGTTAACTATTGTATTAGAACCGAATGCTGATATGTTCATAAAAATCCTCCTTATTCGTTACTATTCCCTATGACTTTGGCCCATTGATATTTCTCATACGTCCGAAGGACTTGCTTAAATCTTGCCTTCGGGACGGGTAGGACAATATCGCTGTTCAAAGTAAGCTTATAATTGCTTATTCTGTTGACATATTCCATGTTTACCAAAAAACTCTGATGAACCCTTAAAAACGTATCGCCCAAAGTCCTATCCAGATCATCCAGCCTAACATAGATATGATAATCACCGGAATTATGATGGATTGTGCATCGATGGCCTTCACTTTCAGCGTATATAATCTCGCTCTTGTTGAATATGCGCTCCCCTTCAACACTTTTTAAATACACGCAATTGTTTGGTAACTCGGATAATTCTCCAAGTACTCCCTCTTTTAACACGAAGTTCCCCCTCCCCCGCATATCGTAATCAGTATATAACCGTCTCATAAGAAAAGCGCAGACACTTAATGATCAATCCATTGAAATGCTGCGCTATCCTTAGCCTATATGTTATCTTCATCATATATATCGGCTTGTTTGTTTACTATGTAACGGTCATTTTTTGATGTATAACCGTCTTTTTTTGATGTCAACGTTGAATGATCGAGTGGATGATTTTACTCGAAGATTGCAGTCCATACGAAAAGCATTCTTTTCGATTTGACCGGAATATTAGCAGAACACTTCCCGGCAACTGTATATGCTTGGCCCCAGATATCAGTTTATGTTAAGCTCGAAAAGAGATTGGTTGAAGTTTAAATCCAAGTTCATGAAAAACAGACAAAAGTGTTTTCAACTTCACATTATCCGCATTTCCATTTCGCATATTCTGAATGGTTGTCGGTGAGACCCCTGCTTTCTTAGCAAGTTCTCTTACAGACATGCCGGTGGATTCCATTTGCTCGCATATGAACTCTGAAAGCAGAAACTCTTCATATCCCTTTTCAAAGTCTGCTTTCCATTTAGGATCTTCCATCATTCGATCAAATGTACTTCTGCTATTCTTCATAGTATTTACCCTCTCTGACTCGTTCAATGTAGTCTTTTCTGGCAGCTTTTGCACGATCCTTTTCCTGTTTCCTTAGCTTCTGGGCTTTCTTGACGAAAGCGTTTGTGATGATTATCTTATTCCTAATATAGCAGTCCAAACATCCAAAGAGGTATTTTGTTTTCCCTTCCAATCTCCACATCATCAATTGCCAAAAAACTATCGGGAATATCTTTTATCTGGTTAAATGATTTATCTTTTCCGCCCACCTCAAAGAGGTATTTCCTGTCAACTATAAAATCACCTTTATCCGGGTATAGAACATCATGGCCGGCCGACTTCAATTGATTAAGGAAAAATGTCTCCCTTTTAGTACCTACATTAATATTCTCGGTCAGAGAATACATTATATTGGGATTATCGCAATAGATTTTATCCGGTCTTGCCATATTCTTTAGTGTTGCTTTCTTCGAAGAAAGTATATTTAAAAGATTTGCCCGATCAAGAATGTAGAGCATCTTCAATCCTTGATTTCTGTCTGTTTCGAGCTGACTATAGAGTTCTGTCATTTTAGGGGTTTGCGGACAACTCTGTGCCAGAATAAACAACATCTTTTTAATCTTCTGTATTGTTGAATAGTTGATGTTTTCAACCGCCGGATAATCGCTTTCCAGTATCTGATTAGTTATCTGACTAATTCTCTGCTCATACCCCGCAAATACCTCTTTATAAAACGGATAGTATCCCCTTAACAAATAATCAGTAAAATGCTTTAATACAGTATTGTCAGGAGTAATGTCCTCTGCGATGGTCTTGTGATCCTTTATAAGCTCTGTCAGGCTCAAGGCTTTAGTTTCGATGATATCTTCAAAATACAAATACTCTCTGAACGATAGTCCAGGAAGATTGTATGTTATCTGTCTTCTTGAAAGATCCCCACTTTCAAAATCAATCCTAAGTAAAGAAGATCCGGTATATACGATTTTTAACTTTGGATAGTTATCATAGAGGTTCTTAATTATAATCTGCCAGTCTTTTAGATAATGGACCTCATCAAGGAAGATATGTGTACCCCCATTCATATAATGAATATCTGCTAATTCTGCCAGGGAATGAGTTCCAAACCAAAGATTATCAAGTGAAACATAAAGGGCCTTTTCCGGATCGTTTTTAAACTCAGAGCGAATATGCTGTAACAGCATCGTGGTTTTACCGCATCCTCTTGAACCGAAAATACATATCAATCTGTCTCGCCAATCAATTTTGTCAAGCAAAAATCTCTTCGTTGAGTAATTGTTCTCACGAACCCGCCTGTTTGATATATCCAGCATTCTATAGTATTCTTCATTATCCATCTTTTTACCTCAAAAATAGTGTTTACAGACACTATATTATCATTGAATATAATGTTTGTAAACACTATTTTGACTATTGTTGCACTACTGTTGAATGAAACAATTATACAATTGATTACGGATAGACTATTTATTTCTTTTAATCTTTAAATGCCATTCGTCAACAAGGCTCCAAGTTTCTTTCCTCGGCATATGCAATAAGAGCTTTATAGTCTATGGCAACAGGATTTCTCACATCATCCGGCTCCGGAGTATTCTTTAACGACTCATAATATCGTTTATAGTTCATCATCTGACCATTGACTATACCAAATAAGTGATTTATTATAATGATACAGAGGCGCGGACCGGCGTTGAATATGCGCGGGGGCCACGCCATTTTTTTGTCATACTACTAATCTTAACCATGAATTTCGCTGGTTCACTCTTTATCTCCGACAGTACGGCATCCGGAATAGCAATTTAGTCCAAGTAATCGTCCGCGCCCCAAACTATGGAAAATAGTATACCGTTTGTTCTTAAACGTGTCTATCATCTCGAAAGACCTCCTTTCGAGACGAAAGTATAATTAAAAAGCCTGGAATTTGCGCAGCTAAAAGGTCAATCTCATTTGATTCCAAGTAACTCCGCCGTGATGCGACTTTGTGCTCTGCCCCTCGTTGATGAAACCAAACTTTGCATAATAATCGACCAGTTTATCTTTGCAGGTAAGTACAAGACCGCAACGCCCTTGCTTTTTTGCATC
>CAJOMN010000023.1 GCA_905235745.1 uncultured Lachnospiraceae bacterium
ATGCTTTACTTTTGACTATATATGGAACTATTAACCGTTTATCAAAAACCTTTCAAAGCAAGGTATTTTGGTAAACATCAACAAAAAAGAATAGAGAGAGTGTCATTACAAATTCACTATAGAGGTTAATGATAGATTTAAAATATTCAAATTGCCATACCGATTACAAAGTGGAATTGTAATAAAGCAAGGGTACAAAACAACATTTCCTATTGATAAAATTATCAATTATAGGATGTTCGAACGAAAGATACAGTTTTCGGAGGATATGATTAATAGTAAAGATTTGATGGAAAAGAAAAGTGCGCTAGATTTTATTATAGATGCACTTCAATATCTTATATCTACTCAAGGCGATAGCAGAAATGAACAGTATAAAGCGCTGGCGTTGAGTGTAAGCGATAATATGGATGGAAAAGTTTATGCTGTTGTAAAAAAAGAATTGGATGAATTAATGAAATTATCTAATGAATTTTTCGATGTCAGGCATAATGATTACTTGAATGGAGCTAAGGAAAAAAGGGAAGCATTGAATGACTCACAGTTTATAGAATATTTGTATAACCGTGCGTATGCAATGTTATATCTGCTTAGATTAAAGCATAAAGACATAAAAGAAAGTGAATAATTTTTACTAATAATTGGAGATGAAGTATAGATGGAAAAGTACAATGAACCGCAAATTTATATTGTAAACAATGAAAAAATAACGGAAAGATTGAGCCAGAATTATCATGTAGCAACTGGTGATTTGGGTGTGACTAAAATTGTTGAGTACGAAGAGTATGTGAATAAAAGATATGTTGATCTAGAATATAGCATGATAAGTAATTTGCATGAATATAGCGTGGTCATAATTGATTTACAAAATGAGAATGAAACAAGACATTGTTTGGAAGATGATGAGCCAGATGGTATACCATATTTATTTGAGTTGAATTTTCCACAGAAAGAATTTATGCCTAGTCCATTTGTCTTGAGTATCATGAAGGATAAGTTAAAAACACAAGTGCTGAAAATAATTTTTGCGGGAAGCAGTTATTCGGAAAAATATAATATTATAAAGGTGCTAAAACAAAATCAATATAGCTATCCTGATGAGGAAGTGCATAACATATATGAAATTATTCAAGCTAGTACAACATCAAAATTTGGAAAGAAAATAATATCAGAAAATAACAATCTGGCAAATGTAATATCAAAATATGTGAAAGGTTATAATGTGGTTTTTGATTTACCAACAAAATGGGAAAAAACTTCTCAAAAATCAATTGCAGATCCTAATTTCGTGCCCTTGCTGAAAAATCAAGATGGAGAAGTAGTTTCATATATTGGATATTCAAAGAATTCAGGCTATGAAATATTGATTCCTCTTTGTGAAAAGAAAGATGAATTGATTGAAAGGTTAGTAACATCTGTGTTACCAGAAATATTGCCTGACTTCTTCCCTGAATCAAAAGAGTTTGAATGGATAAAAGAACAAGAATTTTTGCCTAAAGAAATACTTGAGATTGAAAAAGAACGAACTTTAATTCAAAAAGAATATGATTCAAAAATTAAATCATTGAATGAAAGAAGAAATGCTGTTGATCAGAAGTATAAATTTTTGAATGATCTGTTGATAGAAACAGGAGATAAGTTGGTTCAAGCTGTGTGTACATACTTTAAATGGCTGGGATTTTCAAATGTAGAAGCTATTGATGGAAACGAAGATATCTTAAGAGAAGATATACAGATTACAGAAGAAGATAAGATGTATATTATCGAAGTTAAGGGTATAGGCGGAACATCTACAGATGCAGAATGCTCACAGGTGGCAAAACATAGACGTAAGAGAGAAAAGGAACATCGAGATAAAGAAATTATACCTATATACATTGTGAATCATCAAAGGTATATGAGACCTTCATTAAGACAAAATCCTCCGTTTAGTGATAACCAAATTGATTATGCAGAAAATGATGAAAGAGGTCTTCTTACTACATGGCAGCTATACAATCAATATAAGTTGATAGAAAACGGTATCTTTACAAAGGATGAAACGCGCGACTCTTTAGATGAGTGGGGACTAATTTCATTAATTCCAAAGAACTTGATAAGCGTCGGTGTATATGATGAATATTTTAAGAAACCTAAGGCAGGTATATTGATGCTCAATAATGTTAGAATAAAAGTTGGAGATGAGATATATGCCCATAAAGGTGAAAGATGGATACGTACACAAATTGCTAGCCTTCAATTAAATGGAGAAAATGTAGATTGGGCTGATAGTGGAGAAGTTGGAATTGTGACGGATATTGAACTGGAAAAAGGTTTTGAGATATTTATAAAAAATGGAGTAGTAAATGAATCCTAGTTTTACTACGCTTTTACTACTATTGACGTCTGTATATTGCTTAATTTTGCTACAATTTGCACTTTTACATACATTTCCATTGAAGGGTGTAAATTCCCTGGAGACCTTGCAAAACCTAGCAAAACTACGCGGTATTTATCAAATTATGAAGGAGAAATTTACATGATAAAAGTACTATTCATCTGCCATGGCAGGATTTAATTCCAAAGCAAAGAATGGCGGAAATAAGCCATTTGTGGGCAGAGTGGTGCCTGATTTACACCTTGTTTACACCTTTTTATGGTGAACTACCCGATATTATTTAGATAAGGATGGTAAGAACGATGAATAACATTATAAAAAAGGATGAAACATATAGTAATTGGATATCTTCACTTAAGAAAAGATATCGTAGTAGCCAAATTAAAGCCGCATCTGCTGTTAACCGGGAGATGCTGATATTCTATTGGGAATTGGGACGTAACCTGGAGATTCTCAAAACTCAATATGATTGGGGAACAGGCTTTTATAAGTCTGTTAGCGACGATATCAAGCGGGAATTGCCGGACGTAAAGTCATTTTCTCCAAGAAATCTTTTATATATGCACCAGTTCTATAGGCTTTATTCCGCTGAAGCAATTACGCCACAAGCTGAGGCGCAATTAGAAGAGGTTGAAGTTACGCCACAGGTTGTGGCGCAAATGGATATTTTTATGATCCCGTGGGGACATCACAGGTTTATCATCGATAAATGTAAAGATGATCGGAACAAAGCACTTTTCTATGTTGAAAAAACTCTAGAAAATAACTGGTCTCGGGCAGTGCTTCAGAACTTTCTTGATACTAACCTCTATGAGAGACAAGGAAAAGCAATCTCTAATTTTGAAAAGACATTGCCTGCACCGCAGAGTGATCTTGCACAGGAAATGACAAAAGATCCGTATAACTTTGATTTCCTTACTATGACAGAGGGGTATTACGAGAAAGAGCTGAAGGATGCCCTTATGAATAATATATCTCAGTTCCTGCTGGAACTGGGCACAGGATTTGCATTTGTAGGACGAGAGTACCGATTGGAAGTGGGGGATACGGAGCAGTTTATTGATATGCTTTTCTATAATATTACCCTGCACTGCTATGTTGTGATTGAGGTTAAGATTAGAGCTTTTGAGCCTGGAGATATGGGACAGATAGGTACATATGTAGCTGCTGTTGATGGTATTCTCAGGAAGGAAGGCGATGCTCCTACGGTGGGGTTGCTTGTATGTAAAAATAAGGATGATGTACTGGCACAGTATGCGGTGAACAGTTCCAACGCCCCAGTAGGAATATCAGAGTATGAATTATCGGATCTTATGCCGGAGAATTTCAAAGGAACGTTACCATCTATTGAGGAAATAGAGCGTGAATTGAAATAGAAAGTGAATTCCAGATATATTTATTATTTCCTGTGCACTGAAGAATCTGAAGTAAAAGAGATGTCGTAAAGAGTACAGGAAAAATTTTATCTTAAACAGGACATACTGTTGTCTTGTTTGCTTTGATAGGATAAACAAGAAAAGGTGAGCATATGAAGATTGACAGGTTGATCGGAATATTATCGATACTGTTGCAAAAAGAGATGATAACGGCACCTGAGCTTGCGGAGCATTTTGAGGTATCCCGAAGAACGATAGGCAGGGATATTGACGATCTCTGTAAGGCAGGAATACCTATTCAAACTATGCAGGGAAACGGAGGCGGTATATCCATTATGAGTGGATACCGCATGGACAGAACTCTTTTAACATCCCGGGATATGCAGATGATTCTTGCCGGACTTCGGAGCCTGGATAGTGTGAGCGGAAGCAGATATTATAGTCAGCTGATGGAAAAGATTCAGGCCGGATCATCAGAATTTATCAGTGGCAGAGATTCTATATTGATCGATTTGTCCTCCTGGTATAAGACGACTCTTGCGCCTAAGATAGCTACCATCCAAGATGCGATAGAGAACAGGCATATTCTGGAATTTGATTATTACGCACCGTCAGGAGAAAGTGAGCGCTCCATTGAACCGTATTATGTTGTTTTTAAATGGACCAGCTGGTATGTGTATGGATGGTGCTTGAAACGTAAAGATTACAGGTTGTTTAAGCTGAATCGCATGGACAAGGTAAAGGAAACAGAACAGGGATTTGTATGCAGGAATGCTCCGGTGCCTGACCTTACTTCTAAAACGGCATTTCCAAGAAATATAATCCTTAAGGCTTTATTTGATCCTGACATGAAATGGAGACTGGTTGAGGAGTTTGGACCGGATTGCTACAAAGTTCAGGAAGATGGAAGGCTTCTTTTAGTACAGGACTACAGCGATGTGAATGATCTTACCATGTGGATGCTTACCTTTGGGGATAAAGTTGAGGTTATTGAACCGATTGAAGTACGTGAGAGATTAAAAAGTATCGCAGAATCAATGATCAAAAAATATGGAGGAAAGAAAAGTGGGAAAAATTGAAAGATATGATGTAAACGAAGAGTGGGCGCATTCAGGAATCATTAAAGCAGGGGACATTTTTATAGGATATTGCGTGGGAAATGTTGGAGGGAACATAGAAGAGCAGATCAATGGCGCTTTTGACAACATGGAGGAAAGGCTTGCTCTGGTCGGACTTACTCTGGAATCCGTGGTTCAGATGGATTGTCTGTTTAGAGACGTTTGGAATATTCCGGCCATGGAGAAGATCATAAGGGAAAGATTTGGCGGAAAGTATCCTGTGCGAAAATCTATCCAGACCGAGTTTGCACATGTGGGCGGCAAAGACGGCCTGCAATTTCAGGTTGATGCGGTTGCATACTGCGGATAAGGGGTTGGGAATATGCTAACCATTACAAAACAACAGGCCAGGCAGTTTATATTGGCAAAGCAGGGATTGATTGGCTCATACCGTTTTGCGGGCAAGGCAGGTGCCTATGACTATGTGCGTCAGGCAGGATGCATTCAGTTTGATCCGGTTGATGTCTGTGGCAAGAATGCCGAATTGACACTACAGTCCAGAGTCAAAGGCTTTTCGAAATCAATGCTGCGAGAACTCCTGTACGAGGACCGTAAACTTGTAGACTATGTAGATAAGGAATTATCCATATGGTCCGTAGAGGACTGGCCGTATTTTGCTCCTTTCAGGGAACGCAGCAAGAAGATGGGAGAAACTTTTGAGGGATTGCATGAATTAAAGGAGGAGGCTGTAGCATATATCAGGGAGAATGGTCCGGTATGCAGCGATACATTGCCAATCGAAGGTGAGATATATTGGCATTCTTCAATGCATTGGAGCGGTAACTGGCATAAAAAGTCTCCGGCAGCAAGATCGGTTCTGGAACAGTTATATACCGAGGGCGAGCTGATCATTCATCATAAAAACGGAAGCCGTAAGTATTATGATCTGGCTGAGAGATACATTCCTAATGCGATATTGAAAGCAGATAATCCGTGCAGTGACGAGCTTAGTCTGATCACATGGCGAGTTCTGCGCAGAATCGGAGCAGTTGGGCTTTTGTGGGATAAGAGCAGCCCGGCTTTTCTGGGGATTGATATGAAAGCTGATTTAAGGAAAAAAGTGCTCTCCGAACTGTCAGCTACTGGTAAGATCAAATCTGTTATGGTAGAGGGGATAAAGACACATTTTTACTATCGCACAGAAGATGAATCTCCCATGAAGGACATCCTTAACGGAAGTGCGGATCTGAAACCAAGGATGTCATTTATGGCGCCGATTGATCCTCTATTATGGGATAAGGCGTTAATATTAGCTTTGTGGGATTTTAAGTATTCCTGGGAGATTTATACACCTGCGGCTAAGAGAAAGTACGGTTATTATACATTACCGATTGTATATGGAGATCGATTTGTCGGCCGCATTGAGGCAGTTCCGGATCGTAATAGAGGCGCCCTTCATGTAAAAGGTTTATGGTGGGAGCCAGGAATCCGACAGACAAAAGAATTGGATTCCGCATTGGAAAAAGCACTGTGCGGTTTTGCAAAATTCAACGATTGTAAGACTGTGGATAAGGAGTTTTGAACACAGCCATATTGGTTAAGAAAACGGAGAGACTGATGTCATGAAATACGAATGGATTGATGATTATTTGCTGAAAATGCCTGGTGTGACCAAGGACTTTCAGAAGGACTGGAACTGGATACGCTACCAGATCGGCGGAAAGATGTTTGCCGCAATATGCCTGGATGATAATGACAAGCCTTATTACATAACTCTGAAATTGGAGCCGTTGGAGGGGGATTTCTGGCGTAAGCAGTACGAGGACATAATCCCCGGCTATTACATGAATAAACAGCATTGGAATTCGGTAAAGGCTGATGGAGAGGTACCTGATGACATCTTGAAGGACCTACTTGATAAAGCATATCAAATAGTGATAGGAAGCTTCAGTAAGAAAAAGCAAAAGGAGATATTGGGAGATGAGTGATCTTGACGAAATGATCAGCTGCTGCGGTTCGAACTGCAGTGCATGTTATTGCTACGGGGAAATGTGTAAGGGATGTAATGCCGTATGTGGTAAGGTGTTTCACGCACCGGAAGGAAAGGAGTGCCCTATATATTATTGTTGCCGGATCCGGAATGGTTTTCACTCCTGTGGGGAGTGCGATAAACTGCCGTGCGATCTGATTCTTGGAACGAGAGATCCGAGTATGTCAGAAGAAGAGTTTATGAAAAATGTGGACGAGAGAGTAAAACGGCTCAGGGGGTAAGTAGGGTGGCATTTGACTTTAAGAAAGAATACAAAGAATTTTACATGCCAAAAGATAAGCCGGCAATCATCTTGGTTCCTAAGATGAATTATATTGCGGTTCGCGGCAAAGGCGATCCAAACGATGAAGATGGTGAATACAAAGCTGCCATCGGACTGCTGTATGGGATTGCTTTTACTATTAAGATGAGTAAGAAAGGTGACCATCAGATAGATGGATACTTTGATTATGTGGTTCCGCCGTTGGAAGGCTTCTGGTGGATGGATGGCCAGGACGGTATAGATTATGGCCACAAAGAGAATTTTTGCTGGATTTCTGTAATTCGTCTTCCGGATTTTGTGACAAAGGATGATTTCAGATGGGCGGTTGATACAGCCACTAAGAAGAAAAAGCAGGATTTTTCAAAAGTGGATTTTCTGACAGTTGAGGAAGGCTTATGTATTCAGTGCATGCATATAGGCGCTTATGATGATGAGCCTAATACGGTTACTACTATGCATGAGTTCATGGAACAGCAGGGGTATGTTCTTGATATTTCCGATAAAAGACTGCATCATGAGATATACCTGAGTGATGCCAGAAAAGTTGCCCCAGAGAAGCTGAAGACTGTAATCAGACATCCTATCAGAAAGAAAGGCACTTGACAAAAACGAACACATATTCTATATTATGGGTGTGTTTGTTATACCCAAAAATCAGGAAACGTTATTTTGATAGGTAATTGATGAAAGCTCAAATCCCTTGTGGTTTGGGCTTTTTTTGATGCATTGAATAGCACACCAGGGATATTCGTATTCATGAAAATAGTATATTTTTGGGATAAGGTGTGACAAAAGGTACTCGATTTTACGGGTAATAATTCACAAAAATGATTGTGCATATCTAACAAAATGAAAGGCGGTGAGGGTGTTATGAAGAAAACATAGCGGCATGTGTATGTGGATAACTCGTTTCCACATGTCCGAATCATACCAGACGGTTCTGTTTTTGACACACTGGAAGTATGATAATCAGACTTCAGGAAATGTCTTTTGGAAACGTGTGGAAGTGTCAAAAGGACAAAGTAATAAGACTGAGAAAAACAAAACTGACTTTAGTAATACTAATCCTATCCTATCCGTAGTGTGTCAAAACTACACTACGATGAATCGGATGGGATAAGGATAGGGGGTGGTCCCATGAGAGGATCGTAGAAAAGAATATTGGAAACTATTAACGCGGGCATCCTTAGGGATGTCCTTTTCATTTTATGAAGGAGAAAGAATAAATGTTTAATCAAGAATATCTTCCGTGTAACAGACAGATTCATATCAAGCTTTCGGACGAGGAATTAAAAATGATCCAAATGGGTTTCAAGAACATGAGTGCCTATATCAGAAAAATGGCGATTGATGGATATTACATCAAAGTAGATTTTACTGAAATTCATGAGCTTGCCAAGATGATGTGCATCGATAGCAGAAACATTAATCAGATTGCAAAAGCAGCCAATACCTATGGATGGGTTGATGAAAAAATCATCGCTGATATGAAAGCTGAGCATGAGAAAGTTCTGGAAACAGTAAAACAGTATTTTGATAAATTACTTGAAATCATGTAACCCCGGAAAAATGTTTTTGAGCCTGCTTGCAGGCGTAGCTTGTCGATGGAAAATCGGCAATCAGGGGGATTGGGGATATCTCCCCAACAAGCAAAATCGCATCAGGTGTACACCGATGCACTGCTTGCCAATTTATGAGCAACTAAATTTTCAATATGTAAAAAGAAAGGATTAAGTAAAGATGACAATTACAGAATATGAAGAATTCATGAATGACACAAGATTGTTTTACAGGCTTCCTAAGAGATTGTTTGAGGATCCTACATTCAGAGAAATGTCGACTGATGCAAAAGCGCTATACATGCTCTTGCTTGATCGCAGGTGCTTATTGGATATCAATGGAAGTGATTGGCGGGATGATCATGGATGTGTGTTTATTTATTTTACGGTCGAAGAGATGATGAGGCTTTTGAATTGTGGGAATAAAAAGGTCAATGAGGTTTTGAAAGAACTTGAGAAGTATGAGCTTATTCAAAGGCACCGCAGGGGGCTTGGTAAACCAAACAGGATTTACGTTTATGATCTGCTTTCACCGCACAATCCAAATTGGAGACCTGTTGTAATGACTATTACGGAAGGAGATGAGAAATATGCCTAACAATGATTTTGACCGCAACAACACTAACGGAATAACAGTAATAAATGAAATCACAGCAAAACCTGCTAAAGTTCCGACAATGGTTCCGCTTGCCTATGGAATTCTTTGTGAGTTGAAGAAGACTATGAAAGAAACGGTTCCTGTAAAGGAGATAAAAGATAATGTCTCCATTGCAGACAAGTATTCTCTGTCGGTTCAGGAAGCTGCAGAGTACTACGGTATTGGGGAAAAGAGACTCAGAAGTATTTTATCAGAGCACTACAATGAGCCGTTTATTCTTGAGATAGGATCGCATCAGCGCATTAAAAGAAGACTCTTCGAAGAGTTTCTTGATCAGGCGACGGCGGTATAAAAAGCACATTAAATAATGAAAACAGAACAAAAAATACATGGCAGGCGAACGGCTCGATTGATATAATATCAATGTCGGGTAGTTCGCCTTTTCTATTTTGATAAGGAGGACTACAAATATGAGTGAAAAAAGAAAGGATAACAGAGGAAGAGTTTTACACAACGGAGAGATCCAGCGTAAGGACGGAAGGTATCAGTTCAAGTATATAGATGCCAACGGAAAAGAAAAATTCGTTTACAGTTGGAGGCTTGACCACAATGATGCTACGCCACAAGGAAAAGTCAGAACTTTATCACTAAGGGAAATGGAACGTCAGATTCAGGCTGATCTGTTTGATAACATCGTTTCAAACGGTGGCAATATGACAGTGCTGGAACTTGTGGAGAAATATATTTCAACGAAGACTGGTGTAAGACCGACAACAAAAGCAGGGTACAAGACGGTGATCAATTTCCTGAGAAAGGATCCTTTTGGCAGGAAGCGCATTGATACCGTGCGTCTTTCAGATGCAAAATGCTGGCTGATTAAGCTTCAGGCAGATGGAAAGAGTTACAGTTCGATTCATTCTTTGCGAGGCGTCTTAAGACCTGCTTTTAAGATGGCTGTAGACGATGACCTTATTCGAAAGAGTCCGTTTGACTTTGAACTTGCATCTGTGATCGTCAATGACAGTCATACCAGGCTTTCAATAACCAGGGAAGAAGAGAGAAAATTCCTTAAGTTTGTGAAAGAGGATCCTCATTTTTGCAGATACTATGAAGGAATCTATATTCTTTTTCATACGGGACTTCGTATTTCGGAGTTCTGCGGACTGACTCTTGGAGACATTGATTTTGAAAATCATAAGATCAATGTAGATCATCAGCTTCAGAAACGGGCTCATATCGGTTATTACATTGAAAGCACCAAGACCACGTGCGGAACCAGAGTGCTGCCTATGACGGAAGATGTTGAGGCTTGCTTTAGGAAGATTATTGCGGAGCGTAACGCACCCAAGGTTGAGCCGATAGTTGACGGGTATACCGGATTTCTATACTACGACAAGGATGGAAGTATTACCTACTCGCTTCACTGGGATCATTATTTTAAGCATATAGTGGACAAGTATAATTCCATCTACAAGCTTCAGATGCCCAAGATTACACCTCATGTATGCCGCCATACCTACTGCTCTAACATGGCGAAGTCCGGGATGAATCCGAAAACGCTTCAGTATCTCATGGGACATGCAGACATCGGAACCACACTTAATGTCTATACTCACGTGAATTTCGAGGATGCAAAAGCAGAGATTGAGAAGCTGAATGCCTAGTGAAAAACTTAAGGTGTAAACGAAAAATATTTACACCTTACTTTACACCTTTTGCCGGTGTAAATATGCCAAAATATGCATATATTATGCCGGCAAATGAAAATGCAAAAGGTGTTAAAACCCTGATAAAACAAGGAAAAACGATATGATTAAGATACTATTTATCTGCCACGGCAACATCTGCCGCAGTGTCAGTGCGCAGTATATATTCAACCAAATGATAGAGGAAGGGCATCTGTGGGATAAACTGTTCTGTGATTCCGCGGCAACATCCACGGAGGAGATCGGCAATCCGATATATCCGCCGATGAGGCGGGCGCTGGCAGATCATCATGTGCCGATAGGAGATCACCGGGCGAGACAGATGCGTCGGTCTGACTACGATGAATATGATCTTATTATTGGCATGGACAGCGAAAACATGTATTATATCAAGAGGATACTCGGCGCCGATCCCGAGGGAAAAGTACACACCCTCATGGAATACACCGATTCCCCGGATGAACTGATAGACGACCCCTGGTATACGAGAGATTTTGAAGAGGCTTACCGCCTAATCAGAAAGGGATGCAGGGCGCTGCTTGAGTATCTGATACCGGGATGAGAGCATTAGAGCATGAATTCTATTCATAAGGCAACTTCGTTATTTATAACAGCGGTCATTGCCACAGCAGCTTTTGTATTCTGCTGTCCCGTAAATGCTGTCTGCGCACAGTCCGCCAGGGCAAATAAAGGGAGTACAAAAGCCTGGAAGCCCCCGGTTGTCGCGCACACGAATGCCGGCTTCGATGATTTTACGGTAGTGATGGTCGGAGACATACTGCTTCACGACGGGATCGAAAAGTGTGCATTGCGCGAAGACGGCAGTTATGATTTTGCCGAGATATTCAGACACACGAAGGACGAGATAGAGGCGGCTGATCTGGCGATCGTCAATCAGGAAGTGATCATAGGAGGCGAAGACCTTCACATAAGTGGATATCCGAGTTTTAATGCACCGTATGAGATCGCGGACGATCTTGCCGAAACGGGCTTCGATGTAATATGTCATGCCACGAATCACGCGCTGGACAGAGGGAAGAAGGGTATTGAAAACTGTCTTATGTACTGGCGGGACAATTATCCGCAGATCCGGACTGTCGGTATCTATGACTCTACGGAAGAAAGCAGTGAAATATGCATCTATGAGAAGGACGGTTATAAAATAGCCGTTCTTAACTATACATATGGAACAAACGGGATACCTCTCCCGAAGGATATGCCATATGCGGTCAGTCTGTTGCAGGAGGACAGGGTCAGAGATGATCTTGCCAGGGCTGAGAAAGAGGCTGATTTTACGATAGTATGCCCGCACTGGGGAACCGAATACAATCTCGGCGTTTCCGCGATGCAGGAGAAATGGGCGAAGATATTTGCCGACAACGGTGCCGACCTGATAATAGGAACACACCCGCATGTCATCGAGCCGCTTGATACAGTGAAGACCGATGACGGAAGGAGCGTTCCCGTATACTACTCGCTCGGAAATTATGTCAACTGGACGAGCGGACAGGGCACGGGCGTTGCGAACAGAATGGTCGGCGCAATGGCAGTAGTCACGCTTGTGAAGGACGCGGCCGGAAATGTCACGGTGGACGACTATGGCGTCAAGCCGCTTGTTTGTCATGTGGAGTCCGAAACCGACGGTGCCACCGTGTATTTTCTCGATGACTATACACAGGCACAATCACTGCTTAATGAGATAAGATATCGGGACGGTAACTTTTCATATAAATATTGTGTGGATTTATGTTACAGTATATATGACAAGTCTCTGTGGAGGTAATAGATGTATCACTTTGTCATATTCATGGAGTATTTCACGATACTGGCACTGTTTGTGGAGTGCTGGATCGCTATCAAGAATTGGAGCTCCAAGCTTCATGCATATATGTTTTTCTACTGTGTCTGCAATCTTCTCTATAATGCGGGAGTACTTCTGGAGCTTCGTTCGAAGACCGAGGACGCATATGTGGTAGCACTCAAGCTCGGATATATGGGGCGGTTGTGGATAGGTCTGGCGCTTCTTCTGTTCGGCGCTGAAATGTGCCGTGTCCGCATTCCGGGCGTTGTGACGGGGATACTTGCCGCGATCCATGCATATATCTATGCGCTTATACTTAACCTTGAGAGCAACGACCTTTATTACGACTATACCGAGTTCGTGATACAGGACGGTTTTCCGAGACTGCTTCACCACGGGGGATTTTTCTATCAGGTGCAGACGATCATGTCGGTTGGTTACACGATTGTCGGATGTGCCATGATAGTATACTCGTTTGTCAAGGAAAAGAACAAAACCGCCAAGAGACGCTTGGGTGTAATGGTCATTGCCCTGGTATCCATCGGCGTTTCCTATATAATGTATATCTTCAAGCTCGTACCGCTTGCTAAGATTTATGATGTAACGATATTTGGATTTGCGTTCGGGACTATATTCATGCTTATAGCCAAATATAATCTGCTTGATGCAGAGACCGTTGCAAGGAACTACGTGGTCGACGAGCTGTCCGAAGGAATAATCGTTGTTGACAATGAGGGCAAGATAAGCTATCACAACAAGCCTGCCGAGAAACTGTTCCCGGAACTTGGCAAAGTGATCATTCCCGCGAGCAAAATGGATGATATCCTCGAACGCGTTAAAATAGCCATGCTGTGTGATGAACCGATCAAGATGAATGACAGGATCTATACCCCCAGAGTCAATCCTCTCATACAGAACGGAACAAATGTCGGTGTGCTGTACGTGCTTGCCGATGACAGCGAGCACTACCGGTACATGGACGAGCTGCGCGAACAAAAGCAGATTGCGGATGATGCCAATAATGCCAAATCCCAGTTCCTTGCCAATATGTCACATGAGATCAGGACGCCGATCAATGCGATACTCGGCATGGGAGAGATGATCCTCCGTGAAAGTCATGAGAAAGAGATCATAGAATACGCCGGGGATATACAGACTTCCGGACAGACGCTTCTGGCACTTATCAACGATATTCTTGATTTTTCCAAGGTTGAAGAGGGCAAAATGGAGATAATCCCCGTCCAGTACGAGCCCGAAGCCATGATAAACGATATAGTCAACATGATCAAAGACAGGGCGCAGAAGAAGGGGCTTGATTTTAAGGTTGAATTTGACAAGGATATCCCGCGTCTTCTGAAGGGCGATGAGATAAGGATCAAGCAGTGTGCGCTCAACCTTTTGACCAACGCTGTAAAGTACACGCATGAGGGACAGGTATGCCTTACTGTCGGATTCGGCAGACTGGATGAAGGTCACATCAGCCTGTCATTTACCGTGTCCGATACGGGGATCGGGATTAAGAGCGAAGATCTGGATGATCTGTTCTCGCCGTTTATCCGCATAGACGAGCAGAAAAATCGCAGCATAGAAGGCACCGGTCTGGGGATCAGCATCACTAACCGCCTGCTTGAGCTTATGAACAGCAAGCTTCATGTTGAGAGTGAATACGGAAAGGGCTCGGTATTTTCGTTTGAAGTTGAGCAGGAGGTTCTGAACTGGGAGCCTACCGGACAGATGCGGCGAAGAGCCGGGAATGATGAGGGCAGGAAACAGGAGTACAGGGAACTGTTCCACGCCCCGGATGCATCGATACTAGTCGTTGATGATATCAGGATGAATCTTACCGTTATCACCAAGCTCCTTCGGAAGACACAGATGAGTATCGATACGGCGCTTTCCGGAAAGCAGGCGATAGACATGGTGCAGGACAAGGATTATGACATCGTATTCATAGATCATCTGATGCCGGAAATGGACGGTATAGAGACGCTTAAGAGGATGAAAGAGCTTGACAGGCAGCCACAGCCCGTTTATATTGCGCTGACGGCAAATGCCATATCGGGTGCAAGAGAGATGTATCTGAACGAGGGGTTTGCCGACTACATATCCAAACCCGTGGAAGGGATCAAGCTCGAACAGCTTATAAAGGGCTATCTTCCCGCCGAAAAACTCCTTGACACGCCTGAAAGCGTGTAATATAATCTGTCAATGTGACGGTTCATGTCTGTCCGTAACCATAGCCCCGGTAAGGGACGGATAAGGGCCGCTTTAGTATGTGATATAAGTTTTTTTGGAGGTATTGTCATGAATACATATATGCCCAACGAGGCGGCCATAGAGCGTAAATGGTACGTCGTTGACGCGACGGGATGTACTCTCGGTCGTCTGGCATCTGAAGTTGCCAAGGTTCTTCGCGGTAAGAACAAGCCTATCTTCACGCCTCATGCGGATACAGGTGATTGTGTTATAGTTGTAAATGCCGAGAAGGTTAAAGTTACAGGCCGCAAGCTTGATCAGAAGATTTATTATCATCATTCGGAATATGTCGGCGGTATGAAGGAGACCACACTCAGAGAAAAGCTTGATAAGGCTCCGACTGAGGTTGTGGAGCATGCGGTTCGGGGAATGCTTCCCAAGGGACCTCTTGGCCGCAAGATGTACAAGAAGCTTTTTGTATATGCGGGACCTGAACATCCTCATGCAGCGCAGAAGCCCGAAGAGTTGAAGTTTTAAGGTGTAAGGAGATAGGAAATGGCTAAAGCAAAAGAGCAGTTCTACGGAACAGGAAGAAGAAAATCAGCCGTTGCAAGAGTATATCTGAGGCCCGGCAAAGGCAACATTACGATCAATAAAAGAGATATTGACGACTATTTCGGACTCGAGACGCTCAAGACGATCGTTCGTCAGCCGCTCGTAGCTACGGAAACGGAGAAGAAATACGATATCAAGGTCAATGTCAAGGGAGGCGGTACAACAGGACAGGCAGGAGCTATCCGCCACGGTATCGCAAGAGCGCTTCTTAAGGTGGATGAGGACTACCGTCCCACACTTAAGTCAGCGGGCTATCTTACAAGAGATCCTCGTATGAAGGAGAGAAAGAAGCCCGGTCTCAAAGCAGCGAGACGAGCACCGCAGTTCAGCAAACGTTAGTATTACATACAAACCCCGAAACCTCAACGGTTTTCGGGGTTTTTCTTTTCTTTATGCATTTCACGTCGAAAAAAGTGAGTTTCACGTCAAATCTATTGTTTATTGCTGTAATTCCCCGATACTATAGTAAACATGAAATGACTTATTCACGCAGGTGCAGTTCACGTTGAAAAAAGTGCATTTCACGTAATATAGGTTTATTTGACGCTGTCCCGTAACGATAGAACGATTAGAAACAGCGTCTTATGTTTCAAAGAAACGGATTTCAAATAATGAGGAGTGTCGCCCATAAGAATTCGACTACGTCGAAAAGGGCTCCACGTGTAGGCAGGGTTCCCCGCTTCGTGGTTCCCCCTACCAACATTTAAAGAACAGGAGGTTCAAAAGATGTCAACGATCAGACAAACAGCAAACAGTAATTATTATAATGAAACATATGGTGGAGGCAGTTCAGGGTACAATAATGATTTTCTGTCCGGATTGAGCGTCAATACTAACAGCAATGGCGGCGGATCGTTTGATCTGGCGGATTATTCCATGATAAAGAACGGTTCATACGGAAAGCTCATGAAGGCATATTACGGACAGGAAAAGGCACAAAAGGCCGTGGAATCAAAGGAGAATACTTCAAAGCTTACATTAATGGCCGGGAATGCAGGAGGAATGGCAAATGCAGCAAAAGCGCTGATGGACGATTCGTTATGGCAGAAGAAGACCATCACGGAGAAGGATGAGAAGACCGGAGAGGAAACGACCAAAGAGGATTATGACTGGAAAGCAATAACAAAAGCGGTTAAAGACTTCGTTGAGAATTACAACAATACTGTCAGCAGTGCCGGAGAATCCGACACAAAGGGAGTGCTTAGGAACGCTTCCTTCATGGTCAAGACTACGGCAGCATATAAGAAAACACTTGAAAAGGCCGGCATTACGATCACAAGCGGTAATAAACTCGAACTTAATGAGGAAGATCTGAAGAATGCGGATATTTCAACTCTTAAGACACTATTCACCGGTTACAACTCTTTAGCCGACAAGATATCGACAAAGGGTAACACAATAGCAAATGAAGCCGCAAGTGCCGGTGGAACATATACGAGTAACGGTATGTATTCCAAAGCACTGTCACAAATAGTATCGACCAGGATCGATACCAAAGAATAACAAGGATGTTACAAAGAATCAAGGAGGATGAAAATCATGTCAATGAGCGTAGGAACAGATTATTCAAAGGCAGACTTTACAGAGCACCGCAAATGGCCGGAATCAGTAAAACCGGAGCAAGACGAGTGGAAAGCAAACAATGAGATAATTCGCGGCGTGAAGGCTGACTACGAAAGAGGTGTTGTTTATGACAAGTCCGGAGAGCCTGTAGACAATTCAACATATTCAATCAATAAGATGAGTGCATCTGACAGGGCGTCAATCGTGGATCAGCTTAAGGCGGATGCAAGGCAGCGCCAGCAGCAGCTTGTAACCATAGTTCACAGAACCATTGCCGACCAGGCCGGTGCATATGGAAAGGCTACGGGAAATGATATCTGGACACTCCTTTCCGGTGGGAAGGTAACTGTAACTGCCGCGGATAAGGCGCAGGCACAGAGGGATATCAGTGAAGACGGATACTATGGCGTTAAGCAGACATCCCAGAGACTGTTTGATTTTGCATGCGCACTTGCCGGGGATGACGTGGATAAGATGAAAGAGATGCAGAAAGCCATGGAGAAGGGATTCAAGCTTGCTACAAAATCGTGGGGCAAGGAACTTCCCGGCATATGCGGGGAAACATTTGATGCGGCTAATAAGCTGTTCGAGGAATACTACCGATCAAAAGATTCCGGAGCCGTTCTTTCCGAGTAAACAGGCTGCTGCAACCGAAGCAGTATAAGCGGGTAGATCACCTTTCCTATCATAATAGTCAAAGGAGGACGAAACATGGCATTATCAGGTATCATGACAACATCGTTGTTGTCGGCTAATAATTCAATGAAGATAGCCCGTGTGCAGCAGGGTTCCAAGATTCAGATGGACGGACACGCCGGCGTGCTTGATGCAGAGATAAAGCTGGACAGCGCTCGGGGCGGGGAGGTCAGGAAAAAACAGGAAGAACTTGAGGAGACCAAGAAGAAAGCTTCCGAAATTGAAGAATCCACTATGAACACGCTTTCGGCTGCAGCCGGTGATCTGAAGAAGGCAGCTAAAGAAGATCTTGAAGCCAGAAGGGCAGAGAAAGCCGAAGAGAAGAAGAAAGCCGAAGAAGCAGCAGAGAAAAAGAAGGCGGAGAAGAAGGCTACCGAAGAGGGAACATCGATTGAAGGTGCGACGATCAATGTCGTTGTAGATGGTGTAACTCCGAGTGCAGGTACGACGGGGACAGTAGGTGTATCAGTGGATGAAAAATCGTAATGGAATATTGATTGGTACTACCATTCAATATATATAAGTCGGGTCACGCCGTAAACGTGACCCGATAAATCAAAATAACATCCGGCTATTGATAGCAAAGGAATTCAAGGATGAAACAATGCCGGCACCAATCGGCACTAGATGGCACCGAATGTCCCTTGAATTACCTCTGAATTACCCATGAATTCCCTATTGTTTCATCTTTTCAAAATAATTCTTCGATGTTATTATATAATCAGAGAAGATATAAGGTTGCTTCATTTTTAGAACATGAATTGACACGAGGAGGTGTCATTATGGATAGCAGATTAACATGGGATGAGATAACAAAACAGTATCCGGATCAATGGGTAGGTTTGGTAGATATAGATTGGGAAGATGAGGCTAATATCAAGTCGGCTGTTGTGAGATATATCGGTATACCATCCAGTGAGCTTATAAGGATGCAGATTAAGGATCAGTCTATGCATGCAACTTATACTACCCCGGATAATCTTTCACCGCTTGGAACTTTGGGGGTATTTGGATGACGCAGTTTACTCTTCGGATCAAGAAAGAGACCCAACGTCCCACGGTAATTCTTGAGGATTTTTACCATCTTGAAGCTATGATTGATACCGGATCTGTTTTTCCTGTATGGGTAGAGGATGAAGGAATACTTCAGGATCTGGGAGCTGTGTTGATAGCAGACAATGTAGAGTTTGGCGGATTCGGAGGAAAAGCAGTTGGCAGATTGTATAGACTTCCCATGATGAAGGTTGGAAGTCTTATGTTCCCGGATTTTCATATTATTTCGTATCGAATCGACCTTCCCTGTCAGCTTATTTTGAGTGCAACAATGTTTACCCGTCTTATCTATGAGATTGATGATTATAATTATCGTTTCAACGTTTCTGTTCCGGATACAGAATCAGGAATCAGAAACTTGCGCATCTGGGATAAAGAAGGAAGACTTCACGTAGCGTGTACATCCGCAACATGAATTGAATGAGGAAAGTCTAAGGCTCAGGCCAGACGTTATCTTAATTCGCTCATAATTCGCTCATTTGAAATGAGTGAATTATGAGCGGATAGAGAGCCGGGCATATGCCTTGGGGTGTTTTTAGTTCCAATTATTCCGGCTATAGTATATAATCATCAAAACTGTACCATTGATCGGAGAGAATACGGATGATAAGCACAATACTTCGACAGGCGCAAGCCTATGAAAAAGAGAACATGACAAAGGTCCCCCGGAAGGAGCGCCCCTGTTATCATGTAACAGGGCCTGTCGGCTGGATCAACGACCCGAACGGGTTTTCCGAATACGACGTTATGTTGTTATCGGCAATCGCGACAAGGACGGTTTCGGAGAGGCACTCCTCTATGAGAGCCCTGACTGCCTAAACTGGCAGTTTGTGACCGTAGTTGATAAAAGCGCCGGAAAATTCGGCAGGATGTGGGAGTGTCCGGATTACTTTAAACTTGACGGCAAACAAATACTTATGGCAAGTCCTCAGGAGCTTACCGAAGAAGAAGGGTTCTACCCCGGAAGCATAAGCGTCTTTTTTATAGGAGACGCAGGAGATGGCCTTTCACTTAAGCGCGAGGCTATACAGCTTATAGATAAGGGTCCTGATTTTTATGCTCCGCAGACGATGCTTGCCGCCCGGGCTGTCACGATTATAGATCGTGACATATTATCGCCAGCCGCCGTCCACTTTGATTATCTGTCCGGTAAGGTAATTTGTTGATTCCGCGAGAGACAGGACAACGGATGCCACTTCGGCAGGCTTACCTATCCTGTCCGCCGGAATGTCGGCAACGACATCGGCAAGCTCTTCATCGGTCAGACGGGAGTTCATGTCGGTATCGATCAGGCCGCACGCTACGGCATTGACGCTGATCCCGCTCGGTGCAAGCTCCTTGGCAAGTGATTTTGTAAAGGCATCAAGACCACCCTTTGACGCCGAATAGGCGACCTCCATGGACGCCCCGCTCTCACCCCAGACAGAGGATACATTGATTATCTTGCCGGTAAATTCCGAGAGCATGTGGGGGATTGCAGCCCTGCACATATAGAATACGGAGCTGAGGTTGGTGTCGATCGTTCTATGCCAGTCCTCGTCGGATGTTTCCGTTATGAGGCCCACATATGAGATCCCCGCGTTATTGACAAGGACTGTCGGGGGCTCGATCTTTGCAAACAGTTCCCTTACCGCATCGGGATCCGAAACATCCGTCTGGTAAGCGGAACACCTGACCTTGTACGTATCGGCAAGATCCTTTGCCAGCCGTTCGAGGCTGTCGATGTTTCTGATGCAGCAAAGCGTAAGGTCATATCCCGCCCTTGCAAATTCAATTGCTATAGCGCGTCCTATACCGCGGGATGCGCCTGTTATCAATGCATTCTTACTCATTTCATATCACCCCGCTTAGTAATAGTATGTTATAATACAAACGATGTACCGGCGGCGTATTAACGTCGTTGCAGTTATTATACCACTTTTAAGGGGGAAAATCATGGAGCAACAGTATGATGTCATAATCATAGGCGCAGGTCCTGCCGGACTTACCGCGGGCATATACGCGGCAAGAGCAGGTCTTGCAACTCTTCTTATAGAAAGATACGGAGACGGCGGACAGATACTTAACACATACGAGGTCGATAATTATCCGGGACTGCCGCAGATAACGGGCGGCGAACTCGGAAGCAGGATGAGCGAACACCTGAACAGGTTTGATGTCACCAGGCTGATGGCGGGAGTTGAGAGGATCGATTTTTCCGAAGGCGCCCACAGGGTAATAACGGATGAAGGGACGTTCATAGGCAGGACTATAGTGCTTGCGACAGGCAACTCGCCGAAAAAGCTCGGCATTCCGGGCGAGGAGGAACTTGCCGGCGCGGGGGTCAGCTACTGCGCGACATGTGACGGGGCGTTCTTCAAAAAGCGTACAGTTGCGGTTATCGGCGGCGGAGACGTTGCCGTTGAGGATGCGATCTATCTCGCAAGAGGGTGTGAAAAGGTCTGGCTCGTGCACAGACGTGACGAGCTTCGTGCCGCGAAGATATTGCAGAAGGCTCTCTTCGAACTGCCGAACGTGGAGGTTGTCTGGGACAGTATACCGAAGGAGATCGTTGCCGCGGAATCGGGAATGGTCGGGGGACTTAAGATCGAAAACGTACGATCAAATGATACGTCGGTTCTTGAAGTGTCGGGCGTATTTATCGCAACGGGGAACGATCCCAATTCTTCGTATGCTGATGGCATCAGGAAGGATGAGAAAGGCTATATAATAGCGGATGAATCATGCGCAACATCCGTTTCCGGCGTGTTTGCAGCGGGAGATATACGCGCAAAGCGTCTCCGCCAGGTCACGACCGCTGTTGCGGACGGAGCGAACGCAATATATTCGGTACAGGAGTACCTGATTTGACAAGACACGATTATTCTGATATTCTATTGCCGAATCTGAAACGTAACAATTTTGTAACATATGTTGACAGGAGGGAGCCTGCGGGGCTCTCCAACATATAAATCGGGGGAGAATCGGTATTAATTGGAGGCTATATGAAGAAAGGCTTATTAAAGGCTACGGCGGTCATAGCGGCCGCAGTTATCGCTGCGACAAGCTTTCCTGTTAATGAAGTCAATGCTGCGACCAATAATGTTTTCCCCGCTGCGGGAGTAGCTCTTGCGGCCGGAAACGGATGCAGCATAGCAGATATAAGAGCCAATGTGGCGCGTAATGCGGCAAAGCAGTCCACAATAGCCAATCACGAAAAGATTACGAAAAAGGACGAATCCACCGTACAGAAGGTGGAGACTCCTTCATCCAAGGCGGTTAACGAAGGAACCGTTATAGACGGCATTGCCGTTGTCGGATCGGCTTCCGAAGGTGCTACGATAGAGATCACTTCTACCGAAAAGAGCATGTCGGAGGGTGCAATGAACGGAGGCGACGATACCGAGCTCGCAGAGAATGAGAACGGCCCGGATAATGCCGAAGCATCCGCACAGGAAGCCAACCCCACCATTGATATCAAGCCTGAGGCGCAGGATGTCGAGGAAGGCGAAGAAGACCTGTCCGATCAGGTTATCGCTGTCGTTGACGGATATGTAAATGTCCGCTCCATGCCGGACGAGAACAGTGAAGTTGTCGGTAAGCTTTATAACCATTCGGCAGGTACATGGCTTGACAAGCAGGGCGACTGGTACAAGATAGAGTCCGGAAATGTAGTCGGATTTGTCAAGGGTGAATATGTGAGGACGGGTCAGGCAGCAGTCAAGCTGGCAGCCGAGGTCGGTCAGAGAACGGCCACCGTACATACGACCACTCTTAAGATAAGGGAAGAAGCAAGTCTGGATTCAATCGTTCTCGGACTTGTTGCCAACGAAGACCAGTTGACGGTCATTGAAGAGACCGATGAATGGGTCAAGGTTAATATCGAGGAAGGTGACGGCTGGGTTTCCAAGGAATACGTCAGCATTGCCACTTTGTTCCCGCAGGCGGAGTCCAAGGCGGAAGAGGAAGCCAGACTCAAGAAGGAAGAAGCGGAGCGTAAGAAAGCACAGCAGGCAGCCGCAAGAAGCGCAGGCGCCAAGAGCAGCGGTAAGAGCAGCAGCGGAGGCGGAGGCGGAGGCGGATCGTACGCGGCCACCGGCAGCGGGCTCGGAGCCAGTGTTGCGAACTATGCACTTCAATTTGTCGGCAATCCGTATGTATACGGAGGAACCAGTCTTACGAACGGAACAGACTGTTCAGGGTTTACGATGAGTGTATACAGGAACTTCGGTGTATCTCTGCCGCACTCCTCGGGTGCTCAGCGCTCGGTTGGTTACGGAGTCGGAAGTCTCGCGGAAGCACAGGCCGGTGATCTCATATGTTATTCGGGACATGTTGGTCTGTATATCGGCGGCGGTCAGATCGTACATGCGTCGACGGCAGCAACCGGTATCAAGGTTTCGAATGCGTCATATCGTAACATCCTCGCTATCCGGAGAATATTCTAACAGAAGATCCTTCAGGGACCGGTTCGGCAGAACCGGTCCTTTTTTGGACTATAGCGTCATCCGCTTTAATTGCTAAACATGAGTCCGATATGATATAATAAAGCGAACGGATCTAATTCGTTCGGAGACCATGCAGGGACGCGCGTCGGCCCGGGCAGGTCAGGCATAATAAGAACAGAAAGGGGTGGTTACATGGAATGTATTATTGTAGGTAAGAATATTGATGTAACGCCGGGTCTAAGGCAGGCAGTAGAGGACAAGATAGGTAAGCTTGAGCGTTATTTTACCCCCAATACCCAGATACATGTTACACTCAGCGTAGAGAAGGACAGACAGAAGATAGAGGTTACGATACCTGTGAAGGGCACTGTTATACGTTCCGAGCAGGTCAGCAACGATATGTATGTATCTATCGATCTTGTCGAGGAGATCATTGAGCGCCAGCTCAAGAAGTACAAGAACAAGATCATTGACGCCAAGCATGCTTCGGAGAATTTCCGACAGGATTTTCTCGAAAAGGATTATGCGGATGATGATGAGATCAGGATCGTCCGGACGAAGAGGATCGATATCAAGCCTATGTATCCCGAGGATGCGTGTGTTCAGATGGAGCTTTGCGGACATAATTTCTATGTGTTCACGAATGCCGAGAACGGTCAGGTGTGTGTTGTTTATAAGAGAAAAGGAAACACCTACGGCATGATAGAACCGGAGATGTAGATAGGAGGGACCGCGGTGTCTTGCGAAACTGTAGCGCTAGATGATGCGGCAAAACAGATAGTGATAATAGATCAGACGAAGCTTCCGGAGGAGACCCGGATGCTTCGTCTGTCTACGATTGATGAATTCTACACGGCAATTTATCTTCTTCAGGTGCGGGGTGCACCGGCAATAGGCGTGTTTGCCGCTTTTGCCGCCTACCTGTGTGCCTGCGGCATCAAAGCGGATGATTATGAAGGCTTTATAACCGAGTTCGATAAATGCATTACATACATTAATTCCTCAAGACCGACAGCGGTGAATCTCAGCTGGGCGCTTCGCCGTATGCGGGATACCGCGGCGGCTCATTCGGATGAGGCGGTCGACGGGATTATCGATGCTCTGAGAGAGGAAGCGCTTCTTATTCGCAGGGAGGATGAAGAGGCATGCCGCGCCATAGGAGAAAATGCGCTTACTCTTCTAAGACCCGGATTCGGTCTTCTGACACACTGCAATGCGGGAAGCCTTGCAACGAGCAGATACGGGACTGCCACTGCCGCAATGTATCTGGGACATGAGCGAGGGTATGATTTTCACATATATTGTGATGAGACACGGCCGCTGCTGCAGGGTGCGAGGCTTACGGCATATGAGCTTGCAAATGCCGGAATGGATGTAACGCTTCAGTGCGATAATATGGCAGGCGCCCTGATGGCATCGGGAAAGATAGATGCAGTACTTGTCGGATGCGACAGGGTCGCGGCAAACGGAGATACCGCCAACAAGATCGGAACGAGTGTCGTCGCCGTTCTCGCGAAGCATTATAACATTCCGTTCTACGTGTGCGGACCGATGTCGACAATCGACTCATCGATAGCGTGCGGCGCCGACATCCCGATTGAACAAAGAAAACCGGAGGAAGTGACGGATATGTGGTATACACATCCGATGGCACCGAAGGGTATAAAGGTATTCAATCCTGCATTTGATGTTACCGACCACAGTCTGATCACTGCCATCATAACCGAAAAAGGGATTTTCTATCCGCCGTATTCTCTATAGTGCCGGATAGTGTTTATATATCTATATCTTGTGTTGAAATGCCCCCGTGGATTTGTTATAATAGTATTTGCGTAATTTGACAAATAATTAACAATCTTTTCCGGAGGTATTTTAAATGTCTAAAAAAGTCGTTATTGCAAGCGCCTGTCGTACAGCCATCGGCACAATGGGCGGTTCACTTTCCACTATTCCCGTTGCTGATCTCGGAGCTATCGTAATCAAGGAAGCAGTTAACAGAGCCGGCATCAAACCTGAGGATGTGGAACATGTATACATGGGTTGTGTAATACAGGCAGGACAGGGACAGAACGTTGCGCGTCAGGCATCTATAAAGGCAGGTCTTCCTATTGAGACACCCGCTGTTACAAGCAATGTCGTGTGCGGATCGGGTCTTAACTGCGTCAACCAGGCAGCTCAGATGATCATGGCAGGAGATGCGGATGTAGTGGTTGCGGGCGGTATGGAGAACATGTCAATGGCTCCCTTTGCAATCCCCAACGGCCGTTACGGTTACAGGATGATGTGGCCCAATCAGAGCCAGGGCGGACTTGTTGATACAATGGTCAATGATGCTCTCTGGGATGCGTTTAACGACTATCATATGATCACAACTGCGGACAACATCGCAAGACAGTGGAACCTCACAAGAGAAGAGCTTGACGAGTTCGCGCTCGCGAGCCAGCAGAAGGCATGCGCGGCCATTGAAAACGGTGCGTTCAAGGACGAGATCGTTCCGGTTGAGGTCAAGAAGAAGAAAGAGACAGTTATATTTGATACGGATGAAGGTCCCAGACAGGGATCGACTATAGAGGCACTTGCAAAGCTGCGTCCTATCAATCCCGACGGATTTGTTACGGCAGGTAACGCATCGGGCATCAACGACGGCGCGGCAGCAGTTGTCGTAATGAGCGAAGAGAAGGCTAAGGAGCTTGGTGTTAAGCCCATGGCTACATTCGTTGCCGGAGCGCTTGCGGGCGTTGATCCTTCGATCATGGGCATCGGTCCCGTAGCGGCGACAAAGAAGGCAATGGCAAAGGCCGGATACAAGATCGAAGACTTTGATATCATTGAGGCAAACGAGGCATTTGCGGCACAGTCTGTTGCAGTCGGCAAGGATCTCGGAATAGATGTTGACAAGCAGCTTAACCCCAACGGCGGTGCAATTGCGTTAGGACACCCGGTCGGAGCATCGGGAGCACGTATTTTCGTAACACTCCTTCACGAGATGAAGAAGAGAGGTGCCAGGAAGGGTCTTGCCACACTTTGCATCGGCGGCGGCATGGGATGCGCCACGATAGTTGAAATGGAATAAGGTAACCTACAAAGCGTCAGCGCGAAAGCGCTGATGTTTTTGTGCTTTTATAAACAGGAAGGAGTAGTTGTATGGAATTTGTTACATACGAAGTGAAGGATCGTGTCGGTATCATCACGATCAGCAGGGAAAAAGCGCTGAATGCACTCAATTCCCAGGTGCTTGACGAGCTTGGAGAGGCATTCGACGGTGTTGATCTTAATGAGATCAGATGCCTCGTTCTTACGGGAGCGGGCGACAAATCATTCGTTGCGGGTGCTGACATAGGCGAAATGAGCAGCCTTACCAAGGCAGAGGGAGAAGCGTTCGGCAAGAAGGGCAATGATCTGTTCAGGAAGATAGAGACATTTCCTATCCCCGTGATCGCGGCGGTCAACGGATTCGCACTCGGCGGCGGATGCGAGATATCCATGAGCTGCGATATCAGGATATGCTCTGATAATGCGGTATTCGGACAGCCCGAGGTAGGTCTTGGCATAACACCGGGATTTGGAGGAACGCAGAGACTTGCAAGACTCATACCTGTCGGAATGGCCAAACAGCTTATATATACGGCCAGGAATATCAAGGCTGATGAAGCGTACAGGATCGGACTTGTTAATAAAGTAGTTAAAGCGGAAGTAAATGAAGCAGGAGAGGTTACGGTAAGCGCGAAGGATGCACTTATGGCCGAGGCGCTCAAGATGGCATCGGGAATTGCCGCAAATGCTCCGATAGCGGTACGTGCCTGCAAGAAGGCTATCAACGACGGACTTTCCGAAGATATGGATAAAGCGGTCGTTATAGAAGAAAAGCTCTTCGGCAGCTGCTTCGAGACAGAGGATCAGAAGGCGGGAATGGCCAACTTCCTTGAGAAGGACAAAGAGAAGAAGCTTAAGGTCGTACCGTTTGCTAACAGGTAGACGGTTCGTTCTGACGGAATACAAACAATATAAAACATGAATTGGAGGAAAGATCATGAAGGTTGGAATTATTGGTGCCGGAACAATGGGACAGGGCATCGCTAAGGCATTTGCCCAGGTTGACGGTTATGAGGTAATGCTCTGCGATATCAAGCAGGAATGGGCAGAGGGCGGCAAGGACAAGATCATCAAAGGATATGACAAGCTTGTTGCCAAAGAGAAGATGACAAGAGAGCAGGCTGATAAGATCATTAACAGCATCACTCCGGGTCTGAAAGAGAATATCTGCAAGGACTGCGACCTTATTGTTGAAGCGGCTTTTGAGGATATGGAAGTCAAGAAGACGACATTCAAAGAGCTTGATGAGATCTGCAAGCCCGAATGTGTATTTGCGTCCAATACGTCATCACTTTCCATAACGGAGATCGGAAACGGCCTTAACAGACCCCTTATCGGTATGCACTTCTTCAATCCCGCAGACCGCATGAAGCTTGTTGAGGTGATCGCAGGTGTCAACACGCCTGACGAAACGGTAGAGACGATCAAGAAGATATCGGTCGAGATCGGCAAGACTCCGGTACAGGTCAATGAGGCAGCAGGCTTTGTTGTTAACCGCATACTGATCCCGATGATCAACGAGGCGGCGTTTATCAAGATGGAAGGTGTATCGGATGTTGAAGGTATTGATACCGCGATGAAGCTTGGATCCAATCATCCCATGGGACCCCTTGAGCTCGGTGATTTCGTGGGACTTGATATATGTCTTGCCATAATGGACGTACTGTACAACGAGACTGGCGACAGCAAGTACAGGGCATGCCCGCTTATCCGCAAGATGGTACGCGGAGGCAATCTCGGCGTCAAGACCGGCAAGGGCTTCTACATCTACAACGAGGATCACACAAAGACCCCCATTGACAAATAGTGTCAAAAGGGACGGTTCTTTTTGACACCTTTTTCAATATAATAATATTTAATACATATAACGGAGGAGATAATCATGGATTTTTCTTTATCAAAAGAACATGAAATGGCAAGACAGTTGTTTAAAGATTTTGCCGAAACAGAAGTAAAGCCTCTCGCACAGGAGATCGATCAGGAACACAGATTCCCCAGGGAGACTGTTGAGAAGCTTGCAAAATACGGATTTCTGGGGATCCCGGTTCCCAAAGAGCTCGGAGGACAGGGCTGTGACGTTCTTACATATGCAATGTGCGTGGAAGAGCTGTCAAAGGTCTGCGGAACAACCGGCGTTATCGTATCGGCGCATACTTCGCTCTGCGTTGATCCTATCATGACATTTGGTACGGATGAGCAGAAGCAGAAATATGTTGTTCCTCTCGCAAAGGGTGAAAAGCTCGGCGCTTTCGGTCTTACAGAGCCCGGTGCGGGTACTGATGCACAGGGACAGCAGACCAAGGCGGTGCTTGACGGTGACGAGTGGGTTCTTAACGGAAGCAAATGCTTTATCACAAACGGTAAGGAAGCGGATATATACGTTATATTTGCCGTTACTGGCAAAGTAGAAAAGCGCGGCAAGATGATGAAGGAGATATCCGCGTTTATAGTAGAAAAGGGAACTCCGGGATTCACTTTCGGAACCAAGGAAAACAAGATGGGTATATGCGGCTCTGCCACATATGAACTTATATTCACCGATTGCCGTATACCGAAGGATAACCTTCTCGGCAAGCAGGGCAAGGGCTTCAATATCGCAATGCACACCCTTGACGGCGGACGTATCGGAATAGCTGCTCAGGCACTCGGACTTGCATCAGGTGCACTTGAGACAACGATCGAGTATGTCAAGGAGAGGAAGCAGTTCGGCCGTTCTATCGGACAGTTCCAGAACACGCAGTTCCAGCTCGCCGATATGGCTACAAAGGTTGAAGCGGCAAGACTGCTTGTATACAAGGCTGCCCGCGCCAAAGATCAGTATCAGCAGGACGGCAAGAGCGCATACGGTGTGGAAGCAGCCATGGCAAAGCTCTACGCAGCAGAGGTTGCAATGGAAGTTACGACAAAGTGCGTACAGCTTCACGGCGGTTACGGCTACATCAAGGAATATGATGTTGAGCGTATGATGCGCGATGCCAAAATCACGGAGATTTATGAAGGAACATCAGAGGTTCAGCGTATGGTCATATCCGCGAACTTGTTAAAGTAAGATCTCGCGTCTGAGAATAGTTGATTATAATTACAGAAAGGACAATAAAGATGAAAGTAGTAGTTTGTATCAAACAGGTTCCGGATACAAAGGGCGGCGTTAAGTTCAATCCCGACGGAACACTTGACAGAGGTGCCATGCTTGCGATCATGAACCCTGACGATAAAGCAGGTCTTGAGGCAGCTCTTAGATTAAAGGATCAGTATGGTGCAGAGGTTACTGTTGTTACTATGGGTCTTCCCAAGGCATCCGATGTACTTCGCGAAGCGCTTGCAATGGGAGCTGATAAGGCTGTTCTTGTAACGGACAGAGTTCTCGGAGGAGCGGATACATGGGCAACATCAACAACACTTGCCGGTGCGCTCCGTAATCTTGATTATGACCTTATCATCACGGGCCGTCAGGCTATCGACGGAGATACTGCACAGGTTGGCCCGCAGATCGCCGAGCATCTCGGAATTCCCGTTATATCCTATGCTCAGGAGATCAAGGTAAACGGTGACAAGGTTACCGTTAAACGTCAGTATGATGACAGATATCACATGGTTGAGGTTAAGATGCCCTGTCTTATAACAGCGCTTTCCGAGCTCAACGATCCCAGATATATGACTCCCGGCGGGATATTCGATGCATGCAAGGCAGACATCACCACATGGGGAAGAGCGGATCTCAAAGAAGTTGATGACGGCAACTTAGGTCTTAACGGTTCGCCCACCAAGATCGCCAAGGCTTCCGACAAGGTTCGTAAGGGAGCAGGTGAGAAGGTCGTACCCGATTCACCCGAAGATGCGGTAAGTTACATCGTAGGTAAGTTAAAAGAGAAGCATGTAATATAGTTTATAGTAAAGGAAAAGTGGTGAATAATTATGAATATGACTCCAGAACAAATCGCACAGTACAAAGGTGTCTTTGTATTTGCGCAGCAGGTAGACAATGAAGTAAGCGGCATCGCTTACGAACTCCTCGGAAAGGCAAGAGAGCTTGCCGAGCCTTTAAAGACTGAAGTTACTGCAGTTCTTATCGGATCGGGTGTTAAAGGTCTTGCGGACAATCTTGCAGAGTATGGCGCGGACAAGGTTATCGTAGTAGATGATCCCGAGCTTAAAGAGTACAGGACAGAGCCTTACGCACATGCTCTTGCATCGGTTATCAATGAGTACAAGCCTGAGATCATGCTTGTAGGTGCTACGGCTATCGGCCGTGACCTTGGTCCTACGGTATCGGCAAGAGTGGCAACAGGTCTTACAGCGGACTGTACGGTTCTTGACATAGGTGATTTTCCTCTTCAGCCTGTTCCCGGCAAGGAGGACGAACAGCTTCACAACCAGCTTCTTATGACCCGTCCTGCATTCGGCGGCAACACGATCGCAACGATCGCATGCCCTTATAACCGTCCTCAGATGGCAACGGTCCGTCCGGGTGTTATGCAGAAGATCGAGCCGAAGAAGGGTGCCAAGGCGGAAGTGATCGAATATAATCCCGGATTTACTCCCAATAACAGGTATGTTGAGATCAAGGAAGTTGTTAAGGCTGTTTCTGATGTTAAGGATATCATGGATGCCAAGATACTCGTATCCGGCGGACGTGGAGTAGGATCCCCCGAGAACTTCAAGATACTTGAAGAGCTTGCGGATGCCATCGGCGGACAGGTTTCATGCTCACGTGCAGTTGTCGATTCAGGCTGGAAGCCTAAGGAACTCCAGGTAGGCCAGACCGGTAAGACCGTTCGTCCCAATGTATATTTCGCGATCGGTATTTCAGGTGCCATCCAGCATGTTGCCGGTATGGAAGAGTCCGACATCATTATTGCCATCAACAAAGATGAGGATGCTCCTATCTTCGATGTTGCGGACTATGGTATCGTCGGCGATCTTAATAAGATCGTTCCCAAGCTTACCGAAGAGGTAAAGGCTGCTTTGGCAGAGAAATAAATATCATATTTTCATGAGGTGACATATAAAATGGTTAAAAATTTTGATGACCTTCTCGGTAAGATCAGGACTATTGACCGCAAGAAGGTTGCAATTGCGGTAGCGCAGGACAAGGCGGTTCTCGAGGCCGCCAAGGCTGCCAGGGAAAGAGACATAGCCGATGCGATACTTGTAGGAAACGAAGCCGAGATCCGCTCTATAGGCGAAGAGATCGGCATGAAACCGGATGATTACGAGATCATCAATGTGGAGGATGAGGTGGAGGCAGCCACAAAGGCTGTTTCCATAGTATCCGAGGGAAAGGCCGACATATACATGAAGGGTCTTCTTCCTACCGGAACATTTCTGAAAAGTGTGCTCAACAAGGAAGTCGGACTTCGTACCGGAAAACCGCTTTCTCATGTGTGCGTTATCGAGGTACCGAAGGTAGACAGAGTGCTCTTCCTGTCAGATGTTGCTTTTATGCCGTATCCCACACTTGAGGACAAGAAGTGCATCATCGAATATACTGCGGATGTTGCGAAAGCATGCGGAGTGGACAATCCCAAGGCTGCAGTTGTATGCGCTGTCGAGACGGTCAATCCCAAGATGCCGATCACGGTTGAAGCCGACGAACTGTCCAAGATGCAGGATCGCGGCGAGATACAGGGCTGTATTGTCGAGGGACCTCTTTCGATGGATATCGCTCTCTACAAAGCGGCAGCGGAAGAAAAGGGCGCAATGGATCGTAAGGTTGCCGGAGATGCCGATATACTGATTTTCCCCGACATCCATGCAGGAAACCTTGTGTACAAGACGATGACGCAGGTTGTCGAGAACATGAAGAACGGCTGCATCCTCACAGGAACCAAGGCTCCCGTTGTACTTACATCCCGCGCCGACACATTCGAGACCAAGGTCAATTCGATCGCGCTTGCGGCTATAGTTGCACACGAACTGAAAAAATAATTACCGGTTATTTAAGGAGAAAATCATGGGATTAAAAAGTTTAATTATCAACCCGGGTTCCACATCGACCAAGATCGGGATCTTTGAGGACGAGACTCTTCTGTTTGATGAAACGCTCAGACATACTACCGAAGAGATCAACTCATTCGAATCGATTTTCGCCCAGAAGGATTTTCGCAAGGATATAATACTTAATTTCCTGAAGAAGAAGGATTTCGATATCAACACTCTTGATTTTGTTGTAGGCCGCGGCGGGATGTTAAAGCCGATCCCGGGCGGTACATACGAGGTTACCGACGCCCTTCTCGAAGACCTTAAGGTAGGAGTGCAGGGACAGCATGCTTCCAATCTGGGCGGCATCCTCGCAAGGGAGATCGGCGACAGCCTTTCGATCCCTTCGTATATCGTAGATCCCGTTGTTGTAGACGAGATGATAGATATTGCGAGATATTCGGGATGTCCGGAACTTCCGAGAGTGAGCAAGTTCCACGCGCTCAACCAGAAGGCTGTTGCTAAGCGTTATGCCAAGGAGATCGGGAAGAATTACGAGGATCTGAACCTCATCGTTGTCCATATGGGCGGCGGATGTTCGGTAGGACCGCACAAGAAGGGAAAAGTCATCGATATCTTCAACGCGCTTGACGGTGACGGTGCATTCTCGCCCGAGCGTGCGGGTGCAGTACCTCCCGGAGCTCTTGTTAAGATGTGCTTTTCCGGCAAGTATACGGAAAAGGAAATATACAAAAAGCTTGTCGGCGACGGAGGCTTCAATGCGTATGTTGGGACTAATGATCTGCGCGAGGTCGGACAGATGGTTGACGCAGGGGATGCAAAGGCCAAGGAATACCGCGACGCTTTTATCCTTCAGGTTGCAAAGGACATAGGGTCAATGGCATGCGTTCTCGACGGTAAGGTGGATCAGATAATCGTTACCGGCGGTATCGCCTATGACAAATCCGTTGTAGCCGGGCTGAAGGAGCGCTGCGAGTGGATCGCTCCGTTTACCGTATATCCGGGTGAGGACGAGCTGCTTGCTCTTGCCCAGGGCGGTCTTCGCGTCATGAACAAAGAAGAGGATGCAAAGCCTTATTAAACTGATCTTTATTAAGAGATCTAGTTGTCAAAAGGGACGGTTCTTTTTGTCACCTTTATTGATATAATAGATTTGTAGATTTGAAAATAATAAGAGCGGATACCCTGTATAGGATATCCGCTCATGATTTTCTCATTATATGGCCGTATTTTCTGTATAGATCTATCTTCGCCCCAGGTTTGATCGCTGCCGCGTTTGCTGCCTAAGTTGATTAGAATATACTGCCCACAGGACTTCGTGAATGTTCATTGTTCCGTCAGGCTTGATGTATAGTGCGTAATTAAAACCGACAGGTACTGTGCAGATCATGGGTCTGCCCATGAACATGAATGTTATATTGTATGGGATATCGTTGTTTGCAGCTAAGAGTCTTGATGTATTTGCATCAACAATATCAACACTTGTCATATTGAGAGCCATCCCGTTGGTTCTGAAGATTTGTTTGCTTGCAGAGGGAATGACTGAAAGTGCTGTAAGGCTTGACTGTGCGGATGCAAGCTGAGCTGAAGCTGTCTGTTGCCGGGTTGCTGCCGCGGATGCGGGAGCCGGAGTCGATGAGCCGGAACCTGACGACGTACTGCGTGATGTCGGGGTGTCATCATCGTCATCATCGTCATTACCACTACTTTGTTCAGATGATGAACCTCCTGATGAAGAAGATGGTTGTGTTATATTAAACCAATACGTTCCGGTTGCTTTAATATAATTAACATCATATGATTTATATGAATAAGTATCGTTTTCTTCATCGTAGTCGTAATTGATCGTTATGGATGAATCGACTACAGCAAGCCTTCCATTGGTAAATGCCGATGGGACTTCGGAAATATCAACACCTTTTATATTTGATACCGAATACTCAAAGCCAATCTGAGTGCCATAAATGGTACCAGGGTACAATGTTGTGGAATATGGACCGGGATCTGACAAGCTTTTTACAAAGAGTCCCGCTCAACGTAAATTCATACATAAATTCTACTTTATTATCGCTCGGAGCGTACTTACATGTAACACCAGTAACATCTGTAATGGAATATGGTAATTGTTTCTCGCCTTCCGCGGTATCAATGTTACTGGGCAAAGCATCAATAGACACATCACAAGAGGCTCCTGATAAACCGCTTATTGGTACATCGTTAAACGTTTGCTCACTTGCCAGCGTTGGAACAGCGTATATCAGAGCGATTACGAACACTGATACAAGCATTAATGATAGTTTTTCAAACACCTTCTTTTGCATAGCTCTCCTCCTTAAAAGTGGTTCATAATGGTTAAAACACTAATAAAATAGCACATTTGGGGGGGTGTCAAGCGTCGAAGCGTCAAAAGGGACGGTTCTTTTTGACGCTTTTGTCATGAAATAAAAATACTTGCAAACTTCATGATATCATGATAAATTTTGTGTTATCGGAGGGGACGCCCTCATACATATTTCTAACTTTTCAAATTCTGTGACTTAACACAGACGGATCCGGTGAGTTCATTTCGCCAGTAATCCAAAAACACGGACAATCGAAGATCAAGTGATTTTTACCAAAGAGAGGGGTGATGATTTGCCAAGACAGGCAAGGAATATTCATGAAGGCGGATTTCGCCATATAATAATACGAGGAATCGGAAAGCAGATCCTGTTTGAAGATGAGTATGATAACAAGTTCTTTCTCCGGATATTGGAGCGGTACAGTAGAGAAACGGATGTATCGGTTTGCGCATACTGCCTTATGGAAAATCATGTGCATCTGCTGATTCATGATCATGGCATTAACACTCCGCTTCTTATGAAGAAGATCGGAGTCTGCTATTCTGCATACTTTAACGATAAATACGAGAGGACGGGACACTTGTTTCAGGACAGGTATAAATGTGAAAACATCTATGATGACAGGTACTATCTGACTGTTTTGAGATATATTTTACGAAATCCGGAAAAAGCAGGGATATGCAGAACAGAAAAATATCGATGGAGCAGCTACCATGCTTATGGAGATGAGAGCTCGTTTCTTGAACAATCTGTCACATACGGTTTCTTCGGAGATGAACAGGAATATCGAGATTATATTAATACGGAAAATCATGACAGTTGCATGGAATATGCCGGCCGCAGAGATGATACTTGGGCAAAAGATATTATTGAGAAAATCCTTGGGGCATCGTCGGGAACGGTAATCCAGAACTATGGTAGGCTCGAGAGGGATCAGGCATTAAAATCATTGAAATCGGAAGGCTTGAGCATCCGGCAAATAGAGCGGCTTACCGGGATAAGTCGCGGAGTTATCCAGAAGGCATAGTGTCAAGTTTTCAAAAGGTGTCAATAGGGACGGTTCTTTTTGTCAAAAGGGACGGTTCTTTTTGTCATACATTTCGTGGTTAACCTCAAACTGAGAATAATAAATAATCATCTGAAAACTACTTAAATATAGACGTTTTCAGATGATTATGTTATTTTTGGAGATAATTATAATCGGCAGAAACAAACAGTAATTGTCCGAACAGAACATGTTGTCAAAAAGAACCGTCCCTATTGACACCTTAA
Source organism: uncultured Lachnospiraceae bacterium (assembly GCA_905235745.1). Taxonomy (GTDB): domain Bacteria; phylum Bacillota; class Clostridia; order Lachnospirales; family Lachnospiraceae; genus UBA2868. Next base: position 35,985 of record CAJOMN010000023.1, read on the forward strand.
GTCTTTTGACACATGTAAACAGGGGAAAAATGACAGGCAAAATATACGGAATCGGCGTTGGGATCGGGGATCCGGAAGATATCACACTAAAGGCTGTTAGACTTATAAAGGAGTCAGATGTACTTATCTGCCCACAAGAAGATTTGGATAGGTGCAGAGCATATCAGATAGCAAAGAAGTCCGTTCCCGAAATAGAAGACATTAAGACCATCTCCTTTGAATTCGAAATGGTAAAAGATAAAACTATAAGAGAGTATAACCACCGGAAGATATACGAAGAAGTAAAGGAACTGGTCAAAGCCGGGAAAACCGTCTCATTTCTTACCATCGGGGATCCGGCACTTTATTCGACATATTCGTATATTGCAGATCTTGCGAAATCTGACGGAATACAGACGTTTTCGGCAAGCGGAATATCATCATTGACGGCCAGCGCCAACAGCTTAGGAATTCCGCTTTGCGAAAAAGGAGACCAGCTCCATGTGATATCCGAACTAAATGACATCGAAGCCGGTCTGACCTTACCGGGAACTAAGGTTATCATGAAGTGCGGAAAAGATATAGTCCGTATTAAGGAACTGCTTAGAAAGAAAACCGGTATCTTGGTATATGCGGTATCGGAATGCGGCACAAAGAATGAGAAGAGTTATATAGGCTTAGAAAACATACCCGACGAAGGCAACTACATGTTGACTATCTTGGTTAAGGAGGATGTCAAAAAGAACCGTCCCTATTGACACACCTATTGACATAAACTTGTGCATAACGCAAGCGAAATTTAAGAGATGATAGAAACTTGACATTGGCATCCTATGGTAATATGATAATTATAGTTTCAGCGGTTTATAACAGGTAAAACATCTATAAACCGCTGAAAGACATCAAATAAAGATAGTTTCAGCAGTTTATAGAGGAATTTATGAATATTATCGGAAGAGAACGGGAAAAGGATATCATATCAAAGTGTCTGGAGTCGAAGAGGCCTGAATTTTTGGTAATATATGGCCGAAGACGTGTGGGAAAAACATATCTTGTCAGGGAGTTCTTTAATGGAAGGTTTTCTTTTTATACAACAGGGATTCCGGATGCGAAAACAAGGAATCAGTTGAAAGCATTCAATGAATCCCTGAATTATTATGGTGATGATATCGGGACAATTCCCAAAGACTGGTTTGAGGCATTCAGACGGCTTCGTAAAATACTGGAGTCTGAAGAGGTGCATCGCGATGCATCCAGCGGCAAAAAGGTCGTTTTTATTGATGAGATGCCCTGGCTCGATACAGCAAGGTCGGATTTTAAGTCGGCATTTGATTATTTTTGGAACAGTTGGGGGTCATCTCAGGATGATCTTCTGCTGATAGTATGCGGATCGGCCACCTCATGGATTATAAGCAATATCCTGAGTGACAAAGGCGGGTTTCATAATAGGATCACCAGGCATATTCATATCAATCCTTTTAATTTGGGTGAGTGCAAACTTTATTTTAATGATAACGGTATTATCCTTAACCGTGATCAAATGATAGAAAGCTATATGATATTTGGCGGAATTCCGTACTATCTGAATCTGTTGGACAGCCGACTGAGCCTGACGCAGAATGTAGACAGCCTGATCTTTGACGAAAAAGGTGATCTGCATTATGAATATGATCAACTCTTTAAGTCCCTGTTTAAAAATCCAAATAATCACATGAAGATCATAGAAACTATCGCCGGTCAAAAAAGAGGGCTTCAGAGAACCGATCTCGCAGCAAAATCAGGTGTTTCGGATGGTGAAGGACTTACCAAGGCACTTCGCGAGCTGGAGCAGTGTGGCTTTATCAGACAGTATAAAAACTTTACTACTTCTCAAAAAGGCAGTTTTTATCAGGTGATAGATCCGTTTGTTCTCTTCTGCCTGCACTTCCGTGGCGGAAAGATAAAGTCGTGGCAGTCGTTTATTAAGTCTCCGGATTACTACGCATGGAGAGGCAATGCTTTTGAGACAGTATGTCTCGAACATATTCCGCAGATCAAATCGGCACTTGGAATATCGGGAATAGACAGTTCGGAGTATTCTTGGAAGAGTAAAAAGAAAAATGGCGGAGCCCAAATAGATCTTCTTATAGACAGACGAGATGATGTTATTAATCTGTGTGAGATGAAATGCACGGATAAGGCTTATGAGATAACTGCAGACTACAGAGATAATCTGATCAATAAGGTCTCTTCTTTTACCGAAGAAGTTAATCCTAAGAAATCAGTGCATGTTACACTGATAACATCAAACGGTTATAAGCGTAACGAGTATTCGGATGTAGCACAAAGCTATGTGGGACCGGACAGTTTATTTATGTAGTATCGGCAGACTTTAAAGGACAAAAGGGACGGTTCTTTTTGTCATCTTCCATAGAAACGCAATTTGAACAACATGCAATTGAAATTGCCACCAATCCCGAAATAATGTATAATCTTTAATACTATGATTTATAGTGAACGCATTTATTTAATGCGTTTATTATAAAAGCAGGAGGGTGTACATGGAGAAGGAAGTTGGATGTTTTAAGGTCTGGACAGATGATGACGACCGCAGGATCGTATATTCGAGAGGCACAGGCATAGCCCACGCCCATGAGATAGCGTGGCTGTATGAGACTATAATCGAGCTTACAAGCGAATGGCATGATGACAAGGGTTTTGTATACATGGCGTTTATTGAGGAGCTTGAGCAGGTCAGCCCCAAGGGCAGCATCCAGTATGTCGAGCTTCACAGGAACCTTGAAGCTAACGGCTGCAAGTATATTGCCTATATAGAAGGCAATTCCTATGAAGTTTCCGTCCAGTCGTACAAGCACAAGCAGATGAGCAACACGCCCCGTACGGAAAATCGTTACTTCCCGACGAAATATGAGGGATATAAGTGGTTTGAGGAAATGGGCTTCTAAGACTGTAAGACTAAAGGTATATTATGAGTATCAATAAGAAATACAGCAAACCGTTCGGTAATCTTAACACGTTAAAGACAAGCTTTTTTGACAACAACGACGGAATGCTCAAGATGGCTGACGGGATGGCTGACGTTCTCCTTGCGCAGCCAAAGCGCACCAAATGTAAGATCTGCGGCGCCGAACTTGGCGAGCCGCTGTACAGGAGCCACAGGATCGGATATATCGAGTGCGGTAATTGCGGACACTTAAACAGCGAATGCGAGGATACGGATGATTTTGCAAGCGCTGTTTATGTTGAGGACGACTATTCGAAGAATTACAGCGCCGAAGACAAGGAAGGTTATATCCGCAGAAGGGATATGATCTACATCCCCAAGGCCGAATATCTGAAGGAATGTCTTGAATCAGAAGGCGTAAACGCCGGGGATATAGATATTCTTGACATAGGGGCGGGATGCGGCTATTTCGTATCTGCCGCAAGGAGTCTCGGCATGCATGCGGTCGGGATCGATGTATCCGGCAGCGAGGTAGAGTTCGGAAACGCGATGAATCCCGAAAAGTGGCTTACGCACGTCGGACTTACGGATTCCATAGACTATATTTCCAAAGCATCTGCAAATGTTCTTACCGCGATAGGTGTTCTCGAGCACCTTGTGCATCTGGATGAAAATCTTGAGGCGATCAGGAACAATACCAATATCAGATATGTGTATGCATCGGTTCCGATGTTTTCTTTCTCAAGCTGCTTCGAAGCGGCATTTCCGGGCGGCTACAACAGGCATACCGGAGGGACGCACACCCACCTGTTTAGCAATGAATCGATAGAGGACATGGCTCGCAGGATCGGATTCGAGATCGGTTACGAGTGGCGCTTCGGATCGGATATCAATGATCTGTACAGATTCTTAAGCGTGTCAATGCGCAGGGAAGGAAACGACAGGCTCGCCGAGCTCTTCTCTGACAGATTCGTTCCGCTTATGGACGATCTTCAGGCTGTCCTTGATAAGAGCGAGTTCTCGTCTGAGCTGCATTTTATCCTCAAGAGAAAATGATGACAAAAAGAACCGTCCCTTTTGACACTTTTGACACATCTCGTATTGAATAACCCCCTGTATTTTGATACAATGTAATTTGGTCTGCCATGCGAGGCGTTTGGCAGGTAGGAGGATTTCATGAACATTATCGAGAAGATATTCGGCACTCACAGCGAAAGAGAAGTTAAGCTTGTGCTGCCGCTTGTTGACAAGATTGAATCATACCGTCCGCAGATGATGGAACTGTCCGATTCACAGCTTCGGGCTCTCACGATAGATTACAAGAAGCGATATGCAAACGGAGAAAGCCTCGACGATCTTCTGCCCGAGGCATATGCCACGGTCCGTGAGGCTGCAAGGCGCGTTCTTAATATGGAGCATTACCGGGTGCAGCTTATCGGCGGGATAATCCTGCATCAGGGTCGTATTGCCGAGATGAAGACAGGTGAAGGTAAGACGCTCGTGGCTACGCTTCCTGCGTACCTTAATGCACTAACCGGCCGCGGAGTGCACGTTGTTACCGTCAATGATTACCTCGCGAACAGAGACGCGGAGTGGATGGGTCAGGTCTATGAATTTCTCGGGCTCACGGTTGGCGTTGTCCTTAACCAGATGAAGCCGGAAGAGCGTCGTGCGGCATACAACTGCGACATTACATATGTTACGAACAATGAGCTCGGATTTGATTATCTTCGTGACAACATGGTCATATACAAGGAACAGCTTGTTCTGCGTGATCTCGCGTTTGCGATCATCGATGAGGTCGACTCGGTGCTTATTGATGAGGCCCGGACCCCCCTTATCATTTCCGGTCAAAGCGGCAAATCGACCAAGCTGTATGAGGTATGCGATGTACTTGCCCGTCAGTTAAAGCGCGGCGAGGACATGGAAGACCTCACCAAGATGGATGCCATAATGGGTGTCGAGAGAGAAGAAACGGGTGATTTTATCGTCAATGAGAAGGATAAGTTTGTCACCCTCACCGCGCAGGGTGTGTCCAAGGTCGAAAAGTTCTTCCAGATAGACAATCTTGCCGATCCGGAGAACGTTGAAATACAAAACAACGTAATACTGGCGCTTCGTGCGCATAATCTTATGTTCCGCGATCAGGATTATGTGGTCAAGGACGAACAGGTTCTCATAGTTGATGAATTTACCGGACGAATAATGCCCGGACGCCGCTATTCCGACGGACTCCATCAGGCTATCGAGGCGAAGGAGCATGTTAAGGTTAAGCGCGAGAGCAAGACACTTGCCACTATCACTTTCCAGAACTTCTTCAACAAATTTGAAAAGAAGTGCGGCATGACCGGTACGGCTCTTACCGAGGAAAAAGAGTTCCGTGACATATACGGAATGGATGTTATCGAGATCCCGACCAACATGCCCGTAGCCAGAGTCGACCTTCAGGATGCGGTATACAAGACAAGACGCGAAAAATTGTTCGCCATATGCAACGAGATAGAAGAGGCGCACAAGACCGGCCAGCCGATCCTTGTCGGCACGATAACTATCGAGGCGTCTGAGGAACTCTCGAAGCTCCTTACCAAAAGGGGTATAGAGCACAAGGTGCTAAATGCCAAGTTTCATGAGCTTGAGGCGGCTATAGTTGCCGATGCCGGTATACACGGGGCAGTTACGATCGCCACCAACATGGCCGGGCGTGGTACGGATATCAAGCTCGACGATGAGGCAAGGGCAGCGGGCGGACTTAAGATAATCGGTACGGAGCGTCATGAGTCAAGACGTATCGATAATCAGCTTCGCGGCCGTTCGGGACGTCAGGGCGATCCCGGTGAATCAAGGTTCTTTATCTCGCTTGAAGACGACCTGATGAGGCTGTTTGGCTCCGACAAGCTCATGAATGTATTCAATACGCTCGGAGTTCCGGAAAATGAGCAGATAGAGCATTCAATGCTTACAAACGCCATAGAGAAGGCGCAGAAGAGGATAGAAGGCAACAACTTCGGCATCAGAAAGAATCTCCTCGAGTACGATCAGGTAATGAACGAGCAAAGAGAGATCATATACGCCGAGAGGCGCCGTGTTCTCGACGGCGAGAGCATGAGAGACGTTGTATTCCGGATGGCGACGGAATTCGTGGAGAATACGGTTGAAATGTGCATCGGAGATGTAGCCGATCCCGAGGATTGGGATCTTGCCGAACTGAACCAGCACCTTCAGGCAACCGTTCCGGTACAGGAGATCAGAACTCCCGATGTCAGGGGCATCAAGAAGGAAGAACTTATCCACCGCCTCAAGGAAGAGGTTGTCAAGATATATGAAGCCAAGGAAGCGGAATTCCCGAGTCCCGAGCAGATAAGAGAGATTGAGCGCGTTATCCTCCTCAAGGTGATCGACAGAAAATGGATGGATCATATTGATGACATGGAACAGCTCCGTCAGGGTATCGGACTGCAGGCATACGGTCAGAGAGACCCGCTTGTCGAGTACAAGATGATGGGTTATGACATGTTTAACGCGATGACGGATGCGATCAGCGAGGAAACGGTCAGGGTACTGTTCCATATCCGTGTCGAGCAGAAGGTTGAACGTGAAGAGGTTGCCAAGATCACCGGAACCAACAAGGATGATTCGGGCCCGAAGAAGAGCGTAAAGCGTGAATCGGATAAGGTATATCCGAATGACCCGTGTCCGTGCGGCTCGGGCAAGAAATATAAACAATGTCACGGTATGTCACGACGTACGTCGTGACATTGGGTGTCAGAAGGGACGGTTCTTTTTGACACCATGCAGTAGCCCTTGACAAAATGATAAGAGTTGAAAAAGGTGTCAAAAAGAACCGTCCCTTCTGACACCTTCTGACACTGATTAATCATTATGGTAGAATTAGACGCGATAAAAACCGAATTAGGAGCCTTGGCCGGACCGCTTGAAGAGCTTGAGGGCAGCCTCGGAGTGACCGACAAGCAGCAGCGAATCGAAGAACTGCGGCGCCTTATGGAGGAGCCGGGATTCTGGGATGACAATGAAAGAGCCCAGAAGCTCTCCAAAGAGCTCAAGGATCTTGAGGATACGGTTAATACGATCAAAGAGCTGAGGACCCGGCATTCCGATATCGGAGAGCTCATTTCGATGGCATATGAGGAAAATGACGAAGCGCTCATACCCGATATCAGGGCAGAGTTTGAGGAATTCTCCGAAAAGCTCGACAATCTGCGCATCAGCACGCTCCTGTCCGGAGAATATGACTCGTATAACGCGATACTGCGCCTCAATGCGGGTGCCGGCGGAACCGAGAGCTGCGACTGGGCGGGAATGCTCTTCAGGATGTATACAAGGTATGCCGAGAAGAAGGGATTTTCCGTTGAAGTTCTCGATATGCTTGACGGAGACGAGGCCGGGATCAAGTCGGTCACATTCCAGATAAACGGTACGAATGCATACGGGTATCTGAAGGGCGAAAAGGGAGTCCACAGGCTTGTGAGGATATCCCCGTTCAATGCCCAGGGCAAGCGCCAGACGAGCTTTGTATCGCTTGACGTTATGCCTGATATAGAAGAGGATCTTGACATAGATATCAACGAGGATGACCTCAGGATCGATACTTACAGGTCTTCGGGCGCTGGCGGACAGCATATCAACAAGACAAGCTCCGCTATACGTATAACACATATTCCTACCGGAATAGTGGTTCAGTGCCAGAACGAGAGAAGCCAGTTCCAGAACAAGGATAAGGCAATGCAGATGCTGAAGGCGAAGCTGTATCTTCTGAAGAAAGAGGAAAATGCCGAGAAGCTTTCCGATATCCGGGGGGAAGTCAAGGACATAGCGTGGGGAAGCCAGATCAGATCCTATGTGCTCCAGCCTTACACTATGGTCAAGGACACAAGAACCAATCAGGAAGTGGCTCAGGCTGACGCAGTGCTCGACGGATACCTCGATCCGTTCATAAACGCGTATTTGAAGTGGATATCGAATAACGGACAAAACCAGTAAAGGCGGTGCGACCATATGATAAATATAGCTGTACTCGGGTACGGGACGATCGGATCGGGAGTTGTTGAGGTAATAGACAATAACAGCGACGCGATCGGCAGAAAGATCCATAACGAAATAAGAGTCAGGCATGTACTTGATCTCCGTGATTTTCCGGGGGATAGGGTCGAGCCGGTTCTAGTGCATGATTTTGATGTTATATTAAACGACCCTGAAGTACAGATAGTTGTAGAGGTAATGGGAGGCGTCGAGCCTGCATATACGTTTGTCAAAAAGTGCCTTCTTGCCGGGAAAAGCGTATGTACTTCCAACAAGGAGCTCGTTGCCGCGCATGGAGCCGAGCTTCTGCGGATCGCCCGTGAGAAAAACATCAATTTTCTGTTTGAAGCAAGCGTTGGAGGGGCAATACCTATCATCAGGCCGCTGAACTCATCGCTTACCGCCGACAGGATACTCGAGATCAAGGGAATCTTAAACGGCACGACCAATTATATCCTTACGCAGATGGATTCCGCAGGACAGGATTTTGATACGGCGCTTAGAGATGCGCAGGAGCTGGGATTTGCGGAGCGTAATCCCGAGGCTGATATCGAAGGGTTTGATGCGTGCAGAAAGATCGCGATTCTGGCGTCGCTTGCGTTCGGCAGGACCGTTAATTATGAAGACATATATACCGAAGGGATTTCCGCCATCACCGCAACAGACATGCTCTATGCCAGAAAGATGGACTGTAAGGTCAAGCTTTTGGCATCGTGCGAGAATGCGGACGGGAAATACTATGCGATGGTTGCCCCGTTCCTTGTGGGGTCGTCCCATCCGCTTTGCGGCGTGAACGGCGTATTTAACGCGATATTTGTAAAGGGAAGCGAGCTGGGCGATGTTATGTTCTACGGAAGCGGAGCGGGCAAGCTCCCCACCGCATGCGCCGTTGTCGCGGACGTTGTGGATTCGGCAAGGCACCTTAATGAAAACATACAGACGATCTGGTCGGAGGAGAAGCTGCACCTTACCGGAACGGAGAATGCCGTAAGGAGATTCTTCGTGCGGGTAACCGGCAGTGTTGACGAATACAGGAACGTAATAGATAAAGAGTTCGGACAGGCTGAGTATATCAAGATCGAAGAAGACCGTGAGGGTTTTGGCTTTGTAACCCCTCCCCTTGCGGAAAAATCATTCGACGAACATATTAAGAATATCCCGAATGTATCGGGCAGGATAAGATTTGAGCAGTAAAGAGGAGACACAAGATGCTGGTTGTCAAGAAGTTCGGAGGTACATCGGTTGCTGACAAAGACCGCATAATGAACGTAGCCCGACGATGCGTTGCCGATTATAAGGCGGGTAATGACGTAGTCGTCGTTCTGTCCGCAATGGGCAAACAGACGGACGTTCTGATCGATATGGCGCGATCCGTCAATCCGAATCCTCCCAGACGGGAGCTTGATATGCTTATGACTACGGGCGAACAGGTAAGCGTTGCGATGATGGCGATGGCTATGGATTCGCTCGGGGTTCCGGCGGTATCGCTTAATGCTTATCAGGTAGCGATGCATACGACAAGCGTATACGGAAATGCGCGGCTCAAGAGGATAGACACGGAGAGGATACGTAACGAGCTGGATCTGAAGAAGATCGTTATCATTACGGGATTCCAGGGCGTGAACAAATATGATGATTATACGACTCTCGGCAGAGGCGGATCCGACACGACCGCGGTTGCCCTTGCGGCTGCGCTGCATGCCGATAAGTGTGAAATATACACGGATGTGGAGGGCGTATATACCGCTGACCCGAGGATCGTTCCGAAAGCAAGAAAGCTCAAAGAGATAACATATGATGAAATGCTTGACCTGGCAACTCTCGGAGCCGGGGTTCTGCATAACCGTTCCGTTGAACTGGCCAAGAAATACGGCGTCAAGCTTGTCGTGCGCTCCAGCATGTCAGAAGCGGAAGGCACTGTGGTTAAGGAGGTTGTTAAAGTGGAGAGAATGCTTGTTTCCGGCGTAGCCGCCGATAAGAATGTTACGAGAGTATCAGTTGTGGGGCTTGAAGACAGACCCGGTGTTGCGTTCCGTCTGTTCGATGCCCTTGCGAAAGCGAACATCAATGTGGACATGATCCTGCAGTCGATCGGACGTGACGACACAAAGGATATTACGTTTACCATACCGAGAGATATGGAAACGGATGCGATCAATGCCATCGAGAACATCAAGGACACGCTCAATATGCAGGACGTCAAGGTGAACTCCCACGTTGCCAAGGTCTCCATCGTCGGCGCCGGAATGATGAGCAATCCGGGCGTTGCCGCCAGGATGTTTGAATGTCTCTACAATGCCAACATCAATATCCGCATGATATCGACATCCGAGATAAGGGTCACGGTCCTTATTGACGAGAAGGAAGTCGACAAGGCGATGAATGTGATACACGATATGTTCGGTCTGGAAGACTGATCACCATATCGACATCAAAAGACGGGAGTGACTCCCGTCTTTTTTTGTGTTATAATGTTAATGACTCTAACTATGCATTGTCGCAAGGAGGGACCCGCCGAAGACGGGAGAAGGGAGGTATTCGTATTCAAATGGAATACGATATGCCAGAAATCAACAGTAAAGAGCGTTCCGCGGACAAATTTGCCACGGCATCATTTGTACTCGGTATAATCTCTCTGTTTTCGGTAATGTGTTGCTGTCCGTTTGTTTTCTCGGCTATTGGCATAGTACTTGCGCTGCTGTCCAAGGGTGCATCCGAAACGCTCCGCCCGAAGGCGAAGACGGGGCTCATACTATCGATAGTGGGAATAGGTGTTTCTCTTGTGATCACGGTGTTTACGATCGCTTTTCCGCTCGTAATGTACCGAACCAACCCGGAGTTTCGCAAGAACATGAACAATGCGATGGAACAGACTCTTGAGCATGATGAAGGGTTGTTCAGGCAGCTCTACGGCGATGAGTTTTATGAACAGTTGGAAGAATTCATAAAGGAGGATGACAGCATATGATCGGTATCGGATATGGCAGTTCACCTTTAACAGGATATATATACGGTTCATACCCCGGAATAGCCGCAGACCCGTCGTCTTCCGACAAAGCGCAGCATACGGGCGAGATCAAGAACCCCGGTGAATCCACAAGGGTTGCTCCGGGAAGACGCTCATCCCCCGCGGAATGCGAGACGTGCAAAGAGAGAAAATATCAGGACGGATCAGATGAGAACGTATCATTCAAGTCTGCCCAGCACATTTCTCCTGAAAGTGCAGGCGCGAGAGTACGTGCTCATGAGGCGGAGCATGTTTCAAATGCATACTCCAAGGCGAGCCGGGACGGCGGTAAGGTTGTAAACGCCAGCGTTTCGATCCACACAGCTATTTGCCCGGAATGCGGACGGACATATGTTTCCGGAGGAGAGACAAGAACACAGATCAAATATTCTGATGATAAGAACCCTTATCAGCAGAACAAGAAGGCAAATGATGCCATGGGACTTCGGGGCCAGAACATCGATCTTGCCGGATAGATTTACGGGAGTTTCAGATGAACAGAACATCGATATCTGATTTGAAGGCAAAGGCAAAGGATCAGTTACTTGGCAATTACGGAACAGCCGCCGGATCCTTTGCCCTTTATTTTGTGATCGTATATTCGGTCTATATGATCGTTATGTCCGCAATGGGCGTGTCATTCATAGGGACCCGGAACGGGAATGAGGCGGTACAGTCGGTCTTGTCAGAGGTGATAACACAGCTTGTCACTATAGCCATTACTGCGCTGGCAAGCATCATGTCGACCGGCTTCATATATGTGATCCGCAAAATATCTGACGAAGAAGCGGCATCAGTTTCGGACATCTTCTTCGTGTTCAGGAATCATCCGGATAAGGTCATAATAATCAGCCTGTTCATGTCTGTTCCGCAGACGATCCTTATGATCCCGTCAATGATAGTGTCGCGCTTCATGTATGATCCGGACGGCGAAGCACTTGGCGTAGACGGAAAAATGTTCATGATATATATTATCCTGGCTGTACTGGCGCTCATCATATCGGTAATCATTGATATATACATAGGAATGGCATATCAGATATACATAGATGATCCTGAAGACGGCGTTATGAATATGATCAAAGGCAGCATCGGGATGATGAGGGGAAATGCCTTCAGGTACTTCTATCTCCTGCTTTCGTTCATAGGATATGCGCTTCTGGTCGTCCTGAGCCTTGGAGTGACGATACTGTGGGTGTTCCCGTACCAGCTTATGGCTATCACGGAGTTCTACAAGGATCTTCGCGATGATGCCGTTTTTGAGGAGATATTATGAGCGCGGAATTTGATGTAACGATGACAACCGGCAAGATGTATGACTATATGCTCAGGCATACGTTCACGTCATTTTCCGGGATCGTCGGGGAACTGCTCGGAGTAGTGCTTGTAGCAGGCTTTTTTGTCTACGGACAATGGCTGTTCCTTGCAGTCGGCATAATATGTGTCGTATATCAGCCGGCGGCGCTGTATCTTCGCTCCAAACGGCAGGTACAGCATAATGAGGTGTTTAAGGAGCCGCTCCACTACAAGGTGGACGATAACGGGATCACGGTGGAAAGCGGAGAAGATTCCGATTCCATTCCGTGGGACGGGATATACAAGGTCGTATCCACGTCACGTTCCGTCATTGTATATACGGGAAGGGTAAACGCCTGTATTTTCCCGAAGGAAGACATGGGAACCGCAAGGGATACCGTCATTCGGCTTATCAGTACGCATATGGATCCCAAACAGGTTAATATACGGTAATGATCAGAAGGATAGAGTCATTTGGCGAGCACGATACGTCTGAGGCGGCCGCAGAGCTTGCTCGCAATTCGCAAAAAGGCGATATATATGCCCTGATAGGCGATCTCGGCGCAGGCAAGACAGCATTTGTCAAAGGCTTTGCCGCAGGTCTCGGGATAGACGAACCGGTCGCCAGTCCGACATTTACAATACTGCAGATATACGAAAGCGGTAGAATGCCCCTGTATCACTTTGACATATATCGCATAGGAGATCCGTCCGAAATGGACGAGATCGGATATGAAGACTGTTTTTACGGCGAGGGTGTCAGCCTCGTGGAATGGGCCGACAGGGTCCGGGATATATTTCCGGAAGATACCACAACTGTGAAGATAGACAAAGACCTGACAAAAGGCGATGATTACCGCATTATAACGATAGAGAGCCGGAAAGATGAAGATAATAGCCATTGATTCGTCGGGACTTGTGGCTACGGTTGCCATCGCAACGGGCGAGTCGATAATTGCCGAGTATACGGTGAACTACAAAAAAACGCACTCACAGACACTGCTTCCGATGCTTGACGAGATTAGCCGGATGACAGAACTTGATCTTGATACGATAGATGCTATTGCCGTTGCGGCAGGTCCGGGTTCTTTCACGGGACTACGCATAGGCTCCGCGACAGCCAAAGGGCTTGCCATGGCATTGAAGCTGCCGGTCATAGAGGTACCGACGGTTGATGCCCTTGCAATGAACCTATGGGGAATAACAGATGTTATCTGTCCGATAATGGATGCCAGGCGCAATCAGGTATATACGGGATTCTATGATTTTGATCCGGACGGGCGCCTGAATATCCTGCACGAGCAGTTTGCGGAAGATATAGTGAAGGTCACACAGCTTCTGAATGAGATCGGACGTGAGGTTGTGTTCCTTGGGGACGGGGTTCCTGTTTCAAAAGATGCGATAGCAGCCAATATGTGTCTGCCTTACAGATTTGCACCGCCGCATTGCAGCCGCCAGAGAGCCGGCGCGCTTGCAACACTGGCAGCGCGTTACTATGAAGAAGGCAGGCTTGTTAGTGCTACGGATCACAAACCGGAATATCTGCGCCCCAGTCAGGCAGAATACAATGCGGCACATGGAAATATCGAACTACACAATCCGCACAATGACTAAGGCCGATATACCGAATGTGGCCCGGCTCGAGGCAGAGGTGTTTACAGATCCGTGGTCTGAAAAGGTGTATCGTGAGACTTTTGAGATCGACGGAGTGGAATATGTCGTTGCCTGCGACGGCGATGAGATAGTAGGCGCTGCCGGAGTGAGGAATATAGCGGGCACCGGAGAAATAACAAATGTTATGGTAAGATCCGGTTACAGGGGACGCGGGATTGGAAGGCGGATGCTTGAAGAACTCATTGAACGCGGCGGGAGACTGGGCGCGAACGAGTATACGCTCGAAGTAAGGGTCGGCAATACAAGCGCGATCAGGCTGTATGAAAGTCTCGGATTCAAAAGCGCCGGTATCAGGCCGGGGTTCTACAGTAACCCCCGTGAGGATGCCGCGATATATTGGCTGCGTTAAATAACATATGAATCATAACAGGTGATATATGCTTGATGTTTGTTTGCTCGGAACCGGTGGGATGATGCCGCTTCCGTACAGATGGCTGACATCCCTCATGATGAGGGTTGGCGGCAGCAACATTTTGATAGACTGCGGTGAGGGTACCCAGATAGCGATCAAGGAAAAAGGCTGGAGTCCCAATCCGATAGACGTTATATGTTTCACGCATTTTCATGCGGATCATATCAGCGGTCTGCCCGGACTGCTCCTTAGCATCGGCAATTCCGAAAGGACGGAACCTATCACAATGATAGGCCCCAAAGGTCTTGCCGGTGTAGTTAATGCGCTCCGGACCATCGCTCCCGAACTTCCGTTTGAGATCAGGTTTCTTGAGATCGGGCAGCCGCGGCAGATATTTACCTTTAACGGTTATGAGATTGAAGCGTTCAAGGTCAGCCACAATGTGACATGTTACGGTTATACGCTCAGGGTTCCGAGAACGGGCAGGTTTGATGCCGATAAGGCAAAGGAGCTTAATATACCCCTTCCATATTGGAGCAGGCTCCAAAAGGGTGAGACCATAACAGATGAGAACGGCACCTATACGCCCGGTATGGTCATAGGACCCGCAAGGCGCGGGCTGCAGGTTACATACTGCACCGATACAAGACCTGTTCCGGTGATCAGTGAAATGGCGTCGGGTGCGGATCTGTTCATATGCGAGGGAATGTACGGCGAGCCCGGGATGGAAGAGAAGGCCAGAGAGCACAGACACATGACTTTTTATGAGGCGGCACGCCTTGCAAGTAAGGCTAATCCGCAGCCGAAAGAGCTGTGGCTTACCCATTATTCGCCGTCGCTGTCGTATCCGAAGGATTATGAGAAGGAAGTCAGGAAGATATTTAAGAATACCCATGCAGCCAGGGACGGGCGCAGTGTCAGTTTAATGTTTGAGGATTGACAGGGGATGAAACGTCGTAATCCTACAAGAATAATAGTGATATTTACCGTACTCGCAGTGTTTGTTGTGGGTCTGTTTTTCTATATCTCAAACAGATCCAAGGTCGTTGCCGAAGGAAAACAGCAGTCAATGACTGCTGTCCAGGAAATACTCGCCAGGAATCTTGAGACGAATTATCCTCCCACCCCCAAAGAAGTCTTAAAGCTGTACAGTGAGATAACGAGATGCTTTTACGGAGAGGATTATACCGAAGAGGAGCTTGAAAGGCTGGCCGTGTATTCAAGAAGGCTGTTTGATGACGAACTTGTTGCCAACCAGACCGACGAGCAGTATCTTAATGCGCTGAAAGCTGATATCGACAGCTGGAAGGCGGATAAGAAGGTGATCTCCAGCTATTCGGTTTCCAGCAGTACCGATGTTCAGGAGTATTCCTTCGGCGGATACGAATGGGCGCAGCTTTACTGTATGTATTCGATAAGGATGGGAACGCACATAGCGCCTGTTCAGGAGCGTTTCCTAATGAGAAAAGATGCAGTAGGACATTGGAAGATAGTCGGATGGGAACTTGTCGAGCCGGAGGATGACAATGGATAACGTCAGGATACTGGCTATCGAGAGCTCATGCGATGAAACGGCAGCTGCAGTAGTAGAGGACGGACACAGAGTCCTGTCCAATATAATATATTCCCAGATCGATCTGCATACGCTGTATGGCGGTGTTGTTCCGGAGATTGCTTCGCGTAAGCATATCGAGAAGATCAATCCGGTCATAGAAGCGGCTTTGAGTGAAGCAGGCTGTACGCTTTCCGATATCGGAGCGGTAGCCGTAACATACGGTCCGGGACTGGTCGGTCCGCTCCTTGTCGGCGTTGCCGAGGCTAAGGCTATAGCTTTTGCCGCAAAGCGGCCGCTTATCGGAGTCCATCATATAAAAGGCCACATATGTGCCAATTACATTGAGCATGAGGATCTAAAGCCGCCTTTTATGACGCTTGTTGTATCCGGAGGACATACGCACCTTGTGCGGGTTGCGGACTACGGAGAGTATGAAGTGATAGGCCGTACAAGGGATGATGCGGCAGGCGAGGCCTTTGACAAGGTCGCAAGGGCAATAGGACTCGGTTATCCGGGAGGCCCCAAGATCGATGAGGCGGCAAAACAAGGAGACTGCAATGCAATAGAGTTTCCAAGGGCAAAAGTCAACGGGAGCGACTATGATTTCAGCTTCTCGGGGCTTAAAAGCGCAGTGCTCAATTATCTGAACCATGCACAAATGACAGGCGATGCGGTTAATACGTATGATATTGCGGCTTCGTTTCAAAAAGCAGTGGTCGATGTACTTACGGAACATGCCGTAATGGCCGTCAAACAGTATAAGATCAATGATTTTGCGCTCGCGGGCGGTGTTGCGAGCAATTCGGCGCTGAGGGCGAGTATGGCAGATGCCTGCCGGAGCCTTGGTGTCCGGTTTTACTGTCCTTCACCGGTGTATTGTACGGATAATGCGGCAATGATCGGGGTGGCGGCATATCATGAGTATGTAAAGGGCAATTTTGCGGATTACAGCCTGAATGCGGTTCCCGGCGCGGATATCGCGTAGAATATGCCCCAATGATTAACAGGGAATGACAATGGATCACAAGACGTCAGCGATAATCCTGGCCGGCGGGAAGGGTACCCGTATCGGTGGGGATACACCGAAACAATATCTCAATATAGGAGGGTATCCTCTTATCTATTACAGTCTTAAAGCATTCAGCGACAGCCCGGTCGATGAGATCATTCTTGTATGCGGCAAAGGAGACGCGGACTATTGTTCTTCTGAAATTGTCGACAAATACGGTTTTAACAAGGTTAGAAGCATAGTAACCGGAGGAAGCGAGAGATATCATTCCGTATATAACGGACTTGAGGCGATCCGGCGCATATCCGGGGAGGATAACGGCGTTCCGTGTGATTATGTGTTCATACACGACGGAGCAAGGCCTTTTGTGGATGATGATATAATAATGAGGGCATATAATGCCGCGGTTGAATATGGCGCTGCCGTGGTCGCGCTTCCTGCAAGCGATACGGTGAAGGTGTCCGATGATAACGGCTTTGCCGCCCAAACGCTGCCGCGGAGCCGTGTATGGCTGATGCAGACCCCGCAGGTCTTTGATTTTGACGAAATATATGATTCATACAGCAGGCTGGCGGAGTCAGAGGCTGAATTGTCGGATAAGGGCGTTGTAGTTACCGATGATGCGATGGTTCTGGAACTTTTCTCGGACAAAAAGGTCAGGTTTGTAGAGGGGAGCCGGCGCAACATCAAAGTCACAACGCCGGAGGATCTCGAACTTGTGAACTATTATCTTGCCAGGGAGGTTGTTTAAATGGTTGTTCCGGTATTATTGTTCATAGTTGGATTTGTATGCCTTATAAAGGGGGGCGACTGGTTTGTTGACGGGGCAGCCGGTATAGCTTCCAGATTTAAAATGCCCGAGCTGCTTGTCGGCGCAACCGTTGTATCGATAGGGACTACGCTTCCCGAAACAATAGTATCCGCATCTTCGGCGGTTCAGGGTCACGGGGAGATCGCATACGGAAACGCGATCGGTTCGATAATATGCAATACAGCGCTTGTTGCGGCGATCACATTGGCCATAAGACCTTCGAAGGTCGATCGTAAGACGATCATCTTACCGACATGCTTCTTCTTTGCCGTTGCTGCTTTTTACAGTGCAGTTGCATATACAAGGGGGTATTTTTCGAGACTTACGGGTGTACTGCTTCTTATCGTATTCGTTGTCTATATGACGGTGACCGTCCGGCAGGCATTGAAGGATTCAAAGGAAGATGCCGGTAAGAGTGGGGAAGGCAGCAGTAGCGGGGATTCCGGGGAGTCCGAGCCGATACTAAAGCTTGTGATCCTTCTTGTTGTTGGTGCTGCAGCCATTGCGGTAGGAGCGGATCTTCTGATAGATAACGGAACCCTGATCGCAACAGCCATTGGCGTTCCGGAATCGGTCATCGCCCTTACTTTTGTAGCACTCGGTACGTCGCTCCCGGAGCTTATTACTGCAATTACATCGCTCAGAAAGGGCGTCGGGGCGCTGTCTCTCGGAAATGTTATAGGTGCGAACCTATTCAATCTTTTGCTTGTGACTGGACTTGCATGTACGCTGTCGCCGTTCCCGGTTCCCGTAGGGAAGCAGATAGCCGGTATCCCGGCGTCATTTGTAGTGGATATTCCGCTTATGCTGTTCGTCATGACATTCATGACCGTTCCTTCGATAATCCGGGGCAAGGGTTCAAGAGTGCAGGGGATCGTGCTCCTCGTGCTGTATGCGGCCTTTGTTGTATTTCAGTTTGCTTAATCATATGATAGAATATTATATACACATCTTAAAAGAGAAAGGGGAAACATTATGAAAAGGTTTGGTGTAAAGGCAATTGTGGCTACGGCGATAGGTGCCGCTCTGTTTTTTGTCCTGGGAAGATTTGTAGCGATCCCGAGCGGGATTCCCGATACAAATATCTCGATCCAATACGGGATCCTTGGCTTTATCGCAGCGGTATTCGGCCCGATCGTCGGGGTTCTTGCCGGATTGATCGGTCATTTCTTTATTGACTTCAGTTTCGGCTGGGGCGTTTGGTGGAGCTGGGTAATAGCTTCCGCTGTTTTCGGTCTCCTGGCCGGCATTGGAATGAATAAGGCGGACATTGACGGTGGCGAGTTCGGGAAGGCAGGTGCGATACGCTTTAATATCGTACAGATCATCGCTCATTTGATCTCATGGGTCGTTGTGGCTCCGGTTCTGGATATTCTGATCTACGCCGAGCCTGCCAATAAAGTATTTCTGCAGGGGCTTGTAAGCGCCGGGATCAATATCGTTGCAACCGGTATAGTCGGTACGCTGCTTTGTTTTGCCTATGCTGCCACAATTCCGAAGAAGGGTAGCCTAAAAGAAGAAGATTAATCAGAACGGATTTATGGGAGACATCCTGCTAACATTTCACAATTTCGGCTTTCAGTACAATGCACAGAGCAGCCCTACGCTTTATGACATCAATTTTACGGTAGAGCGCGGGGACAAGATTTTAATCGCCGGACCTTCCGGATGCGGAAAATCTACACTTGTACACTGCATGAACGGTCTGATCCCCTTTTCCTACAAAGGGGAGATGACCGGTTCATTAACCCTGCGGGGAAGCGAGACGGCTGCCATGAGCCTGTTTGACATTTCCAAGCATGTCGGCACCGTCCTGCAGGACGCCGATGCTCAGTTTGTCGGGCTGACCGTTGCCGAGGATATAGCTTTTGCGCTTGAAAATGATTGTGTTCCGCAGGCGGAGCTAATTACACGTGTCCGCGAGGTGGCTGAACTTGTCAATATTGCCGGTTATCTCGATCATGCCCCGGGTGAACTGTCCGGAGGACAGAAGCAGCGGGTATCGGTAGCCGGTGTGCTGGTGGATGATGTTGATATTCTGATCTTTGACGAACCTCTTGCCAATCTGGATCCGGCAACCGGAAAACAGGCAGTGGAGCTTATCGACGAGATGCAAAAGCAGACCGGGGCAGCCGTGATCATTGTTGAGCATCGTCTCGAAGATGTCCTGTATAAGAGCGTGGATCGTGTGGTTCTGATGCAGGAGGGTAGGATCATTGCGGATATGGATCCTGATACGCTGCTGTCGACCGATATTCTTAGGGATAACGGCATACGCGAGCCGCTCTATCTTAGCGCCCTGAAATACGCGGGCGTTTCTATCACACCTGATAAACATCCATGGAATATATCGAAGATAATACTTGATGAAGCTGATGCCCGGAAGGTGCATAACTGGTACTGTTCCAAAGATGCGGAAGCGGCAGATGCGCCCGGAGAAACGCTTTTGGATGTGCGGGATGTATGTTTCTCCTATAATGACGGCATACCGATATTAAAGAACATCTCCCTGTCGATTGGCAGAGGGGAAATGGTTGCCATCGTCGGTACAAACGGAGCCGGAAAATCAACATTCGCCAAGGTTGTCTGCGGATTTGAGGAGGCTTTGTCCGGGACGATATCATTTGCGGGAGATGATTTTTGCTCGTACAGCATCATGGAACGCGCCGAAAAGATCGGTTATGTGATGCAGAACCCGAATCAGATGATCTCCAAGATCATGATCTATGATGAGGTTGCACTCGGTCTTCGCACCAGAAACGTTCCGGAAGATGAGATCAGGGAGCGTGTGGAGCATGCGCTGAAGATATGCGGTCTGTACCGTTTTCGGAACTGGCCGGTGTCGGCACTCAGTTACGGACAGAAGAAGCGGGTTACGATCGCCTCGATTCTCGTTCTGGAACCCCGGATGATCATTCTGGATGAACCGACTGCCGGACAGGATTTCAGACATTATACGGATATCATGGATTTTCTGGAACGGCTTAACCGGGATGGCATCACGATCGTCATGATAACCCATGACATGCATCTGATGCTCGAATATGCGAAGCGTGCCGTTGTGTTTTCCGACGGAAGGATCATCGCGGATGATACATGTTCCAATATTCTGACGGATCCGGAGATAGTAGCCGCTGCAAGCCTGAAAGAGACCTCGCTGTATGAGCTGGCACTCAAGTGCGGGATTGATGATCCGCGAGGTTTTGTACAGCGTTTTATCGACTATGAGCGCAGGACGGTAAGGGAGGCGAGGCAGGATGGTTAATCTGTTCAATTATATTGACCGACCGTCTGCGATCCATCGGTTGACGGGCGCCACCAAGCTGATCTGTCTGCTCCTCTGGAGCTTTGCCGCCATGTATACGTATGACACCCGATTTCTGGTCGTATTGTCTGTTACCGGGATTCTGCTGTTTGCAGTGGGACATATCCATCTGAGCGATGTATCTTTCATGCTGGGGTTTACTTTTGCTTTCCTTGTGATCAACAGCATTGCGATCTATCTTCTGTCACCGCGTCACGGAACCGAGATATACGGGACATGCACATTTCTGTTCGGCATGAGCGGGAGATATGCGCCGACAGCGGAGCAGCTGTTCTATCATCTGAACTATTTTCTGAAGTATCTTGCTTCGATCCCGATCATTCTGCTGTTTGTCTCGACGACCAATCCAAGTGAGTTCGCGGCATCGCTGAACAGGATCCATGTGCCTTATTCGATCGCATATGCAGTGGCACTTGCACTGCGATATATTCCGGATGTGCAGCAGCAGTATCATGAGATCAGTCAGGCGCAGCAGGCGCGAGGTATTGAAATGAGCAGGAAAGCGAGCCTTACCCGGCGCCTGAAGAGCGCCACATCGATCCTCATTCCGCTGATCATGTCAAGCATGGAGAAGATAGAGATCATCTCCAATGCCATGGAACTGCGAAGTTTCGGGAAGAATAAAAAGCGCACCTGGTATATGGAGCGCCGCTTCTGCGCCGCCGATATATTATGCATTGCAGCATGCGTGCTGCTCGTGGCAGCGGCCGTGGCCCTGAACTTTATTAACGGGGGAAGATTCTACAATCCCTTTATTTGATGTCAAAAGGTGTCAAAAGGGACGGTTCTTTTTGGCACCTTTTGACATATAATTGTTGTTCATGAGATGGTACGCAATAGCGTTATTAAAGATAATGCTTGACTTTTACTTTATGGTAGATTAGACTCAAGCGTGTTAACATTATTGTTAGACTTCTTATCAGGAGGAGAATATGGAGAAAAGATATAATAAGCATGTGTATGTATGGGTATTTGCCTGGCTTCTTGGAACACTCGGAGTTGACAGGTTTGTAAGAGGACAGATCGGTCTTGGTATCCTGAAGCTGATTACTGTCGGTGGCTGTGGAATCTGGTCACTTGTTGACTGGATTATCAGTATTACGAAGGCATATGGAAGCAGCGCGTTTGGCCCTGACGAAGAGATAGTATTCATTGACGGAAAGTACTCAAAGTAAAAAGCAGACAGTTCTTATTACAACGACCGTTATTGCGGTCGTTGTTTTTATGATATTTCTGGATATTTACAGATGCCCGCTCGATTATTTATTCGGCATTCCCTGTGCATTGTGCGGGGCGACAAGAGCATTCATTTGCGCATTTACCGGGAGATTTTGGGAGGCCTTTTATTATCATCCCCTCTGGCCTGTATTTATCATTGCGGGCGTGCTGTTTATACTGTATTTCTTCGGCATAATAAAGGTGAAAAAGACTACAGGGGAAGCGGCGATCATCGTTTTGATCACGCTCCTTCTTGCCTGTTATATCATAAGGCATATTATGCACTCTCCTGTAGTATCAGTGCATTTCAACGATGCATTCTTCTACAGGATTGTCAAAAATATCAAATTAACTTTTGCGGCCGCTAGGCGGTTGATGATTGCATAGAGCAGGGGATATTGAGTGAGTTCCTGCTCAAACATAAGGCGAGGGTTATCAAGATGAGTATATACGAATACGATGAGAAGAAGCAGAGGAGACTCGACCGCGAAGAAGGCATTGAAATCGGAGATGGCAGCCGTCTGATCATTCTGGTTCAAAAGAAGACAGGAGTGTTTCTTGCGATGCCGATCCGCTCGAAATCTACTCAAGACTCCATTAGCCCTGTTGACAAAAGGTGACAAACATTACTAACAAGAAAGATTTCTCAAGAAGGAAAAGGGCGGTTACATGCCCGGATATATCCTGCTATAATTCGTTTGAAAAACTTCGATAAGGAGAGATCAAATGAATTTTGAATTATGGCTTTTTACGATAAAACGGCTTGGACAGACAATGGATGCGGCAAAACTCATATATGACGGGTTAACAGATGCCGAGAAGGAAGCCCTTAAGAAGGAATACGAGGATTATACGAAGAGCAGCCTGTGATCGGTTATAGGACATGGAGACAGGGCATGAATGAAATAAGATACAATGAGTTTTGCGGAGGGATCCGGAATGATTGTCAGAGAATATATGAAAAAAGACCTGGAAGACATGATCCGGATATGGAATGAAGTTGTTATGGATGGTATCGCGTTTCCGCAGGAAGAATGTCTTGATGAAGAAACAGGTGCTGCATTCTTTTCTTCGCAAAGCTACACAGGCGTTGCAGAGGATGAAGGAAAGATTAAAGGGCTTTATATATTACATCCTAATAACGTTGGAAGATGCGGTCATATTTGCAATGCCAGCTATGCGGTGGCATCAGAAGCCCGTGGACAGCATATTGGGGAAAAACTGGTCAATGATTGCTTGAAAAAAGGAAGAGAGTTAGGCTTTAAGGTATTGCAGTTTAACGCTGTAGTTGAGAGTAACACTCATGCAAGACATCTGTATGAACGGCTCGGATTTACTCAGCTTGGCACAATTCCCGGCGGCTTCCGAATGAAGGATGGTCATTATGAGAATATTTGCCCTTATTATCACGAGCTGTAAAAGTTATCAAAAAACCTTCCCTTTTGACACATAGATCCGGAGACATTGAAATCGTGATATTTAGGAAAGCAACGGGGTGACAAAAGGGACGGTTCTTTTTGACACAGTTCAGAGAGCCGCATAGAATGGGAAAAAATAATTGACACGTAAACGCTCGTTTGTTAGAATACTTTTTGCGTCAACAGACGTTGCGTTTAGTTTTATATTTGTCGTGGAGAGGTATCGAAGTGGTCATAACGAGGCGGTCTTGAAAACCGTTTGCCTTCACGGGCACATGGGTTCGAATCCCATCCTCTCCGCTTTTTTATTCGACCATGGAGAAGTACCCAAGCTGGCCGAAGGGGCTCCCCTGGAAAGGGAGTAGGTCGTGAGAAGCGGCGCGAGGGTTCAAATCCCTCCTTCTCCGTATTTGACTGATTGTAAAAAGGATAGCGGGAAAGAGGAAAACATGTTCCTCTTTCTTCTTTTTTACCCAAACTAATTTCGGTAAAAGTGCTTGACGAAGGGAATTGACGGTGTTATATTAATTAAGCTGTTCCGTTGCGGAGCAAGTGCTTTTTTTGCGCTGATTTTACCGAAAAATGGACAGTTGAACCTTGAAAATAAAATAGTACAACCAAACCCGAAAGAAGTAACACCAAAAGGTGATACACAATTCCTAAACAAAAAAAGAATTCGGAAACGAAATAAAACAGTGGAAGAAGACAAAGCGAAAGCCAAGTTTGACTGAAACTGGATT
>CAJOMN010000024.1 GCA_905235745.1 uncultured Lachnospiraceae bacterium
GAGAGCTTGGAAAGCTATGAGCAATGGAAGAAATCCATCATAGACTACTATTCTGATCAACCCGTAAGTCAAACGCAGCATGAAAACCTTGACTATGATAGTATAGCAAAACGAAATGCCCTGCTTGACAGTTCACAAAAGAAGAAAAAATAAATTTTGTACTCAAATTGTACTCAAAAGGCAAACAATAATCCAGCAAACCCAGTATTTACAAGGCTTACGGGATTTTTTTAATTCACTCCAGCTCTATAAGTTCTTTGTTCTTCTTAAACATATATGTTTAGTTTTAGCATAAAATATGGCGTATATTTCTCTCATTTCCACATTTTATTCTGACTATCTGATTTTTTGTTGCCAAAGTGTTGCCAGTGGTTGTTTTCGATACACCTCCCGAAAGTAATCATTCTCCCCAATAATCTATGGATTCCTGTGTTCGTCCGGATATACCAAACAGCTTCATCATAAAATCTTCGCGTTCGTTAAACATCTGGACAACGACGACTTTCCTTGCTTCAATCCTGTAGATAAAATAATTATGATTCGTAAACAGATACCAGTAATCCGTATCAATATCATACATACGGGATATATTGATACCGCTTTCATCATGCTGGCCAAGCATGTCCACATGATCCGCCAAAGCTGTCAGAATTTCTTTCGCTTTTTCCTCACCATACTCCCCGGTAAGCTCTTTTTTGAGTTCCAAAAGCTTCCTTTTAACGAGCTGGGAATACTCAACCTTCTTCATTAACTATATCCCCAGTTCTTTTCTAAGTTCTTTAGAGGATATTGTTCCCTCCGCGGCAATGGACTGTTCTCCCTTTTGCATCTCAATCTGAAATCTATATAATGCAAGCTGCTTTTCCAGGTCATCCAGCTCCTGCATATTTATCATTGCGATCTGCCCATGACCATTCTTAGTAAGGTATACACGATTGCCATAGTTTACCTCTTTAACAACACTGGTATAGTTTCTAAGATCGGAAATCGGTTTTATGTTTGGCATAGTGTTGCCTCCTCTCATAAAGTCATTTTATCATCATACCAGCATGCTTGCAACATTATTTGTATGTAAATTTGCAGCAAAGTTTACTGCTTAATTCTCTTTATTACCAGCAATTCTATTATGTCCACCACTCCATCTACGCCGAAATTGCTGCTGTTAATACACAGATCATAATTCCGTGAATCACCCCATTTACCGCTGCAATAGTAGTTGTGATAGCTTTTTCTTGTGGCATCCTTACGTTTCATCAGACGCAGAGCCTCATCATGACTTAAATCATACTTGTCCATTATCCTCTTGCACTTCTCATCCTTATTCCCGAGCACAAAACCTGAGATCAAAGCAGGATTCCCTCGAAGAATATGCTCAGCGCATCTCCCGATCACAACGAACGATTCTCCTTCATCTGCCATCTTCCTTATATATTCAAATTGAAAATTGGCAACATGCTCTTCAAGTGCATTGGAATATCCTGATACCGTTCTGGAAAAAATCCTGTTCTTCGGTTTTTCATCATATTTCTTCAACAGATCAATATCTATACTCTTTTCATCAGCTATCGTCTGCAACAAATAGTGATCCAGAAACTTAATCCCAAATCTGTCCGCGAGCCTTTGTCCGGCCTCATGTCCACCGCTTCCAAATTCTCTTCCCAATGCTATTATTATCTGATTTTCCATTGAAGATATTCCCCTTTCCTAAAAATAGCGAAGATATATGCCTATCATACTTATAAGTATGATCATTACAGTTGCCGGCGCAAGATATTTACAGTACTTGCCCCACCCGATCATATATCCATTCTTAGAAGCGATCGAAATGCCCACAACATTTGCCGATGCGCCGATAGGTGTACCCGAACCGCCAATATCCGTTCCAATGGCAAGTGTCCATGCAAGGACTGACAGATCAACTCCGGAGCTTGCTGCCAATGCCTTGATCACCGGTATCATAGTTGCTGCAAAAGGAATGTTGTCAACAAATGCACTGGCAACCGCAGACAACCATAGAATGATAGCAATCATAAGCCTTGGATCATCACCGCTGATACTTTCGATCAGATCAGCAATCAGGTTTAACACTCCGGTTTTCTCGAGGCCGCCTACTACAATAAAAAGACCGATAAAAAAGGACAGCGTTTTATAATCGCCTTCTTTATAAACTTAACAGCTTCTTTTCCTGATGTCAGGAGCGTTGCAACAGCTATCATAACACCGATTGATGCCACGGTGAGTCCGGTTATGGCATGAGTTACAAGTAATATAACCGCCGACGCAAAGATAATACAGCTGATTGCAAACCTTCCTCTTTCCTTTATCGCACTGACCGGCTCCGGGTATTCCTTTAATCCTTCGGTATTTGTGCCTTCAGCAAGTTCCTTTCTGAAACAAAGATAAAAATACACTACAGTGAATATAAGTGAAATAACGGCCAGCATACCTGTATTCCTTATAAAATCTGCAAATGTATATCCCAGGGATGTTCCAATTATTATGTTAGGCGGATCACCACACATCGTAGCTGCACCGCCAAGATTGGAGCAAAACACCTCGGCAAGTATAACCGGTATCGGTGAAAACCCAAGCAGTCCCGCAAGCTCCACCGTTACGGATGCCAGGAAGAGTATAACGGTTATGGAATCTATAAACATCGCAAGCACAAATGATATCACCATGAAAGTGATCAAAATAGGAACCGCCCGGTATTTTACAGCCTTGGCGATCCTTAAACACAGCCATCTGAAAAAGCCTGACGCACCCATGCCTTCAACCATTATCATCATCCCATATATAAAAACTATCGTCGACCAGTTTATTCCGGAAGAAGCATTACCTGTAGCACTATTTTCATACCAGAAGCCCCGGTTCACAAATACTTTATAGTTTAATATCTCACCTACCGCCTCTGCATCATGCATGCAGATTCCAAATACTACAATGAGCATCAGCAGTCCGCACCCAAGCGAGACCCACTGACGTTCTATCTTTTCGGAGACTATCAGTGCAAACATCACCACAAAAACAGCCACCGCAATTATCTGCGCTGTCACATTCTTTTCCTCTCTTTCCTCTGCTATTTATTCTGTAGACGTGAAGGAAAGAAATCTATTTCTGACCGTCCTTATGATGAATATAACGTATAATGGATGCGTTACCATGGCATTGCATCCTGTATGGATTTGCTGTTATACGCTTTAATAAAAGCAGTATTCCGGCAACAAAGAAATCAAAAATACAGACAAGTGTTTTCAATCTTTCTTCTCTGACAGAATCATCTCTGTCAGCTGCTTCACGGATTTCAAAATGTTCCCCCCTTATCTGCTTCGGCTCTGCCTGCATTTCGGAAAATGTATGGCTCAGATATGAACGCAATTCGTTGACAGGATCATCGTTGGATATCCAACCGGTTTCCGGATGAATTCCAGTGCCCCAAAGACCAAGTATAATAGCTATGCCTGTAATGAGACATGCAATACGGACATATCCTGTTGTATTCCTTTTATATAAAAAACGCCTAAACATATCATTCATGATTCTTTACTATGTCCGCCACATCCTGCAACGAAATAAACGCCCCCTTATCTATATCGTGTACTATATTTTTCAATTTGTTGATCTGAAAGCGATTTACTATAAAATATATTATTTCCTTCTCTTCCTTTGAATATCCGCCAATTGCCTCTACTATAGTACCGCTTGACTCAAAATGTTCGGATAAAGCATCCGATATCTCATTTGCTTTTACTGTAACGATCATTGCGCATTTTGATCTGTCAAATCCCTCCGTGATAAAATCTATGGTCCTCGACCCAACATAGTATGTGACAATGGAATACAAAGGTAAAACCCAGCTCTGAATCGCAATCCCGCATATTGTATATAGCAGGGTATTAAACAGCATCACAAATGTTCCGAGGGATATGCCTAATCTTTTGGCAAATATGACAGAGAGAACATCTATACCATCAATCGCTCCCCCAAAACGAATTGTCATACCGCTTCCTACTCCTGAAATAACACCACCAAAAACCGCACATAACAATAAATCCGATCCCGCAAGAGGTGAAATAAACGAAACATCAACGGGAAGTACATCCATGATCATAAACGAGACAAACGAGTATACCGCTACGGCAAAAATCGAATATACAGTAAAGGTAAGCCCCTGTCTCTTAAGACCATAAATAAATATGGGTACATTTATAATAATCAGAAATAGTGAAAGCGTTAAATAATCCGGAGTCAGCTGATCCAGCAGCATTGACAAGCCCGATATGCCACTATCGTACAGCTTCACCGGAAACAGAAACATTGTAACGCCAAATGAATTTATTATCCCCGCAATCAATAGCATGAGGATATTAACCGCCCTGATCTCCTTCAATGCATCTCTTAATGATATTTTTGCTCTTGTTTTTGACATTACATCTCCCCTTTCGCATTTATGAAAAAGCATTACCATTTACTATCTGAGTATTGCAAATACAACATCCGCAGCATAGATCATAAGCATCAATATTCCTTCTCCACGAGCAATTCTCCTCGAAGTAAAAGCAAATATATATGATATTCCGCTGACTAATGCGAGTATAATTAAGTCGTATACAGATGCCATATTTATTGATACAGGATGTATCAATGCCGATATTCCCAAAATAAACAGAAGATTAAAAATATTAGAGCCAATAACATTTCCGATCGCCATACCCGTTTCACCCTTTCCGGCTGCAACTGCAGATGTGACAAGTTCGGGAAGGGATGTACCGATTGCAACGATTGTAAGTCCTATAAGTGTTTCTGTCATACCGGCTGCTCTTGCGATTTCTTTTGCACTGTTCACAACAACCTGTCCTCCGACAATGATCAGTCCAAGTCCGATCACAATATACAATAAGCACTTCCATATAGGCTCTTTACCGTTTTGTTCCTCATCAGAAGGATTCTTCCTCGCTTTTAAGATCAGAAAAACAATATACCCGATAAACATTACTGCAAGGATGAATGCAATCGGTCGCGATACAACAGCCACCTCACGATCCATGCTGTATTCGATAAAACGTCCACCTGCCAACACCGGGCCGCAGGATACCAAAAGCAGCAATATGGTGGTAATGATTGCAAACGGGAAATCCCGCTTTAATACAATTCCGTCAACAGGAAGAGGATAAATGATTGCACACATTCCGAGAACGCCCAACAGATTAAAAATATTGGAGCCTACAACATTACTGAGTGCGATCTCGTTTGAGTCTTGAAACGCAGCAACTGTACTGACTGCCATTTCCGGTGCACTTGTCCCAAGCGCAACAATCGTTAAACCGATGATTAGCCCGGGAACATTAAAATTCCTTGCGAGCGCTGAGCTTCCACCCACGAATATGTCAGCACCCTTAACAAGACATACAAAACCTACTATCAAAAGCAGTATTTGAAGCAGAATATGCATAGAAACATTCCTCCTTTATCGTTTCCAGACGTATGGTGTTGGTACTGCCTGACTGTTTGCTTGCCTGCCCGATCGTGCATATGATCTTAGTCTTTCTCATCTTCCTTCGCCCTCTCTGCTTCTTCGGTTTCTGTGTCCTCTTTATCTTCATCCTTCTTAGGATTCTCAGATAAACCGCCGTTTTCCATCCTCCAGCCAAATATACCTGCCGCCAGGGCTATTACACACATTATTGCTACTAATATATTTGATAACATCTCTCTTCCCTCCGGTTTCTCAGTCAGTGATCTTGTAACCATATTTGATCTTTCGGTATATCTTCCAAATGATCACCGCAGGTAATGAAATAACCAAAAACAGCGAAGTCCCGCCACCGATAATAGCCATAATTCCAAAAACAATATACGAAAATATCTGATTCATGATAACCTCCATCTCTTTTTCCATAACAAAACAAGGCAAACGTATTCTACGCTTACCTGATAACATGTAACGATCTTTAATTGAGATTAGGGCTTCATTCCATCCAGATCATGGATATAGGCAACAATCCATTTATGACTTGTAGATACCGGTCTGTAGAAATATATATGATAAAGCACAAATGTGCCTATGAGAACAAAGAGGCTGTTTATAACCGCATATACCGGTGTCGTCCTGGAACCGGTAAACCTTCCGGTCGCAGAATTTCTGGAAGTAATACATTTTACTACTGAATATCCGGTGAATACGTTCGTAAAAATATCGTAAGTATTATTCTCCGGGGATGCTATCGAACTCGAATTACCAAAGCCCGCATAAGTGATCCTGTCAAGCTCTGGTTTCTCATATACTGTACATACAATCAGAACAATTATAAAACACAGGAAGAACCTTCTATAATGACCATTTTTGTCACGGAACAATCTGAACATTATAAAAAACCTCCTTCCTGCAGATACTAATTCTTCTCAAAAAATTCCTTAGCAATCATACAATAAAAGTCCACGAAGTTCAATCTTTTTCTACAAGCTTATGATCACGTGTACATGCGATAGAGTTGATGTGATAAAACAGTTTCTCAGACATCCTCTTCACCATCCTTCCCCATACGCTCGATATCCAAACGATCCACCATCTCTGTCTGCTTTGACGGGAAGAGGTGTGCGTAATGATACGTGATATTTCTATGACAAGTTCCGTGCTTGGCTTCAGGAAGCCAAAAAACTTAAAGACGGAGAAATCACGAAAGATCAGTACGATGACTGGCGCTACAAATATGTTTGCAGGCCGCATAAACACTGGGTTCTTTTCAAGAAAATACTATTCGAGCTCTATCGTGCTCGCGGGCTTGCTGCTCAGGTCAAACATCACCCTGTTGACTCCACGTACTTCTCCGACGATCCGGCTCATGACCTTTTGCAGAACATCCCAAGGGATCGGAGCTGCCTCGGCAGTCATAAAGTCCACGGTGCGGACGGCTCTTAATGCTACCGCGTAGTCGTAGGTTCTCTCATCTCCCATTACCCCGACTGACTGCATATTCGTAAGCGCTGCAAAGTACTGATCAGGCATCCATGAAGGGTTGCCACCCTCGGAAGACGCCGCGATCGCGATCTCTTCGCGGAATATCGCATCGGCTTCCTGCACAATATGTATCTTGTTGGGCGTGACTTCGCCTATTATCCGGATACCAAGTCCCGGACCCGGGAACGGCTGACGGAATACTATATTTTCAGGCAGACCGAGCTCCAGACCGACTTTCCTTACCTCATCTTTAAACAGGTACCTCAGCGGTTCAATTATCTCCTTAAAATCAACATAGTCAGGGAGACCGCCCACATTATGATGTGATTTGATAACAGCGCTCTCTCCGCCGAGTCCCGATTCAACAACATCCGGATATATTGTTCCTTGTGCCAGATAATCAACAGACCCTATCTTCTTCGATTCTTCCTCAAATACCCTGATGAACTCTTCTCCGATGATTTTTCGCTTTCTCTCGGGCTCCGTAACTCCGGCAAGCCTGTCATAAAAGCGGTCTGCCGCATTTATCCTGATAAAGTTAAGATCAAACGCTCCCTCTTTGCCGAATACAGCTTCGACCTCGTCGCCTTCATTCTTGCGAAGCAGTCCGTGGTCCACAAACACGCATGTAAGCTGCCGGCCTATCGCACGGGATAAAAGGGCGGCAAGAACCGACGAATCGACTCCTCCCGAAAGAGCCAGAAGAACACGTCCGCTTCCGACATGCTCGCGAACCTGCGCGACCGTCTGTTCAACAAATGAATCCATGCGCCAGTTACCTGAGCAGGCGCATATATTCCTCACGAAGTTATACAGCATCTTCTTGCCGTCGACAGTATGCAGCACTTCCGGATGGAACTGTATCGCATACAGATTTCTTGATACATCCTGCGCCGCCGCCACGGGACAGTCTTTCGTATGCGCTATTATCTCAAATCCGGGGGCTGCCTTGCTGATATAATCAAAATGACTCATCCAGCATACCGTCATGGCTTCATCCGAATCCCGATTATCTCTCAGATCCGATACTCCTTCAAAGAGTTGACTGTTCGTATTAACGTACACGTCTGTTTTGCCGTATTCTCTTACCGTTGCCCGCTCTACACTGCCGCCAAGCACAAGCTGCATAAGCTGTGCGCCGTAGCACAGTCCCAGCACCGGTATTCCGAGTTCAAACAGTTCTTTTGAAGCCGTGGGCGCTCCCTCCTCATAGCAGCTGTTCGGTCCGCCGGTGAGTATGATGCCTTTCGGTGCCATTTCCTTTATCTTCGAAAGCGGCGTCTTGTATGAATATATCTCGCAGTAAACGTTACACTCCCTTACACGCCGCGCGACAAGCTGGTTATACTGTCCACCAAAATCAATAACTATGACTTTTTCTCTGTCCGATATCATTGTATGATCTTTCCCTCAGTTATAACTGTCCTTTCTTCCGGTTTATGTATTTCCCTGATAGCCGGATACAGGCTGCCAAAAGCGGCATATTTCCTTACATAATCCGTGCAGCAGTCGGAAACCTGCTATAAGTATACCATATTACGATCAGATTTGCCCGTCCGCTGCCGGCAAATCCACTGCCGGCTAATTGACCGGAGGACATCATAACCCGGAAGTAACCGCACAAAAAGCGGCCTGCCTTACGGCAGACCGCCTCATAAATCATAAGCATCAATAATGGATCAGACGATACCCTGAGCCTTCATTGCATCGGCAACCTTCAGGAATCCTGCGATGTTAGCACCTGCTACATAATCGCCCTCCATGCCGTACTTCTTGGAAGCATCGTCAAGGTTATGGAAGATGTCGATCATGATCTGCTTAAGCTTGGAGTCAACCTCTTCGAATGTCCATGACAGTCTCTCCGAGTTCTGGCTCATCTCAAGCGCGGATGTCGCAACTCCGCCTGCGTTTGCTGCCTTACCGGGAACGAAATATACCTTGTTCTGTTGCAGGTACTGGGTCGCCTCAAGAGTCGTAGGCATATTAGCGCCCTCACATACAGCAATTACTCCGTTTGCAACGAGCTTCTTGGCATCTTCGAGATCAAGCTCGTTCTGTGTTGCGCACGGAAGCGCGATGTCAGCTTTGATCTCCCACTGGTTCGTACCTTCTTTGGCCTTGTCATGGTACTGCGCCGAAGGACGCTTTGCGGCATATTCTGTAAGCCTTGCACGGTTAACTTCCTTAACCTCTTTGAGAAGCTCGACATCGATTCCCTCGGGATCATATATCCAGCCTGTCGAATCCGAACATGTGACGGGCTTGGCGCCAAGCTGCTGTGCCTTCTCGATCGCGTAGATCGCAACGTTACCGGATCCTGATACCGAGCAGGTCTTACCCTTGATATCAACTCCGTTGCACTTGAGCATTTCTTCCGTGATATACAGCAGTCCGTATCCGGTTGCCTGCGTCCTTGCAAGAGATCCACCGTAGGAAAGCCCCTTACCTGTCAGGACACCTTCATACAGTCCCGTCAGTCTCTTGTACTGACCGTACATATAGCCTATCTCTCTTGCGCCTGTTCCTATATCACCTGCGGGAACGTCCGTATCAGCCCCGATGTGCTTGTACAGCTCTGTCATGAAGCTCTGGCAGAACGCCATAACCTCACGGTCGCTTTTTCCCTTGGGATCAAAATCAGAACCGCCCTTACCGCCGCCGATCGGAAGTCCGGTAAGTGAATTCTTGAATATCTGCTCAAAACCAAGGAACTTGATGATTCCGAGATTAACCGAAGGGTGAAGACGAAGACCGCCCTTATAAGGACCGATCGCCGAATTAAACTGTACGCGCATTGCGTTATTAACCTGAACCTGGCCTTTGTCGTCAACCCACGGAACCCTGAACAGTATCTGACGCTCGGGTGTTGTCAGTCTTTCAAGAAGAGCATCTTTTCTGTACTCCTCTTCATTTGCTTCAATGACTACACGAAGCGATTCGAGAACTTCCTTGACTGCCTGATGGAATTCAGGCTGCGCCGGATTCTGTTCCACCACTCTCTGGTAAACTTCATCAACGTATGACATTTTCTCATCCTCCATATTTGAAAAAAGATTAAAAAAATAAAAGCACACAAGAAGTACCCCCCCCCTTTCAGGAGTACCCCTCGAGCGCCTTTGCTCTATTGCATAATATACCAGCCATTGTAATTTTGCAAGAATTTTTTATGGCTGTGATATACCGTTCCATATTCGTGTGATTTTTGATAAAATATAACACATGCATGGTAAGAACACATTTATTAAGCAGACGGCAGGTTGGATAGCGGCGCTTGCGATCGCCGCATTCATATGTAATATGGCATGTTTTGCATTCTACAACCCCTGTCAGGACATCCCGAGATCAAAAGGCGCGACAACAGGATATCTTCTGCCCGGAAGCAGCGGCGTTTACGGGCTTGAGGGGTACTGCGTCGCCCATATTGACGATAACGGCTACGTCAACCGAGATATGGAGCGTGCGGATGACTATTATGTTGTTGCAGGCGCATCCCATACGGAAGGGCTGTTCATTCCGGCACGCTGCAGATACAGTGATATCGTAAACGACACTTTGTATGACGACGGAAAGCTACATTTTGTCAATATAGGCAAGAGTGGCAACTATTTTTCGGTCGTCCTGCAGCATCTTGACGGCATATTGGGAGAATTCGCGGATGCCGGGGGCATTATCATCGAAACCGATTCGCTTGCATATGATACAAAAGCGCTGTACGATTCAATGATACAGACGGGCTACGATCCGGAAGAGACTGCTTCTTCCATCCTTGATTCATATTCGTCCCGTCAAAGAGCGGTAATAAAGCTCAAGCAGATGTTACCTCTGCTGCGCGAACTTCACAAGCAGTACTACACATATCTTGATTCGGCAAGGTCCGACGGGGATGGTTCCGATATTCTTGATCCGGATTTCTGGGAGGCCGAGTATAACGGCGATTATGAAGCGGCGCTCGACGAACTGATGGGATATCTTCGCAGCCGCACAGACAAGCAGATAATCATCGTCTACCACCCCACTGTTAGGCTGGAGCGCGACGGAACCGTGTCATTTCCAACAAATAATGCGGAGGAATACTATGCGCGCGTCTGCCGGGAGCATGATATCGACTTTATCGACATGACCGGAAGATTCGCCGAAGCATATGAGAATGACCATATTATTCCATACGGATTCTGTAATACGACTCCGGGCGACGGCCACATGAACCGAGCGGCCCACGAAATGATAGCCGAAGCCATTGAGGAGGTTATCAGATGATGCTGGTTCTTCTCCTGATCGCAAACTATATATTCTATGCACTGTTTGATATCAGGGCTCTTGCTGTCCTTATCGCGATGTCACTTGTAACATATATCGGAGGCAGGATCGTATCCGCATTGATAAAGGCCGGCCGCGACAGCGCGGCAAAAATCACATGCATGGTCTTTATCGCCTTCCAGATAATCGTGCTTTGCTTCTTCAAATATTCCCGGACAGTCAGTCTGCCTGTCGGAATGTCATTCTATATGCTGATGGCCATAAGCTTTATCGCGGACTGCCGCAGGGGCGAATTTGACGAAATACCCGGTCTTATCGAAACGCTTGCGTACATCAGCTTCTTTCCGACCGTTATATCGGGACCGATACAAAAGGCAAAGGATTTTATCCCGCAGATGCATAACAGGAAGCGGCTGACAAAGGAGCGTCTGTACTCATTCATGTCTGTGTTTTTGTTCGGAGCCTTTGCCAAGCTTGTAATGGCAGACCGTCTGGCGGTCGCCGTCGATAAAGTATACTCCGCACCGCTTGTGTTCAGCGGCATGACACTGTTTGTTACATCGATAACATATTCACTGCAGCTGTTCTTTGATTTCGCCGGTTATTCATATATGGCAATTGCCGTTGCGACATTACTCGGGTTCGACCTTACCCCCAACTTCAATCTGCCTTATATGGCGACAAACCCGTCCGATTTCTGGAGAAGGTGGCACATCAGCCTGTCGGAATGGCTCCGGGATTACGTGTATATCCCGCTTGGAGGGAGCCGCCGGGGACAGGCGCGTACATACATCAACATCCTTCTCGTAATGGTGGTAAGCGGACTGTGGCACGGTTCTACTGTAAACTTCCTGATATGGGGACTGCTGCACGGTATCGGACAGATGGTACACCGCATTGTGTCGGGGAGGTGCAATAAAGATGCGGCAGCACACAAGAGCCGCCGCATTCTGTCAATGATCATCAATTTTCTGTTTGTTGATTTCCTGTGGATACCTTTCCGCGCTTCCACACCTTCCGAGGCATTTACGATATTTACAAGGATCGTAACACTTCGTCCCGGAGCCTCCTATTACTATGTCTATACGTTTATCTTCGGCATTATACTGCTTATCGTTCAGTTTGCCGGGGCAAGATACCGCGGCGGCAACGATCCGCTAAGACCTCTTCCGCTTGACAGGCTGTACGCCAAGATCATATTCTGCACTCTTGTCATAGTGACCGCAATGTTCGCGTACTTCGGAAACGGGGCGTTTATCTATTCACAGTTCTGAAGGAACGAATTATAATCGTTCACTAATTCCCGGGATATACGATAGCTGATTCAATATCATATTTTGCAAGCCGTTCACGTGCCTTGAAGCCTGCCAGCTCCATAAGGAATGCCATCTTGACAACACTCCCTCCGAGCTTCTCGACAAGCTTTGCGAGCGCTTCAACGGTTCCTCCGGTCGCTATAAGGTCATCTACTATCACAACCTTCTGCCCGGGTATTATTGAATCCTTATGAAGCTCTATCGAAGCCGTGCCGTACTCAAGCTCATATTCCTGCGATACGGTCTCGCGAGGAAGCTTGCCGGCTTTTCTTGCGGGTACAAAAGGCTTATGGCACATATAGGCGATATTGGCCCCGAATATAAATCCCCTTGCTTCCGCACCGACAACTACGTCAAAGTCAACCCCTTCGAGCATTTTCAGATAGGAATCAACTGCAAGACGAAATCCGTCCGCATCCTGCATTACGCTTGTAATATCACGGAATATAATGCCCTTCTCCGGAAAATCAGGTATGCTTGTTACATAATCTTCAAGTTTCTTCATAATAAGCTCCGATCAATCAGTAGTTCTCGGCTGCAACTTCGAAATAGCTCTGCGGATGAGCGCATACGGGACATACCTCGGGAGCCTTTGTACCAACCACGATATGACCGCAGTTCCTGCATTCCCAAACCTTGACTTCACTCTTGGCGAATACTTCCTGTGCCTCCACATTCCGAAGAAGCGCACGGTATCTTTCCTCATGCTTTTTCTCAATGGCAGCGACTCCTCTGAACTTGGCAGCAAGCTCGGGGAATCCCTCTTCTTCCGCCGTCTTCGCAAAGCCCTCATACATATCTGTCCATTCGTAGTTCTCTCCGTCGGCCGCATCCGCAAGATTCTCGGCGGTCGATCCTATTCCTTCAAGCTCCTTGAACCACAATTTTGCGTGTTCCTTCTCGTTATCGGCAGTCTTCAAAAACAAGGCAGCTATCTGCTCAAAGCCTTCTTTTTTTGCTTTGGAAGCAAAATACGTGTATTTGTTCCTTGCCTGTGACTCTCCCGCAAATGCGGCTTCAAGATTCTTTTCCGTCTGTGTACCTGCATATTTATTAGCCATTATATATTCTCCTGTTCTTATACATCCTCTTTGATACCGGTTCCTGTCACGCTTTCCACAGACTGTGGAGATTGCAGTAAGCGTATACGTTTACGACTTCATCACCTTCGCAAAGCGCGAAGCATGCCTTGGGTGCATCATTCGGTGACAGAGCCTTCCTCTGGTTGCCCATTTTGGTCTCAACGGCAATCCACTCGATATAATGCTCGGCGAGCATCGGATGCTCCGTGGATCCTACCGTTACATATACCTTGTTGTCCTTAACCTCATATACCGGAACATGCTTCTCAACAGCCGCGTCGACCGATCCCGGTATGATCTCCTGCATCGGCTCCCCGCAGCATATGACCGGCACTCCGGTCTCCTTGACGATCGCAACGATCTGCCCGCAATGCGCGCATCGATAAAACTTCATTCCCATTTGTAACTCCTCCTTTTATGATTATTATGGTTTTATAGTAACCGTATTTACAGTAAACGTCAGTCTCCGATGGAATCTACGTCATACGGCGTTGCCTGATATACGTAATAGTTCAGCCAGTTTGTGTACAGAAGCTGTCCCGTCGATCTCCAGTTGACGACCGGTTCCTTTGCGGGATCGTCATCGGGGAAATAGTTCTTCGGAAGCTGCGGGTTAAGACCTTTTTCAAGATCACGTTTGTATTCATTTGCCAGTGTATCCGAATCATATTCCGCATGGCAGGTGACAAAGAATTTCCGGGAATCACTGGTCTTTACTATCGTAACGCCGGCCTCGTCGGAATAAGCCATAAGTTCAAGCTCCGGCACAGACATTATCTGCTCCTTCGTAACATATATCTCCCTTGACTGCGGCGCGTAGAATACATCGTCAAATCCCCTGAACAGCGGTGATGTCGGCTTTAATACCTTGTGCCCGTATATGCCCGAAAGCTTTACATCGTAGAATTTGTGCTTGATCCGATAGAAATAATAAAATGCCGCAAATGCGCCCCAGCACAGGTAGTATGTACAATGCACATGACTTTCGCTCCATTTCATTATCGTGCACAGTTCGTTCCAGTATGCGACGTCTTCATATTCAACATGTTCAAGCGGGGCACCCGTTATTATCATTCCGTCAAATTTCCTGTCCCTGACCCGGTCAAACGTCGTATAGAAGCTGTCCAGATGATGCGAGTCAACATGGGTGGGCGTATAACTGGCAGTCTGCAGCAGCTCAATGTTCACCTGCAGCGGCGAGTTTGAAAGCTTGCGCAGAAGCTGTGTCTCCGTGACTTCCTTGGTAGGCATCAGATTGAGGATCAGGACATTAAGCGGACGTATATCCTGATGTATCGCCCTATACTCGGTCATCACAAATATATTCTCATTTTCAAGTATCGCCTGTGCCGGCAGTGAATCCTGTATCTTGATCGGCATTTGATTCTCTCCTTATACTTATCGCAAACGAATCGGATTCATTCACTTTATTTAAGGTATTCGCTGATAAAATCATCCTCGGAGATTATCGTCACCCCGAGTTCCCTTGCTTTCTGGTTCTTCGACGATGAAGAGGTCACATCATTGTTAATAAGGCAGGTCGTGTTACGGCTTACGGAACCTGCGACCTTTCCTCCCATCTGTTCGATTATTTCCTTCAGTTCGTTCCGGTTTGAATAATTATTGAGCGCACCCGTGATGACAAAAGTCATTCCCGCAAGCTTTGATTCATTTCCGGAGATTTCCGGCTTCTCTATATTCAGGCATTCTATAAGGTTATCGACTGCCCTGCTCTTCTTCGGATCGGCAAAATAGCTCACTATGCTCCCGGCGATAACGTCCCCTATACCTTCTATCGCGGAAAGCTCATCGGCACCGGCGCTTCTGATCCTGTCAAGATCGTAGTCAAAGAACCTGCACAGTATCTTTGCGTTCGACAGTCCCACATTCGGGATGCCGAGGCTGTATATGACACGTACCGGATTGGTGCTGCGGCTCTTTTCTATGCTTTCATGAAGGTTGTCGTATGATTTTTCCCCGAAACCTTCCATTTGGCATATCTCTTCCTTGTATGCGTCAAGCTTGTATATGTCGGCATACTCATGGATCATTCCCTTTCCGATAAGCTTCTCGAGAGTTGCCTCGCTCATGCCGTCGATCTGCATCGCATCACGGCTGACAAAGAGAGTGAATCCCTTTATCATCTTGGCGCTGCATTCCCGATTCGTACACACAAGAGTTCTGGTGCCGTTATCATTCATTATCGAAACAGGTGCAGAGCATGCGGGACAGATGGTCGGTATGTCTATCTTCCCGCTTCTCGTAAGGTTATCGGCTATCTGCGGTATGATCATGTTCGCTTTGTAAACGGTTATGACATCCCCTACGCCGAGCTCAAGAGATTCGATGATGCTGATATTATGGACGCTGGCGCGTTCGACCGTCGTGCCCTCCAGCTCTACGGGTTCAAATACCGCGACCGGATTGATAAGACCCGTTCTTGACGGACTCCATTCAATATATTTAAGATGCGTCTCCCGGATCTCATCAGCCCATTTGAAAGCGATCGAGTCCCTCGGAAACTTTGCGGTACTGCCAAGCGACCTGGCATACGCAAGATCATCAAGAGTAAGCACCAGTCCGTCGGAGGGTATGTCATTGTCCTCTATGCTCTTCGCAAAATAATCGATACGGTCAAGTATATTGTCTTTGTTGACCCGGTGGTACTCCACCACGGCGAATCCGAGACGGCTCAGGAATTCAAACTGCGCCTGTCTTGAATTGTCAAATGTCTCCCCCTGCGCCGACACAAGATTGAACGCATAAAACTGTACATGCCGCTGTGCCGTGATTTCGCTGTTTAACTGTCTTACCGAACCGGAACACAGATTCCTCGGATTCTTGTATTTGCTGTCGGCATCCGCGATCATTGCATTGATCTTCTCAAAATCCCTGTACCCGATCACGGCTTCCCCGCGAAGTATCAGCTCACCCTTAAAGGGAATGACTGCGGGAAGATTGGTAAAACACCCGGCGTTTGCCGTGATAACCTCTCCGACCTCGCCGTTTCCGCGTGTTACGGCCTTGGCAAGCTCGCCGTTCTCATAAGTGAGCACGATCGTAAGCCCGTCGAGCTTCCATGACAGTAGCGCTTCCTGATCTCCCAGCCAGTCACGCAGCGCCTCCCGTTCCTTCGTTTTATCAAGGGAAAGCATGGGGGATGCGTGTCTTTCCCTGGGTAGTTCATCTACGGATTCGTATCCGACCGACCGTGTCGGACTGTTGGCAAGGACTATCCCCGTCTCGTCCTCGAGCGCGCAAAGCTCATCATACAGCCTGTCGTACTCATAATTGCTCATTATCTCCGTATCCTCGGCATAATAAGCCTTGGAGGCGGAATTCAGAATATTAACAAGTTCATGGATCCTTGCGGATTGTTCCATATACTCTCCTTTTCAGCTCGGACAGCTCTTCCGGCTCAAGTTCACGGTATGCTCCGGGATCCATATCACCGAGCTGGATATTTTCGATCCTGACGCGTTTGAGGAATCTCACATGATAGTCGTATTCCCTGCACATACGTCTGATCTGCCGGTTCAGTCCCTGCGTCAGTACGATAGTAAACGTAACATCCGATATCTTACGGACACGGCATTTCCTGGTCGTAACGTTCAGATCCGGTATGAATATGCCCTTTTCGAGCGCCCCGATAAAATCATCCGTCAGGGGTTTGTTCACCCTGACAAGGTATTCCCTCTCATGTCCGTTTGCGCCGCGCATAAGCTCCTGAATAAAATCACCGTCATTCGAAAGCAGGAGCAGGCCTTCCGAATCCTTGTCGAGCCGTCCGCAGTATGTAACCCTTACGGGATAATCAATATAGTCCATTATATTGTCATCCTCGCGCTTATCCGCGGTACAGACTATTCCGGCGGGCTTATAGAATGCAAGGTATACTTTCGGCTCTATTCCTTTAACGGGCTTTCCTCCGGCAACAACCCGGTCGGAAGGATATACTTTTGATCCGTTTTCGGCTATAACCCCGTTGACAGTAACCTTTCCGGATTCCACGAGCCGGTCCGCTTCGCGTCTCGAACACACACCGGCCTCGGACAGATATTTGTTGATCCTGATACCTTCGCTCATATTCCTACCGTTGTCTTAAATTAAAGCCCCATAAACCGGTGTTTACGGGGCTTTACACCATATATCCCATAGAGATCATTCAACATAATCTGCCTTGACAAATGCTTCTTCGCCTTTGTATTTGATCTTGCACCACCCGTTTGTCAGTTCGATCAGCTCAAACTGCTCTCCTCTGTATGCCGTTGCGATCTTCTCACCGCTCTCGCTTGCGCTCTTTCTGACATTGACATTTTCTTTTACGGTTATCTTATCGCCCGGCTTGAGATCGGATGCCGCGGATGATTCACCCTCCGTCGTCTCTCCTCCGGCTGATGTATCTTCAACATCCTCAAGATATTCACTCTTGATGTATGCCTCAGTGCCGTTGTAATCTATCTTGCTCCATCCGTTCTCCATCTTCTCGTAACGCATATATACATCACCGGTCTTGGTCTTGCCGATGCTTTCGGCATCCGTGCTGGCGGAAGAACGGATATTGACATTATCGCTTGTACACCTTACCTGACTGGACGCGGCAGCGGCGGCTTCCGCCTGCGCTGCGGCCTCGGCCTGCGCTGCGGCTTCAAGATCCTTCTGCTGCTTGGCCACAAGTATCTCCTGCGCATCCTTATTGATCTCGTCCTTTAATGCATTTGCAGCTGCCGAAAGTGCTGCATCATCCTCAAGCGCGGAGTTGTAATCCATTTCTATCTTATTGATCAGCTCCGCAAAATCCTTCTGTGCAACAAGTTCAAGTATATAAGCCTCTTCATCGGCCGTCAGGCTCTCCGAATTGATATAAAGGGCTCCCGACTCGTTGCGGCACACATACAGTGATATGAGCGCGGGAAGCGATTTTGACTGCCCGTTTATTGTAAGGTCATAGGTAGCAAGCAGAAAATATGAATTCTCTGCCGGTCCCTTTTTGGTATAAACATTGAAATTGGAATAATTCCCGACATATTTGGCCTGCGCTTCATAGAATGCTTTCATATCGTCCGAAAGGGAAGATGAAAGCGACGCCATGGTCTCGGTATCGCCCATGCTCATTGCGCTTAGATATGATGATACAAGCGAGTTCACATCGGGGTAAGCATTTTCTTCGTATTTGTCCTTCGGAACCTCAACCGTCGTTTCAAGCTCCGGGATAGTCGATTCCGTCTCATCCTCCTCGCTGTTGTCATGCGAGCCGCGGCTCCATACAACAATGAGTACAACAAGAAGCACCACAAACAGACCGCCGATAATAAAATAGCGGTAGTATCTCGACATAAACCTCTTAAAACCTCTTCCTGCCATAATTAATCCTCTTCGTCTCCTTAAGAGTTGTACACTATGGATCAAGCTGCACCCGAGAGGACTCGAACCCCCGACACGCGGCACCGGAAACCGCTGCTCTATCCAGCTGAGCTACGAATGCACAGGCATTTGCGCCTCGCCGGAATGCGAAGCGCAAATCAGCCAAACAACACGTTTTTAACTATACCATAGGGGTATTAAAATATCAAGACTTCATCGGACGCGCTGTACAGGTATGCATGGTCGGAAAGTACCTCGTCCGGGCTAAGCTGCGTCGTATTAACCTCCCTGATCAGATCGTCTATATCCCCGGTGTTCCTGTCCTCATCACGGGCAAACAGGATCAGCTCGTGTACGGAGCTTGGGATCACGTAGTAATCACCTCCGATCACATCCGAGAATTCCTTCAGCTTGTCGTTCATGGTCAGGACTGCCGCACCGTTCATCATCTTGCGGTTTGTCGCAACATACATGGGAAGCTCATCTGCCGCTTCTTCGCATCCGAATCCGGTATTTCCCATTGATGACAGTACATCCATAATGTGTCTGATATTAAAATCATCATGGTCATGTGTGTTTTTCCTTGCCGCGGCAAGAACCTCGTCGCCGCTTACTCCCCATAATTTCAGATGCTCGTTGCGCACCATGATAACACCGTTTCCTATGTTCCTGTCGTATACGCGCACGTAAGCGACGACAGCCAGATCAAGATACGGCTCATAGGGCGCTTCCGCGAGAAAATCAGCGTTTTTCTCCCTGTTTATCAGCTTGATGTACAATCTGTCCCTTACCGACTCGAAACTGTCAAAAAAGGACATGTCAAGTCTTACGGAGGGAGTGTTCCTGCGATACTGTTCCAGAAGATTATCACCTATATCGCATATATCTTCACCGTTTTGGTATCTTGAATAATAATCCTCCATATAGATCGTCGGGGATGCATTGCAATCCTCA
This sequence comes from uncultured Lachnospiraceae bacterium, assembly GCA_905235745.1. Taxonomy (GTDB): domain Bacteria; phylum Bacillota; class Clostridia; order Lachnospirales; family Lachnospiraceae; genus UBA2868. The sequence continues at coordinate 19,932 of CAJOMN010000024.1, forward strand.
CATACAAAAGACAGACCGCTGAGCCTGATCCCGTTGTTCTTCAAGGCGGTGTGGATACGGACGGTTACATCATCCGCCGCCTCGTTGATATAGTTTCGTACCTCTTCCAAAAATTCCATGTATTCCATTTTATCTCCTTTTCTCTAAGGTGATCAGGCAAACGGACGAAGCACAAAAAAAGGACTGCTTACGCAGTCCTTTGAACATATACCAAATTAAACTCTTGACAGATATTCCCCGGTTCTCGTGTCGATCTTGATCTTGTCTCCAAGCTCCACAAACAGAGGCACGTTCACATTTGCTCCCGTTTCAACCGTAGCGGGCTTGGTTGCTCCCGTTGCGGTATCTCCCTTAAATCCGGGTTCCGTCTCCGTTATCTCAAGTTCCACAAATAAAGGAGGCTCTATCGCAAATACATTTCCGTTATATGAACAGATCTTAACCATCTCGTTCTCTTTGACAAACTTGAGAGTATCCCCGACGGTATCGCCGTTAAGCGCGATCTGCTCAAAGCTCTCGGTATCCATAAAGTTATAGAGATCTCCGTCACTGTACAGATACTGCATATCTTTTCTATCAATACGTGCCTGTGGGAACTTCTCCGTAGGACGGAAGGACTTCTCCACAACACCACCGTTAACAATATTCTTTAATTTAGTTCTGACAAAGGCTGCGCCTTTTCCCGGCTTAACATGCTGAAACTCGATGATCTGAAAAACCTGACCGTCAATCTCAACAGTAATTCCGTTCCTGAAATCACCAGCTGAAATCATCCGATAATCCTCCTTAAAGCTAATGTATTTTCCGTTTCCGCAAAAAGATTCTTCAATAGTTTACATTACAGCGGTCAAATATTCAACTGTTTTTTCTCATGGGGTCTTATTATATCCCGACCGGAGCGTTTATACGACGACAGCACTATACGCTCGAGAATGCGCTTTAATACTATCTGTATCTCCTCATGAGGGTCGATCGGAGCGACAAGGATATTCTCCATACCGCATCTTTTGGCGCCCCACACGTCGGTAAACAGCTGATCGCCTATAAATACCGTTGATTCGGTGTCACACCCCATCATATCCATCGCCTTATGGTATCCGCTTTTTAACGGTTTGTTGGCCTTATGCAGGTAGAATGCCCCCGGTACTGCCGCATCCCTGAAGCTTTTGACACGATCCTCTTTATTATTGGACAGGAACAGTATCTTAAATCCCATCCTGTCAAGCGAGGTCAGGAGATTGACAGCTCTTTCGTCAGGCGGGTAACCATGCATAACAAGTGTATTGTCTATATCGAAAATGATGCCTCTTATCCCTTCATCATACAGTTTTTCATAATCAATGCCGTAAGCACTGTCAAGATATTCATCGGGATAAAAATAACTAATGATATCAATTTCGACCATAAGCATGGCGGCGATCATCATAACACAGCCTGTTATCATTCTTGCCGTCATGACCTCGTGAAGGAATACATATGATGCAACTGCCCCGAATACCGCCTCCATTCCCATTATGATCGCTGCAGGTGCAGGCGGTGCATATTTCTGGCACACTATCTGCAGTCCGAATCCGAAAATGGTGGAAAATACGATAAGAAATATAACACTTGTAACGGATTCTCTCGTAAACATTGACTTTGCAAGCCCTCCGGATACGAGCGGCGCCGATATGAAGGACAGAACACCTGTTACTATAAATTGCCATATGACAAGCAGCACCGGATCGTCAGTCACGGTATATCTTGCTATCATTACGATCTGAATGGCATAGAACAGCCCGCACAGCAGCGTCAGAACATCTCCTAACTGTATCGTCAATGATTCGGTGAGTGATATGAGTCCGATCCCCCAGAATCCGATAAGGGCTGCGACAATATATTTCAGTCTCGGATTCACCCTGTTAAATATATAGTGCATGAATGGGACGAGAATGACATATATGGTCGTCAGAAACGCATTTTTCCCGGCCGTGGTATACTTGCAGCCGTATGTCTGCAATGCCATTGCAATATATAAAATAACGCCCAGTATCGAACCGTGCACAATAACCTGCCGTTCCGATCGCACGGTTTTTTTGATAAATATAAGTGCCAGAACGACTCCGCCGGTCAGGAACCTGAAGCCCAGCAGATAAAGCGGGGGAATAAGGTCAACTGATGTTTTTACGAATACGAATCCCATTCCCCAGAATAATGTCACAGCCAGGAGTCCGAGACACGACAGTATTTCATTTCTTTTATTAATACTCATGGAAATGAGTATAAAAAAACCCCTTGCATTTTGCAAGGGGTCATGATCATTTATAGGAACAGATTAATCCGTATTACTTGGCAATAACGATACCGTCTTCGCTTCCCATCACATTCGAATCACCTACAAAGTACTGGTACTGCATAAGAGCCTGATCCTTCTGCATATCCGAAACCGCCTTTTCTATGTCGAGAGACGCAATATCGGAATCCCTGCCCTTCATCTCGAATCCGTTCGGCTCGTTTAAGCTGAGCGATATATCTTCAAGAGTCGCATTCCTGCGGGGAGCTATATCATTAAGACGAAGATCCAACTCCCGCGATACATTTTCCTGTCCCTGACCGCCTACGGCGATGTCGGAGGACTCATTGGCTTCAAGCTTCCTGATCGCGGTATCATCGGCAGGAGTACTGTTGATCCTGTTATAATTACTGTAGTTATTGAACTGTAAACTGTCGATACCCTTTATCATCTTTATTCCCTCACCCCGCACCTCATATGGTTAACATAATCAGTACAAGATAAATTATAACATGTTTTTTGTTGTTTGCAATATATATATCGACATATGGGGTGAAAAAATAACCGGAAATTTAAAATAACGACAGTAATCTTATTCCGTATATCCGGCACTTTGTAACAACTGCTTTGTATATGGGTGCTTCGGATCGTTGTATATCTCCTCATCAGTGCCCTGTTCCACTATTACTCCGTCCTTCATGACGATTATACGCGAACATATCTCATATACGACCTTCAGATCATGCGAAATGAACAGTATAGCAATCCCGAGTTCCCTGTTAAGCTTTACAAGCAGCCGGATCACCTGCTCCTGTACAGTGACATCAAGCGCCGAGACAGGCTCATCGGCGATAATAAGCTTAGGTTCCATCATGAGCGCGAGTGCGATACATACCCTTTGTCTTTGTCCCCCCGACAGGGCTTTCGGTTTTCTTGCAAGATAGCTTTCATCAAGTCCCACAAGACTGAGCATTTTAATGGCGCGCTCGTGATTTTCGTCGTCTTTGTGATTCCCGTTGATACGCAGTGGTTCCTCAAGTATCCATCCGACTGTTCTGGACGGATTGAGGCTGCCGTACGGATCCTGAAAGATCATCTGCGGCATTTGTGAATAGTGAACGATCGCACCGTCGGTGTCATCGAGCATTCCGAGTATCGTCTTGCCGAGCGTCGTCTTGCCGCATCCGCTCTCGCCTACCAGACCTATGATCTCTCCTTCATACATTGTAAAGGAAACATTCTTTACTATTTCCTTCGATCTGTTTCCGGGACGGAAGAAACCTCCGGTCTTTTTGTATCTTGCGCTTACATTGTTAACTTCAAGCAGGGGTTTACGTGTTTCTCCCGGCACCGGGGCTATTTTTTGAAATTTCGGTATAGCCGCGATCAGATGTTTGGTATACTCCTCCTGCGGATCATTAAATATATCTTCTACCGGACCGCTTTCTACTATCCGGCCTTTATTCATTACAAGAACCCTGCTGCAAAGCGATCTGATGACACTGAGGTCATGCGATATGAACAATATCGCGGTTCCGCGCTCGCGGTTTATTCTCCTGAGCAGTTCGATTATCTGCGCCTGTACCGTCACGTCAAGCGCCGTTGTCGGTTCATCCGCGATCAGAAGCTTCGGATCGCATATCAGTGCCGCCGCGATCATGGCACGCTGACGCAGTCCTCCGGAGAACTCGTGCGGATACTGATCATACCGAAGCTCGGGCTCCGGAATCTCAACATCCTTCATCATGGCTATGGCGGCACTTTTAATCTCATCATCCGACATATTCCTGTGAATACGGAGCGCCTCCTCTATCTGCCATCCGACCTTTTTGACCGGATTGAGGCATGTCATCGGTTCCTGGAAGATTATTGCTATATCATCGCCCTGGATCTGGCGAAGGCGTGATCTTGAAACAGTCAGAAGATCTTCACCTTCAAACATGATAGTGCCCTGTTTTTTCATATCGCGCCTCGACAGCAGCCCTGCGATCGCATGCGCGCTCATGGACTTGCCCGAGCCGGATTCTCCGACAATACCCACTATCTCACCGGGTTCGATCGTAATGTCAAAATCATGTACAACCGTCTCCGGTATGACGTTATCCTCTATTTCAATATGAAGGTCAGTTACTTCAAGCATTTTTCTTCAGTCCGTCTCCTAACAGTGAAAAGCCGAGAATGAGAAGCGCTATCATGCTTCCCGTATATATAGCATATGAAGGCTCGGAAAACAGAAAGGCCTGCGCGTCCGACAGCATCCTTCCGAGCGATGATGCCGGCGGCTGAACGCCGATACCGAGGAAACTCATGCTTGCTTCCGCAAGTACCGCGTTATTAAACCCTATAACGGCCGAGGATAGCACGACCGGCAGCGTATTGGGAAGGATATGCACGAACATTATACGGATATCTCCTGCGCCCATCAGCCTTGCGGAACGCACATAATCAAGATTCCTGCACCGCAGAAATTCCCCGCGCACTATTCTGGCAAAGCTCGGTACAAACACGATTCCGAGCGATATGATCACCTTCCATGTACCGCTTCCGAACTGGCTGATAAATACAAGTGCGAGAAGTATGCTCGGGAAAGCAAGCACGGCATCATTAAACCTCATCAGTATCTCATCGACAACGCCGCCGTAGTATCCCGTAAACGCGCCAATTATGATCCCGAGCGTTAAGCTCATAAGAATGGTGAGGGTTGCGACAAGCAGCGTCGTCGCTCCGCCGATCGACAGCCTTGCAAACAGATCGCGCCCGAAATTGTCGCATCCGAGAGGATGCGCCATAGACGGTGCGGCAAATTTATCGGAAGCACTCATTGCATTGGGATCATACGGCGAGAATATAGTTCCCGATATAATTATCAGCAGCATGATCGCAGAAATCAGCGCACCTGCGTACAGCTCGGGATTATTCCTGATCTTATACTTTAATCCTTTCATCGCGCCTCCCTTATCCTCGGATCCAGAACCCTGTACAGAATATCAACGATAAGGTTGATAATGATCACTATCATTGCTATGATCGCGATGATCGCCTGAACGACGGGATAATCCCTGTTGGAAATGGACGAAATCAGCAGGCGTCCGTATCCCGGGATTGAGAAAACCTGCTCAATGACAAGACTTCCCGCAACTATATCCGCAAGTGTCATTCCGAGGAATGTGATAACCGGGATTATCGCATTTTTCAGAACATGCCTGTACATCACATCGGTTGTTGAATTGCCTCTTGAATAAGCTGTCCTGACGTAATCAAGCTTTCTTTCCGACAATATGGAGGTCTTCAGAAGCTTGACGCTCATGGCTGCTTTGGGAAGCGCAATGGCAACCGCCGGGAAAAACAGATATGATACAAATCCCCAAAAATCATCACTGTATGATACAAAACCTCCCGGGACGAACATATGGAGTACCATTCCGAACAGGTATGTTATCAGTATTCCGAGAAAAAAAGGGGGGATCGCCATTGTAAGCTGTCCCAGTATATCGATTATCCGGATACCGGGTCTGTCCTCGTATTTGGATGAAATAACGCCGACAGGTATTGAGATGGCTATAACCATTATAAACGACATGAGCGTAAGGGTCAGGGTAATCGGAAGCTTGGACCGAAGCATTGATCTTACGCTTACTCCGTATGAATAGGAAGTACCCATATCCCCGAAGAAAAAAGATGCGAGCCACGAAAAATAGCGCACAAAAAAAGCGTAAGACCAAGCTCCTCCCGGAGCGCCGCAAGCGCCTCGGGAGTAGCATTAATACCAAGTTTTGCCGTTGCCGCGTCTCCCGGTATCAGTTCAAACGCAACAAACACGAAAAGGGTGACGATCAGTACGGTAACCGCAAATGTTATAAGCTTTTTAACTATAGCTTTCATATATCAGTTATCTTTGAGACGGATCTTTGCAAAATCCTGAACATACAAAGGATAGAATACATAGCCCTCATATTTATCCGAAAGGGCAACGAATTCAGCCATATCCTGTATATATATGTTTGCGGCGTTATCCGCGAGATTCTTCTGAAGCTCCATGTATATCTCCGTCCTCTCTTCTTCGGAAGAGGTCAGATAAAGCTTTGAATAGAGCTCATCATAATCCTTGTTCGAATAGTTGGTAAAGTTATTGGAGGCATCCGATCTGAACCTGTCAAGCATGGCGGTTGCCGTAAGGGAAGAAGCATCCACGCCTATAAGTGTGGCCTCATAATCCCTTCCCGAGTATACATCGGATAACCACGTATTCCACTCAACAAGCTTTATCTCGGCGTTAACGCCCACTTTTTTGAGCTGTTCCGCAACAACCTGCGCTGCCTCGATATGCGGCTGATAATTGGACGGAACCGTAATTGAAAAAGAAAATCCGTCGGGGTAACCGGCCTGTGCGAGAAGCTCACGCGCTTTATCAGGATCCGTCGGATAACTGTCAGACAGATCCACATAGTATTTCCTGAATGCGGGGAACATACTGCTGCCTACCGGAAATCCCTTTCCGTCGCTCGTAAGCTCGAGTATATTGTCGACATCAACGGCATACGAAAGCGCACGGCATACGTCTACATTGTCAAAAGGCTCAACCGCATGATTCAGATAGACCGCCTGTACAAGATTCATCTCACCCTCAAGTACATTAAAGTCCTCCGAAAGCTGCTGTGTCTGAGTCGAGGTAAGTCTCGCAAACATATCAACGGATCCGCCGTTAAGATTCATGACGATCGAATCCGCACTGGGTATGATTTTCAGTGTAACGTTCTCGATATACGCAGGATCTCCCCAGTATTCGTCAAATCTTCTGAGGACGATATTCTCCTGCGGCGATCTCGACACATACATATACGGACCGGTGCCGACCGGCGATGCGGAAGGGTTGTCATTGTCCTTCGGGATTACGGCGGCATTTACGGTCGCGATATACGCCGGAAAATCAATATCAGGCTCATTAAGAATAATATCGACGGTACGATCATCCCTGATATTTACTTCCTTAATATTGGAAAAAGCCGATATGAGGGACTGTCCGCCCGTCATACCGGCACTTTTTTCGATGCTGTATTTAACATCCTCTGCCGTAACGGGGTTACCGTTATGAAATTTCACCGCATCCCGCAGGATAAACGAATATGTCAATCCATCATCCGATACGGAATACTCCTTGGCGACGGCAGGGATAAGCTCACCTGTTTCATCAGGCTTCAACAAGCCCTCATAAATGTTAAACAAAATCTCCTTAGTTCCTGCCGCAACTGCTTCGTGTGGGTCAAGACTATCTTCCAGGTCTTGCGGAATTCCAACAACAATCTTTGAAGATGCATCCGGCTTGCCACCTGAACAACCTGTCAGTGCAGCAGCCGCTGTCATTGCCGCACACAAAACAGCAGTTAATCTCTTTCTGCTCATCTTGTGTGTTCTCCTCTCTTTAATAGTTGAAATTAAATATCGCCTATTTAATTGTCAAAATACTATTTCAAAACTTTCTTGAGTTCATCCATGAAAGTATTGACATCTTTGAATTCTCTGTAAACCGATGCAAATCTTACATACGCAACGGCATCAAGATCCTTAAGCTTCGACATGATAAGTTCGCCGATCACGCTGCTCGGGATCTCCTTGTCCTCATAGGAGAATATTGCCGTCTCGACCTCATCGACGATCTGATTGATACTTGATGCCGAAACAGGTCTCTTATGACACGCACGGAGTATTCCGGCTTCGATCTTGGTTCTGTCATATGTCTCCCTGTTATTATCTTTCTTGATAATGATGATAGGGATAGTTTCTACCTTCTCGTATGTAGTAAAACGCTTATCGCACTCGTCGCATACCCGGCGACGTCTTATCGAGTTATTGTCGTCTGCCGGACGGCTGTCAATAACCCTTGTGTTTTCATGACCGCAAAATGGACACTTCATCAGTTCTCTCCTTCTTTATTTGTTGTTCCTAAGGAAATCAGGTATCTTAATGGCCTTGGCTTCAACCTTGCTCTCAAGAGGAGCGGCAGGTCTTCCGGCACCTGATAAAGAACTTACGGCGCGCTGCGTCGGAGCAGATGGTGTAGGAATACCGGCCTGGGGTGTCTGTCCGACGCCCTGAGGCGGAATGGTTCCCGTCATCGTGCCTGCAACACCCGCCTGTCCGAGCGGATTGCCGAGCGAAGGATTAATGTTTCCGGCATATCCGGTGCCCGTCTGGGTACCGTACATGGGCTGGGGCATATTGGGCATCTGCTGCATCATCTGCCCGTTCATCTGTCCGAGTCCGTTCATCTGCGGCATCATATTAGGCGCATTGCCTGCCATACCCATACCCATGCCCATATTGTTTCCGGACATCATGTTCTGGGAAGGTCTCCTTGTATACGGATATTTGCTGCCGGGCTGCTGCTGCGGCACTGCCTTGGCGGCATTTTCATCAATGCCGGTCGCAAATACCGTAACAGTACATGTGTCGGTGTCTCTGGCATCTTCTCTCGCACCCATTATAAGGTTAACTTCGTCTCCGGTAATATCTCTTACATACTCAACCGCATCATATGCGTCATACAGGGAAATGTCACCGGAAATATTAACGATAAGATCGCTTGCGCCCTGAATGGTCGTCTCAAGCAGCGGAGAATTAACTGCAAGCTTGACAGCCTCAACAGCCTTGTCATCACCGCTTGCCATTCCTATTCCGAGATGCGCGACGCCTTTGTCCTGCATAACCGTACGCACATCGGCAAAATCAAGATTGATAAGTGAAGGAACATTGATAAGGTCGGTAATGCCTCTTACGCCCTGCTGGAGTACTTCGTCTGCTTTTTTGAGCGCATCCGCCATACTTGTTCTTCTGTCCACGATATCAAGAAGCTTATCATTCGGGATAACAATAAGCGTATCTACATTCTGTTTGAGCTTTTCAATGCCTCCGATGGCATTTTCCATTCTCTTCTTGGCTTCGAACCGGAAAGGCTTGGTAACTATTCCGACTGTAAGAGCTCCCTGCTCTTTGGCGATCTTGGCAATTACCGGAGCAGCACCGGTTCCTGTTCCGCCGCCCATACCGCACGTAACGAAGACCATATGCGCACCCTTGATCGCGGTCGCGATAGTCTCCGCCGATTCCTCGGCAGCCTTCTCTCCTATCTCCGGAACTGCACCGGCTCCGAGCCCCTGCGTGAGCTTTTCTCCTATCTGCAACAGCCGGTGTGAATTGCACATCTTAAGAGCCTGACTGTCGGTATTGACACCCAGGAATTCCACTCCGGCAATATTTTCTTCCACCATCCGGTTAACGGCATTGTTGCCTGCCCCGCCTACCCCTACGACGAGAATTCTTGCTGCCGGCTCTACTTCATTGTTTTTAATCTCCAGCACTTCTAACTCCTCCTTACAATTATCAAACTGTCCCTCATATATCTATAATAAATGCATTAACTGTCTTCCTCTGCAAATCCTTGCCAACCACAATTTGTTACGTTAACAATATTACGTAAACTCATACAAACATATAATAATTATATTTATATGAATAATCAACACTTTTTTTAAAAAAATAGCAAAAAAATTATTCAGACTCCTCTTCCGGGTCTTCCTCCGTATCTTCCCCGGGAACATCCTCCTTGTCCATGTCGAACGAAAAGTTAACATCTTCTCCCGCATAGTTTTCCATATGCAGTGTTCCGGAATACCCCGTAAGCTGCGGCAGGAGAAGATGCATTTCATTGATCTTCTCATCAATGAAATCATCGGTTCCGAGCGATACCCTCGCATCCCCGAAATATAGCGTTATATTGTCGTCCGAATCAAACGCGATCCTGTCCGTTTCAATATCATATTTCCCGAGAAGCTGCGTTACATTCAGGATAGTAAGAAAAACGGAGGATTTCTTAACCGGCAGGGGCTTATGAAGTACAACATAATCATACGACAGCCCGGTAACGAACGGAATGCCTTCTATTACCCTGTTTGAGCTTTCCACAACGATGCCGTCCTTGTCAAAATACATATAATGACCGAGGTATTCGACATATCCCGCTACCGCTTTTTCAAAAACATTGATCTTTACCGAATCCGCGCCGAGTATATCCACATCGATCTTTTCTATGAACGGTATATCCTCAATGCTTTTGTTGCGATACATAAGCGACAGCACGATCGAATTGTACGAATACGGACCCGTAAAGACCATATCCTTTATCTCATCGTCGGTATAATGCGAGTTGCCGCTTACGGTAACGCTTGTTATTAAATAAAAATTCCATATAAAAATCAACACGCCGCACAGCACGGCCAATATAATAACGACCGTTAGCAATACGCGCAGACGCCTGCTTTTGGCAAATGCCATCGGCTTACCCATATCAGTCCTCCACGCGTATGCTTCTGGATACGCCGAGCACAAGACCCATTTCCGCCAGCAGGAACACTATCGACGAACCGCCGTAGCTGATAAACGGCAGTGTTATCCCGGTATTCGGTATCGTATTCGTTACGACCGCTATGTTCAGTATTACCTGGATCGATATATGAGCCATAACACCGACAACCATAAGTGCTCCGAACTTATCCGAGGCATTGTTGGCTATTACAAGGAATCTCCATATGAGCAGAACGAAGAGAAGTATGATCGCAAAAGCCCCGAACAGGCCAAGCTCCTCGCAGATTATCGAAAATATCATATCATTCTGTGCTTCAGGCAGGTATCCGAGCTTCTGGATGCTCTCGCCAAGACCTTTGCCGAATATACCGCCCGATCCTATCGCATAGAGCGCCTGCAAAGTCTGGAATCCCGTACTTGCGGAGTAAGCTTCGGGATCAAGCCATGCTTCAACCCGGCGCAAACGGTATGACAGTTCCGCCGGAATAACATCATATTTGACCAGAAGTACAATCGCCACCGCCAATGCGGCAACTATCGCGGCAAGGATAAAATACTCCTTGTATTGCGGCGTGGCAACGAACAGCATCATAAATACTATTGAGAAAATGATGATCGCCGAGCTGAGGTTCTGTGTGATGATAAGAACGCATAACGCATGGGGAACCGCCAGCGCAAGCACCAGAATAAGGTTTCTTCTTTCCTGGATCGCATCTCCTAGTCTGCATACGACCGATGCAAAGAATATGATCAGGGCAAGCTTGGCAACCTCCGCGGGCTGGAGTGACAGTCCGAGGTTCAGCCATCTTCTTGCACCGCCGGCCTCATATCCGAGCGGTGTCAGGACGAGTATGATCAGTATAAGGGATACAACATATGCAAGAAATGCAAAGCGCTGTACAATATGGTAATCAATGAGCATAAATGCAAACATGACACCGATCCCGATTGCCGAAGCGACTGCCTGCTTCCTGAAATAGAAGGCAGGATCGTCAAACTTTATATTCGCTTCATACGAGCTTGTGGAATACAGCATTACAAGTCCGAACAGCACAAGGAACAATACGATAAACAGCATCGTATAGTCGAAGTAGTATTTTCTTTTCTTATCAGGCTTCCTGTTTTCACTCATGATCTTGTTTATGCCTTACCGGAGATCCGTCACTGTAGGATCGATCGGAGCACCCGTCTGCGGGTCCAGCAGCACTCCCGAGGTCGGATCTATCGCATATCCCGTTTCCGGATCGATATCGATCTTTCTTCCGGTCAGATCCTCTTCATCAAGCTCGTTTCCGTTCTCGTCCACGAACGTTATGGCTCCGGTGCCGTTTGAGCCGTCATCCGCAGTATCCGCATCGACGATTATTTCTCCCACGACTTCTTCCTCGCTATCACCTGTCGAACCCTTTGAGAATTCCTGCTGTTTTTCCGCAAGTTCTTCCGCTTCTTTTTCGGTAAGCTCCTCCGTCTGGAATATACCCATATAAGGCAGGACTTCGGTAAGAATATCCTTGCACAGTACCGCGGCATATTTTGACTGTGCCTGATAACCCACATTTGGTTCGTCAATTACAACGTAGCATACAAGCTGTGGATCATCCGCGGGGGCAAAGGCCATAAAAGATATGACATAGTTCTCCGTACCTCTCGGGTATTTCTCCGCAGTCCCGGTCTTGCCGCCGATCCGGTACCCGGCCGGTCTCGCCGATTTACCGGTACCGTTTTCGACAACGCCGACACATAGTTCCTTTATCTTGTCGCTTGTTTCCTGCGAAACGGTCTGCTTGATTATCCTCGGCTCGACAGTCTCAACGGTAGTTCCCGCGGAATCGAGTATTCTCGTTACAACATGAGGCTTGTAATAATAGCCTCCGTTTATCAGGCTGCAGAACCCCGCCGCCATCTGTATCATTGTTACGTTGAATCCCTGCCCGAAGGAGCTGATCGCAAGGTCGGTCGGGGTCATCGTATTGATATTAAAGACAAGAGAATTCGTAAGGGCTTCGCCGGTAAGATCAATGTTTGTCTTGAGTCCGAAATTAAATATCTGATTATACTTCATGAATTCGGTCTTGCCTATCTGGGTTCCGATCTTCATAAAGGCAACGTTGCATGACTGCTCGATCGCGCCCTCAAAAGTCAGTGCTCCGTGACCAAGACGATTGCTGCAATGGATCTCATGACCGCCGACCTCGGTAACGCCGTTACATACATATGATTCGTCTCCGCGAAGTATTCCGTCCTCAAGCCCTGTTGCCATTGTAAACGGCTTCATCGTGGAGCCGGGTTCGTATGTTGAACTGATGCAATAATTCTTCCACAGGGAATTGAGCGCTTCCATCTTGGCTTCTTCATACGCTTTGTCATATGCCTCGGCGTATGTCATGCCCGAATACGGATCGCCAGCATCATTTTCCTCCTCATCACTGTTTCCGACATTGATCTCAATATCCTGTTCCATAATACCTTCGGAATTATCCCCGGATTCATCCCCTGCATCGTTATTCCCGCCGGCAAGCTTTCTTACCGTTTCCGCAAGCTCGGAATCGTCCATTTCGGATATATCGGTGCCGTCCAGAATCCCGTTCATGATCCCGAACTGTTCGGGGTCGAGTTCGACCTTTATGTCAAGATTGTCGGTATTTCTCGGATCATTGAGGTTGTACGTAGGATAACTGGCCATCGCAAGTACTTCCCCGTTGTTCGGATCCATTATAATAACACCTGTATTGGTTGAACCGTCTCCTTCTCTTGCCTCGTTCCTGTGCTCTTCGTTAAACGCGAGAATATTTTTTTCCACAATGCTCTGTATATTGACATCAATACTGGTAACAAGCGTTTTGCCGTCCTGGGCGGGCTTGAGTGTCCTTTCGAGGTTTTCGTCGTCATTCAGATATCCGAATTCCCGTCCGTTGGTCCCGACAAGGGTGCTGTTATAGAATTCTTCAAGGCCATACGCTCCCTCATTGTCGCCCTGTACGAATCCGATCAGATCGCACGCGAGCGAATTGTATGGATACTGTCTCACATATGTGTCCTCAAGCCACACCCCCTTAAAATCCGGGTACATAGACGGGTTGTTGACCATGTTCATAATATCACTGACTGTCTCATACCCCTGCTTTCTTGCTATGACCCTGTACTGGCTGTCGGGATTGGATAATATATATGAGCGAAGCTCGTCTTTTGTATAGGAGAACTCGGCAGGAGTGGAATACAGTGCGGCAATGGTGCTTTCCAGATACTTGCCGTCATCCTTATTGAGAGTCTTGGAGTCTATGCAGATGTTATAGACCTTCTGGCTAACCGCCATTTTGGTATTGTTCCTGTCGACAATATCCCCGCGTTTAGCGGGAATCGTAATGCTGTCGTATGCCTGCTGGGACAGGACTTTCTTCTTGTATTTATCCCCGTTGTCGCGGTTAATGATAAACAGCCTGATCCCCAAAAAAGCAAAAGCCACCAGTATCATAATGAATAATACTGCCAGCTTTATTGACATTTTCTGTGTGAATCTGCCCGATCCGTTCTGTTGATTACGTTTAGCCAAACCTTACAATCCTCTGTGAGCTTCCGCTCCACCCCGGATCATTGGAGAGATACAAACTGCCTGACATAATCAGTGCCGTCGCTGTTATATACAACGATCTGATCATCGCTTGCATAAGTCATGCCCAGATCTTCCATGGCTCTTTTCTTGATATTCTCCAACCCTATGGCGCCCTTGATCCGGCTCTCATAATCATCATTTTCGGCACGAAGCGACTGAAGCTCGATCTCCATTGATGAGATCGTGTTGACATACGTTGTCAGTGATGATTGTAATCGTATATATCTTACGCATACAATGCCCGTAAGTACCATCGCAAGAGTCATGAAAATCATGAACCCGGGATTCATTGCCGAACCCCTCCTGATCTTCCCGCGGGTCGCGCTCCTTGGTCTTTGGGGTGAAATATTCTGTTCTACAGGCCTTAGTGCCCTTGCTGTATTACCGTATACATATGTATTTTTTCCGGCAGCCACTAAAACACCTTCTTTCGAGTATACTATATATTGTGGTCAATATCAAAGTTTTTTACAAAATATTCTGAGCTTTGCGCTTTTTGATCTCGGATTCAGTTTCATTTCCGCTTCCGACGGGACGATCGGCTTCCTTGTAATTATCCGTCCCTTCGATACTTTGCCGCATACACATTCGGGAAAATCCGGAGGACATGTACACGGGTCCTGCGCGTTCTTAAATATGTTTTTGACTATTCTGTCCTCAAGTGAATGGAATGTTATGACAGCCAGCCGTCCTCCGGGCTTAAGCAGATCGATCATCGTATCAAGTGAGTCCGACAGAACACCGAGCTCATGATTTAATTCAATTCTGATCGCCTGAAATGTCTGCTTGGCCGGATGTCCCATGGTCTTTTGAACCTTCATCGGTATCGAAGCCTTGATGATCCCGACAAGCTCTCCCGTAGTCCTGATCGGCCCGTCCGCCCTTGCGGCTGCAATGTTCTTTGCGATGTTTGCGGCAAACTTCTCTTCTCCGTACACCCGCAGTATCCTTGTAAGATCACTCTGCGAATAACCGTTAACGATGTCTGCCGCCGTAACCGGATTCCTCTGATCCATACGCATATCAAGAGGAGCATCGCTCATATAGGAAAATCCCCTCTCGGGCGTATCAAGCTGATATGATGATACCCCCAGATCCAACACGATCCCGTCGACCATTTGAATATTCAGGCTCTCGAGTATCTGCCGGATGTTGCAGTAGTTGTCACGAATGATCGTAACGTTTGTAAATCTTTCAAGACGTTCCCCGGCGGCTGCAACTGCCGCCCCGTCCTGATCTATCCCGATCAATCTCCCCTGATCGTTTAGTTTTTCAAGAATACAACAGGAATGTCCGCCGCCGCCCAACGTGCCGTCCACGTAGGTCCCTTCCGGCCTGATGCAGAGCCCTTCTATTGTTTCCTGAAGCAGAACTGATCTGTGGTCATACTCCAAATCCGGATCCTCCGTTTCCCCTATATGGAAAATCCCAGTTCCGCCATTTCCTCAGCGATGTCATCAATGTTGTCGATGTCGGTCTGCGCTCCCCAGCGCTCCTTATCCCATACTTCGATCTTGTCGATAACTCCCACAAGGACAACATCTTTGTCAAGTCCGGCATATTCCCTCAGATTGCCGGGGACCAGGACTCTTCCCTGTTTGTCCGCTTCAACCGCTGTTGCCGAACCGGCAACGGCACGGACGTAAGATCTGATATCCTTCTTGGCCGGCAGAGCTTGGATTTTCTTCATGAAGGTTTCCCAGTCCTCATTCGTGTAGATCACAAGACAACCATCATTTCCCTTTGTTATCACGAAAGCTTCCCCAAGCTGTTCGCGAAACTTTGTGGGAACGATCAGACGCCCCTTCGCATCGATTGTGTGGTTGTACTCACCCATGAACATGGTGTGCTCTCCATAATTACCACTCTCTACCACTTTTCACCACTTACATGCATATAATAACCCCCTGCTCCCACAAAAGCAACTGTTTTTTTATATTTTTTTTCGTAAAAAACAGCATAAAAAAGGAAGATACAACATCTTGTATCTTCCTTTTCCCCGTGCCACAATTTGCGGCAGAAATCATTATAAAAAATATTTAAACATTGAATCTGAACAGGATCACGTCACCGTCCTTAACAACATAATCTTTTCCTTCCATTCCGACAAGACCCTTTTCCCTTGCGTTGGCAAGACTGCCGCATTCAAGCAGATCTTTATAGTTAACGACCTCCGCTTTAATAAAGCCTCTTTCAAAATCGGTATGTATCTTGCCGGCCGCCTGCGGAGCCTTCGTTCCGACCTTGATAGTCCATGCCCTGCATTCGTCCTCACCTGCGGTCAGAAAGCTCATCAGGTTCAGTATTCTGTAGCTTGCCGCTATGAGCTTGTCGAGCCCGGATTCCTCCAGGCCAAGGTCTTCAAGGAACATGGCTTTCTCATCATCGTCAAGCTCGGCGATCTCCTGCTCAATCTGGGCGCAGATGACAAATACTTCCGATCCGTTCGCTTTTGCGTACTCCCTTACCTTATTTACATGAGCATTTCCCGTGCCGTCATCGGCAAGATCACCCTCAGCCACATTTGCGGCAAAGATAACCGGTTTTGCGGTGAGCAGGTTATAGGAAGCGAGCCATTCCTCTTCATCTTCATCGGCGCATTCAAATCCTATCGCAAGATTCCCGCCTTCAAGATATTCTTTGAGTCTTTTTAGGAATTCAACTTCCTTCGCAATCTTCTTGTCGTTGTTTGCGGCGCGCTGCTGCTTGGCAATACGCCTCTCAATCACCTCTATATCTGCAAATATCAGCTCGAGGTTGATCGTTTCGATATCCCTTACCGGATCGACCGAGCCGTCAACATGAACGACATTTGCATCTTCGAAACACCTTACAACATGAACTATCGCATCAACTTCCCTTATATTGGCAAGAAACTGGTTTCCGAGTCCCTCACCCTTTGACGCGCCCTTGACAAGGCCCGCGATATCGACAAATTCTATCGTCGCCGGAGTGACTTTCTTCGTATTATACAGTGTTCCTAAGAGTTTTATTCTCTCATCCGGTACCGCAACGACGCCGACATTCGGATCGATCGTGCAGAACGGATAGTTCGCCGATTCGGCCCCGGCCTTTGTAAGTGAATTAAACAATGTGGACTTCCCGACATTCGGAAGCCCGACGATCCCCAGTTTCATAATATTTCCTCCAAGCCCATTGCTTCCTCAAGTGCAAGCAACACATTAACACAAACAGGCTCTATTTTCAATATATTGGCGTAACGCCAAAAAGGCAAATCACAAAACTTTCCCTTCGTTATGCTATCTTCCAGCCGACAGCTTTCTTTCTGCCGGAAATAAAATTCCTGTAAATACCATCCTCAGCCATAAGTTTCTCATGATCTCCGCATTGTACTATCTTTCCTTTATCCACTACAATGATCTGGTCTGCGTGACGAACTGTCTTTAACCTGTGTGCGATCATGATAATGGTTTTTTCTTTTGTAAGATTCTCAATCGCCTCGGTCAGTTCCTTTTCATTCTCAGGATCCACGTTGGCAGTGGCCTCATCCAGGACGATGATCGGTGCATCTTTCATGATAGCTCTTGCGATAGCTATTCGCTGCTTTTCACCTCCCGAAAGAGTAGCGCCGCCCTCTCCTATCACTGTATCGTAACCATCCGGAAGCGATGTGATAAAATCATGACAGCAAGCCTTTTTTGCTGCAGTCATCACATCTTCCATAGATGCATCAGGTCGTCCAAAGCGTATATTATTTGCTATGGTATCCTCAAAAAGATACACCCGCTGGAATACGAAGCTGAAGTTCTCCATCAGGGAATCAAAACTGTAATCCTTAACATCTCTTCCTCCCAGAGTAACCCTGCCTTCGCAGGTGTCCCAGAATCTGGCTATAAGCGATATTATTGTAGTTTTTCCTCCCCCGGAAGGCCCCACAATGGCAGTTGTTGTCTTTTCTTTTATATCAAGAGTAACGTCATCAATGATCTTTCTGTTTTCGTAAGCAAAGCTGACATGTTCCAGATGAATGTCCCTGCTTGAAGGCACTATATCCTCACCATCTATATCCATCTGCGGGATCTCAAGAATCTCATTTGCAAGATCCACGCACTTGCCGATTATTCGAAGAAGTACAGTATATGTTCCCGCCAGATCCAATGATTCAAACATGATAAATGCAGCCAAAAGCATGGTGATCGTATACAGGATATTCATCGTCCCATTCAGGCAAAAATAAATGGATGCTCCTGCGATAACCACGCCGGTGAGCTTACTGATAAGATTCTGAAGTCCAACGTACGGAATAGCTGCTATTTCTGCCTTGATATCCGCTCTTGTCTTTCTTTCAATCGCGTTTGAAAGCCTTGTCCCCTCCTGTGCGGCAAGATTATAATTTCTGATCTCGGCTATTCCCTGGATATACTCAAGTACAAGTACAACTCCGACCATGTCCTTATCAGACTCGATCTTCTCTCCTGCCACCCTGGCAACGCTTCTGTTTGTAATCCTATTGGCGAGAAAAAACAAAGCAATCCCGAAAAGAGCGATCACCCCTATCCTGTAATCAAATATGAAAAGTCCTATACTGATCACGATCGTAGTAATAGCCCCCTGAAGGATCATCATAACAGCCCTGGTGGCAATATCCCCCATCTGCTCCCCCCATCTGCTCCATGCTGTTGGTAGTGACCGAAGTGATATGTCCAAGGCTTGTGTCGTTAAAGTATCCCATTGGCAGATACCTTAAATGCTCTCCGATTTCAATACGTTTTTCGGCTGCGGTTCTATAGCCGCCTTCTGTCTGCAGCATCTGCGAGTACCTGGTAATGATCATTTTGACGATCGTGGATACAAGCATCAGTCCTGTCACCGCAAGTATCCTTTGCGTGGTTACATTTAGATCCAGAACTGTACTGATCGCAAGATAAGCCGCCGGTATCTTCATGGCAGTACATATGGCATCGACTACTCCGAGGATAACCGCTCCGTAAAACTTATTTCGATTCTCTCTACTGCAAAAATCAAAGAATTTTTTCAACATTTTAAACATTGCCCGGCACCTCCCTTCCTATTGATGTGGATACTGTTGTTACATCATCATCTTTTGCCATCACATGTGCCTCCCACATATTCCTGTACAGTTCGCATGTCTTTAGAAGTTCATCATGCGTACCCGATGCTTCCACATTTCCGGTGTTTATCACGTATATCCTGTCCGCATCCGTAATGGTAGATAAACGATGCGCTATCACTATAAGCGTCCTTCCCGATACCAGCTTAGCAACGCTGCTCTGTACCAATGCTTCATTTTCCGGATCCGTATATGCCGTAGCCTCATCCATGATGACTACCGGAGCGTCTTTCAGCATTGCTCTGGCAATACATATCCTCTGTCTCTCTCCACCGGACAGAT
The DNA here is from genome assembly GCA_905235745.1 of uncultured Lachnospiraceae bacterium. GTDB lineage: Bacteria > Bacillota > Clostridia > Lachnospirales > Lachnospiraceae > UBA2868. The sequence goes on from CAJOMN010000024.1 coordinate 39,546, forward strand.
GTCCTCCGGCTCCACCGGCTATAGTATCGTATCCATTTTCAAGTCCAAGTATGAACTCATGGCAGCCTGTAGCCTTTGCCGCATTTATAACATCCTCATCCGATGCACCCTTTTTCCCAAGCCTGATGTTCTCCATAACACTTAAGTCAAAGAGATAGTTATCCTGTGCAACATAAGCAATCTGTCCTGTGTAATAGTTA
>CAJOMN010000025.1 GCA_905235745.1 uncultured Lachnospiraceae bacterium
AGCGATGTAAATGATATCTTATACGGCTGTAGATGCGTTTATGACGAAGGCAAGAAACATAATCTTGGCCTTCCATTATTCTATAAGAACATGGATACTATCTTCGAGAATATGGAATAATAGGCATGAAAATCCGAATTTTCATAGACAGAATAAAGCTCCTCACTACCGGCAAATGCGACAGCTGCGAGGAACAGGAAGAGTTGATATGTTCCTGCGAACGGACGGAGTGATTTGCCGCAATTTTGACATCAATCCGGAGCAATTAAGCCATGTGGAGACGGTCGCGCTTTTGTCCAAACTTTCTGAAGCAAAGCATCATATCAAGGTAAAAGTAGATATGGACGAGCTGGATCTGACTAGCGCAGAGGCCAAGGCTACATACAAGGAGATCCAGGACTGGGTGCAGGAAAAGTACAGATTTCATGTGACGAATCTGAACATTGATCAGGTGAAACAGAAGCATGGAATTATCGAGCGGGAAAACTATAATAAGCCGAAATCTGAGAATAGCAAACAACCTAGATGCCCGGAAGAGAAGGTAAGTCTTGCCTCTGACCGTTGTCTCGTTGATGATAATCCACTGCTACAAAAAGTCCTATGACTTTCGCATAAATACTTGCAAAAGTCCTAGGACTTTTGCTACAATAAGCACAAAGCAGATAGGACTATGGAGGCGCTATGTATAGAGAAATAACGAAAGAATTGGAAAAGTGGAAGGGCAAAGCACATCGTAAACCGCTTCTTATTACAGGAGTGAGGCAATGTGGCAAGACGTATGTAGTTAATGAGTTTGCAGCCAATTATTTCCAAAACTTTGTATATGTTAATTTCGAATCGGAAGAAAAACTATCCGGAATATTCGAATATGATTTTGATGTGAAAAGGATTGTATCTGAACTGGAAAGGACTTTTAAAGCAAGAATCGTTCCGGGGAAAACCCTTGTTTTCTTTGATGAAATACAAGCTTGCCCGAGAGCGATAACATCACTTAAGTATTTCTGTGAAAATATGAGAGAGCTTCATATTGTTTGTGCAGGCTCGTTGTTGGGGGTTGCACTGAAACGCAATCAGGTATCTTTTCCGGTAGGAAAAGTAAACCGTATGCAATTATATCCCATGAGTTTTAAAGAATTTGTTATTGCAAACGGAAGAGATGATCTGATAGAAACCTTCAGTGGGTGGCCTATAAACCGTGAAATTCCTGAATTATACAAAATCCCGATGATAAAGCTTCTGAAGGAATACTATATAGTCGGAGGTATGCCTGAAGCCGTTAAAACATGGATAGAAACCGGAGATTACAAAGAAGTTGAAGAAGTCCAGAATGAAATCCTTTCGGATTATGCCGATGATTTTTCCAAACACGCTCCGCTCGAAGACGTTCCCAAGATTCGATGGATTTGGGATTCCGTACCGGTACAGCTGGCTAAAGAGAACAATAAATTTGTCTTTTCGCATGTTAAAGAAGGAAAACGTTCTGCAGAACTCGAGGATGCATTACAATGGTTGGTTGATACCGGATTATTGATTAAAACAGAATTAGTGGAAAAGCCGGAAACTCCGCTGGATGGATGTGCTCATAAAACATATTTTAAAGTATATATGTCAGATGTAGGATTGCTTAGAGCAAGATCAAAGGTTTCACCGAATACAATCCTTGAAGGTACCGGGAATTATGTCAGATTTAAAGGTGCTTTCACAGAAAACTATGTTCTTAATGAATTAAAATCGCTTGGAAAGCAGCCATTCTTCTGGAGATCCGGAAACACTGCAGAAGTCGATTTTATATACGAGGATGAGGGTGAATTGATTCCGGTTGAGGTGAAATCTGCGGATAATACCCAGGCAAAGAGTTATAAACAGTTCTGCAAGAAGTATCAACCGAAGAAAGGTGTTAAGTTATCTGAAAAGAATATTGCCGAAAATATTTGTGAATCCACGGTCTCTTACAGTATTCCGCTATACCTTGGTTGGAATGTAGATTACTTCTTGTCCGGGAAATGCTGATTTTTTGATAAGCTCTATGAAATTGAGTTTGGACAAGGTGGAGACGGAGCAGTCAAGGGACGTTCATTTTCAAAAGAGGAAAAAAGACATATGAAAATAGTTTTAGCTCATAAAGAAGATTGTGAAACAGTCCGTAAAATCACCCGGACTACAATTGAATCGATATACCCCGGGTACTATCCGGCAGGAGCCGTGCGGTTCTTCCTGGAACACCATTCAGATGAACACATTTCGGCAGACATCTCCGATAGCAGGGTTTATATTATATATGAGGATAGAGAACCGGTTGGTACGGTAACTGTTTCCGCAAATAATATCAACCGTTTATTTGTGCTTCCGGAGTATCAGCACAGAGGATACGGAAAGATGCTGCTTGATTTTGCGGAGAAGAAGATACTGGAATCATATGACTGTGTTCAGATTGATGCATCATTTCCGGCCAAGCGGATCTATCTGAAACGCGGTTACAAAGAAATAGAGTATAATATCATCGAAACGGATAACGGTGATTGTCTCTGCTATGATGTTATGAGATTGGAGAAGACAGATGGTTAGAGAAGCTGTGCAAGGCGATCTGGATGCAGTGCTTGAACTGTATCTGTTTCTGCACGAAGAGCGCATCCCTGAAAAAGATGAGCATTTGAGAGATACATGGATGAAGATCATACAGGATCCGAATCATCATCTGATCGTCAACGAATCGGATGGTAAGATCGTTTCGTCTTGTGTGTGCGTGATCATCCCGAATCTGACAAGAAATGTTCGTCCGTATGCTTTTATTGAGAATGTGGTGACACATGAGGATTATCGGGGCAGGGGTTATGCCGGTGAGTGTCTGGAATATGCCAGAGAGATTGCCGAAAAAGAAAACTGCTATAAGATGATGCTTCTGACCGGTTCAAAGAAGCCTGAGAAAAGGCCGGATACAACAGCAATGATAAGACAGCTTTTATACAGTGGCTGGGAATGGATAAATAATACATTTCCCATAATCGCTAATTCTCCTCCCTACAGTTTCACGCAAATTTGCAGTAATAAAGCGTTTATGATCTATTTGCTGTAATTGATAAAAATCGCTCCATCTTGTATAATTAACTACTGTGGACGAATATGGTTCGTTCACAATGCAACATGGAGACGAAGCATGCATTATATCGTTTTTGATCTTGAATGGAATCAGGCCGCCGGCAAAATAGGACATGAAGGCGGGCTCCCGTTTGAGATAGTGGAAATAGGAGCGGTTAAGCTTAACCGCAGGATGCAGATCATAGACAGGTTTGATGAGGTGATCAAACCGAAGATATATCCTCACATGCACTTCATGACGACCAGGATCGTCGAGCTTGGTCAGGAAGATCTTGACAACGGTAAGGAATTCACGGAGGTTATGTCACAGTTCCTCAAATGGTGCGGCAATAATTACAGGTTCTGCATATGGGGAACGCTTGATATTACGGAACTGCAGCGTAACATGTGCTATTACGGCATGGATGAGCTGACCGACAAACCGCTTCCGTATCTGGATGTACAGAAGCTGTACAGTCTCGCTTATGAAGACGGCAAGGTAAGACGCGCCCTCGAGTATGCCGTTGACGAACTGAACATCACCAAGGACGAGCCTTTTCACCGGGCGAACAATGACGCTTATTATACTGCGAAGGTTTTGGAGCAGATACATAAGGGTCATACCGATGTAGAGAGTTATATTTCATACGATCTTTTCATGCTTCCGCAGGATAAGCGCGATGAAGTCAAAGTAAAGTTCAAGACATATTCAAAGTATATCTCAAGAGAATTCTCCGACAAAACCGAGGCAATGCAGGACAAGATGGTGACATCAACCAGGTGCTGTGTGTGCGGACGTCAGACCAAGAAGCTCATCAAATGGTTTTCCGTCAACGGACGTCACTATTACTATGTCGGTGCCTGTAAACGGCACGGATATATCAAAGCGAAGGTCAGGATGAAGAAGGCCGATGACGGAAATGTGTTCGTGGTCAAAACGATGAAGGCGATAGACGAGGAAGAAGTCGGCGCAATAAGGGAAAAGCAGGAAAAGCTCCGTGCGCAAAGGGCGGAAAGACGGCACAGGGAATAGGTTATACGAGCATGAGACTTAAGAATGTACCCGGTTCGAGGGAGGCGATCGCGGCAAGCGGTATTGTAATACCGGATCCCGAAAAATATAAAGGCTACTGGGGAAGGGAGATATTTGCCAACGACAATCCCATACATCTTGAGATCGGGACGGGCAAGGGAAAGTTCATCACAGCGCTTGCAATGATGAATCCCGGCATTAATTATATAGGTATAGAAAAATACTCAAGCGTTCTTATCAGGGCAGTCGAAAAGACCGGAACGGATGAGTATCCGAACCTGAGATTCATAAGGATGGATGCCGAATACATCGAAGACGTATTTGCAAAAGACGAAATAGGCATGATATATCTCAATTTCTCCGACCCGTGGCCCAAAGACCGGCACGCCAAGCGAAGGCTGACATCGGGAAGGTTTCTGGGGAAGTTTGCGAATATACTAACGGATGACGGAACTATCGAATTCAAGACGGACAACAGGGAACTGTTTGATTATTCGCTTGATGAGGCCGGAGCGGCCGGCTGGAAGCTGCTTTCGTCCACATATGATCTTCATAACGATCAGGTGATGAATGAAGGCAATATAATGACAGAATATGAGGAGAAGTTTTCCGCCGCGGGCAATCCGATCTGCAAATACCGGATATGCAGGCACTAAGTGGGAAGTAAGGTTAAGATAATGAAAGAACTGGATTATCCTTTTGATTCAAAATATATAATTAAGAAGAAAAAATCATTAAAAAGGCAGCTGCTGGCTGCCGATACCGGATATATCGACAAGAAGATAGCGGTACTCGGCGGTTCGACAACGCATGACATAGCGGCGATCCTTGAGATCTTTCTGCTGAATTTCGGGATCAGACCGCAGATATATGAATGTGAATACAATAAGTACTGGGAAGACGTGATGTTCGACAATCCGGAACTTGCCGGATTCGCGCCGGATATCATCTATTTTCATACTACCAACAGAAATATCAGATTTCCCGAGATCGGCATGTCGGAAGAAGATGTTAAGGGTATGCTTGATAATGATTACGGGAAGTTTTGCGCAATGTGGGAAAAGGCCGGGAGCACATATCACTGCCCGATCATCCAGAATAATTTTGAATTTCCCGCATACAGGATACTTGGCAATTCGGAATGCGTGAATGTTGCCGGAAGTGTCAATTACGTCAATTCCCTTAACGAAAGGTTCGCAGGATATGCGAGATGTCACAAGGACTTCTATATTGAAGACATCCAGTATCTGTCGGCGTCCTACGGCCTTGATGCCTGGGCCGATCCCCTGTATTGGCATATGTACAAATATGCCCTGTCAATGGAAGCTATCCCGACTCTTGCATACAGCGTGGCCTGTATCATCAAATCCATATACGGCAAAAACAAGAAAGTCCTTACGCTCGATCTCGATAATACACTGTGGGGAGGCGTTGTCGGGGACGACGGCGCAGATAATCTTGCCATAGGGCAGGAGACAAGCATGGGGCAGGTCTACAGTGAATTCCAGGAATACGTCAGAAGACACAAAGACATTGGAGTAATACTTACAGTAGATTCCAAGAATGATCATGAAAATGCGATCGCCGGACTGGAGCATCCCGATTCGATACTTCATCCGGATGATTTTGTCGTTATCAAGGCAAACTGGGAGCCCAAGAGCAGGAATCTTGCGGATACGGCGGCGGAGCTTAATCTGCTTCCCGAAAGCTTTGTGTTCGTTGATGACAATCCTGCGGAGAGGGAGATAATCAGTGCCCAGATACCGGGCGTTGCGGTACCGGACATAGGAGAGGTGGAGAATTATATCCGCTCTATCGACCATGCCGGATATTTTGAGGTTACCAATCTTTCCGCGGATGACGCAAAGCGCAATGAAATGTACAAGGCGAATGCGCAGCGGGCGGCTCTCGAAGCGACATTTTCCGATTACGGGCAGTATCTGGATTCACTTGAGATGACGGGGATTGTCAGGAACTTTGAACCGGTATTTCTCGACAGGATATCCCAGCTTACCAATAAAAGCAACCAGTTCAACCTTACGACCAGAAGATATTCAAGGGCGGATATCGAAAAGGTTTCCGGGTCGGACGAGTATATAGACATATACGGAAAACTTATCGACAAGTTCGGAGATAATGGTGTAGTATCAGTTGTGATAGGGCACCGGAATAAAGATGTTCTTGATATTGATCTGTGGATCATGAGCTGCCGTGTATTAAAACGTGACATGGAGTATGCCATGATGGACGAGCTTGTCAGACAGTCCAGGGAGGCTGGACTGTCAAGGATCATCGGATATTATTATCCGACGGCCAAGAATAACATGGTCCGCGATTTCTATGCAGGCATGGGATTTAACAAAGTTTCCGAAGATGCCGAAGGGAATACGACGTGGGAGTATGACCTGACAAAAGAGTATGTTAACAAGAATACGCATATTACGATAAGCAGATAGGCAGCGGGCAGGGGCGCCCGGGAACGGAGAGCGGATGACAAGAGAAGATGTATACAAGAGACTGAATGCGGTATTTGAGGATGTTTTTGACGACGAAGAACTTACGGTGAATGATGATACGACCGCAGCGGATGTTGATGGATGGGATTCGCTCATGCACATAACGCTTATTGATGCGGTCGAAGAGGAATTCGGTATTAATTTTGACATGAAGACCATCGTGAAGCTCAAGAATGTCGGAGAGATGGTCGATGTGATATGTCACGAGCTGTGACCGTGACGTCAGGACAGAACCCGATATCATTATAATAAGAAAGGAAGAATGGATATGAAGAGAATAGGAATGCTTACAAGCGGTGGAGACTGTCAGGCGCTTAACGCCGCAATGAGAGGTGTTGTGAAGTCACTTATCAACAGCAAAGAGGATGTGGAGATATACGGTTTCCTTAACGGATACAAGGGGCTGATATACGGTGATTTTAAGATGCTGACCGGTGCGGACTTTGCGGGTATCCTTACGGTCGGTGGTACGATACTCGGAAGCAGCAGGACACCTTTCAAGACTATCAAGGACCCGGATGAAAACGGACTTGATAAAGTAGAGGCAATGAAGCAGAACTATTATAAGCTCCGCCTGGACTGCCTTGTCATCCTCGGCGGAAACGGAACTCACAAGACAGCCAATCTGCTTCGGGAAGAAGGACTTAATATCATTACGCTTCCAAAAACTATCGATAACGATCTGTATGGAACGGATATGACATTCGGTTTCCAGTCTGCCGTGGATATTGCCACGGAGTGCATTGACTGTATACATACGACGGCGGCATCGCACGGACGGGTATTCATTGTTGAGGTTATGGGACACAAGGTCGGATATCTGACGCTTAATGCGGGAATGGCAGGAGGAGCCGACATAATACTGATCCCCGAGATCCCGTACGATATTGACAAGGTTGTCGAAGCGATCAGACGCCGTGAAGAGCGCGGAAGCAAATTTACGATAATAGCAGTTGCCGAAGGTGCGATCAGCAAAGAAGATGCCAAGCTCTCCAAGAAGGAATACGCCAAAAAGCTTGAGAAAATGCCGCATCCTTCTGTCTCATACGAGATCGCCGAAGGTATCAAGGAAAGAACCGGGCAGGAGGTTCGCGTTACCGTTCCCGGACACACTCAAAGAGGAGGAAGCCCGTGCCCTTACGACAGAGTGTTTGCAAGCAGGCTCGGAGCAGAGGCCGGAAAGCTCATTCTTGAAGGTGAATACGGATTTATGGTCGGTTACCGCAACAGGGAAATTGTCAAGGTGCCTCTTGAAGATGTTGCCGGAAAGCTCAAAATGCTTGACCCCAAAGCAACTATCATTCAGGAAGCAAAAATGCTCGGCATTAGTTTTGGAGATTGATAAGGGAGTGGCCCGCAAAGCCGGAGGAACATGAGCTACACAGCACTGTACAGGAAATGGAGGCCGTCTGATTTTGACGGGATCAAAGGGCAGGATGCCATTGTAACCACGTTACGAAATCAGATAGAGGCTAACAGAATAGGTCACGCTTATCTGTTCTGCGGAACGCGCGGAACCGGCAAGACCAGCGCTGCCAAGGTGTTCGCCAAGGCGGTCAACTGCGAACATCCCGATCACGGTAATCCATGCGGGGTGTGTGACAGCTGCAGGAGCATAGCTGACGGAACATCCCTGAACGTCATCGAGATGGATGCCGCTTCCAATAACGGCGTGGATGACGCCAGGCAGATAAAGGAGAGCGTTGTATATTCTCCGACTGACGGAAAATACAAGGTTTATATCATTGACGAAGCCCATCAGATAACAAAGGATGCGTTTAATGCGCTGCTCAAAACTCTTGAGGAGCCGCCGGAGTATGTGATCTTTATTCTGGCGACGACGGAGCCGCACAAGATTCCCGTAACGATACTGTCAAGATGCCAGAGGTATGATTTTAAACGGATCGCAACGGACACCCTTGCAGAACGGATCAAAGAGGTTGCGGACAGTGAAGGTATCGACATCGAAGACAGAGCGGTAAGCTATATTGCCGCAAAGGCGGAAGGCGGGATGAGAGACGCACTGTCACTTCTTGATCAGTGCTCGTCATTCCTTCTCGGCAAACAGATCACTTACGAAAGAGCGCTTGAAGTTCTCGGTGCCGTTGATACATCCGTCTTCTCGGAATTTCTCCGTGCGCTTAGCGCCAGAAGCGTTACTGACAGTATCAATGTGATCGACAGGATACTTGCGCAGGGAAGGGATATCACAACCTTCGTCAATGATTTTATCTGGCATATGAGAAATGTTCTTCTTGCACAATCCGCAGAGGATATTTCCGACGTGATCGATATATCCGCAGACAACATGAAACTGCTCGTGCAGGAAGCGAGGGCGATAACGGATGAGATGCTTATAAGGTATATACGAGTCTTTTCCGAACTGTCGAACGATCTCAGATTTGCGGTACAAAAGAGGGTTCTTGTCGAGATCGCGATAATCAGAATATGCAGGCCTCAGATGGAAAAGGATCAGGATTCGTTAAACGACCGTTTGAAGGTCATAGAAGATCTGATAGAAAGCGGGAATCTCTCAAAGGACACATACAAGGAAAAAGCACGTACTGTCGTAAAGGAAGAGACCGATTCGCAAAAAGCGGCGAAGGACGAGGCGATCCGGTCGGCGCACAATCTTCCGAAGGCTACAGTGGAGGAGCTTCGGAAGATTTCCGCATCGTGGGGAGATATCTACAGATCCATGCCCGAAATGTATATGGCATGCCTCAGAAAAGCAACCCCTTCGGTAAGACCGGATGACGGAAAGCTTGTCATTCAGTTTGAGGATGATACCGTAATGTGTCTGTGCGATGACGAGGTGTTTAAGGAAAGTCTGGATAAGGCTTTTGCAGATGTTATCGGAAAGAGTGCGGAATATGAACTGACATCATTGACCGGGAACAACGCTGACGGAGTGTACTACCCTCCGACATCCATATTCGGAATGGATGTTACGGTAGATGATTCGGAGTTTGATTAAGATAAGGAGATGTGAAATGGCAAAAAGAGGAGGTTTTCCCGGAGGAGGAATGCCGGGGAACATGGCAAATCTGATGAAGCAGGCGCAGAAGATGCAGCGTCAGATGGAGGAAAGCCAGAAGGAGCTTGAAGAAAAAGAGTTTACCGCAAAGGCCGGAGGCGGCGCGGTCGAAGTAACGATCACCGGAAAAAGGCAGATCACAAAGGTAAAGTTTTCCGAAGAAGCCGTAGATCCCGATGACATAGAAACGCTGGAGGATCTCGTAATGGCAGCCGTTAATGAGGCGCTCCGGATGGTGGAAGAAGAAAGTACCCAGAATATGGGCAAGCTTACGGGCGGACTCGGAGGGGGTCTTCCGTTTTAGCATTGAAAGGGAGTAAAAGGGGATGGATCTGTACAGCGGCTATATAAACAGACTTGTGGCGGAGCTTGCCGTTCTGCCGGGAATAGGAGGCAAATCGGCGCAAAGACTTGCTTTTCACATAATCAATATGCCGGAGGATCAGGTCAAAAAGCTTGCCGATGCCATGATACAGGCAAAGGAGAACATCAGATACTGCAGCGAGTGTTATACGCTGACTGACCGGGATGTTTGCCCGGTATGTTCGAATACAGCCAGAAATCATAAACAGATCATGGTGGTCGAAAACACAAGGGATATGACCGCCTACGAGAAGACCGGCAAATATGAGGGCGTTTATCACGTCCTGCACGGAGCGATCAATCCGAGTCTCGGGATAGGTCCTTCGGATATAAGGCTTGCCGAGCTTATCAAACGTTTGGAGAAGGATGTAGATGAGGTTATCATCGCAACCAACTCAAGTATTGAGGGCGAGACTACAGCAATGTACATAAGCAAGCTCATAAAACCCACCGGAATAAAGGTAACAAGGATAGCGAGCGGTGTTCCGGTCGGGGGAGAACTTGAATATATTGATGAAGTGACGCTTTCACGCGCACTTGAAGCGCGCACCGAGCTATAACGGGGCGCGTGATCACAAGAGAGTCTTGACTATGAAAAGGAGGAACAGACATGGGAGTTACGGTATCACAATTCGGAAAAACACATTTAGGAAAGGATATCAAGCTTTATACGATCAAAAACAACAACGGGATGGAGGCTGCAGTCACCAACTTGGGAGCATGTCTTGTAAGGCTCATCGTTCCGAACGATAAAGGCGAGTACAAGGACATCGTGCTCGGATTTGACAGTGGGGAAGAGTATCTTGTGAACGTCGGCTTTTTCGGAGCTACAGTAGGAAGATGCGCCAACCGGATCGCCGGTGCCAGATTTACCATAGACGGAACGGAATACAAGCTTGCGGTCAATGATAATGAGAACAACCTTCACTCGGATGCCTACAGGGGAATGCATAAGGTCTTGTGGAATGCCGAGGAGAGCGATAACTGCGTCAGATTCACGTATCATTCACCCGATATGGAGAACGGCTTCCCCGGGAATCTTGATATTGCCGTAACGTATACCCTTACGGATGAAAATGCCATCGAGATAGATTATGACGGAGTAAGCGACAGGAAAACGCTTATCAATATGACCAATCATTCGTATTTCAATCTGTCGGGTCATGACTCGGGTTCGATAGAAAACACAAAGCTTGTGATCAATGCAGGCAGCTACACCCCCGTTGTGGCCGGTGCGATCCCTACGGGGCAGATAGAATCCGTCAAAGGAACCGTTATGGATTTTACGTCGGAAAAGACGATCGGACAGGATATCGGTGCCGATTTCGAACAGCTTAAGCTTGTACAGGGATACGATCATAACTACGTTGTTGACGGATATGACAAAAGCTCAAGGCTTATCGCAACCGCCAAGTGCGATGGCAGAATAATGGATGTATATTCGGATCTTCCGGGCGTTCAGTTCTATGCCGGAAACTGCATCACGCCCCAGGGAGGAAAAGGCGGAGCAACATATAACGTGCGTGAGGGATTCTGTCTGGAGACGCAGTATTTCCCCAACAGTGTAAACGATCCTGCATTTGAACATCCCGTATTTGAAAAAGGGCAGAGATACAAAACGACAACCGTTTATAAATTCAGATAAGACCCCGTGAAAAGGTTTTCCAATGTTTATTAACAGTGACAAAGAAAAGCGGTACAGAAAAGAGAAAAAGAATAAAGACAGGATAACAGTCACTATTATCGGATTGTTCGTCTATTCTGCCGTACTGGTCGCGGTATTGGTCGGATCATATATCGGGGTCAAAGCGATATTCAGGAATCACGACAGGAAGGTCGCGCAGCAGGAAATGCAGGAGGCAAAGGAGACAGAGGAGCCGGTTGAAGAAGAGCCGGAAACAGTCACCGAGACTGCGGCGGAAGAAGAGGATGATAAGGATCTTGACCATGAAATGTCTGCGGAGGAGTTGATGGATCAGGATACCGGCGAGGTGGATTATTCGGTCATCCGTTTCAAGCCCGGGACAAGAAACAAGAACCTTAAATGGAAGGATTCCGTATTCTCCAGGATCGAAAATGTCAGCGACAGTGCCATGGCACCTGTAAATACTTATGATTACAAACGTGTCACGGCAAACCTCAAGGATAATAAGACTACGGAATACAGGGTCTATACCAACCCGCAGACCAATGCCGTGGAGAAGATAACCGAAACGGAGAACTGCGGCGATATTCTGGATATACTGAATTATTATTACGATGACGGAAATATAAACTATATTTCCGAATACCGGACATATGTTGACAAGCCGGTCAATCCGTCTTCAATGGATATAGAATCAAGGTATTATTTCAGAAATGACTGTCTGGTCCGCTATATCTATTGCGAGAACAAAAACGCGACGGAGTATAAGCTTGAGGATCTGGATACATACAGCAGCGGAACTGTAGGTCAGTACGATTATCTGGAACAGGATATGATCAACCGTGCCTATATCGTATATAATGTTGCTCCGTCCTTAAAGGAGACAGAGCTTCTGTACGGATATGTCATGGATGAATTCTCCATGCCGATGGAAGATGCGAGTATCGTGATCAAATCCGAGAACGATGACAGCGTCGTTGCGCAGACACGCACTGACGGCGACGGGTTCTACAAGGTATCCGTTGATTGTACGGATGATGAGACATACTGTGCATACGCAAGCAAGGACACGCTGAATGAGGTCGGAGTGTTCGGCATTACGGCAAGGTTTGGTTCAGGTAAATATGCGGTGGAGCCTATCTATATGGGGTATGTGAACAATACTGCGACATATCCGGCACAGTTTGTCGTCAGAGACGCCACGGACCCCAACATACCGCTTTCGGGCGCCGGGATCATGATACGAAGAGGCATTAATAACCGGACAGGAACGGTAATGCAGACAGGCGCATTGGATGATAACGGTACGGCGGCTGTAGCTCTTCCTGCCGGAAGTTATACTGCCGAAATAACAAAAGGCGGTTATGAAACATTGTATCTGTCCGTAATAATCCGTCTCGACCGTCAGTATGCAGTCGGATTCGCAATGCCCGATGTCGATGATAACACCTACAGGGTGGCTGTTTCGTGGGAGACAGCTCCGCTTGATCTTAACAGTCTGGCGATATCCTCCAATCGCGACCGTATATTAAGGTCTCCGGTGGACAGCCTGGGGCTTACGACTGCAGAATGCGTTACTATAGATAACGCCGGAGCCGACGATTACAGATTCTATGTTACTGACTTCGGAAGCATTACTTCCGGAGATCTGATGTCGTATAACATGACCGGAAGCAATGCATGTGTCGATGTCTACAACAGTGAAGGTCTGATCGGAAAATACCATGTTCCCGCCGCAAATGCCGGTGTCGTATGGGAGGTGTTTGAGATACGCAACAAAACACTGCTGCCGGTCAATTCTTATTACTATTCGGTCGAAGATGATGACCTGTGGAAAACAAAATAGATATATAAAGTGGTTTTATATATAGAAAGAGGAAAAGAATTATGAACAATTTGGACTTGGCAAAGACGGCTAATGAAGTCCGTAAAGGTATTATTACGGCAGTTCATTCAGCCAAGGCCGGACATCCCGGAGGGTCATTATCCTGTGCGGATCTGATGACCTATCTGTATTTTGAGGAGATGAACATCGACCCCTCAGATCCTCAGAAAGAAGACCGGGACAGATTCGTGCTTTCAAAGGGACACTGCGCCCCCGCGCTTTATTCGACGCTTGCGCAGAGAGGGTACTTCCCTGTTGAGGAGCTATGCACACTGCGTAAGCTCGGATCCCATCTGCAGGGACATCCGTGTATGCAGCATACGCCCGGAGTGGATATGTCGAGCGGATCACTCGGACAGGGTGTATCCGTGGCAACCGGAATGGCTCTGTCCGCAAAGCTTTCAAACGATCCGTACCGGGTATATACGCTTCTCGGAGACGGAGAGCTGGCGGAGGGGCAGGTCTGGGAAGCTGCCATGTTCGCGGGACACAAGAAACTGGATAATCTTGTTGTGATAGTGGACAATAACGGACTGCAGATTGACGGAAAGATTGAAGATGTGTGCAATCCCTACCCCATCGACAGGAAATTCGAAGCATTCAATTTCCATGTTGTAAATATAGATGCACATGATTTTGACCAAATAAGGGCTGCATTTAAAGAGGCAAGGGAAACAAAAGGAATGCCCACCGCCATAATCATGAAATCCATAAAAGGCAAAGGTGTATCGTTTATGGAGAATCAGGCGGGATGGCATGGAAAAGCACCCAATGACGAGCAGTATGAGATCGCCATGGAAGATCTCAGGAAGGCAGGTGAAGCATTATGTCAGAAGTAGAAAAGATCGCAACAAGAGCAAGCTACGGCAACACGCTTGTAGAGCTCGGTAATGAAAAAGATGATCTTGTAGTGTTAACGGCTGACCTTGCTGCCGCCACGATGACCGGAGTATTTGCAAAAGCACATCCGGACAAACATATTAACTGCGGGATCGCGGAATCGAATATGACATGTATTGCAGCCGGACTTGCCGCAACGGGCAAGGTGCCGTTTGCAAGTTCATTTGCAATGTTCTCTGCGGGAAGGGCATTTGAGCAGGTTAGAAATTCCATAGGATATCCGCATCTGAACGTCAAGATAGGTGCTACACATGCCGGAATATCGGTAGGTGAAGACGGTGCATCCCATCAGTGTAACGAAGACATAGCGCTCATGAGAACGATCCCGGGAATGGTGATCATCAATCCGGCAGATGATGTCGAAGCAAGAGCCGCGGTCAGAGCCGCATATGAGTATGTGGGACCGGTATATATGAGATTCGGGCGCGCGGCCGTCCCGGTGTTCAATGACGAGAAGACCTATAAGTTCGAATTGGGCAAGGGTATAGTTCTTCGGGAAGGTAAGGACGTTTCGATATTTGCCACGGGTATTACGGTTCCGGCATCGCTTGAAGCTGCCGAAATGCTTTCCCGCGACGGAATCGATGCGGAGATCATCAATATTCATACGATCAAGCCGCTTGACGAGGAACTTGTCATTAAGAGCGCCGCAAAGACCGGAAAAGTAGTTACGGCCGAGGAACATTCCGTAATAGGCGGTCTCGGAAGCGCGGTATGTGATGTCCTGTCCGAAAAGCTTCCTACGAAGGTATATAAGATAGGTATGCAAGATGTATTCGGGGAAAGCGGATCCGCGGCAGAGCTCATTCACAAGTACCAGCTTGACGCCGAGGGTATCTATGAGCAGGTTAAGAGCTTTGTAAAATAATACAGATCGGCAAATGTCCTGTATGGTATCCCATACGGGACATTTACCGGTTAAACACATTATACAGGTTTGTTCACTGTAGTTACTGTAGTCTGAAAGGATATATATGAGAGAACTGATCTTCCTTGAACCGGTTGTAAAAAAACTCATATGGGGGAAGGAATACTGGACCGTAAGCGCACATGAAAACGGAGACTGTCTCGTTAAGGGCGGAAGATTTGACGGCATGCACCTGTCGGAAGTCTGGCGCAGCAACAGGGAAGTATTCGGAGTAGATACGGAAGGGGAATTTCCGTTTATAGTCAAAGTGATCGATGCGAGGGACGCGCTCAGCATTCAGGTACACCCGGACAACGAATATGCCTACAATAACGAAAACAAGGCTTCGGGGAAAACGGAATGCTGGTATGTCATGGATTGTGACAGGGACGGTTCGATCATAATCGGACATAACGCTTCAAGCCGCGAAGAGGCCGAAAGCATGGTTGCCGGGGGCAGATGGGATGATTTTCTGAGAGAGATCCCCGTTAAAAAAGGAGATTTCTTCCAGATAATACCGGGAACGGTTCACGCGATCAAACAGGATACGATGATAATGGAGATACAGAAGAGCTCCGACATAACATACCGGCTCCATGATTATGACCGGATAGTTGACGGAAGCAAGAGGGATCTTCACGTTGATAAGTGTCTTGACGTTATGATGATACCGCACAGGGACGCAAACTGCTATACAAACGGTATTCCGGGAAGACTGGTATCATGCAGATATTATGAGGTTGACAAGATAGAGATCTCCGGATCGCATGATTTTGACAAGAGCGATTCGTTCATGATCATATCGGTCCTCGACGGAGAGGGAGGTATAGACGGACGCAGGATCAAAGCGGGTGAGTCGTTTATCGTATCCGGCGGGTACGGTGATTTTACGATATTCGGAAAGCTTACCATTATGGTCACACGGCTGCCGAAACTCTACGGGGGACTCGAGGCGGGCGGAACCAGTATGGTCTGTGCGCTTGGCTACGCAGACGGTACTATAATTGACAGACAGTCATTTGCGACGACAACTCCGGACGAATCAATACCGAAGGTGATCGATTATTTCAGGGATAAGGATATAAGCGCTCTGGGCATAGGATCTTTCGGACCCGTGGACGTTAACCCGGATTCGGATACATACGGTTCCATTCTTGAGTCGCCGAAATTGTCATGGCAGAATTATCCGATCAAAAAGATACTTGAAGAAGCATTGAGTGTTCCGATCAAGATCGATACCCGTGCCAACGGGGCGTGTCTCGGGGAGATGACTTTCGGATGCGCCAGGAATATCGACAATGTCGGATATGTAACAATAGGTAACGGGATCGGTGCGGGAATGGCCGTAAACGGACAGCTTGTTCACGGAATGGGACATCCCGAGTTCGGACATATCCTTGTTTCGAAGATCGAAGGCGACGACTATAAAGGGAAATGTCCGTTCCACCCGACGTGTTTTGAGAGCCTTGCATCGGGGCCAGCGATTGAAGGCAGATGGGGAAAATCGGCTGAAGAACTTACCGACAGACCGGAAGTATGGGAAATGGAAGCGGATTATATTGCACAGGGGCTTATGGCAATGGTTCTTACAATAGCGCCCAGAAAGATAATACTGGGAGGGGGCGTGATGCACCAGCGGCAGCTGTTCCCTCTTATCAGAAAGAAGCTTCTTGAAAAGCTTGCAGGCTATATACGTACAAAGGAACTGGAAGATATAGATAATTATGTTGTACCCGCATCTCTTAACGACGATCAGAGTATAATGGGTGCAGTACAGCTTGGAGTGCTGGCATACATAGAAGACAAATGGGCGGAGAAATAAACGAAACTCTGAAAGATAAATATGAGAAGACGCAGAAGGATTTTGAACAGAAGATCCGTCGTCACAGAAGATCGATCCGTTACCGTATTGTGATCGCCATCGCGATAATCGGAGCGATTATTGCGAGCGCCTATTATAATTACCAGAAGATGGTCTATACCGACACGGATGTTCTGCGGAGCATGTCTTATCCCGAGGCATCAAACGCCAGATATATCAGATTCGGAAACAATGTATTAAGATACAGTCAGGACGGGGCGTCCGCATTTAATATATCCGATGATATGATCTGGAACGAGACGTTTGAAATGCAGAATCCCATTGTTGATACATGTCTTGATTATGTTGCCATAGGGGATTATATGGGGACAACGATCTACATATACAACAGCGCCGGACTCCAGGGGACGATAGACACATCCACGCCACTTAAGAGATTCTGCGTATCGGGAAACGGAAATGTAGCTGTCGTTCTTGAAGATAACGAGGTAACATGGGTCAAGCTCTATGATGTTAACGGGACGAATATAGCAAGCGACAGGACAACAATGTCTAAGAGCGGATATCCGGTATGCATTGATATATCGGATGACGGTATACTTCTCGCAGTCTCGTACCTGTTTGTCGACAGCGGCGTATTGTCTTCTTCCGTTGCATTCTATAATTTCGGAGCCGTCGGACAGAATGAGGTTGATAATCTTGTAAGCGGATACAATTCTTCAGGCACGGTAGTATCGTATGTCAGCTTCATCAATCAGGACACATCATTTGCGCTCGGGGACAACAAATTCACCATATTTAAGGGCGCGGACAAGCCTGAGAGCATATTTGAAACACAGCTGGAGCATGAGATCTGCAGCGTGTTTAACAATGAAGATATGATAGCTCTTGTATATGAGGATGAAGAGGGAGACAATAAATACATTGCCGAAATATACGACGATAACGGGAATGTTGTAACGATGCAGGGCTTTGATATGGATTACGGCAATATCTGTCTGTACAAGGATCTCATGATCATATACAACACCGACTCGTGGCTGATATACAATATGTCGCAGCTCAAAAAGTATGAAGGAAGCTTTGACAGACCGGCAGTCGCTGTTATTCCGGAGTCAGGCAGGACCAGATTCCTTGTGCTGTACGGAGACGGAATGGAGGAAGTAAAGCTTAAGTGACATGAAGGATTATTATTTGCTGATAGCTGTCATAGCCGTTTTGCTGATAGGCGCGGTCAAAGGATATAACAGAGGTTTTCTGCGGCTGGCAGTCTGGTTTGCCGGAATAATAGCCGTTCTTTTTATCGTCACGAAACTGTCGTCTCATGTAAGTTCCTTTCTGATAGACAACACTTCGATCTACGACAATCTAAGGGTCAGGATAATAGAAGCATATGAAGGCGGCGCCATTGAGAGCGTGACGGACACGGCGACTCCCGGAAGCGAGAGCGAGGATAAAGCGATCGATTCATTCGGTTTTCCGGAGCTTATCTCCGATTATCTGAAGACAAACAATACGAGCGAAATATACGAAAAGCTTGCGATATCGCTGTTTGAAGATTATATAGCAGGATACCTTGCCGCGCTTTCGATAAAATCGGGAACCTTTGTGGGACTGTTCATACTGTTTATCATTGTTGAATTCATAGTTCTCATGGCTGTCAAAGTATTGGAGAAGATACCGGTTCTTCGGACCATCAACAGACTTGCCGGAATGGCTACGGGGATTACTCTCTCGCTTGTATTTATATGGGTGTTTTTCCTCGCGGCGATGATGTTCTTCGGCCGTTCGTTCGGAGGATGGATATTTGCCCAGGTCGGATCGAGCAGGTTCCTGTCGTATCTGTTTAACAACAATATCCTATTCGAACTTATTGAGTGATACAGCCTGACGTGAAGTATTCAGGACTACTACAGTGAACGGATTATATTCGTTCACCTAACGCCGGTTGCGGGGCATCGAAGATGAATATAGTATTATTAGAACCGGAGATACCGGCAAATACGGGGAATATAGGCAGAACCTGCGTTGTCACGGGTACGAAGCTGCATCTGATAGAGCCCCTTGGCTTTCAGATCAATGAGAAGATGCTAAAGCGGGCTGGCCTTGATTACTGGGATAAGCTGGATGTAAGTATATACAAAAACTACGAAGAGTTTATGGCATCCTGCTGCGGAGGTAAAGTTTGGTTCCTTACAACAAAGGCTGAAAAATCATATGCCGGGGCAGAATTCGGAGCGGACGATTATCTCATGTTCGGGAAAGAGACAGCAGGGATACCCGAAGAGATCCTTGTTAATAACAGGGACAGATGTATCCGTATTCCGATGATAAAGGATGAAAGGTCGCTTAATCTCTCAAACGCCGTGGCGATCGTACTGTACGAGGCGCTGCGGCAGAATGATTTTGCCGGACTCGAAAAGGGCGGCAGTCTGCACAGACTCAGTTGGAACGGCACAGAAAGAGATTGATAGGAGGAGTCATGAAACACATTACAAATGTAAAATCAATCGCGGCAATTGTTGCGGCATCGCTCGCATTTTCCCTTGCCGGATGTAATCTTGCCGGAGATCTGTCAGAGATTGCGGAGACGACCAATGCAGTCAGCTATTCTGATGATGCATCGGATTTTGTTCTGTTAGGCGAAGCAGTTCCGGATGCGATATTGGAGATCCGTTATTATTCGACCTATAACTTTGTCGGAGACCGCATAGACGGGTATGAAGAACCGGTAGCGCTGCTGACCAGGGAAGCCGCCGAGGCTCTTTCGGAAGCGAGTGAAGAGCTTAAGGAAAAGGGATATCGCCTGAAGATATATGATGCATACCGGCCTCAGATGGCAGTGACAAACTTTGTTGAATGGGCGAAGGATACCGATGATACAAGAATGAAGGAATATTTTTATCCCGAACTTGACAAGGATGTTCTGTTCCCTCAGGGATACATTGCCGAACACAGCGGACACAGCAGAGGAAGCACTGTCGATCTGACGCTTTTTGACATGGAGACCGAGAAAGAACTTGATATGGGCGGTACGTTTGATTATTTCGGGGAATTGTCCCATCCGGATTACAAAGATATTACCGAAGAACAGTATAATAACCGTATGATTTTACGTGACGCCATGTTAGAGCACGGATTCATGCCGCTTGATCAGGAATGGTGGCATTTTACTCTTAATGATGAACCGTATCCCGACACATACTTCACGTTCCCGGTAAGTTCTGAGTCGGTAAGTGAATAAACCCCGCAATTACGGGAGCTGCAACTGCCGGTTGACAAATTGAAAGGCAGGCTTTATGGTCTGCAACCGCCGGAATCGTTATTGTCATATTGTTCGAACAAACAAAAACACATATGAGACAATGATGGTTTCGGAAAGGATAAGCAAATGATTTTAGCTGATAAGATTATTAATGAAAGAAAAAAGAACGGATGGTCCCAGGAGGAGCTGGCGGAATTGCTTGATGTATCGAGGCAGTCCGTATCCAAATGGGAAAGCGCGCAGAGTGTGCCGGATCTTCAGAAAGTACTGAAGCTGGCGGAAATATTCGGTGTCAGTACCGATTACCTTCTTAAAGATGAAATGGAACCCGACAACACGGAAGTATATTATGAGAAAGATCCGGGCTATATACCTGTCAGGAGGATCTCAATGGAAGATGCTACCGAATATATTTCCATGAGAAAGCAGATTCTTCCGAAGGTAGGTCTCGGAGTATTCCTGTGTATCACTTCTCCGGTGATCCTGATATTTCTTGCGGGGCTTGCGGGTTCGCAGCTAAGCAGCATATCGCCAAATGCATGTACGGCTATAGGGCTTGTGGTATTGTTTGCGCAGGTAGGATATGCGGTATATCTCTTTATAGCAAAGGGAGGAGGACTTTCCCAATATGAGTATCTTGAAAAAGAGCCTTTCGAGACAGAGTACGGTGTTGAAGGAATGGCAAAAGAGAGACTGGCAGAGAACGAGAGCAGCAATACAAGAGCATTGACAACGGGAGTTCTTATGTGCGTTCTGGGGTCGGTTCCGCTGATGGTATGTGCGGTTATGGAATTATCACCGTTTGTTATCGAGAGTATGGTCTGTCTGCTGCTCCTGCTTGTCGGATGCGCGGTGTATTTGTTTATTTCGGTGTGCGGCGTTCATAGTTCATATAAGGTGCTGCTTCAAAGTGATGATTATACGACCGAGAAGAAGAGAAAGAATGCAAAGCTTGAACCGCTCACGAGATTTTACTGGTTAACGATCGTGGTTATCTATCTTTCGATCAGCTTTATAACAATGAGATGGGACCGCACATGGATAATCTGGGCAGTTTCGGGTGTGCTGTTTGCGCTTATACGGATCATAGCAGAATCGTATATTAAGGCAGACTAAGCCGCTTTCTTAGCCCGATCCAGTGAATCTACATTACAATATTGATTGCGCCTCAGGGTAAATGACACGGATGAAAAGGGAGAACTTGAAGGGGATGAACAATAGGTGTTGAAGATATGAGGCTGTTATTTATAAGACACGGGGATCCGGATTATGAGCGTGATACGCTGACGGAAAAAGGATGCCGGGAAGCTGAGCTGCTGGCAGAGATCATCGATTCCTACCATATAGATGATGTGTATCAGTCGCCCCTTGGCAGAGCCCGGGACACGGCGGCATACAGTTGTGACAGATTAAATAAGAAACCGGTAACTCTGGAGTGGCTGAAGGAATTTCCGGCACTGACGGATCCCAACCTGTCGGAAGATGTGAGAAAAGCATTTGCAACGGAGCTGGTGACAGATGAGGCCACCGGACAGTATAGGAAGCGTATTGTGTGGGATATTCTTCCTTCCTATTATATGGATCATCCGGAACTATTTGACCGGGAGGGCTGGAGAAGATCGGCACTTGCGGAAGCAGGGAATATGGTGAGCCTGTATGATGAAGTCGCATCCGGGTTTGATGCACTTTTGGCGGACTATGGTTATGTGAGAAAAGGTCTGGTATATCAGGTGACAAACAGTAACGAAAAAACGATCGCGTTTTTCTGCCATTTCGGTCTTGCCTCTCTTTTGTTATCGAGACTGTGCAATGTATCTCCCTTTGTGCCGTGGCATTTTACGGCGGCCGCGCCTACTTCGGTTACGGAAGCGGTAACCGAGGAGAGGGAAAAAGGTATCGCAATCTTCAGAATCCTGAGAGCGGGAGAGATTACTCATTTGAGAATGAGTAATGAGGGGCCCTCTTTTTCCGCAAGATTCTGCGAGAGATATGAAAACCGGGAACAGCGGCATTAGATATACCATGTTCGTTTATAGTGTTTAACCATCGACATTCATACCATATATTGTATGACGGTAACATATAAGAAAAAATGCCCTTAAAAGCCTTATTTTAGGGCGTTTTTTTGATTAAATATTTTTAAAAAATCCGTTGACAATGCCGAAATGCAATGATATATTAAAAAAGCCGCTTGAGAGAGCGTGCTATTTTTTGCGCTCTTTTAACGGAAAAGAACCTTG
>CAJOMN010000026.1 GCA_905235745.1 uncultured Lachnospiraceae bacterium
AGCAAAACGGATCTCAGACATAGTCGGTGTAGATGAATATCATGCAGAAGTGCTTCCGGAGGATAAATCCGGATATGTGGAGGATAAGAAGAAAGAAGGCTTAAAGGTGATCATGGTCGGAGACGGGATCAACGACTCGCCGGCCCTTTCCGCTTCCGATGCGGGAATTGCGATCAGCGAAGGGGCGGAGATTGCCAGACAGATCGCTGACATCACGATAAGCTCAGATGACCTTCAAAGTCTGGTTGTGTTAAAGGAGCTGAGCGATCGGCTGATGGAGAGGATCCGCTTCAATTACAGAACGATCGTGGGATTCAATACCGGACTCATCATACTGGGATTATTGGGAATCATCCCGCCGGGAACATCAGCTCTTTTGCATAATGCTTCAACCGTCGCAATTGGTCTTAAGAGTACAACAAAGCTATTGAAATATTGAGATTAAATTGATAGCGGGTAGCTGCGTTTCGGCGTAGTTACCCGCTATTTTTGTGCTAAAATCTGAATAAATGAGTGACTTTATTTTAGAAAATCGACGGAAACGGAAAAAATCTAAAATAAAATAATTGCATTTGGAGGATACCATGGAAATCGAAAGAAACCGATATCTTGAGCGGTTGATCAGCCGGATGAACAACGGGATGATAAAGGTGATTACGGGAATCAGAAGATGCGGCAAGGCATCGCTCGTAAAGATATCAGATTCCTTTAAGAAGATAATAGTGGTTAATTCCAATACTCCGGTATGGAGAAATGACCAGGGTATCCTCGTTATGAGATTTCCTTCTTAATGAGAATAGCCTTGATATGTAAGATATGATACTAATAGCTGAAAAAGCCATAATAGAAAAGCAGGTGTTTATATGGCAACTTCAAGTATTACGAAAAATTTTGTCATTTCCGATATCACCCTGAGATTTACGAATGGCACTGAAAAATTTGTACCTCTGGGACAATCCGAGCCTGTACCGGTGGCACCACATGAATACTGCTACTGTGATTTAAGGTCGAAAATATGATTTGGAAAAATATAAAAAGATAAAAATAAAGCCATTACTGGCTTCTGGCGATTTTGAGTGTCAAACTTCCGATTCTATAAAAAGGGGTTGTTAGTTTAAACTAACTGTGATATAATGCTTTAGGTTCTGATGAGAATCATGTTTACGATTTGTTAGTTGAACGAATTAAATTCGTTCACTATATTTTTGGCATTATGTTAGTTGCGACTAACAAGCAAGCCTTCTCAGGTTAAAAGGGGGTAAGTATGAAAAAAATATTCCAGAGCTCATACCTGCGATTATTGCGGTAGTATTGTTGGCCGGGGTCATGACCGTTTTTCGCGCCTGCGCAAAAGCGGAAGATGGCACTTGAATGAATTGTCATTATGCACAATTATATGTGTTTGCAGCGGGACTTGTTATTGCTGCGATCAGCATAGCCGCAGCTTTTGTCAAAAGTTCCGGAATGAAGATGTGCATGGGAATTGCTGCCATTATTATTGCGATCATTACAGCGCTTATACCCGGTGTATTGGTACACCTTTGCATGATGGATACGATGAGATGTCATACTCTGACAAGACCTGCGGTCGATATTCTGTGCGTGTTGTTTATAATCAGCGAGCTGATCAATGGATTTTTCACACAAAGGAATGGAAAGAAAGGAAAAGCGGCATGAGTAAGCTTTCAAAGAGGGTTGGTCTGGTCCTCGTTCTTATGGTTTCCGTATTGATAACTCCGTCCCCCGCTCTGGCCGCCGACTACTATGGCAGTTGGAACGATTACAGGAGCGCCAACGGCATTGGGGATGATTTTACCTACAATCAGGTTGTGGATGCGATCGAAACAATTTTGGCGGAGGCGGTATCCGCTTATGATGGCGGAAACGCGGAGAGCGCTCTTGCAAAAGTCAAAGATGCCAAAAATAATTACTGGGGCGCATCCGGAATGAAAATCGAGATGCAAAAGCAGTTACCGTCAGCCAGCAAGAAGACGACGGAGGCGGACTTTTCAAATTGCAACAGCATTTTGAAAAATGGAGGTCCGGCGGATGAATTTTCCACAGCTGTGGATGTTCTCGTTGCTGACCTCAGATTATCAGCCAATAAACTCGACGGTGTCGAAGTAGAAATAGAAATCTCAGAGGAAACACAGACGCAGGCAACAGCATTATTTGAAGCGAAGTACTACCCGACGTGGGAAGAATACTCGACCGACGCGGGTATAGCCGATTCATGGACGTGGAATGATGTGGCAGATGCTATGACAGAAGTGTTCAGAGCCGCAAAGTCAAAGTATTCGGAGGGTGATACCGAGTCGGCTTATAACTGTGTAAATGACGGCTACTATGGATATTACGAGACAACAGGGTTTGAACGAAATGCAATGGGTTACATCTCGGGAGCGCGCAAATCGGAAGTTGAGCTTCAATTCTCGGCCTGCAAGTCGGAAGCCAAGGATGGTACTTATGAAGAGTTCGAAAAACAGGTTGATATCTTAAGGACAATGATTCGTACGGATGCCAATAAGCTTGACGGAGTTGATGAGAACGGTACGAGTACGGGCGGCGGAAGATCGGCTGCGGTAGCCACCTTTATAGCCTGCTTTACGATTATCTTAAGAGAGGGATTTGAAGCAATTCTGGTGGTTGGAGCCATAATCGCTTATCTCCTCAAGACATCCGGAAAATCCGGGGAAGAAAGAAAGAGGCAGCTAAGACCCGTGTATATCGGATCGCTACTTGGAATAGTCCTCAGTTTTGTATCTGCGTGGGCTCTGAATCAGTTAAAGCTTGCAAACAGCGCATCCCAGGAGGTTATCGAAGGCGTCACGGCGCTTATAGCTGTAGTTGTCCTGTTCTATGTCAGCAACTGGATGGTTTCCAAATCTGAGTCAGAAGCGTGGGACAAATATATCAAGAGCAAAGTCGGTGATGCAACAAAGAAAGGAAGCACATTCGCGCTTGCGTTTACGGCATTTCTTGCGGTTTACAGAGAGGGAGCCGAGGTTATCCTGTTCTATCAGCCACTGCTGACCGGAAATAACATCAATATGGTATGGCTTGGATTCATTACAGGATGCGTTTGTCTGGTGTTTGTGTATCTTGCGATCAGATTACTGTCCGTAAGATTACCTCTTAAACCATTTTTCCTGGCAACCAGTATTTTGATGGCTATTATGTCTATTGCGTTTCTGGGAAGCGGTATCAAGGAACTTATAGAGGGCGATGTGATTACGATGACATCACCCGCATGGGTGGCATGGATCCCTTCCAATTCATTGCTTGAAATATTGGGTATATATCCATGCGTACAGACGGTCGTTCCCCAGATCGTTCTGACGGTGATTACTGTGATCACGTTTATTTATTGGCTTCATAAAAACAGAAAGTTAAGAGATGAAATGGCGCAGGAAGCCAACTGATAAGTGTTGTATGAACAGACAAATAATGTCTTTCATAAATAAATATTGTTCATTTTTACAAGGAGGAGAAAAAATGAAAAGAAAAATGATGGTATTGGTTCTAACCGGTGCACTTTCGGCAGCTATACTTGCCGGATGCGGAAGTTCATCTGATTCGGCGCAGACAGCACCTGAAGAGACGACAACCCCGGAAAATGCTGCCGAAGAGACGGTTGTCGCGGATGTTGAAGAAGATGCTTCAACAAGTAGTGACGCGGGTTTTGTAGAAAACGAGATCTTCAGTGATGAGGAGCTTGATTTCTTAAATCTGTCAGCAGTATGGTTCCAGGCAGTGCCTATGGAAAATGAGACAACAACATACAGCGCTGATGATGCGGATATCCATATCGAGGCTGATATTTCAGCACTTGAGAATGATCTTGGTTATGGCGTGGGCGACTGGATCCCCTACCTTACTGTGGATTATCTGATCACAGATACAGACGGAAGTGAAGTTGTTTCAGGAACATTCATGGAAATGGCTGCATCCGACGGTCCTCATTACGGTAACAATATCAAGCTCGATCCGGGTACGTACAACCTTACGATCACGATCCACAGCCCCGGCGAGAACGGATATCTCATCCACTCGGATTCAGAGACAGGCCCCGGCGGATCACTTGCCGATCACTTTGCAAACGGAAACCTTTCGTATACTTACGAAGGATGGGAATTTGCAGGTCTTGAATAATATTTGAGATAACTAATATTCTATACCAGGCGATGCACCTCCAAAAGGTGCATCGCGTTTATGCGTTAATCAGATCTTTTATCGGAGAATGTAATGCTAACCTATTTAATACTAACAACCCGCGCGCTCATGATGGCAACTATAGTATCGGGAGCCATTGCAGGGTACACCAAACTTAAGGGAGAGAAAAATCAGAGAAACATAGTTTACGCGGGAACCATCATTGGCTTTATCGCCTCGTTTGTGATTGCATATTTCAGAAATGCTACCAGCCTTATTGACTCCGCTATATTAAATGGATGGATATATGCTATTTCTCTTATATCGTTTGTTCTGTTCCTGATATTTTCCATTAAGCCTTTGTCGGAGAAGAACAGAGCGACAGGATTTCTTCAATGGCTTTTTCTGGGACTGATCAGTATCACAGTAATTGCATATGCCGCACCGGAAGTGTGGGGCTATCCGTATCACGTCCTGCTCAATGAGAAGACCGTGATCTCCACGGATTTCCTGCTGAGTATGATCGGAATGCTGCTGGGATTGACACTTATGATAGTCGGATTTATGGCCACACAAAAAATCCTTATCAGCAGCGGTGAAAAAATATGCAATATAGTAATAAGACTCGAGCTTCTTATAAATGCCGTTGTTCGTCTTGCCGGTTTCTTCTCAGTGCTCCTTCAGAAGAAAATAATCAAATCGAATCATATGATGTTTACATATTCTGTTTATGTAAAAAACCATGGTGATTTATTCATATATATATCCTTAATGATTATTGTCGCGGTTTCTGTCATTATGTGTGTCAAAAGTTATACTCAAAGGGAACCGTACAAAAATCCTGCCGGGCACAGAAAGATCCTCGCCAAATGGCGGAATATCAGACGCTGGTGTGCTACATCTCTGGTCGTTTCCTTACTTGCTCTATGTACTATGACTGTTTTGGAGAAAATGAATGAAACGGATGCCGCTCTTTCGCCGATTGAGGATGCAACAGCCGTTGATGATGAGAATGTATATGTATCCTTTGATCTGGTGAGCGACGGACATTTACATAGATTTGCATATGAGTCTGAAAACGGAGTGATAATCAGATTTATCGTCATAAAGAAGCCAAACTCATCTTCGTATGGTATCGGACTTGATGCCTGCGATGTCTGTGGGGAAACGGGTTATTACGAAAAAGACGGGCAGGTAGTATGTAATCTGTGCGATGTAGTAATGAATATATCCACGATCGGGTTTAAAGGCGGATGTAACCCGATAGTTATTCCTTATGAAATAGAAAATGGGCAGATAATTGTTCCTGTTTCAGGATTACTTGAGTACGAAAGTGAGTTCAAATAATGTTTATAAGAATGATCGCAAAGGCATTTGTAAGGCAATGGAAAAAGATGGCTATGATAGCCTTTACCATCGCTCTTGGAGCATCACTGGCAACCGCTATGCTGTCTGTAATGATGGATGTCGGAGATAAGATCAACCAGGAGTTAAAAGCCTACGGCGCAAATATAAACGTAGTGCCTAAGGGGAATTCCGTTATCTCCGAACTCTATGACGTAGGTGATGAAAATGTTACCGGAGCCTATCTGAATGAGAGTGAGCTTGGGAAGATCAAAACGATCTTCTGGGCATTTAATATTGTTGACTATGCGCCGTTTATAACGACTGAGGCGGTTCTTGAAGACGGAAGTTTCGTGGAGGTTACAGGTACATGGTTCAACCACCATATGGAACTGCCGACGGGCGAACAGCTGGATGCAGGACTCAATTCACTCAGAAGCTGGTGGGATATCACATCCGGGCGTTGGATAGATGAACAGACAAATGACAAAAGTGTTGCCATGGTAGGGAGTACTCTTGCAAAGAAAGAGGGGATATCGGTAAATGATGACATCACCCTTAAGGGTATAGCAAGTGATGTAACAGTTAAGGTCGTAGGAATCTATGATTCCGGCGGCGAAGAGGATGACTATATATATGTGCCTGTGGATATAGCGCAGCTTCTTGGAGGACTGGATGGTAAGATCGACAGTATAGAAGTATCCGCGCTCACAACCCCGGATAACGAATTGGCGCAAAAGGCGGCCAGGGATCCCGGGTCACTTTCCGTATCGCAGTATGAGACATGGTATTGCACGGCCTATGTCAGTTCTATCTGTTATCAGATCGAGGAGGTGATCACGGATTCGGTTGCATCCGCAGTCAGACAGGTAGCGTCTTCCGAGGGAACAATTCTGGAGAAGACACAGTTATTGATGATATTGATAACGATTCTGTCCATGATAGGCGCGGCGCTTGGCATATGTAATCTGGTAACGGCTTCTGTTATGGAACGTTCCCAGGAGATAGGTCTGATGAAGGCTATCGGTGCCCATAACGGTGCAATTACGGGACTCGTTATAACAGAGATCATGTGTACGGCGGTGATCGGAGGAATAGCAGGATTTTTTGCCGGGCTTGGATTTGCACAGATTATAGGTCACACCGTATTCGATTCGGCAATTAATATGAGGCCTATGGTAATACCTGTTGTCACGGTTCTTGTATTCATTGTAACTCTGACAGGATGCATTCCGGCCATCAGAATGCTTCTGAATCTCCATCCTACAGAAGTACTACACGGAAGATAAGGAGTCAGGCGATGAAAAAGAGACAGATGTATATAAGAATGGTTACGGCCTCGCTGTTAAGAAGGCGATCGAGAATGGTAATAGCACTCCTGGCTATTGCCATAGGCGCTACCATTCTGTCAGGCCTTGTAACTATTTATGTTGATGTTCCGAGACAGATGGGAGCGCAGTTCAGAAATTACGGCGCCAACATGATATTTACGGCAACAGAGGATGTCATGAGTGCGGAGAGTGTAGAAAGTGCAATTTCCGTCATACCGGAGTCTGAACTTGTGGGTGCGGCGCCCTATAGATATGAAACAGTCAGGATCAATGATATAGCAGTCATGGCTGCGGCAACCAGGCTGGATGAGGTCCAAAAGACCAGTCCCTTTTGGGACGTAAGCGGTGATTGGCCGGCAGGTCCCGGAGACATCATGATTGGCAAAACGGTAGCCCAGACCTATAACCTTAAGGCAGGATCAAGGCTTACCTGCACGTATGCTCCCGTATCCGAAGGATCATCGGATACAGCGGATCCCGAAGCGGGCGAAGAAGATATTGTACCGGACAACTACAAAGACTTTACGGTATCCGGCATACTTGATACCGGCGGAAACGAAGAAGATTATGTGTATATGAGCATCGAAGATATGGAGGAGCTGACAGGAGAGCCAGCAACATATGATGTATGTGAACTGTCAATATCGGCCACTTCGGATGAACTAAATATAATCAAAGATGAAATAACGGATTCGGTAGAAGGCGTAACAGCCAGATTGGTAAAAAAGGTCACTGAATCTGAAACTACAGTTCTATCAAAGCTTCAGGCACTGGTACTTTTGGTTACGGTAGTTGTACTTGCCCTTACCATGATCTGCGTTGCGACTACGATGACAGCGGTCGTAGCCGAGAGGAGAAAAGAGATAGGACTCAGGAAGGCTCTGGGTGCAAGTGATTCCAGTATAGTTTACGAATTCATGGGTGAAGGAATAGTGCTGGGTGCAGTCGGAGGTCTGCTGGGGGCGATACTCGGCTTTATTTTCGCGCAGGCGGTTTCCGTGAATGTATTTAACAGTTCAATTACAATTATGCCTCTGCTGACACCTGTCACAATCATAGTATCTGTAATAGTAACGGCGATTGCATGCCTGATACCTGTCAGAAGTGCAACAGATGTCGATCCGGCACTTGTATTGAAGGGAGAATGATTAAATGAGTCTGCTTGAACTACGAAATGTATCCAAAATATATGGGAAGTTACATGCCCTTGATCATGTAAATATCAAAGTTGAACAGGGTGAATGGCTTGCCATCATGGGGCCTTCGGGTTCCGGCAAGAGTACGATGATGAATATTATCGGAGCTCTTGATAAGGCTACCGAGGGAGAAATACTGCTGGACGGTGTTGATATAGCCCAAAAAAGCGCAAAAGAACTGACGGATATCAGAAGAGATAAGATCGGTCTGATATTCCAGCAGTTTCATCTGGTAAGTTATCTAACAGCAGTTGAGAATGTAATGCTGGCGCAGTATTATCACAGCATACCCGATGAAAAAGAAGCCTTGGAAGCTCTGGAAAGGGTCGGGCTGTCAGACAGAGCAAAACACTATCCAAGTCAGCTCTCAGGCGGTGAACAGCAAAGGGTATGTGTTGCAAGGGCTCTGATCAACTATCCTGAAATAATTCTGGCAGATGAGCCTACGGGTAACCTTGATGAAGCAAATGAGGAAATAGTGGTAGAACTGTTCAGAAAATTGCACGAAGAGGGCACAACACTGGTTGTGGTAACCCATAACCCGGAGGTGGCTGAGGTTGCCCAGAGAACTGTGGTGCTCAGAAACGGTAAGGTTGATCATGAGATGATTAACGAGAATTTTACAGGCAAGATCAAGCATATAACTTTGCAGTAAGGAGACAGACGATTATGAAAAAGATATCATTGGTATTTGCGGCGGCATCTTTGACTGCGGCGTTATCGCTTACGGGCTGCGGGAATTCAAATGTCGCATACAAGGATGGGACTTATGAAGGCAGAAGTTCGATCTATGAAAGTGAAGACGGAACTGATGACGGCAACGGATACGGAGTTGTAACAATTACCATAGAGGGCGGAAAGGTAGCAGAATGCACTTATCAGACATATGAAGTTGACGGGACGCTAAAAGGAGAGGACTACGGCAAGGAGGATGGGCGTATCGCCAATAAGGATTATTATAACAAGGCGCAGAAAGCCAACGCAGCATGCGCCGAATACGCAAATATGCTGGTGTCCAACGGACAGCTAAAGGGAATTGACGCTATTAGCGGAGCTACAATTAATTATAATGAATTTGTCGAGGCAGTAAATAATGCTCTTGAGGAAGCGAAGGAATGAAAATCATCCGCCACATTCTAATCGTGACGGGAACCATCCTGATCCTGGTTGGTGTTCCTGTATGGTCAAGTGGATATATACAAGGTAAATTAAGCGGTGTGGATGCCGTAACGTCTGCTACCGCTGTGATACCGCAACCATCAGGAGCCTATGTGGTTTTTATCAATACGGATTCCCATAATAATAAAGAGAACCTGGAAATATGGAAAGCCTTTTTTGGCGGAGAGGAAATTGACTTCTTATTTGAGGATATTTCCTGTGTAGTTGCGGACTGTGATGCTGACGGACTTGAAATTGCCGAGAGTTTTCAAAGCCGCCTGCCGGAGAATCAGATGAGTATCAGGACAGAGGATATAACACTTATGCTGTCCAAGGCTGACCATGGCAGGTTTGACGTAATGATCATGTCCAAGGAGGTTTATGACGAATATAATGCACAGACTGTTGAAAAGTACGACGGGAGTGTTGTGTTAAAAGGGGAAAAACAATGAGAAAGCTAAACGCAATTGTTACGGCCGTCATTATGGTGTTTTTCCTCATACACATGATCTGGGGAGGTCTGATGATGACCGGTATGGCAAAAGGCGGGAATAAGTTTTTTTCTGCAATTTCATTTACAATGGTTCTGTTTATCTGCGTACACGTTATTATCGGATTTATACTTACAATAGATTCGATTGTTGCAGGGATAAAGTCGGGAACTTTTTACATAAAGGAAAATATTTTGTTTCTGACCCGCAGAATCAGTGGATTTGCCCTGCTCTTATTTATAGCGATACACATTATACTGTTTACGGGGACAAATGAAGGCGGGACATTCAGACTGAGGCCCTTTGACATGGCAGCACTTGTTTCGCAGATACTGATGGTTGTATCACTTATGGTACATCTTACGACTAATATTACACCGCTTAGAATAGCCCTGGGTATTACCGGAAAAAGAGATCTGAAAAGCGATGTGGTTTTAATAATATCAATACTGCTCCTGCTGGCCGGAATATCATTTATAGTCTATTTCATCAGATGGCAGGTAATATAAATGGCAGGCATAAGGACTATGGCGTCAAAACGAAGAGCACTGACGGCAGCAGCGATCGCATTATTCATAGCAGCTGCGGCAATCGTGATTAATATAAACCATTCGGGCGGCAGGAATACGGACAAGAGCGGGTATACGGGAATTGCTATTTACAATACGGATGAGATAACTGCTGTTTTCAGACAGACTCTCGAGCACAGAAGTAACAGTGTCAGGATATCGTTCAGGGCATATACTCTCGATGAATATGCCGTGGAAGAGACTGTCGGTGAGCTTGTTCGAGATGCATTTTATGAAAGCAGTGATCCGAAGGGCGGAGATTACCTGAGGTATCAGTACGGGGGATACGAGCTAAAGTACAGCAGCAGCCCGGAGGGTGATATGTATCAATACAATGTAAGTCTCACTCCGGTCTGTTATACATCGATCGAACAGGAGGATACTGTTGATACGATTGTGGAGGATCTGTTAAATACTTCTGATATTTCGCCTGCGTCGCCGGATCTTGAAAAGGTCAGATGGGTACATGACTATATATGCGACACGGTAGCCTACGATACTGTCCATAAGCATCAGCCGGGAAGCAATCATATACAGTCAACCGCCTATGGGGCACTTTACTATCATACGGCTTTGTGTCAGGGATACGCGGTTCTTGCATACAGACTGCTCAAGGAACTCGGGGTTGATGTCAGGATTATTACAGGTGTCTGTAATGCCTCGGGCAAAATCGAGAAACATGCCTGGAATATAGTTAAAGTTGATGGCTTATATTACAACATGGATGTGACGCTTGATGATCAGGATGGGAGTATGGACTACTTCCTGAAAACGGATGATCATTTTGAAGATACGCATACAAGAGATGCGGAGTTTATGTCGGAAGAGTTCTATACAGAATATCCGATGAGTGAGGAGAATTATCATTTATGAAAACCCCGGGATTTATTGCATATAAGAATATTATCAAGCGTCCGGCGCGAAGTATTGCACTTATGATACTGGCCGCTGTACTGTCTTTATCTCTCCTTGGCGGAACGTTAATAGTGCAGGCTTTAAATAATGGATTTGGTTCGCTGGAAGACAGGTTGGGAGCCGATATAATGGTTGTCCCCTATGAAGCGACCACTAAGCAGGAACTTGAGAATATCGTGCTTCAGGGTAATACAGGATATTTTTATATGAATGGTGAATATCTGGATGAACTAACGCTCCTTGAGGGGGTGGGCAGGATATCTCCCCAGTATTATCTGGCTTCGGTCAAGGCAGGGTGCTGCTCAATGCCGGTTCAGATAATCGGTTTCGATCCTGAAACCGATTTTGCCATTACACCATGGATCAAGAAGTCGGGCTCCGGTGAAGTGGGGTATCTTGATGCTGTGGTTGGCAATGACTTGAATGCCTTTGTAGGTGATGAGATGTCGTTTTTTGGAGTAAAGGTCAATGTAGTGGCAAAAATGGATAAGACGGGAACCAGCTATGACACTCAGGTTTTTACAACAAGACAGACTATACAGACATTGATAGAAGCGTCTCTTAACAAGCAGTTAAATGAATATGCAAGCATTAATTCCGGAAATGTAATAAGTTGCATTTTGATAGATGTTGATGATACACATAACGTAGATGAAGTGGTTAACGATATCAATATACACTATAAAAAGCTGAGGGCGATCAGAACCACTAACATGATATCCGGGATATCGGATTCGCTGGCAGCTGTTTCGGACATTGCCCGGATTATCATTGCGGCAGTCTGGATAGTAGCGCTTGGGATCATGATACTGACCTTTTTTATGATGACAGGCGAGAGAAAAAAGGAATTTGCCGTATTGAGGGTATTGGGGGCATCCAGAGGGAAACTGGCTAAGACAGTTCTTACTGAAGGGGTTGTCCTGAGCTTTGCGGGCGGGATTTTCGGAGTAATACTCGGCCTCATTATAATAATTCCTTTTTCAGGGTACATCGAGACGAAGATGGCGCTGCCATTCTTATTACCCGGCACACATGTGATAATATTTGCGGCAGCTCTGGCAGTTTTGTTATCTGCACTTGCAGGTGCTCTTACAGCTGGAATTGCAGCCGCCAGGATAGGCATGATAGATACAGGTATGATATTAAGGAAAGGTGAATAATGCGTATCAGAGCCGAACAGATCAAGAAGGAATTTTACAGAAAAAGCAGGGGGAGCAACATTTTTGATGCCGTAAGTACCTGTGATTTTGCTATGGATGAAGGAACGCTTACTGTTATAAAGGGGCGATCCGGCGGAGGCAAGAGCACCCTTATAAATATGCTGTCGGGAATCCTTGTGCCGACAGAGGGAAAAGTGCTGTACGGTGATATCGATATCTATAAAATGAATGACAGGGAACTGTCTTGTTACCGCAACAGTCATATCGGATATGTTCCGCAAGGTAAAAGTGCAATTGCTTCTCTTACTGTAATGGAGAATATAATGCTTCCCGGGATATTATACGGTTTTCGAAATGAGATCGAGGCGGTAAGGCTCATGGACAAATTCGGCATCTCACATTTAAGGGATGCCATGCCGGAGGAGTTATCCGGAGGAGAATTGCGCAGAATGGCTATAGCAAGAGCGCTTATCAAGAAGCCGGACGTGCTCTTTGCTGATGAGCCTACCGGAGATCTTGATGATGAAAACACAACGACCGTTTTTGAAATACTCAGAGAGGTGGCAGATAACGGTACGGCAGTTCTTGTGGTTACGCATGAGAGTGATGCATCAAAGTATGCAGATAAGGTATTTCGTATGGATGCGGGAGAACTAAGTGAAGAATAACACCGTAATAACCGTGAATGTTATAGGAGCCGGACTGGCCGGTCTTTCCGCAGCCCGGGGGCTTGCGAAAAGGGGTGTCAAAGTGCGGCTTTTTTCTGTGCACTCATCCGAAAGGGCTCAGTCAAACCTCGCGGAGGGAGGTATCAATGCCAGTCTGGATGTTATGGGAGAAAATGATTCCTGGAGAGAGCATTTTGATGATACGATGAAGGGCGGCTGTTTTCTGGCTGATCCCGAAATGGTAAAAGAACTTACCATGAATGCCCCGGAAGTTGTAATGGACTTGGACAGGTTAGGCGTTCCCTTTCACAGAGAAAACGGACATATTGTACAAAGAAATTTCGGCGGACAGAAAAAAAAGAGAACAGCCTATGCAATGAGCAGTACGGGCAGGGTTCTCGTAGCAGCTTTGACAGATGAAGTAAGGAAGCATGAATACAGTGGATGTATAAAGAGATATCCTCATCATAGATTTGAACGGATAATCATTAAAAATAATGAGTGTGCCGGAGTACAGATATATGATCTGTATACGCACACAAGAAAAGTTTATGAAGGTCCGGTGATCATAGCAAGTGGTGGATTCAACGGTATGTTCCCCGGGCTTACTACGGGGACTACCGCCAATACGGGATTGGCAGCCGCGGAGCTTTTTTCGCAGGGAGTCGAATTCGCAAATCTGGAGTTTATACAATATCATCCGACAACAACTGAGATAACGGGTAAAAGATTACTGATATCAGAGGCTGCAAGAGGAGAAGGCGGCAGACTTTTTTATTTTAAGGACGACGGCTCATATTGTTATTTTATGGAAGAAAAATATGGATCAGGCGGCAATCTGATGCCCCGGGATGTGATATCAAGGGAAATGGCAGTGCTGGGGCGGCAGGTTTACCTGGATCTGACAAAGTTAACCGAAGACACATGGAATGATAAACTGTCTGATCTTCGCGATGAGATCATGCATTACATGTCTGTGGATCCTAAATTGGAGCCCGTACCCGTATCGCCCGGAATACATTATTTTATGGGCGGAATCAGGGTGGATATCGGGCATCGTGCCGGGATTGCCGGGTTATATGCCGCAGGAGAGTGCGCATGTGCTTATCACGGCGCTAACAGACTGGGAGGCAATTCTTTGCTGGGAGCAATATACGGTGGCCTGAGAGCGGCCGTAAGTGTTGTTGATGACATCGCGGAAGGTGCTTTTAAGGGCGCAGGCGCACCCGACAATGATGATATAGCTGACTTTACATATATAGCTGATTCAGAAGCCGGGATAAAATCGTTTATGGAAAATGAACTGGCAAACGGCCTCGGGATCATAAGGGATGGTATAAAACTGCAAAATGCGATTGACAAAATAAACGCCGGTTTTAACGATTTTCTGATTGAATCCGGTGCAGACAGAGGTCTGGCGATATCTGACGAATTGATGTGCAGATATAGATTTACACTTGCAATATTAAAGAGCGCTCTTGAGAGAAAAGAGTCCAGAGGCGCACACACCAGACGGGATTATCCCAAGACGCTTAAAGAGTATCGGGGAACCTCGGTTACGAGGTGGAACGGAAGCCAGATAGATTACAGGCTGGAAATAATACCTGACAGTGATACGGGAGTAGAGGATTAAATGAAAAAAGTGCTGCATATCCGCAGGCAGAAAGCGGGAGATAGCAATGCCTATTGGGAGGACTTTACATATGAGTATAAAGAGGCTGATACAGTAGCGACTGCTCTCATGACACTTCCTGTTGTGTGGGAGCACAGCTGCCTGCAGAAAAGGTGCGGAGCCTGTGCCATGGTAATAAACGGTACGCCGCATCTTGCCTGTGATACCTGCTTGTCAGATTTAAAAGGCGAGAGGGTAGTGATAGAACCTCTTCGAAAATTTCCGGTTGTAGAAGATCTCCTTGTAGACAGATCTTCTATGATGAATACACTGCGGGAAATGGAATTATGGTTAAATTCAGATGCCGTCCCGGACGGTGAAAAAACGGCTTTTGAAGCTTCTAAATGCCTGCAATGCGGATTGTGTCTTGAAGTATGTCCGAATTTCTATGCGGGTGGTAAATTCGGAGGAATGGCAGCCATGGCTCCTGCCGTAAGATTTCTTAATAAAGCGCCCAAAGAACAACAGCCGGAATTATCCAGGGCGTATAATAAATATGTTTATGAGGGATGCGGCAAGTCACTTGCATGCAGGAACGTCTGTCCTGCCGGAATCGACATAGAAAAGCTTCTTGTCAAAAGTTCTGCGGCGGCAGTTTGGAAGAATTTTAAGAACTTATAAAAAATAAAACTTCCCACACCTCACAAAATCATTAACTTAAAGGGAGGAACCTCATTATGAAAAAATGGAACAAGAAAAATGCACTGTGGAACTGTCTGTTGCCGAAGCCGGAGCTATTTGTCCAAAAGATAAGAAAACTTTGATATTAACCTTGGGGGTGAACAAGTCATGAAGGATGTAGATAGAAATATAGTATACAAAAATATGGCACTTGGTGGAATTTGTGGTGCAGTAATATATGGCATTGCTGACATGTTTCTTTATTTAGGAACAGATATTTTCTCGGAAGATCCCACAGCATTATGGCATGTGGCACCGTGGCGTCTGATGACATCCATGGGCATCGGCGTGATTGGAAGTTT
This sequence comes from uncultured Lachnospiraceae bacterium, assembly GCA_905235745.1. Classification (GTDB taxonomy): domain Bacteria; phylum Bacillota; class Clostridia; order Lachnospirales; family Lachnospiraceae; genus UBA2868. Next base: position 15,640 of record CAJOMN010000026.1, read on the forward strand.
CTTTAT
>CAJOMN010000027.1 GCA_905235745.1 uncultured Lachnospiraceae bacterium
AAAATGTCTGAATTAGATAAGCTATTAAGCTATTTTGATAAGGAGTTTATTAGGGAAAAAGTTGAGCTAGATAATAGAGGCATGATGGGAACACATTATGATGGCTTAATCCTTGATGATTATTTGGACAATTCGATTTTTCAGTACGATTATTTAGACATAGAAGATTATTTTAGAGCAGAGGCTAATGTTAGTTATTGCGATAATGAGTGTTTATTTGAGCAGTATTCCAAACTGCCAGAGAAAAGCAAAATAAAGGTTATAAGTGCAGTTTTATCATTGGTTAAGATTTCTTCTTATGAAGCAGAGCGCAGCAATGATTTGGTAACAAAAGCGACGAATTTTCTTGAACGATATGGGTTACATATAGAGTATAAGGATGAAAAGTTTGATATTTCTACAGAAAGAAAACTATTTGAGGGGTCATATTGTGATGTTCTTTATTATGACGAAGGGATACTAAAGAAAAGACTTAAGCAAAGTTATGCTGTTGAAGAAAAGTGGAGAAGAAGGTTCAAGATAGAATATGATAATATGGTTGAACTTGCCCAATCGCCTCATGTGTTAAAGGTTTTTGGTTATTCGGAAGAAGAAAATTCATATCTCATGGAAAAATGTGATTGCGATCTTTACGAATACATTGAAAAGAATAGTTTGTTTATTGATGATAATAGGACTATAGAAATTGCAAATTCAATTATAGAAGGCCTTATGGATGTTCATTCAAAAGGGATAATACACCGTGATCTTCATTTGGGAAATGTACTTTTTAAAAATGAGGAAGTTATTATATCTGATTTTGGGTTAAGCAAGGATATGATGAATGTTCATTCTTTTCAATCATCTGCTACACCGAAGAACTCAAATATGTTTGTTGATCCTGTTGGACTAACAGATTTTAGATTATTAGATAAACAAAGTGATATTTATTCGCTTGGAAAAGTCTTAGAGTATCTATTGCGGAATACCGCTCCAGATTTGTTCGGTCAAGTTAATCTTGTCTTAGATAAGGCTACAAATCGCGATAAAAAGAAGCGATACAAATCACTAGAAGAATTACGAATAGATTTTAATTCTGCAATCTCAGATATTGATGAAGAAGAAAGAATTAATCAAGTTCACGCAAAAATGGTGAAGGGGGAATATTCTCCAGATGTTGAAAAATACATATTAACATTGATTGATAATAATCAGTTGTCATATGCTTTGGTTGAACATAAAGACTATCAGATGTCTCGTATTTTATTACAGATGGACGAAGTCGATCAGGAAAATGCGCTTAAGAGCATCGACGATAACTATGCTGAAGCAACCGGGTATGGTCATTTTGAAAATTATGATCGTTTTGGGGATATAATGTACACATTTATTTTAAATTCAACAAGAAATATTAGCTTGCAAAGGGCTGCTACTAGAATTTTGGAAGGATGTGCATCGTATAGATACCATTCAAAAGAATTGTTGGATACAGTTAGAACTAAATTTCCGCAGCTGAATGGTAGCGAATAATTGTTGAGTGAGGATATGTTTGTATTACTGGTCAGATATAAGTGTAAGAATACCGAAAAATGGATTTATAAAAGAATGGGATATCCGATAATGCCTGTATTTCAGAAATGCCCTTGTCAGGGCGAACTTCAATGATTATACGAAGGATATTCGGGAGACCACGGAGTATCTGGAACTTTTTTTGCAGAATTTCGTTATGAAAGTTTTTTTGGCAGGACAGATGTTATGAAGATACTAGGTATCACTGCCCCGCCCGCATCAGCTTTGATAAAGAAGATGCTGGATATGGAGCTGATCTATCCCATGAAAGGGAAAGGCAGATGTTTTTTACGCGTAGCGCAAACTATGGAGAATTAATGCCGTCTGCTGTGGAAGTTACGTCGGAAGATATCGAAAGGATTGAGGAGCACATGATACTCCGATATCTGATAGAGTCTGCGGCTTATCATAGATGATCAGGTTTTTGAGCTTATATGCATATGCACATGATTTTCCCTTATAATATTGCCGGAAAAAGGGATAGGATACGCCGGCGGAATCCTTAGTTTTTTCCCATACGTTTAGAACATCATCTTCTATAATGGTATCAATTTCGGCTTCGCCTACAATAACCTTCATAGGAGCTGTCGCATATATAACAATCCGGTCAACATCATCTCTGCACCGGAATTTGCGAAACTCATACTGTTTGTCTCCGTTAATGATTTTGGTGACGAACTCAGGATTGATCGATAATAACATTTTGCACATTTATATTCCCCTTTTCCAGCACTTTTATAAATACATCAGGGCTTAGTGGAACCCCTGCGGGATATACGCTGGGCCAGCAATCATTATCATTTAACCATTTTTGATTAACATTATTGCCGGCACCAAAGAATCCATAATACAGCATTTCAATTATGGTAACATCATCACTACTTCTGTAAAAGGAGCGAATCTCATTTTCAGAAAATATAGTTTTGTTGCCCATCTTTTTTAGAAGATCATCGATAGGCATTAGTATATTACCTCTTCGCTTTGCTTGAAATGAATCTGTTACAACCCCATATGAAGTAACACAGGAACGATGCTGGGCACCGGTTCCTTGATGACGACGGTAAATCAAGATAGGATCACCAACCTCATATTTATTATCCGGAGCTTTTCCGATATATATTTTGGTTAGACCATTTATAACGCTGTTTCCGACTTTATCTTGCATATCTTGTTGGTTTGTCTTGAGTTCAGAATAAGCAAAGATCTTGTCGTGAAATATATCATTAATAATAACATACTCAGTTTTTCTAAAGGATGAATTAATGAAAGGAAAAGCTGAGTATGGTGATGAAAAGTCAATATGAGAGCGGCTTTTAATGAAGACATACTCATTATTAGGTTTGACCCCTACTTGAACAAAACCGAACTTTTCAAATAACCCGATAAGACTATCTTGTTTATCAAATACAGTAAAAGTATATTTCGTCGGTTCCTCTTTGCTGCCAAGCCCAAAGAGCCAATCCTATTGCACCTTCGCCAATTCTCTGCCCTTGATATCTCTCTGAAACTTTGAATGTAGCAATTTTAGTTCGATTTTTTGCATTAAGAACAGAATCGGACAGTACAATTTCTTCGCATTCATCATCTTTTAGGGCAATAAAAACACCGACTCCAATTTCGTCTTCATAAACGAGAGCCTTTCTACCCGCATCAGCTTTTTTATTAAACCAGACAGTAAATTCTTTGTAATCTTCCTTCAGAGAATCAAAGAAGGAATCTTTGAGATTGATTTCTGAAAACTTCTTAAGGTTAAATTTTCCGGACATGTTATATCCCCCTCTCTGATATGCATTTAATTAAAGATTTGTTTTAAAGTTCTTTTGAAATGATAAGAAAAATCAATACTCTTTGATAGTTCGCTTATATACGCAAGGGTCAGTATATTTAAGATATAAAGTATGATACCATATACAGTATTAATTATCAAAGTAAATATACAAAACCTGCAAGAAGTTTCTTTTTTAACTTGAGCAAAAAACAGATAGAAAGTATTCAGTCAGATGTTGCAGTTTATGCAAGAAGATGGATCTTTTCCAGAAATGCAATTTCTGACGAGCAGTATGAAAGGATTAAGAAAGGAAGAGGCGGGATGAACTCTATTTGAATTGGCTTAGGCGGGAAGAGATTCCTGCCTTCTTTATTGATGCAAGGGGAGGGTGATAAATGGTGGCGTATGATTTTACGCGTAGCGCAGACTATGAGTTTACGCTGTCGCATCAACAAAAAATAGGTTGAATTATAGCTACGTTGTGAGGTATACTATGGTCAAAGAATGGAGGTGTTTCTAATGACAATAGATACTAACACAATGATCTCTATTACAGAAGCCAACCAGAATTTTTCGAAAGTTACAAGACTGGTGGATGAGCGCGGAACTGCGGTTATCCTTAAGAATAATGTTCCCAGATATCTTGTTATTGATTTCAGCAAGGCAGATGCAAATGCAACTGATGAAGATGTATTAGCCATTTCGAAGAGATTATTGGCACAGAATAAAGAGGCATATGAGGTGCTTGCCAAATGAGAAGACTGAGTAAAGAGCAGATCTTGTTGCTTCATACTCAGCAGATCGAAGAGTTTGGCGGAAGTAACGGGTGCGTGCGAAGATAGACCGGAAGGGAGGAATCTGTATGCCGGACAGTTTGACAAGATCTATGCGATGCACGGAACTATTCCGGTAGAGCCGGAGCTTATCGGAAAGCTGATCGAGGGCGCAGAGCAGGTAAAAAGCGGATCGGCAGAGGGAAAGAAGGTCGAAATGTTCGGGAATGACGTGATGCTGTATCAATTCCCGTACGCCGGTTTTCTGTGCGAAGTTCACGAGGATTAATACAGGGAGCCGGATCGAAGGATCTTGCGGCTGACTCATGAAAATTATTTGGCAAAGGAAGTGTAGTTATGGAATTATATAATGGAAGACCTGAGAATACGGAAGGCCGCCTGCCGCGGGAAGTGCGGACGTATGACCTTTTGGATTCTCTTGGTATCGAATATAAACGGACAGATCATGAGCATACCGATACCATGGAGGCATGCAATGAGATAGATGCTATTCTCGAAGTAACGATATGCAAGAATCTGTTTTTGTGCAACAGGCAGAAGACAGCATTTTATCTGCTGATGATGCCGGGCGGCAAGAAGTTTAAGACAAAGGAGCTTTCCGCGCAGATAGGTTCCTCGCGCCTTTCTTTTGCAGATCCGGAAGATATGCTGAAACACCTGGATATCGAGCCGGGCTCTGTCAGCATTATGGGGCTGATGAATGACAAAGAGCATGCGGTGCAGCTGCTGATCGACGAGGATGTGCTGAAGGATGAATATCTTGGCTGCCATCCCTGTGTGAATACTTCAAGTCTTAAGATGCGTACCAAAGATGTGATCGATAAGTTCCTTCCTGCCGTAGGACATGATTACAGGACGGTTCATCTGGTTGGAGAGGACTGATCCTTGAGATTTCCGCACATAACGGATAACAAAAAGAATTTTGTCGTTTGCCGCAAAACGTGGTAAAGTTATTGCTATACAGAGCAATATCAAATGTATGCAAAAGGAGATGCATTTATCATGATCGAGTACAAAGATCCTTATGTCATAGCAGAAGCAGGCTGCAATCACATGGGAAGCATGGATATGGCGCACGAGCTTATTGTTACCGCAGCCATGTTCTGCAAGGCGGATGCTATCAAATTTCAGAAACGCTGTCCCAAGGAGCTTCTGAGCGAGGAGCAGTATAACGCGCCTCATCCCGTACCATACAATTCGTATGGCGCAACCTACGGCGAACACAGGGAATTCCTTGAATTTGATCTGGATCAGCACAAACAGTTGAAGGCATGGTGTGAAGAGGCGGGTATCACCTATTCGACATCCGTGTGGGATATGACGAGTGCGAGACAGATCGTATCCATTGCTCCGAAGTTCATCAAGATTCCCAGCGCGTGCAACACTAATTTTGAAATGCTCGGTTATATATGTGATAACTACGACGGAGAGATACAGCTGTCATTCGGAATGACCACTCATGAGGAGGAGGAGACGATAGTCAGGTTCTTCGAAGAACGCCAAAGAGCGAAGGATCTGGTACTGTTTAACTGTACATCCGGTTATCCGGTTCCGTTCGAGGACGTCTGCCTTCTTGAGATCACCAGAATGAGAGAAGCATATGAATCAAGGGTCAAGGCGATAGGCTTTTCGGGACACCATCTCGGGATTGCTATCGATGTCGCTGCATATACGCTCGGAGCCTCGATTTTTGAGCGGCATTATACGCTCGACCGTACGTTTAAGGGTACGGATCATGCGGCATCACTTGAGCCCGACGGGATCAGAAGGCTTAAGAGAAACCTTGAGAATACGCAGGCTGCGCTCAGATTCAAGACCGAGGATATCCTGCCCATTGAACAGGTTCAGAGAGACAAGCTCAAATACAGGAAGAAATAAGATGAATGTTGCGTTTATTCCGGTACGGGGCGGAAGCAAATCCATACCCCTCAAAAATATCAGGGAGATGCACGGCAGGCCGCTTGTATATTGGACTGTTGCCGCCGCATGTGACTGCCGCTATATAGATAAGGTGTATGTTGCGACGGATAGCAACCAGATCAGACTGTGCGTGGAGAAGTTCTGCGCCGAAGATCTTGACAGGTTCGGGAAAGTGACTGTTATAGACAGGTCGGAGGAGACCGCGACCGACACGGCATCTACGGAATCGGCAATGATGGAGTTCGCCAGAAAGCGCCGGTTCGACAATATTGTATTGATCCAGGCGACATCCCCGCTTCTGACCGGCGCCGACCTTGATAACGGTTTTGATACATTTAACTCTGCGGGAACAGACAGCGTATTGTCTGTCGTGCCACAGAAACGCTTCATATGGAACGTCGATGATGAAGGCATTGCATCGCCGCAGAATTATGATGTTTATAACAGGCCGAGACGTCAGGATTTTGACGAGTATTATGTTGAAAACGGGGCGTTCTACATCACTTCCAGAAAGGATCTTCTGTCTACGGGAAACCGCCTGTCCGGAAATATCAGGATATCGCTTATGAGCGAGGATACATATTATGAGATCGATGAGCCGTCCGACTGGATCGTTACCGATTCCATTATGGCAAAACGGGAAGAAACGGCAAGGGGACCTGTGACGGAGGCTGATGAGGACGCGTCTGCCGATACGGATGGTTCACCGGAATCCGGGATTCATAAATATAAGATGCTGTTGACCGACTGCGACGGGTGCCTGACAGACGGCGGAATGTATTATTCGGAAAAGGGCGATGAGCTCAAGAAGTTTAATACCAAAGACGGCGTTGCATTCAGGCTGCTCCGTGAGAACGGGATCATTACCGGGGTCATCACCGGAGAGGATGTCGCGCTCAACAAACGGCGGTGCGAGAAGCTCAGGATCGATGTACTGGCTCAGGGCTGTGTTGACAAGGTTGGCTGTATCAACAAATTGTGCGCGTCTTACAACATACGCCCCGATGAGGTCATATATATAGGAGATGATATGGCAGATAAGGACGCTGTCGAGCTTGTCGGACTCGGCTGCTGCCCGGCTGACGCAAATGCTTCCGTTAAGGCCGTCGCGGATTACGTCACGACCGCAAAGGGCGGCGAAGGCGTCATAAGGGAAGTCGTAGATATGTTATTATATGGCAAACAACAGTAGTCTGCCGTTTCCTATTAGATGGTTCTATAGTTTAAAAGCGGTGCCCACGAACAGGGCAACGTCAATTCCCGTATCATCCGAAACCGTTACGTTTATAACGGATGTAGTCCTTCCACTCTTGATGCATTTTGCCCGGGCGGTAAGCTTCGTCCCTTTCGGAGCGGACAGGTAGTTGATGCTTACCTGGGACGCTACGGACAGGCTGTGTATATTATTGGCGCATGCCGCAAATGCCAGATCGGCCAGCGTGAAGATCGCGCCTCCCATCACGCCTCCGTAAGCATTCCTGTGATCATCGGTAAGCGTGACTGAGCAGACGGCACTGTCTTCTCCCAGCTCGTCAATCCGCATTCCCGCGTTTGTTGCAAATCTGTCATTCTTAAAATGTTCTCTCGCTTCTTCAACGTTTGCAAATGTTCCCATAGTCTTTCTCCGTATGTGCCGGCCATTAATGCACACGATTGTGGCAGGAATGGCATCTATAGTTGTTCGCTACAGATTATACAGGATACGTCAAGATCAGCCAAGCCCCGGGAATATCAGTGTGCGGACAAGAAAAGCCCCACAGACCGTAACAGGTTTTATCGTAAACGAAATGAATAATTTGACAAAGACCGGGTGCTACGCTATAAAAAGTACATATAACGGAGGAGAGTGCATATGTCACTTACAGCACAACAGGAAGATGATACAAGAAGGGAACTGAAGGCGAATTTTGATAAGGCGCAGGTAACCGTTCATGAGGCAGCAACGGCTCTTGGCACTACGGATGAGTATATTGAGCAGCTCATGAGGCTGGAACCGGATAGGCTGGAGGACACATGGATATTGAAGAATTACCTGATCGAAAAGGTAACCGCTGCCGGGAAAGAGGTGACTCCGTTTACGGCTCTCGGAGGGGATTATCATGTTATATGGTTCCTGAATGCCGACTATATTGACGGGAAAAGGATATTGAAGAGATGAAAAAGATAATATGTGTCTGCGTGGCCGCCCTGATGCTTACCGGCTGCTCGGAAAGCGGGGCAGGGCAGGTGCGGGAGGCAGAGGATATCGAACCTTCCCGGCCGGTCATTGAGGTTTCCGACGCGGAGGATGTTCCCGATACAGAAACTGTTCCCGACATGGAAAATGTTCCTATTGCGGAGGATGCTCCCGTTGTATACTTCACGTCTGATATCAGCCCGGAAGGGCTGTCTGCGGTCTATAATGCGCTTGACAGAAAAGCCGTGGGAAACAATATAGCGGTCAAGCTTCATACCGGCGAAGGTGAGGAGAGCAACTATCTGAGACCCGAACTCATAAAAGATTTCGTTCAGGGGCTGGATGCCACGATCGTGGAATGCAATACAGCCGTAGGAGGCAGACGCGCCGGCACGGCAATGCATTACCAGGTTGCACAGGAGAGAGGTTTTACCGCGATAGCGCCGGTCGTGATCCTTGACGAAAACGGGAGCATGGAGCTTCCCGTACAAAACGGTAAACATCTGTCAGGTGATCTTGTAGGAGAGCATTTTGCGGATTATGATTTTTACGTTGTGCTGTCGCATTTTAAAGGGCACTTAAACGGCGGATTTGGCGGAGCGATCAAGAATATGTCAATCGGTTTCGCGTCCTCTGCCGGCAAGAACAGGATACATACCGCCGGGGAATGTGACACTGCGTGGCTGAGCTACGGAGGCGCGGATCAGGATGATTTTCTGGAATCGATGGCGGAAGCTGCAAAGGCTGTAAGCGATCGCTGCGGTGATAATATACTCTACATTAATGTGATGAACCGTCTGTCCGTGGACTGCGACTGCGATCCCACTCCGAGGGAGCCTACGATGGCCGATATCGGTATACTGGCGTCCCTTGATCCCGTGGCGCTTGACCAGGCCTGTGTCGATCTTGTATATGCGGCTCCGGACGGTCAGGATCTTGTTGCGAGGATCGAATCCCTGAACGGGCAGCACACGCTTGATTACGGTCAGGAGATCGGACTCGGGAGCAGGGAATACGATCTGGTGAGGCTTGATGATTGAAGTACTGAGGCGGGAATTCATCTACATCTGGTACTATTTTGAAGTACAGCTTTCGCAGATATTCCTGTACTGGGTCATAGGAATGGCTATCGGTTCGTTTGTTTCCGTCTTCGCAAAGGATCTGATACACGGACTCTTTGCGAATATGAACGGCAAGCGGTACGGACTCTTCGGCATTGTTCCCGCATGCCTTCTGGGGATAGCGAGCCCGCTCTGTATGTACGGGACGATCCCGATCGCCGCGTCTTTTTCCGCGCAGGGAATGCGGGATGACTGGCTTGCGGCATTCATGATGGCTTCGATACTGTTGAATCCGCAGCTGATAATATACAGTGCGGCACTCGGCACGGCAGCACTTGCGGTAAGGATATTGTCGTGCTTTGTGTGCGGATGTGCGGCGGGGCTTCTGCTGCATGTTTTTTACAGGGACAAGCCCTTTTTTAATTTTACGGGCTTTGAAGTAAGCGGCAGCCGTGATACCGATCCGAATCTCCTGATCCGTTATCTGAAGAATTTCGGCAGAAACGTCAGGGCGACAGGACTCTATTTTCTGCTTGGCGTGCTGCTTTCGGCGCTTTTTCAAAGATATGTACCGCAGGAGGTGATGACGGCGGTTTTCGGAGGCAGCCGAGCGTGGGGAGTACTGATGGCAGCAACCATCGGAGTTCCGCTGTATGCGTGCGGCGGAGGCACGATCCCTCTCTTGCGCGAATGGATGTGGCAGGGTATGAGCATGGGAAGCGCGGCAGCGTTTATGATCACGGGACCTTCTACGAAGATCACGAATCTCGGTGCTCTCAAGATAGCGCTCGGCGCCGGGAGGTTTGTGCTCTATATCGTGTTTGTAATGGTATTTGCGCTTCTGACGGGGTTGGCAGTTAATATGATCTTCACCTGAGGCTCATCTGTCCGGGATATACGCTCCGCAAGGACGCACACGGATTTGCAGAGGGCAGGAGGAAAATCACAATGTCCAAGACAAAAGAGATCAAGACCAATGCAATGCGGATCCTGGATGGTCTCGGGATCGAATATACGACGCAATCCTATGAATGCAGGGAGTTCGAGGACGGCGTTCATGTCGCAGACGAACTGGGACTGCCGCATGAAAAGGTATACAAGACCCTTGTATGCAGGGGAAGCAGCGGGGGTTATTATGTATTTGTCATTCCGGTCGATGCCGGGCTCGATCTGAAGAAGGCGGCCGGGAGCGTCGGAGAAAAGAGCGTCGAGATGATCCATGTAAAGGACATCAAGGACGTTACCGGCTATATTCGCGGCGGATGCACCGCGATCGGAATGAAGAAGCAGTACCCGGTGCGGATAGATAGAAAAGCGTCAGAGCTTGGCGATATGTATGTAAGTGCGGGCAGGATCGGCTGCCAGATCAATCTGAAGCCCGAGGATCTGAAGACGGCGGTTGCGGCCGAATGGGCCGACATCACAGGCTGACACCATTTATATTACAAATCTGCAGGATAAGAAGCCTTGTACTCCGCAATAAGAGTTTAGGAAAACTGGTTCATGATTTCAACTGTACAGATGCTGATGACATGAATTATGAACCTTTGGCAAAGGGAGTCCGGCACTTTAAAGAGACTCCGGAAGGGAGGCATGAGATGTGTGAATCATTTGAAAAACTGGCTAATAAATATGCGGATCAAGTAGCAGATAAGCGTGCTGATGAACGCCAGATTAAAACTCGAAGTGATGATGTTATTTCTCTTATGGATAGCATGAAGTGGACTCTCGAACAAGCCTTAAATGCACTTAAAATTCAAGGAAAAGAGCGAGCCATTATTGCAAAGCAATTACAGAAATAGCAATAAGTCTCTCTGATTGACTTCAGAGAGACTTATTTTATACGCTTCCCGACAACAACGAGTCGGCCGTTATCCACATGATATGCACATACCGAAAGTGTTATGAATTCGTCTCCGAACGCGGCATCAACGCCCGTGTCGTACATCGACAGGCTCTTGATGTTGTCGTAAAAATCATTGAACTCTTCTTCCGTATCCGCATTAAAGAACTGGTAATATTTGAATACATCGGTCTCGCTCTTCCTGTAGACCTGGCTGAGGAACACTTTCATACAGGCTTGAGAACTTGATCTTCGAATGGCTCTTCTCATAGGTCTGATCCCTGTACTTGTCAAGGCTCCCGAACATAGTCCCGTTCTTCATGTTATGCCCGTGTAGTATTATGTTTGTTGCAGGCTTCGATCCGTCCTCGTAATTGTTCGCGAGCGTTCCCGTACCTATCTCCGAGTCGGTGTCCGCTATTATACATCCGTACGCACTGTACTTGCCGTCAAAATCACGGTTCAGGTAATACTGCTCATCCCGCATTGTCTGCATGACGGGGTAATCTATGACGGTTCCGTCTATCGATATCCACCCTGCGGTATCGGGATTGAGGGCATGCACTTCCTCCATCTTCTGCGTCATGTCAGCAGGTTCGACCGCTGTAAGATCCGCTGTATCGGAGTCCGTGGTATCATCAACATTATTCTCAACAGTAGGTGATACGTTCTGCAGTGCTTCGGTAAGGTTATCCCTGGTGGCAGAGTAGGCGGTTCCCATATAGCCCATGCGGTACTGTATCATAGCCGTCAGGAATATGAGTATCACAAGAAAGGCAACCAAAACAGGGGGAGCCCACTCCGTAAGCTCCACCCTGTAGTTTTCTAAGAATTGTCTCCGGCCTTTTGCCAGATCAACGTCGCTTCCTGCCATGATAATGATTATTTAAGGTTTCGAAGATCCTTCAGCATCCTGATCTTATCTTCCTTTCTCGGCCTCGACCTTCTCTGTCTGCTCTGCGGCAGCTATTTCCTCGTCAGCCTCCGCTATGGCCCTGACAAGACCGAATCTCTTCCAGATCACGAATCCCGCACCGATTATGGCGATAAAGAGAACCGACCAGAGGATCCATATATCCGCCTTGGACTCACCGGTCTTGGGAACGTCATCGTAGTCGTCCATCTCGCCGGCAGCACCGGAATTACGGTTAGAGGATGAAGAGGAGGATGAGGAAGAACTAGAGGAAGAACTGCTTTTGTAAATTGCTTTAATCGTCTTCGAATCGTCAAAGGACATCGAACCGCTAGTACTTGTCCCGAACGATGTTCCTTCCCATTTGTCTATTGTATTTGAATATCCTGACTTCGGCGTAGTAGCAATTTCATATGTTATTCCTTCAATGGCATAAAAATAGTCACTAACACTCTCGCCCATGATCTTGTAGTCAGCTCCCCCTGACCCATCTAGACTTATCTTATGGACCGTGAATTCATAAACTTCGGAGATTATTTCGTCGTCATCATAATCATAAACATATACTTGGACGTCTTCGTCGTCTTTCTTACATATCTTGTCAAGAATTTCTCGCATTTTTTTAATGTCTATTGTTACATCTGCCTCTGAGTTTTGAGTTTTCGTATATCCTGCTTTCTCGTCTTTTAACTTGATTTTTTTTGTTTCCCAAGTATCGCGACTCCCTTCGAGTCGAATCCCAGCATAATCAATTTCTCCATTATTGGCACCATTATAATTTGAATAGGGCATTAGTATATCAAAAATGATTTTTTTGCTTGAACCCGAACCACTCTCATCCATAGATATATCAGGTTTGGGGAATACTGTAACATCCACGGATTGACCATCAATCGTAAGTGCATTAGTGAGGGTTTTTTTTGTCTCAGTTATTCCTTTAATTGTGATGTTGCTTGCATATGTTGGTAATGTGCCGTTCACAATTATGGATATATTACTGGGACTGTTATTAATACTTTTGATTATAGTACTTCCATTACCTACAAAAGCGGATAGTGGAATTGACAGGCCCTTGTTTACAAATACATTTTTTAAAGTGTATGGTACATCTTTGAAATTTGCTACGAGTGTTTGTTTGTATGGTGTACTACCGGCAGGTATAGTTACTTGGGTGGTACTGTTGTTCGGATCACTTATAGTTGCCCCAATAAGGCTCATTGACCATTCATCAAACACATAACTAGTACTACTGGTTGTTTCTGTAAAGCTTTCCGGTTCATTTGCCAATACAACAATTGGTGCATTAGGAGTTATCGTAACACCGGTTGTTATAGAACCACTGGGGCTTGTCGCTGTTGTGCTAATTTGATAAACATCAAACGTTTCACCCACTGAAGAGCTGGAAGGATCGCTCTGTTTAAGTTTTAATGTAACAGGTCCACCGTCTGGCATGCTATCTTTAATATCATCACTTGTAACACGCGCTATTTGAATTGGATCAAACGGCTCAGTTACTGTGTCTCCGTTTATCATATAGCTTGAACCATCTAGTCTTGTTGTAAATGATGTAACAGTTGGAGTAAAAGTAGAAGAAGAATCCCATTCAAATTCAAATTTTTTCTCCGCAGCACCAAAATCAGCAGGTGTGACTGTATATGTCCATGTTTTATTATTATAATTCAGAGTGCCTGCTTTTGCCTCTATAGCGGAACCGCCACCAAATAATATCAATAATACCAGTCCTAATATGATATGCTTAATTCTGTTCATTCTATGATCCTCCCCTGCTATATCCCTTTGTCCGATTGCAATACAATAACTAAATATTTCTTTCCCTTTTATTCTTTTATAACGTTACAAAATCTTCTGTAAAACCAAATAATATGAAATAATACCTATCGGTTGGCGCAAGCGCATAAAGCCTGTTTTACTGGAATTTGTGGGTAATGATAAAACACCTGATAAGAACAAATAATGCTTCAAGATGTTAATAGTTTCCATCCTAAGAATAGTTTTCTGATTCCCTTCATTATTATGAGTCCTCCCCTTATTAAATATCCCTTTGTCCGATTACAGAACTATAGTTTTTCCCTCATTTTTCCCTTGTAAGACTTCGAGAGTTTTATCGAAACCATAAAACACTGAATAACACCTGATGAAAACAAAAATACTAAAATCCCTGTGTTTATGAGGGTTTGTGGGGTAATAATACAGCATCTAATAATAGTTAATAACTCTTTGTAATGCCGATATTTCCCACCTTTAGGTTATTTACGGATTATTTACTTTGCCGTAAAATCGGTGATTTCAGTTCTGCTTGTTCTTGTAATGGAAGCGAATTAATACATTTCTCATCA
>CAJOMN010000028.1 GCA_905235745.1 uncultured Lachnospiraceae bacterium
TGCGCATCGAGCTTCTTGTCATATTCAAGATTGAGGGCATTTTCAATGTCTGACATATATCGAGCCGGTAGATCCTTTCGTGTCATGATTCGATATTATGATAACACAAGCCAAAGCAAACAGGAAGAAAAATCAAATGTATCGGACGATCTCTGTCGCACCGGCTTCCGCTGCATACATATGCATCATTCCGAATCTTTTGCATTACTTAGTTGTATCATTTCAGTTTGTTTTTGAAGAGTTCGGGGTGCTTTATTGCAATATGAAGGACAAGTTTAAGGCTACCGGAAAATGTTTCTCCACAGTATGGGCAGCAACAACATTCTCTTTCTCGATGCCACTCTCCGCCCGAGATATTTTCCAATTCCTCCGGAGACAGTTCATCAATGGCTTTGCTCACCATGTCCTTCAGTTCTTCTTTCATCTTTTTTTCATCAATCATAATGTCCCGCCTTCAAAAAAAGTTGTTAAGTTACTATTCTTTTCTGACAAACCAGCATGGAACTCACATAAAATATCCTCGTAACCCAAATATACCATAACAGAGGGCTTTCTTCAAATTCAGGCACTTCGTTAAAATCGTATTTAATAGATAATACCGCCATACAATCGTGCAGCGGTATATACTCTCTGTAGATTATTATGAAAACTACGGGTTGAGCGGATCTTGCGGCTTCCCTTTATATACGCAAAGACCCGATAAGGATAACCTACCGGGTCTTCTGTAATCAGTTCATGATCTTAAACGGCGTATTCTGCGAGCTGCCATATTTTCGACAACTCTTGTATCACGCTCGTTCACGAGAATATAATATCACATCTTTCCCATAAGTGGAGGCAAAAGTCATGCCGCAGGCTTTATCTCATACTTCGTTTCCAGTTCATCATATTCCTGAATTGCGTTATCAAACAACTGAAGCAGATCATCTTCGGATATCAGACCGTCCTCATTGGTTTCGATTCCGTCAAAAACAATATCGTACCGAAGCGGAGGATTATCAAGGCTCAGTTCTTCGGAATCCCTGATCTGGTCAGTGCTCCTGTACAGGATATAAACATGGTACCATGTCTTACCGTCTTCATCACGCAGGCGGTCAAACATCAGTTTTACGCCGATAGGCGTCCTGGTCTCAAGACTGTCCGGAAGAGTATAGTCATCCGAACCAAGCGCCGCGAGAGTCCCCATAACGGTACAATCATGTGCGCAGAAGAAAGTAAGCTTACGATCTTCATTTGTCAGCTCAGATTCCAGCTCCTCAAGCAGGGGATGAGTGATATCCACCGCGGCAAGATGTGTTCCATGCTTTATCGTGAGATAAGTTGTAATAAAATCACCGATGGTCTGCCACTGCTCGTCTGTCAAATCATGTCCGAAAGCAGCCTTCACGGCATCCGGTTCCTCGTAATACTGGAGGATCAGGGCGTCCACGACCTGACTGACAGTCTTGACAGCACCTGTTAAATCCGGTTCCTGTCCCGGTTCGACCTTAAATCCGGTCCTCGATTTCAGGAGATCTCCATATTTCCCGCTTTGATAGACCTTGCTGTCTTTCATATCAACGACGTCCATGATGAGTTCAATGGCATCCCTAGTCTGTTTACTTATACCTTCAAATCCTTCTTCTCCGCCCAGCTGTGCTTTCTCGTCAATAATAGCATCTGCAAATTCATCCGAATAGGAATGAATGACGGGCTCCATAAAATCCTCTAAATTGTTCGGGCTTCCGGGATGCTCCACGGTTATATCCGCAACCGGATCAAATCCCGTTGCAAAATATCTGGCAGTTGCACGGCAGCGCTGTTTATCCCTTGCATAGAACCGGAATTCGCCTTCCTCCGGTATGTAGTTTTCGGGGATAAATCCCTCCTTGGCATACCACTTTCTGAAATACTGTCCCATATTGGTCTCAAGCATTCCGCCTTTTAAAGTCAGCTCACTGGAAGGAGCCGTCCACTCGATCCAATTGTGGGGCGTAAGCTCCTGCGGAACGGAACCGCTGCTCGATAACGGAGCCCGAAGATTATGCCGGCTTAGTACAACAACCTTCTCCAGAGTATACCCTTCATCCGAATACAGAGTATCCCCTTCGGCAAAAGTCGCCTTGCTTTCTTTGTCGGAAAACTCTCCTGCGTCGGAACTAGTCCCCGCTGCGAAGACCATAGTTGAAGAAATACTCAGGAGCAGGATCATCGCCACTATACTTTTGATAATACGTTTCTTTTTCACTGTCTTTTTCCTCCTTACTGCCCAACAGCCTTCAGATACTAATATTTAAGAATAAGATTGTTTGCACCAAATGTTGAAATATATTTAATATCCTTCACCATATTGAAGATGATGACAAGGCTGATATCCTCTTCCGTTTTCCTCTCCGCCCGGATCAGCTCGTAGTATTCTTCCAGATTAAAAGGCTTGCAGTCGTCGCGCATACGTATGATCAGATCTTCTTCCTTGGCGACGAGCCTCATGTTGATGTTATGAGGCTTTCCGTCATCAAAGCCGTGCTCAGTCATAAAGTTCGACAGTTCTTCGGCTATCAGCCCGAATTTTCCGGCGTGCGACTTGTCCGCTCCGTGTTCCATGGCAAATGCGATCGCCACCCTGGACAGCTCCATTATCTCTTCAGTCGAGGTAGCCGTAATGGCGATCTCATCCTCCGGTAAGCTCCCGAAACTGCGCGGCAGAAGCAGCATCTTGTCACTGAAGGTATCTCCTTCTTTGTTCATGTATATATATATCGCGGCGATCAGGCAAAGCGTAGACATGGTCAATACTTTTGCGACCCATGCACCATGATAATCAAGGGTTCGCAGCGCCAAAAAAGTGATAGGGACAAGGGCGCCGCACTCTATCAAAAAGCTGTACAGGTTGCAGAAACGGATCCTTTTGACCGCCATCAGATAATTGTTGAAACCATAAACGATACCGTTGAACGGCAGGGAAAAGCATGCAACACGCAGACATTCCACTCCGAGCTCCAGCGCCTCCGGGTCATTGGATTTAAGAAAGACACCTGCCAGCACAGGCGCAAACACAAACAGCACAACTGTCACAATACTTGTATAGATAAGTCCATCGGTCAATGATATCCTCTGTATCTTCTTTAGCGATTCCCTGTCTTCCTCACCTATAAATACGCCGGCAAATGCATGAAGAGTATCAGCCGGGGCATACCATGATGAGCGGATAAATACGGAGATCTGTGAAAATACTCCGTATGCAGCAACAAGATACGCCATATTGATCGATGTCAGCATGTTGTTGACCAATATGCCGCCCACAGAATTGCTTGCTTTGACAACGCCGGCCGGTGCTCCGAGTATAAACAGGTTAATGCACAATTTCGGAGTGACGCCCTTTAGCGTAAACTTGAAAACAGAACGTTTCTTCCGGCCAAAGAAGTATGTAGCACCCAAAAAAAACGGGATGACATATCCCAATGAGGTTGCAAGACCGATCTCAAACATCCCCCCGTGAAGCACGAATACAACGAAGAGATCTCCCAGTATATCTATAACAGTGGTCAGCATCGACGTTGACGATACACGTTTGTACTCCCCTTCCATCTGCAGATACGGTGTCAGTATTCTCGTAAGCGTGAAAAAGGGGAATCCGATAAGATAACCGTAAATATACTGCCTTGTCATCAGACCGATCTCGGGATTTCTGGCACCCAGAACAAAAGCAACGCCTGATCCGAATATGTAGATCAGTATGGCAATGACGACCGCCAGACCTCCGCCCATGATGATAGCGCCCGAAAACGCACGGTTGGCCTCATCCACCTTTCCGGCTCCAATGAGCGCAGAAACCTCATTACGCGAGCCACTGCTGACCGCTGTACCTATCAGTTCGAAGAGCATGATAAGAGGAGCGATATATCCAAGCACGGTCACGCCATTTGGTCCGATAAATAAACTTACTACCATAAGATCTATTATCGGTCCTATTGCCTTGGACAGATCGGAAACAGTGTAATAAGCCTCCGATTTCCGGAACAATTTCTTTATCAGCATATTTTCTTTCTCCTTTTGCGATCATCGTAAACCCATCGGGCTTCCCGGACATCGGATTCAAAACAAAAAAAGCCTTGTATACCGAATAAAATTGTACCATTATGCCTTTCCTCTTTCAACTACACGTCAAAAGTGCCTTTTTCTCATATTGACATTTCAATCGCTGTCTGGTATGATAAGTTATACAAATCATACTTTGAGGTGAAAAAAATGAATGCACCAGAAGGAAAATACGCTTGGACTGCTACTGTCGGAGAGAAGGGACAGATCGTAATACCGAAACAAGCTCGTGATATTTTTGGAATTAAACCAGGCGACACGCTTCTCCTTCTCGGAGACATTGATCGTGGAATTGCGATACCTCCGAAAGGGGCGTTTGCCGAATTGTTTGGCATAGCATATGGAGAAAAGGACGGTGACAGTGATTGAAGAATATCGCTTTTTTCTGTATCCCTGCGCATGGCCACACGAATCCCATGCTGGCAGTTGCAACGGAACTTGTAAAACGTGGGAATGCAGTCAGATTTTATTCTTTTAATGAATTTGAAATCAAGATAAAAGCAACAGGTGCTGAATATATATCCTGCGATTCCTACCTTCCCGCACTGACAGAACAGGAAGAAGCGGGCTTAAAGAATGTCTCCACGACCGAAATGACGATCCAGGATATCCGAATAACGCTCAGTATGAATGACTTTCTTGACGCAGAATTCAAGGCATTCCGTTTTGATGTCGTATATACGGATTCTGTGTGCTTTTGGGGCAAGCTGAATG
Organism: uncultured Lachnospiraceae bacterium; assembly: GCA_905235745.1. Lineage (GTDB taxonomy): Bacteria > Bacillota > Clostridia > Lachnospirales > Lachnospiraceae > UBA2868. The sequence continues at coordinate 4,792 of CAJOMN010000028.1, forward strand.
CGTGGAAACACAATGTTCCTATGGTAGTTTCCACCAGCACATTTGCATTTAATCAGATGTCCTCGCAATACATGAAAAACTCTCCGAGGGAAATGACCGGGCTTATCTTCGGACTGCCCAGAGTATCGCATGAGCTTAAGAAGTTGAAAGCCTACGGCTATAAGTTCAAGGGACTGTTTTCACTTATTCAGAGCGACAACGATACAGATTCTGTCGTATACACATCAAAGCACTTTCAGCCCTTTTCGGAGAGCTTTTCTTCGCATTATCTCTTTGCAGGACCGTCTATTCATCCTGATAATAATCCCCAAAAAGCAGAGAGACCGCTTGTGTATGTCTCTATGGGAACCGTCATCAATGATCGCCCTGATTTTTATTCGAAATGTATTGATGCAGTGCGCGGGGAAGATGTCGATTTGATTATTACCTGTGGAAATGCAGTCGATGTTGCAAGTCTTGGGGAACTGCCGGAAAATGTGAAAGTCTTTCCTTATGTTGATCAGCTGGAGATCCTCTCCAAGGCAAGCGTATTTATAACTCATTGCGGTATGAACAGTGTTTCGGAAAGTCTGTATATGGAAACACCGATGGTGCTTTATCCTCAAACGAATGAACAGGCTGCCGTGGCAAGACGTGTCACAGAGATCGGCGCAGGTATTATGCTGAAAGATGATTCCGTGGACGGCATTAATAAAGCTGTGCGAGAATTGATGAAAATTGAAACTTATGCAAAAGCTGCACGGGAATGTGCCGAAGATTTCAGAAACTGTCCCGGAATAACAGGCGCAGCTGAATTTATAGAAAATGCACCGCATACATCATCGGGCGTAGACGTGATGAAGGAACTGAATAAAGCATATGTTTTAGCACAAGTGGTCTATAACATTATTTCTGTTCTGCTGGCTATTCTCATATTTCACTTTGTCAGTCCGGCATTTATCTGGGTCTATGTTGTGCTGGCAATTATCCTTTGTGCGCCGTTCAAAAACTGGTCACAAAACTCAAACTACAAACGTCTGATCAGGAAATATAATCTAAAGAGATAATATTAATGCGCATGCCGATCTATATTTATATATGGAATCTTAGGCAGAATTATGCAAAACGAAAGGAGCCTACATTATGCCTTTGATTATGCCTATTAAAGATTTAAACATTTTATTTACATGCATCAATAAATGCCTGTATTAACTTGATACTATTCTCGTCTTTCTCATAAGAGAATTCCGGATGCCATTGAACACCCACTGCAAATTTCTGTCCATTTACAGAAATTGCTTCAACCAGTCCATCTTCTGAG
>CAJOMN010000029.1 GCA_905235745.1 uncultured Lachnospiraceae bacterium
GCAAGAGAAGATAGAGGCTTTTGAAGAGCAGGGAATAATAATAGATGATCAACTCGAAAGCGGGGTGAGCGATATGTGTAATTATGGAAGTTATGTAGCTGCTTCAAGCGAGAAGAAGGGATTGGAGCGAGGACTGGCGCGAGGACTGGAGCAAGGACTGGCGCAGGGTGTCGGTGGAACAATATCAATACTTCGTGACATGAATGTTCCTGAAAGGGAAATAGCAGAAAGAATAAAGGCTAAGTTTAATCTTACAGATGAAGAGGTAGATTCCTACCTGTGTGTAAATGCCTAAAATACGAGAAAAAAGTGGTACAGTTTTGGTACGATTTAAATGTGCGACCCTCAAACCTCCTTTCTGAGCGGGTTTGAGGGTTCTCTGTTTAAAATATATCATTGCGTTAAATCTCAGTTTTCTGTAATCAAATGATTGCATATGTTTGCAGTTAGTGATACTATATTCTTGTAAAAGGAGGCTCTGATATATGGCAAGCACATTAGTACAATTCAGAATCGATGATAGCGCAAAAACTACAGCTACGCATATATGTGAGCGGCTCGGTATTGATCTGCAATCATATCTGCGGATGTGTATATTACGGTTGAATCAGGAAAACGGGATCCCTTTTTCGATGAATGTAAATGATATTCCAAAGAACAAAGGCATCGAAGCCATGAAAGCAGCAAGCAGGATAGCAGAGGAGAGCGGGATATCCGACATGTCTCTGGATGATATTAACAAAGAGATTAAAGCCGCTCGTAAGAAGGTAAAGAGATGAGAGTATATGCGGTGTTAGATACGAATGTCCTCGTTTCGGCTATGCTCAAATACTCTTCCGTGCCCGGGAATATCCTGGAATTTGTGTTTCAGGGCGTTTTATCCTCAAAAGGAAGATGGTCTGCATCCTCTGCAGACCATCTCTTTTTCCTTCGGTATGCAGTTTTTGATCTCATGTCGCGCGTTCCGGTGTTAAAGCCGTTCATAACGCGCTGCCTTTTGGCTTTTTGCTTCTTCTGGTTCTTCTCAACCATGACATCCTCCTTTCATGCGTGAAGTGATCGGGAAATATTCTTTCTATATATTATATCGGATAATTGAAAGAGATGTAGATATGTTATGATGGAAAAATCATCACGCCAATAAGACGGCAGAGCCTGCCTGCCGCTTTTTTCTTCTATATATACCTTTATTTCAGAGTTTATCCCCAGGCTTCCTTTTCAAGTGCCTTAAAGTCGTAGACCTTTTGGCTAAATCCCGTAAAGAAGTCCCCGGCTCGCTCCGGCTGCGGTGGTGCAGGCGAAAGAGCAGGCATCCCTTGTTTGGGTGATATGGAATCTTTCCTGATCAGCGTGATAAGGTAACCCGTAAGATTTCTCACATTGTTCCTTCCAAGTGCGTTATATATGCATCTTTTCAGCATATACGGTGACAGCCCGCATTCCCTTGCATGATCCGATATCCTTCCGATCTCGTCTTCATCAAGCCTCCCGCCAAGAAGAGCAGCCGCGGTACAGTAGATACTGTCTATCGTCTCATCAAAACGCTCTGTATGCGATTTTTCTTCTTCCGAAGGTACATTTTCCTGCTTCTCTTCCCCAAAATCGTCATTTCCGGATCCGGACAGTGCATCCTCCGGCATGGTATTTTCCGGAACGGGCCAGGATGACTTCTTTCCCTCCGGTTTAAAAGTGAAGATGATGGACTTTACCGGACAGCCGATGGTCGTCCCGTATTCTATTTTTATTGACAGGTCATCAAAAACATGCTTTTCCGTAAGCTCATTTACGGCAGGATACAGGAGCTTCTGTATACAGTTGTTGGTGCTGTAGGATGCTGCGCCGAGCTTCTTCTTAAAATCCTCTATATAAACATGCCATATCCCTGTTGTCCGAAACTGTTTTAAGTTTACGAAGATGAATTTGGCAGCCTTTGATTTTAAGGATATGAATTCCCTTATATCAAACTGGGTATATTGTGTCCGTGTCTCAAAAAGGCGCTTTGCCCGCGGGTTGATCCCGACCGTGAGCGTCCGGTCATACCAGTTCCTGATAAATGTCGGAAAGAGACAGTAATCACCGTCCGTATCGCCTTCAGAAGCGTACAGTGTCACCTTCTGTAACTTGCTGCAAAGATTCTGCAGGACAAGGTCAAAATCCTTATTCGTCCTCTTGGGATTGTATCTGATGATATCCCTCAATGCGTCATAGGAGATCGTGACCTCATAAGAAGAGGCATCCTTAAAAGCCGCCATGATATACATGAAGACGTTCAGTTCGAGCTTTGATAGGCCGGTCGGGAGCATGGAATTGATACAGTTATCGTATCTTATGATGTAATCATCCATACAGGAGCCCTCCCTCGCCATAGGTGTATGCGTTTATAAGCTCCGGGGTGAGACCGTATCTGCCGATAAGTTCGTCCTGAAGATCACGGCATGTGTCATGGAGTACCGGATACTCGGGATCGTCATCGGACAGATCCCACAGCCGTCCCACAAGCCTGTCAAGCTCCAAAAGCTTTTCCCTTACCTCATTTGACAACGTATTTACTGCTACTTTCATACATATCCTCCTTCGAAATAAAGCTATTTTTGCCTACATAGTAAATAACAGTTTGACTTCGAAAAAATGTAAAAGATCCGGGGGTAAATATTGAACAAACTTTCAGGCTTTCGATTGGAAGATATGCACATAAGGTTTTTGCAGTAATATCCGTTCTTTCTTTATTGCAAGCTCTCCTTTTTTTATTGGAAGGCTCTCTTTTTTATATCTGAAGAGCCCTGTTATTCTCTCTTTTTTATATTGGAAAAGGGGGCGGATTCTCCCCTTTTTATATTGGAAAGAATCCCGGATGCCGCTCCTGTGGCGGCTTTGCGGACACGTAAAATAATTGATTAAAAATGATATATATAAAAACATCATCAAAAGAAGACGGCGTGAATATCATAGAACCGGACTTATGATCAGCCGATATTATATACTGATATAAGATCAAAGAAGATCTATCGGTTGATCGTAAGGACGGTTTAGCCAAACGGAAGTGCGGCAGGATCCTTCCGGAAAATGTAATACCGGAACATGGATTTTTTAAACATGGGGTAATGTTTTACTGGATATGTGACGATATATATATCAAAGATAAGAAAGTAAGACTAAATCCTCTTTTTCATTTGAATCCTCTTAGTATAAGCATCCGGCAGAACACAGAGCTATTTATCCGGGGATCATTTTTTCATATAAAAATGGGATATGGGCATCAAATATGCCACATTTTTGATGTTTTGCCCCCACTTATGGGAAAGATGTGATATTATAATCTCATGAACGAGCGTGATACAAGAGCTGTCGAAAATATGGCAAGGACCGGAATAAGCTTTGACGAATTACGGAAAGCTTTCAGTGAGTTCTCCATCGAAGAAGTCGAAAAGGTATATATGCGGATCCGCCGTGAGAGAAATGGCAGCTCGCAGAATACGCCGTTTAAGATGAATTGTTCATGAACTGATTACAGAAGACCCGGTAGGTTATCCTTGGGGTGAACAAAACGATTAGAAAGAATATCTGCATGCAAGTAGAAACGAAAATTATGGATTTCAAAAGTGCATACCTACAAGTAGATACTCTCCTCAAAAAATGGGGAGAAAAAGGGGTTATTATGGCCGGAGATTCTGAAACCGATTGGATATTTAGAGGGCATGTTGTCTCAGGTGACAATCTTTCGGGATCAACGATACTTGTTGACAAAAGCAATGGAGAAATGAGGCTATTCAATGCCGGGAGGCGAAGAGACAGAGACGTAACAAGAACGGCAAGACCGGTAACAATATCAAAACAATAAAAGCATCGGAAACCCCGGTGCTTTTATTATGCTAGGAGGAAATTAGAATGATAATGGCACATAGAACAATGCTGCTCGTATAAGACTAATTGTTCATGAACTGATTACAGAAGACCCGGTAGGTTATCCTTATCGGGTCTTTGCGTATATAAAGGGAAGCCGCAAGATCCGCTCAACCCGTAGTTTTCATAAAATCACATCATTTTACAGAAAATTCCTTGAAATTATTGAAAATCAGTTTCATTTGCCTCCAAACCATGTTATAATATATCCGTGTTTTTATGACATTTTGAGGATTAAATATCCCGGATGTCACGACGATATATTATATTGGAGCATTTATTTGATCCTGATTTGTTCCATATACGGAATAAAGGATTAAATAATCAGCATAAATTCACAGAAAGGGCTTGCAACTTAATATACGCACCACATGATTTGACAGACAGAGAGCGCTAGTTGTCCCTTTTTTGATGCAATCATATATGTATTATGTATAAACGTCCATAACAGGGCATTTTTTTGTCGTTTATAAGCAAAATCACTGATAATGGATTGATCAGGCAGTTTCAAGGAGGATATATATGAATAAACTAGCGAAGATAGGGAAGATAAGATTAAGCGTTATACTTGCTCTGGCTATGGTTGCAGGGCTGCTTCCACAACCGGCACTGGCAGCGGAGTCGGCGTCGTATACGGTGGAGTTCACCTACTGTGAAAAGCAGTATGTAATGAACGGCGACAGCAAAGTGCCGCTTGCCGACATTCTGGAGACGGTGGGGCTTTCCGGCACGGTCACTGCTGTGGAGGTCAGCGACAGCACGCTCTTCTCGGCATCCGATGAGAGCGGCGAATGGGTCGTGATCGCCCATCAGGCGTTCCACACCGAAGAGTGGCTGCGCGTCACCATAGACGGTAAGGAATATGAGATTGCGGTGACGGATGCGAATACGTATACCGGTACGATACCCTGCAGTAATATTGCTGTAGGTGATACGATAAAAAAGGGATGTAAGGTTACCGATATACAGACAGCATGGGATTATGATACCAATAGTTTAATCTATGGTAATATTCCTTCTGGCTCTTTTACCTATTCTTTTGGTACATGGACTGCAGGTAGTGATTATTCGGTGACGAGTGCTGATACCTCATCTATCTGGGTTAGGAAAATTACATCCGTTGATCCTACATATACTGCGCCAGTTGAAAAAAACGTGACTTACGACGGCTCGGCGCAGACATTGATAAGCGCTGGTAGCGTAACAGAGGGCGGTACGATGGAGTATGCGAGTGGTGAAAATGGTTCTTCAGCCCCGGACAGTGGGTGGAGCACTTCGATTCCGACCTCGACAAACGCAGGCACTTATTATATCTGGTGGAGGATTAATGAGGCTGAAGGATATAACGCGCTTAATGCAAGTTGTTTAACATCAACCATTGAAAAAAAGGAAATCGGACTTACGTGGGGAAATACGAAATTTACATACAACGGTTCAGAGCAAGTACCCACCGCCACAGCAACGGAACTGGTTGATGGAGATACCTGTACCGTGACCGTTACGGGAGGACAGACGAATATAGGAAGTTATACTGCCACGGCAAGCAGCCTTTCCAATAACAATTATGCATTGCCGAATGAAAACACAAAATCTTTCTCCATTGAAAAAAAGGATGCCACCATTACGGCAAAGAATCAGAGTGTGGTATTAAATGAGACCATATCTTCGGATGCGTCAAAGGCGACCCTAACCGGTGCGGTAAGTGGTCATACCTTAGATTCTGTCACACTGACCGGCAGTGGTACAAACGCTGTTACGACCAGCGGTACGATCACGCCGAGCAATGCGGTCATCAAAAGCGGAGATACAGATGTAACAGAAAACTATAACATAGATTACGTTAATGGTATGCTGACCGTCACCAAGGCTGCCCCCACGTATAATGCGCCGACAGCAAAGAATGAATTGACCTACGATGGTTCTTACCAGGAACTGATCAACGCAGGCAGTACCTCGGATGGAAAAATGGAATACAGCTTGGACGGCACAGACTATACAGAAAATGTTTCCGATATCAAAGAGAAAGATGCCGGGAGTTATACGGTTTGGTATAAGGTCATAGGAGATGAAAATCATGAGAATACAAATCCAGTAAAAATAACTGTGACAATTGCCAAAAAACCGATCAAGATATCCGGCATAAAAATTCAAGACAAAGAATATGACGCCACCACCACGGCAACACTTATTTATACTGACGTGACATATGAAGGAATAGTATCGGGAGACTCTTTGACAGTTACAGCCACAGGTTCATTTACAGATGCAGTTGCAGATAATAATAAGAATGTAACTATATCTAATCTCACTCTTGGTGGAGATAGTGTAGAAAACTATACATTAGCGAATACCGGTCAACAGGATACTGCAACAGGAAAGATAACCAAAAGATCTGTAACAGTAAAAGCAATAGACCAGAGAGTTGAGGTGGGTGGTAATATCAATGATGGGGTAGGTCAGGCAACCCTTACCGGTGCGCTTACCGGGCATACTCTTGTTTCAGTCGATCTCAACTCGTCTGACACATCCATTATTACAGATAGGGGCACTATAACGCCAACTAATGCAACGATAAAAGATGCAGGTGGCAATGATGTGACCCAAAATTATGCCATTACATATGAAAACGGAACACTTACCGTTATCAAGGCAAGAGCCAAGGTTACCACGACTCCCAGTGCAATACGTAATCTGGTATATAACGGAAGCGAGCAGGACCTCATAACTGCCGGAGCAACAAATGACGGAACTATTGTTTACGCATTAGGCAATTCTGAAATAGCGACGTCTGGCTGGAACGAATCGGTACCAAAAGGAAAAGTCGCCGGAGAGTATTACGTATGGTACAGAGCAGCAGGAGACAGTAACCACAGCGATTCGGATCTGGGTGATCCTATTATTGTTACCATAGCCAAGAAGCCCTTAACTATAGTTCGCGTCATTGCGGATGATAAGATATACGACGGAACTCCATCTGCAACCGCCGCACTCGAGGTTGAAGGAATAGTAGGTTCAGATGATGTAACGGGCAGAGCAGGCGGACAATTTACAGACGCAAATGTTGGTACAAATAAGACGGCTTCATTTTCTGTATACTGGCCCGAAGGAGAGGATGCGTCAAATTATAGGATTGATGATCCAGACACAGAAAGGAAATCAACTGCCACTATCTCAAAGAGAAAAATAACGATCAAAGCTTTGGATCAGACCGTTAATGTAGGTGGAAGTATTTCAAGAGGACCAAATCAGGTAAAAGTTGATATCGACACACCAATGGCCGCAGGACAAATTATAACAGCCATAACCTTAACATCAACCGGTACAGGTTCGACTACTACAGCAGGAACAATAACGCCTAGCGATGCTGTAATAAAAGCAAATGGAGTGGATGTTACGGCCTATTATGAGATATCATATAGCGACGGAAGACTTACAGTAAGAAACCAATCCAGCAGTAGCAGCTCATCATCTGGTGGGCGCAGTTCGAGCAGTTCGTCAAGAAGTTCAGGCAGTCAAACCTCGTCGGGTGGTTCCGGTGGCTCATCCGGAGGCTCGGGCGGTTCCGGCTCTTCATCAGGTGGAAGCTCAAACAGTGGAGCAGTCAATTACAACGAGTTAAGTGCAAAACTCACATCTGCGATATCAGTGATAAACAACCAGAAAGCCACTTTGGGAGCCGCAGGTGTAACGCAGCAGGTAGTAACATGGGATAAAGGAACATCTCTTCCGTACTCAGCAATGAAAACACTGCAGGATAACCCTAACGTTACGCTTGTATTCAAGACAACATACGGCGGCATGAATTATACCTTCACGATCCCGGGCAGTATCGCAAGGGCTAATCCACTTGTACCATGGTACGGACCTCTGTATCTCCTGGCAAATTACGGGCAGTATGCAGTAGCGACACCTGCAATGGGTAATGCTGCTATTCCGGCCACCGGCAGTATACAGCTACCCACGCTTGGAAATATCACGATTGCAACCCCGGGAGGTTCGCAGATGCCTGCAACCGGAACATATACAGTTGTAAAAGGCGATACCCTTATAAAGATAGCATCGAGGTTTAATACAACGGTGAAAAAACTTGTAGAGAATAACGGAATCAAGAACCAGAACCTTATCTTCCCGGGTCAGGTGCTGAAGTATTAATTATCGTAACATACGTAATCCGCTCATATACAGTATTGGCGGAACAGCCGCAAGATCCGTTCAACCCGTAGCTTTCATAATAATCTACAGAGAGTATATACCGCTACACGATTGTGGGGCGGTATTATCTATTAAATACGATTTTAACGAAAGCTGTACCACTTCGCTTGATAAAGTCTGTTGAAAGGTCTATAATTTAATCGTCAAATTAGTAGATATATATATCGAGAGGAAATATCATGATAGCAATGCATCACATTAACGATCATATTGTACCTATAACAAGATTTAATAAGGGAGAGGCTAACAAGATATTCGATGAAGTCAGCCGTGATGGTTTTCGATATGTAGTCAAGAATAATCAGGTTAAATGCATTCTTATATCCCCCGATGCATACGACAGACTTATCGATGAGCTGGAAGATTTTTATGATGTCAAATGGGCCGAAGAGCGTTTGGCCCACGGTACAGGCGATGCGATTTCCATGAGTGAGATGGCTGAGAAGTACAACATAAGTAAAGAAGATCTGGAGAAGATCCCTGATGTCGAAATTGAATAAGTTTAAATGGCCGGAAAACGTAAAATTCGAGCCAGGGGCTGATAATGATTTTGCATCATTGGATAATTCACAGCGTCTTATCGTCTTCAAAGCTATTGTTAAGGTTGCCGCGAATCCTAAGCCCCGGCCAGAGGGATTGGGAAAGCCATTATCTGGTAATCTCGCCGGATGTTGCAAGATAAAGCTTCGAGATCATGGTATACGAATAATATACAGACTGGTTCCCCCTAATTCCAAAAACATGGATATCATTATTATTGGAATGCGAAGTGATAATGAAGTTTATGATTTGGCAGTCTAAAGATTGTAGCCGAGCCATTGACTAATATAGTCAATAGCAACTATATCGAACATTTGTTCGTTAAAGCTGACTTTCACGCATAGTTTCAAAACCACCATAAACCGCCTGTAAAATATTATTATAAACGCACTATTCCCATATTAAAAGCAACAAAATTTAAATGTGTTGCAATTAGTATGGGATTTCTTTTATTCTTATATAACAA
>CAJOMN010000030.1 GCA_905235745.1 uncultured Lachnospiraceae bacterium
TGTGGGAGAAATCGCCGAGGCTGTGGGATACACCGCAGCCGGCCATTTTGCGGGACTTTTTTGCAAATATACCGGAGTTCTTCCTCTTGAGTACAGGAAGATCACAAGGTGATTTTCCAAATAAGTACCAAAAAGCTATTCCTGAAATCTTCATCCCTTTCCGCTGTGCCCCAGCAGCATTTCCAGTTCAGCTACACTATGTGTATGTCCATGTTTCCCTTCATTGATCACATGAATGTGATCATGTGAATGCTCGATAACATGTGTATGTGTAGAACCGTTATGTGTATGTGCTATCACATGTGTATGAGCATGTTTATGGCTATGTATCAATGTATCTCTGACGATCAGAACAGTCCCTATGATCATTATTACCAGCGCAATAACAAACATCAGCGTGAATCTTTCTTTCAGAAATACAGCCGACAGTGCCACACCGATAAAAGGGGCTATCGCATAATATGCACTTGTCTTTGCAGCCCCGCTCTGATGTACGTAAATATGCTGAGCCCATATGCAACAAATCCAAGCATCATTATTATTGCTATATAGGAAAGCCTTGGTATATTTTCTCCAAGTACCACAGCCAAAATGAACGATCCAGTTCCCGATCCAATGCCCTTTATTGTCACAATCTCATAAGTGCTTTTCCCTGATATCTTTCTCGTACAGTTATTTTCAAGTCCCCAGCAGATGGTTGCTCCTATTACAAAAGCAGAACCGATCGAAAGGAAAAAGCTTCCCTCTCCCGAAAACGAAAGAATTATGCTTGCTATCGTTACTAAAGATATTGCTCCCCACAGTCCGGGAGATATTTTTTCTTTGAAAATGCCAAAAGCTATCAATGTTGTCGCAACAATCTCAAAATTACCAAGAAGCGATGCATTGGCTGCCGTTCCAAGTTTTACTCCCGCCATCAGCAGTATAGGTGCTGCGATATCCAAAGCCACCATTGCCAGAGTGTATGGTACGTCTTTTTTCCCAAGTCGCTCATCAGAAGGTTCCTTTTTGAAATGGAAAACATACATCAGTCCCACTCCGGCTCCGGCTCCAAGGTACAGGAAAGCCGCCATAAATGTCGGTGGCACATCATTAAGCAGCCACTTTGAACAAGGCACGTTAACCGCATAAAATAATGCAGCAAGTATGGCATATATAATTGCATTCAGTTTTTTATAATCCATCTCATTTACATAGAAACTTCTATCTTAAATGTATAGGCCGTATTGTACGTCGCAACATAAAGAGTATCTCCGACAACCTCGAACTGATCCGGGCCGGACCTAACCTTGATGCGCTCAACGGTCTGACCCGTAGACAGGTCAAGCAGGTATATGTAGTCATCCTCTGCCGTAAAGCCGTATCCGCATATGATCGTATCTCCTACTATCTTGAAGTTATTCGCATTGCTGACAAGCGGGGCACTTCTCCAGATAACACAGTTCGTATGAATGTCAATCGCAACTATATAACTTGACTCGGGCTCAACGGATGCATAGCCGTTGTGTCCTACGGAAACGAACAATACATCATCCACTATCTGAGCCCACCGTATGTACTGCGTCGTAGCCGAATATTTGCCCTTCTCATCATCCGGTCCGTTCATAAGAGTGTATAAGTTAAAATCATACAGCAGGTTTTGTCCGTCAGCATCATAAACAAGAAGATCCGAGAACATATAATCGTATTCGATCGGATCCGTGGCTTCGTAGTAATAGGATCCATCCGAGTACGGAAGGTGCGCTACTTCAAACCCGTTATCATAAGCCCAGCTATCCGTATCCAGCCAGTCACTCTTCTCATCAGTCAGCTTCTTGAGCTTAATACGCTTTGCATAAGGGTCCTCATATGCCGTGAGGTTAAACTGGTCCCATGACGGATTTGAAATCTCAACATACAGTCCTTCTCCCTCACCCTCCCAATCATAATAATCGATAGGTTCGGCCTCAACACTTTCCGTGTCCGCATCTTTAGTCGCAACGATCGACCCGATATCCGTCTTTTCATCGGAAATATACGCTTTTTGAATAAGCCCCGGATAATCCTTATACGTCAGTACTATGTCGAGGTATCCCGCTGCATAAGAAGCAATCTCATACGGAGAGAAAGTGATCCCGAGTCCGTCAGGCAAAATCATCCATGTTATCGAGTCCTGATCCAACTTTTCCGTAAGCATCTCGACAAAACCGGCATTTTCATCATCGCCCGTATGGCTGAATGACTCGAATTCATCAATTATATCGGGATACTGCGCGTACAGTTTCTTCTTGATTATCTCCGGCGCGCCTTTTGTATCCGTAAGGACATCCAAAAGCGTTATCTCTTTTCCGGTAACAGGATCCAGATTTACCGAACCAACAGAATGCATCGGATGAACTCCTCCGGAATAATCATAATAGCTAAGCTTTATCGAAAGCAAATGATCGTCAAACCTGATGACTTCTGCCGTTACCTCGCTTGCGTACGGGGAATCGCCGGATAAATCATCATCTTCTCTGTAATATCCGTACTGGCTGACCGCATTCCTTGTTGTAATACTCCATTCCTCGTTCAGCACGTTAAGGGTGTCCGAAAGCTTGGGATATGATTTTCTTGCATCATCAGACAGGATTAATTCCGGATGCATGCCGGTCGCAAGCACCTTCCCGTCAGCTGATTTGCATGTAAGCGGATGTGTGACAACAGTCAGCATTACATTCTTGCCATCTTGGGAACTCTTTCCGTCAAGCGTTACCCAGTCACCGGATTCATCACTATTTCCGGTATCGTCCTGCGTACCGCTCTCCTGTGTGTTGCTGTCTGCATCTTTACCGGCCGCCTCATCCGTTTTCTTACCGCACCCGGAAAGTGCAAGGGAGAACACCATGCTCGCACAAACAACTAAAGCTATACATTTTTTCATCGTTAAACCTTTTCCTTCCTTATATATTTCATGAATCTGTCCTCATATTACCATCAGTAACGTTCCTGCTCCAATTAAAACGCACCCTATCACTGATTTTACCGTGAATTCTTCGTGTAAAAAAACAAATGCCAGCACAAGCGTGATGACCACGGACAGCTTATCAATCGGAACGACTTTTGAAGCATCTCCCATCTGTAAGGCCTTGTAATAGCAGAGCCACGAAGCACCCGTAGCCAGACCGGACAAGATCAGGAAAACCCAGCTTTTCTGGCTGATGTCTTTTATTCCGGCTTGCTGATTCGTAATAAATACCATTACCCACGCCATGACAACAACGACCATTGTGCGGATAGCAGTGGCAAGATTAGATCCGACTCCTTCAATTCCTATTTTTGCCAATATTGATGTCAGTGCAGCAAAAACTGCTGAACCCAATGCTAACCAGAACCACATCTCTAAACCCCTTCAAACTCCGGTTTATAACCACCATTTTGGAGTCAACACATCAAGCGTCACAATTTTTCCGGTCTCATAATCCAGCATAATCTCAACATCCTGGTATCTGCCCATCATCAGCTGGGCCATAAACTCCCTGCACGCGCCACAGGGGGCTCCTGTTTTCCCATCAGGCATAATCGCCAAAACACGTCTGATCTCATTTTCACCGTTTGTGATCATATTGAACATGGCATTTCTCTCTGCACATATTCCGAGTGAAGATGATGTATCCACGCATACTCCAGTATATACCCTACCGCTTGCGGATTCAATCGCAGCCGCTACGCCTCCGGCAGAAATTTTCTCAGAGAGATCTCTGGGATTTTGCACAGCCTTTGCCGCCTGATATAATTCTTCCCAAATCTTTTCCAAATCCATTTCCTCCACAAACCGGAATTTAGAAAGGCAGAAAATCCCAACTTAATAAATGATGTTCATCTTCCAGATGAACATATAGATCATATTCATGAAATTTTATACCACACAATATACATATCCATTGACCATCTTCTGTTTGAGTGAGACCTCCAACAACTTTGTCTAATTCTTCATCAGACAGTTTATCGAATTTGTTTTTTAATTTTGCCTTTATTTCTTTTCTTTCTTCTTGGGTTACATTTTTCTTTTCTTCCATAATTTCATTCCTCGTTCTTTCTTAAATATGAAATAGTGTTCAGTCCAGTGTCCGTGTGCCGGGTACCTTGAATCCCACGTAGCCATTCATCTCCTTCCTGGATTTCGGGTACGCGATCTTTCTCGTTTGGTTTATTTGCATTAACCTAAAACACTTTGAATATCATTATCATAATAATCCTTTGACGGTAAAACTACAAATCTGTCAGAAAACAATTCATTACATATTCTCAGTTCAAGTTCTTGTCGATGCTCAAAATGAGAGATCAAATCATCCTCACCCATAAGTCCGCGTTTCGAAGCATAGGGCGATTTGTTGAAATATTCAAGCATCAGTGGGAACCACAGTTCATTTCCCTGATCGTCTGATCGCTCCTTTCTGATGATCTCAATGTTTTCTCTTATGTTATCCGAACTCAAATAAATGATTTTGAACTCCTTGTCATGAAGAACATCTCTAAGTTCTCTGTAAAACTCTATAATCTTCTCATCAGAAACGTCTCGATATAAAATCATGTCCTCTACGATATTCTGAAGCAAAGCACATTCAGAAACCATTCTGTCCTGATTCCAGTTTTTGTATCGCTTGAAGATGATCGACTTAAATTCTTCAAATCCACGCCGACCATTATATATTTCATATTGTTCAAGATCTTTATGGAATCCCGGAATATCAGTAATAATCTGCGTATAGCATATGACTCTG
>CAJOMN010000031.1 GCA_905235745.1 uncultured Lachnospiraceae bacterium
ACAGTGTCACTAAGATAATGCCTAAGAATAGTTTTCTGATTCCCTTCATTGTATACGTCCTCCCCTTACTGTCAGACCGATTTAACCTTTAGGTTATTTGATTATATGCATATGATTTTCTCTTTAGGGAACTCCCCAGTCCTTTGCGAAGAAAATCTGCGGATACTTACCGTAAAAAACTACATATTGTATCAGGGCATAGTTATACACCCACATCTGCATTATATACAATAATAAATGTTATGACAACCACTTTATATGGTATATTCCGGTGAACATTTACTATATGTTGCATATTTCAGCACTCCCCATGTAGAGTTTTTCTTCTCCCTTACTCGCCTTATGTGCCCCTTTTCCGTCAGAGATACCAGCGCCCTTTGTACTGTCCTAACTGTTTTCGACATGGTGA
Organism: uncultured Lachnospiraceae bacterium; assembly: GCA_905235745.1. GTDB lineage: Bacteria > Bacillota > Clostridia > Lachnospirales > Lachnospiraceae > UBA2868. Next base: position 410 of record CAJOMN010000031.1, read on the forward strand.
TCTTGAAGGTGTCCTTGGATATGATATCTACTACAATAAGACCAACTATGAGCATGCATACATTATTGAGGAACGTGCAAATGAGGAGTCCGGCGAAACCGAGACCTTAGTAGTTATCATGGTCGCCCAAATCCGAAAAATCTGTCTCATACAATAACTCCGCCGGCAGTTCCTTCTTCTGCAGAAACATAATAAAATAGATCGGGAAATAAATAACCCTTCCGATCTGCTCAATTACTGTTATAATAATATAGCGTGTAGCCATGTGCGCACAGCTCCTGTGCACTTTTCCATACATTTATCCATGAAAAAATATGATAAATATTTACACTTTTCCATGCACTTTTCCAATTCGATTTTCCTATTGAAGAATTAAATAGGGTTTGTTATATTCTATTTAAGCGTATATTATGTCACATATCGTTATCAGATTATTATCATTTCAGTTTTTAATGTGTCTGTCTGCGATTATCATTAGTTATGGCAAGAAAATCCGTTAGCAAAAAAGACAAATACGAAACCATTACCCTCGGACAGCTTCTTGACGAGTGGGTTGAAGGTGATCTGAAGCCCGGATCGCTGAGCAACGGCACCATCGAGCTGTATCAGACAATAGTCAGGATAATAAAGCGTCATCCTATTGCCGAGCGAAGGATTGATACGATCACTTCCGAGCATCTCCAGAGCTTTATGGACCTGCTTTCGTTCGGCGGCAGGGAAGGAAACTTTGATGCGGGTGACGGTTATTGTAAAGATTACGCGAATAAGTACCTGGCAGTATTGAATCACGTGTTTCGCTTTGCGGTATATCCGAAGCAATATATCACCTTCAATCCAATGACATATGTGGTCCTGCGTAAAAGGATCGCTGATACCGAATTATTCGCGTCCGAGGATGAGATAAGCAAAAGCACCGCGCCTCTTACGAAAGACATGTATGATGAATTGTTGGAATACCTTGCGGAACACTATCCGGATGCGATACTCCCGGTACAGATATCATACTTCTCGGGTCTTAGACTCGGAGAAGTGTCCGGCCTTGTCTGGCAGGATATCAACCTTGAGGAACAGTATATGACCGTGCGGCGAAGTGTTTCGTACAATTCGCAGCGGCATACGATCCAAATAGGTCCCACAAAAAGAGGTAAAGTCCGCACTGTTGATTTTGGAGATATTCTGACGGATATCCTTGCCAAAGCAAGAAAGAAGCGGAAAGAATATGAAAGCGAATACGAAGAGCTGTATAACAGCTGCTACTATAAGGAAGTCAGAGAAAAGAACAGAATCTATTATGAGTATTATCACCTGAATCAACTGGATTGTGTGCCGGAAAACTACCATGAGGTTGATTTTGTCTGCAGACGCAGGGACGGAAGTCTGATGCTTCCGACGTCGATCGAATCGGTATGCGGACATGCCGCACGAAAGCTCCCCGGGTTCGAGAACTTCCACTTCCACGTATTGCGTCACACCTATACAACGAACCTGCTTGCAAACGGAGCGAAGCCCAAGGATGTTCAGGAGCTGCTCGGACACTCTTCGATCAATACCACGATGAACATATACGCGCATGCCACGAGAGAATCCAAAAGGGCAACCGCAAGGCTCCTGGATGATATGACTATATGCTGACAGACAGGTGCCTGACTCTTATTCGCTCTTTGCCAAGAGGTGCAGCCTAAGTGCGGGAGGATAATATAGCCTCAAGCTCTGCGACCCGTTTTTCAGCTTCGTCGGCACGCTGTTTCTCCTCATCGGCACGCTTACGTTCATGTTCGGTTTCTTCACGCATCAGCTGCTCGCGACGCTCAAATGTCATATTTATCGTCATGACCTTTAACACCTCTTCTCTGCGAGTGGAAAGGAATTCTTCCAGAATGTGCCTGCTAATACAGTCATCAATCGCTTTCGCGATCGGATCTTCTATTTCTTGCGAATCGTATTTCCTAACGGTATCAACGAATTCCATATATTCCTCAAGAACCGTACACTTCTCAAGAAGTGCTGTATCTTTGTCCTGATTGATATTATACACCTTGCATATAAGCTCAAGCTCCGGTTCATCCGTAGGTTTTGCAAATGCCATCGACAGCTTAACCGTCTCTTCGACAGGGCGATTCGTCACCCCGTTGTAAAACACCGCAAAGTGCGGTGTCGGGATCATTACGATCTGGGATCCCAGGATATCGCGATTACTGACCATCTGCTTGATATACGATGAAAAATATATCAACAGACGAAGCGGCATATTCGGACTGTATGTTGACTGATGTTCGTAGATGTTAAGAAACATATCCACGATGAATGCACTGTCGTTTCTGATCGATAGTGATACACCCCGTTCGAGCGTTACGATCTCAACCTGTTCGGGATCGTCATAATCGGATCCGTTCAGCGCATTATATACCTGCAATGCATTCCTCTTGTCTTCCATAAGCATGGAAAACACATCGCTTTTGTACTCTCTGTTTTCTGTCATAAGATTCCTCCTTTTTGATGTGTCAGGCAGGAATCCCGTGTATATCTCCATATCATCAAGAATCCTGCTTCTTCAATTATTAATAGGTTGGGTAAGCATAGATTCTTAATAGATATATTGAAATGTTTACTATCTGATTTTGAAATGAGGCATACGCCTTCGGGAATTTATGCTTGAGCATACTATAACAAAATGCGTCAGGGATTGCAATAGAAAACAAAAGCATGATCACCTGCTCACATTGAGTTCTTGCATTTTTCAATAAAGTCATATGCCTGCGGACAGTTTGATGACAAAGTGTCGGGCTCAAGAATACTGTACATGTATGCCTCTGCAAAGAATTCCGTCGAGTCTGTTTTGCCGTATTCGCTTAGACTGCCTCCCTCGGAAGAGTATATTGCCGTAAAATCACCCTTCTCGGATATCATCCCAAGCTTATAATCCATGTAATGTCCGAACTCGTGTATAATGCAGTAACTGTACTGACCGGCTTCAACATAAATGGTCTTGGAAGAACTTACCGTGGCGCCTGCAACGTTTTGGGTTGAACCGTTAAACAAAAGCTCATCAAGATCGGCCGTTGTCAGCACCACTCTCCACCCATCGGAGCGGAATCTGTTAACAAGAGATGCATGCTCTGATTCGATCGTTTCTATATATGACATAAAATCATAATAATCACCATCCTGCACATCCCCGAGAGTATATACATATGATCTGTCACTACTTTGGGTAAGACTTCCATCCCTGGCAGTTTCATTGAAAGTGTTCCTGTCAAGCGAAGGTCTTCCGGTATTCCCTTGGGGGACGGGACGATCTGAAATGTTCATGCTGCCGGGAGCTATGTTGCCTGACATATTCCGGTCAGCCGGGGGCTGAATGTCCTGCCGCATCGGTTCACCTGATTGCGGTATCATATTCCCCATAAATTGATCGTTCATATCTATTGGAGCACCTGTCTGCTCACGCATTCCGCCGGGAGTAGCAGGTATGCCGGGCTTCTGCATTACCGCTTGAACCTGAGTGCTGTTAAACGGAAGTGTCTGTCCGGATACGATACAATATCCCGACATCCCCAGAATCGATATAAACATAGCTGCTGCAATCTTTTTATGAATTCCCATGATCGTGCCCCTTTCTATCCTTGAGAGCCGCGCCGTATTATCCATGCTCTCATCTATTAATACGAATTCGTCCTATATAAAAATGGGGTCATATGATGAGAAATGTATTAATTCGCTTCCATTACAAGAACAAGCAGAACTGAAATCACCGATTTTACGGCAAAGTAAATAATCCGTAAATAACCTAAAGGT
>CAJOMN010000032.1:0-1605 GCA_905235745.1 uncultured Lachnospiraceae bacterium
AGGCACTGCCTGCGATATCATTTAATGAAATCTCATCGTCAAAATGGGAAGATATATATGCTACCATCTTTCGATGAGTGACTAGCAATGATGACTCTGGCTTGAAATCTTCTGTAGCAGGTTCACGCTCTGTCACCTTTAAAATCAGTTCCAACAGGGCGGACATGGCGTAAATTTCGTAGTTTGATTTGTTTTCCTTTAAGTGGTAAGTCTTATCAAGAAGATGCTGAAATGTGGTTATTTCGGCATCTTCTTTAGTAATATGGATAAATGGAAAATTGCCGTTTTTCATAAGCGGAGCAATATTCTCATCAAACAGTTGTCTGCTTCCTGTCAAGATTGCGGGAGAAATCAGTACGCATAGAAAATGACATTCTTTCTTTTGGGGGCTGTAGCCGTAGTGCATCTGCCGTGAGTTGACAAAAAGGCAGTCTCCGGCCTTCATACGGATATTTTTGCCGCCGATGAAGTAATCCATCTCTCCATCATATATTCTTATAAACTCAAAATCTTCATGCCAGTGACACAGTGCCTTATGGTCCGGATAATGGGACAGGGTTCCTATTCTTATATAAAGTGGAATATCCGGTCTGTCATAGTGAACAATTTCCGAGGCGTCGGGCATTACATCTAAATTTGTCATAGCTGATACAATCCTTATAAAAAAATGATACTATATTGCTTGTTTCGTTTATTAATTGATTATATCATTACATTAGTCTAAAAGGAAGGAGAAGTGCTATGAAAAACAATAAAGCTGTTATAAGAGATGTAATAGCACTATCACTTCCGATAGCAGTGCAAAACATATTCTCTACAGCGGTCAGTTCTGCAGATGTTTTAATGGTTGGAATGATCGGACAGGACAGCCTGTCCGCAGTATCCCTTGCAGGGCAGGTTACATTTGTCTTAAATCTCATACTGCTTGGGCTTACAATAGGAACCAGTCTTATAGTGGCACAGTATTTTGGAAAAGGTGATAACCCGGTGATAGAAAAGATCCAGGGATATTCCATGAGAATGGCTATTATAATCTCGTCGGTTTTTTTCTTTGTTACCGTTTTTTCCCCGAACGTAGTAATGAGAGTTTTTACAGTGGATTCTGTGCTGGTCGAAGAAGGTGCAAAGTATCTTGGAATTGTAGGAATATCCTATATATTTATGGGTGTATCCCAAGTTGCAGAAGCTGTCATGAAGGCTGTAAAGAAGGTTAAAATCAGCACTGTGATAGGTACAACGGCGCTTGTACTAAATGTCATTTTCAACGGCGTTTTTATCTTTGGGTTATTGGGGATTCCGAAGATGGGAGTGGCAGGAGCCGCTCTTGGCACTTTGATCGCAAGAGTAATCGAAGTACTCTGGTGCATCCTTACAATAAAAAGAAATACGGGAGTTGGCATTAGCTTCGATAACCTGATCCATACAGACAGAGAACTGAAGCGGCAATTCTGGCACTACACGCTTCCAATCACTCTTAACGGTCTCAGCTGGGGAGGGGCATTTGCCACTTACTCGGTGATCCTTGGGCATATCGGGAGTGATATGGTGGCAGCCAATTCTATTGCAACCATCGTGAGAAATTTCGCTCTGGTAGGATGTAACGGA
>CAJOMN010000032.1:1624-3369 GCA_905235745.1 uncultured Lachnospiraceae bacterium
ATCTTGGAACACTTTTGGGAAGCGGAGAACTAAAGCGTGCAAAAAGCGAAGCAGTAGTTATTTTGCAACTTACATTTATACTTGCCATAGTAGGAGGAAGTCTTGTTGTTTTGGCAAAACCATTCATAGCAAACATGACGAATCTTACAGGTACTGCAAAGACGTACCTTGGTCAGATGTTGCTTATAAATGCCGTGTATATTTTGACCAAGGCATATAACTGTGTATTCAATAACGGAATACTATCGGCCGGAGGAGATACCGGATTTGGACTGATTTGTGACACTATAGATATGTGGTGCTACAGTGTGCCACTGGGATTCATAGCTGCATTTGTGCTTCATCTACCACCTATGGTTGTTTATCTTCTTATCAGCACCGATGAACTTGTTAAACTGCCTGTCTATTACCTGCGATATAGACAGGGCAAATGGATACAAAATATAACAAAGGAGGGAGCAGCATGACAGAACAAGAGAGATTAGAGAGAATATCTAAAGGAAAGCTCTGGTATGATACAGATGAATATCTGGCACATCAGGCTAAGGTGAAGGATTTGATGTACGATTTTAACATGTCAAAGCCAAGCGAGACAGAGAAAAGAGCCGGACTGATTCAAAAAATGTTCGGGAGCGTGGGAAAGGATGTTTGGATTAATCAGCCTTTGACATTGGCAGTAGGGTCAACGGTTACGATTGGAGACGGTACATATATTAATTCTGGTATGACGTTCATTGATGATTACAAGATTACTATCGGAAAAGGTTGTCTGTTTGGAACGAACGTAACACTATGTACAACGGGACATCCGATTGATCCTGAGCAACGTGCCAAGGGAAGTATGTATTCCTTTCCTATTGTGATCGGAGATGGCGCATGGATAGGGGCAGGTGCGATTATACTTCCGGGCATCACGATAGGAGAATATGCAGTGATTGGTGCGGGATCGGTGGTGACAAAAGACATACCGGCATATACCATAGCTGCCGGCAATCCATGTAAGCCAATCCGAAAGATTGATGGTCATGATAAAGAATATTATTTTAAGGAGCATAGATTCGATGAAAATGAGTAATATTGAAAGAAGAGACAGGGAGCTGGTTTATATTTCAGATGATGAAGTGTTTGAGGAACAGAAGATTACAAGAAGGCTTACGCAGGAACTGAATACCGTGGACCGGTCTGATTTTGCATCTATAAAAAGAATTGTAAATGAACTTCTTGGAAAGTCAGACGGGGAAGCCTTTATCAATCCGCCGTTCTATTGTGATTACGGCACTCATATAGAAGTGGGAAAAAACTTTTTTGCAAACTATAATTGCACGATGCTTGACGTGGGCAGGATCAGGATCGGTGATAATGTGCAGTTTGCCCCGAACGTAGCAATCTATACGGCAGGTCACCCGGTTCATCCTGCCACCAGAAATACGCAGTATGAATATGGAATAGATGTCACAATCGGCAATAACGTGTGGATTGGTGGTAATGTCGTGATATGTCCGGGAGTGACCATAGGTGATAATGCCGTGATCGGTGCAGGCTCTGTCGTTACGAAGGATATTCCTGCATGGACTGTGGCTGCCGGCAATCCGTGCCGTGTAATACGAAAAATAACTGAGGCAGACCGTAATAAGCACTTTGCAGGCCGGGAAATCGATGAAGAAGCATGGTTGGATATCCTAAGAATAGAGAAGGAAGAAAATGATAACGAAAAATATCCTGTTGCGGAGTAGAAAAATGTTTGC